>DASYHD010000005.1:0-9465 GCA_035998945.1 Flavisolibacter sp. | reverse complement strand
AGGGGTGAAACAGGGAGTGGTCTTCGGTGCAGGCTTTCTTTGTGGATGGCTTGTAGCGGGATGGGGGAAAGGATGATGCGGTGTACCAAAAACAACAAATAACGGCCATGGCAGCCGGTTATTCCTGAAAGGAGCACCTTTCACCGGTTCTCTGCAAGTCGTTTCTTTCCCCCTCCCTGTTTCTTTCTCTTCTCCATTCAACCGGTTTATGCTTCAAATAATTCTTTCATTCCTAAAACAAATCGGTATGACGATCTATCAACGTGTACTGGCGCCAAAGCCGGTGTTCTTTAAACGGGTGCAGCGAGGTGGTTTGCTCCTCGCCCTGCTTTGTTTGGGATTGCTCCTGTGGCCTTACCCCCTGACTGCGGTGCTCCAGGTAAGTGCCGCCTGCGGGTATGCTGCCGGATTAACAGCAGCCATAGTGAGCCAGTTGACCACCGGTGGCAAAACCAATAAATCGAAAACCAATGGACGGTTCATCGCCCGGCGTAAATGAAAGGGCGGGTACGGTGGGCGGCACCCTGCTGGTGGTGCTGGTGCAGATCACCAGCGGTGAAGTGCTGAAGACAGCTGTAATGGCGGCCGTGGGGGCGGTGGTGAGCTTTGGGGTGTCGTGGCTGTTGCAACGAGTGGTGAAAAGAAGACGGCTGTAGCTGCTGATTCTGTAAAGAGGTCCGAGAGGACCTCTTTTTTGTTATTTGGTTATTGGACAGAGGCAAGAAGGCAGAGGATTCAACAGGCAATTGGAAAGGGGCAGTGGCTTTTTGTTAGGCTCAGGTGGGATGGAGGATCCATTGAAGTTTGAAGCCGGTGTGTTGGCAGAACCCGAAAATGGTGATGAGGGCGCCTCTTGCCATGCAAAGCGCCTGCTGCGAAGTCCTGGGCGGATGGTAAAATTTATGAGCACTGGTTTGCCAGTGAAGGCAGTCCATTTCTAACCCGTCAAATAGAAGACTGTCCGCTTTATATATCAATCAACCTCCATATGGCTACTACTTGTTAGGTATTTTTGCCCGTGAACTATCGTTTTCGGTGCTTTTCCTATACCTTTTCAGGATAGCGTTTTATATTAGCCGCCGTTCGAAACCCTTTAAAACAACAATACGCCGTAACACCGGAACTGCACAATGAGAAAACTATTTTATCCTGCCCTGTTTGTAACCGCCCTGCTGTTGCACGTAAACGTATTTGCACAAGCCTTTGCATTGCTTAAAGATATTAACAACACCAGCAGCAGTGGTTCATCTCCCTTTCGAGGCGTTGAGGTCAATAACACCGTGTATTATACAGCCACTACCCCGGCTTCGGGTACTGAGCTATGGAAGTCGGATGGTACAGCCGCCGGCACCCTGCTGGTAAAAGATATCAAAGCTGGTACGGCCAGCAGCAATATTGAGTACCTCGTGGATCTGAACGGCACATTGTTCTTTATTGCCGATGATGGCAAAAACGGCAGGGAGCTTTGGAAAAGCGACGGCACCGAAACCGGAACAGTGATGGTAAAAGACATCTGGGCAGGCCCTTCACAGGGGGATCCGCGTTATTTAACAGTTGCTGGCAACACGCTTTTCTTTATGGCCCAGGATGGAACCAATGGGCAGGAGTTTTGGAAAAGCGACGGTACTGCGGCCGGAACGATGATGGTAAAGGATATTTATCCGGGCAGTAATTCCTCTTCACCCGCTAATTTTTATGTATTTAACGGCGAGGTTTATTTTTATGCCAGTGAAGGCACGTATGGTACTGAGCTTTGGAAGTCGGATGGTACAGCCGCCGGCACCCTGCTGGTAAAAGATATTCGCTCCGGCAACTATGGTAGTGCTCCGGCTAATTTTCTAGCCATCGGCAACACACTCTTTTTTACCGCAGATGATGGCACCAACGGCAATGAGCTATGGAAGACTGACGGCACTGCAGCCGGCACTACACTCGTAAAGGATTTGTATCCCGGCGCCAGCCCTTCCAATGCACGTTACCTTACCAAAGCAAATGGTACCTTGTACCTTATTGCCGAAGACGGCGTGGCCGGTACAGAGCTTTGGAAAAGCGACGGCACTGGGGACGGCACCGTGCTTGTAAAGGATATCTATCCGGGTACCAGCCATAGCTCCCCCAATTACCTTACTTTCTTTAATAATTCCCTGTATTTCACAGCGCAAAATGCCACAGACGGAAATGAGCTCTGGAAAAGCGACGGCACCGAAGCCGGCACTGTTCTGGTAAAGGATATCTGGACAGGTCCTGGTAGCAGTTCACCTTATAACATGATAGAATGGAACGGTACCTTGTTTTTTGTTGCTTCAACCAGCAGCGCAGGAAGAGAGCTCTGGAAAACAGATGGAACGGGTTCGGGAACCGTGATGGTGAAGGATATCCATGCCGGCACCAGTAATAGTGATATAAACAGTTTTGTTATACTTCCTGAAGGGTTTTATTTCTCTGCATTTAGTGCCGATGCAGGAAGGGAGCTTTGGAAAAGCGACGGCACCGAAACCGGCACTGTTCTGGTGAAAGATGTTGTTTATACTGCGAACAGCACCCCGCAACGTTTTGTAACAATTGGCACAACGACTTATTTCCAGGCCTATGACCCGGCAACGGGAACAGAGCTTTGGAAGACTGATGGCACAACAGCGGGTACAGTGCTGGTAAAAGATATTTATCCCGGCACCGGACAGGGTGTCCCATTAGACCTTGTGAACCACAATGGTGTTTTGTATTTCAGTGCCGACAACGGCACCAATGGCAGGGAGCTCTGGAAAAGCGACGGCACCGAAGCCGGCACTGTTCTGGTAAAGGATATACTCGCCGGAACGGGTTCGGGTAACCCTACGAACCTGGCCAGCGTGAATGGCGCACTTTATTTTTCGGCCGGTGATGGTGTTAACGGGATCGAATTATGGAAGAGCGATGGTACGGCTGCCGGTACGGTACTGGTAAAAGACATCAATGCCGGTACGGCAAGCAGCAGTCCCTCCGGTTTCATCAACCTTAATGGCACTACTTATTTTGCAGCCACTGCTGCTACCTACGGTACTGAACTGTGGAAGACGAACGGCACCGACGCCGGTACGGTACTGGTCAAAGATATTTTTACCGGTGCTTCCAGTGGCAGTCCTTTCCGTTTCATCTACTTCAATGGCGCCCTGTATTTTGTGGCCCAGGCATCGGGCATCGGAACAGAAGTCTATAAAAGCGATGGTACGGCTGCCGGAACCGTATTGCTGAAGGATATTGCGGTTGGCTACAATGCACATCCCAATAATTTTATTGTCATCGGGTCTACATTTTATTTCACCGCCAATGACCAAAGCACCTATGGTAACCAAATCTGGAAGACCAATGGCACTACCGCAGGTACCGTCATGCTGCAGGCTACAGGTTCTACCTATTACTGGGGAAACCCATCCAACCTGGTGAACCTGAACGGCACACTTTACTTCACGGCCTCCGATGGTGTAAACGGTACAGAGCTTTGGAAAAGTGATGGAACAGCAGCCGGAACTGCGATGGTAAAAGACATCTTCCCGGGTTCTGCCAGCAGTGCGCCGTCCTACCTTACGGTGGTCAATAACCAGCTAGTGTTTACGGCCAACGACGGGGTGCATGGAGAAGAACCCTGGCGCACCGACGGCACTGCGGCCGGTACGGTAATGGTCCAGGACATTGCACCCAATGGCGGCAGTTCGCCCACCCTGTACCAGGTGATGGGAACCAAGGTACTGGCCTCTGTCCTGACAGATGATTACGGAAGAGAGCTTTGGGCATCGGAAAGCTATCGTGTGCTTCCGCTTAGGCTTTTCCAGTTCACAGGCAGGCGGCAAAACGACAATGGTCTCCTGAACTGGACAACGGTGCAAGAGAATGGCACCGACAGGTTTATTGTAGAGCGCAGTACCAATGGACACTTGTTTAACAGGATCGGCGAGGTGCAGGCAGCAGGACATGCCACCAGCCGCAATCATTACAGCTATACCGATAGCAGATTAACCACCCTGGGTCTGCCCGTTCTTTACTACCGGTTGAAAATGATGGATGCCGACGGCAGCTTTACCTATTCCAACATTGTACCCTTGCACCTGGAAAGCACCGGTACGCTTGATGTTTATCCCAATCCTGCCACCAACAACATACAGGTATACACAGCCGGCAATGCCGGAAAACTGGTGATCAGAGATGCCGCAGGCCGCGTGGTGAGTACCCGGATGCTTTCCGCAAGCGGGCCGCAGAATCTTACAATTGATATCAGCAGGTGGAGCAGGGGCCTTTACTTTGTTTCGGCCGGTAAGGAAACAAAGCAGTTTATGAAGCCGTAAAGACTGCTTATCCAACAGGTAAGCAAGGACTTGTTCTCCAGAACGGAAGCCCAGGTGAATGGGATACGAAGATGAAATGCGCAGCTATCAAGGCTGCGCTTTTCATTGAATCCATTGTCATTCAAAGAACTCTTTTGTATCAACATTTATCACCGAAGCCTGTCTGATACCATTATCCGGGCATTGTCTGCTTACATGGTATACACTTCTCGCCAGATTCCGGCAAGCCTGTAACCAGATAAAACCCTAACCGTTTGTCACTTCGAGGGGAATACCTCCGCTTTTGCTTGCAAGGCGTCTTTTAAACCCAAGAGTAATTTATGGGTATCGGGGTTCTTTCACTTACCTGCCCTGAATATTCAGCACCATAGCCTTTGCCTACAGGAACTTCAGCCGGTTTGCATACTTGCTCCGTACAATTTATGCGGCAGGCCTGCTACTGTCTTTTATTCAGCATTCAAAAAAACATTTCCAGATTCTTTTGTTCGTGACAAACCCAGGCGGAAGGGGAGAAGAATTTACCTGTATACAGGTGTGTTGTTCTTTGAACAAGGTGATTGCTTTTTCCGGATCCCATGGCATAGCGTTTATATCTTTCTGCCCTGCATCACTTCAAAGGCTTATTTAACAAAGCTATTCTTTCGGTTTTTAGATGTCCCCAGGTTCACCACCATGGCCGCTGCTGAGTGGAGCGTCTGCAGACTTTTGTCGTTGATAGCGTAGAAAATGGCCTGTCCTTGCCGTTGTGTCGTGACTATGCCTGCTTTCCTGAGGAGGGCCAGCTGGTTGGAGGCAACCGGTTGGTCAATCCTGAGGGTTTTCCAAATGTCCGTCACCATCAGTGGGCCCTTGTTGTGCAGGAGATGCAGCATTTTTTGCCGCAGGGGATGATTGACGGCTCTAAACTGTTGCGCTGCCTGCTTCAACAAAAGGGTATCCAGGAACCGGGGCTTTGCCATCACCATCCATTTTTCGGCCTTCGAAATTAACTGTGAATACAGATATGAACAAATGCCTGCGCTTCCGTTTTAATCGGGCAGCGACATTCCCGGATCAGGATCTTTTTTCTCTCGCCCCGGCGTGTTGTTGCCGCTGCTCACCCGTTGCAGCAGGAACACAGGTTCCTGCGCTGCCAGCCGGAGCGCTTCGGCATTTTGCTGCAACAGCGCCCGCTTTTTGCCGCTGATATACCCGGGCAAGGTCAGCAGTTGTTGCTGCACAGTAACGGCGTCGATTCGCTGGTTCTCCACCAGCATGACAAGCTTCATAGGGTATTGATAACCAGTTAAAAATAAAACCTTCTGCAGAAGGCTGCCGGCAGTCAGGAGAAAACCTTTGCCTTGTAGGTGTTTTTTTTATTTGCGGCAGGTGAATGCTCCTAACAGTAAAACACCTGCGCAGGAAAGCAGGTAGTGTTTCTGGGCAGCACCAGCTTCTAAAAACAACCAAAAGCAGTGGCGCATGTTAAGGTTGCGCTGGCTTGTTCCCTTCTTTTTGCTTTTGGATCTCTTCTTTGAGGGTGTTGATCCTTTCCAGGATGCCGGCAAGTTCTTTTCTGCGGTGACGTGCAAAAGCACTGGTAAACTTTTGTTCCAGCTGGCGGAGTTCATTTTGCAGCTGTTCGAGGGTGGGCTTTTCAGGCATTTCAAAGGGTTTGTTGAAACTGTAAAGGTAGATCTAAATCAATCGTTCAACAATTTCTTTGCTCAGTTTAACGATCCTTCGAAGACAGGAGGCCTTACAGGTGAAAATTAGGTTGCTGTGTGCCGAAAAAACAAGGCAGGACAAAGGTTCCGTCTTGTTTAACATCCAATATCCTATGAAAAATCTGGTATCAACTAAACAAACGACAAACCAATTTTTATAAACAGGAAATCCTATGCAGTTATTTATTACTGACCTTGCAGTGGGTATATTCAGCTTTGTAATTCCTAAGTCGCCTGCACCTTAGTTTTTGTTTACCTTTGCATCGCCTAATGTCAAACGTAACTACGTCTAATTGTCCATACCGGTTATGATCAATGATCAAGTCAACACAGTCAAAAACCTTCTTTTAGCCGATGATGATGCTGATGATTGTGAAGTTTTCTGCTCGGTGGTTACAACCATTGCTCCCGCTATCAAGGTGGAATGTGTCTCCAATGGCAGACAGCTGATGGACCTGCTCCGGCACTATGTACCGGACATTTTGTTCCTGGACCTGGAGATGCCCTATAAAAACGGGCTGGAGTGCCTGGTGGAGATCAGAAGCCATGCGCAGCTAAAAGACCTGCCGGTGGTGGCCTTTTCCTCCACCAACCGTCCTGCTAACATCCAGACAGCCTACGAGATGGGGGCACACCTGTTTTTGCTCAAATCCCCTTTCTATTCCGAGTTTACCGCAGCCCTGAAAAGCATCCTGCTCAACCGGGACTGGCGGCAGCCTGACCGCATCAGGGAGCAGTATTGCATCAACGGGCGGTACACCGCCTTTCAGTAAGATCAATCCGGGAGAGGAATAAAAAAGGACAGGCCACCACACATGCACAGATTGTAAGGATTAAGGGTGAAGCGCCTGTCCTGCTGCTTTTGTAAGAGACGGTAAGTGCAATGCAAAACCGTGCCGTTATCGCCTGATCAGCGGTTGGAGTTCGGTGAGGGGAATCAGGTGCAGGTAGTGCTCCAGTTTTGCCGTATCATCAAAAGCAACAAGGCGACTAACCGCTGACATCTTCTCGTTAAAAAAGAGTTCAACATAAAAGTTATTGAGCTGGAAAAGTTTGGCCGTTACACCAACACCTGTTCTGCCGAGCAGGAACACACCGGAATGCTGAACCACCTTTCGTTGCGTGTCAAGGGGAAGGGAGCGGAAATGCTGTAGTGTCATAGATTAGCAGTTAAACCTGGGGAAGTACAATTGGTGTGCCTTGCGCAGGCTAAACAGAAGCCCTGCCGTATCAAAAGGAGCCATGTGGAGGCTGCTCCCCACTAGCTGTCTTGTTGCCTGTTGAACGGTTGCCACCCAAAAGAATAACCCCTCCAGGTGGAGGGGCCAGTTAACCAATAACGTACAGAGCGTATTTTCAAGGGTGCCAGGTGTTTATCATGGCGGTTATTTGCTTTCACAGGGAAGCAGGCTTGCACAAAAACCTACTGATCACAGTAGAGAGGCCTGAACAGTTCAGGCAGGGTACGGAAAACGGGCACGGTCAAAGGATAAGAACCCCTTTTTGCAAAAAGGTTTAAGGCCGGGCAGAAAATAGTTTGCTGCTGCCGCAGTGCTGCAGCGGTATAAGTTTTGTTAGGGTAATACACATACGAATCCTGCAAAGGATATCGTTATCTGTTTGTAGCCTTTTACTGTTAACCTACGAAACACGTGTGTGATCATGGAACGGGAATGGAAGCAGCTGGATACACCTGCACTGAAAACACTTTATGAAACCGAATTCCAGGCCCTCTCCAGTGCTCTTCTCAATGGAGCTGACTGGAAGGAGGTGCAGGGCCAGCGCCAGCGCCTGATCGCCCTTACCAAACTCATTTACGAACAGAGCCTGAACAACCCCGCTGAATTCCCGGGCAGAGAGCAGGCGTGAGGATGCCATATAATACAGTTTCAAGAGAAACGTTACTGTTAAGCTGGCTTGGCAAACAAATTGCAGTACTACACTTGTTATCTGTTCAATCAGCGTAAAAGCGGTCGTGCTACCCTATTGAAAAAACACAAACGCTGTACTGCCGTACAACCTGAAACCTTTGCACCCTCTTTATACAAGAGGGTGCTTTTTGTTCCTGCATGTTCCTTCAGCCCTCCCTACAAACCCGTTTCACCTTACATGGGCAAAGAAGCTGTATCTTTCGCCCCGCTAAAAACGGACTGCATGCGCACAACACAACCCATTGTTATTATTGAAGATGACCGTGATGACCAGGAGACGCTCCTGGAAGTGATGATGGAACTTGGGGTCACCCGCCCCCTGGTATTTTTTGCTGATTGTGATGACGCCTACCAGTACCTGCTGACCCAAAAAGAAAAACCGTTTCTGATCTTTTGTGACATCAATCTTCCCAAGGTCAACGGCATTGAGCTGAAGCGACGCATTGATGCGGATGAGTGGCTGCGGACCCTGTGCATCCCCTTTGTTTTCCTGACCACCTCCGACAACCCCACAACCGTCATGGAAGCCTATGGGATTACAAACCTACAAGGGTACTTCCGCAAAGAACACTCCCTGCAAAAGATCAAAGAACAGGTAAAGGTGATCCTAGATTACTGGAGCTGGGCCCTGCACCCGAATGGCTTGTAAAAAACTCTCGTTTCAGAAAGCCTACTGTATTTATTGCGACTTGTTGCCTCCTTTCTTTGCTGCCAGAAGCGCGGCTGCTGTGTGCAGGTCCGTTAGCTTATCATAGGCGACCGAATAGTACACCTGCTTGCCCACCTTTTCTGTTTCCACGAGGCCTGCCCTGCGCAGAATGGCCAGTTGCTGGGAGGCAACTGATTGCAGCAACTTCAGTGAAGTATAAATGGGTGTGACGCTGCTGCGTCCTTCTTGATGCAGATGCCTGAGAATCTTCAGGCGAATGGGGTGATTGATGGCCCTGTACACCAGGGCTGCTTTTTGCAGCAGGTGCGTATCTACAGGGAGCGCTTTTGACATGGATGCTGGCTTTGACAATGCAAGATACAAAGCCGCTGAAAAGGTGATTGAAACGTCTTCTTTATTACTGTCGGTGGATACTCCTGGCTATCAACCGAACAGAGAAAACGATCAGTACAACGGCTCCTAAATCCATGAGCAACTTCAATTCTGCAATCCTGACTGGCATTTTCAAAAGCGTTGCACTGAGAAAAATGGCTACAGCAATGAACAAAAGGACAACGCCAGTGTACAACTGCTTTTCCGAAACGTTTACAGGCATAAGAACAGTTTCATTAAAAATACGATTCTTTGGTCAGGGCCCTTCTGTAAAAGAATTGCATTCGTTCATTTCACTTCTGTTGCTGCATGCTGTTCAACTGTGATTTGCTTTGTTGCTACTACTAAACCTGAGACGCCCCTGACGACATGGTAGCGGTGGCCTGCACTGTATTCTGCGGTACTGATGTAAACAACCTTGCTGTTGGAAAATGTCAGGGCAATGGTTTTGGGATAACTAAAATCCA
>DASYHD010000017.1:0-3245 GCA_035998945.1 Flavisolibacter sp. | reverse complement strand
TAGGTTGTGCCGGCGATGACCTACTCTCGCGCTGGACGCACTACCATCGGCCCCGGGTGCTTATCGGCCGTGTTCGGGATGGGAACGGGAGTGTCCACCCGGGCATGGTCACCGGCAGTTCGGGTGCGGGGGGGCGGCCCTACCGGGCCGGCCCCCCCGCGGTGTACGGGGGCACGCAGTGTGCGAGGAACGCGGTGTGTGTGTCCGTCCAGTGTCCGGTCGACCGAGGCCCGAACCCCCGGGTCACGGGGGGAGGGGCGGTGCGGCCAAACGGTCGGCTGTTAGTACCGGTCGGCTGAGCGTGTCGCCACGCTTGTACGTCCGGCCTATCGACCCGGTCGTCTCCCGGGAGCCTTCGTCTTTCGAGGCGAGACCTGATCTAGGGGGGAGTTTCACGCTTATATGCCTTCAGCGTTTATCCGTTCCGCACGTGGCTACCCGGCGGTGCGACTAGCGTCACAACCGGCACACCAGGGGTGCGTCCCTCCCAGTCCTCTCGTACTAGGGAGGAAGCCCCGCGAGTCTCGTCCGCCCGCAGCAGATAGGGACCGACCTGTCTCACGACGGTCTAAACCCAGCTCACGTACCGCTTTCATCGGCGAACAGCCGAACCCTTGGGAGCTTCTCCACCCCCAGGATGCGATGAGCCGACATCGAGGTGCCAAACCTCCTCGCCGCTATGAACGCTCAGAGGAGATAAGCCTGTTATCCCCGGAGTACCTTTTATCTGTTGAGCGACGGCCCTTCCATCCGGGACCGCCGGATCACTAACCCCTGCTTTCGCACCTGCTCGCCCCATCGGGCTCGCAGTCAAGCCCCCTTCTACGTTTACGCTCGGTGCCCGATTGCCGACCGGGCTGAGGGGACCGTTGGGCTCCTCCGTTACCGTTTGGGAGGAGATCGCCCCAATCAAACTGCCCACTTAGCACGGTCCCCGGCTCGGGTTCACGAGTCCGGGTTAGAATTCAAGCACGGCAAGGGTGGTGTTTCATCGACGGCTCCCCCCGACCCGAGAGTCGGGGTTCACGGCCTCCCACCTACGCTACGCATGCCGGGCCTAAACCCAATACCAAGCTGCAGTTAAGGTTCACGGGGTCTTTCCGTCTAGCTGCGGGTAGGTCGCATCTTCACGACCACTACAGTTTCACCGAGTCTCTCGTGGAGACAGTGGTCCAGTCGTTACGCCATTCATGCAGGTCGGAACTTACCCGACAAGGAACTTCGCTACCTTAGGACCGTCATAGTTACGGCCGCCGTTTACCGGAGCTTCAGTCGCGGGCTTCGCCTTGCGGCTGACCCCCTTCCTTAACTTACCGGCACCGGGCAGGCGTCAGTCTGTATACCGCGGCTCACGCCTTCGCACAGACCTGTGTTTTTAGTAAACAGTCGCTAGACCCTTTTCGCTGCGGCTGGCTCGCGCCAGCGCCCCTTATCCCGAAGTTACGGGGCCAATTTGCAGAGTTCCTTCACGAGAGTTCTCTCGAGCGCCTTGGAATACTCATCCCGCCTACCTGTGTCGGTTTTGGTACGGTTTCCGGCAGCAACTTCTTGCCGGCGGGGTCCGGGATATCGGGGTCTTAGTCGCCCTGAGGCAATCTGGTAAGCCTACACCCTTTCCCCACCGGGTTTACACTGCCGGGAGCACAGGAGTATTAACCTGTTCCCCGTCCGCTACGCCTCTCGGCCTCGCGTTAGGCACCGGCTGACCCTGGGCGGATTTACCTTCCCCAGGAACCCTTAGGCTTACGGCGGACGGGATTCTCACCCGTCTTATCGTCTACTCGTTCCGGCATAGTCACTTGCGTGCGCTCCACGGCCCGTCGTCCGTACCGCTTCGCCGCACACGCAACGCTCTCCTACCGCGTGTATCGCTACACACCCGCCGCTTCGGCGTGACGCTTGAGTCCCGTTCATTATCGGCGCGGAACCCCTCGACCGGTAAGCTATTACGCACTTTTTAAATGGTGGCTGCTTCTAAGCCAACATCCCGGCTGTCTCGGGGGTTCGACCTCCTTTCGCACTGAGCGTCACTCGGGGGCCTTAGCGGGCGGTCCGGGCTGTTCCCCTCTCGGCGGCGGAGATTGTCCCCCGTCGCCTAGCTGCCGGGCCTTGTACAGGGGTATTCGGAGTTTGGCTCCGACGGGTAGCCGGGTAGGCCCCCGTTCGGAATCAGTCGCTCTACCCCCCCTGCCAACTAGCCCGACGCTAACCCTAAAGTTATTTCGGAGAGAACGAGCTATCTCCACGTTTGATTAGACTTTCACTCCCCCGCCCGGCTCATCCCCGAGTTTTTCAACACTCGTGGGTTCGGCCGTCCAGTGGGTGTTACCCCACCTTCGTCCTGGCCGGGCGTCGGTCACGTGGTTTCGCGTCTGCCGCCGACGACCCAACGCCCCGTTGGGACTCGGTTTCCCTGCGGCTGCGGGCCAAAAGCCCTTAACCCTGCCGCCGACGGCAAGTCGCCGGATCATTATGCAAAAGGCACGCAGTCAGGCCTGCCCTCGCGGGCGTAGCCCTCCTACCGCTTGTAGGCGTGTGGTTTCAGGTTCACTGTCCTCCCCTCTCGGGGTTCTTCCCATCGTTCGCTCGCGCTACTCTACGCTATCGGTCGCCGGGGAGTATTTAGCCTTGCGGGATGGTCCCCGCGGATTCGGACCCACTTCCACGTGTTGGGTCGTACTCAGGATCCCACCCGGCTCCTCCCGCTTTCGCGTACGGGGCTTTCACCCTCTCCGGCCGGCGGTTCCACGCCGTTCCGCTTGCGGTCAGAGTCCTACTGGTGGTCCTACAACCCCGGGGGGTCGCCCCCCCGGTTTGGGCTCGTCCGCGTTCGCTCGCCGCTACTGACGGAATCGAGGTTTCTTTCTCTTCCTAGGGGTACTGAGATGTTTCAGTTCCCCCCGTTGGCTCGGGTACCCCGGGATCAGAGCTCGCTTGACAGCTCCCCCGGGCTTTTCGCAGCCTGCCGCGCCCTTGAGCCTCCCGGCGCCAAGACATCCCCCACACGCCCTTACTAGCTTGGCCGCACCGCCCCCACCCCCGGGCTCTCCCGGCAAGGATGGGGGCGGCGTCTTCCACTCGCCACGACACACCGACCTCCCAGCGGCCGGCGTCGGGCGGATGAGCTTCCGCTCCCAAGGCCTCGGTCACCATCACCACTGCCCAGATACACACTTCACTCGCGTCCGGCCCCGGGCCCGCCCCGCACGCCACCGCCCCGGGTCACCCCGGGCCGACGCCGCGCC
>DASYHD010000030.1:0-6609 GCA_035998945.1 Flavisolibacter sp. | reverse complement strand
CAGGGATTAGGAGGACAGTCAAGAGTAAATCTATGCTAGGAATCCTATTGCTAGCGCGCCTCAGCATAGCTATAGCCCAGCCAGGCGATCTACGTGACAGCAGAGCAGCCATACTGCACCCATATCGGCAGCACCCCAGCCCCCTGAATTTTATACAGAGACCCGTATGAAAACCGAAAAAATAGTACTGGCAGGCGGTTGCTTTTGGTGTCTTGAACCAGTCTTCAAGAGAATCAAGGGCGTTCAGTCTGTGAAATGTGGCTACACGGGGGGAACCCTCAACGCACCAACATATGATGATATATGCACTGGCAAAACAGGCCATGCCGAAGCAATAAAGATTGAATTTGATAGTAGCAAAATCAGCCTATCCGAATTGCTTGAGATTTTCTTTGCAATACATGACCCAACCACTCTAAATAGGCAAGGTGCAGATATTGGAACCCAATATCGATCTGCCATATTTTATGATAGCGACGAACAGCTAGTAACCGCGAAAACCGCAATACTAGAAACTGAAAAAAATGGCCTTTGGAAAAACCCAACGGCAACCACCTTAGAGAGGTTAACTGAATTCTTCGAAGCCGAGGAATACCACCAAGACTTCTTCACAAAGAACCCAAGCAATAGATACTGCCAGATATCAATAGCACCAAAGCTCGCAAAGCTGGAAACTATATTCAAAAACCAAAAAGCAACTGGGCGCGAATAGTGCCCAATGTAAAACCGAGTCCAACCATCACGACCGCCCGCCCCGATGGGCGAGGAGGTGGCGGATGATGAAGAAGCTGCGTAAGCATCAGACTCCAGCTGCCTAGCAGGCTTTGAGGCCTGCAGGCCCATTGCCTCACTCTTGGGTAGCATTGGCGATTGGGCGCTAGGCGGCATGATGCTCTGCCGCTCGGCGGAATTTCGAAGGCTAGTTATTTAAAGTTTTTAGAACGTGAGTTAGGCTACACTGCCATATCAGCCGCACTACTCCAAACTTTTAATCTCAAGTGTGTTTAGCTATTTAATGAGGAATGGAGTCCTTGACCATGAAGATCAAAATGCGAAACAATTTATTGCAAGTTATGTAGCCGCAACTGGGTTTATCAATACCTACATATAATATAAAATAGCGGTAACTCAGAGGGTGGCGACTATGGCCAATGGGAAAATTCTTCGCCAGTTGTTCAAAGCGGGCACTGCAGGTGATACCGATGCGTTTCGCCTTGCCTCTAAAGCTGTTATCGAGGAAGAGCGGCAGAAACAACACCATCTTCTCGCTAATGATCTAGAGCAAATCCTCTACGGCAGCGACTTGAACTTCAAAGCATCTAGTAGCACATCACGCACTCACTATGATGTTCCCGTAGATAAAGAGCGCGGTTTACCGCTGCTTGACATAAGGTCACCTAAGCGCTCCCTTGATGAAGTGATTCTCCCTCCCAGCAGCTCTGCTGCACTAGAGGAGATACTCGAAGAGAACCGTCGTGCTGATGTGCTCCGCAGCTACGGTATGAAGCCCGCGGGCAAGGTGATTTTCTTCGGCCCACCGGGCTGCGGAAAGACACTGGCAGCCGAGGTAGTAGCGTTCGAACTTGATCGACCTTTGGCAATTGTCCGATTGGATGCGCTGGTTTCGTCTTTCCTTGGTGAAACGGCTGCCAACCTTCGCAAGGTCTTCGATTTTATTGCCCAGCATCCGTTTGTTGTTCTATTCGATGAGTTCGATGCAATCGGTAAAGAGCGCGGCGATAGTGGCGACCATGGTGAGCTGCGACGTGTAGTAAACGCAGTGCTTCAGATGATGGACTCATACGAAGGTCGCAGTTTGATCTTGGCTGCTACTAACCATGAGAAGATTCTGGACACTGCCATTTGGCGACGATTTGATGAATCCATCGAATTTCCGCTCCCGGATGAGAAGCAACTGAAAGATATTTTGTCACTGAAGCTGAGAGGAATCCGGCGTCAATTTGAGATTGACGACAAGGAAGTATTGACGGAGTTTAAGGGCAAGAGCGGAGCTGATGTTGAGCGAGTTATACGTCGCGCCGCGAAGCGGATGATCCTGCGGGAGCAAGAGTTTCTGACCCTCAAAGAGCTGAAAAGCGCACTTGCAAGAGAAGATCTCAGGAAGTCCTGAATCATAACAATTCAAGGAAGAAGCGGTGGCTACCTACAAGCATCTGAACATTGCACGGGAAGTTCTGGATAACTCACGCCGGACCAAGAATCCCCCTCCCTTCACCAAACGTGAAGATCGTCGAGGGCATGGCCAGAAACTCAATGCTTACTTTCTTACGGCTGAAGGGCAAGCCAAAAAGCAGATCGGCTCGACAGCTAACTCTCCCTACGTCCTCAAACTGAAATACGACGGCACTCTCAACTTCTCAAACCTTGATGTCCATGGCTTGGAGTTCGTCAGCCAGGAGGATAAACAGCTTTGCGTTGTTTTCGCGACAGAAGAAGGTTTGGCCAAGTTCGCTGACCATCTGACGAAGCTGGGTGTTATGGACGACGCCTTGACCTATGGCCAGATTCTGGAGGCTATCGCAGGGGTGGAGACATGGTCTGCGGAGGATCGGAAGAGCTGGGCGATCACCCATATCGGGATTCCGGACACCCCCACCTTCAAGCTTGATGTCGAACTATGGCCTGTCTATGTAGCGAGCCACCCGAAGCGAATCCTACTCACAAATGCTTTCGAGGCCTGGCTCTCAGGGGAGCGCATTAAAAGGCTCGACAAGCTGAATCTGGACAGCTTGCTCATGTACCGGGTTGAGGTGACGCCCGAACAAGCACAGCTACTGCTGAACCACCGCGATGTCCGGCTTGTTGATCTCATTCCCGCCACCGGAATCAGCATTCAGCAGCTGAATCGGGATATCAACGAGCTACCTCGAAACATACCTGCACCGGCCGCAGATGCGGCACGGGTCTGCATTCTGGACAGTGGTATCAACGGGAACCACCCCCTCTTGAAACCTGCGATGGCTGAAAGCGCCTCCTTTGTGGATGAGGAAGGAGACGATGACCAGGCGGGACATGGTACTGCTGTAGCCGGTGTGGCCCTGTATGGCGACGTAGAGGCCTGCAACAACTCAAATTTCTGGCGCCCGGAGCTCTGGATTTTCAATGGGAAGGTGATGAAGAAGTGTCCGCATACTGGCGATGCGATCTATGACGAGCTCTCGCTTGAGGCATCACTGACGAAAGCGGTTGAGTACTTCGTCGAGCTTGGATGTCGGATCTTCAATCTCTCCCTGGGTAACAATAATGCTCCGTACGATGGAGCTCATGTCAGGGGGCTCGCCTACATCCTGGACGTCCTCTCAAGGCGGCATAACATTTTGTTTGTGGTCTCTACGGGTAACTTCCGCGGCTCTGAAGAACCTCCAGTTCCGGTAAACAGCTGGCGTGACGAGTACCCCGAATATCTTGTCGCAGAACAAAGCGCAATCATCGATCCGGCACCCGCAATGATGGTGCTGACGGTGGGAAGCATCTCCCGGCACAACGCCACTTTTGACAGCCAGAAATATCCAGATATCAGTCAGCTCTCGCCTGCCTCGGAAAACCAACCATCACCTTTCACTCGGCATGGCCCCTCGGTTAAGGGTGCGCTCAAGCCCGAGCTTGTTGCGGCGGGTGGTAACCTTGCCAGCCCCATGAGGCAGGCCAATGCTCAGTGGTCGCCGCACATGCGGGGGCTGGGTGTACTTACGCTTAACCATCAGTGGGCAGGCAACACCATCTTCAAAGAAGTTAGCGGAACGAGCTTCGCGGCACCATACATCACTCATTTGGCCGGGCGCTTGCTGAATGAATATCCAACTGCGTCAGCGAATATGCTTCGCGCGATGCTGGTCAATCAGGCCTACCTTCCAGGTGAGGTTATTTCCACGTTTTCTAATGAGTTCAGAAAGGGCTACAAGGAGGCTAAAGCCACTCGGAAGCGTGATGTGGCGAGAGATGTCGCTGGCTATGGCGTAGTGAGTGAGGCCGACCTCTTCAGATCTTCCGATAACGTCGTAGTTCTGATGTCGGAGGAGACTATTGAAAACGACGGATGCCAGTTCTTTGAGCTGCCTTTGCCGGACGACTACCTGCGTTCCGCTCGTGGGACACGTGAGCTCTCGATAACATTGGCTTACTCGCCAGTAGTCCGAACTACCAGAATTGATTACTTGGCCACTCAGATCAACTATCGCTTGGCTGTAGGCACTTCGCTAGACGAAGTTCAGAAGCACTTTAGCAAGGAACTCAAGGCTGAGACGGAGGTGCTCAAGGAGGCCAAGTCCAGCAATCGCGACATCTCGGCCCAGCTGAGAAACCGCGGTACGGTCCAGTCTTCACGCTGGACGCTTCGGCAGTGTAAACCGGGTGAAAAGTGGTTTTTGGTCGTGGTCAGGCAAGACCGTGACTGGAACCCCTCTGCAGCAGAGAAGGAGCCCTATTCTCTGGTGGTCACTGTAGCTGATCGGGACAATGAGCATGCTCAGCTCTACACCCAGATTCAG
The DNA here is from genome assembly GCA_035998945.1 of Flavisolibacter sp. Classification (GTDB taxonomy): domain Bacteria; phylum Bacteroidota; class Bacteroidia; order Chitinophagales; family Chitinophagaceae; genus Flavisolibacter. The sequence goes on along the minus strand of DASYHD010000030.1, from coordinate 2,101 downwards.
GAGCGGATAGCGCAGCAGGCTGTGGCAAGGGAACAGCAAAAGGCTCAACAGGCTGCTCGGCTACAGAGTCGCGGGTAGTCAATATTCGCCTGCTATTGCAAGTACCCTACGGACTCAGCCATTTAAGCAGGCAATGCATCCTCGACGTGTTTGGTTTAGTGCTCTCCGCGCAGGGGATCACGTCGCCTCAGCTGACGTTGATCTCACAATTAAAGATGAGATGCAGGCTAGACTTGGGTGCTGCCACAGCCGGGAATTAGGTGGCCGAGCTACCACCCTCATTGAAAAAATCATCGTGAGCAACGCGCCCAAAGTCGCTGAGATCTTGGTCTTCATCACTGAACATGAAGTTCACCATCCGCTCACGTCTGAGACCTAAAAGCGTTCTGAAAAAACAGGACTCGCACAGATGGACCTCATAGCGCTCGCCATCATGAGCCGAGCCATAGCCCCAACTGGCGCGAAGAGTGCCAAATTGCAATCCTTGCCCTTCAACGCGCGTGCTATCGCCGCAGATGTCGCACAGGACATCACTGACCGATTTGCTCTGTTCCATAGCTGTGATCTTCATCGAAGCCTCCAATCAGGGTACATGCACGCCTTCGTTCATCTGGTACACGATATGCCTTCAGGAGCTTTGCTCGATGGGATTACGTGCGCCTCAAATACGGCCCTTCGGGATTCCGAACCAGCGGCAAAACTCAGAGGTTTTTACACAGCCCGAGCCATAAACGGCCATCAACAGTGATTTGGGACTAACTAGACGAACATAGCGCCCATAGCCAGCGCTTGGTTAAACCTGTCAAAGGTGTTGTCTCGGTGCAGTGTTCGCACCTGCCAAAGATAGAACGAGCGAACCGCCCCTTCCGTTGAGCCCCCCGCTTCCCGATAGCTCGTACCTCTTGAAATGAGTGCGGCACCACAGTTGCCTTCGAACTGCATGGGGCGTGCGGGTCCCCAGCCCGCATTCCAGTAACAGAGATCAGCGATGACCTGCTCGCCCACCTTGACCTCCAACTGCCCACCACAAGGGGTGAACTCGGCCTGGTCGCAGCCAGGGAGCGTTGGAAGGAATAGCCGCCCCGGATACAAATCGTGTTGAAGATAGCCTATGCGGTCGAGATCGAGCGGCGCGGCAAGCGGCCAGGCCTTGCACTTTCCATCTATTAGGCTGCCAAGATGGGGGGGTATCAAAAGAGTCGTCGTGCTCAGAGGCTCAGGCGCCGCACTGCGAAGCATCCGCCCGCTGGACCAGATGTTCTCCAAATGTACAGCCAAATCCACATCAGCGATCTCGCTGCCCGCCGCTTGTGACCAGCGAACGATCGAGACCTCCACACACCTCTCGATCGACATCACGATTGGCGAACTGAACGCGATCAGTTCGTCACTTGGTCGCGCTGCCTCTACGCGACTAATCAGAGCTCGCAGGGAGGCTTCGATTGCCTCGGTGTCACCGTCGAAGTCGGTTGTTGCAGGGAACCAAACAGGGCGTAGTGGTCGGAGGAAGGCTAAGGTCGGATGAACAGGTAAAGCCAAGAGAGCCCTTTCTTCCGCCAGATCCGTTGGCATACCCCACAAATCTTCGGCAACCGCCAGCGTGCGAAGGTAGGCGGAGATGGCGCGAAGAGCAGCCCGCGAGGATAGCTGTCCGACAAAACCTTCGCCCATGGGCCTCAGGAAGTGCCAGGGGTCTCCTTGGAACGGAGCGTCTGGGTAGGCGGTGCGGTTCGCCGTCCACTCAAAGGCCATCTGCCGGACGAACGGCAGCCCAGTATGACTCTCAAGCTTTCCCAAGGAAGTTCGGAAGATCCGAGGCAAATCTGAGCCCTGCACGCCGTCAAAGTCCTGGGGTATCTCGAACTCCTCGGGAACCTCCTCCAGCGCTTCGTCGTCGCCCTCTGGCAACAGACCACAGCTTTCCAGAACGAGGTCCGAAAGGATGGATGACCTCGAAGTGTGTTGCCGCTGACCGAAAACTGACCCAGTAGAGGCTGTTCTGCCGACTGAAAACTGACCCAGGTGTTCAACTGCTTCTGCTCAATTTTTGAGCAGGAGAACACAGGGTGATCAGTATGGAAATGATGGGCAAAATTCGCCG
>DASYHD010000003.1:0-90785 GCA_035998945.1 Flavisolibacter sp. | reverse complement strand
GGGTATCCTGGAGATTGGTGCTGCCCTGTGCACCAAACTACATCCTTCGGGTGAAAGGACACACCACCGGCATACAGTAGGTGCGCACTAATTTTTTCTTGGTTCAAGTATGTGAATATAGCCCGGTAATTCTGCCGGGCTTTTTTTGTATGGTTAAGTTCCCCATAAGTATTTAGTGGTACATGGAACGGGTAGATTTCACCTCGTGCTGCTTTCCTTCATTGGCTTCTTGTATTGCTGCCCTGCTATCTAATTTTTACGCTTTACCACTCAGACTTTTGTTCAATCTCCGACTGCTATTTTTAAACAGGCACATTTTTCGTTCCACTCCCCTCTATGAACATTCAGCAGTATTTTGAGGAAAAAGAACAGAAGGAGCAGGAAAAGGCTGAACAGCACAATGCAGTGCAGCAAAACAATGAACCATCGAAGAGGGTTTCAGCATCACCAACAGCCCAAGCAGATGAAGCTGTCGTAATTCCTGTTATACAGGAAAGTGCCACCGTACACAAAGAGGTGGTGGAAAGCGCCAAAGTACAGGTGCATACCCATGTAACAGAGGAAACTAAAAGCCTCGCTGTACCGCTTGCCACTGAATCGTACGAGGTTAAGCGGGTACCCATTAACGAGTTAATCAATGAGCGTCCCCCTGTTCGTCAGGAAGGCAACTGCACCATCATTCCTGTTGTGGAAGAAGTCCTGGTTGTAGAGAAGCGCCTGAAGCTGGTTGAAGAAGTACATGTTGTAAAGCGGCAGGTCACAAACACCCACAAAGAAAACATTACCCTCAGAAAAGAAGAGGTCGTAATAAACAGGATTCCCACTGACAAGGGTACAGACAATAAGATCTAATCATTTACTCATTTAGTAAAAACAAGGAGGACGTATGGCACAAACCGTAATCGGTTTTTTCGATGACCAGCAAGAGGCGCAACAGGCAGTAGCGAAACTGCAAAGCAGTGGCATCACCAGGGACCGCATTGATGTGTCGAGAGGTGGCAGCAGTAGCAGCACAAGTATGAGTGGCACAGGTAGTGTGAATCCCGTAAGTGGTAGTGATAGAGATGACAATTCTATTCGCCGAACCACTGATGACAGAACAGTAGACAGGGAAGGTCGCAACACCAACGCTTTTACTGATTTTTTCAATAACCTCTTTGGTGGCAGTGATGATAACGACGATGCAGACCGTTACAGCCGGGTAGCGACCAATAGTAATGCAATTGTAACGGTGCATGCCCAGTCCAGGGAGGAAGCAGAAAGAGCCGCAGACATTTTGGATGAATGCGGTGCAGTGGATGTGGATGAACGCTCAGCACAATATGGTGCTACAGCAGGCGGTCGGGTGGAAAGCACTGGCAACCGCAGGGAAACAACAATCCCCAGAGTCGAGGAAAACCTGGAGGTCGGCAAACGCACCGAGGAAAGAGGTGGTGTTCGTGTACGCAGCCGCATTGTGGAGCGCCCCGTTGAGGAGCATGTTCGCCTGCGGGAAGAACATGTCAATGTAGAACGGCAGCCTGTTGACAGACCTGTTTCCATGGATGATGCACGCAATTTCCAGGAGCGGGAAATTGAGCTTACCGAACGAACAGAGGTACCTGTGGTCAACAAAGAAGCCCGTGTGGTGGAGGAAGTGCGGGTGAGCAAGGATGTTACGGAAAGAGACGAGACCATACGCGACACCGTACGCAACACGGAAGTGGATGTTGACCGCCTGGACGCAGGATCAACCCGAAGTAGTGATGACCTCCGTAACTCAGATCTGGATGAGAATACACCGAGAGACAGAGGTGGCTTATTGTAATGGCCGTAACCATATAGGTTTAGATAAGTGAAGATAGCTCAGCAGTGGCTGGGCTATTTTCGCTTGCGCATGCCTGTGGAACAGCAATTGTAAAGTAGCTGTGCATTCCCTTAACCTTAAAATAGAACAAGATGAAAAGTGTAAAAAAGTTCATTGGTGTCCTTTCCCTGACTGCCTTTTTAGCCTTTACCGCACCTGTGGTGCAAGCCCAAACAGGAGATGCCACAGGAACCACCGCAACAACCGAAGACGATGACGATGATGACGATGGCGATGGTGGCCGGTGGGGGCTGCTGGGCCTATTGGGATTGGCGGGGCTTCTGGGCCTGAAACGCAGAGATGACGATCATAATACCCGTAGATCCTAAGCGCTTTCAAACAAAGTAGTAGCCTGGCTTTACAGCCGGGCTTTTCTTTTTACTGGCACAGGGTTTTTAGTCCACCGCATACAAAACAAAAATCCACTATGCCGCTACTCTTAATCGCATTCTTTATCGTTGACTTGTTGTCGTTTGCTTATCCCTTTATTGCGTATTACCTGTACAGGCAGTGGGATCTCTACCGTGATACGATTGATGAGGATTATGCCCAGCGCTGCCTCTGGGGTGCTATCGCCCTTTTGCTGTTGATCCTCCTGGGACGATTTCTCGCCAAAGCTCTACTGAGCAAACGACGAAAAGGAGAAGACGAACCAAAGATGTTTGAATCCAATAAACGGGACAGCATCAAACGTCCTGATGGTACTTCCATACATGTGGAATCATATGGACAACAGGATGCCCAGGCTATCATCTTTGTTCATGGCCTCAACTCCAACAGCAAGAACTGGTATTATCAACGCAAGTATTTTGAAAAAAGCTATCGTGTGATCCTGATGGACCTTCCGGGCATGGGCAAATCAACCCGGCCTGCCAATGGGGATTTCTCCATGCAAAAAATGGCAGCAGATATCCAGGCAGTGATTGAATACACCGGCGCCCAAAACCCGATCCTTTGGGGGCACAGCATGGGAGGAATGGCAATACTTACCCTGCTGGCAAAGAACAGGGACGCCAACCGTCCTAAAATCAGGGCTACAATCCTGGAGCATACCACCTACACAAATCCTGTTAAGACTATTCTATTCCGTGGACTGATGACAGCCATTCAAAAGCCGATCCTCACACCACTTTGCTACCTGTTTATCTTTCTTTCACCCATCATCTGGATGGGTCGCTGGATGAGTTATCTCAACGGTAACTCTCACGTGATGACCCGCTGGCTCACCTTTGCAGGCACGCAGTCGGCAAAACAGCTGGACTTCACCACCCTGCTCTCCACCCTTACACCTCCCGCTGTGATGGCAAGAGGCTGCCTGGGCATGTTCCGCTACGATGTCACGGATGACCTTCCTGCCATCACTGTACCCACACTCATCATCGGGGCAAATAAAGACCGCCTCACAAGACCCGACGCCAGTGAGTATATGAGCCGTCACATTCCGGGTGCGCAGCTGGTAATGCTGCAACCTGCCAATCACGAAGGGCTTTTGGAAAGACATGTAGAAGTTAATCAGGCCGCAGAAAAGTTTATTAGAGCGCTGGCTTGAGGGTTATACCTAAATAGCAGTATTTCTGGGTAACTGGATTCTGAGCTCTGCCCTTCGTCCTTCGCCTGCTGAGCTTCCTGCCCGGGTGAAAGGCAACGTTTTTCTGTTACCTTCTGTGCAATGGTTAACCCAACACCTGTGCCTGTATAATATGTTTTGCCGTGCAGCCGGGTAAATACATTGAAAGTCCAACCTTCCTCTCCACAGTTTTCTGTGATTACATGGCTGGGCGATCCAAACGCGTAACGTTACCGATGATGCAGAGTGGAATAGAAGAGCTAACTTGATTTTGGATTCAATCTCTTACCAGGCTGTTTTGGTTAAAGCCGGCAGAGGAGAATTTCAGTGGGTGCCACCTGTTACTCTGCAGGGAGAAGGCTTAGAACAACTGAAATAAATACTACTGTAAGTAAATTAAGAAATAATTTTAGCTGATGCGTTGCTTTGCTTTTTTTAGAAAAGATATACCAAAGGATTGCTGTTTCCTGCTTTTCTGCATTCTTTTGGTTGCTTACGCAAAAAGCCAGTCTCCCAACCTCAAATACCTGGGCATTGAAAAAGGGTTGTCAAACAACTCCGTACGATGTATTTACCAGGACCACAACGGGTTTATGTGGTTTGGCACCTATGATGGCCTTAACCGGTATGATGGTTATGAATTTTCCGTATTCCGGAACAAATTGGACGATACCGCTTCTTTGCCCTACAACTATATCAATGTTATCAATGAAGACCGACGCAACCAGTTGTGGGTGGGAACTGGGCAGGGTGTTGGCATCTACAACAGTCTTACTGCCAGGTGGCAGGCAGCGTTTTATTATCCTTTTGGACAAAGCGTAAAAGAAAAACTTTCCGACAATATCAATCATATCGAAACCGATCCGGCCGGGAATGTTTTGATTGGTACGGCCAACACAGGGCTGCTTGTCAGGTATCATGAAAATGATGTAGCATCACAGATCCCCTGCACCAAAGATGGGCGGGATGTCACGAATTACAATGTGCAGGCTATCAAAACTGATAAGAAAGGCCAGGTATGGCTATTTGTGGAAGATGTTGGGTTGGGTGTGTTTGACTATAAAACAAAGCGAATCCGGGTGGTTAGCCGTTCGCTCAAATCCATCCAGTGCCTGGAGGTCAATAATGATAACCTGTGGCTGGGAACAAAGAACGGCTTGTTTGTGTATGATAGAAACACCAATCATATTTCCCGTCAGTTTACAGGAAATGCGGGAAAACTTGCTTCCCTCAATATCACCAGCCTGTTTCTCGATAAACAGCGCAGGATGTGGATTGGAACGGAAGGCAATGGGGTGAACATTGTAAACACCCGCACAGGCGAGGTGGTGTCCATCTTACCCGGCGATGAAGGAAACAACATTACTAGCGGTTCTGTAAACGCCATTTACGAAGACCGTGAGTCACGTAAATGGATCGGTACATTAAAAGGTGGCATCAATATCATTGATCCCGAGGAAACAAAATTTAAGATTATTGCCCACGAGCAACGAAATCCAAATAGCCTGATCAATGACTTCGTTTACTCATTTTATGAGGATAAAGAGCAGAATCTGTGGATTGGTACTGATGGCGGAGGTTTTAGTATCTGGAACCGGAAACAAAACAGGTTTACCAATTTCAGGCATGAAGAACAAAATGAACATTCGCTCAGCAACAATTCTGTCACCGGCTTTCTGCAGGATCATTTAAACAATACCTGGATTGCTACATTTGGCGGAGGCATCAACCGGTTCAATCCGGCAACGGGTTCTTTCGAACACTACCCCTGTATCAACGACAGAACGGGAGAGGAGAATAAGATTGTAATGGTGCTGTACGAAGACCGTGATAAAAACCTGTGGGCGGGTACGTTTACCAATGGAAAACTATACCGCTTCAATCGGAGCAACAACCGGTTTGAAGTCTTCGACCAAAACCTTACCAATTTGCTTACCATCGCAGAAGATCGCAACAGCAACCTGTGGGTTGGAAATACGGGTCAGTTGATAAAGCTCGATAAACAACACAAACGCCACACGGCTTTTCAATTTAACAAGCCTGTCCGTGCTATTCATGAAGACAAGAAGGGGAATTTTTGGATAGGTACAGAGGGTGGCGGGCTGATTTTATTCGACAGGCAACAGGGAAAAATTACACGTCGTTTTTCCGTGGAAGATGGGCTGTGCAACAACTCTGTACTTAAAATCCTCGAAGATGATAGAGGCCAGTTGTGGCTCAGCACTTTTAATGGCCTGTCGAAGTTTAACCCTGGCGAAATGACATTTAAGAATTATTACCAAAGTGATGGATTGCAAAGCAACCAGTTTCTTTTCAGGTCCGGCTTGCGGTTGCAGTCGGGGGAATTTGTTTTCGGCGGCATCAGGGGGTTTAATCTTTTTTACCCGGACAGTATTCGGCCCCGTAACTATATGCCACCTGTTGTGGTAACGAATTTGCGCATCAACGGAAAACCTGTTGCAGATGCATATGATTGTGTGGTGAAAACAATGGGCGATAAGATCCAGGCCCTGAGAATACCTTACGAAGAAGCCGTTCTTTCCGTTGATTTTGCCGCTTTGGAATATTCCTCACCTAACCAGATTGCCTATGCCTATTATTTGGAGGGCTGGGACAAAGACTGGAATTATTCCCGCAATGTCCGCACGGCCAACTATTCCAATCTCAGGGAGGGTACCTATTTCCTTCGGTTGAAAGCCAGCAATGCAGAAGGCGCATGGAAGGGACCGGAACGGGTGATTAAAATAACGGTTTTGCCGCCATGGTATCGCACTATATGGGCTTACCTGTTTTATCTGTTGCTGCTTGCTTCGCTGATTTATTTGTACCTGCGGTACAAGACAAGCCAAACCCGGTTGGAATACGAGGTCAGGCTGGCCCATTTGCAAGCAGAAAAAGAAAAGGAGTTAAACGAAAAGAAACTTTCCTTCTTCACGGATATATCCCATGAGTTCCGGACGCCGCTGACACTGATCATCAATCCTCTGAAGGATTACCTGAGCCAGACCAAAGAAGCCGGGGATAATGCGTTGCAGGTCGTGTACCGCAATGCCCGGCGTATGCTTTCCCTGGTGGACCAACTCCTTTTGTTTCAAAGAGCGGATGCAGACCGGGAAGATTTAAAGATCAGCAAGCTGGATTTTACCCGGTTGTGCAGAGAGGTGTATGGTAATTTTGAAATCGGCGCCAGGGCTAAAAATCTCCACTACGAGTTTGTTGCTGATGCAGATGAAATCACACTGTATGTGGATAAAGAAAAAATGGAGATCATTCTGTATAACCTTCTTTCCAACGCGTTGAAATATACTCCCGAAGGCGGTAAGATCCGCTTCCGGGTAAGCGAAGACGAAGACGGCGCCGACGCAATGATTGAAGATACAGGTCCGGGCATACCGGAAGAGATAAGTCACCGCCTTTTTGAGCGCTTTTACCAGGTGCAGGGAACCAGGGCGGCTGCAAAACCGGGTTTCGGCATTGGGCTTTACCTCGTTAAGCATTTTGTGGATAAACACAAGGGCACCATTAGTTTTTCCAACCGGGTCGGGGGCGGTGCTTCCTTTCACCTCCGGTTCCGGAAAGGGGCGGAGCATCTCCGGGAGTACAGCTTTCCGGAGACGGTTGTGCAAAATACCCTCCTTCCTGAACTGATAGAAGACGAAGAGGCTTTAACGGCAGCACCCCTTAGCAGTGCTCCGTTACCGGAGATTATCAGCAATAAAAAATCCATTTTGATAGTAGAGGATGATAGCGAGATCAGGGATTATGTGACCGGCATATTCAGGGAAGGATACCAGGTGTATGAAGCCAAAAGCGGACAGGAAGGCCTGCAGCTGGCAAAAGAAGTCCTGCCCGATATCATTATCAGTGACCTGATGATGGAGAAAGGGTCAGGCTTGGAACTGTGTACGGCCATAAAAAAAAACCCGGCAACCAGCCATATACCGGTTATTTTGCTGACAGCTGTTTCCTCTTCGGAGGTGAAGTTGCAGGGAGTGGAAGGCGGCGCCGACGACTATATCACCAAACCCTTTGAAAAAGAACTGTTGGTGGCAAGGGTGAAGGCCCTGCTGAATAGCCGCACGGCCTTGCAGCAATACTTTTATAATGAAGTAACCCTGCAGAAAAACGATCAGAAGATTTCGGCAGAATACAAGGAATTCTTGGAAAGGTGCATCCGGATTGTGGAAGCACATTTGGAAGACGATGATTTTACCATTAAAAAACTAGCCCGCGAAATTGGGATGAGTCATTCCAACCTCTATAAAAAAGTAAAGGCCATCTCAGGTCAATCTGTCAGTGCTTTCATCCGGTTTCTGCGAGTCCGAAGGGCAGCCGAATTGATGATCAAATCGGGTATGAACGTAAACGAAGCTTCTTTCCAGGTTGGCATCAGCGACACCAAATACTTCCGGAAACAGTTTCAAAAGCTGTTTGGAATGAACCCTTCCGATTACATTAAAAAGTACCGGACCGGTTTTTCGGACACTTACCTTGTTAACCGGAAAGTAGTCAATTCCGATTCTTAAATCATTTGAAATCCTTCACTCTTTCTCCTGCTTGCAGGAGAAAGCACCAAACTTCATCTTAAAACAGCCTTTATAGCTGCGTTTTCCGAAAATGACCCCCATTATAAGAAAATGACCCCCTTAGCAATCCTTTGCTGACAGGTTAATTTGGTAGGCATAAACGATTAGGTTATATGAAAAGTTTGTCGCCAAAACAACTTCAGGAAAGAGTTGCCCTGCAGAGAGACCAGCAAGCCTACAAGCAACTGTTCTTTTATTATTACCAGAATCTTTGCCGTTTTGCGCTTGGCTTTGTCCGGGTAAAAGAAGCGGCAGAGGAAGTTGTATCCGATGTAATGCTGAAGGTTTGGAGCCAGGGAGAAACACTCAGTCGTGTTGACAACCTGACAGTTTATCTTTATCGGGCTACCCGCAACCGGTGCCTGAATTATATCCGTGACCACCAAAAACACAACACCACCTCGCTCGAACAACTTGAAGATTGTTTTCAGTACCCGCACGTCAACCCGGAAGAAGCATTTATTAACCGGGAATGGAATAACAGGCTGCGGGAAGCGGTTTCTGGTCTTCCTCCCAAATGTCAGATGGTTTACAAACTGGTCCGGGAAGATGGACTGAGCTACAAAGATGTGGCAACCATCATGGAAATTTCAGAAAATACAGTTGACCGTCATTTGAACAATGCCCTGCATAAAATGATCAGGTCGGTGCGGGCTTATGTAGTATAAACTTCATGTCAAACTTCAAGGCTTGTCTTGCTGAAGTATATAATAATGTGTAAGGTTAGGTTGGGCGCAATAAGCGGGCTTACAGGAAAATTAATTCTTTAAATGGGGAGTGTGATCACAAATGGTGTTTTAACTATCCGGACAAGGTATGGACAGCGACCAATTCATATTGCTATTAAAAAAAGAAATACTTCGGGAGTCAACACTTGCCGAACAGATGCAGCTGAAGAAGTCCCTGGAGCAGAATGAAGACTATAAAAACATTTACCACACCATCTTCAACGGAACAAGTGAGCAAAGCGATGATGCGGAAGATGCTTACAACAGGCATATTCATCGCATGAAGAAATTGAAACTGTTATAAAAGGATGTTGAAACAGGAAATTACAATTCCGAAGTAAACGGTTGCTATTTCAGAAACCTGCCAGTAGTTGATAAAGAAGACAGCACTATAAAGTGCAGGAAACCATTGACGGCAGCATAAAGAAACTTGGCTTTTAAATACGATAGTTACCATTTGCTGATGTTTGAAAATTCCATTTCGGGTAAACGAGGTTTTAGTGGCAGCATGCGTAAACAGTATCGCGTTCTAAAAACACACATCATAAAACAAAATCTACATTATGCAAATTCGACTGCTTGCCTGGCAGCGCAGGCCGATTTCTGAAGTCCACCGCACTTCTTATCGCCAGCTACAAGGACTGCTCTTTTTCTGTTTTCTGTTCCTGTTTTCGGTGACAGCCAATGCCCAGACAGTTACCGGCCGTGTTCTTTCCGGTGACAGTGCTGTTACCGGTGCAACCGTGTCTGTAAAAGGAACGGGAACAGCCACCCAAACAAACGAAACCGGAAACTTTACGCTTACTGCGGCACCCGGCAATACGCTGGTGGTTAGCCATGTGAGCTATGTTTCGCAGGAAGTACAGGTTCCTGAAAGAGGCGTTGTTACCATCATCCTCAAGCCTACGGTAACCCAATCAATGAACGAGATTGTGGTAGTGGGCTATGGCACGCAGAGACGCTCAGATCTGACAGGATCCGTGGCCTCGGTTCCCAAAAGCCGCTTTACACAACTACCGGTAACCAATGTATTGCAGGCAATCCAGGGATCGGTGCCCGGTGTTACCATCACCACGCCTTCGCAGGTGCCGGGCCGCACGGCCAATGTGCAGATCCGCGGTATAAACTCCATCGGGGCCAGCACAACACCACTCATTGTAGTAGATGGTATTCCGCTGGCGCCGGATGCCAGCACCAACGATATCAATGCCAGTGACATTGCATCGATGGAGATCCTTAAAGATGCATCGGCGGTGGCGCCTTACGGCGTACGCGGTTCCAACGGTGTTATCCTCATTACCACCAAAAGGGGTTCTACCGGCAAACCGGTGATCCGTTATAATGTTTATACAGGTGTGGAGAACATTATCAACTCACTTCATCCCAGCAGCCCGGAGCGTTTCGTGCAGAAATATGCCGATTACAAATCGCAGAACAACATCAACAACAATAACGTTTTGCCCAATCTTACTGAAAGGGATAATTATGCCGCCGGCCGCACCGTTAACTGGATTGATGAAGTCACGCAAACCGGTCGCCTTACCGATCATAATGTGAGTATCTCCGGTGGAACCCAGGATGCCCGTTATTATGTTTCCGGTGAGTACCTGAAGCAGGAAGGCGCCGTAAGAGGGTACCAATACCAGCGCATCAACCTCCGCTCCAACCTGGACGTAAACATTACCAACTGGTTGTCGGTGGGAACTTCCTTCTTCTTTAACAACAACAATACCGATGGTGGCCGTGCCAATTTCTGGCTGGGTTTTACCATGAGTCCTTATGGTTCGTTGTATGACGCCAATGGAAATTATGCCCTCTATCCAATGGCACCGGAACTGCTGTATAAAAACCCGCTCCTTGGCTTGAACAACGATCGCATGGACCGCAACAACAACATTACCGGTACCGGCTATGTGGAAATTAAGCCAACGTTTTTGACTGGATTGAAGTACCGGATGAATGCTTCCTATTCTCTGGTACGGAGCCGTTATGGCTATTATGAAGGAAGGAAGTTTGACAACCAGTTGGGGCGTGCCGAGACGTTTAATTCTGAATCAAAATACTGGATCATCTCCAATATTTTAACCTACAACAAAGAGTGGGGCGTACACCGTATTGATCTGACAGGTTTATACGAGGCGCAGGCAAAGGTTTACAGCAGCAACAACGCCAACGCCACGGGCTTTATCAACGACCTTTTATCCTTTCATAACCTGGGTGCCGGTGCGGTGCAATCCTCGAGCTCTTTCCAGGATGGCCAGAACAGCCTCTCGCAGATGGGCCGTATCAATTATTCGTATGACAGCCGGTACCTGCTGACGCTCACTGCACGCCGGGACGGTTCTTCGGTTTTTGGTGCCAACACATCTAAATACGGTGTGTTCCCTACCATTGCTTTGGGCTGGAACCTGCACAACGAAGGCTTTATGCGTGGCGTAACGTTTATCAATAGCTTAAAGCTGCGGGGCTCCTACGGTAAAACGGGTAACCAAGCGGTAACCATCAACCGGACGCAAACCACAGCCAGTACGGTTCGCTTTCCTTTCAACGGGGTAAGCAGCATTGGTGTGTTGGCCAACAACCTGGGTAATTCCAATCTGCGCTGGGAAGAAACCAAAGGTCTCAATGTGGGCATCGATTTCTCCCTCTTCAAAAGCCGCATTTCGGGTACGGTGGAAGGCTGGCGTACTACCACGGACGACATCATCCTGAACCGCAGCCTCCCTATCATTACGGGTTATTCCAGCATTTTGGACAACCTGGGCAAAACCCAAAACACAGGTATTGAATTTTCACTCAATACGCAAAACGTTACCGGTTCTGCTTTCCGCTGGGAGACGGCGCTCAACTTTACCTCTTTCCGTAATAAAATCATAAGTCTTTATGGCAATTTTGATGCGAATGGGAACGAAATCAGCGACATTGGCAACGGTCTCTTTATAGGACAGCCCCGTTATGTTATTTATGACCTTACCATGGATGGCATTTGGCAACAAGGTGAGAATCCTTCCGGCGTAGATCCCTCTGCCAAACCTGGTTACATTAAGTTCCGCGATCTGAACAAAGACGGAAAGATTGATGCCAACGACCGCAGCATTCTGGGTTCGCGGCTGCCGGATTGGACGGGTGGTATCACCAATACGTTTCACTACAAGGATTTTCACCTGAGTGTGTTCATTCAAACGTCGCAGGGTGGTTTGCGTAACAATGGCATTTATTCCTATGCGGATGAAGGATGGCGCATTAACCTGCCCGCAGAAATAGACTACTGGACACCAACCAATCCTATCAACGACCGTCCTTCGTTCAGTGATGGTGCGTTGGGGCACTACCGCAGTCTGGGTTATGGATTTCCGAAAGACGCAAGCTATACCCGCATCAAGGATGTAACGTTCAGTTATACCATGCCACAAACGATTCTAAGTAAATTGAAGCTGGCTTCGCTGACACTTTACGCCAGTGGCCGTAACCTGCACACCTTCACCGATTGGGTAGGCTGGGATCCGGAGCAGGATTATACGTTCCGCGGCTCCGGCGACTGGGAGAATAACTATCCTCCTGTCCGGTCATTTGTTCTTGGTGCCAACATTACCCTCCGCTAATCACATTTAATTCTTAGAATCATGAAAAAATTAAAGTATATAGGCCTGCCGCTACTGGTGATTGCCATGGTAACGGCATCCTGTAAAAAAGACTTCCTGAAGGAAACGGTGTATTCTTCCTATTCACCATCCACGCTTCGCGATGCCCTGGGCTTTGAAGCTTCCCTCATTGGTTTGTACAATCATTTTGCACAGTTTTATACCCGTGACGACCGGCAGGGTTGGCTGAGTGTCTGGCAGGCAGGCACCGACATTGCCTATGCAGCCAACCCGGAGGGAATTGAAAGGCCTTATTATGATTATTCACAATTATTGCCAACCGATGCGGCTGCATCTTACACCTGGAGCTGGTCTTACCGGTTGATCAATAATGCCAATATTATCATCAAGAATATTGAAGATCCGGCCGTAACCGGAATTCCGGATGCGACCAAGAAACTTATCAACGCGGAAGCCCGCTTTTTCAGAGCCCTTGCTTATAACACACTGGCCACTTGTTTTGGTGATGTGCCTCTGGTGCGAGAGCCATTGGATGCTCCCAAAACCGATTTCACCCGTACGCCCTTGGCAGAAATAAACGCCCTGATTGAAGAGGATCTGCTTTTTGCCGCCACTCATCTTCCGGAGGTTGGCGGTGTAGGTGCTGCCAACAACGCTGCCGGCAAACCCGCCGGACGGGCCAATAAATACATGGCGATGCAATTGCTGGCACAGGCTTACCTGCGCATGGACAAGAATGACAAAGCCGAGGAGCAAACAATGGCTATTATCAACAGCGGCAAGTTTGAGTTAAATAAAACCCGCTTTGGCAGCACCAGTTTTCCCGGTGATGCCTTTTCCGACCTGTTTGTTTATGGAAAGCAAAGAAGATCGCAGGGTAACAAGGAAGTGATCTGGGTACAGGAAATGGAACCCAATGCCTCTGTCGTTGGCGGAACACAAAACAACCCGCAGCAACGTCGTGTTTGGGGTACCGGCTATCATAACGTAACAGGCATGCGGGTAGCCGATTCGCTGGGCGGACGCAGCCTGGGTCGCCTGCGCCTGAACAATTGGGTGTTGTACAATTTGTACGAGGAAACAGACATGCGCAACTCTCCCTTCAACATCAGGAGAACGTACTGGTACAATCATCCCAACTATCCAAACCTGATGGGGACGCAGGTTCCCAAAACTGCCAGTGATACCGTTACAAACCTCGGGGCGCATACTACCAAGTGGTACCAGTTTGATCCAAAGGATACGTTTGGCTATGCCATGATCAAGGATATTATACACATGCGGTTGGGCGAGACCTACCTGCTGCAGGCGGAAGCCCAGTTTAAGCAGGGTAAGCTGACAGATGCGGCTACTTCGATCAATGCCATTCGCAGCAGGGCCAATGCAACACCGGTAACTGCCGGCGATATTACATTGGATTTTATTTTAGATGAACGGGCAAGAGAGTTGGTAGGCGAGGAGAACCGGCGTATGACCCTGATGCGAACCAAAACGTTGGTGCAAAGGGCTATGCGATTAAATGCAAACAGTCCGCGCAATCCGTTGTCCAATATTTCGGACAAACACTTGTTGCTTCCCATTCCTTTGTCGGAAATACAATTGAACAAGGATGCGGTCATAGCGCAGAACCCCGGATATTAAAAGGAAAACCAACTGGGCCGGTACACCAAACCGGCTCAGTCATTTTTGATGATTGATTCTCGTGCAATACAGCGGCAGGTATTTTCTCACGGCAATGATGCATGCGCTGAAGAAAATGGTCGCACTTCATCTCTTTGTCTCTAAGGTGAAGAAGCGCAATGGGTCGAAATGAAACTAAAAATAAGTTGATCACTATGAATCGTTTCAGTTGGATAGGGTTTTTGGGACTGCTTTTTATCGCTTGTACACCGCAGCAAAAAACACCAACGGCCATCAACACATCAAAAGAAAATGTGATGGCGATAATAAATAAAGTAAATGGATATTGGCAGGAAAAGAACCCGCCGCAGCAACGAGCATTTTGGGATGTAGCTGCCTATCACACCGGAAACATGGCTGCCTATTTTCTGACGAAGGATGAGACCTACCGGAAATATTCCGAAGCCTGGGCAGCGCACAACGACTGGAAAGGCGCAAAAAGTAACAACAAGGCTGAATGGAAGTACACCTACGGTGAAAAAGATGAGTATGTTCTCTTTGGCGACTGGCAGATATGTTTTCAAACCTATGTGGACCTGTATACGCTAGCGCCTGACGAAAAAAAGATTGCACGGGCCAGAGAAGTGATGGAATATCAGATGAGCACACCACGGAATGATTACTGGTGGTGGGCCGATGGGCTGTATATGGTAATGCCCGTGATGACCAAGCTGCACAAGGTAACCGGCAATCCGCTTTACCTGCAAAAGCTGCACGAATATTATACCTATGCCAATAGCATCATGTATGACAGTGAAGCCAGGCTGTATTACCGTGATGCCAAGTACGTTTATCCCAAACATAAAAGTACAAACGGTAAAAAAGATTTTTGGGCCCGTGGGGATGGATGGGTATTTGCGGGTCTTGCTAAAGTATTAACGGATCTGCCGAAGAACGATGCGCACCGGGATGAATATATAACGAGGTTCAAAGACATGGCCGAAGCGATCAAGGCCGCACAACAACCCGAAGGGTATTGGACACGAAGCATGCTGGATCCCGGGCATGCACCCGGCCCCGAAACCAGCGGAACTGCCTTTTTTACGTTTGGTATGCTATGGGGCATCAACAACGGGTTCCTGGATGAAAACGAATACCTGCCGGTGGTGCAGCGCAGTTGGCAATATCTGACGGGAACGGCCTTGCAGGAGAGTGGGAAAGTGGGTTATGTGCAGCCCATC
Organism: Flavisolibacter sp.; assembly: GCA_035998945.1. GTDB lineage: Bacteria > Bacteroidota > Bacteroidia > Chitinophagales > Chitinophagaceae > Flavisolibacter. Next base: position 75,595 of record DASYHD010000003.1, on the reverse strand, counting down.
GGTGAAAGAGCCATCCCCGGACAGGTGGTTGACCAAAATTCTACGTCCAACTTTGGCGTAGGGGCTTTTCTTTTGGCAGCCTGCGAAATGTATCGTTTTCTGGATGGTCATCCCGGAAGATCCGTCGTATCAAAATAAAAGGTCAACGATTATTTCTCATATAGCAGACAATCGTTTAACGTCCCCTGTTTTCACAGGGGACTCTTGTTTATTGGTAAGCCACCAACTGCAAAAAAATCACTTCACAGATAAGATTGTCAGGGATTGGGGAGAATGCCCTTTTCTCCGTGTCTTGGTATTGCTGTTCGCATGTGAATAAAACAGTGTGGTTCTGCACAGCGATAACAGTTGGTAGGAATAGCGGCGAAAGTGGAAGAACTGATAAGCGAAACAAAACCAGCAACATTGCGTTACCCGTCTAATTAACATACCTGATGAAGTCTGCATTGAAGAAAGTAGTTACTCTTTTTTTGCTAACGCAAACGATACTGTTTTCGTGGGCACAAACGAAGAACAACGACTGGGAGAATCACCAGTTTTTCGAGTGGAACAAAGAGGCGCCGCATGCCACCTTTATGCTGTTCAGCAACCGGGCCGATGTTGTCAAAGACGATTACAGCAAATCACCGTATTATAAATTGTTGAACGGCACCTGGAAGTTTGTATATGTAGACAAATATGCTGACCGCATCAAAGATTTTTACCGTACCGATTTGGCTGATGCTTCGTGGAAGTCCATTCCGGTACCTTCCAATTGGGAACTGGAAGGATATGGTATTCCGATCTATACAAACATCGTCTACCCGCATCCAAAGAATCCGCCGTTTATTGGGGAGAACAACCCGGTGGGAACGTATCGCAAGACCTTTACCGTACCGGAGGCCTGGAATGGCCGCGAAGTGATGCTACAATTTGGTTCCATCACCGGTTGTGCCTTTGTGTATGTGAACGGACAGAAGGTGGGAATGACCAAAGCTTCCAAGTCACCCGCCGAATTCAACATTACAAAGCAGTTGAAAAAAGGGCAGAACCTTTTAGCGGTGCAGGTATTTCGCTGGCACGACGGCAGCTACCTGGAAGACCAGGATTTCTGGCGGCTCAGCGGCATTGAAAGGGATGTGGCGCTCTATGCATTGCCGAAGGTGAGTGTCTGGGATTTCTTCCTCAAAGGTGATCTGGATGCCCAATACAGGAATGGATTGTTCAGCGCCGAAGTAACGCTGCGTCGTTTTGCAGCAACAGCCAACAAAGCCGGTACAGTCACCATCGATATTCTCGACAAAGGAGGAAACAAAGTTTTCACACAGCAAAAGAAATTTTCCTTTTCCGGTGACACATTGCAAACCATCCGTTTTGAGGGCACTGTCAACAATCCCCTGAAGTGGAGTGCCGAAGCACCAGACCTTTACGATTGTATCATAACCGTAAACAGTGGCGGAACCACCTACACCGGTGCGAAGCTTGGCTTCCGGAAAGTGGAAATCAAAAATGCGCAGCTGCATGTCAATGGCATGCCTACTTATATTCATGGGGTGAACAGACACGAACACGACCCGGTAAAAGGACATGTGCCTACTCGTGAGTTGATGGTAAAAGACATTCAGCTCATGAAGCAGTTCAACATCAATGCCGACCGTACATCGCACTATCCCAACGATCCGCTTTGGTACAAGCTCTGTGATCAATACGGCATCTACCTGGTGGATGAAGCCAACATTGAAACCCATGGCATGGGTGCAACCTGGCAAGGCTGGTTCGACAGCACGAAACACCCGGCCTACCTGCCCTCCTGGGCGCCGGCACATATGGACAGGATCGAGCGGCTGGTGGAGCGGGATAAGAACCATCCCTCGGTGATCATCTGGTCAATGGGCAACGAATGCGGCAATGGTAAGGTGTTTCATGATGCCTACCTGTGGATCAAAGAGCGGGACCCATCCAGGCCTGTTATGTTCGAACAGGCAGGAGAAGACTGGAATACGGATATCGTGGGGCCGATGTATCCTTCCATCCAGCATATGAAGCGATACGCGGATGCAAAAGACAAAACCCGTCCCTATATCATGTGCGAGTACTCGCATGCAATGGGCAACAGCAATGGCAACTTCCAGGAGTATTACGACATCATCCGCAGCAGTCCGCACATGCAGGGCGGTTTTATCTGGGATTGGGTGGACCAGGGCATCAAAACAACGACAACGGACGGAAGAGTGTTTTATGCCTATGGCGGCGACTTGGGTAGTTATCACCTGCAAAATGATGAGAACTTTTGTGCCAATGGCTTAGTGGCTGCCGACCGCACGCCGCATCCCGGTCTGTACGAGGTAAAAAAAGTATATGCAAAGATCCAGTTCAGGGAAAAAGATTTGGCCAAGGGCGCAATTACCATCAGCAACCTGTTTGATTTTACCAACCTTAACCAATTTGATTTTGTTTGGCAGCTGGTAAAAAACGGTGAAGTCATCAACACAGGAAAGTTCAATGTAGCGGCTGCGCCGAGAGAACAAAAGGATGTGGTGCTGCAACTGCCTTCCCTTCCCGCAAACGATCCGGCAGAATACTTTCTCAATGTATATGCTTATACATCCAAGGCTTCTGCAACGGAGCTGGTGCCGGCAGGACATGAACTGGCAAGGGAGCAATTCAAATTAGGTGGCGATTATTTTGCGCAGGGCAAACCAGCCAGGGCAAAACTGCAGGTAACAAAAGAAGGCAATAAACTGAGCTTTACTTCCGGTGAGGTAAGGGGCGAATTTGATTTGCGCCAGGGCAGGTGGAGCCGTTATACGGTCAATAACCAAAGTGTTGTTGGCCAGTTCCCCGAGCCTTATTTCTGGCGGGCTCCCACCGACAATGATTTCGGAAACAACATGCAGGTAGAGCTGGGCATCTGGCGTACAGCACACGTTAACAGAGAAGTAAAGGCCGTAAAAACGGGAGCGCAAACAGACGAAGGGTACCCAATTCAGGTAGAATACGTCTTGTCGGGTATAAACGTGCCGTATACCATCAACTACCTGATCCAGGCTGACGGCGCCATCCAGGTAACTTCCGCCATTGATATGACCGGAAGGGATCTTCCTGAACTGCCCCGCTTTGGTATGCGGATGCAGTTGCCTTCGCAGTACCACAACCTGGCCTATTATGGCCGCGGACCCTGGGAGAATTACAGCGACCGCAAAACGGCTTCCTTTATTGGTCTGTACAAAAGCAGCGTCGATTCGCAATACACCTGGAACTATATTCGTCCGCAGGAAGCCGGCTACAAAACAGATGTTCGCTGGGTGTCGCTGACCAATGATGAAGGCCGGGGAATCCTGATCCAGGGACTGCAACCCATTGGTTTTTCCGCAATTCCCCAGTCTACGGAAGATTTGGACCCGGGGTTGACCAAAAAGCAGCAACATCCAACCGATCTTAAGCCCCGGAATGCGGTTTTCCTGCATATCGATTTAAAACAACGCGGTGTGGGAGGCGACAATAGCTGGGGCGCATTGCCGCACAGGGAATACCGGCTGTTAGAGAAGAAATATGCGTATAGTTACACCTTGCGTTATGTTGATAACCGGGGGCTGACCCTAAATCACCAGTGACGGAATGAAAGTTTTAACAGGATCTATCCTTTGTACAATCACCCTGGGCTTTTGCCTTTGCACACCTGTGGGTAAAAGCGTTTCCACTGCAAATGACATCTATCAAAGAGAAGGATACCGCCTGGTATGGGCGGACGAATTCAACAGGGAGGGCAAGCCCGATACTACGGTATGGAGATATGAAAAAGGTTTTGTTCGCAACGAAGAAGCGCAGTGGTACCAGGAAGAAAATGCCTGGTGCGAAGGTGGTTTGCTGATCATTGAAGCACGAAAAGAGTCAAAACCCAATCCACGTTATGAAGCCGGGAGCAGTGACTGGCGAAAAAGCCGGCAAACCATTCAATACACTTCTTCCAGCATCAACACAAGAGGTAACCACCAGTGGCAGTATGGCAGGTTTGTGATGCGGGGAAAAATTGACATCAGCCCCGGATTATGGCCGGCCTGGTGGACCTTGGGTGTGTCGGGGCAATGGCCGCGAAACGGTGAGATTGATATCATGGAATATTACCGGGGAAAACTGCTGGCAAACGTTGCTACCGGCACGGCCACCCCTTACAAAGCGGAATGGTACAGCAACACGTTCTCCATTGATTCCATGGGTGGAAGGGAATGGGCTTCGCAGTTTCATGTGTGGCGGATGGATTGGGACACAGCGGCTATCAGTTTATATGTGGATGACCAGTTGCTGAACAGAACGGAATTAAGTAAACTGGTGAACAAAGATAGTTCAGGGATCAACCCTTTTAAACAACCCCATTACATGCTACTCAACCTGGCCATGGGCGGAATGAACGGCGGTGAACTTAGTGACACGAAATTTCCAAACAGGATGGAAGTGGACTATGTGAGGGTTTACCAGAAGAAATGAAAAGCATTTGTGACAACAAATTACTCTTTGTTGATGCCTTTCTACATCGCAAAAAAGAAGCACACAGCGCATTGCAAATGACATAAGGTAACAGGTTCTATTTTAGAAGTATGAAAATGAATAGCAGAAATTTTTTCCTGGTGCTTTTTTGCACACTGGCTTTTATGACGTTGAAAGCCCAGACAAAACCCGTAGACGACAGAAAGCTCTGGTTGTCCTACATGGATAAAATTGCACGGCCTGTAATGTCCAACCTGGCCGAAGGAAAGCTGAAAGAAAGGCTGCCGGTTGTTCTTTCGGCCCGCATTGATAACAGGGAAAACCGTATCAAAGCAGCTTACCTGGAAGCCTTTGGCAGAACCCTGAGTGGTATAGCCCCATGGCTGAATAGTGAAGGTGGGACAAAAGAAGAACAGGCCCTGCGGGAACAATACCGTCAGTGGACCCTGAAAGCTATTTCCCACGCGGTGAACCCTGCTTCCAAGGACTACCTTACCTGGACTGGCGGGCAGCCGTTAGTGGATGCTTCGTTTTTTGCGTTGGGTTTGGTAAGGGCCCCCTGGCTTTGGGAGCACCTGCATGACAGCACTAAACAACAGGTAGTGACGGCTTTGAAACTGACAAGAAATACGGTGCCGGTTTATTCCAACTGGATACTCTTTACGGGCATGATAGAAGCCTTTTTTTGTAAATACGGCTACGAGTATGACAAAGTGCGTATTGAATATGGCATCCGCGAATTTGCACAGCACTGGTATGTTGGCGATGGCATGTTTTCCGACGGGATGAGCTTTGCTTTTGATTATTACAACAGCTACGTCATTCAGCCCTACCTTGTTGCTATCATTGATGCGCTAAACACAAAAGGAAAGGCGTACGGTTGGTTTGCACCAAAGCTGGATAAGATCACCAAACGGTATGCAGAACTGCAGGAGAGGCTGATTGGTTCGGATGGTTCCTTTCCGGTTACCGGAAGGTCTATCACGTACCGTGGCGGCGCTTTTCATCACCTGGCCGACATGGCCTTGCGCAAAAGCCTGCCGGCATCGCTGCAGCCGGCGCAAGTGCGGGGTGCCTTAACAGCCGTTATCAAAAAAACAATGGAATCACCGTCCACTTTTACCAAAGACGGTTGGCTGAACATCGGGCTTTACGGCAGCCAGCCCGGCCTTGCCGATTTTTACATCAACACCGGGAGCTTATACCTCTGCATGACAGCTTTTTTACCGCTTGGTTTGCCGCCGGCAGATGAATTCTGGTCGGCACCCTCTCAGCCATGGACAGCCGTAAAAGTCTGGAGCGGACAGGACATGCCGGGAGACCATGCTTTGCACCTTAACTAAAGCAAGACCCTGGGAGATGACATAGCTTCTCTTCCTTTACAAACAATAACAATGAAAAGAACCTGTGGCCAGCTTTTCTCTTTCTCTTTCGCAATGATTTGCTTTGTTGCCAATGCGCAAAAAGGAACGCCACCACCAAAATACAGTGCTTATCTTTTTGCCTATTTTACCGGTAACAGCGGAAATGAAGAAGCCATTCGCTTTGCACTGAGTAACGATGGTTATCATTACAGGGCGTTGAACGGCAATCAGCCGGTGATACCGTCGCAGAAAATCAGTGAAACGGGCGGTGTTCGGGACCCGCACATTTTGCGTGGCGCCGATGGGAAAACCTTTTACATGGTGGTAACCGACATGGTATCTGCTAAGGGCTGGAGTTCCAACAGGGGAATGGTTTTGCTGAAATCAACAGATCTTATTCACTGGACGTCCAGCGTAGTGAACATACAAAAACGTTTTCCCGGCCAGGATAGCCTGCTGCGGGTATGGGCACCGCAAACCATCTACGACCCACAGGCAAAAAAGTATATGCTATACTGGTCTATGAAGCATGGCAACAGCCCGGATATTATCTACTATGCCTATGCCAATGCTGATTTTACAGACCTCGCCACAGAACCGAAACAGTTGTTTTTCCACCCGCAAAACAAGTCCTGTATTGACGGCGACATTGTTTTTCACAACGGCAAATACCACTTGTTTTTCAAAACGGAAGGAGAAGGTAATGGAATTAAGATTGCCGTTTCCGATAAGCTGACAGAAGGCTATGTACTGCGGGATAAGTATGTACAGCAAACGACTGATCCTGTCGAAGGCTCCGGTGTGTTCAGGCTTAACAACAGCAACGAATACATCCTGATGTATGATGTGTACACCAAAGGAAAATACCAGTTTACCAGGACAAAAGACCTGCAAAACTTCACCGTCATTGACCAGGAAGTAAGCATGAACTTTCATCCAAGACATGGAACCGTGATGCCCATCACGGCTGCCGAAGCGGAAAGGCTTGCTGCCAAATGGCTCCATTTTGATGATGTGATAACCTCCGCCCGTTCAAAAAATATCAAAACAACCAATGTGGTTTTTGATACCGCTGCCAAAAAAGTATTCCTGCCGGTAAAAAAGGGCACCAACCTGAAGGCGTTCAACCCTGCGTTTCTCACTTTTCCCGGCGTTGCTATCGTTGCACAATCAAAGGATTTTACCAAAAAGCCGGTAACGCATCAGGTAACCATCAAAGGCCGTGGTACCGAAACCTATGCCGTCGCTGCAAAGCAATGGGGAAACCCGGTACTGGAAGGCTACTTTGCCGACCCGGATATTATCTATGCTGAAAAGACCGGCCGCTATTATCTCTATCCAACCAGTGATGGTTTCACCAATTGGTCAGGTACTTACTTCAAAGCCTTTTCTTCACCCGATCTGGTAAGCTGGAAAGACGAAGGCGTGATACTTGACCTGCAAAAGGATGTAAGCTGGGCCAAACGCAACGCCTGGGCGCCCTGCATTATTGAAAAAATGATCAATGGTCAATACAAATACTTTTACTACTTCACGGCAGCCCAAAAGATAGGAGTGGCTGTTGCCGATCATCCCACCGGGCCCTTTGTTGACAGTGGCAAACCGCTGATCGAACAAAAGCCCGAAGGAGTAAGGGGCGGACAGGTGATTGATCCCGATGTCTTCACTGATCCCAGGTCCGGTAAATCGTACCTGTACTGGGGCAATGGATTTATGGCCGGTGCCGAATTGGCCGATGATATGGTTTCCATTAAGCCGGAAACCGTCAAAACCTTCAACGTTGATACCACCTTTCGGGAGGGCACACACGTCTTTTTCCGGAATGGCAGCTATTATTTTCTGTGGAGTGAAGATGATACCCGCAGCGAGAACTACCGGGTTCGTTATGCGATCTCCGGTTCTCCCTTAGGAGCACTGACCATTCCCGCAAACAATCTCATTTTGGCTAAAGACACAGTCGCCGGCATCTATGCCACCGGGCACAATGCTACCATCCAGGTCCCGGGGAAAGATGAATGGTATATCGTTTATCACCGCTTCACGTACCCAAAAGGAATCACAATGGGAAGAGCTGCAGGATACAACCGGGAGGTTTGCATTGACAGGCTGGAATTTAATGCGGATGGCAGCATCAAACCGGTGAAGCCAACACATGCGGGAATTAACCTTGTTAATAGTAAAAAACAAGCGATAATAAGTAGCCGATGAAATGCTGTTCACTCTTTGCCATTGTTCTTATTTTGACTTCTTGTTCGGGTGTTTCAAAAGTTCAGTCAGACGGCGTACCGGCTCCGGCATGGACGCAACAGAAACGGGTGAAGAATCAGCCTTTGTTTAAAGTTGAGAACCCCGATTATGTGACAAGCCCGTTCACAGGAATGACGCGAAAGCACTGGAAAGACGCTGCGCTTTATTTGCTGAACGGTGCCTTTAGCTATATTGATGATATAGATGGCCCGATGCAGTTTCCAAAGCAATCAGCAAAAGCGTATCCAAGGGTTCCGGCACAGGTGCCTACCGAAAAACTGGAAGGCTTATGCCGTACCCTCTTTGTTGCTGCTCCTTTGTTGAAGGAAAACCCGACACTTACGTTAAACAACATTCCCGTTGGCGAATATTACCGTCACCACATCACGAAACTACTGGACACCACCAGCGCAACGTATATCAGGCACCGGGCAAAAAATGGAGGGCCCAGCCAGATCCTGGTGGAGTTTGGTGCGTTAGGTCTTTCTCTTTTTGTTGCTCCCGAAGTGATCTGGGAGCCGCTGACACAGCAACAGAAAGATGCTCTTGCAGCCACCATGATCAGCTATGGTGATGGGCCGACGGTGGGGTCTAACTGGAAGTTCTTCAACATATTCGTATTAAGCTTTTTCAAGGACAGGGGATACAAAGTAAACGAGAAGTTACTGGTGGAATACCTCGACAGATCACTGGCGCATTACAGGGGGAGCGGCTGGTACAACGATGCGCCGGCGTATGATTATTACAGCATGTGGGCATTCCAGATGTACGGTCCCATTTGGGCTGAATTCTTCGGAAAGAAATATTATCCTGAATATGCCAGAAAGTTCATGCAGAACTTCAGCGATTTGAATAACAACTATCCTTATTTGTTCAGCCGCGATGGCAAAATGATCATGTGGGGCAGGAGCATGCCCTACCGCTTTGCATCGGTTGTTCCCTTTCCGCTGATGGGTTTAACGAACAATCCTTCCATCAATTATGGCTGGATGCGGAGAATCGCTTCCGGTGTATTACTGCAGTTTCTAAAGCATCCTGAATTTATGGAAGACAATGTACCGACACTGGGTTTTTACGATGCATTTGAACCGGCAGTGCAGCCGTACAGTTGCCGTGGCAGTGTGTTCTGGATGGGCAAGGCGTTTTTAGGCTTACTGGTACCGGAGAGCAATCCCTTCTGGACAACAAAAGAAAATGAAGGCGCCTGGGAAACGGAACTGCAGAAAGGAGCCGTCTATAACAAATTCCAGGACAGCTCCAACATTCTCGTTACCGATTATCCCAATAGCGGTGCTTCTGAGGTGAGGGCCTGGTGTCATGTAAGGGCAATCGGTGCCAATGAACCTTTCCGGGCCAGCGAAAACTACAACCGTCTTTCATACAACAGTGCCTTCCCCTGGCAGGCCGATAGTGTGCCGGGTGTGGTTGCCATGAATTATATCGTGTTGAATAAAAAAGAGGAGTGGGAGCCGTTCCGTTTGTATACCTTCAAAAAATATAACGATGATGTGTATTACCGTGATGTGGTGTTGGAAACAAACAAGAATGTGCAATTTAACCTGGTCGACATTCCCATGCCCAATGGCATCCTGCGGGTAGATAAAAACAACAGTACGGATTCTGTGCAATTACGGTTGGGTCACTACGCATTGCCAAAGAAAAAAGGCGCTATCAAAACAGAACGAAGAAAGGTAAAGGGCTTTGATGTTGAAATCATCAGCAATGGCGAATACCAGGTGGTGACGGTGCCTTTAAGCGGATGGGAAAGCATGCAGACTTTTCAAACAAAAGGGGTGCACCCGGAGAGCGCCGAGAGTGCCGTCACCAATGTAACGGACCATTTTAAGCCGGTAAGGAATCAGCCTAAAATTTACACCACGCTGATGCTTTGGAAAAAGGCTGATGAAGCCTGGACGGATGATGAACTGGTACCCATACAGAAAACGGATTTTGATGCATCGGCAAATACGGTGACGATAACGTTCACCAATGGCGAAAGCAAAGTTGTAAGGTTTCAATAAGAGAGTAGACGACAAATAAGAAATCCAGCTGTCAAAGTCAGGCATAGCACAAGGCTCAATAAAGAAAGGCGCTGAAACAAAAGGAATGTAACAGCAAAAAAGTTTGGTTACCTTCTTCTAGAGAAACAGGAGTTGACGCTAGTGGAACGTAAGTTGATTGCGATAGAAATTGCGCAGCCTAAAGAATTTAAGCCAGGTATGCTGGTGGAATGATAGCGTAACAAAACCACGCTTTTCTTCGCTGAAGAGTGGAACTGTTATTCAACAAAAAACACGACGTTTGGCAGATCACTGGTGCGCCACATGAAATTTTCGAACCTAAAGCGAATGATATGAAGAAAGCATTTTTATGCATCCTTGTGTTGCTGATAAGCAATGCAGTTGTGCTGGCCGATGAGCCGGACTCAGTGTATCTGTTTTCATACGCCACGGAGAAAAACAACCACCACAACGGGCTGCATTTTGCCTGGAGCCGCGATCAAAAGGCCTGGTACAGCATCGGCAACGAATTCAGCTATCTGAGATCGGATTATGGACGCTGGGGTGCCGAAAAGCGGATGATTACACCCTACCTCTTACAAGGACCGGATGGCGTTTGGCAATGTGTATGGAGCTTAAATGAGCGGGACAAGGTGTTTGCCCATGCTGCCTCCAAAGATCTGGTGGATTGGGGCAGGCAAAGTTATCCGGAGACAGGAGTCGGCATCAATGTTCTCCGCCCGGAGGTGAAATACGATAAAAGGTCTGGTGACTATACAATAGCTTACCGGGATGCCGCCGGCAAATACTTTCAGCTTACAACAAAGAATTTTAAAACCTACAGTGCCGCCAAGGAAGTGTCGGTAGCAAACTACCCTCATGCCAGCGTTACCGTAACGCTGGAGGCAGGCAGCGCCACCGGCCAGGTACATCGTGTAGCCTGGACCGTTGTTGATAAATTAATCAAGACCGCTGAACTGCAGCAATACAAAAACAGCTTATACAGCGAATTGGCAAAAGACGACGCGGTGCGCTTTGCAGGCCTCCAGCCAATCAACGCCAGCATAACGGTACATGCAGAAAGGGCAAAACCAATCAGCGACAAGTTGATGGGGATATTTTTCGAAGACATCAATTATGCAGCCGATGGCGGCCTGTATGCGGAACTGGTGCAGAACCGCGACTTTGAATATAAGCCCAGTGATAAACAGTACCACGACAAAACATGGAACTCCATGCATTCGTGGAGCGTAAGAGGAGAAGGCATGCATTTTTCGATTGATAGCATGTTGCCGGTTCATGCCAATAACCCACATTATGCCGTGCTGCAAACAAATGTTCCTGGCGGCTCCCTGGTGAATGCCGGTTTTGATGGCATTGCCCTGAAAAAAGGGGAACAATACCACCTGTCTTTTTTTTCCAAACAACTTCAGGGAAAGCGTGGAAAATTGCAGGCCCGGTTGGTCAATAAAAAAGGAGAGGTCGTGGGGCAAGTTACTGTGCCTGTTTCGTCCAACCAATGGAAAAAAGCGAATGCTGTTTTAACGGCATCGGCTGACGCAACTAGCGCAACATTGGAACTGCAGCCGTTGCAAACAGGTAGTCTGGCGCTGGATATGATTTCCCTTTTTCCGAAAAAAACCTTTAAAGGCAGGAGCAATGGCTTGCGGGCTGATTTGGCCCAGGTAGTGGCAGACCTCAATCCCCGCTTTGTCCGTTTTCCCGGTGGATGCGTGGCACACGGTGATGGGCTGGAAAATATTTACCGTTGGAAGGGCACCATTGGCCCCCTGGAAGCCCGCAAACCGCAGCGTAATCTCTGGGGTTATCACCAGAGTGCAGGGTTAGGATATTATGAATATTTCCAGTTTTGTGAAGACATTGGAGCAGAACCGCTCCCGGTAATTGCCGCCGGCGTCCCCTGCCAGAACTCCGGAACCGGTGGCGCCGGCCAGCAAGGTGGTGTTCCCCTGGAAGAAATGGACGCATACATCCAGGATATCCTTGATCTGGTGGAATGGGCAAACGGTGATGTGCATACGGAATGGGGGAAGCTGCGGGCTGCCGCCGGTCATCCCGCACCGTTCAACCTCAAATACATCGGCATCGGTAACGAAGATTTGATCACGGATATTTTCGAAGAGCGGTTCACGATGATCTATAATGCACTCAAAGAAAAGCATCCGGAGATTACGGTGATTGGTACAGTAGGCCCTTTCTACAAGGGTACGGATTACGAGGAAGGCTGGGAGATAGCATCGAAATTAAAGTTGCCCATGGTGGACGAACATTATTATGAAAGTCCCGGATGGTTTATTCACAACCAGGATTTTTATGACCGCTACGACCGCAACAAATCGAAAGTATACTTGGGTGAATATGCCTCCCGCGGTAATACGTTGTACAATGCACTTGCCGAAGCGCTGTACCTTACCGGATTGGAGCGGAATGGTGATGTGGTGCACATGACTTCTTATGCGCCGTTGCTGGCCAAAGAAGGTCATACGCAATGGAATCCCGACCTTATTTATTTCAACAACACGGAGGTAAAGCCTACTGTTAATTACGAAGTACAGAAACTCTATGGCCAGTATGCAGGTAACCAATACCTCCCTGGCACACTCACTGTATCGAACAACAGCGAAGCCGTACGCAAACGCATTGCTTATTCTGTTGTACGAGACAGCAAAACCGGAGACCTGGTTGTAAAGCTGGTGAACGTATTGCCGGTGGCCGTCAACACTTCCCTTGATCTGTCTGGCATTAACATCGCTGATACAAAAGCAAAAAAGATAACGCTGCAGGGGGCTCCGTCAGAAAAAAACGTAAAAGCCGTGGAAACAGCAATTTCCGTTTCCCAAACGTTCAGGTCTGAACTGCCGGCTTATTCCTTTACCGTTATCCGGATAAAGACAAGCGAAAAGTAAAATGGTTTTGATAAACCGGTCATGCGAATCGCAACAAAGAAAAAAGTATGCAGAACATGAAATCCAGCAGTACAATGGTTCGAAGAAATAGTTTGTTCATATTGATAATGATGGCATGGAGTCTGGCACCGGCTTTTTCACAAATGAGGCAACAGGCAGTCAGAACGGATGTGCCTCTGGATTCCATTCGCCTGAGCGACCCTTTTATTCTGGCGGATAAGCCTACATCCACTTACTACATGACCGGAACAGGCGGCATGCTCTGGAAAAGCAAAGACCTGAAAAAGTGGACAGGTCCATACAAAGTTGCAGCAACCGATACTACATCCTGGATGGGGAAAAACCCGATGATCTGGGCGGCAGAACTGCACCACTACAATGGTCGGTATTATTACTTTGCCACCTTTACCAACAGGGATGTAAAAATTGATACTGTTCGGGGCAATGTTATTGAGCGCCGTGCCTGTCATGTATTGGTAAGCGACATCCCGGATGGACCTTACGTTCCCATGAAAGATTTTCTTTACCTGCCACCCAACATGCCAACACTGGATGCCACGCTTTGGGTGGAAGGCGGAAAACCGTACATGCTTTATTGTCACGAGTGGCTGCAAAACTGGAATGGCACAATTGAAAAAATAGAACTGAAACCTGATCTCAGCGGTTCGGTTGGCAAAGGCAAAGTCCTGTTTCGGGCCAGCGATTCGCCCTGGAGTAAAGAACGAAATGAAGATGGGCAAATCGTGCCGAATAAAGTAACCGATGGCCCCTGGGTTTTTCGTACCCAAACGGGGAAACTAGGCATGTTGTGAACAAGCTGGATACATGATGTTTATGCGCAGGGAGTAGCGTATTCTGTAAGCGGTACCCTGGATGGCCCCTGGTTGCAGGAAAAAGAACCCATAACACCACCCGATTTCGGGCATGGAATGCTATTCCGGACCTTTGAAGGGAAACTCCTGATGGCTATCCATAGCCACAAGAGTGTGAACGGTCGATACATCCGAATTCCGCGCCTGTTTGAAGTAGATGATTCCGGCGATAAAATTGTTGTGGGTAAACCATTTCAGCAGCAATAATAAAGGAAGCATCAAGAGTGTACTGCTCAAAAACTAAAGGATGTCATTTGATGATTCAGGACGTGAACGTTCATGTTTGCTGTTCAAAGGAAATGGCACTGATAATGAAAACAACATTCTTCACTTTGTCCCGCCAGGAGTTGACTGATTCTAAAAACAGGAATGTTCTTGAACCTGTAAATGTCTGTTCCGGTTGAATAATCTGGTTACCGGAAGTGATGTCGCAAGATTTTCTCCTGATAAAAATGTGGTGCATTGCCTGAAGCGAGTTACAGCTGTTTTTTATGCACCATTCACACCGCACCACGCAGAATATCAAAAAAATGATTCCAGCTTAACTGTTCAAAATCAGGGATTGTTCCCGTACTTCGCCCCTTCATTGAGTTGTAATTATTACATATGATGGATTCCCCTTTGCCCTTGCTGGTATTTGATCTTGACGGTGTGCTGGTAGACAGCGAAAAGATTTCGGAGCGGCTCTACGTTAGATGTTTGCAGCAGGACGGGTTTGCCGTAGACACAGCGTTTTATAACCAATACTTTTTGGGCCGCTCTTCCCGGGACTGCCTGGTGACCTTGCAGGATCATTTTGGCCGCCAGCCTTCTGCAGCGGCCCTTGAGCAATACGACCAGTTGATTGAACAAGCCTTGCGTTCCGAACTGGAACCGGTCCCTTTTGTAAGGGAGGCCTTGTTACAGTTGCCGCATCCAAAATGTGTGGCGTCGGGTTCAGAACTGCAGCGCATCCAGGTCTCTTTAGAGACGGCAGGACTGGCACCGTTTTTCCAAAATATAACCTCCTCGTATGAAGTGGAAAGGGGAAAGCCGGCTCCTGATGTATTCCTCCGGGCTGCGGAAAAGAACAACTACACTCCTGCGAATTGCATGGTGATAGAAGACACCATCTTCGGTGTTGAAGCTGGGCTGTCTGCAGGAATGAAGGTATTGTGCTATCAACCGGACAGCGCAATGGCATACAATGTACCCGAAGGGGTAGAGGTGTTTGACAGCATGAAGCGATTGCCTGATCTTGTTAAGACGTTTACCACTTTAATGTAAGTACACTCTTCTTGAATGTCATTGTTTAACAGAACAAGAGAACTGCTTTCGATTACCTGATATGCTTTGAAGGGCAAAATGATTGACTTTGCCTTTCGTGACGAAAAATAGAAGTGAAAGGTTTGATGACGGTATTCTCCGCCTAACGGAGCCAAAGTTATGCTCACCATCAAAAGCTGGGATTTTGTGAAATTGCCGAACAGCTACACTTGCAAATAGGTGAAGGCGATCAGCACGGCGAAGGGGAGGAGATAAACACTTTTCTCTCCCCAGTAGCTTTGATTCGATGGAGATGTATTCATACCGTTGCTTTGAAGCTTTACTATAACGTTGAAACATACCCGGTACCTCTTTAATGGGAATGATGGGAATGATCTGCAGCATTATTGTGATCATGGACCGTTGAACTTTTCGCTGCAGCAGTCCCCGGTTGTACATTCATGGTAAAGTCTATGGTATGTAATTTTCCATCTGCATTGAACTGGATCCACCCACGGTAAATACCCGGCTTGTCGAAAGTGGTATGGATGCCGAATCTGCCGGCGGCTACTTCGGGATGCACATGTAAGTACTCTTTGTCCTCCAGGCTGATCACTACAATGTGCGCTTTTGCGCCCAGGTAGTTGTCAAGCGTGCTGGCATCGATCTCCCTGCCGTCCTTCCTGATGACACCCTGCATATGCATACCTGGCCCGGTAATAAACTTGCCGCCGGCAGGGGTGAGGCTAAACGAATAATTGTTTGAATGGCCAGTTAGTTTTTCAGCGGTTAAATTTTTCTTTGCTGGTACTGAACCGGGAACGGTAATTTCAATTTTGTCCACAACATGACCGGCGCCTGTCGGCTTATAGTCTGCAAATGCTTTGTACTTTCCTGGTGCTGGAAAGTTAGCCCTTACCTGATAAGAGCCATCCGCCGTATACTCCGGGTGAATGTGATCAAACCAGGAGAGGTCATCATTTACCAGGATCAAATGAATCTTTTTCTCATGTTCAATATCCAGCGGCACCTGTTCGCCGGGTGCTTGTTTCTTTTTGGGAGTGAATGAGAGGATCACTTCTTTGTTCGGCTCAATCACAGATGGGGTGGTAATAAACTGCATGTAATATGCATTTGCTGCAGTCGGAACGTTTGTACTACGTTCCAGTTTCATTCCGCATTTTGGACAGGTATCACCTTCTTTTCCCGTTACCTCAGGATGCATAGGACACCGGAATGTATGCTCATGCCCCGCTTCGCTCCGGGCCGCTGTTGCGTTTTGACTTTCGTGGACTTTTTCGTTGGAACAGGCCAACAACGTCGCTCCTGGAAGTAAAATCATTGCAATCTTTTTCATGATTTGAAATTTTTACTTGAATGCGATTTTGATTTATGAAGTTTTGTTGAAATCAAAATTAAATTTTGCACTACCCGGTCTGTTTATACTTAAGGCACTTTAATTTATATATTAACTAAGCGGGGCGTTCCCTATTGGTGTAGGAATAGGGTCATCAAAACCCCCCTGTGGAAACAGGGGGCGTGTCCAAAACTAACTGTGAGAAAAGCACTATATCATTATCAATGGAAGGAATATTTGAGCCCGATTTCCAATCCGGCAGTCATGTTGTGTGTTTTTTTCCGCCCTTGGGTAAAATCCGGATGCTTTTCATCTTCAGCATTGGTGAAGTCGAAATCATATCGTAAGCCGGTTGTCAAAAACCACTGCTTGCCTAAGTTAAACTGAGTTGATAGGCCAGCGGCGCCTCCAAACGTTACATCCTTAAAATATTCCTTTGAATTATCGATGACGGTTTTGCCATCTGCATCTTTTACCCTGGAAGCTGCCAGAATACTTAGCTGCGGACCGACCTTTCCAACCAGGGCAACTTTGCTACGGGGATTGAAGACATAATTAAATGTCAGCGGGAGTTTGAAGTAATTCATTCTTTGGTTTAATTGCTCATCCTCCAGCTTGTATTTCTGACCCTGTAAGGAATACAGAACGCCAAGTCCAAGCCCAGCACGGTGCGAAAAATTATAACCCACACCAACGCCAAAAGCCGTGTTTATTGTCGAACGTCGGTCAAAATCCTCTGATTGATTGTCATCTTTATTAAGCATCCAGGAGAAGTGGGGGTTTGCATTGATACTTACATTCCATCCCCTTTGAGCGGACACCTGCTGTGCTGAAAGGCCAATGAAGAATACTGCTGTGTAGGTAATAAACCTTTTCATATTTTTGGTTTGAACGTTTATTGAATTGCTTTTAAAAGCTATATGGTTGCAGCCATATAGCTTTTCAATTGAATGAATTTGGTCAGGCTATTTTTTCCGCTTTGAAGCCGGCATTTTCTACTGCTTTTACAATGGCTTGCGGATCCACTTTGTCTTCCGTTGCAATGGTTAGGATTTTGTTGGGGTCGTGGACGTCTACTTCCCAATTATCTTCACCTGCAGCTTCGTTAAGGAAAGGCGTTGATTTTGCTACGCAGCCTGAGCATTTAATGTTTGTTTTAAATTTTAGTGTCTCCATGTTCAAAAATTTTAGTTGAGTTTGTTTTTACAAAAGTCTCTTTTGACCGGGTAGGGTATGTTACACTATAGTGGCAGAGTTTTATATAATTCGACTTTAAGCCATTTCGACTATTACGTCATTATCCAGGGGGTGGCTCTGGCACAATAAAATAAGTCCTTCACGTAGTTGCGTTTCATTCAAAACGAAGTTGCGCTCCATGTGTACTTTCCCTTTCATCAGTTTTGCTGTACACATACCGCATGTCCCGCTTTTGCATGAATAGGAAATCGGTATGCTGTCATCAATAGCTGATTCCAGAATAGTTTTGTGTGGCGTCACTTCCAAAAGATTGGATTGTTCGCGGAAGTGAAAGAGCACCTCAAACGTTTGCTCCGAATACGGAATCTGTTTGGAGGTATTTGTTGGCGTAAAATATTCTTTGAAGATGGATTGTCGGTCTGTGTTTAAATCGCCCAGAGCTTCCTCTGCTTTTTTGATTAATCCCTCAGGCCCGCAAAGGAAATAGCAGGTACGGAAAACGTGTGAGCTAGGCTGTTTGATGATCTTTTTAAAAACGATCCGACTGAGTCTTCCCTTAAGAACAGATGTTCTGTTTAGCGGCTCATGAGGGTCAGTTCCTGTAACAAAAAAGTGAATTTTAAACCGGTTAACAAACTTTGTTTCAAGCTCCAGGAGTTGATCCCGAAAGATTGTTTGCTCCCAGTTTCGGGTGGAGTAAACAAGAGTCAACGTTGACGATGTATGGTGTAATAAAAATTTTATCATTGAATAGATAGGGGTGATTCCGCTTCCTCCGGCAACCATTACCATGTGCTCGGAAAGCAATACATCGTCAGAGGGATAGAAAAGTCCCACTGGACCTTCAACTGCCCATTCGTTTATTTTCTCAGCATTCGAAAGAATATATTCACTCATCAATCCCCCATCTATTTTTTTAACAGTAATGAAAGGCTGCTTATCGATGGTGGGTGCCGAACTCAAAGAATACGACCTGGAAACAGCTTTCCCGTCAATAA
This sequence comes from Flavisolibacter sp., assembly GCA_035998945.1. GTDB lineage: Bacteria > Bacteroidota > Bacteroidia > Chitinophagales > Chitinophagaceae > Flavisolibacter. The sequence continues at coordinate 56,924 of DASYHD010000003.1, read as the reverse complement.
CCAAGGTGAGATTGATAAACTGCCCTGCCTTGTAAGCAAAGGGCTGGTTCATGGTATCAAAGACAATTGTTACAGCATCGGGTGTTTCGTAAACAATGTTCGCTGTTTTCCAGGTGTGTTTTTTCCTTTCCACAGGGTTATGCTTTTCCTTTGATGAAGAGGGTCGCCAGCAATGCCGCTATTCCGCTAATAACGGCCGCAGCGATGAAGCCTATTTGAAAGCCGCTATTCAGTGCTTCAGCCGTTGACATACCGGAAGCGATACCTTCTTTCGTTGACTGGGATACCAGCACGACAATGATTGCAAGTCCCACAGCCGATCCAATCTGGTAGCTTGTATTCACAATCCCTGAAGCCAAACCCGTTTCTTCTGGTTTTGCTCCGGACATGGAGGCGATCGTTCCTGGAATATAAGCCAGCGACATACCAATTGCCCCCAATATTGAAGCAGGGAGTACATCAGCGATAAAACTGCCATTGACAGAAGCGTTGCTAAATAAAAGCAGTGAAGCTGTTAACGAGGCCAATCCTGCAATCAGGTTATTTTTAAATCCGAATTTCTGGACAAGTTTGCCTGTTAAACCAACCATGATCAACATAATGGCAATAGTCATGGGAAGGAGAGCCAGTCCGCTACGAAAGGCGGAGTAATTTAGAATCTGCTGTAAGTAAAGATTCAAGAAGAACCAGAGGGGGATCCAGGCAGCAGCCATCAGGGCCATCACCAAGTTTCCGGCACCAAGGTTTTTTGCCTGGAAAATGGAGAGGGGGAGCAAGGGTTCAGTGGCAGTTCTTTGGCGCAGGATAAAAGCCGTCAACAGCGCAAGTGAGGTTGCTAACAAACCTATAATTTGAGCAGACCCCCACCCAGCATGTTCGGCAGAAACAATGGCATAAACCAAAAGGATCAATGAAGACGTTATCAGGGAGGCTCCCAGAACGTCTACTTTGCCAGCACTTTTTCTGCCCTCCAGCAAATAGGATTTACAAAGGGCAAGGACAACAAGACCTACTGGAATATTGATCAGAAATACCCAACGCCACGATAGCCATTCTGTAATCACACCACCGAGAAACACGCCGGCTGAGCCACCAGCTGCTGCTGAAGCACCCCAGAAGCCAAGCGCCTTGCCAAGTTCTTTTGGATCGGTAAACATGGACATAACAAGCGTCAGGGCTGCCGGTGCAATCAAAGCAGATCCTGCGCCTTGAAGTCCTCGCCCGATATTCATGGATCCTTCCGACCATGCCGCACCAGCCAAGAGAGATGCAGTGGTCAACAAAGCAAAACCTGCCATGAAGATTTTGCGGGCTCCGAATATGTCAGATAACTTTCCTCCCAGCAGTAGCAGGCCACCAAAGACAATCACGTATGCATTGAATATCCATTGCAGGCCAGCCTGGGTATAGCCTAGTGCCTCCTTGATGGCAGGCAATGCCACACCGATAATGGAAGTATCCATGATAACCATAAATTGAGCTGTGCAGAGGATGGTGAGTGCTGCCCACCTTTTATCATACGACTGTGTTGAAATCATTCGTTCCATAAAGAATTATTTTATGTCGAATGTAGACAGCAGTAAGAGGGCAATATTTACACAATTACCTCCCCTTTTTATAAAATATGTTGTAGAGCCAGAAAGAAAATGGCAATCCGAAGATTGCCATTGCGAATCAAAACCAAACGAGGACAAACAACAAACAGACCTCTACTCCTCCGGCAGGTTATAGGTAATCTGCTCAGAAAATTCTTCCAGGTATTTATCCATAATTTATTTTTCAGAGACAGTGAAGTAATAAGGTAGTTTCATTTTAACGATAGAAACATTTTCTTCTTTTTCAGAAGACGGCAAGAGTATCATCTGCTCCAGTTTGTACGTTCCAAGCGGAAGTTCCAGCAGGCCAGAAACTAATTGCCCATTCCGGTATTTTACACTGATTACCGTGTTCATTACAATGTCGCCCGTGGCCAGGCTCGAGATTTTTACATAAGCTGTAAAGCTTTGCTTTTCATCCAAGGCAGCTGAGATGTTTTTTATGGCTAGCTGGAATTTGCCATATTCATCGTTGAAATGAATAGCTGAGGCAGACAATAAAGTTGTAGGTCTGGCTAAGACAGAGCTACCAATTGCAAATGACAGCAAGAGTACCAATACTCTTTTAAAATTGGAAATTTTCATGTTTTTAATTTTTGAGGTTATAGATGATGATTAAGCGACTGGATAAGTGTGATATTGCTCGTATATCTGCTTGCACTCATCAGAGCAGAAATACAGTTCTCCCTCATCACTTTGCAACCTGACGGCGTTCTTATCGATGTCTACATGCATATGACACACAGGGTCGATAGCGAGATTCACAGGTTGTGCTGGCAGGTTGGGATGCAATTCAAAAATTGCCTTTGACTCCCGTACATTTTTGAACCGAATCATTCCCTGTGGCACCATTTTAAAACTGTCGGGTGTACACAGGGCATCAATAAAGTCCTGCGAACAAAGAATCTTGTTTTCCTTTGCCCTTGTGGCAAGTCTTGCAGCAAGATTGATTGTTGAACCAAAAAAATGTCCCTTGTTTTCCAGAACAGTACCATAATGCAATCCTGCGTGAATGCTTAAAAAATGTGATTCGGCTTTTGTATTCTGTAGGAGTTCCAATGCCGTATTGGCTAAGTCATCTGCAAACTCTGAGATAATGACAATCTGATCGCCCACTCTTTCAAACAAAATGCTTTCCCCGACGAGTGATCGCTGCGCTATCTGCAGATAGGTGTCAATAACGTGCATGGCAGTGCGGTCACCGTGTACTTCCGTCATTGCTGTGTAGCCGCTTAGATCTGCCATGAGTATTCCAACGCGTTTTTCCATGTTAAAAGCATTTGTTTAAAGGTGTGTTGTTGGGTATCACAAAGGTTTACATCCGGGATGCTCTTTCAAATCAGATAGGGTAAGAAAATCCATGAACGTATGGTAACGAAATTGACTTGCCCTCAGATGCCAAGCGCTCTTTGAAGCTGAAGCTCGATAAGCCTGATTTGATAAATGGCTTGTACACGATTGATCTTTGCCTGGGTTAGAGCCAGTTCTGCATCTGTCAATTCAAGCCGGGTGCTTAAGCCATGGTAATATCGTTCCTGGAACATGGTGAAATTTACCTGGGCCGCCTCCACATTTTTTTCCTGTGTCTTTTTTTGCAAATAGGCATCTTCCAGTTCAGCCTTCAGGATAGCTACTTCTGTGTTGATCTGGCTTTCAATTTCACGTAATTCATTGTTGACCTGCTGAAGGCTATACTGGATTTGCGTGCTTTTGTGTTTTTGACGATTGCCCGAGTAGATGGGAATGGACACCTGCAAGCCAATGAAAGAAGTTCGCGGAACCCTGTACTTCCAGAAAGAGAACTGGTCGGATTGGCTTTGCAACTGGTATTGGGCCAGGGCAGACACCTGTGGCTTGAATTCAGCATTGGCCGCTTTCAATGCTTGCTGATGGTATTGCGACAGTAATTGATTTTGTTTTACATCAGAACGATTGGACATCGCTAGTGTACGCAAGCTGTCTGTCTGCAGAAACAGTACAGGGTTTTCTTGTGTCTCCAGCCTGTCTGTTAGTATAATCTCCTGGTCCTCGGCAAGGGCTAACAATTGCTTTAGTCTTAACGTGGCTGCTTCTCGTTTGATTTTAAGGTTGAAGATGGCACCTTCGATGTTCTTGACAGCAATGTAATTGCTCAACGTATCCGTTTTTAAGCCCTTTCCCTGAAGGAACAACATCCGTGAATCTTTTAGTGACTGTTCGTTCCTTTCCTTGCTACTTTGCAAATGACCCATTTGCTCTGTGTACAAGAGGATTGTCAGATAAAGTTCACCTGCCTTCAGCGCTATTGATTTGCCAATGTCGCTGGTTTTTTCTTTCTGAATCTCTGACTGAATGGTTGCCAGTTGAATCCTGCTTTGTGTTTGTGGCTGATAGATGGGATACTGGCCCGTGATAGAAGCGGCAAAAGCATTTCTTCCGCCAACCTGGATAGCATTTACCGTTTCCTTGCCTGAGGCCTCTTCCCGTAGAAAGATCACTGGTCTTTCCACAAAGAAGGTATAGCTACCTGCTGCAGAAACTGTTGGTTTCAGGTAGCTTCTTATTTCTTTTGTGTATTCTTCCGATTTGCTGGCTTCCAGTCGGCTGTTTTGAATTTGCCGGTTGCCCTTCTCAGACAATGCAATAGTCTCTTGTAAACTTAACTCGATGACCTGAGACCGGGACGACAACGACGAAGTGAGGACAGCAATTGCTGCCAACAGTTTTACATTATTTTTCATAATGCGTGGTTTGAGGTTGTAATTGATGAATCCATTCCCGGGCAGTTAACGGATCAGTAAAGAAGCGTTCATTGGGACGGCTGTAATTGGCATCGTAATTTTTGATCTTTGATTCATCCTGGTGTACATGCACCGCCGCAAAGCATTGTACACCCCGGGTAGTGGTGATGTTTACGTTTGCTTCAGGAAACATGTCCAGGTAACCGACTCTCCAGCCATAATGGGCCAGGGTTTGGGGAATGATTACCCGGAACTTTTTATGCACTTCGAAGTTGACGGCCTTGAACCCATGCAGATCTACCATTATCTTGAACAGGCCATTGTCCGGAACCTGGCTCAAAGCCTGTAGCAGTGAGGTTTCCCATTTTTCTACATCTGCCATGTCCAGGTTTCCGCTGAGACGTGTAATGATCAGTTGTTGCTCCGGATACCAAAATGATTCAGCTATTTTCATATGAAGGCGTTTTAAGTATGCGTGAATGTTGTTGAAGATTTGTTTGGATGGTTGCAGTTTCCAGTTCTTCCACTTGTTTTTTCCTTTTGCTGGAAGACAAATAAGAGTAAACCGCAGGAATGATAAAAAGTGTCAGTATACCGGCGAAAATCAATCCGCCTGCGATGACTATCCCCAGTGATTGCCGGCTGTTGTTGGTGAAGGCAATAGGTAAGGCACCAAAAACCATGGCCAGGGAGGTCATAAGAATGGGCCGGAATCGTTGTATGGCGGCTTGTGTTGCTGCTTCCAGTTTGGAAAGCCCTGCATCTTTCAGGTGGTTAGCGAATTCAACGATCAGGATACCATTTTTCGTAATCAGCCCAACAAGGGTAATAATGCCAATCTGGCTAAATACATTCAGACTTTGATCGAACCAGTAAAGACTGAGAAGGGCTCCTGTCACGGCCATGGGAACCGTCAGCATGATAATAAAGGGATCCCGCAGGCTTTCAAATTGGGCAGCGAGGATCATATAGATCAATAATAGGGTAAGGATAAGCGTGAAATTCAGGTTGCCCTGGCTCTCGCGGTAATCCCTAGCCTGTCCGGCCAGGCTGGTTTTAAAATGTTCACCCAGGACTTCTTTCTTGATGACTTCCATTTCTTCAATGCCTTCAGCGAGGCTGACACCTGGTGCAAGGCCTGCTGAAATGGTGGCAGATGTGTACTGGTCGTACCGGTAAATGGCTGCAGGGCTGATGCCTTCGCGAATCGTTACCAGGTTGTCAAGGGAGACCATCTGCCCATTCGATGAACGGACATAGATAGAACGCAGGTCACTGATGTCATTGCGGTTCTTTCTCTCTACCTGCCCGATCACCTCGTATTGGCGATCATTCCGTAAGAAGTATCCATAACGTTGTCCCGAGAATGACAACTGGAGGGCCCTTGCCACTTCCTGGATGGAAACACCCATCAATGCAGCTTTTTGCCGGTCAATATTGATTGTAATTTCTGGTTTGTTGATCTTGAGGTCACTGTCAACAAACAGCAGCTTTTTGCTTTGCCAGGCCTTGTTTAAAAAAGCAGGCAAAACAGATGTAATACTATCCAGGCTGGGTGCCTGTAAAACAAACTGTACCGGCATGCCACCGCCATAACGGGTACCGATCGTCGGGGGCAGGTAGGGGAAAAGCAGCATATTGCGGAAGTTTCCTGAGGCTGCACCAAACTTGTTGTATAACTCCTGCACGGTGGTTTTTCGTTCCTTTGGATCTTTCAAATAAATGGACTGAATGGCGATGTTGGTTGGTGCGGGAGCTGGAATAAAAGAGATGGCAACCATGGAATAAGTCTGATACAAACCGTCCGTTGAATCATTCACATATTTTCCGACTTCCATCATGTTTTTCTTCATATAATCGAACGAAACCCCTTCCGGTGCAATGGCAATCAGGCTCATATTTGACCGGTCTTCCACGGGAGCCAACTCAGATGGCAGTTTTCTGCCAATCAGGTAGATCAGTGCGCCGGTAACCAGTAGAAAAACAAAGGCGATCCAGCGGTGCTTCAGGAACCCTTTCAGCATCCAGGCATAACCATTATTCAAACTGATAAAGAAGGGCTCTGTTTTCCGGTAGAGCCAGTTTGGTTTTTCTTTCCGACGCAGCAGGTACGCACTTAACATGGGAGATAATGTCAGCGCAATAAAGGCTGAAACCAGAACGGAGCCGGAAACAACAATGGCAAATTCCTTGAATAGCTGGCCACTGATACCCCCCATGAATACAATCGGCAAAAAGACAGCAGCAAGCGTGATGGTAGTAGATATAACAGCAAAATAGATTTCTTTGGATCCTTTGAAAGCTGCTTGTACTGGTGTCATGCCTTCCTCTACCTTTTTGTAGATGTTTTCCAAAACAACAATGGCATCATCTACCACCAACCCAATGGCAAGTACGAGCCCCAGCAGGGTCAATACATTGATGGAGAAGCCCGCAACGAACATGATGAAGAAGGCAGAAAGAATAGAGACAGGAATGGCGACAACAGGAATAATGGTGGAGCGCCAGTCTCGCAAAAAGAGGAAAATAATCAGGACCACCAGGCCAAAAGCAATGAAGAGGGTTTCTTCTACTTCCTTGATAGATTCCCTTACCGGCTTGGTAAAATCAAAGCCAACGATCAGGCGGTAGTCACTGGATATTTCTTTTTTCAGTTGTTCGAGGCGTTTGTAAAATTCATCAACAACCTGGATGGCGTTGGCGTCACGTTGAATTTGAATGGCCACACCCACACCAACGATATTGGCGCCACCGGTCTCGTTGATAATGGCGTTCCGTTCGTTCATTTCCCCCAGTTCTGCATAACCGACGTCTTTCAGGCGTACAACAGAACTGCCGGTTTGTTTTATGATCATCTCGTTGAACTCCTCGGAGGTGGTCAACCGTCCAAGCGTTCTGACGGTAAGCTCATTTTTATTGCCTTCTATTCGCCCCGATGGTACATCGATGTTTTCACGCAGCAGTGCCTGGCGAATGTCTTCCGGTGTCAGGTGGTAGCTGGCTAGTTTAACAGGGTCGAAGCGAAGGCGCATGGCATATTTGTGTTCGCCAACGATGGCTACCCGGTTGATCCCGGGTATCGACTGCATTCTGTCCTTGATGACGGTGGAAGCGAGGTGACTGACTTCTTTAATGTCTCTTGTGTCGCTCTCTACTTCAAGAAAAGCTACCAGGTTGTCCGGTGAAGATGCTTTCTCTACGATCGGCGGATCGACATCGGCCGGCAGTTGGTTTTTTGATTTTGCCACTTTGTCCCGGACGTCATTCAGTGCATCTTCTAGGTCAATATCCCTGTTAAATTCAACCGAGACTACGCTGACCTGTTCTCTGGATTCAGAAGAGATGGTACGTACACCATTTGCTTCGGCGATGGATTCTTCCAGTGGTTTTGTGATCTTGGAGGCAATAACATCAGGGCTTGCGCCGGGATAGAAAGTAACGACTGAGATAACGGGCGGCTCTGTCAGGGGGAACTCGCGGATGCCAAGATAACGCCAGCCCACAATCCCCATAATGACGATAAGTGCGGAAAAAACACCTGCCAGCACGGGCTTCTTTATACTGAGTGAAGGGAGATTCATATACTGTTGGAATGAAAGGTTATTGTTGATTGACAATTTGTACGGGTGTTCCATCCATGGCGCGGAGAATATTTGATACCATCACGGTGTCTCCACTGGCTAAACCGGTTAAGATGGTAGCCTCCTCTTCGTTTCTGTCACCTATTGTTACCGGGGTCATTTTTGCCATTCCGTTTTTGACGACAAATACACTGTAACCATTTCCGCTTGGAATAAGTGAATGGGTTGGAAGAATGATGCTTCTTGCATTTTCAGTTGTTGTGCTGAAGTAAATGCGTGCTGACATTCCTGCTTTGAGCTTTCCTTTTGCGTTATCCGCTACTGCCTGGACTGTGATATTCCGTGAGGCTGGATCAACGCCAGGCTCTGTAGCCATCACCGTTGCGGCAATGGAATCAGTGAGCTCAGTACTGAAGAAAATACGTCTGCCGGTTTGTACAAGAGGCAGGTACTTTTCTGATACGTTAAATTGTACCTTAATGCGCCTATTGTCCTGCAACGTCACCAGTGGCACACCTGGACTGACAAGTGCACCTCTCTGCACTTTTGAAATTCCTATTTTGCCGGAGAATGGTGCTCTGATGTATGTTTTGGAGAGTTCGGCCTGCAGGTATTGGGCTGATGCCTCCAGGGTTTGTCTTTTCGCCAGGGCAGCATCATATTCTTCCTGTCGCACCGTCTCTGTTTTCAACAGTGCAGCAAATCGCTTTTCATTGATTCTGGCCAACTGCAGTTCTGCATGCAGTTGCCTGATTTTGGCAAGTATGTCGGCGTCATCCAGCTTGTACAGCAACTGTCCTTTTGAAACAAAGCTTCCATCTGTGTAGGCAACGGAAACAACTTTCTTGGTTACTTCACTCATGATCTCTACTTCCAGGTTCGGCATCAGAGACCCGGCAATGGTTTCTGAATTGTTTAATGCCGTAAGCGAAACAACATGTACATCAACAGGAAGTTTGGGTGTTTCTGTATTGTTTGTTTGTGGCTTATCTGCTGCTTGTGTAGAACATGCAGCAAAGCCAACGGTGAGGATTACCGCTGCATAAAAAGGGGAGAGGTTTATTTTCATTTCTGTTGATTTTAAGATGATTTACTCTTTACCAAAACTAGATTTCTCGAGAGGGGAACATGTTACACTATAGCCTTTTAGATTTATATCATTTTAAAAGAAAGCCATCCGGTCAACGGATGGCTGGAGAGGTGTAAGGCGGGAAATTATTATGAAGGGGATAAAACTAGTTTGAGGCTTCCCATGATTAGTGCAAGTCCAATGAGCAATGCAGGTGTTATGGGTTCGTGGAGAAAAAGGATGCTCCACAAGAGGCTGAACACAGGTACGAGCAACGTGACAAGTGAGGCATTCGTGGAGCCAATACTTGCAATTAGCCTGAAGTAAAGGGCATATCCTAAAGCAGTACAGAAGATCGCAAGTACCAATAACATGATTGCGATTTGTGGTGTAAAGAGACTCTCTGAATAAGCGTTCGTGATGAAAGGAATTACCAGGATGGCAGCTGCACTCAACTGTCCCGTAGCGGTTTTAATCGGCTCTGCATTCTTGAAATTCATCCGCGCAAATACGGCTCCAAACCCATATGATAGTGCTGCCAATAATGAAAAAATGAGTGAAACAATAACGTTGCCGGATAAAGCAAGTGGTATCCATCCCACCAGGATGATCAGCCCTGTTAAACCAATCAGCAGTCCAATGATCTTTTTAGGGGTAAGACGCTCCTTTAATAGCAAGGAAGAAAGAATCATGGTAAACAGTGGCGTCGTTGCATTTAGAATGGAACCGATTGAAGCATTAAGGTAGGTAATTGCATAGGAGGTTAATGAAAAGGGCAGAACCAGGTTAAGGATCCCTAAAACAAAGTACTGTTTCCAGTACAGGTTATATTTCGGCCATTGTTTCAGTGCACCGAAAACAGCAACCATGGCAATGGCTGCTATCAGGATTCTGGAGCCCATTGTCATCGAAACTCCAATTGATGGAGTAACAATCTTGAGAAAAAGATAAGAGCTTCCCCAGATAGCAGCGAGCAGTAACAATTGAAAAAGATCCCCTGTTTTCATTTTATTCCTTTGATGACAAAGCTATTTTTCTGCATAAGGCATGTGGTTACACTTTTCCCTTTATCATTTATATGATTATGGACGTGTGTTACCGGTAAGTGTTATATTGTTCTTATACCTGACGACTGTTATTACAGGTTCTTTGAGGTGTTTTTTGGGTGAACTTGCTATGGAGTTACCTTAATGTGCAAGGTCTTGTTTCCTTTTTCAAAATTATAAATCATAGACGTGTAGGATGGCTGCTGAGCGCCTCTTTGGGATTGCATACTGTACACTGCTTTTACCAGCTCTGTACTGTCTTTGATGCCGGTGAATTGTTTGGAAACCTTTATCGCCTTTGCTTCGGGGTAAGGATATTCTTTTATAGGTCGTTGCGAATACGTTGAATCCCAGAGTCTGGCGATAATAACCTTATCCTTCCGGCTAACTTTTGTAACGGAAAGCTGTATAGAAACCTGTAGGTTGTCAAACCCCGGATCAGAGAAATCTTCCTTCGCAAACACAAGGAAGTTGGCAGTTTTCGTGTGGATTTCTTCCAATGGTAGTTCGGGTTCCTTTTCTTTTGAGCAGCTTAAAAAGAATAAATAAAGGAGAGATAAGAAAATGTGTTTCATTGGTGATCGTTTGAAACACAAATTTGCTTCGGCACAAGAGGGGAAAAAATCACATAGGACACTTAATCTCGTTGTCCTATGTGAAGTTTTGATGAGTTCTTTATAGTTTTGATGATTTTAAACGCAAGCTATTGCCGACAACGCTGACAGAACTTAGTGCCATGGCAGCGCCGGCGATCATCGGATCCAGTAAAAATCCAGTAGCGGGGTACAGGACTCCGGCTGCGATGGGAATTCCTATTACATTGTAAATAAAAGCCCAGAATAGATTTTGGCGGATTGCTTGGACGGTCTGGCGTGATAACGTTAAAGCTTTTGGGATGACCATAAGATCAGAGGTGATCAGGGTCATTTTAGCCACATCCATCGCAATATCCGAGCCTTTCCCCATGGCGATGCTGACATCTGCCTGGGCCAAAGCGTGGCTATCGTTGATGCCGTCACCTACCATCGCAACCACTTTGCCTTGCTGCTGCAGTTCCTGTACAAATTCGGCCTTTTGTGATGGTAATACTTCTGCTTCGAAATGCCTGATGCCTACTTTTTTTGCTATTGCTGTCGCCGTATGATTGTTGTCTCCGGTCAGCATGTATACTTCTATACCTTTTGCCTGGAGATCGTGGATGGCATTAGCTGAACTGGCCTTGATTTTATCTGTGATGGCGATAACGCCTACTAAATCTTTATTCTCTGCGAACAGGATCACGGTTTTGGCTTCTTCCTGCCATTGGCGGATGTTTTCAATGACAGGGCCTTCTACAGCGATGCCATAGGAAGACAACAGCCTTGTATTTCCAACGAAATATTGCTTTCCTTTAAATTGGCCAACAACACCCTCACCGGTAATGCTGTCAAACCTTTCTATCGGTACCGGTTGCACATTCTCCGAATGTAAATGATTCACCACAGCTTCTGCCAAAGGATGCTCCGAATGCTGCTCAATAGACAATAAAATACTTTTTAAAAGCTTTTCATCAGAGCCTTTTGAAAAAATGAGATCCGTAACCGTGGGTTTGCCTTCTGTTATCGTGCCGGTTTTGTCCAGGATAACAGCATTGACCTTGTGGGCAAGTTCCAGACTTTCTGCATCTTTAATCAGGATATTGTTTTCTGCGCCCTTTCCCACACCCACCATGATGGCAGTAGGTGTGGCAAGTCCCAGGGCACAGGGGCATGCAATCACCAGCACCGCCACGGCATTCAATACGGCGTTTGTAACGGCGTTTTCTCCACCCCAGATCATCCACACAGCAAATGTTAGGATGGATATTCCAATGACAACAGGTACAAAGATGCCTGCGATTTTATCAACCAATCGTTGCACAGGCGCTTTTGATCCCTGGGCTTCCTGTACCATTTTGATGATCTGCGAGAGTATCGTTTCGCCACCTACCTTTTCTGCTTTCAAACGAATACTGCCTTTTTGATTGATGGTTCCTGCGTACACTTTTTCTCCCGGTCTTTTTAGAACTGGAATTGGCTCACCGCTGATCATGCTTTCATCTACATACGACTCTCCACTGGATACCTCACCATCAACAGGAATCTTTTCACCAGGCTTTACCAGGAGGATATAACCCTTTTTTACCTGCGAAACAGGTATTTCTTCTACCTGGTCATCTTCAATGACAACGTTTACGGTTTTTGGTTGCAATCCCATTAACCTCTTAATGGCCGATGATGTGTTTGATTTAGCCCGTTCTTCCAGTAGTTTACCAAGAGAAATGAATGTAATCACCATGGCGGCGGCTTCAAAATAGACATGTGCATGCGCTCCCTGGCTATGCCAGAAGTGGGGAAAAACAGTATTAAACACGCTAAACAAGTAGGCAACACCCGTACTGACGGCAACCAAAGTATCCATGTTAGCTTTGCGGTATCTGGCCTGCCGCCACGCATTAATGAAAAAGTTCTTACCAAAATAAAGAACGACGGGTGATGCCAATACCATCATAATTACGCTTGCATTTGGCATATTCATGAAAAACATACCAATAACCACGAGCGGCAATGAAAACACTGTTGACCAGAGAGTTTTCTTCTTTAGCGCTGTATAATGCCTGCTTTTTGCTTCGTCTTTAATTTCTTCCGCATTTTCAGTGTCGATCAAAAGCTCATAGCCAATAGAACGAACTGTCTCCTGAAATTTTTCCGGTGATGCTATGGAAGGGTTGTATTCCACCCATGCGGATGCATTGGCGAAGTTGACACTTGCATTTTTTACACCTTGTACCGATTTAAGCATCGACTCTACACTTACAGCACAAGCGACACACGTCATTTCTAAAACTGGAAATGCCTCTTTTTTTAAACTTGATCCGGCCGTATTTCTAGCCGGATGATCAACAACTTTAGTCAGGGTTGACATGATTCAAACTTTTTATCAAAGCTTCTTTGTTTCTCTGCGGCCGCTGTTGCAGATTTCTTCTTTTTATTTATATAATTATGATAGATTGGTGGATAGCTCTAAAATGGTTTTAGCCTTCTTCACTTCTTTAAAGTAGGAGGGAGTGAGGCCGGTGACTTGTTTGAATTGCCTGGAAAGGTGAGCCACACTGCTGTAGTTCAATTTGATTGCAATGTCCAGAAGCGTAAGCGATGTGTAGACAAGGAGCTCTTTGATTTTCTCAATCCGGTAATCAATAATATATTTCTCCAGCGTTTGATGCTCCACAAGAGAAAACAAAGCACTTATTTTATCATAGTCTTTGTGAAAGGCTTCCGTAATCAGGTCGGAGAACCGGAAATGGTCCGGGAATTCATACTCTCCGGAATAAACAGTGGCAACAAGACGCTTAATTTCCTTTACAACCCGGATTTTTTTGTCTTCCAGGAGCTTAAATCCCAAAGGCTCCAGCTTTTCCTCAATCACTCTTATTTCCGGCATTTGTACAGTGGTAATTACTGTCACCTGGCCCAAGGATGTTTTTACAGGTATCAAGCCAAGTTGCTGCAGTTCAGAATTCACAACGGTAATACAGCGCTGACAAACCATGCCTTTAATAAAAAGTTGTGCTTCGTGTTGCATAATAAAATTTTTTGTGCCGACACAAAGCTTCGCTCTTTTCGCAGAAGGGTTGTTATACTTTAAAGGAAGTTTATTATATAATTTTTTACTAGACCTGATCTAAGGGTTTCCGTTTGTTTTCTTTCAACTTTTTGAAGTGGGTGGGGGTGAGACCGGTGATTTTTTTAAATTGTTGTGAGAGGTGCTGCACACTGCTATAGCCTAATGTATCTGCTATTTCGTTGATGGTCATTTCATCATACATTAATAACTCTTTTGCCCGCTCAATCCGTTGTAATATGACGAATTTCTCGATCGTCGTGCCTTCAACAGACGAAAAGAGTATAGAGAGAAAGTGATAGTCTTTGCCTAGCTTTTGGGATAAGATCACGGAAAGTTTCTGATTCACCTCCTCGTTTTCATAATTGTGGATAAGCTTTATGATTGTACTTTTTATCTGCGTGACCACCGCTGCTTTTTTATCATCGAGTAATTCAAAACCGAGAGGAAACAGATTTGCTCCCAATTTTTCAATTTGTTCATCAGAAGCAGGCTGGGATAACTCCACTTCTCCCAGCTGGACTTTTTTGAATTCAATACCAACCGCATGTAGCTGCTCTTTTACCACCATGATACAGCGGTCACAGACCATATTTTTGATGAATAAATGCATGCGGTAAATCAAATTTAGTTTTTTGTTCCTGCAGTTAAAAGTGCGAAAAAATAAATATTCCATTTAGACAGGATCTGATATGGGATCATCTTTTCCTGATTCAGCCAGAATTTTCTAAATTTCCTTTCCAAACTTCAGCTGTTTATGTATGAACTCTTGTTTCGGCATTTTAACAAATATGTGACCATTACCCCACAGGAATTTGAAGAGTGTCTTCCTTTTTTGCAATTTAAAAAGTTCCGTAAGCGCCAATACATTCTGCAAGAGGGTGATATCAGCCGGTATGAAAACTTTATTCTTAAGGGGTGTACCCGAACATATGAAGTCGATGAAAAGGGGCAGGAGCATATTATTCAGTTTGGACTGGAAGACTGGTGGGTAGGAGATATGTATAGTTTTCTCACGAAAACGCCGGCACGGGCCAATATAGACTGCATTGAAGACTGTGAGGTACTGCAGATTTCTGAACAGAATCATGATTTGATGCTGCTGCAGGTACCAAAGCTGGAACGGCATTTTCGAAAACTGATCTCCAATGCCTACTGTGCATCCATTCAGCGCATTTATTCCAACCTTAGTAAATCAGCCTTGGACCGTTACCAGGAGTTTATTCTAAAGTATCCACAAATTGAACAAAGGGTACCCAATCACTACATCGCCTCCTATTTGGGCATAACACCTCAAAGTTTAAGCAGGGTAAGGGCACAGAACGTAAGCAAAAGGCATTAGAGAAGTGTATCTGTATTACTTACTGATGGTGGGTATATCAGAGTAGGTAATAAAAGTTTTGTATGCGCCTTTGTTGGTGTCAGAATTTGATCTGGAAAATCAAAGTTTTTCCTGTTGTTCCGGAATGGATGGTAGTGCCAGGCGGGCAGCACTCCTATAAACCAGCAGCATCACAAAGTTTTGGTAAGCGACTTCTCAACCAGGATAATGGAATGAATGCTTTCCGCCCTTACCCTGTAAAATATGTTACGGCGTTAGCTGGCATTTTTCACCTCATCTGCTTTTTGTGCTGAGGGCATATCGAAGTCTTTACCTCGTATCACCCACTCCAGTAAGAAAATAGTGTTGGCGTTTCAGGAACATGGCTTCTGTTGAAGTTGAACTCTACGATGGAGAATTAGTTAGAAAAAGAGGTCATGCATACTGTATTTTTAAATAAGGATTAACGTTTCAGTTATCCTATGATAATACAATTACTTACCACATACGATTGTTAGAGCCCCCTTTCCGATTGAAAATTTGTGGAGTAAATCAATTGTATGGAAAAGGGAATCATCTCCATCGTTTTTCACAGTCAGCAGGGGCATACAAAGCAGGTTGCTGAAATCTTAGCAGCGAACATGCAAACCGAACTGACGGAAGTGAACCTTGTTCATGTGGAAGAAGCGGCAGGAAAGATAGGACTGCTTCACAGCTCTGATACCATCATCTTTGGGTCACCTACCTATTTTGGAAATGTATCAGCAGGGTTTAAGCAGTTCATGGAGCTTACCGAAACGTTCTGGTACAAGCAACCCTGGAAAGATAAACTGGCCACTGCGTTTACCCTCTCTTCTACCTGCAACGGAGACAAGCTAAACACCCTTTCCAGCCTTGCCCTCTTTGCCGCACAGCACAGCATGATCTGGATTAGTTTGGGAATTCTCCCCCGTTTTATCAATGACCAGCAAACAGCAGGGCAAAACCGTATGGCCAGCTACTTAGGTCTAATGGTCCAGTGCTCAAATGGCAGGGACGTTCAGCTGCCACATCCCGGCGATCTGCTCACCCTTGAACTGTTTGCCCAAAGAATTGTAGACATCACACTTCAATACAAAAACCCTAAAAATTTACAATTATGACACACGTAGAAATTGAAAACTCACTGAATGAGTTAAACAACCTTGTACTGGAAGGAAAACTGTTGGACGCCTTCGAAAAGTATTACCACGACGATGTCGTTATGCAGGAAAACAACCTGCCGGCTACTGTTTCCAAAGAAGCCAACCGGCAGCGGGAACGAACGTTTTTGAACAACATTGTGGAGTTCAGAGGGGCAGAAGTAAAAGGCATGGGTATATCTGGTGATATCTCCTATGTCATCTGGCAGTACGATTATACGCACAAGGAGTGGGGGGTTAGAAACTACGCACAGATTTCTGTGCAACAGTGGAAGGATGGCAAGATTATCAAGGAAGTCTTCATCTATAACAACTAAAATTGAATCACATGAAAAAGATTGTCTTTTCAACAACGGGTAATTATGCACCGCTTGCGCTTCGCTTATTGTTAAGTTTTGTTTTGTTTCCCCATGGAGCGCAAAAGCTGTTCGGCTGGTTTGGTGGCTTTGGCTTTGAGGGCTCTATGGCCTATTTTACGCAGGACGTTGGGCTTCCGTGGATAATTGGATTTGCAGTCATTATGATAGAATTCTTTGGCCCCCTCTTCCTGGTACTTGGTTTGGGTACCCGGCTCTGGAGCCTGGGCATTCTGGCCATCATGACCGGGGTCATTGTTACAACTTTCAACGACTACTTCTTTATGAACTGGTTTGGCAGCCAAAAAGCAGAAGGCTATGAGTTCTTCCTCCTGGCTATTGGAATGGCGCTATCACTGATCATTTCAGGTGGAGGCAAGTTTTCCCTTGATGCCTTTATCAGCAGGAATAATTCAAAGCAGTATCAGGGTGTCGGCTTTGCAGCTTAACTGCGTTTTTCCAAATGCAACAATTAATCTCTGATTTATATAAATAGGTCTACGGTAAAGCAAATGTTTTGGCTGAAATGTTGATTGACATATAAACCAAGGATTTCAAACTTCTCATTTCCAATTGCATAACATGATTGGATGCGACCCCTGTTTCTACAGGGGTTTTCGTTATAATATATTTTATAAGTCGCAGGATCCTTAGCACAGGTTAACTGGAATCCTTGTCTTCGGTGATAGGAGCGGGAGTGTTAAAGAAAGCAACTTTGAAGCGTTAAATGCCGCGTATTTCTTTCAAAGCGGTAATCATCTAACACCAGCAGTGTGCATAGTAGCTTTCTGTATCAATTCTGAACAAAGAGTATTCTACAACACAGCTGCTTTATTTGATGCGGCATTTTGTTTATTCTTCATGAACTCTGCCATACAGGTTTTTGTAGTGAGAGGCAAATGTTGAGTGCCTTACCGTATGCGTCGTAAATATGACAACATGATAAAGTGTTATGAGAAAAATAGTCTTCCTTTGAACACATTCAGCTTTATCAAACCCTTCTATCATAGAAAATCATTGACAGGGATTGGATTCATGGCACTCCTCGATTTCTCTATTCTTATCATTGCAAATTTAAGCGGCCATGATACATTGCTGTACTTAGTTGTGACTGTTCGGCTGCGTTCTCATTTAGCATCATAGAGTACATTTTAGAAAAAAGTTGAACCAGTTCATTTTTCTCCGCCTTCCAACAATTCATTTTTGTTTTACAGAAGTCGTTATGTAAAAGGCAAAGCCAGGAAGACAATGCTTTTGGTTCTTATTGCCCCGTGCATTGGACCGTCTTGACCTGCCTATACTGCATGCATCTTCTTGTTGTAAAAAATTCTAAACCTTCTAAATCAACAATTATGAAAAAGTTTCTTTTCCCGCTGGTCTTAACATCTTTGATGGTCTCAAAGAACGGGACTGCACAGAACACCGAAGAAGTTGGTAAAAGTCCCTGGGGACCGGCCGATGAAATCGGCACCCTGAATATGATGACGGAACAGTCAAAGCTCCGTGTGCTTTCAAGGATTTCGTCAGGCAAATCATTTGATCTGAGCGTGAATTATTTTGTTGGCATGCCCAGTTTCCATTCACTGGGTGATCCGGGCTACCAATATTGGCTCACGCATACGCCCAATGGTACAGTGGTCGATAACCCTAATTCCCTGGGGGCGTCCATGAATAAAAAAGTTTCCTATACCGGCGATGCCATCTCTATGTACACGCACATGGGTACCCACATCGACGCATTGAACCATTTTGGATTGAACGGGAAAATCTGGAATGGCTTTACGCCGGAAGAGCATTTGGGCGACAAGGGTTGGAAAAAGACAGGCGCCGAAAAGATCCCGCCCATTATTGCGAGGGGTGTATTAATTGATGTTGCTTCGTTAAAAGGTGTTGATGTGCTTAAACAGAATTACCGTATCACCGCAGAAGATTTAAAAGCAGCGTTGAAAGCCCAAAAGGTTGAACTGGAAAAAGGTGACGTGGTCTTGATCCGCACAGGCCAGGCAAAACATTATGCAAATGCAGAGAAATATCTTGATCAGTACCCGGGCATTAGTCTTGATGCCGTAAAATGGTTGGTAGAAGATAAAAACATTATGTTGCTAGGAGCCGATAACCTGAGTTTTGAAGCGTTTCCACCGGAGAGAAAGGATAACTGGGTGCCGGTACATACGTATTTACTGGCTGAAAAAGGAGTGATGTTTATTGAGCAGATGTACCTGGAAGAACTGGCCAAAGAAAAGGTTTCTCAGTTTGCATTTATTGCCTCTTCTTTGAAGTTAAATGGCGCCAGTGCTGCTCCCATGCGACCCCTTGCTTTTCCTATCACTACGGCGTCAAAATAAAAGATACTTGCGGTGTTAACGCCAGATCCACAAGAATTTATGCTATAATTTCTTTAGAGAGACACTGGCAAATTATTTTTCCGCAGAAACCTGAAACGTTTACCGTTAATTCACGTATATGAACAAGAAAATTATTTGCACAACGTGCGGCACCCAGTATGATACGGTTTCCATTCCATCGGAAGCTTGTCCCATCTGCAGCGACGACAGGCAATACATTCCGGAAAGCGGGCAGGGTTGGACCAACCTGGAAGAGCTATCCGGCAGGCATGGAATGATCATAAAGGGCCTCAATCACCAGTTGTATGAATTGAAAGTGGTACCCACCTTTGCCATTGGGCAAAGAGCACTGCTGGTCACCACGCCCAATGGCAATGTCCTTTGGGACTGTATTGCTTTGCTGAATCAATCCACCATTGATTTTATACATGCAAAAGGCGGGTTGAAAGCAATTGCTTTTTCGCATCCGCACTATTACACCACCATGAACGAATGGGCAGAAGTTTTTCAGTGCCCGATCTACATTCATCAAAATGATGAACAGTGGGTTTTTCATAAAGGCAGGTATGTCAGCCTGTGGAGCGGCTCTGAAGAAATGTTATGGGATGGAATGAAGCTAATCAATGTGGGTGGTCATTTTCCCGGCAGCAGTGTTTTGCATGTGCCTTTTCTCTCTTCCAAAGGCGCCATTCTTTGTGGCGACACGTTTTACATTTCTCTCAACAAAAAGCACATGGCCCCCATGTACAGCTATCCAAACCGGATTCCGTTGCCTCTCAGCCAGGTTCAGCGAATCCGGCACCAGATGCAATCCATCGAATTTGATGCGATGTATGGGTTTTATGATGATCAGAATATCCTCTCCAATGCAGACGGTATCCTAGATGAGTCCCTGAAGCGGTATGTATAATCCGGGATGCCGGATTTGTAGGGTTTTGTAAAAAGCGCCTGCTCGGGGAATGATTGAGGGAATGATCTTTCTTTTTACTTTTAGGAATGGAGCAGGACCTTTTATTAGCAAACATCCGCACGTTTGTTCCCATAACCGAAGATGACTGGCAGTTTATTATTTCCCATGCGATCAAAAGAACGTTCAAGAAAGGGGAGTTTCTATCCAAAGAAGGTGAAGTAAACCGCTTTACGAATTTTATTGAGGAGGGAAGCGCCAGGGTTTTGTATATTGACGGAAAAGGCGCTGAACATGTTCTTCAATTAGGCATCCGGGGATGGTGGATCAGTGATTTTGCCAGCTTTATCACGCAGAAAAAAGGATTGCTTTACACGGAGGCACTTTCGCCAACGGCTGTTATTTCTTTTTCCTATGAAAATTTCCAGTTGATCTATGAGAAGATCCCCCTTTTTGAACGCTTTTACCGCCTGCTGATTCAAAAGGCATATGCATCTTTTCAGTACCGGGTGCTGCACAACCTTAGTATGGATGCGGAACAGGTTTATTGCTCATTCCGGGAAGCGTATCCTGCTCTTGACGAGCAGATCCCGCAAAAACATGTTGCATCCTATTTGGGTATGTCTGCTGAATTTCTGAGTAAGATCAAAAAACGTATTCATGAAAAGCGGAAGGTCAATATGAGGGCTGGTGGATAGGATGGTATGGCTGCAATAGCTCTTTTAATTGTCAGGAGCTTGGCAGCGTTCAAAAACATCGTTTATTATCTTGTGATCAGTTATTTGTAAGAAGCAAAGTTTCCACTAAATTGGTTTCTGCAATTAAAACAAATACCATGTGGGATCTGCTTACGAACAGCTTTGCGCAGCAGGGGGTGATCCTTTCACCCGGCGAGCAGGACTTGATTCAAACGACCTTCACATTCAAAAAGTTTAGAAAGCACCAATATATCCTTCAGGAAGGAGATGTGTGCCGCTATAAAACCTTTATTCTAAAAGGGCTCACCAGGGGATACACAGTAGATGAAAAAGGGCAGGAACATATTTTACTTTTCGGTGCTGAAGGATCGTGGGTAGAAGACCTGCATAGCTTGAATAAAGGGGTTCCCACAGAGATCAATATTGATTGCCTGGAGGAAACGGAGGTGTTGCAGGTTTCTAAATCCGCAATGGACATGCTTTTCGAGTCCGTTCCGCAATTGAACAAATATTTTCGCCTCCTGCTGCAGGATGCCGTTGTATCACTTGCGCAGCGAATGGCTTACAATCTTAGTAAGCCGGTTGCGGAAAGATATTACAACTGGATCGACAGGTTTCCGCATATAGAAAGACGTATCTCAAACCAGCAGATCGCATCTTACCTTGGTATTACACCCCAAAGCCTGAGCCGGTTGCGCAGGCAAACCAGGGAACAAAGCCAATCACTAAACAAGTAACCATTCCCTGGTTATTCAGTTGCCTTTAAATCTTCATCTTGAAAATGAAAAGCTGAACCTCGGGTAATAAATTTTCTTAACCAATTTGATTGGCTGGTTGTTTCTGGCGGCAAAACTTTGTTGGCCTAAATAGCGCCTGTTATGAACCGGAAACAGATTATTCTCTCCTCGCTTTATTTAGGCTTTACGCCTCTCTTCAAAAATGCCACAATCATGCAAAACACAAATGAAACCATCACCGTCAGGCTAATCAGGAACGCAACGGTAACGATACAGTACAAAAATCAATTGTTGTTGATTGATCCGCTCTTTAGCAGAAAGAGTAGCCTGGACCCGATTCCCTGGACCAATGAGGTGAGGAATCCAACAGTAGATCTGCCATTTGGCGAAAACGAATTAAAAAAGCTGGTAGAATCAACGACTGTTGTATTAGTCACCCATCTTCACCCTGACCACTGGGACACAGAAGCGCAGAAGCGTCTGCCGAAAAACAGTTTCCTGATATGCCAGGAGGAGGATAAAGAAAAGCTGGCCGCACAAGGTTTCACCAATCTTTATGCAGATCAGTCAGTTCTTGCAGGAGATGGGATAAAAATAACCAGGGTGCCGGCCCGGCATGGTCGTGGTGAGATTGCTGAAAGAATGGCGCCGGTTAGCGGGTATATCATCCAATTTCCGAAAAAAACAATTTATCTAACGGGAGATACAGTTTGGTATGAGGACGTAGAAAAAGTGATCAGCGATTTTCACCCCGACCTGGTTATTGCAAATGGCGGTGCTGCGCAATTTCAGTTCGGAGAGCCTATCACCATGGGTGCCGATGATGTCTTAAATGTCGCCAGGTCTATCGATGCAGGCGCAAAGGTGATGGTGGTGCATATGGAAGCGATCAATCATTGTTATCTGACAAGAGCGGCATTGAAAGGAAAACTTAGTGAGGCAGGTCTTTCCGATAAGTGTATCATACTGAGTGATGGCGAAAGCGTTTCGTTGATTTGACAGCAATATGTTGAAAAGTGTTTCTCTCTTGTTGACAGGTAGTAAAACAAACATTCTGTTTTACCCATCCTCCGCGGCGTATACTTGGAACGTTACCATTTGGTAATGTGATAAATTATCAAATGCGGTTGGAAGCCCCCGTTTACAAAATAAACTTTGTGGAAACATTCAAACCGGATATTTTATGCGAATAGAGATTGTTTCGGGAAGCCCAAGGCTGAAAAGCCTCACGAAAAGAGTGGCCGTTTATTTATACAGGGAGCTTCTGCAATTGGGAGATGTAGAAGTCGGCTTAATTGATGTACGGAAGTATACACAGCCACCAGTTGAAACTGTCATCACTTCTGTTGAAAATGCGCCTGCTCATTTAAGGGAACTTAGTTCCCGGATTTTTGCAGCCGATGCGTTTATTTTGGTAACGCCGGAGTACAACGGTAGTTATTCCCCGGCGATGAAAAACCTGCTGGATCATTTTCCCAAACAACAGCACAAGGCATTTGGAATTGTTACCGCTTCTACGGGTGCCCTGGGAGGGATGCGGGCTGCTATGCAATTGCAAAAGCTTGTCTTTGCACTGTTTGGCATTGGATCACCCCATATGCTGCTGGTGCCGGAAGTTGATAAGAAGTTCACGGATAAAGCTGAACTGGCTGATCAGCATTTCAGTACACCCATCCGGCACTTCCTGAAGGAATTTCTTTGGCTTGCACATGCCGTAGCGTATGCAGCGGAAAAAGAATTTGCTTTGGCTGAAACAGGCAGGTAATCGTTCGATAAAAAAGATGATTTTATGAGTAGTACAATAGAGGGAAATCTTAAACAGGCAGGCATTCACTTGCTTCAACCTCCTAAGCCTGGCGGATCTTACGTCTCTGTCAATATCAGGGCAGGCATTGCTTATGTTGCCATTCAATTCCCGATAAAAGAGGGGCAGTTTTTTTACCAGGGACGATTGGGAGAAAACATGCGTACAGAGGAAGGCATTTCCGCCGCTCAGCTCTGTGCCATAAATATCCTGAGCCAGGTGGAGGAGCATGTTGGATTTGACAGGATCCTTGGACTTAACCACCTGGACATCTACTACCAGCAGGTACAGGGTTGGGATGATGGACCCGCCGTTGCTGACGGTGCATCTGAGCTGTTTCTAAATATACTGTCAGAAAAGGGAAGACATACAAGAACGATTGTTGGCGTTCACTTCCTGCCACGAAATTTCAGTGTCGGCATTGCAGCCTCATTCACTATTCATTGACTGGTATACAATTGCTGATTTTGATAGATGCGGTAATTTTTTAGATCCTATAGAAATAAGAAAAACAAATAACATGAATGCAGCAGCAACATTTGCAACAAAGGTGCTGGGTTGCAAACTCACAACACCGGAATTGCGGAAGCGAAAAACAGAAGTGTTGTCTTCGCTGAAGGCAAAGATGACTGAACGGATTGAACTGGAAGACGGCTTCCAATACAGCTTTGCAGGTTCGGATACGATTCTTGAGGAAATTATACAGTTTATTAAAACGGAAAGAGCATGCTGTACTTTTTTCAGTTTTCAGGTGATTGTAAAAGACGAGGACAGTCCTATTATGCTACAGATAACGGGCCCCGAAGGCGCCAAACAGTTTATTGTTTCAGAATTGGAATGGTAAACCATTCCGGAACAAGCCTGACGGGAAAATGCTTGAATAAGCGTTGTCTGTGAATCAATTTGGCTACCCTGGCAGATTCACATCAATCAAGTTCCTGTTCCAGGGCTTTTTATTGATTGGCTGAAAATTCCGTCCTATCAGCTTCCTTCCAATTTCCGGTAAATTCTATCCCTTCTTTTCTAACCGGGTATTCTTCTTTTCTCTAGCCGTTAAGCTTCTACGTAAACTTTCAGCCGCCTGTTTCTGCTGTTAACAATTGGTAATGGAATTACTTACCCGGTGTGATTGGCACTGGGGCCTTGACAGGAACATCTTTGCAGGTAAGCAGGTAAGGCCTTTATCGCAATCAGCTCCCGGTGTAAAACTTTTGTTAACGCTGTTACTTGTACCCAACGCTTTGAAACTTCTAAAGAGTACTACTGAGTATTAAACCAAGGTCAAACTAAAAATTAAACCATGAAATCGTTATTTACAGCAATCGCTTATCTTCTACTGATTCTTTCAGCTTCGCTGATCTCCTGTAAAAAGGAAGATTTACAGAAGCCAACTCCGGCGCCAGGTAAATCAAACCAGGTACAATTTATACTAAATGAAATTCCGGGTGAGCCAACCGGTGGAACTGTTGACCTGCATGCTGTAGTCAGCATTGTGAAGAGTCATAACAGCGAAGTGGTGGTAAGCAACAAAAAGCTTTCCTTCACTTTTAACGGTAAATATGTAAGTGAGAAAATCACCTTAGCAGACGGTGCTTACAAAGTGACGAAATTCCTGTTGCAGAACAGTGCTAACGTCACCCGCTATGCAACGCCTGTTGCAGGTTCTGAAAAAGCAACGCAGGTGCAAAAGCCGCTTGCCATTGATGTTGCTATTCCAAAGCCTGCTTTGCAGGAGCTTCCTGTTGAAGTGGTGAAAGTGGAATCCGGAGACTTGCCGCAGTATTTTGGCTATCCTGCCGGAACCTTCAACCAGCCTCCTGGCGATGGCAATACATCCTTGAAAATAAAGGTAAAGGCCGTATTTGGTGTTGGTGATATTGTGTACGACAGTATTCCGGCTTCCCTTACGATCCATACCTGGGATGCTGCCGGGCAAATGACTTCCCGCGAAATGGAACTGCAGGCGGGTGCCAACGAAGTGCTGCTTTCAAAAGAGGCTACAAAGTATCAGCTTATTCTGACAAAATGGGGTAAGACAAATCAAATGACACTGCAGCGCAACCAGGTAGATGAAGGAACGGTTTATTCACTGGGTGGTAATAGCGCTCACAAGAGACTTACGTTGAAAGAAGACTTTCTGCTGGTGGAAGGCGCTTACAGGCCGGATGCCAAAACGCAATACTTTTATAATAGCAACGGCAGCATCAGCAAAATTGATTTTTACCAGAAAAAGCCGCAGCACAGTGAGCTGAAACGTTACTTCACCGATGTTTATGTTTATCAGGCGGCAACCGGGGACTTCGTTCGTAAGATCAATCGCCTGGACGATAAGAACGTGTTTGTTGGCTTTACGGAGTTTACCTACAACAGTGAGCGGAAGGTGGTGAACATGCACCGGAAAATATATGATCAGGAAACCTATGCATCGGTGGAATATGCTTATCCTGCCGGTCATGCATTGATCACAATTGATTACCTGTACGACAACGGAAATGCTATGGAGTACAAGATGAGGATCAGGGGTGGTAACAAGGTGGAGGAATCTGCTCTTTCTTCTACAGGCGGAACGGAAGGAGGAACGTTCAGTTATGACTTTAACATCAACCCGTATGCACACATGAAGATGCCCGACCTTTATTTATCCAACCTTTCCAGGAATAATCTGGTAGGTCAGCAGAAAGGTTATGGCGGCAATATTCCCAGCGGTGTTCCATACAAGTGGGAATACAAGTACGACAACGAAGGATATCCCATTGAACTGGTGAAAAGTTTTAAATCCTACCTGACCGGTGAACACTTGTATACAGTAAAATCGGTGTTTACCTACTAAGCAAATGTTCAGCAAATCTTTGATACCGTTGAAAAACCATTTTAAAGTTTAAGTCGAATGTTCTGCATGTCTTTTGATACTTTATCTGTTTATACTCTTATTTATTCTGTTGCCGGTGAAGGTATCGGTAGATAACATCTTCCGGGTCGGCTATGACCTGGAGGTTAAAGGAAAAACTACCGCTGGTGAACCGTTTCTGATAAACAGGCAATTTTATTATAT
Organism: Flavisolibacter sp.; assembly: GCA_035998945.1. GTDB lineage: Bacteria > Bacteroidota > Bacteroidia > Chitinophagales > Chitinophagaceae > Flavisolibacter. The sequence continues at coordinate 30,870 of DASYHD010000003.1, read as the reverse complement.
TAGGAAAAATAAACCTGTTTTATGTGGGATTTACTGCTGCATAACTTTTCAAAAAAAGGGGTAGAACTAAACCTGGAAGAGATTGAAATCGTTCAGTCACTTTTCCGTCCACGGACCTATCGTAAACATCAATACATTGTGCAACAGGGTGAAGTGGTCCGGTATGAATCATTTATTATCGATGGGTTAGCAAAGAAATATGAAGTAGATGATAAAGGGCAGGAGCATATTTTACTGTTTATGCAGGAAGACTGGTGGGCTGGCGACTTGTATAGCTTCTATACGGGTAATCCTTCTCCTTATAATGTAGATTGCCTGGAAGAGACAACCGTGCTGCAGATTACGAGAGCCGATCTGTACAAATTATATATCCGGGTTCCCAAAATGAATATCTATTTCCGGATACTTTATCAAAATGCAATTGTCGCTTACAATAAAAGAGTTTCTTCTAACCTGAGTAAAACAGCGTTGGAAAGGTATCATGAGTTTTTAGATCGTTATCCACATCTTGAACAAAAGATTCCCAATCATCAAATCGCCTCCTTCTTGGGTATCACACCACAGAGCCTGAGCCGCATACGCGGACAGGCAATTTCGAAGAAGGGTTAACATGCGATTGCTGAATAACCGGTTTGAATTTCCTATATGTGTGGTTATTGAATTTGAACTGTGTATCGGATAGCCAGTTTGTTTAGAGAGTTATGGTCATATGACACGCTGTGTTATTTAGAAAGATTTGAAATTCGTTTTTAGCCGGTTCTTCTGTCTTTGTACCAGTATGCAAACACCTAACTTCTTTTCGCAAATAAAGAAGGAGCCTGCAGATCTTCACCACGTGATTGCTTTCTTTTTACTTCTAAATGAGGTTGTGAAGGCTCTATACTCCCGAGCTGCCCTGTGATGCAAAGTATCACAGGAACCAGTATTCCTTTTTTTGATTAAGATGCTATGGAGAGTACGCTGTTATGGGTGCATTCACTGCCGGTTGTGGCGCAGCAGCATTTTGCTGTTCGTTTTTTCAGGTACGGACTGCTGCAGTTCCAGCAGGAAGCTGCCACTTCAGAAGAAAGCTGGATGTCCATATATGCCAATGGGTGTCGAAGGGCTTTGGATGCAGGAGTGGCTTCCATTGCTACGAGCCCTTTGGCATTTGTATACAATTTGCCGACATACTGAAAGCCTGCTTTTGTAATACCTTTTGAAGAAGAGCCGTTTTCCGGCGCATGGATGATCCAAAACCGGCTTGCTTTTTTGCCCTCATACTGAAGCATGTATTGAAGCAAAGCAGGATAGATTCCCTGTCCCCGGTAGTCAGCCAGTGTTCTAAAATTCCACAGGTACCTGTGGCGCATCGGCAGGATAAAGGAATGATTCAATTCCCCTATGGTTGCTTTGCCCCTTGCCATCCAGCCGAAGGCTGCAGGTTGCTTGTGCATGTAGGCCACAAAAGCAAGATGGTCGTTAGCAAGACGCTTCGTCACATCTTCAACAGTGGTGGTTCCCATCAGGGAAAGAAGTTCAACATCGGTGCTTTCCTGGATGGTTAGTCCTGCAGGTCTGGTGATAACCGGTAGTTGATCGGCTTTGGAGAACGTATAAAGTGACATGGGATAATATTGTTGGTTTTCGTATGTTTTGGAAAAGGGAGAAGCACAGATGGCTTCTCCCATGTTTGTTATGCACTGCAATTGCAACCGCAGGTACAGCCTGCACCGGGACAGTTATCGCCGCAATTACAAATGGTTGTTAGCGTTGATGCTGTTCCGCATCCGCAATTTTTCACTGTTGTTTCCATGTTTCAACGTTTTATTTGATGAATAATTTGATGACGCAAAGCTACCTTGACCAAAAGGGGATGGTGTTACAGTTTGGAGGGAGAGAGTTATATAATTCCTGAATGCAAGAAGAAAACGTGACAAGTCGTTAAAATAATCGCTGTACAGCACTTGTATAAAAGGTGGTTTGGGGAACTTGCTTCTTTTGGAGGGAATACTGATTGGCATCAAGATAGATCTCGATGAAAAGCAAATCCGGCGCATAATAAAATCTTCCTCCCACCTTCAATGCTTTGAGTAGTTCTACATATTTCCTGGCATACAGGAGGTGATCGCTTTTTGCCTTCAGATGATGATGCATGAAATGATTGCTGAATCCTAAATGGCTGATGATCGTGCCCCAGTAGCCTGGTTGAAAGACAGCATCTATCCAGCTCCTCCTGAAGATTTTTTCAGCGGGTGTTGCATTACGGTCCATTCCATATACATCAAAGCCCCTGGCGTGCAGATAATTTACCAGGTGGTGATCCTTCCCACAGCCAAGATCAAGGATCGGTTCAGCTAAATCTGATATGTCAATGCCAAGTGTCTGCAATTGGGTAAATGCGCTGTACTCAGCACAGACTACCCCATTGGTAATCATTGGTTGTGCTGCAGCATAAAGGAAAGTTGCCTCAGGCTGGTATTCTGTCAACCATCGTTGCAGCCGCAGGTAGTGGCTCTCCGCTAACCTTGCGAAATCGATGTCACTCTCTTCTTCGTTCTTGATATCCTGCAGCAGTAGCTGGTAGATTGTTTCAAGTGCCACTTCTGCTGTTTGGTCAAACTGGTAGAACTGATTGAGACGGTAGAAAGAAGAAAGTGTTGCCTGTACCGTAAAACGGAGCAGGTCCTGTTCTTCTTTTTCGGTAAATAAATTGGCGGCAAGTTGTGTGATCAGTTCCTGCGTCGTGCCGGCAAAGCAAAAGCCCGATGTTTGCCGTGGTGATAGCAGGTTAAGCTGCCTGTGACTATCAATCTGTTGCTGTATCAGTTTTTCCCCGTTCATCAACATTTTCTTATAAAAGTCAATCCGGGTTCACAAAATAAAATACCCGCTATCTGATGATAACAGATATATACCGGTTTTTGAACCCGTCAATTGATGGCCGTAGTGGCTTCATTTGTTTTTATCATTTCTCTTTTGTAAAACGCCCTTGCAGCACTTTCCACGTCTTTAGGTACGGCTGCTAAATCGGGAATGTTTACCGGTGGTTCAGGACAATACTCAATCACCAGTTGTGCCATCTTTACATAGGTTTCGCCTTCTGTCATTGCAGTAAGGTACATCGCCATGTCAATCCCCGCACTGACACCGGCAGCCGTGATCAGCTTTCCCTCGTGAACGTATCGTTCGGCTACTGGGTTCGCCCCCAAACCAGAAAGCGTTTGGAGCAGTGCAAAGTTGATGGTTGCTGATTTACCTTTCAACAACCCCGCAGCTGCCAGTATCATTGCTCCGGAACACACTGGTTGTCCACTTTGTGGTGGCATCTATTCGCCGAATATGGTTGATGGTTTCACCATTTTTCATCACATTTATGAATGTGGCTGTTGCACCTGGTATCAGCAGAATGTCAGCTTTGTCGATGTCGGCAAGTCGATGTGTGGCAATCATTTCATGCTTGCATATCCACTTTCAACTATGCCTTTTTCGTTTGCTGCAAACTTCACCACCGCATTTGGCAAAAGGCGTAACACTTCATATGGCCCAATTATGTCTAATACGGTGAAGCCTTTATAAAGAGGAATAACAATTTCCATTTCATTTCTTGTTACAGTGAAGAAGTTGAAGCGTGGCAACCATGCAACTTTTCCTGTTTCGGCAGCACCGGTGCAGTTGGATCCACCACTTCGAAATGGGCCATCATACCGGCTGCATGATGTTCCAGGATATGACAGTGGTACATCCACCTTCCTGGACGATTATCCGGCATCCAGGCAATTTTGATTTTGCTTTTTGGTTTTAGGTTGTAGGTGTCTTTCCATGCTTTGTATTCCGGTGCTTTACCGTTTTCTTCCAGCACCTGAAAGAAAAACCCGTGCAGGTGAAAGGGATGGTCCATCAGGCTGGTGTTGGAAATTTCCCACACCTGTAAGTCACCAACCATAACGGGTTTATCCTGGCAATGCATTTCACCATTGACCAGGAAATCAATGCCTCGCTTCAGGCTGGGACCAACAGACATCTTTACCTTTCTGTTAACGGCTGCATCTTGTGCCGCAAGCAGTGGGATCTGAGTAAATCCTTCCGGTATAAAAGCGTTGGACGGCTTTTTCTCCATCACATGTACCGTGGCATACTTGTGCTTTTTGGGCCGGGCAAAGGTGACCCGATTGTAAGGAAGGGTTTCCATGTGAAAGACTTCCCATTCATCAAATGGCCCAACCAAAATGTCGAAGCGTTCGCCCGGGGTGATCAGCAATTCCGTTTCCGTCCGTGGAGCTTCCAGCAATCCGCCATCGGTTGCAATAACCTTGAATGGCTTGCCCTGTAAACTCAATTTAAAATACCGGGCACTGGCCGCATTGACTATCCTCCATCTTTCTACCTGTCCTGCGTGCATGTACAGGGTCATGGCTTCTTTTCCGTTCATCAGTAAAGTATCTCCTTCCCGTCCGTCGTGCCTTTCCATCCAGCGCCCAATGGCGCCATGTCTTTTAAAGGTATTGTTCTTTGCCAGTTTCATGTCATCTATCAGCAGTATCCGGTCTTCATCTACCACCGGATCATTTTCGGCTTCCACTACAATGCCACCATACATTCCCTTTTCCATCTGCTCTGTCTCATTTTGATGAGAGTGATACCAAAATGTGCCGGCGTCGGGTACTGTAAATCGGTACTCAAAAGTTTCTCCGGGTTCAATGGGCTTTTGCACTTCGCCGGTTCCATCCATCGAAGCCGGAAGCCGGATGCCATGCCAGTGAACAATGGTTGCTTCGGGCAGGTTGTTGATCACCTTTACCACAAGCGTATCGCCTTGTTTTGCTTTCAGTACCGGGCCGGGTACCATGCCGTTAAAGCCCCAGGCACGGATGACTTTCCCCGGGCGAATTTCCCAGTCAAACTCGCTGGCTTCCAGTGTGTACTCGACAGTTTTGTTAGTTGGTTTCATTTTGAAGTTGTTTAGGAGGATGTTTTTGGTTTATAGGTGCAAAGCTACTGCTGCGATATGGCGGGGCTGTTACACTTTGTAGGGATGGATTTATATAATTTCAGATAGAGAGGCTACACAGGAAAAAGTTATTTTTGCGCTAACGATGGTCTTATATATCAAGAATATGGTTTGTAACCGCTGCATCATGGTGGTGGAACAGCGGCTTACGGCTTTGTCGCTACCGTTTGAAAAAGTGGAGCTGGGAGAAGTGACGATGCAGGCGCCACCAACTGATGCACAGTTTGACCAGCTTAAGAAAGAGCTGAATTTGCTTGGCTTTGAATTGCTTGATGACCGTAAAGCCTCTGTCGTATCGCAGATAAAATCGTGCATCATCAGGTATATTCATTGTGATGATGATACGGTACTGAATAAAAAGCTGTCGGTTATTTTAGCCGAAAAGCTAAACGCTGATTATAACTATCTCTCCTCTCTTTTTTCTTCTATCGAAGGTCTCACTATTGAAAAGTATGTTATTCTTCAGCGCATTGAACGAGCCAAAGAACTACTGGCTTATAATGAACTGAGCTTAAATGAGATTGCTTATAAACTCTGTTACAGCAGTGTACAGCATCTTTCCCAGCAGTTTAAAAAAGTGACCGGCTTAACCCCTTCACAATACAAGCAATCGGCAAAAGAACTCGGTCGCCAGGCACTCGACCAGGTAGGTTCCTGAAAATTATATAACACCGGCGAATTATTATATAACAGCCAGGCGCTGTTACCGCTTCATCTTTGCAGGATAAAACCAACAAACATGGAGCAACAGACAATTTTTATCAAAGGAATGGTATGTAACCGCTGTGTGATGACGGTGGAAACGGAACTCTTGCAAATGGGGCATACCCCCGTTAAACTGTCTTTGGGAGAAGTTTCTTTTCTGCCGAATATAGCGCATGATGGCACCGCCCTGGAAGAAAGACTGACCCTGCTTGGTTTCAGCTTGTTGGAAGATAAAAACGTAAAAATGACAAAAGAAGTAAAACAGCTGGTTGAAGAAGTTTACGGTGGCAACTTTGACTTTCCCGAACGTTTTCGTTTTTCTGACCTTGTTCGGCAGCGGTTGCAAAAAGAGTATGATGCTGTCAGTGACGCTTTCATCGCCACAGAAAAGAAAACGATTGAACAATACATCATTGACTTTCGCATTAATAAAATCAAGGAGTATCTTGTTTACACGGACCTGACATTGGCCGACATCGCTTTCCGGTTAAACTTCAACAGCGTTGCTCATTTATCTACCCAGTTTAAGCAGCAAACCGGCTTAACGCCTTCTTTCTTTAAAAGCATCAGGCGACAAAAATCTGAAACGGTTTTTTCGCAAAATTGAATTGCCTTTCATGCAGGAACTAACCATCGGAAAGGCAACCTTACAGGATATTGAAACGCTAATGCAGTCTGAGCAAGGTTTGGTAGCTGCAGAATAAAACTTTACAAATGTATTTAAGCCTGCCCCTGTCCGGTACTATCAACTGGGTGAAATGCTGAAGAGTCCAATTATTGATTTGTGATGGCTGAACGAGAGGGGCGACCTGTTGCTTGTGGCTATTCACGCATTGGGCCATCAAAGCATTTCTATCGAACGGAGAAACATGCTTACCTGGGTATGATGTACGTGATACCCGAGGAGCGTGGGAAAGGGATTAATGCAGCCATTATACAGGCCTTGATAAAACTGGCAAATGAACGTGGTATCACCGAAATCTGCCTGGAAGTTTTCAGTAAAAATAATTCTGCCATAAAAGCCTATAAAAAACTGGGATTTGAGTAGCATATCCTTCAAATGCGGCTGCATCTACAATAGCTCTCCGTAACCAGGAGAAGGGCATGCAACGTTCCCTTCATAGCTTCTGTATACTTTATTTGCACAGTAAAAGGTAAACTGCTTGGACAATTGACGAGCCTTCTTCTTTTCTTCCTAACCAGAAGAGTTTTTCGGCACTGCCATTTATGACTTGCATGACGTGTAATCCTGATAAGGGTTGACATGCATGTTTTGCCAAATCAATCATGGGTTTCCCCGCATGAATACAGGACACAATGTCCCCTGGAATTTTATAAAACTCACCCTTTATTCTATAACAACATGGGAATGGTGCGAATCTACTTTTGCCCCCGACAAAACAAACTATATGTTACAACAGCTCAAACATGGAATGGCTAGCAATAAGCTCTCCATTATCAAAAGACCCATCAAAAGAAAAACAAATCAATTCCAGCGGTTATGGCTACTCAGCTTTGTTTACTTCAGCTTTTTCTTTTCTGCCGGTGCCCAGGAAAAATTTACCGTCAGTGGTTCGGTTAATTCTCAACGCACAGGGGAAAAACTGATTGGGATAACAGCCCGTGTAGCCGGAACCGGAATAGGTACCACCAGCAATGAATACGGCTTTTATTCGCTAACGCTTCCAAAAGGAAAGTGGAATATTGAATTCAGCGGGTCGGCACATCAGCAGCAGATCATTACTGTACCTGTCGTAAAAGACACGATGGTAGATGTATGGCTTGCTGATAAAGAGGTCCAGTTGCAGGATGTGGTGGTGGTGGCCCGACCAACCTCCCGCAGCATCTCTTCTCCGCAAATGGGAATGGAGAAGCTGAGCATCAGCGACATCAAACACCTGCCGGTGCTATTGGGTGAGCGGGATGTGCTCAAAAGCATCCAACTGCTACCCGGCATCAAATCGGCAGGCGAGGGTGGCAGCGGCTTTTTTGTGCGTGGCGGAGCGGCAGACCAGAACCTGATCTTGCTGGACGAAGCAACCGTATACAACGCATCACACCTGCTGGGGTTTTTCTCCACCTTCAACTCCGATGCTATCAAGGATATTACGGTGTACAAAGGGGGGATGCCCGCACAATACGGTGGCAGGCTTTCGTCGGTGCTGGATTTCAAAATGAACGAGGGCAATAACCAGGACCTGGCCGTAAGCGGCGGAATCGGCTTGATTTCATCAAAGCTGAATGTAGAAGGACCGCTGCAGAAGGGCCGTTCTTCCTTCCTGGTTTCCGGCCGTAGAACCTATGCCGACATGTTTTTAAAATTATCATCCGATACAGGCATCAACCGGAACAAGCTTTATTTCTACGACCTGAATACAAAGCTTAATTATAAGCTCGGAAAAAAAGACCACCTCTATCTTTCCGGCTACTTTGGACGTGATGTGATGGGCTTGGACGATAAGTTTGGCATCAGGTGGGGCAACGGTACAGGCACACTCCGCTGGAACCATCTTTTCTCAAATAAGCTGTTTGTAAACACCTCTCTAATTTTCAGTAATTATAATTATGAAATCGATGTGCAATCAGATGGTAACAATTTTTCCATCTTTTCGCAAATCCGCGACTGGAACATCAAGCAGGATTATCAATGGTACCTGGATAATAAAAACACACTTCGTTTTGGCTTCAATGCCATTTATCACCACCTGCGGCCGGGTGAGGTAAAGGCTTCTGAAAAATTTGGTGTAAATGATTTTACCCTGCAGAAAAGAAAAGCCCTGGAGAATGCACTTTACCTTACCAATACCTGGAAGGCAACGGAAAAGCTGACGCTGACGTATGGTATTCGCATGAATGGCTTTTCGGTACTCGGCGGAGGCGACTACTACACGCTTGACAAAAACGGCAATGTGACAGACACCCTGCATTACCGCAATGGACAGGTGGTGAAAACCTATATCAACCCAGAGCCAAGAGTAGCCGCCAGTTACCGGATCAATCATCAGTCCTCTGTCAAAGCAGCATACGTACGCAATGTGCAGAACCTGCATCTCATCTCTAATTCCACAACTACCAGTCCTACGGATAAATGGATAGCCAGCTCGAATATCATCAAGCCGGAAATTTCCGACCAGGTTTCTGTTGGTTATTATAGAAACCTTTTCGACAACCGGTACGAACTGACGGTGGAAGCCTATTACAAAGACATGCAGAACCAGATAGACTACCGCAATGGTGCCGATGTGTATACCAATGATGCTATTGAATCGCAACTGGTGTTTGGCAAGGGAAGGGCCTATGGAATTGAATGGCTGCTCCGTAAACAGGAAGGCCGGCTGAAAGGATGGGTGAGCTATACACTATCGAAAACCAAGCGCCTGTTTGACGGTGTGAATAACGGCACCTGGTTTAATGCGCGGCAGGACCGTACGCACGACATTGCTGTTGTGGGTATCTATCAGCTCAATAACAAATGGACTCTTTCCGCTAACTGGGTATTTTATACCGGTGATGCAGTGACATTTCCGGCGGGTAAATACACAATTGATGACCGGGTGGTATTCTACTATACAGAACGCAATGGCTATCGCATGCCAAGCTATCACCGCTTAGACCTGGGCGCCACCATGCAGCTAAAAAAACGTGGTCGCTTTAGCTCGGAGCTGACTTTTAGTCTTTACAACGCCTACGGGCGGGAGAATGCTTTTACCATCAACTTCCGGGAAAGCAAAGACAATCCGGAAAAAACAGAAGCCGTACAAACAACACTGTTCAAATATGTTCCCTCCATTACCTACACCTTTAAATTTTAATTATTATGAAATTGCATTTACCTATTATAATCCTCGTTTTCGCTGCCTTATTCTTTACATCCTGCGAAAAAGTAATTGATGTTAACGTCAGAGATGCTGATAAAAAGCTGGTGATTGAAGGCGTGTTAACAGATCAGAGTGGAGACTGCCTGGTAAAAATCTCACGAACAAAAAGCCTGTCATCAACAAACGAAATGGATGCCGTGAGTGGAGCCAGTGTGCAAATCAGAGATGGGAATGGAGCGGTGGTACAACTCATTGAAACTGCTGCCGGACAGTACAGGGCCGACTTGATTGGTCAACCCGGCACTACGTATGAATTAACGGTAAAACTTGGAGGGCAGACCTATACTGCCGTTTCCAGCATGCCAACATCCATAGCCATTGACAGCCTCTATGTTTCTGAAATGGATATGATGGGAGAAAAGCAATATGTGACAAATGTTGTTTTCACTGACCCAACGGAGGCAGGAAATGCTTACCGCTTTGTACAGTACCGGAATGAGGTAAAAAACAAAATGTTCATGGTTCAGAAAGATGACCTTACAAATGGCCGGAAGAACACAGTTTCTTTTTTCCATCATATGGATGAACTAAAGAAAGGTGATCGAATCAGGGTGCAACTGCAAAGCATTGACCCGGCGGTTTATACCTACTGGTACAGCCTGTGGCAAGGCGGTACCGGCGAAGGCAATTCTGCTTCTCCGGCCAACCCGGTTTCGAACATAAGGGGTGGCTCACTGGGGTATTTCAGTGCACAAGCGGTCACCAGCAAAGAAACTGCCGTATTGTAGTCTTTACCGCCCTGGCAGATCTTACTTCAGGATGTCTATGACTAACCACTGGGGGAGTCGAACTCGGGCACTCCTCCTATGGGCCAGTGGCATGTTTTGCATCTTTTCTGATAGTGGTATGTTCAACCTGCTGAAGCAGGAGAATATATAACTAAAGATGGTTCTTGATTCAGGTTCTTAGCAGCAAGTGCTCCAGTGAAATAACCAATGAACAGGGGATTTGGTTTTGGATGAATCAAATTGGGTTTCTGAAATACGCATCAGGCTTTTTAGCTCCTTTGAATGGAAGTGTTTAGGATGGGTGCACAACCTCCCCCTCTTTTTTCTTTCTTTTTGGCTGATAGGAATGTTTGAAAAGCAGCCGCAGGTTCTGGTCATAAGTGAAGTACTGGTAAACCCAATTGATAAAGACCTGCAGCTTGTTTTTCACGCCAATCAACTGCAAAAGGTGAAATCCCATCCATGACACCCAGGCTGTAAATCCTGCAAAGTGGGCCCCATTGAAAGGAAAATTATCAACTACAGCACGATTCCTTCCGATGGTTGCCATCGTGCCGGGATCTTTGTACTCGAATTCTTTTTCTTTGCCTGAACCTTTTCTCCATTGCTCCAGGTTATATGCCAGTGTTTCGGCATGCTTGATGGCGACATTACAAACCTGGGGCTGTCCATTGGGGTAGTTTGGTGATGGCATGTAGGCAACATCACCAATGGCAAAAACATCGCTAAAGCCAGGCACCCGGTTATATCGGTCAACTTTAATGCGATCACCTTTTGCTCTCGTTTCTACTGGTATCCCAGGTGGCGTATTAGCCCTGATACCTGCCGCCCAGATCACAAAAGCCGTTTGAATCAACCTGCCATCGCTAAGTTGCACCTTCTCGCCATCGTAGGCGGAAACGACAGTCTGCGTACAAACCTGAACGCCTAAGTTTTCTAAATACACCTTGCTTTTTCTACGGCTCTTCTCACTCATGGTTGGCAGCGTTTCAGGGCCGCTTTCAAGGAGATAAATATTCATTTTGCTGAAGTCCAGTTCCTTGAAATCTTTTGGCAAAATGCTCTTTTTCATTTCGGCCAGGGTGCCGCTTAGTTCAACACCTGTAGGCCCTGCACCCACAATTACAATGTTCAATAATCTTTCCTGTTCTTCTTCACTGGTGGTTCGTGCCGCCAACTCCAGATTCTCTACAATGCTGTGGCGTATGTTTAGGGCCTCTACTGTGCTTTTCATAGGATATGCATAGGCTTCCAGTTGTTTGTTGCCAAAAAAGTTGGTGGCACAGCCGGTTGCCATCACCAGGTAATCATAGCAGAAGTTGCCGGCATCGGTGATGATTTGTTTCTGTTCCGGGAGCACTTCTTTTAACGTAGCCAACACAACGCGTACATTGGTGCTGTTCTGAAAAATCTTTCGTAGCGGGAAAGAAATATTACTGGCATCCAGTCCTGCGGTGGCTACCTGGTAGAACAGGGGTTGAAACTGGTGAAAGTTGAAACGGTCAATAAGTATGATTTTATAATTGGCGTTGTTATTGAGTTTTTTAGCAAGGGTTAGTCCTGCGAAGCCGGCGCCAACAATAATGACATTTTTCATGTCTTTGGTTTTATGGTGAGGAAGCGGTTCTTATTCGAACCATTTCTTAAAATCTGCTGCCTTTTCTTTACTGATGATGATATCATCTATTTTGCTTAAGCGCATCCTGATCGTGATTTTCCCGGTATCATCCGAGCGGTAGCTTTCTACAAAGGACAGGTGCACAATCGTCTGCCGGTTGGCACGGTAAAAGTTTCTGGGGTCGAGCAGTTCCTGTACTTCATCCAGCGACCGGTAATCGGTTATAAATTTTTTGCCCTCGCCATTCACCAGGTAAATAATTTCTTCTTTTGTAAACAGTGCAATGCCTTCTACAGGCACAAGCGTTACGTTTCTGCCCATATGAACGGCAAAACGTTCCTTGTATTTTTTTTCGTTATGGAAGTTGGTAAATAAGGTGGTGATTTGCCGCAGGTAGTCATTGTTGGCAAATTTGGATTGCAGCAGGTGAAACTTCTTCAGGGCTGATTCCATATCTGCTTTATCAATGGGCTTTAACAGGTAATCAATACTGTTCAATTTAAATGCCCGGATCGCATATTCATTATAAGCTGTTGTAAAAATAATAGGGCAGTAAATCCTGTCGGTGCTGAAGATGTCAAGTGCTATACCGTCTGAAAGCTGTATATCGGAAAAGATCAGATCAGGTTCTTTATTTTTTGACAGCCAGTCTTTTGCTTCTGACACGCTTTCCAGCGTGCCAACGATGGTAGCTTCCGGTTCCAGTTGCCGTAGCAGCTTTTCCAGGCTAAGGGCAACCAGGGGTTCGTCTTCTATAATCAACACATTCATAGCAGGGGTAATTTTACTTCAAAGAATTCATCTGTATCCCTGATTTGTACATCAGTTGCTGATATGTGGTGATAAAGTGTACGCAGGTGGTACAAACCCTGTTTGGTGGAGAGTTCCAGTTGCCTCCGTATTTGCTTGTTGTTTTTAACCGAAAGAAAGTCGTCTTCATCACGGATCGTGATTTGCAGCGGAGTGGCGGCACGCACCATGTTATGTTTGATGGCATTGTCAATCAGCATTTGGAGCGTTACCATGGCAATGCCTTTTTCTTTTGCCTTGTCGGAAATGCATAGGGTAAAATGAATACCCTCGTTAAATTTCATTTGAAGGATGGCAATGTAATGCTGTATAAAATCCAGTTCTGTTTGCAATGACACCACCTCGTTTTCAGCATGTTCCAGTACATAGCGATAAACCTTTGACAAGTGCCGGACAAACTGGGAAGCCAGCTCCGGGTCCGTAACGATCAAGCCGTCCAATGATGTTAGGGTGTTGAACAAAAAATGCGGATTGACCTGATTGCGCAGGTGATGGTACTGCATCAGCGATTTTTCTCTTTCCAGTTTTTCTGTTTTCAGTTGCAAGGCCATTTTTTCCTCAGAAGATTGTTTCCACTCCTGGAAAAACTGGTAGGCATAAAAGCTGAAATTGAGAAACAGCAGCACAAAAAGAATCAGCATGTAGAGCAGTGTCAAGTATCGGCTGTCGATATAGGCAGGCATGTAGGGCCGGGCAAAATGCACGGAAAGGAAAACAACAGGCAGGAAAATAATGATGGATACCAACACCTGCAGTGAAACACGGGTGACCGGGCTTTTTTCAAAGGAGTAATATTTTTCCAGCTTCTTGTTTACGAGCTGAATGAGCTCCCAGGTGCCAATCAGGAAGGCCACCTGGAAGAAATAGAGACCAACATGTGCATACCAGGGCCATGCTTCAATAACGGAACTGCGTGCAACTCCAAGGGTAACACAAATGATGGCGATTGCAATATAGGGTGCTCTGTTCCTTTTCATCAGGCTCTAAGAATTTGTCCGTCCTGCATCTCAATTATCCTGTCACTGCGTAGCGCAAAGTCAGGATCATGGGTTACGGTAATGATCGTTTGGCCATTCTCCACAGAAAGTTGCTTGAAGATTTCAAATACCCGTTGCGAATTGGTTTTATCCAGGTTGCCGGTGGGTTCATCGCCCATAATAATATCCGGATCATTGATGAGGGCTCTTGCAATGGCTACTCTTTGCTGCTGGCCACCAGAAAGCCGAGAAGCCAGCTTGGTTGCATGCATGTCCATGCCTACCAACTGCAGTTTTGCCAGTGCTTTTTCTTCTATTTCTGCCTTGCATAATTTACCCAGTTTCAGTGCAGGCAGCATAACATTCTTCAGTACGGTAAACTCGGGCAGCAGGTAATGAAACTGGAATACAAAACCAAGATGTGCGTTTCGAAATGCAGCGAGTGCATTTTGGTGATTGCCTGTGAGGGCTTCACCTTTTATTTCCAGTTTGCCGGAGTAATCTGTATCCATCGTAGACAAAATATAAAGAAGTGTTGATTTCCCGCAGCCCGATTTTCCGACAATGGAGAGAAACTCGCCTCTTTTTACTTCGAAGTTCACATTATTTAATACCTGGAAAGGCTCGGGCTCATTAAAGTATTTGACAATGGAGGAGGCTCTTAATATTATTTCCATACAATTGATTTTTGGAGAAGATGGTTACTTTTTTTCAACCACGAATGATTTTAACCGGGTCTATCTTCGCTGCCCGCTTCGAAGGGAAATAACCGGCAAGCAGGGTAGTGACAAAGCCAAACAGCATTCCCGCTACATAAAACCGGCTGTCAAAATTCACAGGCAATGTATCCATGCGCCAGAATTCACCTGCCGGAAATGGCGTAACCAGCAGCAAGCAACAGCAACCATAACCAAGCAGGAGGCCAAGCAGTCCGCCGGTGATGCCGATGAATACAGATTGCAACAAGAAAATTCCAACGATATCGGATCCCTGAAACCCTGTTGCCTTTAAAATAGCAATATCCTTCATTTTGTTCATGATGTTCATGTTCATGATATTGTAGATGCCAAAGCCGGCAACAAGCAGAAGCGTGAAGGAAATAATACCGGTCATCATGTTGCGAATAACATCACCGGCCAGCAGCGAAGCGTTGGCTGTTTCCCAGTCTTCGGCATACACCTGAAAACGGGGTTGAATCTTTTGCGCAAAGGACCTGGACTGCCGGTAATCTTTTAGCTTGATATGCAGGTCGGTGACATAAGAAGGATCTTTCTGCACAATTTTCTGTACCGTGGCAATACTGGCAAAAGCTTTGGTATCATCAAAGGTGGAAATGCCATAGGAAAAGGTGCCCACCACCTTTAGCAAAAGGGTATTGCCTTCAGGAGTGGTGATGCTGACACGGTTGCCAACAACTGCATTCAACTTCCGGGCAAGACCTCTTCCCAGGAGAATAGCATTGGAAGCGGTTAACAGATCATCGAGGCTGCCATCTTCCACTTTCGATTGCAGGTTAAACAGCGCCTGCTGCTTTTTCACATCAATACCGGAGATGCTCCCCGAGATTTTAATGGGACCATTGTTGAAGAAAGACTGCGTTGCCAGTTGCGGTGCAACACCTTCCACTTCGGGAATGTTTTCCAGTTCTTTCGCCAGTAAAGCAGCATTCCTGATTTTTGGCAAATCGTTGCTTGGCTTTTGATGCGCAACCACCCGCCAGCTATGGCTGCTTGTATAAACCGCATCAATAATCTTTTCATCCTTTACCTGCATGGGATTAAAGATGCGCACATGCGGCGTGCCATCCATCGCCACATCTTCCATCCATTGGTTCACCCCTGTCATAAAAGAAATCATGGTGATAAACATGGAAATGCCAAACATCACACCCATCATGGCAACAAGGGTTTGTTTGCGTTTGGTAAAGAGATGTGTTAGCGCAATTGAGATTGCAAGTTTCCAGTTCATTGTATTACGATTAAATGGTTTGCAGTAAGGCCGCTTTTTACTTCTACCCACTCCTTGTCTTCAACGCCTTTGCTGATTTTTATTTTTTTTAAACTGTTGTTTTCCTTTGTAAGCACGCTGTCGCCTTTTAACAAGGCTTCTTTCGGAATGGCCAGTACAGGTTTGTTCTCTTCTGTTACAATATTGGCTTCTATATTCAATCCATACAGCGTTTGAGGAAGAGCATCTGATAGTTCCGCATCTACACGGAACGTCTGGTCAGCTTTATTCAGCAGGGGATAAATTTTACTTATCCGTGCCTGGAGAACTTTGTCGGGGAAGGCATCCGTTTTAAGCAGGACTTTTTGTCCTGGCTGCAATTTTCCAAAATCATCTTCATCTACGGAAAGCCTGGCAATGATTTTACCGCTTCCCAATAAGGCAATCGGTTCATGCGGTGTTATGTGATCTCCAACCTGTTTGTACACTTCGTAAACAGTGCCATCGGTAAAACTTTTCAGGTGACCGTTGTTTTTTTCTGCCAACGATAGCGTGACGCCGTTGACAGCGCCTTGTCGTTGTAAGTTCAGTGAAAGCTGTTGTGCTTTTATTTGCTCAATAATGGCAGTTCTGTCCTGTTGCGCCGTAAGGTATAAATGCTGCCATTTTTCAAAGCTGCTCCTGGCAATGGCATCCTGCTCGAATAGATTCTTATAACGGATGTATTGCAGGCTGTCGTTTTTTACCCTGAGATTTGCCGCTGCCAGATTGCTGTACAGGCCCTTGATGAGTGGGGAAGAAGAGGCGGTCAGTGCTTCAGTCCTTTTTGCCATGAGGGCAGCCGTTGTCAGGCTGGCCTCCTTTGTAGCGCTACGGATGAAGAACAGCTGTTGTCCTTTCTTAATCTGGGTACCTTCCTGGATGAAGCTCTCCGTGAGATAGCCTTCTGTAGCGGAAGTTACTTTGTATTCTTTTTCGGGAACCAGCGTGCCGGAGGCATAGACAGCCTCGGTCAGTTGCCTCTTTTGGGGGCTTACTTCTTTTTGTTTTTGGCCGCAGCTAAATACCAATAGCAGCAGGGTTAAATAGAGGAGGTTGAGAAGTGTCATGATTATCTTTTTTGGGTCAAGAGAAATTGATAGAAAAGGCCTTCGTTGATCACCTGCAGGTGTTCCATGCGTGCACTGAGCCATTCCTGAAAAATGGTATGGAATTCGTCAAACTCCATCACGCCTTCTTCGAGGCTCAATTGAGCGATGCGTAGATTATCGGAAGTGGCGCGTATTTTTTGCTGCAGGCTTTTTTGTTTGTCAGCTGCAGCGGTGAAATGAATCATCCAGTTGGCCTGCTCTTTTTTTACCTGCGCCAGGCTTTGCTGTTCATCTGCTTTTGCAGCCTCAGTCAAGAGGGCAGCTCTTTTTTGCGCGGTTTTGTAAAAACCTCCGGCAAAAAGGGGTACGCTGAGCCGCAGGCCAACTGTACTCATATCAAACTGCACGGTTTGTCCCTTTTGCACTTGCCACTGGTAGGCATACCTTGCCTGCAGGGACAGTTTGGGAAGCGTCGCTTTTTTGCTTTGCAGGATGGATTGTTCTGCAATCTTTGAGGCGGTTTTTGCCAGCAAAAACCGGGGCCGTTGGGAAGCCTCTGCCAGCTCGGTCAACTGCCAGTTGATCGTGAATCTTTCCGCCAGAAGAAGGCTATCCGTCTCCGGAATATGCAGCAGCTGTTGAAGTTCATTCATTGATTTGGCAAGCAGCAACCGCCACTGAATGGCATTGTTATCAATGTCAGCCTGCAGGAGTTTTGCACGGTTGTAAGCAACGGGTTGTAAAACACCTTCTTTTTTGCGCAGTTCAAGAACGGTTAATAGCTGTGCAACGGTTTTTTTGCTTTCTGCCGCTAGCGCCAGTAATTCTTTTGCAGCCAGGGCGTTGAAATAGGCCTGTGCCAGTTGAATGTGCAGGTATTCCAGTTGCACGGCGGAGTGATAGTGGGCTTTTTCTTTTTCCAGCACATATTTTTTTAGCTCTTCCCATTTTTCAGGATTTATCAGCGGCAGAGAAAATTCCAGTGCCGGTGTGAAGACGAAAGGAAGTCCAAAGCGAATGGTGGAATATTTTCCATCAGTACCGCCCATCAATTTGTCCGGAACAACCATCGAAGGGATGATGATGTTGTAATCGGCTGCGGTAGCCAGGTCAAGTCGCGGCAGCAAAGTGGATCGGTACAACTGTTCGTTTTTTGCCGCGGCCTGTTCGGTCAGCTCCGCAGCTTTTGCGGTTAGGCTGTTTTTGTCGGCATAAGCCAATACGTCATCCAGGCTCCCGAATTGAATCTGCGCCCAAAGTGGCAAGGTGAAAAAAAGTGCAGCTAAACCCAGTATCTGCTTTTTCATTTTGGTTGATTTAGCACAAAAGGACAACGATACCGGGTCGGAAAAAAGCGAAAGGCAGTAAAGCGGAAGAAAAGAACAAGGAAGGGCAATGATCCTGCATCAAAGCCTTTTCTGGCGTTTCAGCTCCGCGAACACGCAAAGCACAAGCAACGATCATTTGTTGTGCTTTGTGAATGACGTGAAGAAAACAAAAGGAACGTTTTACCTCCACGTGCAGCGATAACACGGTGTATGGAAAGTGTTTCCAGGCAAATAATGCAGCGGCTTACGATCTTGCTTCTCCAAGCAGCAGCTTTTGATGCTCACCATTTAAAAACTTCATCCGTTATTTTGTCCGTTAAAAATATTTTTGCCGGCAATAACCATCTCCGGTTCAGGAAAGGTGCATCACTTTTAATAACTATTTTTTTCATTTCCAATCCTAAATGCCCCGCAGTTCCCTGCAGGGATAAAAATGGAGACGCTGTTTTAAATAGAAGGAAATTTTTTTCAACAACCTGCAATGACAGTAGCCCTTTGGGCCTGTTTTTCAGAGCAATCTACGAGTTGTTTTTTAGATAAGTCTGTAATGAAGTGAGTAATCAGGCTAAGAATGTTTCCCCGTGAAGAAGCATTTTATTTTAGAGTGGTATCGGTGTATCGTGCAGGTATTTTCCCAGGTAAGCGCAAAATTGTAAACAACGAAGAGCGATCCTGCACATGGATGATATTTTTCAACACATTCTTGGCGGTCAATTCGAAGATGCCTATGAGACAATTAAGACGGAACGCTTGATTATGTCAAAAGTGCCGGGTAGGAATAGGAGAAAAGCTCAGGTTTATGTATTCAATCCTTTTCGTGTTTGATTGAACCTGGCATAGCTTTATTTCTTCTCACATGATTATGACGGGCAATTTTATTGACTTCTATCCATCTTTACTACCGGTGAAAACAGCGGTTAGCCTGGTTGCTCATGGACTTAACCAAAAGCCGGATGCTATGTTATCCCTGGTCAGTTGGATGACAAAACAGGGTTCGGATGTATACCTGGTGAAGTTATCAGGCCACCATAAAGGTGGCAGGGACATTCAAAACGTTACGGCATCTGTATGGCAGAAGGAAATGCTGGAAGGTTACCAACTGGCAAAAAGGGCATCGCTGGATGCTGCCGTGCCCATTTTCTTCCTGGGGTATTCACTCGGAGCCTTGCTGGGACAATCAATGGCAGTAGCAATGGATAGTGCTCTTTTTGACAAGCAAGTGCTTATTGCACCAGCGATTGCTATCCGGAGTCGATCATACCTGATAAAGCTTCTTTTCTTTTTTGGTAAACAAAGACACCTGCCAAGCTTTACCCCGAGAGAATACAGGGTAAACAAGTCCCTTCCGCTACTTATCTATGATTATTTATTTACGGAAGAAAGAAAGATCTTGAAGTCCGGGTTCAACAAGCTAAATATTCCCACGCTTATCATCATTGACCCGAAGGATGAACTCGTGAGTTATAAGAAGCTGTTGCAGTTGATCAGCAGGTTTGGCCTTTCCAATTACCGCGTGGTTGTTTTAGATGATGTAAAGGAGAGAAGCGGTGCCTACCACCATTTGATCGTTGACGAGAAAACAATGGGTCCAAAGAATTGGAAAATGGCAACAGGGGCCATAGGGAGGTTTTTATTTGGAGATCCTGGTTAGGATGAGAAGGCTGATTTTGAGCAGGCGTATTTTTCTACCGGCATAAAGGACAGCATCACGGCTTGAAATGCTCTGTCAACTTCGTTTTTAATTTGCTTTTGCGATTGGCATAAGAGAGCAACCGCGCCTGTGGTGTATCGCAACTGAGGAGTCACTTGGATAGGGAGCAGGATTTTTTTAGTTACACCTAATGCTCTTACCAGTTGAATAAACAAGAAGAACGTTTACTTGCCAAATTCCCTACAGGCGGCCAGTAAAGCTTGCATGTAAGGCAGGCCTTTTTGCCGGGCAAACGCCACGTTTCTTTCGGGGATCTTTTGCGTACCGGGGTAACTGTCAACAGCCTTGCTCACACTTTCCTCCCTAAGAATTTGAAGCATCGGGTAGGGAGAACGGTTGGTATAGTTAGCAGCATCGTTTAGGCTGCTACCCGCAAATACATAAGCAGGATGAAAAGTAGCGACCTGGTAAATTCCTTCGTACCCTTCTTTCCTTATCAATTCTTCTGCGGCAGACACCAGCTTCAGGTAGTCTGCAAACCGGTTAAAGCTTTCAGGTAGCACCAGGAACATTGTTTCAATTTCTGCCTGCCCATTCATTTTTGAAAAGGCTGTTGATAAGGCTTTTAAAACAATAGCCTTGTTTCCTGTAATAACATCGAAATAAATACTATCCCTTTTTACTTCCGGCAGGGCAAAAGGACAAAAATTGCAACCAACAACAACATCAACGATCCATTTTTTGGTTTGTGCAATTATGCGTTCTTTGTTCATACGCTTACAATTAATGCGAAAGTAGCTTCATAAGTGGTCGAAGGCACTTCTTTTTCTTTCCTGTCAGGATGGTTCCCGGCAAGGCAGAAAACAACAAGCCGGGGTTCAACAACTTATCCTGCCTTACAACAGAGAATGGGCATACTACACAATAACCTGGATAAGAAACAACTAAACTGTTGCCCATGTTGAAATGCATGAAATTACCAAACGTGAATTAATTCCTTCCGATCAGGTATCCAGGATCCAATTGTAACGTCGCAATAGCCAGATAAGGGAAATTGTCAAGGGATAAGCAGGATATTAGTGTTCCTGAACATATCCTGCTCATCCCATCCTGGAAAATAACAAACACATATGGTTGCAATCCCCTGTACATGATCACGTCAGCCACGATAACTAACAGTTCTTGTCTAATACCATCCACTGCTATTTTGTTTAATTATTTAGGGAAATACTTGCCGGTTTTCAAAACAATTGTTATTTTTTCAAACCTTCACCCCCTGAAAGCTCCTAGTCTGAAATAACGATTCGACAAAACAATCATTTTGAAAGGGTGTATTCCTCCAAAAGAAGTTTTTATGACGCTTTCCCAATTCCAACAACTGGATCATGAAACCCAATTGCAGGTGGCAGACAGGGCAACCTGCCTGCGGAGCCGGATGGATCCCGAACACCTGATTTTACTCTACCAGATTGAAGGTTTCTACATTGAAGTGTATTACCACAAAAGGCTCCGAAGCTTTACCAGGGCGCATGCCTTTGATGATATGGTGCTGTTAGATCCATACCTGGAAGAAATGCAGATCAACCTGAGTTCCTAATCAGCCTTTCTACAAAAAGCCTACAGTACAAAGAAAAGCGGGAGGCGCTGTATGGCGGAGATGCATCGGTTAGCGATAAGCAAAGTGGACACGGTAACTTACCTAGGTAAACCCCGGGCAAGCAGCGCACCCAGGAGCACACAGGCAAGGCCAATGACTACTCCCCGGCTGCTTTCGTCGTTTCGTTGAATGAAGTAGAGCCCTGCCAGCATCAGCCCAAATGCCAGTGAAATGTAAAGGCCCACACGTGTGTCGTTCTTCCCCATACAAAACAAGGTACAACAAACAGAGCGGCTTTGAAAGCCGGGTATTTTGCTAATACTGTCTTGCTGGAGTTCCTTTGCATGAAAAAGGCCCCTGTAAAAACAGCGGCCGTAATGAGATTGAGAGGATTAACACAGCGATCAAGATCTGGTTTTTAGGATGCGGATGATCAGCTTTTGCCGGTGGCATGAAAAACACTGCCTGAAGAATGCGTTTACAATCCCAAAGAACCGGTTGTGTACAGGTGCAAGTTCCTGTAGAACCAGGCGGTACGAAAAACAAAGCGCCTCAACAGGAGATCCGTATCAATTATGAATTAGTATTTCCCAACAGCCACCGGTTTTGCTGCACTACAGATTTGCCAGGAACCGGACAAGTTTTTCCAGATCATCCTTTCGGGTAAAGTCCACGTTATTTTTCTTCAGGTAAATTTTGATGGTTTGCTGTTTTTTGGCAAAAAGTTCCAGCACGTTCTTTTTACTGGCCAGGCCGAAACGATTGAACGGATCACCCAGGAAAAACTGTTCTACTCTTCTCAGGTCCAGATCCTCATTCAGGGTTAAATGATAACTCCCATCCTTCCCTACAAAGGTGCTGACAGTGGTGATGGCGGCAGAGGTGTTGGCCTGGTTGAAAGCTCCCATTTTTTTAACGTCTCCAAGTGCCCATACTTGTTTGTAGGTGAGTTTGATGCCCCTGGTTTGCATAAGGAGCCTTTGGTACCCGTTGTGGTAGTAGAAGGTATCCTTATCTACAACAATGAATTGAATGGTGTTTTCGTTCGTCAGGGCAAGTGTGTCCTCTTTGCGGTCAATAAAATGCATTTCATCAACAAGATGGCTGTAATTCAGTTTGGCTTCTACCTGCGAGCCATCCTTAAAGTACACCTTTCCGTTAGTGAATTGCAGAAAATAATAAATATCGGATGGGGTCAGTACGTCAGCAATGGTATTCCCTGCTTTAATGGTTACCTTTTTTTTGCCTTGTGCCAGTAAGCCGGCAGATAACATCAATGCAATAGACCCTAGCAGCCCTGTTTTTAAAATGGATAACATAGTAATCAGTTGATTGAATATAACAAAAGATCCACTTGCAGGCAAGCCGAAAGCGGGTGGAGTGGTACTGGTAAAAGAAAGTTCCTGTAGAGACTGGCAGCGTGAAATACAAAAAATTAAAACATGAGAATCATTATAATTCAGGAAATATTAGTAAGCTTTTCTAATACTGTTGCATTTAAATAAAAAACATCGTTGTGCTGCACACCTGTAAACAAAATATATCAGGACCCGACAGCCGAGTTGATTTTAATGGCAGGTTCTAATAATGCAAATGGTTTTTTAAAACTCACTTGTAAAGACTTGTATAGCCTTTACCTCCTTTCAGGGCGATTTCCTTTTCAACATACATGGAATGTAGGAATGAACTCCATTTTCTGTCAACTCGACTTTCTTAAAATGTTTTGCTTTTACATCAGCCAAATGAATAGTTGTAAGGTAATCACCTTCAAAAACAACTCGATAAGTGTTCTTCCTGTCCCCTTACAGGAAAGGAGGGAGTGTTGTTAAATAATCAATGACCTGGTAACATAAATGGATGTTGATTGTCTCCCATCCATTTGTACTTATAAAGGATGCTTTGTTGTTGTCCGTCTCTGTCCTTACTATGATGTGATATATACCATAATCCATCGCCTAAGGGACACAGACCGGTAGCGCCCCACTTAAAATACCAACCCCTGATACCTGAGGCAGCATCCCTTGAACCGGCGTCGAGCAAAGAAAGTGTTTTGACTTTTGTTTTCTTATTATCAGACGTTATATGATTTTTGACAGGCTTTTTTCTGCCATCAATTACAAAGAGGTCATAATTTGGAAACTGAGTTTTGGATCCCCGGTATACTGCGGCAAACAGATTTCCTGTGTATGGATCATAAGCTAAGTTTTGGATGCCATAACGGGTATTGCCTGTTTTTACGAAATATTTTTCTAACGGCTTTTTCGGTCCGGAATGGTGGAGTTTATGTTGTGATAGTTTTTGCGCATACTGCTCCCAGTCGCTAACATCATATTTTAAAATAACCTGGTGGTCATTGTCGCTTCTTGCAATATCGCCATACACACCGTATGCTACATAAAGATACTTTTTAGTAGAGCCGGGGCTGCCTATGGCTGGAGCAAATGCAACTCCGTCTATTCCCGAACAGGCAAACCGATGCAGCCGTTCTTCATTGCCATCTTTTACTGTCACCGTATAATCTTTTACGGCTTCCCTGATATATACTGTGCGTAACACATCTTCCTTTTCTGCATTCATATCAGGACGGATAATTCGTGAGCCATCAAATATGGCAATATAGAACCCAATCTCACCCTTGTTTTCAACTCCCAGTTCTTTGCTTATGCCTTTGCCGATTGCATCATTTTTGTATTCCAATGAACCGTATATCTTCCCGTCTTCCGTAAAATCCAGATCGCCAAGATGCCCAACAAAACCGGTCACGCTACCAAGTAGTTTACCCGTGAGATCCATTTTGATCAATTTATCGGTAAAAGAGAAGTAGACATGACCGTTTACTTTATCAACGGCAACGCCTTGCATATGCAATCCGCCCTGTTTGCCTGAATAAATAGATTGGGGCAGGTCTACAATTTGCGCTTGCGACTGCGCTGTCAGTACTGCTATAACGATGAAGTATAAAATGAGTTTTTTCATTCTTTCCAGGCCTGGGTTTTAGTAGGTAAATATAAATGTTCCAAGCTGTTGGGATTGGGGCAGTATTACCGTTCCTGCAGGATTTTCAACCGTGTAGAGGTACAGCCTTTCTTTGGGTGTGTCACGCAAGTACAGAGTCTTTCGGCGATGAAGCAGCCTGGGATATTACCCCGGGGGTCTTTCTAAAAGAATAGCGAAACATCAATTGAAATAGATGATGTGCGGATGCAATAGAGAAATTTTCGCGGCAACCAGAGTTGCTTTTTTCATGCAGGTACTGGTTGTGTATCGTGTCTGACTTTCAGGGAATGATAAAACACAAACCACACCGCACAACCATCGAACTGGGATACTTTCTGCAGATCCAGTTACTTTGCAGGAAAGAAAATAAATGGAAAGTTCTTCAATCGATCACCTGAAGTTTCCCATTGGGAATTTTGTACCAAAAGATCAGTATACACACCAGGAACTGGCGCAAAATAGGGAAAGCATCGGTCTGGCACCGGAACAATACAGAGAGGCAGTGCAGAATCTTACTGAGGGGGATTTGGAAAAGACCTACCGCCCCGGCAGTTGGACGGTAAAGCAACTGGTACATCACGTTGCAGATATTCAATTGCTTCATTACCTGCGAATGAAAAAAGCATTGACTGAATCTGACTACAAAGAAGTCACCTTGATCAATATGGATGGCTGGGCGACCACTCCGGATGCAAATGAGGCTCCCGTAATAGATTCTCTGGATATGCTGGACAGTATCACCAGGCGGTATGTACTCCTGCTGCGTTCATTAGGAGATCAGGAACTTACCATACAGTATTATCACCCGGTCAGAAGATACACCATCAATCAGGCGCAAGCTATCGCCATGTCTGCCTGGCATCTGCAGCACCACCTGGCACATATACGGATTGCGCTGACTTCTACATAAAAGATTTCCTAAACCCTAGCCAGGGTTTGGAATGAAAGAATACACGGTAAAATTTCATCAATGCGGTAGGAGACTGATGTTAGTTCCCAGTTTGTCGATAACAACGTACTGGCCTATACAATCAAAGTGCTGGAAGTCTATTCAGCACAAACTGTCTGCCAATCCAGGATTCATGAAATACCGCAAGCTGTCATCTATACCGTGGATGAAAAGATAATTTGCGGCTAAACACTATTTGCGCCCTTTTTGGTTGTGTTCTTATCTGCACCGTCTGATTCATCTTTTTTATGCTTGCCGGTTTTATCATTGGCTACACTTTTAGCACCTTGCTGGTGAGATTGCTGGCTTTCGCCTTTATGCTTTGTCGTGCTTCCATCGAGACCTTCCTGTGCCATATGTTCTTTGTTACTCATGCTGCTGGTATATTAAATGTGAATGATTTCAAAATGAATATTTCGTCCTTACTTCCATCACAAGAATGCTGCCATAGCACCAATTGTTGCGTAAGAAAACAGCTAATGACGATGGATAGCAGCGTACAGGTTTTATTTATCGGTATAATAAATTTCCTGTAGAGCTAGGCCGTGCAGGGAGTTAAAGGGTGCTTGTCTTTGCTGCGGGTTGGTTTGGAGATGCACTTCTGTCTGCTGTCTTTAGTTTCCTTGTTACACTGATCAAAATGGGTATGGTAAAAAGAAGAATTGTGGCAAGGATAATGTACAGCAGGTACGGCTTCAGCGCCGGCACGTTTCCAATGAGAAAGCCGGCCAATACAAAGGTGAGAATCCATGCTGATGACCCAATGGCAGTAAACACGAAAAACCGGCGGAACCTCATGCCGGTTAAGCCGGCCACAATGGGAGCAAAGGTGCGTACTACCGGAAAAAACAGGGCGGCCATTACCGCCACGCCGCCATATCGCTGAAAGAAATTTTCCGCCGTCTGCAGATGTTCTTTACGAAAAAACCGGGAGTTCTTCCGGCTGTAAAGCCGTGGGCCCGTTTTGCGACCAAATGCATAGCCGGCGGTATTCCCCAGGATGGCGGACACAATCAATAACAGGCATACGATAATTATGTTCTGATCCAGCCTCCCGCTGGCAACCAACACACCGGCTGCAAACAGGAGCCCTCCACTTGGAAGAAAAAAACAAAAGAACAGCCCTGTCTGGCAAAAGACAGCCAGGCATACGAGGAGCAGCCCTCCGTATTGAATTAATGATTCTGCATCAAACATATTCTATCCCTTAGCAAACCTAACTGGTTTTCCTTTGCTGTTTTGTAAATGGTATGGCATAGAAACTGGATTGCCTGCCGGTCCATAGGTTGACTATGGTTTCAGCAGTGCTTTTAATTTTTTAAAGCTTTCATAGGGTCCTTTTTCTATAAAGCTGTTTACCAGCCAGGCAGGGACGCTGCCACCCGGATCGGCCTCTAAGGTATAGATAACATGGAGCGTAGTCGCAGAGGGCATCGTCACATACCAGGCCACTTTAGAACGCTGAATCCGCACCTTGCCATCTCTTTGAGGAGAATACCCGGCATCGGCAACCGAATGCACCCGTAAAAAGCGGTTGAGGCTATCCTTTTTGATCGTGGTATGCATCACTGCGTCCCGGTTATTCATGGGCCAGGGTAAATTCGTTTCCGTGTAGTAATAAAACTCTGAAGGGCTTACTGTTTTCAGTAGTGAAGCCGACTTGTTATTGTATACCCACTGCTTGTGCTGGCTGACATTGCTGAGTACAGAGATGAGCCGGTCGTATGTACCATCCAGGGTACACTCTACCTTTATGCTTTTAAAAGAAGAACCTGGGACCGTACCCTCATATATGGCAATGCCATCTTTGTTCTTCGTAAGTTTCCAGTTTGTCTGACTAAGAGCCGGGCGTCCTACTGTAATCAAGGCGATCAGGAAAATAGCGATCTGCATTTTCATGTACTAAAGTTGAAGGGTGATGTTTTGCGCAGCGGGGCTGGTGATGTTATACCAATCGGAATGAACCTGCAGACCATGCATATCAAAAAAGACAGCAATCAGGCAATAAAATTTACTCTTTCGGCAGGATTACTACCAAAAAGAATTTGATCTTGCTTTGTGCCTGTCTATCCAAAAAAATAGTTGCCAAAACAATCTACGGAATGCAGATCACTGAATCCTGATTTATGCAAGGCGTGCTTTTTAATGAACGGGAGGTAAGGTAGAGTTTTACGCTTAATCAAGGTGTCAACGACTTCACAATGTGAACCTTTCGCTCCTGATGGCCTCGGTTGCTTTTTCGGAACTCCGGCTGTACCTACGGGTAAAAACTGACTTGGATTAGTTGATGCATCACCTTGGCGGCTAAAGCTGCCTGTGGTAGTAAGAAAGAAGAAACGGTCCACACTGGCTAACCAGTACAGTTGCGAACTCCATCCAGGGAAAAAGGATCTGCAACTAACGTAAACAGATATAACTTTTTAACATGGAGAGTTTGAGGAATCCATGTTATATGGTGTTCAATGACTGTTCAGTCACCTCTACTTGAATGGAAAAGTGAAGGAGTGAATAGGGGCAATAGTGAAAGTATGTCCGGGTAAAAAGAAGTTTTCGTCTTGTGTTGCTTACTTTTAGTGGTCTCATTTTATTTTTTATGAAAACAAAGCTTGTTACCATTCTCGCATTCCTGTTAATAAGTTTTACTTCCTTTGGACAGCAGGGAAAGCCGCCTGCTCCTTATGGGGCGTTGCCAAGCCAAAGCCAGGTGCAATGGCAAAAGCTGGAATACTATATGTTCATTCATTTTGGACCAAACACCTTTACTGATAAAGAATGGGGACATGGCGATGAAGACCCGAAAGTGTTCAATCCAACACAACTGGATGCAGGGCAATGGGCACGTACGGCAAAAGCTGCCGGCATGAAAGGTATTATCATCACCGCAAAACACCACGATGGCTTTTGCCTCTGGCCCAGTAAGTACAGCACACACACGGTGCGGGAAAGTGCCTGGAAGAATGGCAAGGGCGATGTGTTGCGGGAACTTTCTGATGCCTGCAAGAAGTATGGGCTCAAGTTCGGCGTGTATCTATCACCGTGGGACCGCAACCACCCGGCTTATGGGACGCCGGAATACAATACCATTTTTGCCAGTACGCTTCAGGAAGTACTGACCGGTTATGGACCAGTGTTTGAGCAGTGGTTTGACGGGGCAAACGGCGAAGGGCCCAATGGGAAAAAACAGGTGTATGATTGGCCTCTTTTTCACCAGACAGTTTATACGTATCAGCCGCAGGCGATTATTTTCAGTGACGTAGGACCCGGTGCCCGCTGGGTGGGTAATGAAAGTGGCATTGCGGGAACAACCAACTGGTCAACGTTAGACACCGATGGTTTTGCTCCGGGTTTATCAGCACCACCGACAAATGTTTTGAACGAAGGCAACGAAGATGGCAAATACTGGGTGCCTGCTGAAGTGGACGTCTCCATCAGGCCGGGCTGGTTTTACAGTCCATCAACCGATGATAAAGTAAAATCGCTCAACCATCTTTTAAATATCTATTACAGCTCTGTAGGCCGCAACGCCAACCTGCTGCTGAATGTGCCGGTTGACCGCCGGGGGCTGATTCATGCCAATGATTCCATCCGGTTAATGGAATTAAAGAAAACGCTTGATGAAACATTTAAAACCAATTTAGCCAAAGGAAGAAAAGTTGCCGCATCCGATGTGAGAGCAAAACAATTTGCGGCAGCCAATTTAACCGATGGCAATTACAATACCTACTGGACCACTAATGATAATGTAACGAAGGCTTCTTTTACGATTGACCTGGGTAAAGAAACTTCTGTCAATCGTATTGTACTACAGGAATACATTCCATTGGGACAGCGTGTTAAATCCTTTTCTGTTGACTACTGGGATGGTAAAATGTTCCGTGAATTGGACCGGCAAACAACGATAGGGTACAAACGCATCCTGACATTTCCGGCCATCAAAACCACAAAAGTTAGAGTGACTGTTCTGGAGGCCAAAGCTTGTCCGGTACTTTCTGAAGTGCAGTTGTACAAAGCACCGGAATTGCTTTCCCTTCCGCAAATCACCCGCAGCAAGGAAGGAAAGGTTTCCATCACTTCGGAAAGTGCGGATGTAGTGCTTACCTATACAACAGACGGCAGCGAACCCGCTTTCACATCCCTTCGGTACACGCAGCCCTTGGATGTAGCAAGGGGCGGAACAGTGAAAGCAAGAGCATTTATTGGGAATGGGACAAAAGGAAGTGAAACGGTAACAGCCACGTTTGACCTGGCGCCGGCCAAATGGAAGATAGTGGGGGCGGAGCAGAACCCGCGGCTCAACCGGGTTATTGACGCTAATCCTGCCACTTTTTGGATAGCGCAATTGAACGAGGCTGCTAAAAAAGAGATTGTCATAGACCTGGGTGAACAAATAACATTAAAAGGATTTAGCTATACGCCACGGCAGGATGGAAAAAAAGAAGGCATTATTTACCAGTATAATTTCTATATAAGTGAAGACGGTACAAATTGGACCAGTGCAATAGAACGTGCCGCCTTTGCCAATATTGGAAACAATCCTGTAAGGCAGGATGTACGTTTTAACCGCACGTATAAGGCCCGGTTTATCAGGTTGGAGGCGCTATCAACAGTAAACGAAAACGACCAGCAGCTATCGGTTGCTGAAATAGGTGTGTTAACCCGGGAATAAATGTTTCTGCTTTAAAAAGATTTTTAAAACCTTGGGCATCTCCGGCTTTTCTGACAGTGTTGGCTGGAATTGAAACCGGTAACCACCCAAAGAATGCTGCCTGCAATTGGCAAAGAATACACATTGTAAGCTTTAGGCTTATAGTTTTGGCAAGTGCGTTACAGGCAGGAGGCGGGGTTAAATCCTGCAGGCAATTACAATTGTGCAGGCTGTGTCATAAATTTCTTGCCACAGTTGCATTTTTTGCACACATATATTTAACGTTACGTGTGCATATACTGCCGAGAGATGGAAAGTAGTTCCGGTTGAAGCCATAACAAACATATGTTTGGCGCCTATGGCAAAGCGGTGTACAAAACCTGTATCACATTTGTTTCACAGGTGTCTTTGATAACAAGGTCGTTGAAGGACACGGTCTGCAAAAGAGGATAGTGCCGGTAAAAGGATGCCCCCACCGTTTCGAAAAAAGACCTGATCCACAATGATAAAACGCCGCAGCTATATATACGGGTGTCCATAAATCCTGCACCACAAACATTGCCAAACAAAGTTTCTGTCATTAAACAACGTTTACAGCAACCCAAAACCGTTATAATAATCAACCATCAATAACTTAATAACTCAATAATTCCTTCATCTTAATCTTAACCTCCTTCCTCCATCCTCTTCCTCTTCTATGCAAGGATGGTCGCTTTTTCCTTCCGGGAACCTGCAACACTAGCATCTGAAAAGCAGGCCGAATAAAAAACTAAAGCCCCCACACCTGCAGGTAGCCTAAAAATTTAAGCATCAAATATGTAAAGACAACAAAAAGGGTAAAGAGAAACTTTGCGAGTGAATAGTCTTTGTAGTTCTGTCTATCTGTGTTCATAAAGCAATTGGTTTATTGTAAGCAGCGGGCCGGAGCGGAAATTCAAAGGAGAACGACAAATATAGGA
>DASYHD010000024.1:0-404045 GCA_035998945.1 Flavisolibacter sp. | reverse complement strand
CGCTGGTACTGCAACAGGTTGTGAATCTCCTGGTGCCGGTTATGTAAGAAGCGTAACCAACGGCGGCGGTGACTGTGCTGATAATGATGCCACACTGAATCCGGCTACTGTATGGTACCTGGATGCTGATGGTGATGGGTTTGCTGCCACTACTCAAGCTTCATGTACTTCTCCTGGTGTTGGATACACAAGAACCGTATTGCCTGTTACTGATTGCGCTGATAACAGTTCTGTAGTTTATCCTGGTTCAAGAATAACCATTACTGCATCAAACGGAGGTGTGCCTATTCCGCTTACCACAACGGTTACATACGGTTATAGTGTTACAGGAAGTTCTAATGCTGTTTGGAATTGGACAGTAACATACTACGACGGTACTACAGATCAACCTATTTCAAGCAAAGGAGGAGTTGTGACATCTAATCTAAATGGAACAATCACTATCAAGTGGCCGACTGACCTGCCAAGGGTATATAAGGTACGTGCGTCTTATAACGTTGCTAGTTGTCTTGCATCAGCAGAAATGTATGTTGCTGTGTACGATCCAAATGCTGGATTTGTTACTGGTGGTGGATGGATCAATTCTCTACAGGGCAGTATAAGGCCTAATAACAGCCTAGGCCTAAGCAGTGAAGCTACAGGTGTTGCTAACTTTGGTTTCGTAGCCAAGTATAAGAAAGGATCTAGTACTGTAGAAGGCAATACTGAGTTCCAGTTTGTAGATGGCAACTTAAATTTTAGAAGCTCTTTACTTGAAACAGGAACCCTTGTAATTGATAGGGATAAAGCTACTTATAGAGGAGTAGGCAGTATTAATGGTGTGCCAGGTTTCAAATTCACAGTGATAGCAACCGATGCTGATATTTTGGGATTATCAAAGCAAGATAAATTCAGAATCAGAATCTGGGATGTTAATGAGGAGCTTCTTTATGATAATAATGTAACTGCTCTTGTAGGTGAAGAGTACAATACAGGAACACAAATTGGTGGTGGCTCTATTGTAATTCACCAGCCAGCAGGCAAAAAATCCGAAGCTGCAATTGCTAGTGCACAAGTTGCAAGCATCAACGTAGCGCAACGATTAACGCTGAAAGCATATCCTAACCCGGCTGTATCACAGTTCAACATCAGCCTGGAAAGCAATAACACCAGGGATGCCATCACGCTGAAAGTGTACAACCAACTGGGCCAGGTGGTGGATGTGAAACGCAACCTCTTCTCCGGCCAGGTAGTACAGGTAGGTGCAGCTTACAAACAGGGAACTTACTTCATTGAAGTAACCCAGGGTGAGCAAAAGCAAAACCTGCAGGTGGTTAAAACCAACTAATCGTGTAAACAGATCATAACCATTTTCAAGGTGGCCTTTGGGCCACCTTTTTTGTTTGGTACAATGGAAAGAATAGAAACAGCTTCACGGCAATACCGAATAGCTCTTATAAGCTTTGCCAAACAGCAGGCTATCGTTAATGGATAAGTGTAAAACTAACCATGCGCTGAAAAGTTTTTTTCTCCATCTCTTGCAAATACAAAAAACGCATTCTACCTTGCGCCTCGATTCTGATCCTATCCCGTGATTGAATGTTCGGTCGCCGCATTCTCCAAAGCCGCCAGACCATCCTCTGAAATTCCACGTTTCCATTTTTCTGTAAACTAAACCGACCCTATCATGAAAAAAATGCAATCGGGCATGCTCGCCCTGCTGCTGTTATGCGGCTTCGTCTCTTGTCAAAAAAACATCGCTTCAGAGGAACTCTCTCTTGCTTCAGCCAAACCCCAAACCTCAGACCCTGTACAAACCATTCCAGATGGGTTTCCAGTAGGCTCCTGCCATGATTGTGTGGCTGATTTTGCAGCCACTACGGAAACAGCGGTAACCAACGGTGTGCTCACTCTGGATGGAAGCAGCCTGACACCTTCCGGAACTACTGTCACAACTATTGCCAACACCCAACAAACGTATACCGTAGGCAACGTAGTGGTTACGGTAAGTCATGATGCTGCGAATGTCTACTTCACCTTTGAGCGCAATAACACTAACGGTAAATTTGGCAATATCAGATTTTACTCTCCGGCTGTTGTACCTGTGCCTACAACAGGGAATGGAAACAAAGCAGGATATGAAACAGAAGTCAGCAAAATCCAGGTAGTACGTTCCAGAGCATCCATGGCGGCTTGTTCCTCCATCAGCTTTTCCTTCAATGTTAGCGGGGGCGGTAACGCAACGGTTGCCGGTGATGTTACTTCTGGTGCACTTAGCTACGTGTTGCGTGACGTATGTCCGCCAGCTTGTACAATAGAAATTGGTGACTATCGCACCCATTCCCGCGGCTATTGGAGAAACAACGATGGCCAGGCCTTTCTAACTGCTAACACCTCTTTATTTGATGTTACCATCGGTGATGGTGACCACACAGAAAGTTTTTCTACACCCTCTTCGGTGAAAACATTCCTGGAATCAAAACCTGTTGCCAACGGTACACCCGGCGTGTTGCCAAACGGCGGCACCTATGCAGCCCAGGTGCTTTCACTGGCCCTCAACCTGAAAGCGGATGAACAGATAGAAGATTACAGCGCTGCTGCAGGTAAACTTGGTAACCTGGTTGTGGCCATCGATGAAGCCGATATTGCAGCACATCCCACCTGGGCGCAGCTGACCATCTGGAACGGCATGTCTGTAGATGAAATCTTTGCCGTTGCGCAGCAAGTATTGGGAGGCACTGAAACGAAGTATTCACCCAGCCACATGAATATGCTGGTCACTGCCATCAATGAGGCCTACGAAGACGGGACGGTTGATACCGGGTTCCTCTCCTGCGGCAAATAAATGCTTTACACACCATCCTTGTTCGCCAAAAGGCCCGGCACCTGCCGGGTCTTTTTTTATACCGGTATGCGCCGGTTGCCCTGTTCGCCTCACCCCGATCGGGTTGTAGATTTACAGCTCATGGCGGACCTGAAGAAATCGAGCGGATACAAGGTTGTAAAAGCATGGTTGAATAGCAAGGGCTATCAACCCTTTGCCTACCAGGAAGAAGCCTGGCAGCATATTATCAACGGGCGGAGTGGCCTGGTGAATGCCCCTACCGGTACGGGTAAAACCTTTTCGGTGTTCCTGGGCGCCGTTATCCGGTTTATCAACGATCATCCCAAAGAATATGGTTCCAAAACAAAGAACGGCCTGCAGCTTATCTGGATCACCCCCCTGCGGGCCCTGGCCAAGGACATTGGCCGGGCCATGGAAGAAGTGATCTTTGAGCTGGGACTGCAGTGGAAGGTAGGCATCCGCAACGGCGATACCTCCTTATCGGAACGGCAAAAGCAAAAACGCCAGATGCCCGAAGTGCTGATCATCACCCCCGAAAGCATGCACCTCCTGCTCTCGCAAAAGGGGGCTGCCGACAGCTTCAAAACCCTGAAAGTGATTGCCGCCGATGAATGGCACGAACTGATGGGCAGCAAACGCGGTGTGCAGGTGGAGCTGGCCTTAAGCCGGATTATTTCCGTGAGTGGTGAGTGGTCAATGATGAGTCCGGCGTTAAAACTCACCACTCACCACTCACCACTCACCATCTGGGGCATCTCCGCTACCATCGGCAACCTCGAACAGGCGATGGATGTCCTGCTCTCACCCTTACAACTGCTAAACAAACCAGCGCCGCCAAGCGAGGCTGGTGTGGATGGTGATCCCCCCTCGGAGGGCAGGGCGGCTGGTGTTATCGTCAAAGCCAAGCTTTCAAAAGGCCTGGAAGTTCTCTCCGTACTTCCCGATGAAATCGAAAAATATCCCTGGGCCGGTCACCTGGGCATTAAGCTGGCGCACAAGATCCTGCCCATTATCGACAGCAGCCGCACCACACTGATCTTCATCAATACCCGCGGCATGAGCGAGTTGTGGTACCAGACCTTGCTGAACATTGCTCCCCACCTGGCCGGCGCCATTGCCCTGCACCACGGCAGCATCGAGATGGAGCTGCGCACCTGGGTGGAAGAGGCCCTGCACGAAGGCAAATTGAAAGCGGTGGTCTGCACCGCCAGCCTTGACCTGGGGGTGGACTTCCGCCCCGTGGAAACGGTGATCCAGGTGGGGTCGCCCAAGGGTGTTGCCCGTTTCCTGCAGCGGGCCGGCCGCAGCGGGCACAGTCCGGATGCGGTGAGCCGCATTTATTTCCTGCCCACGCATTCGCTGGAACTGATTGAAGCCGCCGCCCTCAAAACAGCCATTGACGAAAGCTTTATCGAAAGCCGCGAGCCCCTGACCCTTTGCTATGATGTACTGGTGCAATACCTCTGCACCCTGGCCTGTGGCGATGGCTTTGTGCCGGCCCAGATCTGGAAAGAAGTGAAGGCCACCCATTGTTATGCTGACCTTACCGAAGCCGAATGGAATGACCTGCTCTATTTTATCACCTCCGGCGGCAATGCCCTGCAGCAGTACGATGAATACAAAAAGGTGGAGATCGAAGGCGGTGTGTACAGGATCAATAGCCGGCGGATTGCCATGCGCCACCGCCTGCACATCGGCACCATCGTAAGCGATGCCATGATGAAGGTAAAGTTCCTGGGCGGGGGCTATATCGGTATCATCGAAGAATATTTTATTTCCCGGCTGGATGTCGGCGATACGTTCACGCTGGCCGGCCGGCAGCTGGAACTGGTGGCGATCAAGGACATGACGGTGATTGCCAAAAAGTCCACTTCCAAAAAGACCAATATTCCCAGTTGGCTGGGCGGACGCCTGCCCCTGTCGGCCAGCCTGGGCAAGGTGCTGCGAAGGATGGTGGACAGGGTGAGTGGCGGAGCGTCAAAGGGGAAACGGCAAACGTCAAACAGGGGGGCGTTGAAGAGCGGGGCCTTGCCCATTGAACTGGAAGTGCTGGAGCCGCTGTTTGCGTTGCAGCAACAGTTGTCGCATTTGCCGAAGGAGAATGAATTGCTCATAGAGCAGATTGAAACAAGGGATGGTTTTCACCTCTTTGTTTA
Organism: Flavisolibacter sp.; assembly: GCA_035998945.1. Classification (GTDB taxonomy): domain Bacteria; phylum Bacteroidota; class Bacteroidia; order Chitinophagales; family Chitinophagaceae; genus Flavisolibacter. The sequence goes on along the minus strand of DASYHD010000024.1, from coordinate 399,065 downwards.
TCCCTTTGAAGGGCGGCTGGTGCATGAAGCCATGGCGGCGCTGCTGGCCTACCGCATTTCCCGCATCCTGCCCATTACGTTTTCCATTGCCATGAATGATTACGGTTTTGAACTCCTGAGCGACCAGCCCATTCCCGTGGACGACAGCAATGTGTACGACCTGTTTTCTCCCGCTAACCTGATGGAAGACATCCAGCGAAGCGTAAATGCCACGGAGATGGCCAAACGTAAATTCCGGGACATTGCCGTAATTGGTGGGCTGATCTTCCAGGGTTTTCCCGGTGAATACAAAAAAGCCCGGCACCTGCAGGCCTCCGCCGGTTTGCTGTTTAACGTGTTCAATGAATACGATGCGGACAATGTGCTGATCCGCCAGGCCTACCAGGAAGTGTTCGACCAGCAGATGGAAGAGGCAAGGCTGAGGGAGATGCTGCAACGGGTGCAGGGCTCTAAAATTGTACTCACCTACCCGGAGCGGCTCACACCGTTCTGCTTCCCCATTAAAGTAGACAGCCTGCGGGAAAGCCTCACCTCCGAAAAGCTGGCCGACCGGGTACGCAGGATGCAGTCTGAACTGGGATAATCCGGATGTGTGGGATGTTTGGGAGTGTGAAGAAAAATGTCTTAAAAACAGTCCGGTATTTTAGGAAAGATTTGCGTCATGGGCAACCCAGCGATCCCAGAAATCCCCGTTCTGACGGTAGTTTTGCAGCCCTTTATGCAGGCCCCGATTCATTATAAAATTCAGGAGCAGCACCTGTGGCTTTCGGCCCAGCGGGCTCTTTTCTGGGAAGAGGAAAAAGCCCTCGTGGTTTCGGACCTGCATTTCGGCAAAACAGGGCACTTCCGCAAGGCCGGCATCGCGGTTCCGCAACATGTGTACAAGGAAGACCTGCAACGCCTCGTGTCTCTCCTGCATTATTTCAAACCCTTGCAACTGATCGTGGTCGGTGATTTCTTTCACAGCAGCGCCAATACCGAACTCGATTGGTTCCGGCGCTGGCGGGAGGATTTCTCCCCCCTGCAGATCACCCTCGTGCGGGGAAACCATGATATCCTGGCCGATGCCTGGTACAGGGATGCCGCCATCGAGGTGGTGTATCCCACGCTGCAGATGGGACCTTTTCTGTTTTCGCATGACCGGTGCGAAACAGCACCGGGCCTTTATGCCTTTTGCGGGCATATTCATCCCGGTGTACTAATCCACGGCCTGGGTAAACAATCCCTGCGCTTTCCCTGTTTTTATTTTATGGAGCGGCATTGCATCCTGCCGGCCTTCAGCAAGTTCACCGGCGCCGTGGCCATGAACCAGGCAGAAGCCAGCGCCATTTTTGCTATTGTTGAAAACGAACTGATAAAGCTTGCATGAAGAAACCGGGAACCCTCCACATTGCTTTTGATCCGATCTATGCGCACCCCTTGCCCGAAGGGCACCGCTTCCCGATGCTGAAGTATGAACTGATCCCGCAGCAACTGCTTTATGAAGGTGTGATCACCGAAAAGAATTTATTTTCTCCTGCGGCTTGTGCCGATGATGTGGTGCTGCTGACGCATACTGTAGCATACCTCGAAAAGCTAAAAGGGCAAACCCTGTCGGCCAGTGAGCAGCGGCGCATTGGGTTTCCGCAGTCGCCGCAGCTTACGCAGCGTGAACTGATCATCACGCAGGGCACCATCGATTGTTGTTTGCATGCGTTTGAACAAGGTGTGGCGCTCAATGTAGCCGGCGGTACGCACCATGCGTTTGCCGACAGGGGAGAAGGCTTTTGCCTGCTGAATGATTTTGCCGTAGCTGCGAATTACCTGCTTCACCAGGGACTCGCCAAAAGGATCCTCATCATCGACCTGGATGTACACCAGGGGAACGGTACAGCAAAGATTTTTGAAGGGGAGGAAAGGGTGTTCACCTTCAGCATGCATGGCCGCAACAACTATCCTTTCCACAAAGAAAAAAGTGACCTGGATGTGGAGCTGCCGGATGGTACGGCTGATGCGGCTTACCTGCAGTTGCTGACGTCACATCTTCCTCCCCTCATCGAAACCATAAAACCCGATATCGCCTTTTTTTTATCCGGTGTCGATATCCTGGAAACCGACAAATTCGGCAAGCTAAAGGTCACCATCAACGGGTGCAGGCAGCGGGACGACTTTGTTTTCTCGTCACTTAAAGCGGCCGGCATTCCTTGCGTGGTAGCCATGGGGGGCGGGTATTCGCCGCAGGTAAAAACGATCGTGGAGGCGCATTGCCATACGTTTCGCCTGGCCAAGGAGGTTTGGGAGTTGGGGTAGGTTATTGGTTATTGGTTATTGGTTATTGGTTATTGGTTATTGAAAAATAGTAAAAGGTAAAATAGGATAAAGCAGACTGTTTGTTTTATTCCGAAGGAGCCACGTGTTTCTGAACGGGATGCATTTATCTTTCCAAAGCTATTAGCACATTACATTTCCCTTTGCGAAAATGCCAGGTTTATCAAACAACTGCAAGCCGGGGTCAAATAAACCATCTTGCGGGTTGTAAAAAATGATCTTCATATGATCTCTCATAATAACTTAATAACCCAATAACCTAATAACTAAATCTCTCCCCTTCTTCCCGTACTATTTTTTCCTGCGCAGCTGGTTGTAGTCGAGGAAGTAGATCAGTTTTACGGTCAGTTCGTTGCCGTGTGAAATGCGGAAGGTGTTCTTCAGGTTATGGATGTAATCGGGACCGGAACCCACGGCATAAGGGTCGCCCAGCCAGTTTTTATAACCAACGATCACCCGGCTGCCCAGGCGGAAATCCCAGGTAAGAAATGCATCCACATTGAACAGGTTGTAATTGTCGTCCTGGCCGGTAATAAAAGCCCGGGGAAGATGGGAGCCATCGGCCGCTACGTTGTAAAAGCTGTTGTAGGCGACATTGTTCCAGTAGTGGCGGGTGCGCAGGGAAATATTCAGCCGCGACGTAAAGCTGTAGTTGCCCGTCAGGATGGTGGTGGTCTGAACATTTTTCCGGTAACCAATAATGGGCTGGCCGTTCGGCTCCCGCAAAAAGGCAAAGCCAATCTGGTTCTGGTCGTCTTCGCGGTTGAGCGAAAGGTCCAGGGTAAAGCGATTGTTGAACCGGTAACGGGCACCGAGGCTGGTCTGGAAATAATTCCCGTCTTTCATCTCCGAACGGGTGTAGCCCAGCGTGTAGGAGACAAAGAGCTTTTTGCGGCTGTCGGTGCTGCCCTGTACCGACAGGTAATGAAATGCCGGCCGTTGCAGGTAGCGGTTGGGTGTACGCAGTTCAAAATAGTCGTGCTGCGAAAAAGGCTGCGAACCGATGTTTACCGACACATCCCAAAAGTTCCGGAAGTACCAGAAAGCCGTGGCATACAGCTCGTACTGGTTAAAAGCATTGGGCTTGTACATGCGGGTGTAGCGGGTGCCAAACCGGTAGCGGTAAGAAATGAACTTATCTGTTGCCGTTAGCTGGTTGTGGCTGATGGTAGCGTCGTAGATTACCTCGTTGGGCGCCTGCAGGTAGCCCATATCGTTTGGATCGTACTGGTGCGAGGTAATGCTGGACGTGAAATTGTACTGCAGTTTGCCACTGACCTTGCCGGCAAAAAACGTGGTTTTGAAACCATCGTAGGGTTTCACCATCAATCGCCCGTTCACACGGGTTGTATCATCCACCAGGTTGATGCCATAAGAGGAATAGTCGAGACTGGGCAGACCCGAATAACCAAATATTTTGCTGTACCGGCCTGTGACCTTTACCTGGTACTGGTTATCGGGAGTGAAATAGGCATAATCCAGCCCTGCAACGTTGGCATCCCTGGCCGCTCCGCTTCGTACCACGTTGGTATTGGTAAACGTAAGAAACGAACGGTCTTTCAAGGCTTGGTCCAGCACCACCAGGTTAAAATTGGTCAGGGGCTCCGTTTCAAACGTGGAATCTTTCCCTGTAAGGTTTTGTCGCACCGTTGCCGACATCGGTGCCGTCACAGCATTGAAAACACCAATCCCCAGCTTGCCCTTTGTGCGTCCTGAAAGTTTGATGGCGTTGTAAAGCTGTGTAATGGAAGGGTTTTTCACCACGGTGCTGTTGGGCATTTCCTGTGCGGTATAGTACCCGCCGGGGACAGCCCCGATCCGCCGCGAATAAAACAGTCCCGATTTTTTAAACAGCTCGGTTCCCTCGGTAAAGAACGGGCGGTTTTCCTGGAAAAGCTGTTCAAAGGGGGAAAGGTTGTTGATGACATTATCCGAGATGACCTGGCCAAAGTCGGGGATGAGGGTGGCATCCAGGGTAAAGCTTTCGTTAATGCCGTATTTCACATCCATGCCACCATTGCGCAGCACTTCTTTGTCTTTCACATGATTTTCCGGGTAATACCGCAGTCCGCCCGAGAGGTAGGGCGAAAAGCTTAACCGCAGCGGCGGCGTAATGTTTTGCAGGTTGGCAAACTGGCCAAACTGGTTGATAAAGCCGTTTTCGTTGGGATTGACCGGATTCCAGTAGGCCATCTCGTTGCTGCGGCGGATGTAGCGCAGGAACTGCAGGCCCCAGGTTTGCACCTCCTTTTTAGCAAAGCGGATGGAAAAATAAGGAATGCGCATTTCCACGGTCCAGCCATCCGGGGTCTGGCTGGTTTCGCTCTGCCAGACGGCATCCCAGGAGCGGTCGCCAAAATCGCCCCAGCTTGCATTGGCCGAAGCATTCAGCTTGGCGTCCGTTTGCACATTGGCTGGTGTTACCAGGAACTGGAAGCCGTTCTGTTTGTCGTTGTACGTGTCCAGGAAAACAGAAAAATAGTCGGCATCCTGCTGCAACTCACCGTCTCTTGCCGTCAGCTGCTTGCGGATCAGGGAAGGCTGGTCGAACAACTGCGCGGCGATGTAAACCGCATCATCATCATATAAGATACGAACGCTAGTTTTTGCCGATGCCGGCTGGCCGTAATTGGGAGAATGCTGCATGAAATTATCTGCAAGAGGGGCCTGCTGCCAGATGGCATCGTCAAGCCGACCATCAATGACAGGTGGTACGGATGATTTGACAGCAGTTAGTGTTTTTTGTGTTAGCCCTCTAAACGTCAATAGCAAGACGAAAAGGAGGATCAGCCCTCTCAACATGCATGCAGTTTTGGCGAAAGCGTAAATATATACGACATCGGCAATATTAACGCTATGTTCGCCCGGAAATTTTACGTCATACGTTTTTTCAGTACGCTCACCTGTTGCTGCAGGTTGCTGACAAGGTTGGCCAGGTTGTTCACATCCCACCGCTGCTGGGTATTGGCTTTGGAGATGATCATTTGTGCCTGCCAGAGCTCTAAAATCTCGTCGGCACCGACGTTATATGGCTGGTAGGAGGGGTTGTCGCTTACCAGGGTAAATTTGTTTTTCTGCCGGTTGTTTTTCAGCACCCGCTTGTACACAATGCCATCGGTTTTTGATACCACGACATAGGTATTGTTGGATTTGATCTCTTCGAGGTCCTGCACTTTTTCGCCAACAATCACGCTGCCGCTGGGGGTGGGCATCATGGAGTCGCCCACGATTTCAAAGGCACGGTAGTCGCCGCCACTCAGCATGGGGAGGGTAAAGGTGTTCAGTTCGTCGATAAATTCCGGGTCGGAGTAACCTGCCAGGTAACCGGCCGCCGCTTTTACCGGGACAAAGGGAATATCTGTGCGTCCGGCTGCCAGTTTTTGGGCCCGGCGGCGGGAGAGATAGCTTGTTTTGTTGTCGCTGACATCGCGGCGAAGCAGGTCGTCCAGCGTCAGCTTGAACATATCGGCTACGGCTTCCAGGATCTCGATCCTGGGCTCCGCTCTTTCTTCTTCGTAGGCACCCAGGAGCGAACGCTTGATGCGCAGTTTCTGGGCAAATTCTTCCTGTGTCCATCCCCGCAGTTTGCGCAGGTATTTGAGGTTTTTATTGGCAAACGACATGCACTAATAATTTTAGCTGCAAAATACTAATTTATTTAGAATTGTGACTGGTGAATTGTGCATGGTGAAATTTTTCTTCCCTCATCCTTACCAAAATAAATGGCCTTTGGATGGCAGGTGAAGAAATGGAAAAGGAAACATTCTTCTACGCACCACTGACCGCTCACCATTCACCATTTGGTTTTCCATTTTTTCTGTGTCAAATTTGCAGGAATCATAAATCGACAAGAATGGAAGAAAAGCGAGAACCGGTGATCCTTGTAACCAACGATGATGGCATTAATGCACCCGGGATACGGAATTTAGTGGAAGCTGTAAGAGGGCTGGGAAAGATTGTTGTGGTGGCGCCCGACAAACCGCAGTCGGGGATGGGGCACGCTATCACCATCGGAGTTCCGCTACGACTACACCGCGTTCATCTTTTCGAGGGTATCGAGTCGTACCAGTGCACCGGCACACCGGTGGATTGCGTTAAGCTGGCTGTGGACAAGGTGCTGCATCAGAAGCCCGACATCTGCATCAGTGGTATCAACCACGGCGCCAATCACAGCATCAATGTCATTTATTCGGGTACCATGTCGGCAGCGGTGGAAGCAGCTATTGAGAGCATTCCTTCCATTGGTTTTTCGCTGCTGGACTATGCACTGGAGGCGGATTTTAGTGCAGCCCGCAAATATGCCCGCATCCTGGTGGAGCAAATGCTGAAAAATCCACCCGACAAGCATTGTGTGCTGAACGTGAATTTTCCCATTGCCACACCTGAACAAATTAACGGTATAAAAATCTGCCGGCAGGCCTATGCCAAATACGAAGAAGACTTCCTGGAGCGTTTAGATCCGCATGGGCGCAAGTATTACTGGCTCACCGGTGAATTTGTCAACTTTGATGAAGGGACCGACACCGATGTATGGGCGCTGGCGAATAACTATGTCAGCGTGGTACCGGTGCAGTTTGATTTAACCAACTATAAACTAAAGCAACAAATTGAAAACGACTGGGACATTTTTTCTGAAAAAGGATAACCTGCAACTGGGATTGCTACTGGGCTTTCTGTTACCCCTGGCTGTTTTCCTGATTATTTACCTGGTGCGCTTCAACGAGGCATCCCTGCCGGATTTCCTCGATACGTTTACCACGCAGAAAGGACTGATCACGTTTTTCGGCGTGTGGAGCCTGGTGAGTAACATTGCACTTTTTACCTATTACGTGAATACGCAAAAAGACAAAACGGCCAAGGGTATTTTTGCCATTACCCTCCTGTACGGCCTTGGCATCCTGCTGGCAAAAGTGCTGATTTAAGGAACCGCAGAATAATGAACAAGGAATAAAGAATGTAAAAGTATCCAAATCCTTCTTTCGCTACAGCTTTTAGGCACTTCGCTAACGGGAGAAAAGATGAAATGGAACTATTCCTTCGGCATTCACTGCCCCCTGTTCGTCTGTTCGCTATTCCATTCTTCGCTCTTCTCCTTCTATCTTTACCGTTGATGAAATATTACATCATTGCCGGCGAGGCATCTGGTGATTTGCATGGCAGTAACCTGATCAAAGAATTGAAGCAATTGGATAAGGCTGCTGATATCCGCTGCTGGGGCGGCGACCTGATGGAAGCGGCCGGCGGCAAGGTTGTAAAACATTACCGCGACCTGGCATTTATGGGCTTCGTGGAAGTGGTGATGAACCTCCGAACTATTCTATCCAACCTTAAATTTTGCAAACAGGACATTGCAGCCTTTGCCCCCGACGTAATGATCCTGATCGACTACCCCGGGTTTAACCTGCGTATTGCCAAATGGGCAAAAGAAGCAGGCCTCCGGGTGATTTATTACATCTCGCCGCAGGTATGGGCCTGGAAGGAAAGCCGGGTGAAAGGCATCAAACAATGGGTGGATAAAATGCTGGTGATCCTGCCGTTTGAAAAAACCTTTTACCAGGAGCGGGATTACAAGGTGGAATACATTGGTCACCCCCTGGTGCAGGTGGTTGCAGAAGCCGTGCAGGAAAAAATGGGTGTACCTCTCCGTTGTACCGGGCCGGCAACGGAAAAAACAATTGAAATAACAGCAAACGAATGGGAGGGAAAACCGCTGATTGCCCTGTTGCCCGGAAGCCGGAAGCAGGAGATTACGGTCAAACTTCCGGTGATGCTGGAAGCCGCCAAAGCTTTCCCGGATTACCAGTTCATCATTGCACAGGCGCCGGGACAACCGCTTTCCTTTTACCAGGAGCTAACTTCTTCTTACCAGAATGTGTGGATCGCCGTGGCGGGGCAAACCTATACGCTTCTTACAAAAGCATGCGCAGCGCTTGTGACCTCTGGTACCGCTACCCTGGAAACGGCGTTGTTTGGTGTGCCGCAGGTGGTTTGTTACAAAGGTTCAGCCCTTTCTTACCAGATTGCAAAGCGGCTGGTTAAGATCAAATACATCTCCCTTGTTAACCTGATTATGGACAAACCCGTAGTGAAGGAACTGATCCAAAACGAGCTTACCGTTTCCAATATTCAACATGCGTTGGGCGCCATCCTGCATGATGAAACCAGGATTGGCCAAATGAAAGCTGACTACGGAGAATTAAAATCCATCCTGCAAAAAGAGGGCAATGCTTCGGCCAGGGCCGCCCAGGAAATTGTAGGCTACCTGCAGGCAACTATCGCGTCGAAAGCCGGATGATCAGGATAATCAGGGCAAGCAAAAACAGCAGCAAACTCAAACGGTTGATGCCGTGCATGTATTTGACAAAATTTGTCTTGGGCCTGTCAGGATCAGGCTTACGCAGGTAAAGGTATTCGGCTAATTGTTTCAGGACTCCCATACTTGTTTTCTGCCGATAAAATTAAGGGTTGTTACACAAGCAGAAATGTGAAAACGTGAGACGTCAGACGGGAAACAAAAACATACTTTAGATTGGAGGCCATATTTCACCTTTTATGTTTGACCTTAAGGCGCCGGGTTGCGCCGGAAGCTATCCTGGCGTTTGGCCAGATCACGGATATTCATGCTGTCGGGGGTAGCCCTGGGAAACACCATACCGGTGGAATTGCGTTTTTTTCTTTTGTCGGCAGAAGACTTGCCGCCTGCGGGGTGTACCACGTGTTCAAAGTAAGTAAAAACGATATGCAGATACGTGTTCATTTTCAAGAGGATTTTGGAATAGTTTGACATCAGTTTTGGCAAAAGGTTTTTTCAAACAATTGTTAATACCATTGCTTCAAACATACAGCAAGAGACCTAAAAAGTCAAGCGAAAAAATACAGGAAAAATGGGATGTCCAACCGCTGCCATTTTACTACGGAAAGAAAGGATATTCTTTATCCGAAAGCTTTTGCTGTTGCTCCTGCTCTACCTCCTCCGGTGTTTTCATGCTGTTGTAACGCAGCTTCATGGAAAGTGCATAGCCATCCAGGTCGGGGAACAAACTGGCCCGGTGCAGATTCATTTTCAGCAGTTCGCGGAGGGCCACTTTTTTATCGCAGGATGGAATCTCCAGCTTTACAATGGCTTTGGACATGGTATTCTGCAGAAACAGCAACTGCTCCATAAACGGTGCTCCCGATGTGCCGGTGCTCAAAAAAATGGATTGCTGCAGGGAGTACCGCCGGTTCATGCGGAAAGGTTCGACGGGAAAAACCAGGTGTTTGTTGTTTTGATAAAACAGCACTTCAAACAGCTTTTCGTTGATCAGGTTTTGCGTTTCTTTCAGGGCCTCGCCAAATTCCTGCGAAAGAATATCCAGGGCGGCATTCTTCAGGTGTTCTACATTCAGGCACCACACGGCTACATGCTGCTCTTCTTTTGCAGGGGCAAATTCAAATGCAAAGTAGGCCGCAATAAACGGTGATTTGGTAAGGTCAAGCAGGCGGGTAGGAGCACCGTGGTGTTGCATAAGGGCCAGCCATTCGATCAGGTGTTCGGGTATCTGGTCTTTTGTGAGGTAGTTGCGGGCACCCCGCTGAAATTCGGCCACAAACTGTGCTTCCACGCTGTTGCCCTGGTGAATAAAATCGGTACGTTCAATTGCGTTGTTCAAAACCCAGGCTGCATTGGCCTGTCCACGAAACGCCCATTTTTCAGAAAACTGCTGCACATAACTGCCGAATTCCTGCCATGAAGCCAACCGCACTGTCGTATAACTGTACTGATCCATCGCTGCAGGCCGTAAAAAATTTGCGCCAGCAAATCAATGCCTTGCCATTTTTTCATCGTCGGTGTAAGCGCCTTCCTTCAGCAGGCCGATGATCTCTTTCAATGACTGGTTCATTTCACGCATCTGCAGGTAATTGGCGTAGTTGATCTGGCTGTTCACCCAACGCAGGTAGATGGCTTCGTTTTCGTGTGCATTTAGTCCGGTTTCAAGGTGGAAACGCTCCGGTGTGAAGGGCTCAAAATAGTGCGTCATGGAATTGGAGGTTTGGTGTCTTATAACGAATATAATAAATTCATCTATGCGCCAGTTCCAGCGGTTGATGAAGCCGGCAAAAAGCGGAAAACCACGTTTTTGCCTGGATGTAGGATTTACGGTAATGCCGGTTGTTTGTGGTTAAAAGCTGAAGTTGTAACCCACATTCACGATGGGGCGGTTGCCATAAGGTGAGCCGGGTTTTTGCAGCACGTCGTACATAACGGTAAACATCATGGCGCCATTGCCGGTAGGGGTTACCATACCGCCACCCATCAAAAGCGAAGGGATAATTTCGGCATCCAGCTTATACGTTTCTTTTACCGGCTGGTAATAAATCTCTTTTCCAAAAATATAATTGCCTTCGGGTTGCACCTGTATCATGAACCGCTGGGCGGGATAGAAACGAACAAAGGTATTCAGCCCTGTGATGCCCTGCACCAGTTTGTGATAATTGTTTCCGTAAACATCTTTCTGCTTCTGGCTGGCGTACACGAGGTTGAGACCAATGCCGGCACCCAGGAAGCGGTTAAAGCGGTAGCCAACCTGCGGGTTCAGGCTGATCAGTGTATAGCGTCCGAAGGAAAGGCCAAAATTGCCCCCGCCAAAAAACTTGCTTCTGCCTTCCGCCTCTTCTCCTTCCTGCGCCATTGCGGAAAGGCTGATCAATAAAGCTACCAATACGGCATTCCATTTTTTCATAGTGGATTTTTTCTGCGATATTATGCTATCCTGTTTAAAGCAAACGTACCATACCCGTGCCATCTTTCAAAGCGTTGGCCGGTGTGATGTGTATGGCGCCAACCCGGTATTCCGGGTTGGCGCCACAAAAATAGAAAAATCTTATTGTCTGAACGTAGGACAGAGCGACTGCCGCCTGTTGCCGTTGAAGCTGTCGAACAAGCCTTCCTTGATCAGCGAAAACTCGAAAGCGCCGCGGGTACCGTTGTATGTGCGCAGCGATGAAACAGTGGCATCGTAGGAAAAGGCAAAGGTGTAGTCTTTCACCCCCAGGCCGATCATGGGAATGACGGCTTCGTTGTGCCGGTAGTACAGGCCTCCAATAAGCACATTTTCGCCCTCGCCGGAAAGGTTATAATGTGCATTCAGGCCAGCCACCAGCTCGGAGGCTGTTACCTGGCGGGAATAGTAAATGTTGGGATTGACGATCCATGATTCGTTCACTTTAAAGCTGCCGTTCAGGAAGCCTGTGTAGCGCAGGGGCACCCGGCTGGCACTTTTATCGCCCTGGTCCACAAAAAATGATTCGTTGGGACGATTAATGTGCTGGGCGGAAAAGCCGCCGTTGAGATAAATATTGCTGTTGGGAAAATAGGCATAGTTCATCCCCACATGCAGATCGAGGTAGCTGATATTGGTGCGGTCCAATATGGCTGCCGTGGGAATCTTGCTGTCGAAAAATGTTCCGTCAAACTGGTCGGGAAACTTCAGGTTAGCGGTATTGATTTGTTTGTTGGCCCAGCCGGCATTAAACCCCAGGCTTAACAGACTTGAATAGCCGAGTGTTTGGTGATACGCCACCGAGCCAAAGACCTTGGTAGAAGTAAGGCTTCCGCTTCCGGCCACATCCCGCAGCACCATGCCACCCAGTCCCAGCCAGCCGTTCTCGGAGTTGTTGCGCAATAACTGCACATCGCCAAAGGCGCTCATGGTTTTGTACGGCACCGACATTACCGATGACCACTGGTTGCGGTAATTGATACCCAGGCGGTAATCGCCTTCGGGCATAAAGCCGGTGTTGGCAGGGTTGGTGTTCAGCGGTGAACGGAAAAACTGTGAGAAATGAAGGTCCTGCGCATAGCCCGAAGTGGCTATTACAAGCGCTGCAATCGTAAGTGTAAAATAAAGTTGCTTCACAAAATGAGTTTTGACGGTTTTCAAACGTGTAGTCTTCTCATTTGCAATTGGATTTTGATTTGGTTCTCAGCAGCCGTGTTACTGTACTGCTGCTGTTTTGTCGCACCCTTGCCCTTCTATGTCCGGTTACCTTTTCGGTAGTTGTCGGCACCCGGACAATCTGCTATGCTTCACTATCCTATTCGTTGGAGCTTATCTATACTTCTACGCTCCGTTGTTCCTTGTGCATCTGTTGTTCTGTTCTCTACCGTATCAATGTTATATCGCCTTTTTTCTGGTGTTTTTTGCCATCCACGAACTCCACGTCCAGCGTATAGGCATATACATCCATTGGCAGCAACTTGCCTTTGTACCGGCCATCCCAGCCGATTTTTTTGTCGTTGCTTTCAAACACCTTTTCACCCCAACGGGCATAGATCGAGAATTTCATTTTGGCAATGCCATAGCCCCGGACAAACACATAACTGTTCACATCGTTGCTCAGGGGTGTAAAGGCGGTGGGAACATCCACAGCCGGTTCTACCTGCGTGGTCACCGGCTTGCATACCTGTGCCGGACAACCGGCTGCATTGTAAGCAATCAGGCAGGCATCGTAGGTGCCGGTCAGGTTATACTCGTGCTTCACCGGTCCGCGTGACGTTGTTTCCAAAGAGTCGCCGTCGCCAAACAACCATTTGAATGAAACCGCATCGCTGCTTGCCAGGTTGGTAAACGTAATGGGTGTATTGGTGATCGGCGGTTGTGGTGCCGCGGTAAAATCAGCCGTCGGGTTGCCATACACCGTAATGGTGAAGGTGGTATTATCGGTCAGGTTACAGGTGTTGGGATCGTTCGCCGTCAGCCGCACCGTGTAAGTGCCCGGCTGCAGGTAGGTATGGGTTGGATTCTGTTCCGTGGAAGTAGTGCCATCCCCAAAATCCCAGATAAACTCGGCACCACCCTGCGATATATTGTCGAATACGGCGGTATAGGGCGCACAACCGGTTGCCGGGGTTTCAAATGCTGCTTTTACGTTGGCGGCTACACGTAAAGTTTTTACCAGCGTATCCGGCGAATTGCAGTAAGCCGTGTCGTTAATGATTAGTTTGACCAGGTAGGTACCTGCTGCCGCATAGGTATGGAAAACGGCTTCCGGACCTGCTGTAACCAGGGGCGAGTTGTCGCCAAAGTCCCAGGTAAAGGTTCCGGCCTTGAAGGGAATGCCCACCGGAGCACCAGAGGTATTGTCGAACCGGTAACGGAAAATATCACAGGGCGGGCTCAGTTTCACCGGATTGAAATCAAGTTTTGCTTCATTGTTCCCAACACGGATGGTTACATACGACGTATCGCGGGTGATACATTTATCCGGGTCGATGGCGATCATCATTACCCGGTATGAGCCCACCTGGTTGAACGTATGCTGAATACTGGGCGTTGTGGTTGTTTCCACCGGGCTGCCATCCATAAAGTTCCATTCGTACTGCATGGCTTCCTGGATCGTGTCGATAAAATCGACCGTCAGGGGTACGCAACCCGATGTTTTCCGCGGAATGCCGTTCACTGATGAACGAACGCTACCCTGTACGCCGTCCAGGTTGAAGGCAATTTTTACCATTGCCAGGTTACAGGCGCTGGTTGGTTTGGTGGTAGCCCAGGCACCGGCCGTGGTAGGAAAGGGCAGGTTGTTGCTGCAGCTGGCGCACATGGCCTGGTAAATCACACCCCGCCTGTCGAAGCGGCTGGTGCCACCATCCACATGGTCGCCGTACTGACCACCGTTTTGCCCGAAATAACTTCCGTACAGCTGCGCCGTGGCATCCCGCTTCAGCACAAAAAAGTAAAAGTCATCGCCCATACCCGTTTGCGGGTTGATGTCGGGTGCCGGCTTCATGGCATCACCGGTTACCGGTAAGCCATCGGCACCGGCATTGCGGTAGTTCGTACTAGGAATCTTTCCGCCCCAGCCGGAGATATAAACATTCTCGCAACGGTCGACCAGGAAAGCAACAGGAGAAATATCCGGTGCTGCCTGGCCTTTGCCAAACATGGTGGAATACACAAAATTGGAAAGGTCGGGCTGGAGTTTGGAAATAAACTGCTTGCCACGTGGCTGGCTCCAGGCTGCATTTATCGCCTGCCAGTCGCCGGTTGTTTGGCCCATAACGTAGGGAAAACCATTGGCGTCAAACTGGATTCCGTATACCTGGTCGTCGCCAAGAGTGCCGATGTAAGATGTTTTGATGACAGAAGAACCGTTCGGGGCTACAATGCTTACAAAACCGTCAATGCCGCCAAACAGGCTGGGACCCAGTGTTCCTGCACGGGTGCCATTCAGCAGGTTATTGCTCTCCGTGCCTCCCGCAACATATATATTACCATCAACGGGATGGATTGCCAGCACGTAGGCAGCGTCATTGGCGGAACCGCCAATAAATGAACCAAACAGGTAGTTGGAAAGATTAGGGTCAAATTTCAGCAGTACGCCATCCTGTCCGCCGCCGCCAGTCGGTTGAAAGGCGTTTTGTACGGGAAAGCCGTCGGCAGAACCGTCAACTGACTGGGTACAGGAAGCCACGTAAATGTTGCCTGCCGCATCCAGGATCACCTCACTACGGCCATCATCGCCATAATTCTGTTGCAGGGAACTGCTGGATCTTGATGTACTGATGTTGACGCCGTCATCTTTCTTTCCGCCAATGCGTACCGAACCAATCAGGGCTGAACCCGCAGCGTTCAACTTGGTAACCACAATATCAAAGTCACTTCCGGCATTGGCCGGGCCCACATAGCCCACGGGACCGTGAACAGGATAGGGGGTTCCGCTGCTGCGCGGTGAGTTGGTGCGGCCGGCAATTACCAGGTTTCCCTGGTTGTCAACCACAAGGCTGTGCGGCTGATCCTGTCCGGCACCGCCAATGTAGGTAGCATACACCCGGCTGGAGCCGTCGGGTGTGAGTTTGATGATAGACATATCCCACTCACCGCCATTAAAGGATTGCTGGTAGGCACCCGGGTTGGTAGGAAAACCCTGCGCCCATGTAATGCCGCCACCATACATCGCCCCGTCGGGTCCATACGTAGCCGTAAAGCCCCAGTTGTCGGCCTTGCTGCCGCTGAACGAACAGAAAACAAGATTGGGGTCGATGACCAACGTGGTTTTGGGGTTGTAATTTTTGACATCAAAGGTGACTACGTTGCCTTTTTTCACCACGTAACGGGTATGGACATCTACCCGGCCCCGCTCGTTGTATTGGTAGGTATAAGGATCTGTCTCCCGCAGGTCACCCACCGATGTTTTTATCAGGAGTTCTTTGTTCCTGACTTCCAGGCCGTCCGCACCTTCGTATTTCAGTGCAATGGCAGAAGGATCGCCGCCGGGATGAACAATCAGGTCATATTTTACCGATCCGCCGCCGGAGTAGTACCGCACGTCGATGTTGGGATAAACGTTCTTGATGGTAATGCCCTGGAAGATTTTACAATTGGCGGCCCATTTAGAGGGGTCGCTGCCGATAAAGTAATTGTTGTACGTAAATAAGGGCTTGTCGGCAATGATTTGTGGCGAAGGATTGCCGCCCAGGAATTTTACCTGGAAAGCATGGGAGCGGAGGGAAAGCTTATTGGAGGTGGAGGCGGGTGAATTGGGCCCGTGGCCGTGGATCACTTCCGTTATTTTGCCCCAGTCTTCGGGACTGTGCTGCACAACTGTAAATCCGTTTTCTTCAATGAAGAAAGCCCCGGCATCTACCTTGCCCATGTACTTTACGCGGCTGTCCCACTGTCCCCGGTTCTCAACAAATTCAATGGTTTGTGCAAACAAGGAAAGGGTATACAGACTGGCGATTGCAAAGAGTATGGAAAACTTGTACGTCAATTGTTTTTGAAGTTAACTATAAAATAGGACAAATTATTGTTTCAACAACCTGTTAAGATATTTTGCTCCAGGGTGTTTTTCCTTTTTGCGCTATAAGATACTGTTTGATGGGTGCGTTCTCGGGAAGGGTTAGTTCCGGGTCTTTCTCTACCATTTCTTCCGCCCATTTTTTGGCAGCATCCAGTATCGGTTTATCCTGTACAATGTTAGCCAGCCGGAAGTTCAGTACACCGCTTTGTCTTGTTCCTTCAATATCTCCCGGCCCGCGGAGTTCTAAATCTTTTTCTGCAATTTCAAAACCATTGTTGGTACTGACCATGGTTTTGATGCGTTCCCTTGCCTCGTTCCCCAGTTCCGTTGCCGTCATCAGGATGCAATAACTTTTTTCCGCTCCCCGTCCCACACGACCCCGTAGCTGGTGCAGTTGGGATAGTCCAAATTTTTCCGCACTTTCTATCACCATCACCGATGCGTTGGGAACATCCACACCTACTTCAATAACAGTTGTGCCCACCAAAAGTTGGGTGTCCCTGTTCTTGAACCGCATCATATTGGTTTCCTTCTGCTCCCAGGTCTGGCGGCCGTGCACCATGCTAATCCAGTATTTCGGTTCCGGGAAAAAAGCTTTGATATTCTCATAGCCCGTCATCAGGTTTTCATAATCCATCTTGGCGCTTTCTTCTATCAGGGGAAATACGAAATAAGCCTGTCGCCCGATTTCAATTTCACTCCTGACAAACTCCAGCACTTTCATGCGCTGGGTTTCGTAGCGGTGAACGGTGGTGATGGGTTGCCGGCCGGGTGGCAATTCATCCATTACGCTATAATCCAAGTCGCCATAGGCGGTCATTGCCAGTGTTCGCGGAATCGGTGTGGCTGTCATGACGAGAATATGCGGGGGGATAGGCGCTTTTTTCCAGAGCCTTGCCCGTTGCTCCACACCAAAACGGTGTTGCTCATCTACAATGGCCAGTCCCAGGTTTTTGAACTGCACGGTTTCTTCAATGAGGGCATGCGTACCAATAACAATATGAATCAGTCCTTCGGCCAAACCCTGCTGGATTTGTTTGCGTTCTTTGGCCGGAGTAGAGCCGGTCAATAATTTGACCGTAACCGGCAAGCCTTCCAGCAGCCGGCTGATGCCGGCAAAATGCTGCTGTGAAAGAATCTCTGTTGGCGCCATCAGGCAACACTGGAAACCGTTGTCGATGGCAATGAGCATGGAGAGCAGGGCAACAATGGTCTTGCCGCTTCCGACATCGCCCTGCAGCAGGCGGTTCATCTGGTGGCCAGCAGCGGTATCGGTACGGATTTCTTTCAGCACCCGTTTTTGTGCACCGGTCAGTTGAAACGGCAGGTGGTGATTGTAAAAATCATTGAACAGGTCACCTACTTTGTGAAACACCACACCCCTGGACCTGCGATGGCGTTCGATGCGGACCATTGCCAGTCGTACCTGGGAGATGAACAATTCCTCGAACTTCAGGCGGCGCACAGCCTGTTCGTACATGGCAGCAGAAGAAGGAAAGTGAATGTTGCGCAAGGCTTCGGCCCTTGAAATGAGTTTTAATTTTTCGAGTAAATAAAAGGGCAGGTTTTCTTCGATCTCCCTTTCGGGGATGAGTGAAAACAGCGCGGCCGTCAGCTTACCGATCTGCCGTCCGCCCAGTCCCTTTGCTTTGAGTTTTTCGGTGGTAGGGTAAACGGGTTCGAGGTAACTTTTTACCGCAGCCGAAGGATTGGTTACCAATTCCAGTTCGGGGTGAACGATCTGCGGCTTGTCCATAAAGAACGAGATCTTCCCAAAGGCATTGTATACCTCATCGGGCTTTAGCATCCGTTCCACCCAGGTAAGCCCTTTAAACCAGGTTAATTCAATCACGCCTGTATCATCCTTCAGGTAAGCCATCAGGCGTTTGGCACTGCCGGCACCCAGGGTTTCGTGGTACCAAAGTTTTCCCTGTACCTGGGCATAGTCGGTCATGGTGGTCAGGTCTTCGATCCTGGTGATGGAAGTTTTATCAATGTGCCGGTAGGGAAAGAGGTAAAGCAGGTCCTGGTAGGTAAAAACACCCAGTTCTTTCTTCAGCAGGTCGGCACGCAGGGGACCAACACCTTTGAGGTACTCGATGGGTTGGGATAGTATGGAGGCAAGGTTGGCGATAGGGCAAATATAATTGGAGAAGCGAAGGAATTGTACCGCAGGTTATGGAACAGGGAATCCTGCATGTAGAAGTTACCAAGGCTGGTTATTTCCAGACATACAGGCCATCCCTAAAGAAAGGCTGAACAGAAGAACCTCCTTCGCTATTCCTTGTTCCCTGATCGTCTGTTCACTATTCAAAATAGTCTCTCAGTTTAATAAAAAAGCGAAGGGGTCTCCTTCGCTTTTTTTGTTGATCATCCTGTTATTGTTATTGGGAATCACCTCCACCTTCACCGGTCAGGTCAAACACCAGGGAAAAACGCAGTGTATTGGCCAGGGGGTTCTGGTTGATGCCCGAACCGGTTGGAATCAGGTAAGAAAAGTTCAACCCAAACACATTGTATTTTAACCCAACTCCAGTTGTAAAATACCGGCGGTTGCCTTTTGTTTTGTTCTCGTAAAAATAACCGGCACGCAGGGCAAACTGGTTGGCATAAACGTATTCGGCACCAGCTGAAACCTGGAACTCTTTCAACTCTTCGCTGAAGCCGCCCGGAGCATCTCCAAACGAAGAAAACCAGGAGCTCACGACGCTTTTCTGGCGGTAAGCCACCAGGCCGGCAGAGTCGCCAACAGCAGGCGGTGTGGGTACCAGCAGCTTGTTGATGTCAATACCAAACGAAACCCTGTTTGTTTCATCCATTACGCTGGTATACGTGGTACCAATGCCCAGGTTGGCCGGGATAAAGTCACGCTGGTCGGCGTTATCGGTATAAGAGATTTTTGCACCCAGGTTGGTCAGTGCTGCGCCAAAGGCCCAGCCTTGCCCCACTTCGTTATGCGTGTTGTGATAAATGCCCAGGTCACCGGCCACCGAAGTTCCGGCTTTGTAAGTGTTACCACCCACACTACCACCTGCCAGGTTCGAATAAATGTATTTCAGGCCCACACCAAAACCGGTGCGTTCGCCCAACTTACGGGAATACCCCACATCAATCCCAAATTCACGGGGATTAAAGCTTTGCAGGGGATTTCCAAAATTATCGGTGAACTGAATGGAGCCCAGGCTGAAATAACGCAGTGAGGCCGAAATGGCCTGGTCGTCATCCAGTTTGTGATAGCCTGCCATGGAAGCCAGGTAGACATCGTTTACAAGGCGCTTGAGCCAGGGAGTATAGGTTACATTCAAACCGGTACGTAAATCATTAAAAGGAACTTTGCCCAGGTTAAAATAAGAGGAGCTGGCGTCTGGGGTTGTGGCAATGGCCAGGTCGCCCATCCCGCCGGCACGTGCATCTGGAGAAATGCGAAGGAACGGAACCGCTGTGGTCACCACGTTGATGGGTTGGGCATTTTGTGCTTTTGCAGCGCAGACCCCTCCCGCCATTAACAAGGTAACAGCAGCCAGTCGTAAAGCAGTTGATTTCATAGTTTGTTTTTAAAAAGTGCGTGAAAATAGAGAGTTTTTACGTGTAATAATAATTTGAGACAGGACATCTACTGCAGAAGGGCCATTTTCCCCCATTGGCTGGCGTTTTTCCCATTAGCAGTTTTTACAGCCAGGCGGTAGATATAGATACCCCGCCCAGGTTTTTCTCCCCATTCATCTCTTCCGTCCCACGACAACTCAATGGAACGGGTTCCGGGGGTGTTTATTGTTTGTGTAAGGGTTTTAATTTGTTTGCCGCTTACGGTAAAAATCTCTACCCGGCAGTACAGGTCAAGGCCGGGTTGGTTGTGTTCGAACCAGAAATTTGTGCTGGTTGTGAAGGGGTTAGGATAGTTTAATACGCGGGATAGCTGTAATTTTTCATTGTTGGCTACCGTAAAGCTCAGCAGGGTTTCCGCCGAGTTGTTCACCACATCCCAGGCTTTTATTTTTAAGGTATGCGGACCGGGAGTAAGGCCGGGTAACTGGAACCGCACCATTCCTTTCTGGTAGCTATCCAGGTCCGATTCATAAAAATTGTTCAACACAAAATACTGGTCGTTGTTATTGTCAAGGGTAGCCACAATATCGTGGTCAATGCCGCCGCTTCCGGTGTTGATGCCCGAGGAATCGGAAAGCTTCAGGATCAGAAGGGGGGCTTCATTGGTGATACTGCCGTTGACAAACCGTTCGTCGTTCAGATAGGCTTTGATATCCGGCCCCGTGTTATCCGCCATGCCGCCCTGCGCCATGCCACCAATTACCACGTTCCTGGAGTAGCCGTTGCCATCCCTGGTCCCGTCTTCCGCATACAGGCTAACCTTTCCGGCGCCGTATTGAAAGTTGATGTCTTTGGGCAGCCGGAACCGGAATGAAAACTTACCACCGGTGGCCGTTGCCTTTCCCCGGAACAACACCGAGGACTGGTCGGGATAGGCAACGGGCAAACTGCCGGCATCATTGCCCAGCGTTGTAATGCTTCGCTCTTTGTCGTACAAAGTAAGGTGTACCGTTCCGTTGAAAGCCGTTTGCAAGGTTCCACCGTCATCCTGCACTTCACCTTCCAGTGTTACCATTTCCGTTGCACCGAGGGTATCAGGCTGCGAGGCTAACGGTTGCCCGTTTACAACCGTTAAGGCAACCTGCAGAGATGGGAAGGCCAGGCGCATGGCCGGATCGCCCAGCAGGGAAAACTTCCTGTTATTGATCACATCACCGGAGGTGGTGTAGGTGAGGTTTTTCGAGGCCTGCACGGCTTCACCCAGGGTTTTGTACTGTCCGGCCGCATCTTTTTCCAGCGCCAGTTTTACGTAGTTATTGTTCATCACCCGGTTGCTGTTGGCAAACACCACCCGGGAAGTGGTCATCAATGCGATGGCGCCGGTTTTGGGTCGCACCAGCAGGTCTTCACCCAGGGAATAAATCAGGGGGTTATCATAGGTTGCAAAATCACAGGTGGCGGTGATCAACAGGGGTAGCCGGAACTCATTCTTCCAATTGGCCACGATGGATTGGTCCAGCACAACTTCTTCCGCCAGCCGTTGCGGTCCTCCATGGCCGGTGTAATTCCACATCAACGTACCATTATAGATATTACTGTTGATAACCGCATTGGCAGCCGGATAACGACCGCCGGCCTGCCCGCTTTCCTGCTGAAAAGCATCCAGGTAAATTTTGCGTGGGTTAAATACCGGTGCTGTTGCCGATACTGTTGCCGTTACGGCCTCCGCGTCCTGCAGGTGGAGGTTCTGGTCTTCGTCGTCGGCTACAAAATCCAGGTGATTGCGCCAGGGGCCAAATGCAGCAGGGGCGTGGTAGGCCAGCACTTTATCCACAAAGGCGGTTGCTTCTTCCACCGTTGTTGCCGGAATGCGGCCAATGCCTATGTCCAGTGTATTGACGATTGCAGTGGAATTGATGTCTTCCGCATCTTCCAAAAAACCAAAAAAATCATCGGAGGTGTACGTGGCCAACGGATCCAGCGAAGCATCGCTTTCATACACTGGCACCAGGGATGTATTATTCTTAATCCGGTCTTTATAATCAAAAGAACCCTTTCCAAAAAGCAGCAGGTACTTCCCTCCATTGTTCCAGGTTGCCCGGTAGCGATCAAAATACAGTTTGGCAAAATCGCGGATGGCGGCGGGGTCGGGAATGCCGCCTGAAAATTCATTAAAAACCTGTTCGGTGGTTGCTACTACGGTGCGCAGGTTCCGCCCTTCGTGAAAACCGGCCAGTCGTTGCGCCTGCGGCAGGAAGGCAGGAGCCGTAACAATCAGGTAATCGGCTTCGGTGGTAGCGTGCAGGTTTTGGGCCGCTACGCGGCCTTCGGCTTTGGGCACCGGGAAAAAACTACCAAAGGCGATGTATTCCCGCAACCGCGCCGCATCGTTGCTGAATCGAAGCCCATTACCTGCAAGGGTAATCGTCATGCTCACCGGCGCAAACGGATCGGTTACATCCCAGACCTGTGCGTTGGCATCGGGCACAGAAAGGCTGAATTGTACAGCCGCGTTGCCAACGCTTTGCCAGTCGCGGAAGGCGAGCTGTTGACCGGCAGGCAATACCAGGGACCTGCGGCCAAAAAACCGGAACCAGTTGATCCATCCCTGGCTGTTAACGCTGCCGGGCGAAAACGAAAAGGTAACGGTTGCCGTTGTCTCATTGAGAGGAACACCGGAAGTTTGCCTGGCCTCTTGTGCAAACAGGGCATATTGCCCCGTGGGAATGCTGCGAACCGGTATTTGTGCCACCAGTGAATTGTTCAGTGAAACCGCAAAGCTGCTGCCGGCATTTACCGAACGTGCCGCCACATCGGCTTCCAGGGTAGCAGTTCCGGGGGACAGGTTGGAGAGGGGCAGGGGAAAGCTGCGGCTAAGGCTGCGACCGGACAGGGCTGACAACTCTTCGCCCCACCAGCCTTTTCCGCTGGAAAGAAAGTTCACCGAGTCCAGTTCGTGGAAATACCGTTCGTCAAAGGTGGTGACGGTAACCGTTGCGGCGGGAGGATTGGTTTGAGCGGCAACGCGTTTGCCATTGCCGCCAATGGTTATAAAATAATAAGCCTTGTCTGCATACAGGTTTTTCTGGTGGGAAAAACGCCGGGCCGCAGAATCTTTCAACCATTTGTGCGGTCCTTCTGCGTAAAAAAGGGCATAGTCAGTGCCGTTCAATTGGCCGTCGCCACCATCATTTACTGCAATGGCAACTTCTTCCAGGTCGTCGATGCGGGGTTCGCCGGCCCTTTCGGGCAGCATGCCGTTGCTGCCGGCAAAAACGCGGATTTGTGCGGAGGGTATGGCGCCATTTACCCCAAGGGAGGCGAGAAAAGCAGGATCGATTTTATAAATGCCTGCTGCCGGCACACTGATCCTGTACCAGGCTCCCGTAGCGAAAACAGACGCCGGTTTGAACGTTCGCTGGCCCTGTGCAGGCCCTGAAAACCACAGCAAACAACATAAAAAAAACAGTTTTCTACAGGCAGTCATCAGCAGGTTAGTAGAATTCACATGCAAAAAACGTGTTTTCCACTCTATAATTTTATCGTAAACCATCTATATTCGCAAACCGCCTCAAAAAAATGCTTTGCACCCTTACAATAATTGGTACCAGGTGCCGTTAATGTAGTTCGGAACAAAGGTTTTATATATAGGCGGCACATGCAAAAATCCATGTGTCCTTTAGAAAGACAAAAAAAGCAACCATGCAAGTTAAAAATCTGGTAATCCTATTATCCTGCACTGCTGCTCTCGCAAGCTGTAATCTGTTTAAAAAGAAACCACAACAATCGGACGTAACCGGCTGGAACTACAACGACAAAAACCAAGGCGGCTTCCAGGTGTCAAAGGCCACCGAGCAGGCCACCGGACCCGGTCTGGTGTTTGTTCAGGGTGGAACCTTTACCATGGGCCAAACCGACGAAGACGTTATGGGCGAATGGAACAACATTCCCCGCCGCGTTACCGTGAACTCTTTTTACATGGATCGCACCGAGGTGGCGAACGTTCATTACCGCGAATACATTCACTGGCTTACCCGCATCTTCCCCCCGGATGAAGAGCAGGGCCAGAAAGTATTGTATGCTGCCCTGCCTGATACCCTGGTATGGCGTAGCGAGTTGAGCTACAACGAACCGCTCGTTGAATATTACTTCCGTCACCCCAGCTTTAACAACTACCCTGTTGTTGGTGTAAGCTGGAGACAGGCACATGATTTCTGTTTGTGGCGTAGCGACCGTGTGAACGAAGGCCTGCTGATGGAGAAGGGCCTGGTTTCTCCGCAGAATATTAAGTCGCAAAACGGTGCCGGACAGGACAACTTTACTACCAAGTCTTACCTGTTAGGTTTGTACACACCGCAGCCCGGCAAAGGTGTCAACTCGAAAAAGAATCCCCTGCGTGATGCTGACGGTCGTCCAAGAGCACAGGCTACTATGGAAGACGGTATCCTGCAGCCCGATTATCGCCTGCCGTTTGAAGCCGAGTGGGAGTATGCCGCTTATGGTTTGATCAACCAGAACCCGCGTCCTACCAACAAAGAAGGTAAGCGTGGTGAGGAATTGCAATCCAACAAGCAGATCTATCCCTGGGCTGTTAACGTAAACGGTTTGCGTGATACCAAACACGGAAGCTGGCAGGGTCAGTTCCTGGCCAACTTTAAAAGAGGGTCGGGTGATAACGCCGGTGTGGCTGGTGGTTTGAACGACCGCGCCGTTTACACGGCTGAAGTAAATGCCTTCTATCCGAATGGTTTTGGTCTTTACAACATGGCCGGTAACGTGAGCGAGTGGGTATTTGACGTGTATCGTCCATTGAATACGCTGGATATGGAAGATGTTGCCCCGGTTCGTGGTAACAAGTTCCAAACCTTGATGAAGAACGAGAACGGAGAAGCCGAAGTGGACAGCATGGGTCGTGTACGCATGCGTGATGTAACAGATGCAGAAAGCCGTAACCGCCGTAACTACCAGCGTGGTAACGTGATCAACTTCCTGGATGGTGACTCTCTTTCCAACTCTTCGTACGGCTATGGCCTTACCACCCTCATCTCTGATAAAACAAGGGTTTTCAAAGGTGGTAGCTGGAACGACCGGGCCTACTGGCTGAGCCCCGGCACCCGCCGTTACCTGGAAGAAGACCAGGCCATGAGCACCATTGGTTTCCGTTGCGCTATGGACCGTATGGGTAGCCCCGAAGGCAACAAGCGTAAAACCGGTAACTTCTGGAAAGCCAAAAAACAACGTTAATCAGTTTTCATAAGCTTAAGAAAGCCCGCCCCAAAGGCGGGCTTTTTCGTGTGCCATCCATTTATCCACATCCGGCAATACGAACATTTCTTTTTTCGTTTTATGGAACATGAAACTCATCATCCTGCTCCTGCTGACCCTGTTCACAGTGCCTAAAGCGCCACCTGAACTGGACAGGCAGGAAGCACAGAAAGCCTTTGCTATCCTGAATAAAATCCGGGCGAACCCTGCCGCGTTTGCCGAAGAAATGCCATTCCTTGCCGAAATCAGCAAAAAACCTCTTCTGAAGTGGAATGATACCCTGGCTGCCGTGGCGGAGGCCAAAGCGCTGGATATGGCCACCCGGCAGTATATGTCGCATGTTGACCCGGAGGGGTATGGGATGAACCATTACATCAATAAAGCAGGTTATAAGCTGAGTGCTAAATGGTTAACTAAAAATGAAATGAATTATTTCGAATCGCTGAGCGCCGGTGCGCCGGATGGTGAAACGGCGATCCGGAACCTGATTATCGATAAAAATGTGCCTTCGCTGGGCCACCGGAAACACCTGCTGGGTCTCGATGAATGGAACGCTACGCTTTACGATATAGGGATCGGTTATGCCCGGCCAGTTGAAAATTCAAGATTCAGGAGTTATGTTTGTGTGCTTATTGCCAAGCACGATTAGAAAGAAAGTTGATTGAAATACTTAAAATAAAGGAAAGAAGGAAGTCGCCAGGACTTGCTTGTCGCTAACCAAGGACTGGACTCCATTCTATCTTTTTGTTTATTGTAACTGCTGCCCTTGCAGCTTTAAAAATCCGCTTATGATACATTCTATCAAACGAAAACTACCTGCTCTGCTTTTTTCTTTGTTGTTGAGTAGTGCCGTTCAGGCGCAGAAAGTGGTGAAAAGGTTCATTAAAAAGTACGAGCAAATTGCCGTTGAAAGTATGCAAAAGCACAGCATCCCGGCCAGCATTATCCTGGGTGTGAGCATTGTGGAAAGTGCAGCCGGCGAAAGTGCCATTGCCAAAGCACTCCGCAATTTCTTTGGCATCAAAGGCAAGAATGCCAGTTCGCTGGAAAAACTGGGTTACAAGTCGGCCTACCGCGAGTACGCCTCTGCCGAAGCCAGCTTTGAGCATTTTTGCCAGATCCTGAAAAAGAAAAAGTTTTACGTAAAGCTGAAATCCAGCGCTGACTACAAACAGTGGCTGAAAATGATGAATGCTGCTTCGTATGCAGAAGCAAAGGATAAATGGGTGGCAGATATCACCCGTACCATTCACAAGTATGAGCTTTACAAACTGGACGAACAGCCTATGCAGGCTAGTTTCTAAGGAGGAAGGTCGTTAGCATCGGGCAAAATCAGCCCTGGCAAACCGGCTGCGCCAGTCAAAGCCTTTATTTCACCACGCAATTGACAGCTTTGGGAATGCTCAGCTTGCCAGTACAGTGGTCATCAAAAGATGTTGGAAAACAAAAGCCATCCCGGTACTGTTCAGGATGGCTTTTGTCTGTTACATCCACACTCCGTGTTGTTATAAGATCAATCCCCGGTCTTCGTCCTTTTCTGTCATTTTTCTTTTACCTGAAACCTGGCCGCCCTTTTTACCGGCCTCTCTTGCTTCTTCCGTGCTCCATTCGTGGGCAACCCCCTGCTGGTGTGCTGCACGACCTCCCTGGCTGGCAATTTCCCGCTGCCGCTCGGGGCTCATTGCTGCAAAACCTCTTCTAGATTTCTGTTGCTCCTGTTTTGGGTTTTCTTGCATAAGATAAATTTTTAAAATTCTGAAATGGTGTTGAAGGATCTGCACTGCTTTCCTGTATGATTGCAGTTGCTTGAATCGAAAGAAACAGGTGAAAAGAAGATGCCGCTTTTTTAAGGCTTAAAATCACTGTTTTTCAGGGGTATTAAATAAAAAGCTAAACAGTTTGAGTACACAACTCTACAATAAGCTGGTTTGCTATAAAAAGAAAAGTAATTCACATGTGTGCGTATAGTGCCGGGGATGATTCCGGAACAGATCGTGTGAATAACCCAATAACATTCCTAATGCTTTTTCCGGCTTTTCAACGCTACACTATCAGAAAACACAAGTAAGCTGAAGAACAGGCTATTCTTTATGTGTATAGCTATTCGCAACAAACGCAATGAAAAGGGAAGGTTGATGGTACATGGTTCCGGACCCATCTAAACAGCGCTGGTGTTCCATTGTGAGGATTTCCTGGCCTTTTTGCAGGTTCATTGCTGTATAGGTTAAACCCAGCCCCATTGTCGTGCTTCGGTAACGGCGGTGGTTTTGGGATCAGTTCCGCCCAGGTAATCCGCAGCAGCTTCTCTTACCTGCTACATGTAGTTGTTTTCCACTTCCTCGGTAAACAGTACTGGTTCTTTATCCAACTGCTGGGGGTATTTATCTATCGCCTTATGTACCGGCGTATGATGCGATACCACAAATTGTGAGGCGCCCAGGTGAATGTATTTTTTGTCGTGTGCAAATAGTTGGGTTATCTCCTTCCAGTCTATTGCATTACGGATCTGCTTTGCGTCCAGATTTATTTTTTATGCGGTTCAAAAATTTTGATACCAAGAAAACAATCAACAATTCCTGCGTTTACTTTGTCATTTTTGGTGGCAAAGTCATTGCAGATTTATTCCCTCATTTATGGCTTGGTTGATATTAATTATTGCAGGTTTGTTCGAAGTTGGTTTTACCACTTGTCTGGCCAAGGCAAAAGAAAGTTCGGGTACAGCCTACGGCTTATGGATTCTTGGCTTTTTTATTTCCATGACCATGAGCATGTACCTGCTCTACAGGGCAACGCTTACCCTGCCTATGGGTACTGCTTATGCCGTATGGACGGGCATTGGCGCTGCCGGAACAGCCATCATCGGTATTCTCTTTTTTAAAGAACCTCTTCACCTGTGGCGGATATTTTTTCTCTTTACACTCATCGCTTCCATCATCGGGTTGAAATACGTATCACATTAAACTAGGAAAAGCACTCACCGGCATGGTTACTTTGTGCAGGCGTTGCAGGATCTATCCGGTAAGGCAATGCACCAACTGTTCTCTTTTGTAATGTATTATCCCGACAGGTTTCTGCAGGGCCACGGTAAAGCTGAACGTAAGCCTGGCAGCACGAAAGATTGCAAAGCGTTTTCGTTCAACGCTTGAATTTCAAAGAAGATGTCACCGGTTTTTTATAAAGGCAAAAATCCGATCCTGCACCTATTTTATCAAAGCTGAGATTTACTGCAAACACACTGCCCATCATCGTAAGCACGTTTCCCGGGAGTCAAAAAACCGATTTGTTACAGATCCAATAGTTATCCATCCAGCATGTGTCATCCTCCTTCCTGCTGTAGGAACGATCATGTGTATAGAGTATATGCTCTGCGCTTGTATAGCTTTTACAAAGCTTACAAAACATCGAGTGACAAAGGAAGAGATCCTTTTGTGGAACACGGCATGAAATTCTTTGACGGGCTTCGTCCAATTTCTGTTAGAAGGGTTTAGTCAAAAGCTTGTTGTTAACATGGCAGCCATTGTTGTGCTGCGCCGGGGAAGCATATGAAAAGGAATCAAGTATTCTTTGATGGATGGTGATGACAGTTGCCTCAACGCCGTTGCCATACAAATGTCCGGGAGAGGTACCTCAGGGCCTGCAAGTGTTGTTCGCAATCCTGTCGTAAGGCTATATACCGGTGATGGATAGCTGTAGTGTGTTGCAAGTTAACGAAAGGGTGAAGCCCATCAACAGCTCTTACCATGCAGGGAGGCCGTACCGTTTCAACTGCCGTCAAAACAAAACGTATACACCTCGCGGCTTTTTTGTTGCGATGAGGGAAAAACCAGTACGCCAGCAAACTGGTTTTTCAATATGTGTGGCCTGCTGAAAATAGGTTATCAGTATAAAGCATCCGATTCCACTTGCCGCACACCAATATGGGTGAATGCAGCCATGTTATAAAGCATGCGAAAGCTGGCAGCGGGTGTAATGGATGCATTTGTCTGCTACAGGTTGCTCCTGTAACAACCTGATCATGTTCAGCAGCAGCCGGTTGACAGTGTGCTGATGAAATACCCCAGAGTTGTGGACAGTGGCAGTGACAGCGTGGGAAAACCGGAAGATCAAAATGCCCCAATACACTTTCTCATATTGCAGAGTCTCCCTGTAAAAAGTTTAGCCATCAACAAGCGATAACGATCACTAAAAGGCAAGTGGTTCGTTTTTAAGCATTGATGAATTGTGTAGTAAAATGATCGCGTCCTTTTACCAGGCTGTTCTATTCGGCATAACATAAAGCACGAAGAGATCATAAATTTTTTACAGTGAGTATAATGCATGGGCATAGTTTGTGTGACATCAACAACAATAAAACTATAGGATATGGATAATATGAATCATTTGAGAGATTTATTGGTGCACGATGTACACGACCTTTATTCTGCCGAAGAGCAAATTATCAAAGCGATGCCGGCTATGATTGCCAATGCCAGCAATCCGCAGTTAAAGCAATCCCTTGAGCAGCACCTGCGTGTTACCGAACAGCAGCGTGATCGTCTGAAGCAGGTAAGGCAGTTGTTAGGAGCTGATAACGACGACAGCAATACCGGAAGCGGTATTTTTGCTGGTTTGTTTGGCTCCGGTATTAAATGCAGGGGTATGGAAGGAATTATTTCAGAAGGCGAGGAAGTGATGGGAATTGATATGGATCCGGCTGTAAAAGATGCCGCTATCATTTGTGCCGCGCAGAAAGTTGAGCACTACGAAATCTGTGGGTATGGTACCGCCAAGGCGTACGCTGAAGAACTGGGCCTGATTGATGTTGCCCAATTGTTGCAGCAAACCCTGATGGAAGAGTATGATGCTGACGACAAGCTGACGTCGCTGGCGATCGGCAGTGTTAACCGCAAAGCTGAAAGAGGAGCGGGTGCTGCCTCCGCTACATCTACGATGGGTACAACCACAAACCGTAGTTTGTAAGTGCAGAACCAATTCAGAAAATCAATCCATCCTGTTCGGGATGGATTTTTTTGTTTTTGTGAGTATCGGCAAAGAGCTTTACGAGAACAGGCAATGCGTTAACCAGAATGAACAGTTGTGTATCCGGCAACCGGTCAAATGAAAAATATAGAAATTGAAGCATGAACCAACAGGAGAACATCTATCACCATCTGCGGGTAAAAACGATAAAAGAAGAAGTCAGGGATTTTAAGACGATTGTATTTGAAGAGGGACATAATATCCGGTACAAAGCAGGCCAGTACATTACCTTAGTAAGGTTTGAGAATGGTGAGGAATTGCGCCGCTCTTATTCCATTACCTCATCGCCGGTTTTGGGCGAACCCCTTTCCATCGGGGTTAAGCGGGTGGAGAATGGTGCTTTTTCCCGCCGGCTGATTGATCGTACCCAACCCGGCGATGAACTGTTATCGACGGGCAGCGGCGGCTTTTTTGTTTTGCCCGATGACGCCAGCCGATACGGGCAGCTTTTCTTTTTTGCTGCTGGCAGCGGCATTACACCGGTTCTTTCCCTGATCAAAACCGCATTGCATGCCTTTGCGCATATCCGCGTGGTGCTGGTATACAGCAATGCTTCGGTTGAAAAGGCAGTTTACCTGAAGGATCTGCAAGCGCTGCAGCAACATTTCGGCAACCGGTTTTCCCTTGAAACCCTTTTCAGCAATGCGGCTGATCTTTCCCGTGCCCGGCTCCACCGCGACCTGTTGCTTTCTTACCTGGAGCAATTTGCGGGAGAAGAAGGCAGCAATACCCTTTATTACATCTGCGGGCCGGAAAGTTACATGCGCCTTTGCATCTATACCCTGCAGGAAGCGGGTGTGGATTCTTCCCACATCCGCAAGGAGAATTTTTATTTCAGCAACCAGGTCAGGCGGGATGCGTTTCCTCCCGATACGGAGAATCATCTGGCAGTGATCCGGCTGGGCAATGCCGAATACAGCATCCCGGTAGATTATCCCGATGCCATATTAAAAGCGGCAAAAAAACAGGGACTGGTTCTGCCTTATAGCTGCGAGGCCGGCCGTTGCGGCAACTGCGTTGCCAAATGTGTACAGGGAACTATATGGCATTCGTATAATGAAGTATTGACGGAAAAAGAATTAGCGCAGGGTTTGATCCTCACCTGCGTGGGTCACCCCGTTGGAGGGAATGTTATCCTGGAAATCTAAACCTCAGGTGAGCCTTTTTTCATTGATGGCATGCACCCATTTTTTATGCCTACAGGTTGGGCAGCTATGAAGCGGTGCAGGCTCCAACCAGGCTGTATAGCCGCAAGTGGCGCAGGCGTAGTGTCCTCTATCGGTAATGCCTACCTGTCTTTTTTGGTTGGCTTCCGGAATGATGGGCAGCCCGTATTTTACTTCATCGGCCTGGAAGTAGAAAATACTAACCTCACCGTTGGTCTCCAGGATAGCCAGCCTTACCTGTCCCAGGTGCGAAACACAATTAAGGCGGAGCTGTGCATAAAACTCATCCTGCGCAATCGGTTCTTTGTTGAAGTTTTTGATCTGTAAACAACCATCTTTTAAGATGATCACCGGGTCGCCTTCCATGAATTCTTCAAAACGATGGCTGCGATTGATAAAGAAAGTAATAAGCCGATACAAGCCGAGCACAATGGCAAAGACAATAAACCCGGGAAGCAGTCCTACATCTTTGTAAAACATAGGGTCGCCGGCTGCGGATCCCAGCCCGATGATCACTCCCAGTTCAAAGACCGAGAGTTGCTTGATGCCCCGTTTGCCCAGCAGCCGCAGGCTGAACATGATCACCAGGAACATTACAAAAGTGCGCAGCATGGTCTCCGGCAAAAAGCTCCAGGTTTCGCTGCCGAGCAGCAATTCTTTCCATTCTATCTTCAACAGAATTCGTTCCATGTTAGCCTGAAAGGTGGGTTGATGGCAGTTGCTGCACTCTCCGGCAGATCGCCGGGTCCTGTATCAAAACCGGTATCGAAAAAGATCACCAATCGTATCCCATTCACCTGCCATTTTACTCCCCGGGAGCTCTTCAATAACTGTACCCCGTTTAAAGTTTCTGGATTACTGTCCGGCTATTCTTTAACAGGGAAGTATGGTATTGAAATTGCGGCAAATTGAATTCTTTTCCGTCCGGCACTCTTGTTAACGCACCCTTTATTATTCAATTTAAACCATTCAACAACAAGGTATGAAAGCGGCTGTATTTCACAAGATCGGAGACATTTCAGTAGACAATGTAGATGACCCTAAGATTGAGCAGGATGAAGACGTGATTCTAAAGGTGACTTCTACGGCTATTTGCGGCTCTGACCTGCACATTTACGATGGCTTTTTCCCTCAGCTCAAAGACCAGATTATTGGCCATGAGTTTATGGGCATTGTGGAGGAAATCGGTAAGGGCGTGACCAAACTCAAAAAAGGTGACCGTGTGGTGGTGCCTTTTCCTATTTCCTGCGGCCATTGTTTTTTTTGTAACCATGACCTGCCGGGGCATTGTGAGAACTCGAACCCGGAGCACTACGGGCCGGAAGGGGATATGATGAAGGGCAAGGGTGGCGGATTGTATGGTTATACCGACTTGTATGGCGGTTATAGTGGCGGACAGGCGGAGTATGTACGGGTGCCATATGCCAACAGCGGTCCGCGGGTGGTGCCTGATGGTGTAGGTGACGAGCAGGTACTTTTCCTGACGGATATTTTCCCAACCGGGTGGACGGCCATTGACTGGGCCGGGGTAAAAGGCGGAGAAACTGTTGTGATTTTCGGCTCGGGTCCTGTAGGACTGATGGCACAAAAGGCAGCCTGGATCCGCGGTGCCGGAAGGGTGATTGCCGTGGATATTGAGGACTATCGCCTGAACCGCGCCAGGCAGGTGAACCAGGTGGAAGTGCTCAACGGGAATGATGAGGACCTGATGGAAAAAATTTATGCAATGACGGATGGCAGGGGAGCTGACGTTTGCGTGGATGCGGTTGGCGTGGAAGCGAATCGTTCGGTTGGTGAAAAGCTGAAAGCCGTCATCAATCTGGAGAAAGGCACACCCAAGATCATGGAAAACTGTTTTAAAGCTGTGCGCCGGGGCGGGCATGTATCGGTGGTTGGTGTGTACGGGTCTCCTTACGACAACTTTCCCATCCACCGCATTTTCGATAAGGGCCTGCATCTTCATTTTGGCCAGGCGCCGGTTCAGAAATACATCGATGAATTGTTTGACCTGACCCTGAACGGAAAGGTGGTACTGGATGATATCATCACGCATCGCCTGCCCCTGGCAGAAGCGGCTCACGGCTATGACATCTTCAAAAAGAAAGAAGACAATTGTGTAAAAGTGGTGCTGAAACCCTGAATGCAATAATTTACTAACGATAAAAAAAACAAGCATGGCAGATACCAACAACAGCCGGTATGCATTGATCACCGGTGGTACCAATGGGATCGGATATGAACTGGCAAAGCTTTTTGCCGGCGATGGCTATAACCTGATACTGGTAGCCCGGACAGTAGAAGACCTGCAGCAGCGCAAACAGGAATTCTCGGAGCAGTATGGCGTGAATGTGATCACCCTCTCCAAAGACCTGTTTCAGCCCAATGCACCTTTCGAGGTTTACGATGCGGTCAAGGCCGAAAATGTAGTAGTGGATGTATTGGTCAATGATGCGGGGCAAGGCCAGTTTGGCCTGTTTGTCGAACAGGATATTCACCGTCTCCAGGAAATTATTCAGCTCAATGTCAATGCGCTGACGGTGCTCACCCATCTTTTCCTGAAAGACATGGTGGCCCGCAATGAGGGCAAGATCCTGCAGTTGGCGTCGATAGCATCTCAACTGCCGGGGCCATGGCAGGCCGTATACCATGCTACCAAGGCCTATGTACTGTCATTTACCGAAGCCCTGATCAGCGAGTTGAAAAATTCTGCAGTGACGCTGACGGCCCTGCAGCCCGGCGCTACCGATACCGACTTTTTCAACAAGGCCGCTATGCAGGATTCGAAGATCCTGGATACCAAACTTTCTGACCCGGCCAAGGTTGCCAAAGATGGCTATGAAGCCCTGATGAGCGGTGATGATAAAATCGTTTCGGGCTTTAAGAACAAGGCCATGGTAGGTATGAGCAATCTGATGCCGGAGTCGACGGTAGCGAACCAGATGAACAAGATGCAGCAGCCGAGGGATGAGGAGTAGGAGCCAGGAGTCAGAATGCAGGAGTCAGGAGGGTGAAATCAGCAATAAGCAACAGGCAATGGACAAGAAAGATGTTGGCTTCAACTACGGATAACCATAACCGTTCGTACTTCCTGCTAACCGGCTGTAAGCTGCTCTTTTTGATGAAGCGCATAAAAAAAGAGTCTCCGGCCGGAGACTCTTTTTTTCAAATGACTTTTATTTGATGGAGACGGGGACCTGGAGCTTTTCCCATTTCAGCACAAAGCCGTTGCCGTTTACATCATACACCAGCTGTTCGCTCATGGATGCGGCAGCAGTGGGTTTTACCGTTACGGCCAATACATCTTTTGCTTCATCGTGTTGGGTGCCCCACTGGCCGGTTTGCGAGTTGAACAGGATCTTCCATTCGTTTTCTCCCGGAACGGCAAACAGGCTGTATTTACCCGCAGGCAGTTTTTTTCCTTCTACGGTAATGTCTTTTGAGGTTTCAAAGGTTGTAGCCGCATTGGCGCCGGCACGCCATACCTTACCATAAGGTACCAGTTCGCCCCAGATAGTGCGTCCTTTTACCGAAGGACTGCTGTAATTGATAGTAATGTCTGCGTCGCCCACTTTGCCGGTGGCGGTGGCGGCAGGAGAAGCCCGGTTACCTTGCGCACAGGCAGTAAAACTCATGAGAAAGAAGGCCAGTAAAAACGATAAGCTGACCCCAATGTGTTTTTTGTTCATATGATAAGTGTTTTCGGTGTTTTAAAGATAGGGATATTTTATGCCGCAGCCCATCCTGATTATGATAAACGGCGGCACACCGAAAAATGGGGAAAGCACTTACCGGTGGATGTATTTGCGAATCAGGTCATCCACCTTGTCTGCAGGCCCGTTGCTGTTATTCTCGTACGGCAGCAGGATCAGGTGCGAGATGTCGTTCCGGGATTGAAACTGCTCTACTTCCTGCGGAGGATTGTCTGTGTTGTAAATACTGTTTACCTGGTGCTCCCAACCATAAGCTGTACGCAAGCTGTTACTCAGAACAGCAATGGCTTTTCCCGGCGGAGCCGTGCTGCCGTTTTTGATAGCATAGATCCGGCCTGAGTAGGGCTGACCGCTTTGTCCTGTCAGTTGAATGGCTTCGCCTGCATCCCTGTTTTCTGTCATAAGAAATAAAATTTTTTCGGGTGAAAATGGCCGTACAAAAACCTGCGTTTCCTGAATTCAGGATCAATAACCTGTGGACAGGCTGTTGATCAAAATGTAGAGTGTTGTTCCCACAAAGGCTAACATCAACACCAGGATCAGGAAAGCCGGTATCGGTTTAAAGTGATTGTTCGACTCCTGCTGCACAATTCCAATCTTCTGCAAATACTTTATCATACTTGGGGTTTCCCTAATGGGTGCAATATCGTGCCATAAATGCTGTGCTGCTTATTCTCAGTTGCAACTGGAATATTAATCAATAGCATTTCTCGCCGCGCTACCGACCGGCTTTGCAAACAGAGGTGGTGGCTTTCAATAGCCTTGATGCGTTTCCGCACAACTTACAATGAAGAATCAGGACCTGCGTGTATAAAAAGAAAACCGGTAAAGACAACGCTTTTTGTTTGTCTTTACCGGTTGAAAATTTATAAGGCCTGTTTGATTAACTTTCGAAGGGGTGCGCAACGGCCGGGATCTTCAGCCCAATCAGCTTGTTGATGCTTTTCAGGTTTTTCAATTCCTGGCTGCCATCGCAAAATGAAATTGCCATACCCGAGGCCCCGGCACGACCCGTACGGCCAATGCGGTGTACATAGGTTTCCGGTACATCGGGAAGGTCGTAGTTGATCACATGTTCCAATGCATCCACATCAATTCCTCTTGCGGCAATATCGGTTGCCACCAGTACTTTCAGTTTGCCACTTTTGAAATTTGTAAGGGCGTTCTGACGGGCCGTTTGTGATTTGTCGCCATGAATGGCATCGGCTTTCACGTTGGCTTTTTTCAGGTGCTTTGCAATTTTATCTGCACCGTGCTTGGTGCGGGTAAACAGCAAAGTGCGTTTGATGTTTTGCTCATTGAGCAGGTGTAAAAGCAGCGTGTTTTTTTGTGCCTTGGGTACAAAGTATACGGCCTGCTCAATCTTTTCAACCGTGGAAGAAACTGGGGTAACCTCTACCCGTACCGGCGACTGCATCAGGGAAGACGCCAGCTGGGCAATCTCTTTGGGCATGGTAGCCGAAAAAAGCATGGTTTGTTTTTCCTTTGGCAACTGGCGCACTATTTTGCGTACGTCGTGAATAAAGCCCATGTCCAGCATGCGGTCGGCTTCATCCAGCACAAAGATTTCCAGGTAATCCAGGTGTACATAGCCCTGGTTCATCAGGTCGAGCAGTCGACCCGGTGTGGCAATCAGGATATCAACGCCATTTCGCAGGGAAATGGTTTGCTGCGTTTGCGGTACGCCACCAAAGATCACTTCGTGCTTCAGGCCCATAAACCGGCCATAGCTTTCAAAGCTTTCGCTGATCTGCACGGCCAGTTCGCGGGTTGGTGTCAGGATCAGGGATCGTGTGTGACGGTACCCTTTCGGGATAGGGGCGGCTGCCAGTCGCTGCAAAACAGGGATGGCAAAAGCGGCCGTTTTACCGGTACCGGTTTGGGCCAGGCCCAGGATATCTTTTCCTTCTAAGGCATGCGGAATGGCTTGTTGTTGGATAGGGGTAGGGGTGGTATATTGTTCTTTTTGGAGCGCCTTTAATACGGGCTCTGTCAAACCTAATTGTTCAAATAACATTTCTGTTCTGTTTTGTAATAAAAAAATGCTCGTTGGGAGCGTTGGTCTCTTTTGAAGGACCAGATGAGCTTCTACGGAAGGGGGAAGAAATTTATCAAGTCAGCAACGAAGAGGAAGCGAAGATAAGCATTCTGATGTGAATACTTTGATAAAGGAAGCGGATATAAAAAAGAAAGCAAAATCTGGGTTTGCAGTTGCTGAATCTAGGCTGGAGGCCGTATCTTCATTTCAAACAAACTTTTATTTATACATGGCAAGATCAAGTCAGTCTTTCAACAAGCGGGAAAAAGAAAAACAAAAAGCAAAAGAGCGGCAGGAAAAGCGTGAGCGGGCCGAAGAAAGGAAAGCAAATGCAAAAAAAGGAGCCGCGCTGGAAGACATGATGGCTTATATTGATGAGAACGGGAACCTTTCGTCGACTCCTCCCGATCCATCCAAAAAACAAACTTTTAACGCCGAAGACATTGAGATCGGTGTACCCAAGTACCAGGAAGAAGAGGAAGATCCCGTTCGTACCGGTACGGTTAATTTTTTCAATACTGCAAAGGGTTTTGGTTTTATCCGCGACGCCAAGTCGGGAGAAAGCATATTCGTGCATGCCAGCCAGTTATCCGCTCCCCTGAATGAAGGTGAGAAAGTGAAATTTGAAGTGGAAAGAGGTCCCAAAGGACTGGTTGCCGTTAACGTGCAAAAGGGCGGATAGCCGCTTGATTCCTTACGTTGGTTTAACGTTTTAGCCATTGCACCAGGCCTCCGAAAAGTCATCCATTATTCGGCGCAACGCGTAGCGATTTTAAGACAACAGTTGATTTCATTCGTTATTGAAGCACGGTACATGCCGTGCTTTTTTATGCTGCTGCCGTTTTCCATTCCAGGTGTGATCAGTTCCGGCAAGCGGACAAGGGCATGTACTGAAACGTTTATTTATTGCCGTTACAGACCCCTGCCTGAGATACTCCGCAACAGTTAGGAGGCCAGCCTGGAAGCAAAATATTGGTAATTCCTGTTGCTATTGCAAACCACCCGGGATTCACCTTATGACCATAGACTACAAGCCGCATTGTGATAGTGCAAACTGTATTGTACATACGTTTAAATGGCTTTTAGTTTTGATACTATAAACAATAGCAGAACAAAAGGGATCATTGCATACAACAACAGGCGGCCTTTTCTTTAAATGGTCACGGATAAAGCGGAATACCAGGGAAAGAAGGAACAGGTGAACTTTATCGCGTGACCTTTCAACAAATACATGCTGGTGCCGGACGAAAATGAAGCGGGGTTAAATAATTGACTAGGTTTACAAATGCTATACAGGGCCGTACTTATTTTCCCGGATCAAAATAGCCTTGCTGATTTTATCGGGCAATTTGAAGTGCCGGGTGAAACCAACAACCTGGAAACCGCCTTTGTTGGTAACCTTGACGAGGAACAAATCAAGATTGCCTGTAAAACCTTTGGTGCTTATGTAAGGGTTGCCCGGGAACTGGAATCAATTCACAAAGGGTTGAATGACTTCTCTTTTTTCTTCCTGTTCCGGATGGATCAAATAACTATACACAAGCTGGTACTGTGCGCTACCGGGATTTGCGTGTTGCGCTTCTTTGTATTGTAAGCGCTATTTGTCTGTAAGAATATATGTGGGAATCTATTAAAAATTAGTGTAAATTAGAAGTCATATCCAAGATCCTCCATCAGAAGCCCGCCTGCTTACCTGCACTATTTCTTCACTCTTTTTAACCTAACAACATGAAAAAGATTCGTCTTTCTCTGCTTGCACTTGTCTTTCTTGGCGCCTGCCAAAAAGAAGCCCGAAACGTTGATAACAGTGATGAACAAGCCTTGCCTCAAGTCAGGGGCCAGGAAGCTGCCCAAAGGGGCGGAAGGCCATTTGTTGTCATCCTCACCGGTGCACAGGAGGCACCAGGACCAGGTGACCCCGACGGCAGCGGCATTGCTGAACTTTACCTGAACCAGGGCCAGGGAACTATAAGTTACAAGATCACTGTTTCGGGCATTGCAGAAGTTACGGGAGCCCATATCCATAAGGCTCCCGTTGGGGAGGCAGGTCCTATTGTTGTTCCTTTGACCGCCGTGGCCGACGGAACAGTAACCGGTGAAGCCAAAGTCGAGCCGGAACTTATCAAGGATATCCGTCAGAACCCAGGTGCTTACTATGTAAATGTTCACAGCGTAGAATACCGACCCGGCGCCGTACGTGGACAACTTTCCAAGTAACTTCTTAGCAGCGCTAAAAGCGAAGGCCGTCTTTGGGTAAGACGGCCTTTCCCCTATACAGCAGGCTACATACCCGTTGATCTGTTCGTTTAAAGCAGAAGCGAAGCGTGTTATACCGAAAGAAGTAATATTTTTCGTCAAACCTGGTGAAAACGGCCATAGCCATGGACGATCTCATTTAACAAGAAGACACGATGCTACCCCTTTCATCCATATCAAAAACAAACAAGAAAGTTTCCTCCCGTTTAAGCATGGTGCTAAAAAAGCATAGGCAAGGCTGAAGCCCTGGCGGTAAGATGATCCACCAGACAATGGGAAGCATGGCCCTATGAGGGCCATACAAAAAATGCTGGTTAATGCCGGCTTTATTCAGCTATCCACTTCAGTACAAGGGCAACGGTGCCAACTGCCAGGAGCAGGGAAACCGCATAAAAGCTTAGCAGAACAAGAAAAGTTTTCAGGCTGGTGTGCTTCGATAGAAGCGATTGCATGTGTTTCATGTTTGGGTACAGGTTGGTTTTTAATAAAATTTTCGATCCGTGGTTTTTCCTGGAGGATTGGAAGAATTTTCCTTTTGTTATTTACCGGTACAGGTGTCGCCCGGTTCAGAACAGAAAATAAAAAAGAAGTTGACGAAGAAAATAACGGCTAATCTTACACGAAGAAAAGAGGCGTGAGCAGAGTTTTCATTCAGGCAAGGCAGCTTCAGCTTTTCAATTGGTATAGGATCGTTCCAAAATCAGAATCAACTTCGGGGACCAAAATAGTGGCAATGCCTAAAATTTGCAAGCGTAAAACTGCGCTTTTTGCCATCTCCCCTTCCCTTTGTGTTAACAACCGTAAGTAGTTATATTTGTTTTCCTGTGTCAAGCTGACTGCCTATAGAGAGAGCACTAAACCACCTATTGATGACAGATCACATGCTTGCCATTACCCGTATTCTTTTAGCAGATGATGATGCCGATGACCGGTTCATTTTTGAAGCCCTGTTGCGGGAGGTGGCGCCGGGTATCAGCCTGGATTTTGTTTCCAATGGCAATGACCTGCTGGCCCTGCTGCAACATTACATCCCTGACCTCCTGTTCCTGGACCTGGAGATGCCGTATAAAAACGGGCTGGAGTGCCTGGTGGAGATAAGAAGCCATGCGCAGCTAAAAGACCTGCCGGTGGTGGTGTTTTCTTCTACCACCCGTCCTGCCAACATCCAGACAGCCTACGAGATGGGGGCGCACCTGTTTTTTATCAAATCACCCAAGGTGTCGGTGTTTACAGAAGCCCTGCATGCCATTTTAGGCCTGGACTGGAGCCGGCCTGAGCGCATAAAAGCGCAGTACCATACCGGTGACCGTTACCTCACGTTTAACGAAGCTGCGTCCAATGCCTAAACCTGTAAAAGAAAAAAAGGACAGGCCGCAACGGGACTACAAAAACTTTACTGATTAAAGGTGTGCAGCCTGTCCAACTGCTTTGTGAGAGACAGTGAGGCTCCAGAGAAAACCGTGCCGTTCTATCCATCATAAACCAACATCGATTCTTTCATACAACTATCTATGCGCCTGGAGGCAAGATGTAATTTAATCCATTATGCGCTTTCAGACTATGCTATTGCCGGTTTCACTAACAACACCTTAACGCTTTTTCTCAGGATGAGAACTGACAAATCTCAGGATACGAACAAAAGACTTGTTGCAGTTTTGCTTTGTGATGAAAACGACTTGTGTACAATTCAAATCCCTGGAAGACCTGGCGCAGTTCAGAAAGGTGATCAAAACAGGAAGCTATACCATTGATACCAGTGCCCTAACCCTGAAAGCATTCTTGTCTGAACTGGAAACTGCCATCGCCGTTGAAGAGTATTCGGCCCGTGTACTACGGCAAACAAACCTGCAAACCTGATCTATATGAATCCTGTGGTGTTGTATTTTAAAGACGGCATTAACCTGAAAGCTTTTGTCCTGGTGGAGAACCTGCGTACGGCCTCCGTAAAGGATGAGCAGTTCCTGCTTTTGGGCGACCTTACCGAAACGCAGATAACAAAAGCCTGCCTGACCTATGGTGCCGCTTTACATGAATTTCCTGACGGGAAGCATCTGCCCGAATAGAGAGAAAGCAGTTGTTTTCCCTTGCACCTGCACACAAGATGCTGTCTCTACAGTAAAAAGAAGGCAGGATAAAGATCCCGCCCTGGTGTAAAATCCAATTTCCTATGAAAAATCAAAGAAGAAAAAACAAATCTCACGCCGGATTCATCTATTGTTAGCCAGCGCTTTATTATGCCCAAAGCGTACTAAACAGTGTTAAGATTAATCACCAACCTGCCTTGTTTTCTCCACAACCTCCTGGCACAAAGCCGTTCCGGTACAGTAGTTGAGGCGATTTACCTGAAGAGATTTGGTGATTATTTACAAATTGAACCCGTGCTGGAATGGAACTTGACCCTAGATACTTAGATACCCAAGCCCTGAAAGCGCTGTATGACAAACAGTATGCAGAATTATCGGATGCACTCCTTAATGGCGTTGCATGGAAGGATGTACAGGACAAACGGTCGGTGCTGATTGCCCTTACCAGACAGCTTTATCAGAGAGGAATCGATCATCCGGCAGCATCCCGCAATCGAATTACTTAATCGTTTACTTGCATACATTCTTTCTGCATGGTTTGCCGTCTTTAAAAATAATCCTCGCCTGCAATGATGAAGAGCCTCAATATAGTTTACTTTGATTTCTTTAGGATAAAGTAGCCGTGTCTGGTGTAAATGCCAGAATAAAAGGCGTATCTGCAGTTGGTGAGAAAATTGACACCTCTTCCGTATCTGTCAAAGAGATAGCTGGTCGTGCTGACCTTGCTGAACGCATACCCTTACCCGTACCATTCGAAACAGAGCGCCGTTCGCGATGGCAGCCCTTCCCATCTGAAGGGCTTCTTTTTGGCACAGTATTGTCGTTGGGTTTGCTATGCATGCGAAAGGACCCATCATCGTAATAGAAGACGACCAGGACGACCAGGAGATTCTCAAGGATGTGATGCAGGATTTGGGTATTAAAGATGAACTGCGGTTCTTTGATGACTGCGAGCGGGCATTCGACTACCTGGTATCCACACCCGATAAACCGTTCCTGATCATTTGCGACATCAACCTTCCGAGGATGAACGGTATTGAATTAAAGCAGCGTATTGACGCAACCAATCATCTTCGCCAAATGGCTGTTCCTTTTATTTTTCTAACCACCTCCGACAACCAAAAAACCGTCAATGATGCGTACCGCACCACCCATATCCAGGGCTATTTCACAAAGCAGCCCATGCTGGATGAGATCAAACGGAAACTAAAACTGATCCTTAATTATTGGACAGAGGCACTCCATCCTGTTTGATTTGTGCTCCTGATGGGAAAGCAGATCCTGATTTCACAGCCTTCTCCCGGCGCACTGCGCAGTTGAAAGTTTGCCTGCATGTTTTCTGCCCGTGTTTTCATGTTGGTAATGCCGATTCCTTCTCTTTTTGCCGCGGTATCAAAGCCTTTGCCGTTGTCGGAAATTTTTACGCAGAGTTCTTTATCGTTCAGTGTCATTTCAAGATGGGCCTCTGTAGCCTGGGAGTACTTTAGAATATTGTTCAATCCTTCCTGCACAATGCGGTAAACAGCCAGATGGAGATCTTCGGCTACCCAACAGCGTCGGATGTTTTTGGGCAGGTAAACAATTTTGACCCGCCGGGTCAGGTTGATAGAGTTTACCAGTTCCTGAATCGAATCATGAAGGGCAATCTTACCCAGGAGGGGGGCGGACAGCCGCTTGGAAATGCTGCGGATTTCATTAATGCAATCCTGGGTGTATTGGGTAGCTTTTACCAGCAGTTCCTTGTCCTGTACATGACCTGTCATGTACATTTCGTTGTACAGCTTTACCGTGGTTAAAATCTGGTTGACATTGTCGTGCAGTTCCAGCGCCAGTTGGGAGCGTTCCGATTCCTGGGCTTTGATCACTGCAGCCGTGATCTCTTTCTGTTTATTCACCAATTCGCGGTGGAGCCTTTTCTGCAAGCGCACCCGTTCGGTAATGTTGCGGACGTTCAGCAGGATGCCGCCAACCACTTCCTTGTCCTGGTAGTTGGTTCCCCTGGACTCCAGCCAGAGCCAGTTCCCGTTTTTGTGCTGAAAGCGGTGCTGTACGCCTTTTGCATTGGTGCCGTCTTGTAAAAGGGTGAAAATTTCCTTCTCCAGTTTTTCCCTGTCTGCCGGGTGGATAAAGCCGAAGGCATTCTTTCCCACCATTTCCGCCGGAGTATAACCCAGGACTGCAGCGGCGTTATCACTGATATAAGACAAGATTCCTTTTTCGTCCATCACTACAATCACGTCAGAACCCTGGCGCACAAGGGCACGGAAGCGTTCTTCCGCTTGTAACCGCGCCTGTTCGGCAAGTTTTCGGTCTGTAATGTCTTTTCCCATCGCCAGCAACCAAACAGGTTCTTCATTTTCATCAAAAACAGGTTGAATGGTTAAATCGAGCCAATATTCTTTTCCTGTTTTGCTGCAATACCGGTTCTCGCTCCTGACAACCTTTCCTTCCATCAGGTCCTTTCGCGTTTTGAGGAGTGTAGCCGCATCTTCTTTTTCAGGCACGAAGATGTCTTCCGGACGTTTGCCAATTACTTCCGCAGCACTGTACCCGCTCAGGTGGAAAAATGCGTTATTGGCCCAGGTAATTTCATTTTTGAGATTGGTAATCAGCATGGGCGTTTGTGATTCCTGCGCAATGAGGGAGAGCTTGCGGAGTTCGTCATCTCTCCGCTTTTTTTCCGTTACATCCCTGGAGTTGACCACCACACCACCAATGGCAGGATTGTCGAGGTGGTTGGAAGCAGTGGTTTCTACCCATCGCCACTCACCCCTGCCATTCTGAAAGCGGTAGGGTCCCACTGAAATGGTCTTCTCCCTCATGAGTTGTTGCAGGGCGGTGGCAATCATCTCAATATCGTCGGGATGAATGAATTGCAAGGCATTTTTCCCCAGCAATTCGCCTGCACGGTAGCCCAGTTGCTCCTGCACGTTTTCCGCTACAAAAAGATAGGTCCCCTGTGCGTCCAGAATGCCAATAAGATCACTGCCGTATTGCACCAGGGAGCGAAACCGCTCTTCCCGCTGTTGCAGGGCCAGTTCTCCGATCTTTCGGTCTGTAATGTCTTGCAACATGCC
The DNA here is from genome assembly GCA_035998945.1 of Flavisolibacter sp. GTDB lineage: Bacteria > Bacteroidota > Bacteroidia > Chitinophagales > Chitinophagaceae > Flavisolibacter. The sequence continues at coordinate 354,812 of DASYHD010000024.1, read as the reverse complement.
AATGTTTTTCACGGCTTTGCCATCCTTGTCACAAATGACTTCCCTGATACGGTTAATGTAAACCACTTCTCCATTGGGCCGTATAATGCGGTATTCAAGTGTTGAACTTAAAAGGTTTTCAGGGTGTAGAACGTTTCTTCTAACCAGCGCCACGTCATCGGGATGAATAAGACGCCAGAAAAGTTCTGGCGTAAAGGATGAATATATCTTTTGATCAAGACCAAAAAGATCAAAAATGGTATCAGAGGTATAGGTATAACAGTTATTGACGACATCAAACTCGTAACTGGCAACTTTTGCTACCTGTTGCGCTTTGTGCAGGCGTTGTTCCATTGCCTGTTTTTCTGAGCCATCCCGTGCCACACAGTACAGCAGTTTGTCGGTTTCATCCCATCGTCCTGACCAGATAACGGGTACCAGGGTTCCGTTTTTATGGTAGTAGCGGTTTTGAAAGTTGGAAGTCTTGCAATCATGGGTGCGTTCACTTACAATTTGCACCGTTTTTTCAATGTCATCGGGATGGATAAAGTTGAGAAAGGAAGCACCTGTCATCTCCTCAGCACTGTAGCCAAAAAGCTGAAGACAGGAAGGCGAAACAAACTGAAAGATCCCATTTTCATCAATCGCAAAAACAACATCAACAATGGCCCCATAAACCTTCAGCGGTTCTATGCGGGGGATAGAAGATGACAAAGGAATGCCAGGTAGGGCAGCTACGGATTGGTTTTTCATGCCTACCAAGATCGCTAAGGTTTCGGTTAAATGGTTGATTTTGAGCAAAAATTTCAACCGTTTACAGAAAAGCACCTATGAAAACATAAGAAAACTCGCCGGTGTTGCCCGGCAAAACACCGATTGTTCCATCTGTCCTTTGTTTGATTGTAAATGGATATTCCGGTAGCGTAAGTCAAAACCCGTAACTGACGCGTAAAAAGTACTTCCGGGGGTTAATTGCAGGCCTTGATTTTGGGTACATGCGGCTGCACCTGCGTTTGTGTTATTGCGCATTTCACCAGCATGAAGGGATTGTTTCTATTGAACTGATTGTTGAAGGCGTTTCAAGGTTGGAAACCAGCCTTTATTCTTCCACAACAGCCTTTATGTTTTCCGGTGCAATATGCAGTTTTACCCGCTTTCCCTCATTGGTAGTCGCCTCAATAACCAGGTAGTGAACGGGTGGGTGCACGTCTGGACAAAAGTATTCTGCTAGGGCTACCTCGGGAGGGGTTTGCGTGAGCAACTGGAATTCAGTTCCATTGACCAGATAAGCGGTTACAGATAGGGTATTTGCTATCATAGATGGATCAAATTTAGGGGATGGAACGAAATGTGCGCAACAGGCGGATTGCTGACTTTTCCATTCTGTTGATACGGCCGCTGCTGCCGGCTATATACCTGGACCCGGGTTCCTGTTAAACTTCGGCAACAAAAGGTGTTTCGAAGGGGATGTCGAGGAGCAAAGTACATCCTTTGCCGGGATGGCTGTATCGTATCAATTTTCCCCTGAAGCTTTCTGCCCGGGAGTGCACGCTAAACCGGCCCGTTCCTTCGGAACATTGCGTAGGATTGAAACCCGTTCCGTAATTGGTTATCACCAGGGTCAGTTTCTCCTTTGTCTTTCGCAGCACTACTTCTACCCTTATGGCTGCCGCGTGTTTCAGATGTTGGTTAGGGCTCCTGTAAAATCCGGCAGCCAGCCAGCTTTACGTTTGAACATACTTTTTCAGCCACTACTTTTTCAATGTTCAGGCTATTGTGTGGCTGCCGCTTTCCAGCACCGGCATTCGTGGCAAAGAACTTGTGCCACAAGAGAAAAGTTTCCATGAAAAAAGCATTAGTATTTATCGTAGGGTTCGTTTTTCTGCAGTCGTGTACCGATAATCACGGTGGTACAATGGATGTGTACAACGATGGCATCAGTCAACGGGATAGCAATGGTGGTTTGGCAGATACGGCTTACCATAATGAATCTGCTACCGATACGTCGAAGCTCGAGCACAGGGTAGACATTTCAAGAAGAGACACGTTTGACTCTCCTTCTCAATAAGTTAAGGGGTTACCATGTTTTGTCTCTTTTTGCAGGTGGTGTTGAGCGCAATATGCTCATTCTTCTGTGTAAAGGAAGGGAATGCCTGCAGTAGTCGGGCAGGAGATTTGCAAGATCAGATAGTATGAAAAAGTTTACTCACATAACACTGTTACTATTTGTTCTTTCTGTTGTCTTTTCATCCTGCGAGTTAATCGGGGATATATTTCAGGCTGGTCTTGTTGTCGGGATCATAGTTGTTGTGATTGTATTGGCTTTGATTATTTGGATTCTGCGAAAGATATTTTGATTGTATCTGGCGAGGAACGCTGATGGTGGTCAAAAATAACTCCTGGCATTTTGATCTGGCAGGGCTGCGTTATACAATCTCTTTTTATGCCATAAAGAGCGCCTGTTTCAAGATGCAGCTATCTGCAGCATCGCCTCTTTTTCAGTTGTAGTCTGTTGTTGGTACAACCTTTATCATGCATTCCATTGTAAGCGGTGGCTAATGTTGCTCTTCAGGCCAATACACCGCATAAAACTTTGGTGTAAGCAGCAGTAAACAGAACGGGATGGCTGCGGTGTGATCATGATTTTTCAGTTTTACCGTCTTGTTGTACGATTTCTTCTGCTTCCAAATTTATCATCGTTGATTTTTGCTGTACTGCCTGCTCTCTCTGCATTAGGATTGAATTAAAGAACCATCTGAGCAGTTGATGGTGGCTTACTCTTTGTGACGGATACCCTACTTCTAAACGCTAAATCAAGAAAACTATGGCAGGAAATTATCATCAGTACCAGAACTGTATTGAAGCATGCCTTCGGTGTGCTGCTATCTGTAATCATTGTGCGTCCTCTTGCCTGCAGGAAGAGCATGTTAAGATGATGACTCGGTGCATTCAGCTGGACATGGAATGTGCCGCCATCTGCTACACGGCTGCACAGGTGATGAGTATGGGCGGACAAACGGCAGAACAGATTTGCAGGATCTGCGCAGACATTTGCCAGGCATGTGGCGATGAGTGCGCCAAGCATGACGACCAGCATTGTAAAGAATGTGCAGAGGCTTGTCACAGGTGTGCAGAAGAATGCCGTTCTATGGCTGGTGTGGCTGCCTGAGACAGATGATCACATAATATCCCTTTCTGGTATATGCTTACTCCTGATGCAGTAAGCATATACCATCCTTTTGTTGTAAACAGTTTGAAGAATGAAATACCTATTGATTGTTTTTGCAGCAACGCTGATTGGCTGTAGCGATGGCGGAGAGCAGGTAGAAGGAAGAACAACACCTGCTACGGATCCTTCACATCTGCAATCAGATTCGGTGAAAGGATCAAGGCTGGAAGAACCTGCACTTGACAGACGTGCTACAGACACGCTACGATGAGTTGGTAACCCAAATTCAGGCGGTGATCCGTATTCGTACAATTGTTTGCAAACGCATGGTGGCAAATGATTGCACGAAGCGCTGCACAGCTAACCTTCCTGGTATCTAAAGAATCCTGAGGCAGCTTCCGTGCAGTCATGTGACTCTTACCAACGGTATTGCTTCTTAAAAAAACTCGTATGCCACAAGACTCCGATCGGCAGCAGTTGAGCTTTCAGCAAAAACTATTGCTGGTTGCTGTTGTTGTTATCTTGCTTTGGATTATCAAAGCAACGTTCAACGTGTTGCTCCTGATCCTGGCCGGGGCACTTATTGCCCTTTATTTCCGTGGACTCAGCGGGCTGATTCACCGCAAGCTTCATCTGTCTGAAAAATGGAGCTTGCCTGTTGCTATCATCGGCTCTTTGCTATTGCTCCTCTTGTTCTTCTGGCTAGCCGGAAGCAAGATCAATCAACAAGTGCAACAGCTGTCCCAAACGCTTCCTTCAACAGTGGCAAAGGCCAAGCAGCAAATCAGTCAATCACCTGTTGGGCAACAGATTCTTCAACAAGTGCAATCTGGTGGCAGCATGCAAAAGGCAGCTTCTACATTGCAGTCTTTTTTCAGAAGCACCTTTGGTGTGCTGGGAGATGTATATGTTATTTTGTTCCTTGGATTATTCTTTACTGCGGCTCCCAAAACGTATCGCAACGGCTTTCTTGCACTTTTTACCTCCGAAGCCAAACCGAGGGCAGAAGGTGTTACCAATAAAGTTGGACTGACACTTACCAAATGGCTGAAAGGAAAGATCTTCTCCATGCTGATTGTAGCTGTGCTTACCATTATTGGCCTTTTGCTGATAGGTGTTCCAATGGCGTTTACACTGGGACTGATTGCGGGGCTTCTAAACTTCATTCCCAACTTCGGGCCATTGATCGCCCTCATCCCAGCTGTTCTTGTTGGATTGCTACAAGGACCAACAACGGCTCTCCTCGTAGCAGGCTTGTATATTTTAGTGCAGGTGCTGGAGAGTAATGTCATCACACCACAGATACAAAAAAGGTTAATCGAAATTCCGCCTGCCATCATCATCATCGCACAATTATTTATGGGTGTGCTTACAGGCGGCTGGGGACTGGTATTGGCTACACCTGTCGTTGCCATTCTCATGGTGGTTGTGCAGGAGTTATGGATAAAGAAGCAACACGGTAAGTGAAGAGCAGGGCTTTATGCCCTGTGATTGCAGCATTCGAAGGTGGTGCCAGGATTCCCTTCTACTTTACTGTAATGGCAAATGATAAGTATCAGGAACACACCATAGGACGTATGAAATGGACGGCTGTGAATACCTTAGGCCGACCAAAGACGTTTGGCAATTTCAGAATTCACACAGCATATCGTATGGTTGTAAGTCATTGCAATATGGCGTAAATTAACATAGCAAGATTTTGCGATCCTCCTTCACTGCAAACGCGTTTATATGCATACGTCATTATTTATACCAAGAAAGCATGCCATTGTACTGGGTGGCAGTCTTTCCGGACTACTTGCTGCAAGAGTGCTTGGTGAACATTATGAACAGGTGACCATTATCGAAAAAGATACGGTTCATCGTGCGCCTGAAGCCCGGAAAGGACAGCCGCAGACACGTCACCTGCATGGTCTGCTCCCCGGTGGTTTGCAGATTTTATCCGGCTACTTTCCCGGTCTGTTAAACGAAATGTCTTCACACGGTGTAAAGGTTCTCGACTTTGCACATTCAATGAAATGGTATTGCTACGGCGGTTTCAGAAAATCGTTTACCATAGGCATTGATGGTGTGATTGTGACAAGGCCGCTGCTGGAGCATATTATCCGTGAAAGGGTTTTGGCGCTGTCAAATATTCACCTGCTTGATCAGACTGCAGCAACACAACTGCTTGCTACTGATGACAGGCAAAGCATAACCGGCGTCATGGCAGAACAAAAGCCTGCCGGCCAGACAACGCAGCTTTCTGCTGATCTGGTAGTTGATACAACGGGCCGTGGCTCACGTACGCCGCAATGGTTGAAAGAACTGGGTTATGGAGAGGTAGGGGTGAGCGAAGTGAGAGTGAACGTCGGCTACACATCGCGTATGTACAAAAGGGATCCCCAAGATGTCCGTGGTGAAAGCTGGATCATTTGTACGCCAGACGCACCAGCCGAAAAGCGATTTGGGGCAGCCTTTCCAATTGAGGGGCAGCGGTGGATGGTGACGGTTGGCGGGTGGCATGGCGATCATGCACCAACGGAGCAGGAGGCTTACCTGGCATTTGTAAGGAGTTTACCGAATCCGCATCTTTTTGATATTGTCAGTAAGAATGAACCCGTCTCGGAGTTTGTTCAATACAAATTTCCCTTTAGCCAGCGACGGCACTATGAAAAGCTAAGACGATTTCCTTCAGGGCTTCTGGTGCTGGGCGATGCCATTTCAAGCTTTAATCCCATTTACGGACAGGGTATGAGTTCTGCCGCCCTGCAGGTTGACGTGCTGGATAAAGTATTGCGGGAAAATACACCGAACAACCTGTTGGCCAACGTGTTTTTCAGCAGGAGCAAAAAGGTGGTTGATGTTATCTGGAGTTTAGCGACAGGAGAGGATTTCCGGTATCCGCAAACGACTGGTGCTAGGCCACCCGGTATTCGACTGATCAATCGTTATGTAGCAAGCGTACATCGTGCAACCCTGCGGGATGAAGTTGTTTGTGGCGCCTTTCTGAAAGTAATGAGTTTATTGAAGCCTCCAACATCGTTGTTCCATCCACAAATTCTGTGGAGGGTGCTGCAATCAAAATCGCTGTAAAAAAGAGGCTTCCATGTATTGCTGCATTTAGCTAAAGGGTACCGGGATTGTGACCAGTGCACGGACAATAGTTGCAAACATCATTTACCTGGGAGTGAAAGGCATTTGTTTCCTGGTTGCTTACAAACCATTTTCTTCCCTGAACAGGTATTTGCTTTTGATCTTTCGGAGCACTTCATCCATACTGGGCCGGTGATCCGTTTCATCCCACTGTCCCCGTTCCCATTTTTTTAATTCTTCATCGATCTGCTTTTGCTGCATTGCTGTCAGCTTTTCGGTCAGTTCATCGGTCATTTCCTGTTGCCTGCGGTGAAAAACTTTCCTTCTCTCATACGTTACACCTCTTGCGGTTTGTATAGCATCCTCGTCGGCAGCCATTTGCAGCAGCTCCTCTCTTGCCAGCGCCACATCATAAGGGCCAACTGGTAAGATAAGTTTTGAGATGATGGGTCCTGTTTCTACCAGGATGATCAGCAGGGAAACCATCAGGAGAGCCCACCATACGCTTGCCTCTTCGGCTGCCAGGTCAGACAGGGCTTTGTTTCTTTCCAGGAAACCAAGGTTGCTGCGGGCCATGCTTTCAAACTGTTTGCGCCTTTCTTCAAGGGATTCGCCGGATGAGCTGATGAGGCCCTGCTGTGCCTGCAGGCTGCTGTCGATGAAACGCAACTCGGGTGCATAGCCTTCTTTTGCCCTGAGAAATGCTTCCTGTTTTAAGAGCGTTAGCCGTTCGATACCCCTTTGTCCGGAGCCTCCTGTACCATCCGCCTCTTGCAGGTAAGCGGTCTGCAGCCTTGCCAGGGTATCCTCGATAGCCGCTTTCCGGCTTTGCAGCCGGCTTCTTTCTGCGGTAGCCGCATCGATCGTTCCCCTGCTTTGCAAGTGCAGCAGGCTATCGTTCCGGAGAACTTTCTGGTGCAGGTTTTCCTCCATCTTCACCGCAATCTCTTTTTCAAAAATCTTTAGCTCCAGCGGCCGTGCAATGGTAAGGCCAATGAGCAGGGCCAGGGAAAACCTGGGAAGGGCCATCAGCAGCTGCTTTCGCCTGCTTACCCTGTACTTGCGCATGGTGGACACCAGGAACCGGTCCAGGTTGAAGATGATGGCACCCCAGAGCAGTGCAAACAAGCTACTCCATAACAGGTTGCCGAAAACGGTGTAAAAGGCGTACCCGGATGACAAAGATGCCAGGGCGAAGGTTGCGAGCACCACTCCGCCCAGGCCACTATACTTTATTTGTTCAGCGGGAAACTGCTTCAGCAGCTTCTGGTGGGCACCGGCACACCACCACAAGAACCTGTTAGTTTGCGCAGGTTTACGGCCTTCGAAAGACTCGTATGAAAAACTATCTTTATTGTGCTTTCCAGCGGTTGATGATTCCTGTTTCACGGGCTCTTTTATTTCGTTTTAACGGGTTGTATATAACCATTTCAGGGCTATACAATAATTGCAGCTCAATGGTAAACGGATGCCGGGAAATCAAACCGATAAATGTGATGAAAACAACAATCAATGGGGTGAAATCCCCTGCAGGATCCCGGACAACGCCAGGCAACTTTAGCTAACGTAAAGACAATATGCTGATGGCGGAAAAGCGGCAAAGGCGCCTTCCGGTTATACAGGGTTGATACAAAATGAAGCAATAGGTCCGCTGCTACAGAACGTGTAAACAACAGTGGCGGGAGTATTACCCTTCAAGAAAGCAAAATTCATCAGCCTGCAGAAACTGTAAACCATCGAAATCCATTCTTCGCCAATCGCTCACTGTTGCAGTTCACTTCAGGATTGATGAGGCGATCTCTTTCGCTCCTGTTTTCGTTTTTTCGACAGGTATCTTCTAACGGGATTATCATACAACTTCATCACCAGATACACAATAAGGACCAGTAAGATGGTGCCTGCAATAATGATAAATGCTAATTCAGCAGCCGGGGGCTTTCTGCTTGTAAAATAATTTCCAAAGACCCATATGGCTGCATAATGCGTCATGTACAGGGGACAGGCATGAAGTGGATGAATAACTTGTAAACCATAAATGGTTTTTGTTTTGAGGAATGTCAGCTCCCTTTCTTCGGCAAGACACAGAACCTTGTCAGTCCTGTAGTAGCCAATACAACATTTTAAAAACTCGGGGAAGAATAGTAACTTACAAGTAGGCCTACGCTGCCTTTTTGTAAAGGTTTCCTTCAACATACTGCCAAAAATTTTTGTTTATGTATAAGATCGATGAAATCGCTCCCGATGTATACCGCATCTCTGTATTTGTACCCGAAATACAACTCCAGTTCAATCATTTTCTTATCAAAGACGATGAGCCACTGCTTTATCATGCAGGCTTAAAGCAAATATTTCCCATCCTGCATGAAGCTGTCAAAAGCTTACTTGATCCGAAGTTGATCCGATGGATAGGCTTTAGTCATTTTGAAGTTGATGAATGCGGCGCACTGAACGAATGGCTGCAAATAGCACCTCATGCAAAAGCTGTTTGCAGCGAGGTGGGTGCTTTGGTCAATATGGCTGATTTTGCGCTGCGTCCTGCGCTTGCAATGAAGAGTGGCGAGACCCTGCAGACCGGGAAACGCAAGTACCGTTTTATCCGTACACCACATCTGCCACATGGCTGGGATGCCGGCGTTATGTTTGAAGAAACGGAAAAGACACTGCTTTGCTCTGACCTGTTTCACCAGAATGGTGATGTATCGGCTCTTACTGATAAAGACATTTTGGAGAATCATAAATCTTCTCTTCTCTTTTTTGAAAGCGGTCCTTTGATGGATTATTCACCTTATACCCACAACACCAAAGGCATGCTTGATGCGCTGGCGGCACTCCAGCCAAAAACACTGGCTACCATGCATGGCTCCTCTTTCTTTGGAGATTGTGCACAGGCTTTAAGGGACCTGGATGAAGTCATGAAAGAAGTATGGGGTGAAAAAACGGCAGCAGCCGGCAAACACGAATACCTGGTCAAATAAATCTTTCTATAGACCGAATGACTGTTTGTACGGTATGCCTGTAACAAGCATTTCACTTGTTGCTTTGTTCCGTTCATTTTTGTTGCTACAGCAACAATATTGCTTAATTGAACAGTCAACATTCTTACCAGGTAAACAGCCATTCCGTTGGCTTTATGCAATGCAGATACCTTGGTGCTGCTTTAGGTATTCGACTACAAAGAATTGGAAACCGGTAAATGTCAAGCGGGCAATCTTTGGCAATGAAAGATGTTTAACTGCCGGAGTGAAACCTTTAAAAAGACTGCACATCCAAGCGGCAGGCAGTTTATCTCCTGCACCTTTTTCTGTGTTTCTAAAAGTTATTTCGGTTAAAAGCCTGATACATTCTTTTTGGTTTTTTGCCGGCCAGGCCACGGATAACGGTGGTCTGATTTTATCAGGTGAAGGTTCAAAGACAAAAACTATGCAGACTATGCCATTGACGGTTCGACGGGCAATTGAACTTATGGGTTTGTACTTTCTGGGTACCATCATCTTTATTGGCCGTGATGTGATTACACCCCTGGTCATGGCATTTTTTCTTTCCATTATCGTACTGCCCATTTACCGTACGCTACGCAGCCGGCGGGTGGGGGAAGGGCTTTCCATATCGCTTTCTATTTTACTGCTTCTTGTGGTTCTCGGTCTGGTTATCTGGTTTTTTTCATCGCAGATCAGCAACCTTGTTTCTGACTTTCCACAAATCAAAAACAACGTCACAGTACATTTAAATACCCTGAGCCAGTGGATCGGCGATTCCTTTGGGGTTTCGACACAGCGGCAAACCGAGATGATCAGCGACTATAATGACAAACTGCTTGGTTTTGCCACCGGCCTGCTGGGTGGTGCGGCTTCATCTGTCACCGGTATTTTCATTTTTATTGGCCTGTTGCCCATCTATATTTTCCTGTTGCTGTTTTACAAAAACCTGTTGCTGCGGTTTGTGTTTTTATGGTTTCCCAGGGAAAATCATCCGAAGGTAGAGGAGGTAATGCGGGAGTCGGAAATCATCATTAAAAGCTACCTGGTTGGCCTGCTGATCCAGATCACATACATCACCATCCTGCTGGGAGGCATCTTACTAATTTTTGGCATCAAGCATGCGATTCTGATTGGTGCCATCTTCGCCGTTCTGAACCTGATTCCCTATGTAGGTGCATTGATCGGGAATATTATCGGGGTGTTGCTGACGATTTCTTCCACCACCGATGTGTGGCCCATTTTTGTGGTACTGGGTACCATCGCTTTTGTGCAGTTCCTCGACAACAATATCCTGATGCCCCGCATTGTAGGCTCCAAGGTAAAGATCAATGCGCTGGCTACCATCATCGGTGTGATTGTCGCGGGAGCCCTGGCGGGTGTGTCGGGCATGTTTTTGTCGCTGCCTGTGATTGCTGTGATGAAGATCATCTTTGACCGCACGGATAGTTTAAAACAATGGGGTGTTTTGCTGGGTGATGAGAAACCAAAGCGAAGCCCCATGCAATGGCCTGTCCTGCGATCAAAAAGCAGGGAAGTGCAAAAAAAGCTGGAAAGGCAAAACGATGTGGAGCCGCCCCATGAAACGGATGAAGGCAAATAAAGCAGGGAAGGGCACCTTGCTGTTATCCTGTTTCGATAAGGATAAAAATTTGATAAGTGATAATTCAGTGAATGCAGTTTCTTTTGTCTGGATTGGATTGTTTTACCTGTCTGTTCAAAGAAATGTTCCTGCCTTGACCTTCAAGGTCGCCTTATAGCTCGCATTCCCATCTTCGATGCAGATCCATCTTTCTGCTGAGGGGTTGATTGCAGGGATTTCACCGACTGAATGTTCTGCTTCAACCAATAATTTTAGAAACAGGCATTTGGCGCTGTAATCTTGTAGTGCAATCAAAACAAAACCAAACAATCGAAACTACCTGTACCGCCAGACCTATTGATTCCGACTAATTATTTTTAAGCCCACTGTAAAAGGTGGGCTTATGTTTTTATTCTGCCCTGTTCTTCGTAAATGTATTTTGTGCAGGATATGAAATAAGAGTTAAGATCCATTTGAGAGTCCTGGCTTCTTTCCAATAAAAATCGTCAGGTGATTTAAGTGGCGCTTTATTGTCTCCTGCTAATTTTTCTTTTGTTCACTTTGTATTGTTTTCATGGGCAATGCCTTTTTCATTGTCATAAAGCACCAGTCTTGCAGCGGGTACCGGAGCTTGTACTTACCATCAAGCTACTCTTCATGCTAACAGTGATGATGGTGATCTTGTTCATTCTTTTAAAAGCTAAATAACCGATTCGTTCGCAACATTGTATTGCTACAACGGTGGTTGTGGATAGTAGATGTTAGCAGTGCGCCTGCTTCAGAGAGTTGGATAGGAATGATTTGATTTCCCCATTCTTTGAAGGACTAACCTGTATGTTCCTAATCGCTTCTTCAAAGGGATCTTTTTTCGTCTTGCTATCTCTTGGGATATCTCTTTGCCGTTGGCTATTTGGTTACCGCCAGGATGCGCCCTGTGCAGCACCCCTGATCCTGATTAGGAAAAAAGGCAGATTTGCCCATTCTTCTTTTCATATGCACCGTTTTATATTACCTTGGCCTTTCTATCGATCCATATGCCTGAACAGACCATCCAGCAGATCGCTGCAAAAGAGAACCATTTCTTCTGCTTCCGGGAGCCTACCCCTGAACTCATGGCGGTGCTTGACCGGATTCCGGATGGATTTTTTGCTGTAGACCGGGAATGGCGAATAACGCATATCAATCATTGGCTGGAAATACAGTTTTCTATCCGGCGGGAGGATTATTTGTTCCGTGATCTCTGGACCGTTTACCCCACCTTGCATTCCTCTGTTTACGAAGAGCAGTTTCGCCGGGCAGTACAAGAAAACGTAACTGTAAAAATGGAACGCTTTTCCAAGACGCACCAGTGCTGGTTTGAACTAACAGCCCATCCTTCGGTTTCGGGACTAAGCGTTTTTTTACGAGACATTACAGAAAGCAAGCAGTCCCAGGAAGCCTTGCGCCAGGCGAACGAGCGGTTTCGCCTGGCTGCCAATACCGACGCTATCTACGACTGGGATATTGCCTCTGATTATATGTACTGGGGCGAGGGCCTCCAGGAAATCTTTGGCTATACTACCTATGAATTGCAGATGGCGCAATGGTACGTTGCGGTTCATCCCGATGATGTTTGCTGGTTGGGAGAGAACCTGAAACGCACCTTGGAAAGTGCAGATGCTTCGCTATGGAAACAGGAGTACCGCATGCGGCACAAAGAGGGGCACTATTGTTATGTGTATGAGCGGGGAAATATTATTCGTGACAGTGAAGGAAGGGCCGTTCGGATGGTGGGTATCATTCACAACATTACGGAGCGAAAACAGGCGGAGGAAGAGTTGCGCAAACTTTCGCTGGTAGCCAAAGAAACGGAGGATGCTGTTATCATGCTTGATCCTGAGAGCAGGATCACCTGGGTGAATGCGGCCTTTACCCGTATGACGGGATACCGTTTTGAGGAGGCCATTGGAAAAATGCCTAGTGTACTTTTAAATGGAAGCGATACCTGTGCTGAAACCCTTGCATACATCAATGCGCAGCAACAACAAAAACTGCCTGTACAGGTGGAGATACTGAATTATAAAAAAAGCGGTGAACCTTTCTGGTCTGACATGAGTATGCAACCCCTGTTTGACCGGAATGGAAACGTTGAACAATACTTCAGCATCCGAAAAGATATTACAGAGCGGAAAAAACTTGAAAGCGAATTAACCGAACAGCAAAAGAAGATTACTGCTGCCGTGATCAGCGCCCAGGAGCGGGAACGGGCACAGGTGGGAAGAGAACTTCACGACAATGTGAACCAGGTACTCACAACCGTAAAACTATACCAGGAACTGATAGCTGCAGGGGTAGGAGAGACAGGGGTGCTGGTAGAAAAATCCATCCGTTTGCTGCAACAGTCGATCACGGAGATACGGAATCTCTCGCGGCGACTTTCTGCGCCTACCCTTGGGAATATCTGGTTAAAAGATTCTGTAAGCGAACTGCTCTCCAATGTGGAGGCAACCCATCGCTTTGTTTTGATCCAGGATACCGCTGACCTGGATGAACTGGAAGTGGCCGAAGCACTGCACCTTGCCGTTTACCGCATTCTGCAGGAGCAGCTCACCAATATTTTAAAATATGCCGGGGCAAGTGTTGTTACCGTACGCATCACCGTTGAAGGAAGAAAGCTGGTACTAACGGTAACCGATAATGGCAGTGGGTTCGACACGGGACAAAAGCGCAGCGGGACTGGTATTACCAACATGCGGATGCGGGCGGAGAGTCTTGGGGGAGAATTCGCCATCAACAGTGACCAGGGGAAAGGATGTGAATTGAGGGTTACCTTACCCCTTGAAGTATAAGACCATTCTTTATCTAAGTTTTTAGAAAGATAGGTTCTACAGTTGCCTTTTGTAACGCGTTATTTAACCTTTGCCAATACCATCAATAAACAGACAGCAACTTCTAAGCTTGATTGAAGACTTCATTCCGCGAATACAATCTATCCAAGCAAGCTTGTTTTTTGTGATTGCTCTATTCTCACAGCTATTCGAACAAGGCCGCTATTGCGTTCTACCAGGGGCTTGTTGTGATCCTGATCCATTTGAATTGTGGAACTATTTATTCAGTATCATTCGCATTCATTATTCCACTCTAACTGGCTAAGTACCGGGAGAAACAAAGGTGTATAAGCGATGGAATAACAGGCTTGCATATTTCTCATCTTTCAGGGCCAATAAAAAAGGTATAGCAAGCTGCTATACCTTCTCTTGTGAATGCTATGACGGGTCCTTATAACGTACTTCTGGAGCGGCCGAAAATCAGCGACAGGACAAACAAAATCAAGAAGATGAAAAACAGGACTTTGGCTATTCCTGCTGCACCGGCTGCGATCCCACCAAAACCTAATATGGCTGCTATAATGGCCACGATCAGGAAAATAACTGTCCAACGTAACATAACTTAGTTTTTAAGGTTATCAAATACATTCTATGCTGTTAAAGAACCATGCCAATTTTATTTTCAGGAGGTACCACTGCCTGAAGTTTTTGCTCTTTTTGCTTATACCATGAAGAGATTTCCCCGGCCCTCTGCGCTTCGCCCGGGTTTACCCAATTCGTTGTTTTTTGTTTTGCTCTTGTTAAGGGAAATCGCCGGTTGTATAAGGATATCACAGCGTATAATCTGTCAGTCCTATCAGCAACAAGGCCGCCGAAGCCGAAACTGCGTGTTTGGTTGTTGTGTCATACTTCAAACCAGGACAAAACAACATCAAGTAAAAAGCCTGTGTTGTAAATTACTTACTGTTACGTTTCAAACGATACCTGTTGTCGGTTCTTCAAAGGAAGTTTGGTTTGTCTAAAATTGGTTTTGCATGCAGTATCATCCTGCACCTGTTAAAGGGTATTCTGTGAGCGACTGGCTTCGACAAGCTCAGCCTGACAGTCCTGATTGGTTTAACGACATGTTCTAAATAATCAGTTTCAGTATACGTTCATTTCCGTCTATTTAATAAACTCATATTGGGCAGACGGTCTCCCGAATCAAATTGCATGAATCAGTTTTGCAGACATGCAAACCAGAAACTGTACAACTTTACTGATAAGGCAGTCTTCGAAAATTCAAAGCCGGTTTACTATATGTGCTCCTATGAAAAGTCATTCCGGTAAATAAAATTTTTATTCTTTATGAAGGCATTTACATTTAATCCGAAAAGAACACTTACCTTTAGTCTGTTAATTTGAGCCTCGCATCAGTAATCGGTAATTATCCTGCTTTTTTGCATCGTAGTTAGTTTCTTACTTCTTGCTTTCCTCAGATCATTTTTAAATTTTTAATTATTAAGCATGAACATTTATGTTTCCAACTTAAGCTTCAACGTACAGGATGAAGACTTAAGAGAATTTTTTACTCCCTATGGAGAAGTAACTTCTTCTAAAATTATCAGTGACAGGGAAACAGGACGATCCAGAGGATTTGGTTTTGTAGAGATGACAGATGATGAAGCTTCCAGGAAAGCCATTGCCGAACTGGATGGTGCAACAGTTGAAGGAAGAACCATCAAAGTGATGGAAGCAAAGCCCAAAACAGAAAAATCATCCGGCAGTTTCAGCCCGTTCCGCAGCAACAGCGGAGGCAATCAAAAAAGCCGTTGGTAATTACACTATACAATCGGATAAAGGCCTTTGAATTTTTCAAAGGCCTTTGTTTTTTACAAGGTTCATCGGTTTTGCCAATCAGTTCAAAACCTGATTCATTTCTTCTGAATAAATCTTGCGCTATCCCATTGCCAGATTTTGAAAGGGAACTACCTGTAGCCTTTTCTATTCTGTGCTACAGAAAAAGCGTTATTGATTTTACCTGCTATCGTTTAGCGCTTCTATCATAGAAATCAAACCAGTCTTTACCAATGAAATTCCTTTGCAAAAGCAGTATGGGTGCGGAATAAATCACCTGTTTGGATAGAATAAGCCTACATTACATTCAATACTAAACCTCAGAAGATGCGGCCACTAAAGATCACACAGTCAATCACGAATCGGGATGCGGCCAGTTTGGAAAAGTATTTACAGGAGGTTTCCAAAATTCCAGCCATTACACCAGAGGAAGAAGTTGCGTTGACACAAAAGATTCGGAGCGGTAATCAACATGCCGTTGAAAGCTTAACCCGGTCGAATCTTCGTTTTGTTGTGTCAGTGGCAAAACAATATCAAAACAGGGGATTGCCACTTTCTGATTTGATCAGCGAGGGCAACATCGGCCTGATAAAAGCAGCGAAAAATTTTGATGAAACCAGGGGCTTTAAATTCATTTCCTACGCGGTGTGGTGGATACGACAATCGATTATAGAAGCTGTGAATACAAAGTCGCGTCTTGTGCGGCTCCCTGGAAATAAAGTCAACCAACGCAATCACATCAAGGCAAGCGTGGTGCAACTGGAGCAGGAACTGGAACGTTCACCTACCAGTGAAGAAATTGCCCGGCATACGCACCTGGCTGTTGACGTTGTAGAACTGATTACCGGTACTGCCGATCACCATCAGAGTCTGGATGTGCCGGTAAACCATGAGAACACAGAAACAACCTTGCTGGACAGCCTGCCTGCCACAGAAAATATTACGGATCAAAAAATGGCGTATACAAAATCCCTGCAACAGGAGATTTCCCGGTGCCTGTCCTCCTTAACGCCAATTCAAAGAACCATTCTTTCTTATTCTTATGGATTGGGCCTGCAGGACGAAATGAGTGCAGATGCTATTGGAAAGCAGCTAAATCTTTCGGGTGAAAGAGTGCGCCAGATCAAGCAGAAGGCAATTGTACAAATGCGTATGGAAAAAAGAGCCGTTCTGTTAAAGCCATTCCTGGGTTGATCCATTCCACTAAGCACGTAATACAATGCTTCCGGAAATTGATCAATTGCTTTGGTTTGCACACGGATGCTGTCGATAGATACTTTATACTTTGCCTGTCCGCATGCGTCTCACCAGGACCTAAGCCAATGCCACTCTTTCTGTTTTCTTCTTTGCAACATAGCGCAGCTCTTTACCCTTCAGCATGTAATAAATGTTTTGCAGTTGGTGAAGAGACGTAAGTTCCTTAACAATGGGTTTGCGCATAAAATCGATGATGGTGTAATCCCTGTCCATGTCCATCTCAGAGCGAAAACCATCGTTGCTTTCTATCAGCTGCCAGAATTTGAAATAGTCGTGGTAAAGGAAGCCGCACTGCCCCAGTATTTCGTCTGTGAGGAGCACAGGGCGGATGTTTTCCAATGGAAACGTTTTCGCTGTCTGGGTGTCGCCGGGCAATGTCGTTGCTGCCAATGAAGAGGCCTGGTCGATCATGGAAATTTGCTGCAACTTTTCATCAGCGATGACAAAGTTTCCAATTCTTAATTCCTGAGAAGGTATCATGATATGTAATTTTTATGGTTCAGATAAATTCCTGTACTTCTAATTCTAAAATAATTTGTTTCATCACCGAAAGTGTTTCATCCTCCCAATCATTGGCATCAACAATGCAATAATTGCTGTAGCGGAATACCAATTCTTCCGGCAGGCCTACTGATAGTCTTTCTACAGTTGAGAGTACCGGTACCGCTTTGAACCAGCCGTTTTCCCGGTAGATGGTAAAAGCAACAAATCTTTCAGTTGTTATATCCTGCAGATCGTAGATCGTTACAGGTATGGTAACAGCCGTCAGTTCTTTTGTGATCGTCATCCGCTTTGTTTTGATTTTACAAACCGGGGTGAACTACTTCACCTTTTGTTAAACAGGTAACCACGTAATCTTCAAGATCGCGCTGAAAGGCTGGATTGTGGCGGCTGGCTTCGAAAAGCTGTTCCAGTACATTCAGCGGTAGTTCTTTTTCGCTGATCTGGCTGGCAAGTTGCGGGTGGTCTTGTACCTGTTGCGAATTGATTGCATGGTATTTTGTGAACGAAACAATCATGGCCGTTGATGGTCCTGCTGGTGCTGTTGCCAGTTGATTGATGGTTTGCCGGAGGCAGGTATTTAACTGGGGAAAGGAGGCCGGATCAAAACGATCTGTCCCTTTGATCAGGAACTTTTGATAAGTAAACATAAAATTGAAGCGTATTAACGAAATGAAAAATTGCAGGATGCAAACTTGAAACGATAAGACGAATGGAAACCTTGCAAGATGCGAATACAGTACAAGGTAACCTTTATTTTTGGTACGCATCTTTTTCATTTGCAGGCGCAGGATGCTTTGCTTTGCAACCTGTTTTGGCCTGCGCAATGGATGTAAATGGATAGCATATGCTTTAGCGGCCAGGATAGCCAGGTTGCCTGATGAAGGGTTACGTATACTTACCGTGAACCAGATTGGTTTTTATGTGATCCGGTTGTCAATTGAATCCGGTGATAGCAACGAAAGCGTTTGTTGCGTTGTTACAGCTGTATTGGTCTTGTGGCAGGATACCTTTCAAAACGAAACCGGCTCATCAGTGAATGTGCCAGTCATGCTTACAGACCGTACCCGTATCCTTATCGTGTGTTCCTTGCTGGCCTTTCATTCTGTGAGCACTAAGGATCAGGGCGCAGGTATGCTTATTGAAGGGATCAATTTATGCAAGATGGATTGCCATTTCGTATTCTGGTGGTAGAGGACGATGAAGACGACAGGATATTTATCGATGAAGCGTTTATGCATATTGGTTACGGAGCGGAGGTAAAAAAGTTCAGGGATGGGAAAATGCTGTTGGACTACCTTGCGCAAGTGAAGCCTGCACAATATCCTTCGCTGATTGTTCTGGATAATCATCTTCCGGGCTGGGATGCGGCCGATATGCTGCACATTTTGAAAAATCATACCGCGTACCGGAATGTTCGCATTGTTGTTTACTCCACGATGCTCACGCCGGCCCTAAAGGAAAAGCTAGTTTCTGCGGGTGCTTATGCCTGCATGGAAAAAGGTAACAGCTTTGAAGCGCTGGTTCAGCTGGCAATGGCGTTAAAAAACTTATCGGAGGAATGCATCAGGGAACGTTAGTTTTACCAGGCAGGATGATCGTGGATACAGCCGGTGAAATATAGCAGGCCTGGTTCACCGCCTGAGCATTCGAGCTAATTGCAAGTAAAAACAAGACAACATATGACCAAAGGACCAATCATCATCGTAGAGGATGACAGGGATGATCAGGATGTATACAGAGCAATGATCCGGGAAATTGGCGTGCCCAATCAAATCTATTTTTTTGAGGGTGCCCAGCAGGCATTGGATTACCTGTTGACTACCGAAGACCAGCCTTTCATTATTTTGTCCGACGTAAACATGCCCGGCATGACCGGGCTGGAGTTTAAGCGAACCATGCAGGATGATCCTTATCTCAGGGCGAAAGGCGTTCCCTTTGTGTTTATCTCCACCAATGCCAGCGCAGTATCGGTTCGGCATGCACATGCCTTAAGTGCACAGGGCTATTTTGAAAAACCAAACAGTATCGACGAGATCAAAGCCATGTTTCAAATTATATTCGACTACTGGAAACTTTGCAAACATATCAACAACACATTGTAGCCGTACTCTTGCAGCTGCCTATAAAACAACACAAGCCAACCGGCATCATACGATTGCTTCCTTTATCGATGTGTTGAAGGCGGGGGATACCTGCGGATGAAGCGGAAGAAAGAAAGGCCCTTCTTGTATCCACGCTTTTTCTGATCAGCCGGTCCCGGATCTCCAAGGCAAAAACAGATATCCGTGACTTCCTGGCTGCGTTGTAAAACCTGTATTGTATCCTGTTGAATATTGCTGCTATTGCATAGCCGGAAGGAACCTGTGAAGTGCAAAAAGCCATCACCTGTCAACAGTACGTATTTTAAGAAATGCGGAAGGTCGTTTGTTGGTAAGAATAAACGAAAGTGGATGATAGCTTCCTGTCAGGTGTAGATTGTACGAATGGCAAACAAGATAAAGCGGAGGCACTCCCAAAAAAGAGATCAATTTTCCAGGTTCAGAACCGACCAGCCTTTGTGCGTAAAATGCGATACCAGGAGCTGGTGTGCCGGTACCTGTTTGTTGGCTTCCAGGGTGAACTGTGCCTGCATGGCCTGCGCTTGTGAAATGCCCTTCCAGAGCCGCAGGTTTTTTTCGATGCAGTGGTAGGGGTTGATATGTACCAGGCGGCTGGGTAAAAGCTCAACTTTCAGTTGAACATAAAGGCGGCTGATGACAAAACTTATGCTGGTGGGTTCAGGCATGGTTCTTTTTTTAAGGCACTACCCAACACTGCCCTGAACTGGCCGATAAAACGTTTAATCAGCCTTTCCTGTGCGGCCACTTTACTGCACTTTGTTTTTGCTTCGGCAAAGCCAACCAACTGCAGGTGCTTCAATGCTGCCAGCAGGTCATTTTCAGCCGGATTGCTACCGTAGTGGCGGGCTACCTGCAGTGTTTCGTAAAACAAGAGTTCTACTTTCAGGAAATTGCATTCTTTGGACCCAAACTGGGTGAGCCGTTTTTTGACATCTTCGAAGAAGTGTTTGTCTGTACTGGAAATTACCTGCATAAAAATATTTTTAATAATCAATCACTAACCGTTACATATTCCGCGAATGCGACCAGGAGGAGTGGGGGACGGGATCGTACATGACCGGTTCAACAGCTATTTTTTTTCCTTTCAGCATGGTGCCGTTAAGGGTGGTGACGGCAAGTTCGGCTTCCCCGGAAACAGGCATGTTCACATAACCACGACCGTGCGAACGGTTATTCAGTTTGTCGCGAACCAGTTGTACATCTTCCACTTCGCCAAAGGGTGCAAAGAGTCGTTGCAGGTCAGATTCGAGCAGGTTGCTGTGAAGGTTAGAGATATGGATTTGCATACAAAGTGTTGAAGGGTGATGAAAAATCAAAAGAAAGGCAAGATAGTAGGCCGATAAGAGTTGAATGCTGTTGTATGCGCTACTACGGTGCGATGCTAAAGATGCTAACCGCTTAAAGGTAGTCTTTTCGCCGCAGAAGCCCCGATTTATTATTTCGACAGCATCCAGCGAAATAGGGCTACCTTCAAGCACATTGCCGCTTCCGGTTGCCTGCGTGCAGTGCAGAATGGTGTTTATGAATATCCTTGTTTCCAACTTAAGTGAGAGTATCAATAACAGCGACCTGGTGTCTTTGTTTTCAACCTTTGGAAGCGTCAGCTATGCTGCCATTGTGCGGGAAAAAAAGAGTGGCCGGTCAAAGGGTACGGCCTTCCTGGAGATGCCATTTGAAGCACAGGCCGAGCAGGCCATTGCCGCCTTGCATACGTCTTACCTCGATGGCAGGCGGATCTCCGTACAGGAGATTGTGTACAAGCCGGGGGAATTCAATAATTAGTGAGTGTGAGTAGTGAGTTTTATGCAGTGTTTCAAATTTTTCATATGAAGGATCGCCATTAAAAACACTGGATATTAAAACAAAAAAGCCTTTGCGGGTGCAAAGGCTTTTCTTATTTTTTGTGGATAGCTTACCATCTGTTTTTGTTGAAGCCGCCGCCGCCGCTATTGCCACGGAAACCGCCACCGCCACCACTGCGGGCTGGCCTGTCTTCTTTCGGACGGGCTTCCATTACTTTGATGTTGCGGCCATCTACCGTTGCATCATTCAGTTCTTCAATGGCTTTGTTGGCAGCAGCGTTATCGCTCATTTCAACAAAACCAAAGCCACGGCTCTGACCGGTGAACTTGTCGTTGATTACTTTAGCAGAGGTCACTTCCCCGTAAGGAGTAAAAAATTCTCTTAAGTCTTCATCTTTAATATTGAAGCTTAAGTTGGAAACATAAATGTTCATGTTCTTGAAATTGAAAAGGTTTAAAACTTGAGAGATGCAATGGTAAGGGTTGAATGAATTTTGCTTGGCAGAATTGATTAACGAATCCAATGCGAGGCTCTAAATAACAGGATGAAGATAGGTTTTCTTTTTAGCAATACTCCCAAAACTATCACAAAGACCCAGGTGCAGCTGAATTGCTTTAGCAAAATAAGGTTATCTTTGAAAGGATACATGCGTTCTTAGCATACAGGTTTCATCGTTTTCCCACCGCTGATGTCTGCTGTTTTGCTCTTCGCTTCAACTTTAAAAAAGGCATTTATGAACACAGAAGACATTGAAAAATTCTTTGAAAAAAAAGCAACGCTGAATGAAGATTATGTAAAGATCTCCTTTCGGCAACGGGAAGCTATTTATGGTTTGTTCCTCAAAGATGCCGACTACAATTACCTGAAGGCAAAGAACTTCTGGCGCATTGTACCCCAAAGCCAGCTGGAGGCCTACAAAGCTACCCGTAACATAAGCCTGGCCCGAATTTTCAACGGCGCCGAGTTTTCAAAGCTCTCTACCTACGCGGAAAGCTTCGACTAAACACTTCCTGCAAGAGTATTCAATCCATTGACGCTAACGATGTAAACAACGGCCCCGGCCGCACCAACTTATCTAATTATTGTGCTATGGCATTTATCGATGATGTACTGATGAAGCCTTCTTATGGCTGGCGAAATGCTGACGGAACCCTTTCGGTTCCTACGTCTAAACAGCTCTGGAAAGAAGCATTTAGCCGTATGAATATTTTTCGTACGCGAAAAAACTGGATCTCATTTGCCAGCGTGGCAATGATGGTTCTTTTTATGCCCTTTCTTTATCTTTTTCTTTTTCACTTTTTTTCATGGCAATTGTTAATTGCTTTTGTGGTGTATGCCATGATCATCATGGGTACGCACGGTACCATCTGGTTTCACCGGTACGGTACGCACAAGGCGTATCGTTTCAGTCATCCTTTTTGGCGACTGCTGACGCAGAACCTGGTGGTGAAAACCTTACCTGAAGAGATTTACATCGTATCGCACCATGTGCATCATTCCAAGTCCGATCAGCCCGGCGATCCTTACAATGCACGGGCCGGTTATCTGTACTGCATGCTGGCGGAGTTTAACCACCAGCGCATTGCACCGGACCTGAGCGAAGCCGATTACAAAAAGGTTGTTCATTTTATGCAGCATACCGGTGCCGGCCTCAACAATTACCAGCAATACCAGCGGTGGGGTTCGGTTGCGTCGCCCGGCTATACCATTGGCTTATGGATCGTAAATTGGGCATTCTGGGCTACAGCTTTTTATTTCATGGGCGGAATTGCCCTGGTCTGCACCCTCTTCAGCGCTGCCTTCTTTTGGTTTGTTTTCGTACGAGCCTTTAATTACACGGGACATGGCAAAGGCGAAGAAAAGCATGTAGAAGGCGTGGATTTTGATACGTCTAATTTATCGGTCAACCAACTGCGGCCGGGGCTGTTTGCCGGTGAGTGGCACAACAATCACCATCTTTACCCCGGTTCGGCAAGGGCAGGTTTCCTGTCGTACCAGTTAGATCTTCCGTGGATCTATATCTATACCTTATACCGGCTGGGTGCGGTTTCCTCTTACCGCGATTCGAAACAAGAGTTTCTCCGGAAGTATGTGTTTGCCAAAGCTCCGGCGGTCCAGGCATCGAAACATAATGCAGGGGATCACAGTTTAGGCTGACCATAGCCGTTATAGCGGCACTATGAATGCGATTGTTTGCTCCTTTTTGTACAAATTTTTAAAACAGTTTATCATGACAAACGTTTGGTTAAAGTACCTACCCATTTTACGCATCATTTTAAAACGGGCTTTGACAGAAGAGCAGCAGTTTGCTTTAAACGTGCCTGATTTTGAACGGGCGGGTTTTAAGCGCAAATCCGGCTATAAATTTTTTATCCGCCTAAAAGACGGACGACTGGATAATGTGCTGGTTGATACACCCATTGCTTCCTCGCTGGCCTCAACCCTGCTGGAAGATCCCGCTATCCGGGAACTGGTGCAAACAAATGAATTACACATCAGCATGAATGCAAAATTCCAGCTCACGATCCGGCACGTACCGCAGGCCGAAGCCGTTGTGCAGGAACCTGCAGCCACCGTTGCATAACCGGTGAACAGCTGCCAAAAAAATATATAAACAGCAACTTATCGATGAATTATTTCACAAAAACAATAGATGGGATCGAGTTCGGCTTTCAGGGATTTATGGAAGGAACCGATGAAGCCTGCAGGGTAACCGTAGACAGTCACAATTTTAAAATGATCGTTGGCGAGAGCGGCGAATGGGAAATCTGGCAGCAGGTTCCCAACTGGATCAAACGCCTGGAGAAGGAATTGAGCGAAGCCATTGACAAGGAATATTGCTAGGAACAGTTGATGCACCCGGAGCATCCGGCAAACGGATAGCCAGCGGTTGCGAAATCAACTATGCCTGCCCGTTACCTTGTACCTGGCCTGTGTATTTCGTCCTGCTTTTTTGAATGGCAGTTCCCGTTTCTACTTACTAAAAACAAAACATATGAATATTTACATTGCAAATTTTGATACTGCCTGGAAGGATGAAGACCTGCGCCAGCTTTTTACACCGTACGGGGAAGTAGCCTCGGCTTCCATTGAAATGGATGTTTTTACAGAAAGATCAAGGGGCTTTGGGTATGTGGAAATGCCGGATGACGCCGAAGCACAAGCGGCTATTGACGCCCTGAAGCAAAAAGACATAAACGGCAATAAGCTGGATGTAAAACTGGCTGAGCCCAAGGTTGTGAGCAAGGGCTCGTATAAAGTGGGGAATGGTGGTGTGAATCCCTACCGGTTCAAGAAAAATTAATATGCATTGAGAGACAGCACGATGTGCTTTGCTTTCCTTTTGGATGGGTGTAATGGATTTCGGTAGAAGGGCTGGTCTAACGGCCCTTTTGTGCATTTGCGATCCACTGCGATTGTAGAACAGCAAATTTGCTTTTAACGCTGTACAAGCCTGGCCTGCTTCCACAAGCGATCATCAACAGCAGTGTGTGGCTTGTTCACCAGATTAAATTAGCCCCGGTTTACCGGGGCTAATTTTTGGCGTTATGTTTTTACCGTCCATCATCCGGACCGCTGCTGTCCGGCTGCCCGGTTCTTCTCCGGCCCGAAGCCTGTCCGCCTTTTTTACCGGCTGCCCTGGCTTCCTCGGTGCTCCACTCATGCGCTACGCCTTGCTGGTGTGCGGCCCGGCCGCCCAAACTGGCAATCTGGCGCTGGCGTTCGGGGCTCATGGCGGCAAAGCCACGTCTTGATTTTTGCTGTTCATTTCTGGTTTCTTCCATACATCACGTTTTAAAAGTTGGGGTTTTCTGCGTTATATCCATTCGCACCATCGGCTGTGCACCTACGTGGTTCACGGCTGGTCCAATGGCCGTTTTAACTGCCTGAAAAAACTGTCTTCGGGGTACGCTTCATTCGGGGTTGTGGACTTCGGTTTGTTCCCTATACTGCCTGGTTGTTTTTTCATCCCGTCTGCATTGCAGTTTCCTGCAACAGGGAACAGCGCTCTTGCTGATTCAAATTAGTGCGAAACTGGGTCCGAAATACATTTAAAAGAAGTTCTATTTATCCACGGCAGAAGCAGGGCAGTACCCCATGCCCAACAGAAAACCGGTGTGGAAAACGCAAATCAAAGCGCTTTTCACCCTTAGGCAGCAATGAAAACGGTATAAACACGCCTTGGGTTTGGCCAGCAGGGTTACCCGGTCTGGATGTATTCAGATCAAGCGTAAAGCTCCTGCACGGATGTGCTTTGATTTCTAATCATCGAGGTTGCCCTGTTCAACAACGCCTGTCCTGGCATCCAGGTAAAGGGTGACTTTTCCCCAAGGGCACTTCGTTTGTCATCCAGGTTCATTTGTACGCCATTTTACGGTTATCGTAAGCCGTTACCGTGCCTGCCTTCCGCAATTCTCAGGCTTTGGTAAAATGGAAGAAGATTTCACCACCATTGCGTAATTGTCATCCGTAGCGGCACAAAAGCTTGCTTTCCGATCTTTTCCATCCACACAAAAAGTATAGAGCAGGTCCCGCTTTTCTATCGCAAACTTTTCGTATTAGGAGAGTGCTTTCCTGCTGTCTGCATCCTTCCCGGCTTTAGGGCATAGCAATTGCTGCAATGGGACATGAGTCAACGAGCAGGTGATGATCCAAAATTTATGGTAGTTGTAGGCACGTCGGCAGGTGGTATCCGTGCATTGGAAGAACTGGTAATGCAACTGACGCCGGATATGGATGCCGCCTTTTTTGTCGTACTGCATCTATCCCGCAAAGGCATCGGAAAATTCCTGCTTCAACGGCTGCAGGAATCAGCCAAACTCACCTGCAAAATGGCCGAACACGGAGAGCCGATCAGGCGAAGCGTTATTTACTTAGCCCCTCCCGATGAACATATGCTGCTTACCAGGGAACACCTGATCATCGGAAAAGGAGCACCGGAAAACCGCTGGCGGCCTTCTATTAATAACCTCTTCCGTTCGGCTGCCGCCACGTTTAATTCGCGGGTGATTGGCATTATCCTGACAGGGATGCTGGATGATGGAGCGTCAGGCATGGCTTCCATCAAACGCTCCGGCGGCATTACTGTTGTACAGGATCCCAACGAAGCCGATTACCCCGATATGCCGCTTTCTGTATTGGAAACGATTGAGGTGGACCACACCGAGTCGTTGTCGAAAATGGGGGTCCTGCTTGCCGAGATCATTGCGAACACGGAACCGGTGGAAACGGAAGCGCCCTATGATGTGAAACTGGAAACGGCGATTGACCAACGGGTATCGACCCGCATCGAGGATGTGGCACAATTTGAGAAAATAGAGGTGAATTGTCCCGACTGCGGCGGTGGCCTGTACGTTACCCAAAAGGAGCATCCCACGCATTACCGTTGCCATGTTGGCCATTCGTATACCGACCGCGAATTGCTTATTCGTCTTTCAGAGGTGATGGAGACTACCTTCTGGACATCGTTGCGCATGATGGAAGAGCGGAGGGCCTTGTTGTTGAAACTGGCGAAAAAGGACCAGGAGAGAGGCTACAATTCCACGGCCAACCGGCACCTGGAAAAGGCAAAAGAAATGGAAGTGCACATCGAAAATCTGAAGCAGATTTTATTTGCCGCTGCGCATGTTGACTGAGCGCTTCCCCCCATTTCGGGTAAAGCGGATGTCCTCGCTCATTAATTCCTGGGTAAAAACGGAATCGTGAATGACCCTGGCCCGTTTGGCAATTTCATCGGCCTTTTGGTTGAATAGTTTGGCATCGGCCGTATTGCCAATCGATCGATAATGATCCCCAATCTGCCGTAAGAGCATGTCAGTGGCCTCCAAACCCTGCATGGCTTCCCAGAGCTTTTCTTCCACCTGTACGGTAATGCCGGCCAGCAAGGTGCTGGACGTATAGGCATGGCCTGTATGGCAGCGAAAACGGATCATTTTTCCTTCACCAATGCTCACCAGGGCGCCCTTGCATTCGGGGCAGGCAAAGGTGGTCAGGCTTCCCATCTCCAGGATTCCGATCTCAAAGGCGTTGTCGCGGGTGGCAATTACCACTTCCATTTGCAGCAGCTCCATTTCTTCTTTAGTACGTTCGGGCCGCTTGGGCGCTTTTTCTGCCGCCAGTTTGGCTATCAAACCGCCAATGCCGCCAGCCGGTAACATGTGATCCACTTCTACATACTGCATCACGTTTTGCGGCATACTGGGAAAAAGGGCATCTTCGGGATCCTGTACAATGGCCAGCCCGCCGTTGCGCTTGATGTTCCACATGCCCGAGGTGCCGTCGTCCAGCAGGCCGCTCAGCACAATGCCAATGGCCCTTGGACCGTAGATGAGGGCAGCCGAACGGAAAAGGGCATCTATTGAAGGACGGAAACGGTTTTCTTTCGGCCCTTTGCTTACAGCTATCCTGCCGCCTTTTTCCAAAATAAGATGATGATCGGGTGGTGCCACATAAATTTTCCTTCTTTCTATCTTTTCGCCATCCCGTGCATGTACGGCGGGCAGGGCACAGGCCCTGCTTAAAATTTGGGGCAGGTTGCTGGTGGTGAAAGGGGAAATGTGCAAAACCACGAAGATGCTTGCATCCAGGTTCTGCGGAATTGACCGGGCAAAGTTCAGTAAGGCTTCTACGCCGCCGGCTGATGTGCCCAGTACTATAATATCGCGTTTGGCCATGCTATGTATCGTTGATGAAGGATAAGGAAGATACAAACTATTGGTCCGAATTGAACAGGGTCACAGCAATTGCTGGAGCTCGGAAATATTGATTTCCCGTAAATACGCATCCAGCAGGGCCGTATCGTCGAAGCTTTTGATCCGCATATCCTTTTTATTGTAGGCCTCAAAATACACTTCCGCATAAAAGCCTTTGATCTGGTAAAGCACCACATCTATTCCCGCTTCCTGCCGGATGAATAAGAAGGTTCCCTCGCTTTTTATCAGTTTGATCTGGTCCTGCTTTTCCAGAACGGCAAACTCCGGTAAGGTCATACACACAATTAAGCAGAAAGGGGTGCAAACGCAGTACCGCAGATTTTGAACAGATCTGCTAAGCTGTTTCACCACTCTGTGCGTAATCTGTTGCGCAAACTGGTGGCGCATCTCTACATTGGTATCTGTTCAACCGTCCCTTTTAAGCAGTTGCATTAACTGGCACTGCATTTGGCTTATAGAAGGAAAGAATGGTAAAACAGAGCGGTTGGTTGGGGGTGGATGAGAAGATAGCGTGGAAGTGCATCCAACCCTTTGTTTGCCGGTTAGTCCGCAACCTATGTCTATATAAACGTATTTCCGTGTGAGAGAGAGTATGTGTGGAATGAAACAGGCAGCCTTAACGGCTGCCTTTCTTTTTTCCGTATTGCTTGAAAAACTGTACGACACTATTCGACTCCTTCGGGGTCAATCAAAATAGAGGATCTTCTTTCCGCCGGTTGCACCGGCGGCTATGGACAGTAATGCCCTCCGGGCTTAGCGGAAAAAAGCATTTGTATTGCGAGTAGAAGAAAGAAAAAAATAAACAGCTCCTGGTGAAACTAATTTGAAATTGGTATTGCTGAACCAACAGGATAACCTATTCGCCTTCCATCTGCGCATTGGATTCTTCAAAACAATACTGGAGCTTTTGTTCCACCACTTTGATCTCGCTGAACAATTTTCCCATATCCTGTAAGGGTGTGTTGTTTTGCAGGCCTTCGGCCAGCTTGCGCCTTTTGTAATCGAGCTGCGCCTGCAGATAAGCGATCTCCTGTCGTAGGTCTGAATGGAACATAGCACTAAAGGTAACCGAATAAAGCAACGTAAACTAAAATGACAAACCCTGCATTTCCTGTATAAAAAAAGAAGTCGCCGGTTGGTTTATTTCTATTCCGCCAGGTTCGGGGGCACTTCCACACAGGAGCCGATAAAGCCAATAAACCGGCCTTCGTGCGAATAATTGGGTTTGCCTTTGCTCAACAACAATTTATATTCCCGCCCTTTTTTGATGCGGTACTGAATGGTGAATTCTTTTTTCTTATCAAAACTCCTGTCCAGTATTTTTTTTGTTTCTTTCTCGTCCTCGGGGTGCATTTCCTCTACCCAGTTCTTGCCAATCACCTCTTCCCGCAACACGTCGCGGTACTCCAGCCAGGACTCGTTTACGAACTCCATCTTTTTTTCCGAATTGGCTACCCAGAGCATCATGGGCGAATGGTCGGCTACGGAGCGGAACCATTCTTCCCGTTCGGCCATGACCTTTTGTGCCTTGCGGTGTTCGGTAATGTCTTCCATGGCCAGCAGGATCAGGTGTTCGGCGTGCAGTTTGCGCACCAGGCGGCGGGCATTCAGCATCATTACTTTTTCGCCGATGCGGGGGAAATTGTGCGTTACCTCGAAATCCGTCACCTGCGCATTGCGGGGAATGATCTCTTCCAGCAATTCTCTCAGCCGGGGAATGTCCCATTGATGGCTACCTACTTCGTACAGCATCTTGCCCTGGATTTCTTCTTCGGTTACCCGGAAAGTTTTGTAGAAGGTGAGGTTGGCGTTTTTAATGCGCAGGTTCTTGTCCATTATCAGCAGGCTTTCCCGGATAGTGGTATAAATCGCTTCCGAATACTCCTGGATCTCGGCCAGTTGCTCGTTGCGCATCTGCAGTTCCTGGTTGATGGTCACCAGTTCCTCGTTGCTGCTTTCCAGTTCTTCTTTTGATGTTTCCAGTTCCTCATTGATGCTTTGCAGCTCTTCGTTGCTCGAAACAATTTCTTCGTTCACCGACTGCAGTTCTTCATTGGCGGCTTCCTGTTCTTCCAGGATGGTCCGCATATCTTCACGAAGGGCTGCCAGTTCTTCTTCCAATTGTTTTACCCGTTCGCTGCTGGGTGTGTCGCCATTCAGTACCAGTTTTTCTTCCAGGATGTTTTCCGTAAAGGTCACCAGGAAATATTTTTCCGCGCTGTAGTCGAGTTGCTTCAGTGGCACGGCCTCAATGGCCACCCGTTTGATCTTTTTGCCGCCGGCGGGTTCATCCCAGGACTTCTGTTCCGCCTCACCCGATTTGCTAGCCTTGTACACGAGGCTGCGCAGTTCAAAGCCAAGCCCCGGCCTTGCCATTTTTAACAGGTTAAGCGAGGCCTTGCCGGGAGCCGGCTCCAGGAACAGGCCGGTGGAACCGCGAAACTGCATGATCTCAAGGTCAGTATTTACGACCACGCTGGGTGGTGTAAATTTTTTCAGCAACAACTGGTCTACTACTTTGTCGAGGTCCATTTCTGCGGTTCTTGTTTTCGGAATGATGGGTTGCCTTGCCTCTTTTTCCGTCTCGGGTCCCCGGTAGGTCATTTCAAAAAAGGCTCTGGCGGCGGCATCTCTCTTTTTTGCGTAAATCTTGTATTTTTTATCTACCTGGCTAAACAGGTTGGTGGCACTGCCGATGGTTTCGGACTTGCCCAATACCAGGTAGCCGTTGTTACAAAGCGAATAATGAAAGGTAGACAGTACTTTCTTCTGCAGTACCGGCTCCAGGTAAATCATCACGTTGCAGCAACTAATGAGGTCAAGCCGTGAGAAAGGCGGGTCTTTGAGCACATTGTGCGTGGCAAAAACGCAGCAATCGCGAATGCTGCGGATAATGCGGTAGCTGCCGTCGATCTTTGTAAAAAAACGGGAGAGCCGCATTGCCGAGACATCAGCCACTTCGTCTTTTGAATAAATGCCCAGCCTTGCTTTGTTTACCGCCGACTCGCTCAGGTCAGTGGCAAAAATATTGAGCTTGCTGTCGGCTGCTCTTTCTCCCAATACTTCCAGCACCATAATGGCAAGGCTGTAGGCCTCCTGGCCGGTAGAGCAAGCCGGTACCCAGATGCGGATAGACTCGCCGGCCGGTTTTTGGGCCAGAATTTTCGGCAGCAATTCTTTTTTCAGGTAATCGGCCGCTTCGCTGTCCCTGAAAAAAGTAGTGACATTGATGAGCAGGTCCTGGTAAAGCTGGTGCACTTCGCTGGTATTGTGCTGTAAATACGTTACATAGCTTTCCAGCCTGTCAATTTCGTGCAGGATCATACGGCGCACAATGCGGCGCTTGATGGTACTGGTCTTATAATGCGTAAAATCGGCGCCTGTCAGCCGTTTGATTTGCCGGATAATGTCCAGCAGGTTTTCGTCGCGGTCAATGATGGTGTCGCCGCTGAGCTCCTGCAGGGACTCCCTGTATTTTTCCTGCTGGTGGGCCAGGCGGGCCAGTTCTTCGGCCATACGTGTTGGCGACAGTACCAGGTCCACCGCTTCTTCGGCTATGGCGGCTTTGGGCATCTCGGTAAAGAGGGCCGTGCTGTCCTGGGCAAAGGTGATGCCGCCGGCCGCCTTGATGGCCTTCAGGCCAAGGGTACCATCCGGTGCATTGCCCGACAGCAAGATGCCGACTGTTTTTTCCATGTATTGATCGGCCAGTGCAACAAAAAAATCATTGATGGGCGAAACGCTGTCCGTTCGTACCGGCCGGAGCGAAAGTTTCAGGGTTCCATCCACAAGATGCATGTAGCGGTTGGCAGCAATCACATACACCTGGTTCGGAAGCACCTTGGTGGCTTCTTTTGCTTCCTGCACGATCAGTTTTGTGCCGCGTTTGAAATGCTCAAGCAGGCTGCCATCGTTACCATCCGGGTGCTGGATGTAGATATAGGCCATGCCGGTGTTTACCGGCAGGTGTTTCAGCAACTCCGAAAACGCTTCGGCACCACCCGTGGCGGCACCGATGGCCACAATCGGAAAGGAAGAAGGCTTTTTTTTCTCGTTCTTTTTGGGTGAAATGCTTTTCATTGGGATTACCAGGTAAATAAAATCTTCGTTGCTGTCGTTGTTAAGGTAAGAAGAAAACACTGGGGCCATCTAAGATAAGATCATAAAAATGAGGGAACAAAAAACGTTATACACATCTGTTTTTTTGCGGGAGTAAAAGCTGGTCGTAACCATTTGTGGGGAAATTGTACTATATTGTTTTAGTCTCTGTCTTAATTTGCCTTTTATCTATCAACACATCCTTTGAAAATATGGTTTGTCTTACCAAGAATAAGGCTAATCCTGACACCGGGCAATTATTCTGTTTCACAAAAAAACTCAAAGGAGTGAGCGTTTGCAAGAGCTGAAGACAAAATCGGTAGCGGAAGGGGTGCAAGCAGAAGGAAGAAGTGTAAGGATTTTTCTTCAATCCACATTTTATACGGTAAGCGGATCCTGGCAGTGGGAGATGGCAACTGACGCTGTTTTCTGCAGCGATGTCATGCTCTCTCTTCCCCTGGATTTCGCCGGTACCCGGTCTATTTTTCACCCCGACGATGTAGCGGCGGTAATAGAAAAGCTCTGCTCCCAACAAAGCATCACTCACCTGGCGTTCCGCATTATCACCACCTACGGCGAAGTAAAAACCCTGGTAGGTGAAAACCTGGTTGTGACAGAAGAAGAGCAGGAACCGGAAGCGCTCCAGCACCAGGCTATCGCATCGCTTATACAGGAGGTAGAGGAAAAAGCCGCCAACAGTCACCTGCTCCTGCTCAGGGAAATCTTTGAAAAAACAGAGCGCTTCAGCGGTGCCGGCACCTGGTATTTTAATGCCACCACGCATCAGACCTGGTATTCGGATCATGTTTTCCGGCTGCATGACCTCCCGGCGCAAAGCCTTAATGCACACCTGCATACATTTCACCCTTTTATTCATCCCGAAGACAGGGACCTGGTGGTGGAGTTCACCGACAGGGCGGTGCGGGAAAAAAAGCCGCTGTACATTGAATACCGGATACTGGTAACCGGTAGTGAGAAATGGCTTTCCTATAAAACCATGTGGTTTTACAGTGAAAAAGGGGAAGATATTTTGAGCGGCGTTTTCCAGGATGTTACCGAACAGAAAGCTGCCGCCAAGGAAATTGCGGATTATAAAAATTTAGTACAGTTTCAGCGGCAACAAGCCCTGTACGATGAACAGCAGGTGGGCTTTGGCCACTGGCAGGTAAACCTCATTACCCGCAAAACCACCTACTCGGACCAGTACTACCGCATTTTTGGGCTGAAGCCCCATTCGCTGGCACCTACCATTATTTCGTTTCTCAACTATGTGCACCCCGATGACCGCGACGGGGTGGAAGCAGCGTATAAAAAAATCATCTACGAACATGCGGTACCGGACCTGGAGTTTCGCATTCTCCGGAGTGACGGAAAAATCCGGTACGTTTTGCAAAAGGCAAAGCTGCTGATGTATGAACAGGAGATCATTGTTTCCGGCATCATACAGGACATTACCGTGCAACGCATGCTGGAAACAAAAGTGGGCGATCTTCACCAGAGCCTCCAGCAGAAAGCCTGGCTGATGCAGCAGAACGATGAGGTGGGCAACACCGTCAGCTGGGTGATGGACCTGGAAGAAAAAACGATTGAGTGGAGTGAAAGTTTTTACAAGTTGCTGGGTTATGCAAAGGTCCCGCCGTCTAACATAACGGAGAAGAGCCTGTTCTCTGTCATACATCCGCACGACCTGAAAGCCTTTCGCCGGCTGTGGGATGATGCCGTGCAGGAAAAGCAGGCTGCGGCCTTTCATTTCCGCGCCTTGCAGCGGGGAACGGTGCGCTACATTCGGGCTGTTTTTTCGTTTCAAACCCTTCAGGATAAAGCGTATTTTGTTGGTACCCTACAGGACACAACCGGCGAGGAGGAGTTGCAGCAACAGTTATCGCAAAGGGTACAACTGGCCGAGAGCCTGACGGAAAACATCCGGGACAGGGTGATCATCACCGATAGTCATTACAACATCCTGCTTTGGAACAAGGCCTGTGAGGCCGCTTATGATCGCAAAAAAGCAGATGCCATCGGGCAGAACTTTTTTGATGTGTTCCCGCACCTGAAAACCGAAGCGCATGTGCAATTGTTCCAGCGTGTGCACCGGGGCGAAAAGGTGGTACAGGAAGGTCACTCTTCGGCCCTTGGCAATGGGTACTATAACCTGTACCTGGTGCCGCTTTACCAGGCGGAGGAAGTCACCGGCATTCTTCACGTCATCAATGATGTAACCAGGGAAACAGAGCTTCGCAACAACCTTAACGAACGACTGCAGCTTATTGAAAACATTGTGCAATCGTCGGTTGACCGCATTATTGCGCTGGACCGCAATATGAACTACCTGTACTGGAACAAAAAAGCAGAAGAATTTTACGGCCAGACCCGTGAAAGCGTGGTGGGCAAAAATATCCTAGAGGTTTTTCCAAGGCTGGTGAACGACCCGACCTATGCGGAACTTCGCCGGGCCCTGCGTGGTGAAACAGTGCATTTGCCGGTGGATGCGGATAAGGAAAACTATTCGGAAACCTATCTTGTTCCCATCAAGGGAGAAGGGGAAGAGGTGTTCAGTGTTTTGTGGATTGCACACGACCTCACACGTGAGTACGAGCTGTTCAAAGAACAGCAGAAAGCAGCGGAGATTGTCAACACCATCCATGCGGCCTTTATAGAACTGGACAATGAATTCCGGTTCCGGTTTGTGAATGACTTGGCCGCGGAATATTTGGGCAAATCCTTCAGCGAACTTTCCGGTAAGGTGATGTGGGACCTGCTCCCCGAAGCCGTGGACACAGCCGGTTACCATGCCATTGTAAAGGCGAACACAGAAAAGGTCAAGACAAGTGTTGAATATTTTTCCGCTGTTTACAAGCGGTGGGTGTATATGTCGGTGGCGCCGCTGGAAAATGGCGTACTCCTGTTCCAGTACGACCGGCAGGAAATCCGGGAAGCTGAGCTCCGGCTGAAAGAAAGCGAAGCCCTTTTAAAGGAGGCCGAACAGGTAGCGCATACCGGCAGCTACGAAGCCGACCTGCTGAACAATACTTTCCGTTTTTCGGATGGCCTGTACCGCCTGTTTGGTGAAGAACACGGCGCCTTCGTTCCAAGTCTCGAATGGATCGATGCGCATTCGCACCCCGATGATATTGAAAAGGTAAGCACCATCTTAAACCAGGCCGCTGCTGATAAAAAGCCTTATCACTACACCCGTCGCATTTACCGCAAAGATGGCGAGCTGCGCATCCTGGAGGCGCATGGAAAGGTGGTGACGGATGCAGCCAGCAATGCTGTCAAGTTTATTGGCCTGGTGCAGGATATTACAGAGCGTAAAAATGCCGAAGAACAGCTAAAGGGAAAGGCCCATTACCTGCAGCGTATTACCGAGACCACCCCGGACATGCTGAGTATTGCGGAACTGGAAAGCATGACGTTTACCTTCCTGAACGAAGAAACCTTCCGGACGCATGGCTTTAACCCGGTGGAGATAGTAGCGAAAAAAGATTCCAGGGAATGGCAGCTGATTCACCCTGATGACAAGGAAGAAGTCGCCCGGTATTTTAAACGGTTTCACTTGGCATCAGATGACGACACCATTACGGCTGAATACAGGGCCCGTTCGAAGGGTGGCGAATGGAAGTGGTTTTCGGTCAGGGGAAAGGTTTTCCAGCGAAACGAAAATAAAGTCACCCATGTTCTGAATGCCATCGAAAATATCACCGAACGCAAGAGGGCTGAAGAAGAATTGCTGCGGCTGAAAGAAGAAGTAGCGCAAAAAGCAACCGATAAGTACTACACCCTGTTCAACGCCATTGATGAAGGCTTCTACCGCTGCGAGGTCATCTTTGATGAAAATGGTGAGCCTGTTGATATTCTTTACCTCGAAGAAAACCCTGCGGCTGTTCACATCATTGGTGAGAGCTTTGTAGGAAGAAGGCTCAAAGAAATCAATCCTGCCTACGAAGCGTATTGGTTTGCAATATGGGGTAGTGTGGCGTTAAGCGGGGAAAGCAAGCGCATGGAGCAATATTCCGCCCCGGATAACAAATGGTTTGATTTCCATATTTCAAAATTTGGTGATGACAGGAGCAGAGAGGTTGTCATCGTTTTCCAGGATATTACAGAGCGTAAAGAAGAAGAAAGACGGCAGCAATACCTAATTCAGCTCAGCGATACCATCCGTGCACTCCTGGACCCGGAAGAAGTACAGTTCCAGGTCGTCAGCCTGCTGGGTCAATATCTTGGCGTTGGCCGTGCATTCTTTTGCGAGGTAGAACCGGATGGTGACCATATGTGGATCCGCAGGGGCTATACGGATGGTGTAGAGAGCCTGGCTGGCTTTTTCCGCATCAGCGATTTCGGGCCATTTCTTTTGGATGCCTACCAGACAGGACAAACCGTTGTTATAGAAGACGCGGCAACAGATCCCAGGTTATCGGAGAAAGAACGGGCAGCCTACCTGTCTGTAAATGTCCGGACATGCGTTTGTGTTCCTTTATTGAAAAATAACCGGCTTTACAGTGTACTGACTGTAAACCACCTTACGCCAAGAAAATGGCGTGCTCAGGATGTGTCGCTCATACAGGAAACGGCCGAACGCACCTGGCCGGCGGTGGAAAGAGCAAAAGCAGAAGACGCCCTGCGGAAAAGTGAAGCACAACTGGCCGCCGTATTTGAAGCCTTGCCGGTGGGCATCGGCTTTATTGACAACAATGGGCAGATCATCCTATCCAACGAGGTGATGCGTCGCTTTTTGCCCGGCAGCCTCATTCCTTCCCGGGACGATGAGCGCCACCAGCGCTGGCTGGCATACCACCCGGAGGGACATCGTTTGGCCCGCCAAGATTTTCCCGGCGCCCGTGCCCTGCGGGGAGAAACGGTGGTGCCCGGCATTGAAATGCTTTATACCGAGGACGATGGCAACCAGGTCTGGACCCGTGTTGCTGCAGTACCCATCAAGGACGAAGAAGGCGTGATCATCGGGTACGTTGCCGTGGTTACGGATATTACCCTCCTCAAAGAAGCTGAAGAACAGTTACGGGATTTTACGCTGATGCTGGAACAGCAGGTTGCCGAGCGTACCCGGGACCTTGAAGAAAGCAAGCGTTTTGTAGAGCAGGTTATGGATGCCTCGCCTGACTTTATCATGGTTTTTAACCTGCTCACCAATAAAAACGAGTTTGTGAGCAAGGCAGCCTACAGGGGCGATGAAGAACGCTATCGCGAAACCCTGCAGATCGATTACGAGGCCATTCTTGCCAGAGCGCATCCCGATGACCGGGAGGTACTGCACCGGTTTATTGATAGCTTCCGCACGGCGCCGGATGGGGTGATCCACGAAGTAGAGTACCGCGTGGTTAAAGAAAAAGAAGTGATCTGGTACCGTTCGAGAGGAAAAGTGTTCCGGCGAGACGGAGAGGGAAGGGCCACTCACTATATCAGCGTGGTGCAGGATATCACCGAACGGAAAAAAACCGAAGCCGAGCTGCAAAAGAATTTTACCATCCTGCAAAATGCCGAAGAGTTGGCGCAGATTGGAAGCTGGGAATACGAGATTGCCACCGATACCTTAAATTGGAGCGAGGGCATGTACCGCCTGTTTGGCCTACCACAAGGCATAAAGGTGAAGCCGGAAACTTATCTTGACTTTGCCATGGAAGAAGATCGTTCGGCTGCCAAGCGCATCATCAAAAACCTGAAAAAGAACCATCAGCCATTTGAAGAACTGGTGCGGATTCAGCGAAAGGATGGTGTACGGCTCCTGAAATTAAAGGCTTCCGTTGAACACGATGAGCAGGGAAAAGCAAGACGGGTTGTAGGCGTTGACGTGGATATTACCGACATCCGGGAGGCCGAGCAAAAAATGGCAGAAACCCGTAACCTGCTGGAGCTAACTGCAGTGGCTTCACCCGATGCCATCACCATCTACGATCTGGTTAAAAAACAACCCTACTTCCTGAACAATTGCCTGGCCGAGTGGGTGGGGATAAACAACGAAGCGTTACTGTCCATGGGCATAGAGGGCCGGTTGAATCTTATTCATACCGACGACCGCCTTCGGATTCTTCATTTCAATGAAAAAATGAAAGCGGCCAAAGACGGTGAACTCCTGAGCATTGAATACCGGATTCATGGCAGAGACGACAAGTTGCTGTGGATACGCAACCGGTGCAAGGTATTTCAACGGAATGCGGCCGGTAATGTAACCCATATTTTAAGTGTGCTGCAGGATGTGACGGAAGCCAAGGCCTCCGAACGGGTGCAGAAATCCTTAAATGCTTCGCTGGAAAAGAAGAACCAGGAGCTGGCCATTGCCAACGAAGAAATCACCTCGTTTGCTTTTGTGGCCAGCCATGACCTGAAAGAACCGCTCCGGAAAATTCACACCTTTAGCGACTGGCTGCTCAACAAAGAAGCAAATCTTTCGGAAGATGGACGGCAGGCAGTGGAAAAGATTGACAACTCCGTAAAACGGCTGTCCCTGCTTGTGCAGGATATCCTGACGCTGACCAAGGTGCACGTGGATCATGAAGGGCTGAAACCGGTTGACCTGAATAGCCTGATGGACCAGGTAAAAACAGAATTGCAGGCCAGATGGCCCAACGCTGTGATGGAAGCCGGGCCGCTGCCAACCATTCTCGGTACGGCCAGCCAGTTGTTTTACCTGCTGAAAAATCTTGTGAGCAACGGCCTGAAATTTCAGGAAGAAAACACTACGCCGCACATTGCCATCGGGGCCAGCAGAGAAGATAACTTTCTGAAACTGTCCATCAGGGATAACGGAATCGGAATTCCCCCGGAATACCACAAGCGGATCTTCGAGATTTTCCGTCGCCTGCACGGCCGCACCGAGTATGAAGGCACCGGCATAGGACTGACCATCTGCAAAAAGATCATGGAAAAACACGGCGGGAAAATTACCGTTGAAAGCGAACCTGGAAAGGGATCCACCTTTACCTGCTGGTTTCCGCTGGCGCTATGCACATCAGAAAACGTTTCTTCTCCAGTGCAGAGCTGAGGTTTGTTTGTGCATAACTGCAGGCCCGGCAAGCTTTCTGCCTGTAGGCACAGCAGCAAAAAAGCCAGTGTAGAAAAATACGTGCAAAATGGCCTCATTGCCTCTAAGTTTTGGCTCTTATTCAGCTGTGGCAGAATAGTTGAAGGATTAAAAGGACAGATTTAGATTAACCCTCAACAAAACGAAGTTATGAAACGAGTACTTTTTATGGGCGGACTGGCACTGGTGCTTTTTAGCTGTGCCAATAGCGGAAGCGGCACAGAAGGAACGGATACAGCAACATCCACGATAACTACGACAGAGACCGGCGCAGGCGTTGGCACTGGTACAGGAATGGGTGCAGATACCAGCATGGGCACAGGAACTGGAACCGGAACAGATACAGGTTCCGGAACAGGCACTGGTACAGGTACGGGTACAGATACCAGCCGCAACAACCAGTAGCTTTATCTCCATGTTGTAATGCAGCGTAAGCAAGTCTGATGCAAAGGCTGCTGCCTGCAGTGGAAACGATTTACTGTTCCTCAGGAAGAGCCCTGTTTGGCCCTGTGCAAACGGGGCTTTTTCATGGACTCACCCTTTTACCGGCGGCCTTTGGCAGAATAGTTGAAGCAGTAGAGATATTCCAGTGAATGGATGCAAATTTTGATATATGAGACAAATGTTGATGATCCTTGGATTGGCCCTGGCAATGGTAAGCTGTGCAAATAATGAGGGCAGCAGTACAGGCGGTAATTCCGATTCGGTTACCACCACAACCACCAACACCACCACCAGTTCGGGTGCAGCGGGTACAGGGGGCGTTGGCGCAGGCTTTGGTTCCGGCGGTAGTCCTACAACCGATACCGGAAAGGTGATCCGTTCCGATACGAGTGGTACACAAAACCAGCAGTAAGCTAACTGGCTATGCCGTATCCCTATAGGTAACGAGTAAGCGTAATTGTTTTTCATTTGCGCTGACTTCCCATCCCCCTTTGTGCTGCTGTTGTGTGGCTTTTTGGATAGAAAAGCGACAGCTGTAAAGGCGGGATGTCCTAAGTTTGGGTTTGTTCTATAATTTGCTACGCAACAAGCCTTGGATTCACTTACCCATATCGTACTAGGTGCCTGCATTGGCGAAGCCATTGCCGGCCGCTATATGGACAAACGGGCCCTGTTTTACGGTGCCCTTGCGCAAAGTGTACCCGATGTTGATTTTGTGACGGCCTTTTTTTTACACGGTGCCGAAAACGTGGTAGCCCACCGGGGCTTTACGCATTCGATTCTCTTTGGCATTGGGGCAACCGTTTTCCTGACATGGCTGGTGAAGGATGTAATTCACAAAACCCCGCTGCCGCTAAAAAATGTTTTCCTGCTCTTTGCTGTTAATATTTTTACGCACCTGTTCATCGACACCTTCAATGCCTACGGTGTTGGACTGCTGGTTCCTTTTGATGATCACCGGTTTACCCTGAACCTACTTTTTGTTGCCGATCCGTTGTTTTCCATTGCGCCTTTCATTTCGTTTCTGTTCCTGCTGTTCCTGCATAAGTCACACCGGCGGCGGGTGGCCTGGATCCGGACCGGCATCCTTGTTTCTGCAATTTACCTGGGCATTGCCGTTATGAATAAGCTGATTGTGACAAAGGAGGTACGGCAGAGTCTTGTACAGCAAGGCAAACCAACGGAGTTCTTCACCACGCCTTCGCCCTTCAATACCCTGCTTTGGTTTGTGGCGGTGAAAGACAGGGATGGCTACCACACCGGGTATCGTTCCGTGTTTGATAAAGGCCCCATGTTATTTGCATACGTTCCCCGCAACGAAGGCCAGTCCGATACGATCAGTAACCAAAGGGACATCCGCCTGCTGAAAAAATTTGCGCAGGGTTATTACACCTTTGAACAATGGGGTGATACAGCCGTACTGAATGTGCTCCGCTTTGGCCAGGTGGTGGGCTGGTACGATACGGCGCAGCCGTTTGCCTTTCATTATTTTTTAACCTATCCCGGTGAAAACGACCTGGTGGTGCAGCGGGGCCGGTTTATGCATTGGAACAGGGAGTCGATGCGTGCATTTTTCAGGCGGATGATGGGAGAGAAGGCGGGGTACAGATGAATATTCAACAGAGGAACAAGGAACAGAAGAAGGAAGGGAGAATATAGATTTTTGAATGTAGTATGTAAACTTGTTCAATTGGTCATTCTTTTCAACCTGCAGACTGCTTGTTAGTGAAAGAACTGATGAACGGCGGAAACCACTTCATCCAGTCATCTGTTCCTTGTTCATCTGTTCCTTACTCTTCCTGCTTAAAATAAAATGTTCCCAGGGTCAGCATCATGCGCAGCGTATGAAAGCAGAGAAACCGCCACAGCTGGCGCAGGGAAAAAAGCGTAAAGCTGTAATCCTCTTTTTTGATCCTGACGCATTTTTCTTTGATCACGGTTTCTATTTCTCCCTGCAGCCCGGCGGCCAGTTCAGTATCCCTGACCAGCAGGTTCAGTTCCACGCTGGCCTGTGCACTCAGATCGTTGATGTTGTAGGAGCCCACCGTTAAAAAACTGCCATCCACCACCGCCACTTTTGCATGCAAAACCGTTGGCTGGTACTCATAGATCTCAATCCCATTGCGAAGCATCCAGTTGTACAGGTAGCGTTCGGCCTGTTTGGTAAGGGCTACGTCTGACCTGCCGGCAAGGATAACTTTCACGGCAACACCGCGTTTGACGGCTTTACTAAGCCGGTTGCGCAACGAAAGCCCCGGAAGAAAATAACTGCAAACGATGGTGATGCTTTTTTTGGCTTCTTTGAACAGTTTGTGATAGGAGAAATAAATTTCGAGCTTGCGGCGCACCCAGTCGTTTTGCAGTACCCGTACTCCTACCGCGTCTTCTTTGGCGATGTAATCAAAAAGATCATGCAGCTTTTTACGCAGCAGGTTTCGTTTGGTGCGGTCGCGTTCCCAGATTTTGATGCAGATGTCATACAGTTCCAGCACGGAATCGCCTTCTACCAGCAGGGCCATATCAAACCAGGCGGGCTGGCCGGGCAGGTCGTTGTAACGGTCTGCAATATTGCTACCACTCACCAGTGCCTTTTGGTGATCGGCCACAAATACTTTGTGGTGGAGTCTCCGGCCGAAATAAAAATCAGAGCCACGGAACAGGGGTTCGAAAAAGCGGAAGTGAATGCCGGCGCTTTCCAGCTTTTGAATAAACTCTTTCGGGAGGGCACGGGACGCATAGCCATCGGCCATCATGTAAACCGATACCCCACGCCGGGCAGCTGCCATGAGGCGTTCGGCCAACGCTGTTCCCGTTTGATCAGCGGAAAATATGTAGGTCTGCAGGTGAATGGAATGCCGGGCGCCATCAACCAGTTCGTGCAGCTTGGCAAAAAAAGATGCGCCTCCTTTTACAAGGGTCACCTTATTTTTCTGGCTGAACTTTT
This sequence comes from Flavisolibacter sp., assembly GCA_035998945.1. GTDB lineage: Bacteria > Bacteroidota > Bacteroidia > Chitinophagales > Chitinophagaceae > Flavisolibacter. The sequence goes on along the minus strand of DASYHD010000024.1, from coordinate 312,467 downwards.
CTGTTGCCCGGCCAAACTGAATCCTGTTGAAAAGATTGGTTTCCATGTCTGCGTAACCAACAGGCAAATTAAGCTCTAAGGGGCAAACCAGCAATTCGGGGCAGGCTGTCCTGGTATCTGCGCCGGTTTACCCAATGAAGGAGGGGCTAAGCTGGTCTATTATTTGAAAGTAACTTTACGAAGCGCTTAAAAAGATCTTTATGGCAAAATATAAAAGCGAAGATTTGCTCAACGATTTGATCGCCGATGTAAACAGGATAAAAGAATCGGCCGTCTTTTTCCAGTCCTCCGATCGCAACAAACTGGCCTACAGCCCTGATAAAACAAAATGGAGCGTGGTGCAGATCCTGGAGCACCTCAACGCTTACAACCGGCATTACCTTCCCCGGATGGAGAAAGAACTGGCTGTTACGTCGCAGGGAAAGAGTGCCTGGTTTGACTCCGGCTTTTGGGGTGAGAAGTTTACAAAAATGATGAAGCCGACCAATGTGTACCAGGTAAAGAACAAGATGAAGGCAATGAAGGCCTATACTTTCGGCAATGACCTGAATATTGATACGGTGCTGAAAGAATTCATCGGTCACCAGGATAAATTGTTACAGCTGCTGGAACTGGCCAAAAGCAGGGACCTGAATACCATTCGCATTGCCACCACGCTTACCAACCTGGTAAAACTGAAGATCGGTGATATGTTCCGCTTCCTGATTGCGCATGAGCAACGGCATATGATACAGGCCCGCAACATGCTGAAGGAAGTTGGTATCACCACCGAAAAGTTCCCCGTGATCCTGCAGGCGGTACCGCAGTAAATATCATTGATAGATTTCCAGTAATCCCTCGGGCAGTTGTACAATCACCTGCCCCTTTTTTTTGTCTATCCGGACGATGGTTTCTTCGTGCAGGGGAATCAGGGCTTCTTTGCCATTGAGATCGATGCGGCAAAGTACCTGGTGGGGTTGTTCGATGACTTCGAGGATCTTGCCCAGCACTTTTCCCTCTTCCACAATCTCAAATCCCAAGAAGGAAATGGGAGAGGACTTGGAGGAATATTTTTTAAAGTCGGCTTCGGGTAGCCATACCTGTTTCTGGGTGAGCCGGACGGCCTGCTCACGGGTATTGATGCCCTCGATCTTGATATAAATCTCTTCTTCGTTTTTGATCTTGGTGCTTTCGATAAACCAGGGCAGGAAGCTTTCTTTTTTTTCTTCAACAAAAACGGCTGTAAGTCCTTTGAGCGAGGTTTTTTTGCCCAGTGTATGCTTTAATACAAGCTCGCCCTTTAATCCGAAGGTGGCAACAAATTTTCCGATATTGAAGTATTCCGTCATAAAAAACTGGGGGCAAAGATAAGGCCGGGAGAGACGGATCATCCCCTTCCAAAATCCGGCCCTGCTGCCCTGGTCGCAGCCGGTGAGAGAAAAAAATGAGAAATCCGTACGCGGTTTGCCGCACTCCTGAGTCGCTAAAAGCCAGGCATTTGTCCCTGAAATGGCTGTTCCAGGCCGTTTATCCGGCTGTAAAAACTTTATCAACTCTTTTTGTTTGATATTTTAGATGCAACACTTAGATTTGCACACTTAAATTTTATTGTTTCACCGCATTTAAATTTCTATTTAAGATGCCAGTTAAAATCCGGTTACAAAGACACGGGTCTAAAAAGAGACCCTTCTACTTCATTGTAGTTGCAGACGCAAGAGCTCCCCGCGATGGTAAGTTCATTCAGAAATTAGGTACCTACAACCCCCAAACGCAGCCTGCTACCATTCAGTTGGATCGCCAGCGTGCATTGGACTGGTTAGGCAAAGGCGCCCAACCTACGGATACCGTTCGGAAGATTTTATCGTACAAAGGTGTGTTGTACCTGAAGCACCTGCTTCGTGGTGTATCACTCGGCTTGTTTGATGAAGCTACGGCAATGACGAAATTCCAGACATGGCACACTGAGCATGAAGCGCAGATCCGTCGTCGTCAGGAAGAAGCTCAACGGGAAAGAAGAGCCAGAAGAAACCCTGCTTACCAGCGCCGCGAAAGAAGACCGGCTCCAGGTGGTGCGGAGTCTGAAGGATAATTCATCATCCGAGACCTTCAAATTTTTAAGTCCCGCTTTGGCGGGACTTTTTTATTGTCTCTGAACTGCGATGTTTCAGATTTGTGGGATAGATGGGATCAATTAAAAAGGGCCGTTCAGATTTGAACGGCCCTTTTTACTATAGAAGAATATTATTCCACGTATCCCCAAACATCCCATAAATCCCGGTTCAGACATTATCTTTTCATCCCCGGCATTCCCGGCATCATCCTGCCCATGGGCATTTTGTTCATGGTCTTCATCATCTCCCGCATCTGCTCAAACTGTTTCATAAAGGCATTCACCTCGCTGATATCCTTACCGGAGCCTTTGGCAATGCGCTTGCGGCGGCTGCCGTCGATTTCATCAGGGTTGGCCCTTTCAAAAGGCGTCATGGAGTTAATGATTGCTTCTACGCCTTTGAACGCATCGTCGCTGATGTCGATATCTTTCATGGCCTTACCCACGCCTGGAATCATGGCCATCAGGTCCTTCAGGTTACCCATGCGTTTGATCTGCTCCAGTTGCTGTTTAAAGTCGGCAAAGTCGAACTGGTTCTTGCGGATCTTTTTTTCCAGCTTGCGGGCCTGCTCTTCGTCAAACTGCGCCTGCGCTTTTTCCACAAGCGTGGTAATGTCACCCATGCCCAGGATCCGCTGTGCCATCCGCTCGGGATAAAATACATCCAGCGTGTCCATTTTTTCACCGCTGCTGATAAACTTGATGGGTTTATCAACCGTGTACTTAATGGAAAGCGCAGCACCACCGCGGGTATCACCATCCAGTTTGGTCAGCACCACACCGCTAAAATCAAGGCGATCGTTGAAGGCCTTGGCGGTGTTTACCGCATCCTGGCCGGTCATACTGTCCACCACGAACAGAATCTCATTCGGATTAACAGCGGCTTTGATGTTGGCTACCTCTGTCATCATCGCCTCGTCAATGGCCAGGCGGCCGGCCGTATCGATAATGACAACATTTTTGTTTTTGCTGCGGGCATCGCGAATGGCATTTTGTGCAATGTCAACCGGATTTTTGTTTTCCAGTTCCACATGCACATCCACACCAATCTGCTCACCCAATACCCGTAACTGCTCCATGGCCGCAGGACGGTATACGTCGGCGGCAACGAGAATGGGAGAGAGGCGCTTTTGCTTTTTGAGGTAATTGGCCAGTTTGGCGCTGAAGGTGGTTTTACCCGAACCCTGCAGACCTGCAATGAGGATCACGGCCGGGGCACCCTTGGCATTGAACTCGGCGGCTTCGTTGCCCATCAGCGCTACCAGTTCATCCTTCACGATTTTCACCATCAACTGGCTTGGCGAAATGGCATTGATCACCTTTTCACCCGTGGCCTTGTCCTTTACTTTGTCGGTAAATTCCTTGGCAATTTTATAGTTAACGTCGGCGTCCACCAGGGCCCGGCGTATTTCTTTCACGGTGGTGGCAACATTCAATTCGGTGATGCGGCCTTCGCCTTTCAGGTTTTTAAAGGCGCCTTCTAATCTATCCTGCAATGAATCGAACATATTGTTATAAATATTTCTTCGTAAGAAAAATAAAAAAGTGAACATAAAAATGTTCACTTTAAAAAGTTGAGGCAAAGATAATGAGGATGATTGTTGTGTAAAGTTTAGGTTCCCAAATAACTCCTTAATAAATCACTTTTCTGGTGACTCCTCAGCTTCAAAATAGCTTTGTCCTTTATTTGGCGCACCCTTTCCCGTGTCAGGTTAAAGCGTTCGCCGATATCTTCCAGGCTCAGGGGATGATCTACCCCGATGCCGAAGAAATAGCAGATAACGTCTTTTTGTCTTTCGGTGAGGGTTTGCAACGAACGATCGATTTCTGTTTTCAGCGACTCGTTGTAGACCAATACACCATCGGTTTTTTCGGCGTTTTTGTTTTCCAGCACATCGTACAAGGTGCTTTCTTCGCCTTCTGAAAGCGGCGTGTCCATGCTCAGGTGGCGGGCATTGATGCCGAGAGAGGATTCTACTTCGTCGAGATCCATCCCCAGCAGGTCGGCCAGTTCTTCCGGCGATGGTTCGCGTTCGAATTCCTGTTCCAGTTGCGAGAACGCCTTGTGAATGCGGTTGGTCAGGCCCACTTTGTTCAGCGGCAGGCGAACGATCCGTGCTTGTTCGGCAATGGCCTGCAGAATGGATTGACGGATCCACCACACAGCGTAGGAAATGAATTTGAAACCTTTGGTTTCGTCGAAGCGTTGGGCGGCTTTAATGAGTCCGAGATTGCCTTCGTTGATCAGGTCCGGAAGGGAAAGGCCCTGGTTTTGGTACTGCTTGGCAACGGATACCACAAAGCGCAGGTTGGCTTTGGTCAGCCTGTCCAGTGCACGTTGATCGCCTTGTTTGATGAGTGTTGCTAAGCGGACTTCTTCTTCTGGAGTGATTAATTCGACTTTCCCGATCTCTTGCAGATACTTTTCGAGACTTTGAGATTCACGATTGGTAATAGATTTCGTGATCTTCAATTGACGCATGCTCATAGGATTGATTTTGATTGGTTATTTCAAGATTGATGTTTTAAGTTTTGGTTAGATAACATCCCAAAATACCCATCACAGTTCTGGTACACAAAGCAATTGGTTTTGGTTTTGCAGTAACCAAATTAGGGAATAAAAGCATATGAAAAAATTTTTTTAAAAAAATTTCGTTCAACCCCCTTTAAAATTGTTTGAAAAATATTTTGACCGATGCACTATTTTATTATTATTGCAGCCCTTGACGGCAGTAAAAAAGCAACATGAGCAAAAAACAATTATACACGTTAGAGTACCCGGTGCGTTGTTCGCCTACCATCTTATATGACTTTCTCGCAAACCCTTCCGGGTTGCAGGAATGGTTTGCCGATAAGGTGGATGAACGCGATGGTGTATTCTATTTTTCGTGGAATGGATCGGAAGAAGAAGCAGAAGTCCTGGAAAAAGAAGAAGAAAAATTTATCCGCTTTCACTGGAGCCATGCCCCGGATGATGAATATTTTGAATTTAAGATCGAAAAGTCAGAAGTGACCAATCAAACCATTTTGGTCATTAAGGATTTTGCTGAGAAAAGAGACATTAAGGACCAAAGTATGCTTTGGGATCACCAGGTAAAAGACCTCTTTCATCGCTTAGGCAACTAAGCCTGCCAGATAGTGCCACGACGCACTTAAACGATTTGCTGCCGCATCCCATTCGGAAAGGGACCAACGGGCAGCAATTTTTGTATGCGGTTGCTGCTGCAGAATGGCGTTGAATTCTTCGGGTGTAAGTGAGTTTATTTCCCTGTAATTGGAGGGGTCGAAGTGGTGTTGCCAGGGATCGCTGTGGATGCCTATGAAATAATTCTTTTCTGCAAGGGCAGGATAAGCTGCTGCCAGTTGGGGCAAGGCCATTTCTTTGTACATGCCGGCCAATTGCAGGGTGCTGCTGAAATAATGGCCCCACCAAAACATGCTGCGGATAAAAAACAGGTCTTCGCCCTGCGAGATGCGTGGGTAATCCAGCACAACATACGGTAGTCCCAGGTAATTTTCGCCTTTGGATATCTTTGGAGAGGAAGAAAAAGAGAGGACAGTATTGCCTGTTGTAAGGTGCTCCTGTAACTGCGCCAGCAGTGCTACCATTTTTTGAATGATACTATTTTTTGTTAAGATGATCTCCGCATTGCCAATCAGCGCTGCCTCCGAAGGGGAAAGTCTTATTTTTGATCCTTGCATTTGCTAAAGGTAATCCGTGTTTAAAAAATTAGATTTACTGGTCGTTAAAGCCTTTGTTGGTCCCTTCATCGCAACGTTTTTTATAACGCTGCTGGTGCTGGTTATGCAGTTTTTTTGGCTGTACATTGATGATTTTGTAGGCAAGGGACTGGGTGTAGGCCTGATCATAGAGTTCATTGGCTACCAAAGCACTTCCCTGGTGCCCCTGGCCCTGCCCCTGGCCGTGCTGCTTTCGTCGCTGATGACCTTTGGCAACCTGGGGGAGAGCTATGAACTGGTGGCCATCAAATCGGCCGGCATCTCGCTGCTCCGGTTTATGCGGCCCCTGTTTTTTATGAGTATCCTCATCAGCGGGCTGGCTTTTCTTTTCTCTAATTACATCATTCCTGTTTCCAACCTGAAAAGCCGTACCATGCTGACGGACATCGTCTATGCAAAACCTGCCTTTGACCTGAAGGAAGGTGTGTTTTATGATAAGATTCCAGGGTTTTCAATCAAGATAGGAAAGAAAGAAAAAAACGACAGTGTTATCCGCGATATCATCATCTATGAGCAAAAAGATTACCTGCAGGATAATTTTATCGTTGCCTCGGATGGTATCATGCGCATTGCCGATAACAAGCAGGACCTGGAGTTTCACCTGAAGAACGGTTGGCGCTATGAGGAAAGAGGTGTATCCGGAACGCCGACCGAATACATACGGCTTGGATTTAAGGAATACCGCAAAAGTTTTGACCTGAGTTCCTTTGGTTTGCAGCAACGCACAGCCGACAGTGTGAACAAGAATAATGCACGGATGCTGAGTATGCGCCAGTTAAATACATCGATCGATTCGATTGAAAAGGTAAATGCAGGCATCAATGACAGGGTAAAGAGAGATGTATTTTCTATGGTTCCCGCAGTCAATAACATGGACAGCAACTGGAAGCAAACTGCCGTGAAGGTGAAGAAAAAAACCTTCGACGATTTTATTCCCGATAGCATTGAATCTACCATCAACCAGCGGGTTTTAAGTAAAGTGGAAAGCCTCCGCTCTGCAAGCGAGTCCAGCCTGATGCTTTACAAAGACCAGGCAAGAACGCTGCGGCTCTACGAGATCGAGTGGCATAAAAAGCTCACCCTTTCCCTTTCCTGCGTGGTTATGTTCCTGATTGGCGCTCCCCTTGGTTCTATTATCCGGAAAGGCGGTCTGGGAACGCCGCTGGTATTTGCCATTGCCTTTTTCATGGTTTATTATTTCAGCAGCACATCGGGCGAAAAATTTGCCAAGGAAGGATCGTGGAGCATGATCACGGGCATGTGGTTCTCGTTTCTTATTCTCATCCCTGTTGGTATTTTTCTTACCTATAAGGCTATGAACGATTCGCAGGTGTTCAACAAAGATTTTTACAAGCGCTGGCTGCGTAAACTTCGGCAACTGGCCAACTTTGATGCTGAAAGAGTGAAGGCTTAGGGATGGCTACCTTTGGTAAAAGCATCTGGCATTGTTAATACAGGACGGCACCTTCTGCTTCATTCGATTTTCTCACAATTTGGGTCTATGATGCGTACAGAAAAGAACATCGTTGCACCGACACATTTTATCCCCAACTTTGCGCAGCGATTATTTCCATTTGTACAGGTAACAGGCGGTTTCACATCTATCCCTTAATCAGAAAGGTTTGACAGCAATCCATCATCCAAGCAAGAGCAATATAAAACTCCAGCGTACCATTGCACTGGTATCATCGGCTTTGCTGATTGCCAAGTTCTGGGCCTATTATATCACGCATTCCGTAGCGGTGCTGACCGATGCGCTGGAAAGCATTGTGAACGTGGCTGCAGGATTCATCGGTTTGTACAGCCTCTATGTTGCGGCCAAGCCAAGAGACATTGATCACCCGTACGGCCACGGCAAGGCCGAATTTATTTCGGCCGCCGTGGAGGGCACAATGGTGTTGATAGCCGGTGTATTGATTGTTTACAACGCTGCAAAAAACCTGATCTACCCGGTACCGATACAGCAACTGGATCTAGGCATCTATATTGTTGCAGCCACAGCAGTGGTCAACTGGCTGTTAGGCTTTATTTCCCTGCAACAAGGGAAAAAGAACAAATCACTTGCCCTGGTAGCCAGCGGTAAACACCTGCAAACCGATACGTATTCAACCCTGGCCATTATCGCAGGACTTTTACTTATTTCCATAACAGGGCAAATATGGATCGATGGCGTTGTTGCCATCTGCTTTGGTGTTTATATTATCTATACCGGTTATAAAATTTTACGGGTGTCCCTTGCCGGTATCATGGATGAAGCTGACATGGAGCTGCTGGAGAAGCTGGTAGACCTGCTGGAGAAAAACCGTCATGATAACTGGGTGGACCTGCACAACCTTCGTGTGATCAAGTATGGGAATGTGCTGCATGTGGATTGTCATTTAACCGTTCCCTGGTACCTGAACGTAGCCCAGGCGCATGATGAAGTCGATTCTTTGGGAAAACTGATCCGGGGCAAGTTTGGCGAGTCGCTGGAGCTGTTTGTGCACAGTGACGGTTGCCGGTACTTCCAATGTCATATCTGCAAAAAGATGGATTGCCCGGTTCGGCAGCATGCATTTAAAAACGTTATCGACTGGAACCTGGATAATGCCCTTCAAAATGAACGGCATGGTTACAGGGATCTGCTGGAGCAGGAAGAACGTGAATCGTGAGCCGTGAATGGTCAATAGTGTATAGATGTTCCTCTCTGTTTTTTGCACCTGGCGAATGTTTGAGATTTAGGCGATGATCCATTCACGCCGGACGCTTGACTTTTTACATTTCGCTATCCATCCTCATCTTTGCCTTCTCAAAAAAATAGTATGAAAACAACCACCATCTGGAAAGGAGGAACGGCTTATGAATCGTTTCAAAACAGCGCAAAAGTTGAATTGAATTCGGCTACTGGCATTAGCCCGAAGGCTCTGCTGTTAACAGGACTTGCCGGTTGTAGCGGCATTGACGTGGTGGAGATCCTGGAAAAGATGCGTGTGCCATTTGCCAACCTGGAGATTGATGCCGAAGCCGATCAGACCGAGGACCACCCACGGGTTTTCAAAACCATTCACCTTACCTATAAAGTGAAAACGGAAGAAGAAAACCGGGAGAAGATTCGGAAAGCCATTGACCTGTCGCTTGAAAAATATTGTGGCGTTGCCGCAATGTTGAAGAAGAATTCTGCTATCGAATATGCAATTGTTATAACAGAATAACCGTATTTTTAGAACCTAAAAAACGAAAGATATGAGCTTACGTTTAGGCGATGCCGCCCCTAATTTTAAGGCACAAACCACCGAAGGTGAAATTGATTTTTACGAATTTCTGGGCAATAGCTGGGGAGTGCTTTTTTCGCACCCCGCGGACTACACACCTGTTTGCACTACTGAACTGGGCCGTACGGCGCAGTTGAAGGATGAATTTGCAAAGCGTAATGTAAAAGTGCTGGCTGTCAGTGTTGACCCGCTGGACAAACACTTCGGCTGGCGGAATGATATCAATGAAACACAGAACTGTAATGTTGACTTTCCCATCATTGCAGATGAAAATCGCGAAGTGGCTTCTTTGTACGACATGATCCATCCCAATGCGTCGGCTACCGCTACGGTTCGTTCGCTCTTTGTGATTGCTCCCGACAAGACCATCAAGCTGATGATCGTCTACCCGGCTTCCACCGGAAGAAACTTCTATGAAATTTTGCGAGTGATCGACTCGTTGCAACTGACGTCCAAACATAGCCTGGCTACACCTGCCGACTGGAAACAAGGCGAAGACGCGATTGTGGTGCCGGCGGTTTCTACCGAAGATGCCATGAAAAAATTCCCCAAAGGGGTAAAAGTAATCAAGCCTTACCTGCGTTATACGCCGGTTCCGGATGAGGAGTAATCCCCCTGTCCCTCTGAAGGGGAAACTTAGGAGAATCAGACTGTTTATTTTTCAGTTGTTCTTCTAGCAATAACTTTCCTACAATACAAATTGCCTGTTCGAAAAAGACAGGCAATTTTCTTTTATGTACTGAGCTGCAGTACTACTATAAGGCTTCTGTTGGCGTTTATGCTGAGCGCAGCCGAATCATTGCACTCTTGTACGTTCAGGAATGCTATGCAACAAAAAAAGCAACACATCCTGCTGGAGAAAATGATGAGATGGAGAAAGCATCACCGATCTACGTCTCCCCTTCAGGGAGACAGGGGGAGTGGCAGAATTCTATTTCACCCTCTTGCTTAGCTGGTTAATACTTGCCCGCAGATCTTTTGGCAACGGGGCTTCCAGCGTAATGTCTTCGCCGCTGATACCTTTAAAGCTCAATTGTGATGAGTGCAGGGCCAGCCGCGAAAGAATCGGACGTTCTTCATCCTGCGCCTGCGAAAGCTTGTAATCACGCTTTATTTGCGAAATAAAAAGGGGCTTGCCATCGCCATACATCGGATCGCAGGCAATGGGATGACCGAGGTGTTTCATGTGCACCCGGATCTGGTGCGTACGGCCGGTAAGAATGCGAAATTCCATCCATGAGAAATATCGGAAGTTTTCCAGCAGCCTGAATTCAGTTATCGATTCCTTGCCTTTGCGCCACACGGTCATGTAACCTTTTTTAGTGGGGTGTTCTGCAATGGGTTCATTGATGAGACCTTCTGTTTCCACTGGTTTACCCAGCACAAGACCGTTGTAGATCTTCCGGGTTTCCCTGGCTTCGAACTGCTGCGACAGGTGTTTGTGCATGGTTTCGTTCAGCGCAAACGCCACGATGCCGCTGGTGTCCCTATCGAGGCGGTGAACGGTAAACACCTGGTTAAACCGCTCCTGCAAAAGGCCTTTGAGTGAAATTTCTTTTCCTTCCCGGTCGGGGATCGTCAACAAACCTGAGGGTTTGTTGACGGCAATAAATGATTCGTCTTGAAATATTATATGATCGTTCAGCTTCAATGCCATTCTGATACTTGTTTGGTAAAGGAGAAAGGAAAAATGAACAATAAATGGTTACAGTTTCAGGCCTTTCGTCTGCATCATTTTCCCCTGCCAAAGAACTTTAGATCCCGTACTTCCTTCTCTGTAAGGAAACGCCATTTGCCACGGTTGACATTCTTTTTGGTAAGGCCGGCAAATACCACGCGGTCCAGCGCTTTCACATCGTAACCGAAATGTTCAAAAATGCGGCGGACAATGCGGTTGCGGCCACTGTGCAGCTCAACGCCAACCTCTGTCAGGTTTTTGGCATCAGGAAAAGCCAGTACATCCACATTCGCTACACCGTCTTCCAGCGGAACACCCTTGAGGATCGCATCAAAATGGGCTTTTGTTAAAGGTTTGTCTAACGTTACTGCATACACTTTTTTGATCTCGTTGCTGGGATGCGTGAGCATTTGCGAAAGATCGCCATCATTGGTGAGCAGCAATACGCCGGATGTATTTCTGTCTAAACGACCCACCGGGTAAAGACGGGTGTCCGGAGCGTTTTTCAGAAGGTCCAGTACCGTTTTGCGCTGGTGCGGATCGTCGGTAGTGGTCAGGTAATCTTTGGGTTTGTTGAGAAGGATGTAAACAAGGTCTTTTACGGGAGCAATCTTCTTCCCGGCTACAGCTACGGTATCGGTAAGTTTAACCTTATGGCCGGGTTCAAGTACCAGCGTACCGTTCACCTTCACCTTGCCGCCTTTGATAAGATCTACCGCATCGCGTCGGGAACAAACACCGCTGTGTGCAATGTATTTGTTCAGCGGCATGTCTTCATTTACCGGCTTTGCCTTTTGCACCTTGAACTTCGACCTAGGTGCTTCCAGGTTGTACTTCGGCGCTTCAGCTCTTTTTTCCGGCTTGTCGTCACCTGCTTTGGTTACTCCAAAGCGTGACCGGGAAGGGCCAGATGGTTTTGCCTTTTTAAACCGTTCTTCTCTTTCTTTTCTTGCTTCGCGTTTTTCTTTGCGGAACTCTTCTTTTTTGGCTGCGCCTGTTTTAGGTCCGCCTTTGTAAAATTTCTCGAAGCCTGAGCCTTTTTTCATGTTGGGGAGTTTTGCTGTTTTGCAACAGGATGAAGTGCAAAAATAGAAAAGCCCCGCCATCGGCAGGACTTTGCTATGTTATTTTTCAATAGGGATTAAAGATTTCTGTCTTTTTTAGACATGCGTTTGCTTTTCAGCTCTTCAAACTTTTTGACTTGCTCCGGTGTCAGCACGGCTTTACCTTGTGTCATGTATTGCTGCGCCAGTGACTGGAACTGTGTTCTTTTTTGCTCCTGGCTCAAATTGTTGTTGGCCCGGATGTCTTTTGATTTTGTTTGAAACTCCTGAAAGATGCTTTTCAGCTTTGTTTCCTGGTCAGCTGTCAGGTTCAGTTCTTTTTTGAAGAAAGCAGCTTGTTGACCGAAGTTGCCACCTCTGTTACCTCTTTCACCTTTCTGACCTTTTTGGCCTCTTTCTTTCAGTGTTGCGCGGTTCTTTTTCAGCTCTTCCTGCTGTGCAGGTGTAAGAATCGACTGGTATTGCGTTCTGTATTTTTCCTGCAGGGCTTTACGCTGCTCAGGAGTTACATTGCCGCTTTTTCTCAGGTCCTGCATTTCTTTGCGCTGTGCTTCGCGAAGGCTTTGCAGTTTTGCTTTTTGATCAGCTGTCAAATTCAGGTTTTGAAAAGCCTGTTCTTTTTTTTCGCCTCTGTGATCGCGGCCTTTGTCTTCAGTGGTTTGTGCCTGTGATGCACCTACAAAGAGTACGATTGCCAATGCGGTGGATAAGATTTTTTTCATAGTATAAATTATTGTCTGTTTTTAAACGGAACGGTATACAGACGAACACCTTCGTTGTAAGTTTAAAGCAGGCTGGGTTAATTATGGTTAATCAATCTAAACCGAGTTTAATTGGCTAAAGCACGATTGATAAGGGTTTGAGGGAATTTGCCGGAAATAAAAGTGGTATGCTGCTGACTGCATGTGCAATAGAGATGTAAACAAAATAAAAGAGCCGTTACTGACGAACGGCACTTTTTAGAGTGTATGTTTTTCTTTCTTATCGGTCAAACACTTTCTGAAAATCCTATCAAACGTAGTTCAGCCATTTATTACGCGGTTCCCAGTTCAGCTGTCTTATTTGCCAACTGTCCACAAGCCGCATCAATGTCCTTACCGCGGCTGCGGCGAAGGCGGGCATTCACCTTGTGCTTTGCCAGATAGTCCATGAATTCGGTCATGCGCTTTTCTGTCGGTTTTTCAAACTTCGCGAAGTCAATCGGGTTGTACTCAATGATATTAACAAGATCAGCAGGCACCTGGCGGTACACTTTGATCAATTCATCGGCATCTTTCTGGCTGTCGTTGAAATTGTTAAAGAGTATGTATTCGAGTGTGATCTCGTTCTTTGTCTCTTTGTAAAAATGATTTAATGCATCGATCAGCGCTTTCAGGTTGTTTGTTTCGTTGATAGGCATGATCTCGTTTCGCTTCTGATCGTTGGCTGCATGCAACGAAAGCGCCAGTTTGAATTTTACCTTATCATCTCCCAGTTGGCGTATCATTTTGGCCACACCGGCCGTTGAAACGGTAATGCGCCGCGGACTCATGGCAAGCCCGTCTTCAGCAGTGATCTTTTCAATGGTCTTTAACACATTCTTGTAATTCAGGAGTGGTTCCCCCATGCCCATGAATACAATGTTCGAAAGCTTTTTGCCATAGATGCGTTCGCATTGCTGGTTGAGCAGCACCACTTCATCATAGATCTCGTCAAACTCAAGATTGCGTTTTCTTTCGATGTAACCGGTAGCGCAAAAGCGGCAGCTCAGAGAACATCCGATCTGCGAGGAAACGCAGGCGGTATAGCGGTTTTCTGTAGGGATTAGCACCCCTTCACAAAGATGGCCTTCGTGTGTTTGAAAGCCGGTTTTTACGGTGCCGTCTGCACTGTGTTGCGTGGAATGAACGGTCAGGGCAGGAAGAGAGAAGTTCTCACCCAGCTTTTGGCGAAGTTCTTTGCTAAGGTTGGTCATATCCGCAAACGAATGGGCATGCTTTTGCCAAAGCCATTCCCAAACCTGCTTTACACGGAATTTTTTTTCATCCATGGTAAGGAAGAAATTCTCTAGGTCTGTATAGCTCAGCTGCCTGATATTCCGGGCCAGTTTTGTCTTCGCTGTTGCTGTTTCTGCCATTGTGCAAAGATACTTTAAAGCTTTCAGGTGAAAGTGGTGTAAGCCTTATCTTGCACGGGTTTTAACAACGTGAGTGGTCAGTGGTGAAGGGTGCGTTAAAGCGCTCATATATTCACTATTGGCCACTCGCCACTCATAATTCTTGCTATGCGAAATGTATATGTAATCGATGCCATCCGGACACCTTTGGGTAAGTATGGCGGTGCGCTGGCCATGGTTCGGCCGGATGATCTGCTGGCCCATGTGATCCGCGAATTGATCAGACGAAATCCTTCTGTCGATACAGAGGCAATTGAAGACGTTATTGCCGGTGATGCCAACCAGGCCGGTGAAGACAACCGCAATGTGGCCCGAATGGCGGCGTTGCTGGCCGGACTGCCGGCTACGGTTCCGGGTAACACCGTAAACCGCCTTTGTGCTTCGGGACTGCAGGCAATTATGGATGGTGCCAGGCAGATCCGATGCGGGGAAGCCGAACTGATCATCGCCTGCGGAGTGGAAAGCATGAGCCGGGCGCCGTTTGTAATGGCCAAGTCGACTTCTCCTTTTCAACGTACCACCGAAATTTATGATACCACACTAGGATGGCGTTTTGTGAACAATAAACTGGCCGATATGCATTACCCTTATAGCATGGGTGAGACAGGCGAGAATGTTGCCAGGCGCTGGAACATCAGCCGTGAGGCGCAGGACGAGTGGGCTCTTTCTTCCCAGGAAAAATACTTTGCTGCGCTGGAAGGTGGCAAGTGGAATAAAGAAATCGTTCCGGTAGAAGTACCCGGTGAAAAAGGTGCTGTAAAGCTTTTTGATACCGATGAACATCCGCGGAAAACATCCCTTGAAAAACTGGCTTCTTTAAGGCCGGCCTTTGTTAAAGAAGGGACTGTAACCGCAGGGAATGCCGCCGGGTTGAATGATGGTGCTGCGGCTATGCTGCTGGCCAGCGAGGATGCCATTGTAAAATATGGCCTGAAGCCGTTGGCGAAAGTGACTGCTGCTGCCGTTGCCGGCGTCGATCCGTCAATCATGGGAATGGGTCCGGTGCCTGCAACCCAAAAGGCTCTACAACGAGCATCTCTTTCCGTTGCCGATCTTGACCTGATTGAGCTGAATGAAGCTTTTGCCTCTCAGGTTTTGGCCTGCATACATGAACTGCAATTGGATCCGGCCAGGGTTAATGTCAACGGCGGTTCCATTTCATTGGGGCACCCCCTGGGTTGCAGCGGTGTGCGGCTCTCCACCACACTTTTATACGAAATGAAACGCCGGGGTAGCCGATATGGGCTGGCGACCATGTGCGTGGGTGTAGGGCAGGGGGCAAGCATAGTTTTTGAAGGCCTTCAGGCATGAGAGTGCGAATTGCAGGTTTTGTTTTGCTGGTTGCCTTTTATTCCTGTTTTCTTTTTAGGGATTACAAAAGAGAGGAATTCACTTATACCCAACAGGGAGCAAGGACCACGGTGCCGCTGGTTGTTCCAAGAGGGTTTGTAAAAGAAGAGAGCGTGGATACGGCCGGTGTTTTTCTGAAAACGTTTTATTACGGTAATGGCGCCATGCTTTATGCAGCGTACGTAACAGATACCGCAACCATGCTGCAACCGATCAATAACCGCGTTCACCAACCCCAGTATCACCGCTTAGGCGGGCTTGTTTATAAAGGGCAGGATCAAAATGAATTGTTCTACCGGGAGATCCAGCAAGGGCATCTCCGGTTTGGATACAGGAAGGTGCCCCGTGACTGGGAGTTACTCTTTGATTCGGCAACCAATCATGCTTCGCTGCAGAAGAATCATTTACGTTAGACAAGGTGTTCACAATAGGCTGTCCTCTCTTATGCAAAGCTGAACCGGCCCAATTCATCAAACGCAACTTTTTGCTGCTGGCCGTTACGCAGGTCCTTTACCACGGCTGCTCCTTCAGCAACTTCTGAAGAACCGATGATGACAATAAAGGGAATGCCTTTCTTCTCTGCATATTTAAACTGCTTGTCAAATTTTTGCGATTCGTGAAAGATCTCCCCGGCAACGCCAGTTTTTCGGACCTGCTGCAATAATTGATAAGCTGTTTTGCTTTCTTCCTCTCCCAGGTTGAAGAATAGAACCCGGGTGCCCTCTGCTACTGCTTGTGGAAAGAGATTTAGTTCTTCCATCACGTCGTAGATCCTGTCAACGCCAAAGGAAATCCCAACACCAGGAATGTTCGGTACACCAAATAAGCCTGTAAGATCATCGTACCGGCCACCGCCGCCAATGCTGCCCATTTTTACCCCCAGGGCTTTGACCTCGAAGATGGTGCCTGTGTAATAGTTCAGTCCTCTTGCCAGGGTAGGATCAACAATGATCTTGTTGGTAGAACTGATGTCTTTTGTTTGTGCAAGGATTGTTTGCAGTTCATTCAGGCCGGCAACACCGGTTTCATTTTCGCCAAACAGCTTTTGCAGTTCTGCAATGATCGTTTCGTTATTGCCGGCTTTTTCGGTTACCTGCAGATAATTGGCAACGACGCTGATTTGTTCTTCACCCAAACCTCTTTCCGCCAGTTCGTCTTTTACTTTTTCCAACCCGATCTTATCCAGTTTATCAATGGCAATCGTAATGTCCATCATCTTATCGCTGCCGCCGGCAAGCACTGCCAGGGCAGCAAGAATTTTCCGGCTGTTCAGGCGGATCTCCACGGGAATCTGCAACTGCTCGAAAACGGTTGAATAAATATTTGTGAGTTCTACTTCATTCAGCAGCGATCTGCTTCCTACCACATCGGCATCACACTGGTAAAACTCGCGGTAACGGCCTCGCTGCGGCCGGTCGGCACGCCATACGGGCTGCACCTGGTAACGTTTGAACGGAAACGTTAGTTGACCGTGATTCATGGCTACATAGCGGGCAAAAGGAATGGTAAGATCATACTTCAGGGCTCTCTCTGTAAGGTTCTTGTCATTCTTTCCCTGCAATACATTTTCAAATGCAGTTTTTGATTTGTCAACATTCTTCGGATCACCAAGGCCATTATTCAGAATTTTAAAAATCAGCTTGTCGCCTTCTTCGCCATACTTGCCCATCAGTGTTTCCAGGTTTTCCATTGCCGGTGTTTCCAGCGGTTGAAAACCGTACAGTTCAAAAACGGCTTTAATGGTACCAAGAATATAATGGCGTTTGCGTACAATATCAGGACCAAAATCACGGGTGCCTTGTGGGAGAGAGGGTTTCATGAAAGTTTACAGTTTACAGTTCAGAGTTTTCCGTTGTGAGGACAGTATTATTTTCCCGTTTCCACATTGGCATATTTGCGAATGATGGCTTCACAGGTTTCATTAATCAGTTTATATACTTCGTGGTAACCGGGTTCGGTGCCGTACCAGGGATCGGGAACGGAAGCATTTTTCCCCGGATAAAGCTCATTTAAAAACAGGTCCACTTTTGCGGCGTCATATTTTTCTATGGCAATCCGCCTGATGTCATCCATCACATCTTCGGCCATCGCATAGATCTTATCGTAGCGGTCAAAATCTGCTTTTACAAATCGCCTTGCCCGTTGTTCACAAATATCTATGCCGTTCAGCCTTGCTACCTTCTGTGACAGGTGGTGCGGCGCCTCGCCAATGTGATAACCATTGGTGCCGGCGCTTTCTACCGTCCAGTCAAGACCTGCTTCTCGGGCCTTGTGTTTCAAAACACCTTCTGCCAATGGGCTGCGGCAAATGTTCCCTAAACACACCATCAATATTTTCATCAACTGATTTTTTGCTGCGCAAAAGTAAGCCATTGCACCGGGAAGAATTTCTGCCCCTCTTATGGAATGTTTCAGCCAAACTCATCTCTACTGGAAACAACACACCATGACCAGCCAACAAATTTTATCTTCCGATGTCATCGACATTCTGTTTGAGCACCGTAACAAGCAATATGGTGCTTACCAACTTCGTAAAGATTATAACCGGCACCTGCTAAAATCCGTTGCCATTGGCGTAGGCCTTGCCTTTTTACTGGCTTATCTGATTCCTGTGTCAGCAGAAAAGATTGTGGTGAAAGATGAAAAGCCTGATGTGGTTGTGCATACGGTAGACTTGACGCCGCAACAACCCAAACCCGAGCCTCCGCAACCTCCCAAAGAAGCACAAACACAAGCAGTGCGGCAGGAAAAATTTATCGATCAATTCAAGATTACCAAAAATGAAGTGGTGGACCCGGTGCCTACCATAGACATGGTGGCAAAAGCTGCGGTTTCTTCCCATACTGTCAGCGGTAACGAAGTGCCGGCCATTCAGCCTTTGATGCCTGAGGCAAAGGGGAATGGCAATGGCATTGTTGAAGAAAAAGCACCGGCAAAAGAGGAAGTGATTCCTGACAGGCAGCCCCAGTTTCCCGGTGGCGTTCAGGCCTGGCTGGCTTTTCTCAGCAGAAACCTGGTGGCACCCGAATCCCTCGAAAGCGGTGAAAAAAGAACAGTGCTTATTCGGTTTCATGTGGCGGAAGACGGCAGCATTACTAATTTTCATGTGGTGCGTTCAGCCGGGGCTTCCTTTGATAACGAGGTAATAAGGGTCTTGAAAAAAATGCCAAAATGGACACCAGCCATGCAGGGAGGCCGTCCACTTCCTGTAAGTTTTACACAACCTGTGACCTTTGTGGGATTGGAAGAATAAAAATTGGCTAACTTGCCCAACCCAATAATTTGCTATGATTGAAGAATTTCAGGAGAAACAGCGCAAGCAGCGAAGCAAGGTGCGATCAACTGTTGATTATTCGATGGGCTCTGTTTTTTTGCTCCTTGGGATCTATTTCCTGGTCTATGAAAAGTTAGGCCTGACACTGTTGGATCGGGAACCTTCCAGCATTGATTACTTTATTGGAGTTATGTTTGTTTTATACGGCGGATGGCGCATTTACCGGGGTTACAAAAAGAATTATTTCAGATGAGAATTCTGGGAATTGGGTTGTTAACAATTTTGGGGGTGTTATTTCTGAGCGGTTGCGGTAATCAGGCTGCCGAAAATGTAGGTAGCCGGTTCGACAGCGGAACGCTTTATATCAGTTGCGATGAAAGTTTTAAACCGGTAATTGATGCCCAGGTGCAGGTGTTCCAAAATGAATATCCACAGACGAATATCGTGGTACACTACAAGCCGGAAGCGGATTGCCTGCGGGACTTCCTGGTGGACTCTATCCGGATGGTGATCGTCACCAGGGCCTATACACCCGGCGAGAAACGCCTGATTGCCGATTCCTTAAAACTGGATGCGGATTATGCAACGGTTGCCTACGATGCAGTTGCAGTGGTGGTGCACCCACAGGCTACCGATTCTTTGTTTACCATGGAAGAAATCAGGGATTTATTATCCGGAAATTCTAAGAAAAACCTAATTCCGGTACTGGATGGGGTTAGGGCGACAAGTACGGTGCGGTTTATGTTAGATTCGGTGCTTCGCAACCAGCCCTTGGGAAAGAATGTTGTAGCAGCCACCAGCAGCCGCGAGGTGATTGATTATGTAGCAAGAACGCCTAGAGCAATTGGCTTTGTTGGCAGCTCGTGGGTAGGCAATATTGATGACACGGCACAACTGAACCAGTTAAACAAAGTACGGCTGGCCCGTGTGGAAAGTACCGACAGTGCCGGTGGATTTGTGTTACCTGTGCAGTATCTGATCTACACCCGTACTTATCCCATGATCCGGAGTCTTATTTATGTACAAAAAGGAAATGAACAGGGACTTGCCGGCAGCTTTGCAAATTTTTTGCGAAACGACCGCGGTCAATTAATTTTCAGGCGCTCTTACCTGTTTCCTGCCATCCGGCCGTTTTATATGCGGGATGCGCAAACAGAGTGAACTTTAACAAGTACTCATTAAGCGAAAGCAGATAATTTTAAATCTTAAAAAGAAAATCGAAAAAATGAAGAAGTCAGCAATTGTTTTATTTTTCGCTGCAGCGTTCTCCTTCAATGCCATGGCACAAACCGTGCAGGAAGGTGTGTCGCATTGGTATGCAGAAAGATACCAAAGTGCCCGGCAGACATTTGAGAAACTGACGGCTGCCAATCCCAATAACCTCGAGGCTGTTTACTGGTTAGGACAAACAATGCTGGCTCAGGACGACGTGGCCGGTGCAAGGGCGTTGTACCAAAAAACACTGGCTGCTAACGGCAATGCTCCCTGGATCCTCGTAGGTATGGGGCATGTAAACCTGCTGGATGGCAAAAGCGCGGAAGCCCGTCAGATGTTTGATGCAGCCATTGCCGCCAGCAAAGGCAGAAAAGCCAATGACCCGAATATCCTCACTGCCGTAGGCCGTGCCAATGTACAGGCCTATACGGATCAGAAAAAACTGGGCGATCTTGACTATGCCATTGCAAAGCTGAACGAGGCTGCACAGATTGCACCGACCAACAGTGATATTTATGTTGTGCTGGGAAATGCCTATCGTAAGCTGCACCGCGGTGGCGATGCCGTTCAGGCTTATCGCAAAGCGGGTAACTATGCACCGGCACTGTATCGCGTAGCTTCTCTGTACCAGTCGCAGCGCAACTGGGATGTGGTAACTGAAAACCTGAACGCAGCCATTGCTGCCGATCCCCGGTTTGCCCCGGCTTTCTACGATTTGTACTATTACAACCTGTTGTATAAAAAAGACTTTACAGCGGCTGCTGATTTTGCCAACAAGTTTATTGGTGTGGCAGATCAGAGTCCTGAAAACCTGTACCTGAAAGCGCAGACAGAGTTTGTGCAGGAGAAATATACGGATGCCATCAGTACGGCCCGTCAGATTATTTCCGGTACCAGCAACAATCCACGGCCACGTGTATACCGCCTGCTGGCAAACAGCTTCCTGCGGACAAAAGATACAACCAGTGCCTGTACCAACGCCAACCTGTTGTTAGAGAAAGCAAAGGACGAAGACCTTTATGGCACAGATTATATCTTACATGCTACTTCCTGCGGCAAGGGTAATCCTGACCTGATTCGTGCTGATATTGCCAAGGCTGTACAAATGGACAGTGTGCTTTCCCGCCAGATCGAAATGCTGAACGAAGCCATCGAAACGGCGCAGGCAAACAACAACAAATTGCTGGAAGGTGAACTTCGCCTGATGTCATACGAGCTTCGGAATGCGCAGGGGCGTGCTTCAAAAGATGAGTTGATCAGCTATATCGCGGTGCCATTCTACCTCGGCGGCAACTACGAAAAGGCTGACAGCATCGCACAAGTATATTCGACCGCTTCTCCGGACAGCATTCACGGTTATTACTGGAGCGCTTTGTCAAGAACAGCCATCGATACCAATATGCAGCAAGGTTTGGCTATGCCTATGTGGGATAAGGTGCTGACCATTGCGGAGAGCAGCAAGGAGCGTTTTGGCAACCAGGGTGTAAGGGCTGCAACATCGCTGGCCGTTTACCACACGAACATTAAAGCCGACAGGGCAACAGCCTTGACATACGTTACCCGTGGGCTGGCATTTGATCCGGCCAATGAGAATCTGCTGAACATTCAAAAAGTGCTTACGCAGGCAGCCAAACCGGCACCACGAGGAAAAGGGAAAGGAAATTAAAAATGAATGATTTCAATATGCAAAGCCCCCGTTAAAACGGGGGCTTTTTTATACACCAAGCTCAGGAAATTAATCCTACTTATTGGTGATCCTAACTTATTTTTGCCTGCCATTTTGGAAAACTATGTTTACACTTCTCCAAACAGATTTTAGCAGAGCTATATCAGATGTGAACAGCGCCGGCAGTTGGTTGCCCATTGCTTTCCAGTTTTTGTTTGCATTTGGTATGATTGGTACACTATTGATTGTGACCCACCTTTTGGGACCCAAACGCAAAACAACAGATAAACTGCAGACCTTTGCTTCGGGTATCGAAAATCATGGCGAGGCCCGTCAGCCGGTGGCTATCAAATATTTTCTGGTAGCAATCCTGTTTGTGCTGTTTGATGTGGAAATCATCTTTTTTTATCCTTATGCGGTAAACTTTAAGGCATTGGGTTGGAGTGGTTTTTGGGCAGTGTTTATGTTTGTTGCTTTCTTCTTATGTGGATTTATCTACATCATCAAGAAAGGGGCATTGAAATGGGAGGATTAACAGGATAATGCGATAATGTGCCAATGTGATAATTGAACAAGCGGTGGGGCCATTATCAAATTATCGAATTATTGAATTATCTAATTATCAAATTAAAGTATTATGGCTCGTCCAGTTTCATATAATATCAAAGAAAAACCCTTAGAAAAGGATATCAGTATCGTGGATATGCCGGATGGCTACCAGGGTGAAGGTTTTTTTGCCACTAAACTCAATGAAGTGGTTGGTTTGGCAAGAAAGAACTCCCTCTGGCCTTTACCCTTTGCCACAAAGTGTTGTGGGATCGAATTCATGGCAACCATGGCTTCGCACTATGACCTGGCCCGGTTTGGAAGCGAACGGGTTGGATTTTCACCGCGGCAATGCGATTTGCTGATGATAATCGGACTTATTTCCAAAAAAATGGCGCCGGTTGTGAAGCAGGTGTACCTGCAAATGGCAGAACCCCGGTGGGTTTTGGCCGTTGGCGCCTGCGCAACCAGCGGAGGGATTTTCGATACCTATAGTGTGTTGCAAGGCGTAGATCAGGTAATCCCTGTGGATGTGTATGTGCCGGGCTGTCCTCCGAGGCCGGAGGCGATCCTTGATGGGTTTATGCGGATTCAGGACCTGGTAGGAAAAGAAAGCTTGCGTAGAAGAAACAGCGAGCATTATAAAAAACTTTTAGAAAGTTACGGCATACAATAGCGAAGCAATGAACCTTGAGCGGTGAGCCATTTGGTTTCACTAGAGACTCAAGGCTAAAAGCGCAATAGACTATGGCTTTAAGCAACGATCTTATTAAACAAAAACTGACGGAACGCTTTGGTGAGCAGGTTTCCGGATTTGAAGAACCCTATGGCATGCTGACCTTTGAAGTGGCCAGGGAACTGAACGTGGAAGTGCTTCAATTTTTATTCGACGATCCGCAGCTGTCTTTTCAGTTTCTTACCGATTTAACTGCGGTGCATTACCCTGCCTATAAAGGCCGCGAGCTGGCAGTTGTGTATCACCTGCATAACCTGGTAGAAAACTGCCGCATCCGCTTTAAGGTATTTGCACCTATTGAACAGCCGGATGTTTTCAGTGCTACCAGGGTTTTCGAAGCCGCAAACTGGCTCGAGAGAGAAGCCTATGACTTCTATGGTGTCAACTTTGTTGGCCATCCTAACCTGAAGCGAATTTTGAACGTGGAGGAGATGGATTATTTCCCCTTACGGAAAGAATATCCGCTGGAAGACCAAACCCGTCTTGATAAAGATGATGAGATGTTTGGAAGGGGCGGCAGTTTTGACTTCGGCAACCGGCAGGATGATGGCTCTCCGCGGCAGATACCTGCCGCCGAAAAAGAATAAAATCATGTCCTCTTTCAATGGAGGTGATTTGAAGGCCAAAACATAAACTGCTGTGAGACTAAAAATTATAATTGCTGTACTCTTGTTAAGTTCTTTGAGTTCAGACGCACAGCAATATTTTATAGGAAAAGCAAACGACATGACCTTTTGCAAAATTGTAAAAGAATATCCCGGAAGTATCCGGGTTGGGATTGAAGGCGTAAAAGGCAAAACTAATTTGAAGGCTTCTGAAATTACGGAGTACAAATTTCGAAACGTGCCGATGGTAGCCAAGAAAGTGCTCAAGCAAAAGGATAGTATGTATTTGTTTTTTCCTAAAAACAGGAATTCTTTTGAATATCTATTCAGTGATCCACGGTTAAAAACTACCTCTAATGGCAAGACAAGTTTTTATGAGATTGTTAGCTACGGTTCACCGGACAATATGGTCGAAGTGTAACGGTTGAATATTTTTTTAGATAACGATACTCTTGGAGTTTGTCAGTTGCCAGGTATGGGATTGTTTTCGGGAAGAAAAGCAAAGGATCAAACAATAGAAATTTTGAAAGCATATTGTGCCGATCACAAGGCAGTCATACAAAAGTTAGAAGAGGAAGATTTGCCTCTGAACAACAAACTGATGCTTGAGCTGGTTAGTGAATATCTGGGTAAGGAACTGACAAAATAACCGGCAGCCAGTTTTAAAGGAGTTAAACTATGTCAACGACAGAAAGAAATATTACACTTCCGGAAGGAGGTATTCAGTCAGCAACAACACGGATCAATCTGGGTCCAACACACCCGGCAACGCATGGTGTGTTTCAGAATATCCTGGAGCTGGATGGCGAGACAATCGTTTCGGCAGAGTCAACGGTTGGGTATGTTCATAGGGCTATTGAAAAAATTGCCGAACGCAGACCACTGTACCAAATCACTCCGTTAACCGACAGGTTGAATTATTGCTCATCACCCATCAACAATATGGGGTGGCATACTACCTGTGAAAAGCTGCTGGGTATTCAAACTCCAAAGCGGGTTGATTATCTCCGTGTCATTATCATGGAGCTGGCTCGTATTGCTGACCATCTTATCTGCAATTCCATTGTTGGTGTGGATGCCGGGGCTTACACCGGGTTTTTGTACCTGATGCAATATCGTGAGCTTATTTACGAAATCTGGGAACAGGTTTGCGGATACCGTCTTACCACCAACATTGGCCGAATTGGTGGGTTCGAACGGAACTTCAACAACATTGCCTGGGAAAAGCTGGAAAAGTTCCTGGCTGAGTATCCAAAAGCATTGAAAGAATTTGAAAATCTGTTCTTACGCAACCGCATCTTCATGGAACGTACCATCGGTGCAGGTCCCATCAGTGCGGAAAGAGCGTTGAACTATGGCTTTACCGGGCCCAACCTTCGGGCAGCCGGTGTTGATTATGATGTACGGGTTCATACACCCTATTGTAGTTACCAGGATTTTGAATTTAATATTCCAACAGGAAGCACCGGCGACTGTTATGACCGCTTTTTGGTTCGGCAGGAAGAAATGTGGGAATCCCTGAAAATCATTGAGCAGGCTTACCGCAAAGTGCAGGAATTCAAAGGAGCGGAAGCAGAAGTTTTCCATGCGGATGTTCCTGAATATTACCTGCCGGAGAAAAAAGATGTGTATACCAAAATGGAGGCGCTCATCTACCACTTTAAAATTGTGATGGGTGAAGTAGAAATGCCGCCCGGTGAAGTGTATAACTGTGTAGAAGGTGCCAACGGAGAATTGGGATTTTACCTGATCAGTGATGGTGGCCGCAGCCCCTACCGGTTACACTTCAGAAGGCCGTGCTTTATTTATTACCAGGCCTTTGAGGAACTGGTTAAAGGCAGTATGTTGAGTGATGCCATTATAGTAATGTCGTCGCTGAACCTGATTGCAGGGGAGATGGATGGATAAGTTAAAAGCGAATGTGCAAATATGAAAATGACCACCTTATGGTTTAAACATTTTCTCATTTGCTAATTTTCAAATTTTCGAATTAATGACGTTTTCAGAAGAAAAACTAAACAAGGTTCACGAGATCGTTGCCCGCTATCCGGAAGGAAAGCAGAAGAGTGCCCTGATTCCTGTTCTTCACCTGGCGCAGGAAGAAAATGGAGGCTGGTTGAGTGCTGAAGTCATGGATTACGTGGCCAGTCTGCTCCAGCTAACTCCAATTGAAGTGTATGAAGTTGCTACCTTCTACAGCATGTATAACCTGAAGCCGGTGGGCCGCTATCTTTTTGAGGTATGCCAGACGGGTCCCTGTATGTTGAATGGCAGCGATGAGATCATAGCATATATCAAGGAAAAACTTGGGATTGGCATTGGCGAAACAACGCAGGATGGTATGTTTACCCTAAAAACAGTGGAGTGCCTTGGTGCCTGCGGATATGCGCCGATGATGCAGATGGGCAAACATTACAAAGAGCATCTGACCAAAGCAAAAGTAGACCAGATCATTGAAGAATGCAGGCGTACGGCTGCATCGCAAAACTGATGAAGAAGACTCTTTTCATATTAGCCTTTTCATTCGTCTGCTCGATTCTTTGGGCGCAGTCCAAAAAAGAAAGAGAGCTGACGGAAAGAACGTATCTCCTGAGTCAGACTGTTTTTGGAACCAAAGACAGCCTGACGGTGGAAGACCTGTTTGCCAAAAAAGCAACCTATGGTCACTCCAGTGGCAAAATTGAAACAAGGGAAGAAGCCATCAGGGGAATAACTAAAAACCTGTCGACGTATAAGGATACAGCCGTCAGCAACATTCGTGTGCTGGTAGCGGATGACGATGTTGCTATTGTTCGCCACCTTTTTAAGGCCAGCGAGCATAAAGCAGATGGAACCGTGTCACCGCTCAACTTTAGTATCATGCTGGTTTGGATAAAAGAAAAGGGCAAATGGCGGCTGATGGGAAGACAGGCTGTAAAACTATCGTAGAACATAAACCAAAAAGCAAGGGCAGGTTTGCCGTTGACTTTGGATTTGACTTTACTAAATGGGACGAAAACTATTATTAGAAAACGCACATATCGAGAACATCCGATTGTATGATGTTTATCGCAGGCACGGCGGGTATGCTGCCGTGGAAAAAGCTTTCAAAATGGCGCCTGCCGATATTGTGGAAGAAGTAAAAAAGAGCGGCCTCCGGGGCCGGGGCGGTGCCGGTTTTCCTACGGGTATGAAATGGAGTTTTCTGGCCAAGCCGGAAGGCGTTCCCCGCTACCTCGTATGCAATGCGGATGAATCAGAACCTGGAACCTTCAAGGACCGTTACCTGATGGAATTTCTTCCGCACCTGCTGATTGAGGGGTTGATCATTTCTTCTTTCGCATTGGGCTCCAACCGCACGTATATATACATCCGGGGCGAATATGCCTGGATCGTTGATATCCTGGAGCAGGCCATTGCAGAAGCAAAGAGCGCCGGCTTCCTGGGAAAAAATATCCTGAACACTGGTTTCGACTGCGAAATTTATGTGCAGCGTGGCGCAGGTGCCTACATCTGCGGTGAAGAAACCGCTTTGCTGGAATCACTGGAAGGCAAACGGGGGAATCCCCGCATTAAGCCGCCATTCCCGGCTGTGAAAGGTTTGTATGGCTGTCCTACCGTTGTGAACAACGTGGAAACCCTGGCGGCTGTCGTTCCCATCATCAATATTGGTGGCGAAGAATATGCAAAATTTGGTGTAGGGAAATCTACCGGTACCAAGCTGATTTCTGCCTGCGGCAACATAAATAAGCCAGGCATATACGAAATCGATATGACCATTTCTGTAGAGGAATTTATCTACAGTGATGACTATTGCGGCGGTATCCCCAATGGGAAACGCCTGAAAGCTTGTATCCCGGGTGGATCATCGGTTCCCATTCTGCCGGCTAACCTGCTGCTGAAAACAGCCAAAGGAGAGCCGCGGATGATGACCTATGAA
The DNA here is from genome assembly GCA_035998945.1 of Flavisolibacter sp. Classification (GTDB taxonomy): domain Bacteria; phylum Bacteroidota; class Bacteroidia; order Chitinophagales; family Chitinophagaceae; genus Flavisolibacter. Next base: position 285,178 of record DASYHD010000024.1, on the reverse strand, counting down.
AGCCTGGCCGATGGCGGTTTTGCCACCGGCTCTATGATGGGATCGGGTGGTTTTATTGTGATGGATGAAGACCAGTGCGTAGTGCGGCATACCATGTCATTGGCCCGCTTTTATCGTCATGAAAGTTGCGGACAGTGTTCGCCCTGTCGTGAAGGAACCGGCTGGATGGAAAAAATTCTGACCAATATTGAGAATGGCAAGGGCAAGATGAGCGATATCGATTTGCTTTGGGATATTCAAAGCAAGATTGAAGGCAACACCATCTGCCCGCTGGGTGATGCGGCTGCTTGGCCGGTGGCGGCAGCTATTCGTCATTTCCGTGATGAATTTGAATGGCATGTGACAAATCCGGACGAAGCATTAACAAGAAACTTTGGGTTGGCTCATTACGCCGATCCGATAGAAGTGGCGGCAACGCCGTAAAATACAAGCTGTGAGCTATTAGCCATGAGCTTCGAGCAAAAGACTCGGCTCACGGCTCAAAGCTCATCGCTCAAAGCTGGAATTAAAAATGGCTGAAGAAAAGAAACTATTTAAAGTAACGATTGATAACATTACCACGGAAGTGGAGCCGGGTACCACCATCCTGATGGCGGCCCGCAAAATTGGCGGTGACATTGTGCCTCCCACCATGTGTTATTACAGCAAGCTGCAAAACACAGGTGGCTATTGCCGTACCTGCCTTGTACGGGTGGCGGCCGGTTCTACTGCAGATCCCCGGCCAATGCCGAAATTGGTGGCTAGCTGCCGCACAGCGGTAATGGACGGTATGGTGGTAGAAAACATTACCAACCCGGCTGTGCTAGAGGCAAGAAAAGGGGTCGTAGAATTCCTGTTGTTGAACCATCCGCTTGATTGCCCGGTGTGTGATCAGGCCGGCGAATGCGACCTGCAGGACCTGAGCTACGAACACGGTACCGAAGGCACCCGCTATGAATTCAAGCGCAGAACGTTTGAACGCATCGATATTGGTCCGTACATCCAGCTTCACATGACCCGTTGTATTCTTTGCTACCGTTGTGTGCACACGGCCAACCAGGTAGCAGGAAACCGTGAGCATGGTGTATTAGACCGGGGTGATCATGCACAGATTGCAACCTACATACAGAAATCGCTGGACAGCCAGATGATCGGTAACGTCATTGACGTATGCCCTGTTGGCGCCCTTACCGACAGAACATTTCGCTTCAAGCAACGGGTGTGGTTTACCAAACCGGTAGAAGCGCACCGCGACTGTCCGCATTGTAATGGCAAGGTCCGCTTGTGGATGCGTGGTGATGACGTACTGCGGGTAACCGCTCGGAAAGACCAGTGGGGCGAAGTGGAAGATTGGATCTGCAACGAATGTCGTTTTGAAAAGAAAAAAGTGAGCGATTGGGTGATTGAAGGTGCTACCAAATTGAACAGACATTCCGTTATCAACGCTGGTCATTATGTTAACGTGTTAAAACCCAAAGAGACCCTGCCAGAGGTAATGGGTGGTCGGGATCCGAGACGGTTGCTTGATATCAAAACAATAACGGAAGTGAACCAGGTTGACCTGAATGAGATTCCCGGACCCGCTACCAGCGCTACATTCAATGGCAATCCGAAAGCGTTTGGCAAGAATGTAACCGATGTGAAGACGGGAGAGGGGAGAAACCTGGCGGGAACGGATAGTACGAACCCGAATACGCCGTAGGAAATTGCAGAACAGACGAACAAGGAACAGATGAATGAAGAAGGTTAGGTGAGGATTGTTGCACAGAACTACTGAACGTACACGTGTGCGACGCAACGAAAGTTGATAGTAGAAAAAAAGTTAAGTACATAAAACCAATAGCTACAGTAAATGAGCGCAATGCTCGTTTACTGACAGCTCAAATCCTGAACATGTTATTACAAATTGATTGGTTCATTATTCTGGAAAAATTTATCCTGATTGCCGTGATCGTTACCACTGCACTAGTTGTGGCGATGTACAGCACTTATGCCGAAAGAAAGGTTGCCGCTTTTTTGCAGGACAGGGTAGGTCCCAACCGTGCAGGTCCTTTTGGTCTGCTGCAACCCCTGGCAGATGGTGTAAAGCTGTTTATGAAGGAAGAAATTATTCCATTGACGTCTTCGCGGAGCCTTTTTATTATGGGGCCGCTTTTGGCTATGATCACTGCTACCATGACCAGTGCTGTGATTCCCTGGGGATGGACGATCGATATTGCCGGCAGGCAGGTACCCTTGCAGGTAGCCGACGTGAACATTGGAATTCTGTACATCTTTGGCGTAGTGAGTCTAGGTGTGTATGGCATCATGATCGGGGGCTGGGCTTCCAACAATAAATTTTCGCTCCTGGCAGCTATACGGGGCGCTTCGCAGATGATCTCGTATGAACTGGCCATGGGGCTCTCGCTGATAGCCGTGCTGATGTTGGTTGGCGATTTGCGCATGAGCGCTATTGTCAATCACCAGGTGGCTAATGGGTGGAATGTCATTTACCAACCACTGGGTTTCTTTATTTTTCTTGTTTGTTCACTGGCTGAGTGTAACCGAACACCGTTTGACTTACCGGAAGCAGAGAACGAACTGAACTTTGGTTACCACCAGGAATACTCCTCCATGAAACTGGGTTTTTACCTGTTTGCCGAGTATATCAATATGTTTATCAGTGGTGTGGTTATGGCAACCCTGTTCTTCGGCGGTTATGATATTCCGTTCATCAATGAAGCTGCCTTGTGGGGGGCTCAATGGTGGGTGGGTCTGATCGGCTTTGCCGTACTGATGGCCAAATCGTTCTTTTTTATCTTTCTGTTCATGTGGATCCGCTGGACTATTCCGCGTTTCCGCTTCGACCAGTTGATGAACCTTGGCTGGAAAGGCCTTTTGCCTTTGGCGTTGGCCAATATGCTGATCACTGCCGTAGTGGTTTTGCTGCTGAATAAATAAATCATTTTTTAAACAACGGATGGAACAGAACGGCTAATTTTGCGGCCGTTAAAAGTAGAAGAGGAAAAGACGATGCAAGCATTAACAAACAGAAAAAAAGAGGTGGAACGCAAGCCAATGACCCTGGCTGAAAAGTTGTACCTGCCTGCGATTTTCAAAGGCATGGGGATTACGTTTTCCCACCTATTCAAAAAGAATCCAACCATAAAATACCCGGAAGAGAAACGTCCATTTCCAGACGTTTTCCGCGGATTGCATATTTTGAACAGGGATGAAGAGGGCCGCGAACGTTGTACGGCTTGTGGCCTTTGTGCTGTTGCCTGCCCGGCAGAAGCCATCACCATGGAAGGCGCCGAACGTCAGCCCGGCGAAGAACATCTGTACCGGGAAGAGAGATATGCCGCCAAGTATGAGATCAACATGCTGCGTTGTATTTTCTGCGGTTTGTGTGAAGAGGCCTGTCCGAAGGATGCCGTTTACCTGACAAAAACTTTTGCGACAGCGAACTACGACCGCAAAGGCTTTATCTATAAAAAAGACGATTTACTGATTCCAAACCCGGTAACGGATCCTGAAGGTTATGAAAAAGCCAAAGGAACCTTTTCTAACGGCGCGGAAAAAAAATAGAACCTACTGCATGGGTATTACGCAAATACTTTTCTGGGCGCTGACGGCAGTTGCCCTCTTCAGCGCACTGCTGGTGATCACCAGCAAGAATCCAGTGTACAGTGTATTGTGGCTGATCGTGACGTTCTTCACCATTTCGGGCCATTACCTGTTGCTGAATGCGCAGTTCCTGGCTATTGTGAATATCATCGTTTATGCCGGCGCCATTATGGTGCTGTTTCTGTTTGTGATCATGTTGATGAACCTGAGCAAGGAAACGGAACCGCAAAAAAACAGATGGCTAAAGCTCGCCGGTGCTGTAGCGGGTGGCAGCTTGTTGCTGGTATTGGTAGCTGCATTGCGCACCACCGAAACAAGAATGACAGAACTGGGCACCGGTGAGATTGGACTGATCCAAAATTTGGGACATGTGCTGTTTACTGAATATGTCGTTCCTTTTGAGATTGCAAGTATCCTGTTTTTGAGTGCGATGATTGGTGCCGTAGTGATTGGTAAAAGAGAAAAGCAGGTGATAGAAGACGAGATTCTGGAAGCTGATGTAGTGAAATCAGAGATTCACGAAAACGAAACAGCCGGATACCTGAAGCACTAATTGTTACATTTTTACTATGGACATCAAGTATTATATTTTTCTTTCCATTGCCTTGTTTGTCATTGGAATTGTAGGGGTGCTTACCCGCCGCAATGCCATCATCATATTCATGTGTATAGAACTGATGCTGAACGCCGTTAACCTGTTACTGGTGGCGTTCTCCAAAATGCATCACCTGGCCGGTGCTGCCACCAATCCTACGGCTGGAAGCGAAGGGCAGTTGTTTGTATTCTTTATTATGGTAGTGGCGGCTGCTGAAGTGAGTGTGGGGCTTGCTATTATCGTGATGCTTTACCGCAATACACATTCCGTGGATGTGAACTTTTTAAACAGACTAAAACATTAAACAGCCATGAGCCGCGAGCTATGAGCTTCGAGAATTTTGACTCACAGCTCATGGCTAATGGCTCACAGCATTGCTCAACATGAAGAACTTAATTTTACTCATTCCGCTGCTACCGTTCCTGGGCTTTTTGATCAATGGGTTGGGACGTAAACATTTATCCAAAGGCCTGATTGGTACCATCGGCAGTGGCGTGATCCTGGGTTCCTTTGCTATCAGCTTGTATGTGTTTCTGAACCTGGATGCATTTACCGGCGAACGGGCCATTTCCTCCAGTGCCCGCATTTTGGGTAACCCGGTCATCCGGTATTTTGATTTTATCCGCGTGGGTTCATTCCGTATTCCGTTTGCCTTTCAAATTGACCAGCTATCCACGCTTTTTCTCCTGATCATTACCGGTGTTGGCTTTCTCATCCATGTTTACTCAACGGCTTACATGCACGAAGAAAAGCGGGAGCATTTCGGCCGCTATTTCGCTTACCTGAACCTGTTCGTCTTCTCAATGTTGCTCCTGGTGATGGGTGCCAACTTCGTGATTATGTTTATTGGCTGGGAAGGCGTAGGTCTCTGTTCGTACCTGTTGATAGGGTATTGGTTCAAGAATATCGATTATACAAAAGCCGCCAAGAAAGCTTTTGTGATGAACCGTATCGGCGATCTTGGCTTTTTGCTGGCCGTTTTCTGGCTCATTGCCAAACTGGGTACGGTGAATTACACAGATGTCTTTACGACAGCTGCTCTTGACCGCCTGAATACAACTGATCTTGTTGGCATTACCCTGCTGCTGTTCCTGGGTGCCACGGGTAAAAGTGCACAGATTCCGCTTTACACCTGGCTGCCCGATGCAATGGCGGGTCCCACACCGGTATCAGCGCTTATCCACGCGGCTACGATGGTAACCGCCGGTATTTACATGATTGCCCGCAGCAACATGTTATTCACAGCGGCGCCCGTTACCCTTACGGTGATCGCCATTATTGGTGCGGCCACCGCTTTTTTAGCAGCAACAATTGCCTTACGTCAGAACGATATTAAAAAGGTCTTAGCCTATTCTACCGTCAGTCAGCTGGGATACATGTTCCTGGCGTTGGGGACCGGCGCATACGTGGCGGCTGTTTTCCACGTCATGACGCATGCATTCTTCAAAGCTTTATTGTTCCTGGGTTCCGGTTCGGTGATTCATGCCGTAAGCGGCAACCAGGACATCCGCACCATGGGCGGTCTGCGCAAGAAACTACCGGTGACCTATGCTACTTTCCTGGTTGGCTGTTTGGCCATCGCCGGTATTGCACCGCTGAGTGGTTTCTTTTCTAAAGATGCCATCCTGCTGAGTGCTTTCGATACCAATAAGATTTTGTACGCAGTGGGTTTGCTTACAGCAGCCATGACCGCATTTTATATGTTCCGCCTCCTGTTCATCACCTTTGGTGGTAGCTTCCGCGGAACGGACGAACAGCGGCATCATATTCACGAGAGCCCTGCTGCCATGACCATTCCGCTGATCATACTTGCAGTGCTTTCCATTGTTGGAGGCTGGATTGGTATCCCTGAATTGTTTATGCAGGGGGGCGACCGGCTGTCGGAATATTTAGGTCCGGTTGTGCGGTCAAAGCAGATTCATGTCGATCATGCTACCGAATGGATACTGGTGGCACTGACAACTGTGATTGCCTTGGTAGCTATTATCATTGCCTACATGCGTTACCGCAATTTCAGGGAAGAAAAAGAAACAGGACTTTCCAGAGCATTGGAGAACAAATGGTATGTGGATGAAATCTACGATGCTGCAATAGTACGTCCCCTGAACCGGTTTGGCGGGTTTGTGCATTCTTTCATTGAAAAGGGTACAATCGATGCCATGGTGAACGGTGTAGGCAGAATGGTGAATTATGGCGGCCGCCAGTTGCGCTGGCTGCAGAGCGGCCAGGTTGGGAACTATGTGCTGCTGATGGTGATCAGCATGGTGCTCCTGTTTGTGCTGCAATTCTTTTTGAGAAAATAAACTGGTGAGTTGTGAGTGGCCGTTGGTGAGCAGGTCTTTCAAGCCTCACCATTCACCACTCACCACTGACGCTAAATTTTGATATGATTGTTTTATCCCTTTTTCTGGTTCCACTGCTTGGCGGGTTGATCTCCTTTTTTATAAAGGATGAAAAAGCCGTTCGCATATGGGCATTTGTTGTTTCGCTGGTGGCAATGGCACTTGCGATTGCCGGAACCCGTTTTGTTACAACACAAGATGCCCTGCAGTTTTCGGCTCCCTGGATGGGCGCCCTGAATTCGAGCTTTTCGCTGCAGCTGGATGGCATGGCCAAACTGCTTTGCCTGTTAACGGGAATTGCCTATCCTGTGATTTTCTTTTCCACCTGGAACACTGCTTATCGCAAGCCGCATAACTTTTTTGGACTGATGCTGCTGGCACAAGCAGGACTGATGGGCGTGTTTACTTCCATGGATGCCCTGCTGTTTTATTTCTTCTGGGAACTGGCGCTGATACCGGTTTATTTTCTTTGTTCCGGCTGGGGTGGCGAAAGGAGAATTCCCGTTACGTTCAAATTTTTCATTTACACGTTTACTGCTTCGGTGCTGATGCTGATCGGTCTGTTATATCTCTATTTTCAAACACCCGATCGCTCGTTTTCCATAGAATCGTTTTATGCACTTGCAAGCCAGGGCAACTGGAACCAGACACTGGCTTTCTGGTTGCTGTTTGCTGCTTTCGCAGTAAAGATGCCGGTGTTTCCTTTTCATACTTGGCAGCCTGACACTTACGAGCAATCGCCTAACGCCGTCACCATGGTGCTAAGTGGACTGATGGTGAAAATGGGTGTGTATGGGGTTATCCGCTGGGTATTGCCGGTTACCGCTACGGCAGCGTATTCCTGGGGTGATGTGGTTTCAACGATGGCCGTGATCGGGATCATATATGCGTCGATCCTCGCCATTCAGCAAAACGACCTGAAACGACTGATCGCTTATTCTTCCATTGCACACATTGGTATCATGGCGCTGGCCATTTTTGCCGAAACGCAAATGGCCCTGCAGGGGGTAATGATGCAGATGTTCAACCACGGCATCAACATCATTGGATTGTGGATCGTGGTGGAGCTGATCGAACGCCAATTTGGTACCCGCAAGCTTTCCGAACTGGGAGGGATTGCGGCCAAAGCACCGGCACTGGCCACGCTGCTGGTGATCATGGCCTTTGCCAATATTTCGCTGCCGCTTACCAACGCTTTTGTGGGCGAGTTCATGATGTTTGCCGGCATCTTTACGTCAACTTTCAGCAAATACAATTTCATATTTACGGTGCTGGCCCTGCTGAGCATTATCCTGGCAGCGGTTTATACCTTAACGATGGTTCAGAAAGTGTTTTTTGGACCGGTGAATGACCGTACAGCAAACGCGGTTGATATCCGGCTGAATGAAAGGCTGGCGCTTAGCGCCTTGGTGATACTCATTTTTGCGCTGGGCGTTTACCCGCAGCCACTCCTGAATATTACCAACGAATACACAGAAGCTATCATCAATAATTCAACAAGGGTGTTGACCCAAACCTTGAACAAATAATATGAACGCATTACTTATTTCAGCTGTTTCCGGTGTGATTATGATGTTCAGCGGTTTTGCGCTGAGCCGCGGAGCTGTTCGAACCCTTGCCCAGCTGCTTCTCACCCTGATTGTAGTGGCTACTGCACTGGAGTTAAGAGGGGTTTCATTTTTTGATATTGATACAAAAGGCATGTTGTCTTTCGACAACTTTGCTTTGCTGTTCACCCTGATTGCCGCGCTTTGCACACTGGTATTCACACTCCTCTCGGGAAAGGATATGGAAAGGGTAGGAAAGAGCTATTCGGATTATTTTGCCCTGATCTTTTTCATTCTTGCAGGAATCGTGATTTCTTCTTCTTTCCAGTCATTGCTCCTGTTGTTCCTGGGCATTGAGATCATTTCTATTCCGCTTTATATTCTGGCAGGTACCGATAAACACAACCTGAAAAGCAACGAAGCCAGTTTAAAATACTTCCTGATGGGATCTTTTTCCACCGGCTTAATGCTGATGGGTATTGCATTGGTATATGGTGCCACCGGGACATTTAGTACAGTGAACATGAGTGTATCGACAGAAACGGTGCCTGTGTTGTTTTTGGCAGGCTTGCTGTTACTGATGTTCGCTATGTCGTTCAAAGCTTCAGCCGCGCCGTTTCACTTCTGGACGCCGGATGTTTATGATGGTTCCCCCACCGTGTTTACATCGTTTATGGCAACGGTGGTAAAAGCAGCTGTATTCATTGCCTTTATGCGTCTCTTCTCTACTGCATTCAGGGATATTAGCGCCGAGTGGAAACTGATAGCTGCCATCATTGTGGCAACAACCCTGTTTATCGGCAACATTACAGCCGTTTTTCAGCAGAGTGTAAAACGTATGCTGGCATATTCTTCCATTGCGCAGGCAGGCTTTATGATGCTGGCCGTGTATACGCTTACGGCAGAAGCCAAAGAAGGCCTGCTCCTGTATGGTACGGCCTATTCACTGGCTACGATCGGCATCTTTGCCGTGTTGGCCAAAATGCCTGATTACACCTTTGATGGTTTTAACGGGTTTGCACGGCAGCAACCGCTGGTTGCCGCTACATTGGTGATCTTTTTGCTTTCGCTGGCAGGTATCCCGTTGACAGCCGGTTTCCTTTCCAAGTTTTATATGCTTAAGGCAACGGTTGCTGTTGGTAATATCTGGCTGGCTGTATTTGCTGTATTGATGGCAGCCGTTTCGGTTTATTATTATTTCCGCCTGATACAGGCCATGTATTTCAAAGATGGCACTGCAACCATTAGAAACGTAGGCACGGCTTTTAAAGTAACGCTGATTGCTGTAGCTGCCGTCACCATTATCCTGGGCGTGTATCCCAACCTGCTGTTGTACTGGCTTTACTTTTAAAAGTATTGAATAGTGAGTGGAGAATTGCAAGTAGCCTTCACTTCAATCATACATCATTATTAAAGACCTCCTGATTATCGGGAGGTCTTTTATTGTAAGGACCGATCGGGTTTAGTGGCTACTTGCATCGCACTACTCACCACTTCCTGCACTTCTTGCCTATCTTCGGCTTCAGCATGAAGAAGGCTGATATACTTTCGCTTTCCCTTCGCACCATCCGCAGCAATAAACTTCGCAGCGCCATTACCATTGCCATTATTGCATTGGGTATAACGGCATTGGTTGGAATCATTACCGCCATTCAGGCAATGAACCAAAAGCTAACAGAAAGCTTTTCAACCATGGGGGCCAATGGCTTCACGATTCGTTTTAAGGAGAGAGGGTTCGGCGTCAATTCCCGGCGCAACGAAATAGAAATAAACAGAAAAGGTACAATGCAGGAAAAAAGGTCTAACCTGGGCCAGCGTATCACCCTGCAGCAAGCAGAAGCCTTTCGGGAGCTTTTTACGTATCCCGCTACTGTGGGCTTGTCCTGCTTTAGCGGAAGTATGTTCAGCATTGCCACGACTGCCAGGCGACTTAATCCCACCGTTTCCCTGTTCGGTGTGGATGAGAACTACCTTGCATTGAACGGTGTAGAGCTTGCAGCAGGAAGAAATTTTATTCGGCAGGAGATAAGGGCCGGTAGTGAAACCTGCATTCTTGGTCATGATGTGGCTGCAAAACTTTTTGGCGAAAACACCCATCTCGCTGTTGGCAAGGAGGTGCGCATTCAGAATATAGCGTATCGTGTAGTAGGCGTATTGAAAAGCAGGGGCTCCTTGTTTGGTTTCAGCAGGGATAATATTGCGCTGATCAGCTACAAAAACCTGGTGCAGAACTTCCGCTTTAACACCTTTCTCATTGGCGTGAAAGCGCCGGAACTGACACGGGTGGAAGAGGCAATGGGAGAGGCGGAAGGAACGTTCCGGCAGGTAAGGAAACTGGCAGTTACCGAAGCCAGCAATTTTGCACTGGAGCGGAACAACAGTCTTGCCCAAAGGGCAATCAATAGTTTACGGTATATCACCGTAGCCGTTACCCTGATAGGATTTATCACCCTGATTGGCGCGGCGATAGGCCTGATGAATATTATGTTGGTGGCAGTTGCGGAGCGTACAAAGGAAGTGGGGCTGCTGAAGGCAATTGGGGCAAAGAAGGCCACCATCCGGTTTCAGTTTTTAAGTGAAGCGGTTTTGATCAGTCTTGCCGGTGCCTTGATTGGGATTGCGATGGGAATTGCACTTGGTAATCTTTTTGGCCTTTTACTGCAAACAGAATTTGTGATACCATGGATCTGGATTTTATATGGCGTCATCATTTGTACGCTGGTAGGTTTGGCAGCAGGACTTTACCCTGCCCTGAGAGCCGGCAATCTCAATCCCATAGAGGCTTTGCGATATGAATAGAATTAAAATTTAGTACCCGGATTGCATCTAAAAAAGATTGAACCCCTTAACTTTAACGCTCTTTGATTGCAGTTGTAAACAGTTCGTTTGTAAAAAAATAAATCAGGGTAAACATTCGATTGATTTTTTTCAGTAGAATTGTGCAATCAACAACGCAATATTTTCTTAAAATTTCAAAATTAAAAATCTACAATCATGGCAGAGTCTAGACCGACTGCAACATCAAACGTGAAGGCGACAACATCAGTTCAAGCGAAGAAATCAAGCAATGCCATATCGTGGCTGGCTCCAATTATTTGTGTGGTTGCCGGGTACTGTATCTGGCGTTTCATTTTTGGTAATGCCGACGGCTTTAGGCAACCTGATCCTGCCGGTGGTTTCTGGCCGCATCACCAAGGTCCCAAAACAGCCATCAATGGTATCTATGAAGGTGGAATCATCGTACCCCTCCTGATTGGTATGTTTTTAATGGTTATTGTATTCTCTATCGAGCGTTTCCTGACGATCAGCAAAGCGTTGGGTAAAGGCAACATTTCTGACTTTATCCGCAAAGTGCAGTATCACCTGGCTAACCGTAACGTAGATGCAGCTATGGCTGAGTGCGACAAACAACGCGGATCTGTTGCCAATGTAATGAAGGCTGGTTTGCGTCGTTACAAAGACATGATCGATAACAATGAATTCAATATGGAGCAAAAAGTTGCTTCTATCCAGCAGGAAGTTGAAGAAGCGACTGCACTGGAACTGCCTATGCTGCAAAAGAACCTGGTGTTCCTTTCTACCATTGTATCGGTAGGTACCCTTGTAGCCCTGTTGGGAACGGTTATGGGTATGATTCGTTCGTTCTCGGCCCTCGGTGCTGAAGGTGGTGGCGGTAACGCAGGTGCCCTGGCACAAGGTATCTCTGAGGCCCTTTATAACACGGCTATTGGTATCGGTACGTCTGCCCTGGCCCTGATCATGTACAACATTTTCACAACTAGGATAGATAGCATCACTTACGGTATTGACGAATCTGGATTCACTTTAACACAGTCTTTTGCTTCTTTATACAAATAAGGAGCATCCTGTTTATGGAATAAGAGAACCATTTGAATCTCAATACAAAATTTGATTAGTATATGCCAAGTGTAAAAATGCCAAAAAAAAGCACGGATACGGACATGACTCCCTTTGTGGACGTGGCCTTTATCCTGTTGACTTTCTTCATCATGGCAACAAAGTTTAAACCACCGGAGCCATTAACAATCACAACGCCGCAATCTGTGTCTGCATCCAAACTGGAGGAGAAAGATGCGTTGATGATTTCTTTCGATTCGGCCGGCAGGGTATTTCTGAATGTAAACCTGGTGAAGGATGAGGACAAAGATCTGAAGAGAGATTTCATTGAGCGTGTAAACAATGAGGCCAAGCTGGGACTTGGAGAAGCAGAAATTCAGAAGTTTGTTAACAACTCTGTGATTGGTTCTCCTTTGACAGATTTGAAAGCCGTAATGTCTCGTCCTGCAAGTGAGTGGGATAAGATCAGGCAAAAGGGAATTCCTGTGGATTCGGCTAATAATGAACTAGCCCGCTGGATGGGTGCTGCCCGTCAGTCCTTTGGTGCCCGCCAGATCGACATCATGATCAAAGGTGACAACAATGCCCGGTACCCGGATTTTAAAGGAGTTATCGAAGCCCTCCGAACCAATGAGATGTTTAAGTACAAGCTCATTACAGATCCAAGAGGTGTTCCCGTTGGCACTGAGCTCTATAAGATCAGGCAAGCTGGTGGAGGTCAAGAATCCGATTCGTAAACAATTAAAAAGTAAAACATGGCATCATTAGATACTGGCGGTGGCGATAGTGGCCATAAGAAAGGGCCTGGCGTCAAAAAAGCCAAGAAACTCTCTACCCGTATAGACATGACACCATTGGTGGATCTGGGATTCCTGCTCATCACGTTTTTTATCTTCACAGCAACGATGAGTACGCCCAACACCATGCGCCTGATCATGCCGAAAGATGAAAAAGATCCGGAAAAGCAAACAGAAGTAAAAGAATCTTCTGCTTTGACAATCCTGATGGGTAAGAACAACAATGTATTCTATTACGAAGGACAGTTGGAAGGCGATGGCTCTAACTTTAACAGCACCACGTACAAAGACCTGCGAAAAGTGATCCAGGACAAACGCACGGCGGTTATGCAACAAGGCCGGGCCTTGGGTCATCACCCGGATTCTTTGGACAAGGATCTGGTTGTTGTGATCAAGCCCAATTCAGAGGCTACCTATAAAAATACTGTAGACGTATTAGATGAGATGACTATTAACGGGATCAAACGTTTTGCGATTGTTGACATTTCTGATGCAGAAAAAGAAGCTATTGCTTTAACCCAGGCAGGAAGCCCCGGTCAATAAGGAGCAATATTTGTGGAAACGTTTTTAAATAGCATCTAATTACAAATAACTGAAACATGGAAGCAAACAAGATTTTACAGGTCGATCTGCTTGACCTCCTCTTTGAAGACCGTAACAAAGAGTACGGTGCTTACGAGTTGAGGAGAAAGTATAACAAGCGTATTACATTAGCGCTTGTTATAACAGCAACGATCGCCGCTTTAATAGTAGGCGCTACATTCCTTTCAAAGGCATTGGGGCCCAGCGATGACGCAATGGTAGAAGTGCGGGATGTAGTGGTGGAAAATATCCAGGAGGAAGCACCACCGCCACCACCACCGCCACCGCCGCCGCCAAAAGCGCCACCACCACCACCACAACTGGAAACGGCAAAGTTTACCCCACCTGTAATTAAAAAGGATGAAGAGGTAAAACAGGAAGAAATTCCGCCGATTGAGAAGCTGGAAGAAGTAGTGGTAGCCGATAAAACCCAGGAAGGTTTGAGAGGACCAGACATCTTGGCTCCGCCGGTAGTGGATAAAGGAACCCAGGTAGTTGAAGTAAAACCTGTGGAAGATGAAAACAAGGTATTTGAAAAGGTAGAAATAGAAGCCAGTGTGAACATCAACCAGTGGCGTCGTCACCTGGAAAGCCAGCTGCAACGCTATATTGAAGATGCAGCCAGCTCAGGCATGACTCCTGGTACATACACAGTAAACGTACGTTTCCTTGTAGAAAGAGACGGTAGCATTACTGATGTAAGAGCACTGAACGATCCTGGTTATGGCCTTGGTCAGGGCGCTGTTGAAACGGTAAAACGTGGTCCTAAATGGAACCCGGGTGAACAGAACGGTCGTAAAGTTCGTTCGTACCACACACAGCCTATCACTTTTGTGATCCAGGAAATGTAATTCAACCTAACGTCGTCATAAATCCCTCTGCTTGCAGAGGGATTTTTATTTTAAGGCTGTTACTTTTGCCAATGAGTATGCACTTATCAGGTTGGGATGATACCATCATTGCATTGGCCACACCACCAGGCATCGGGGCCTTGGGTATCATCCGGATGAGCGGGAAAAATGCAGTGGACATTGTCAATTCCCTCTTCCCTTCAAAAGATCTCACCCGCCAGGCTTCACATACATTGCATGTTGGATTGCTCAAGGATGGTGAGTCCGTGCTGGATGAAGTTGTTGTTTCGTTATACAAATCGCCACGTTCCTATACAGGGGAAAACATTGTCGAGATCAGCTGTCATGGCTCACCATACATTCATCAGCAGGTAATTGAAGCCTGTATTCAGAAAGGCGCCCGGTTGGCTAAGCCAGGAGAGTTTACACAACGTGCTTTTTTGAATGGCAAACTTGACCTGACGCAGGCGGAGGCTGTAGCCGATTTGATTGCCAGCAATACTGCAGCTTCACATCAAACGGCGCTGAACAATATCCGGGGCGGGTTTTCGCATGCGTTGAAGGATTTGCGGGAGCAATTGATCCGCTTTTCTGCCCTGATTGAACTGGAACTTGATTTTTCCCAGGAGGATGTTGAATTTGCCGATCGGACCCAACTAAAGGAACTTGTGCAAAACGCAAGGGTCCACACGCAGCAATTGCTGCAATCCTTTAAACTGGGAAATGTAATCAAGAATGGGGTTAGTGTTGCCATCATTGGCAAACCAAATGCGGGCAAATCAACGCTGCTGAACAAGTTGCTAAATGAAGAAAGAGCCATTGTAAGCGACATTCCCGGCACAACAAGGGACACCATTGAGGAAGTCATCAACATTGACGGAATTTTGTTCCGATTAATTGACACTGCCGGAATCCGCTCACATACCACTGACACCATTGAGTCGGTAGGAATTGAAAAAAGTCTGGAAAAAATGCGGGCCGCAGACGTAGTGATCTACCTCTTCGACGTGAATGAAACTGATCCCACTGACCTGGAGAAATCGGTAAAAGAGATGAAGGAAGAAGGCATTCATGCCCTTCTTGTGGCAAACAAGGCAGATGTGGTGAGTGAAACAGTTGTCCGGCAACGATTCTCATCCATAGCCAGTGTGCTTTTTATTTCTGCTAAATCAGGGCTGCACCTGGACTTACTTAAAGAAAAAATGGTAGACGTTGTTTTACACGATAGTGTGCAGGGAGAAAACGTAGTAATTACCAATGCACGGCATTTTCACTCCCTGCAGGAAGTGGATAAATCCTTGCAAGATGTTGCGGAAGGAATGGATAACGGGTTGCCGGGTGATCTGTTGGCGCTGGATATTCGCAGGTGCCTGCACTTTTTGGGAGTGATTACCGGCGAATTAAGTAATGATGATTTGCTCGACTATGTATTCAGTAAGTTTTGTATCGGAAAGTAAATGACTGTAAGATATTGTCTTTACGTTCCGTTGCTTTGTTCTGGATAGCGATTAAATCCTGCTAAAGATCTTTTCGTTAAAAAATTAAAAGCCTTTTTGTTCAAGTAGATTGATTCCTTTACTTTTGCACCCTCTATTTACAAGGGCTTCTGTGGTTATCATTTTGAAGTTGTTGTAAACCGGTTCGGGAAGTAGCGCAGGCCGGTAGCGCACCTGGTTTGGGACCAGGGGGTCGCAGGTTCGAATCCTGTCTTCCCGACTAAGCCTATAAATCAACGATTTATAGGCTTTTATATTTTATTTAAATGCCTAATTTGTATTGCCTTATTACACGACTTAAGCATATAACTTGTTCATTTAAATCACTTTCAATTCATTTTATCTTGCACTTTTCAATTTATCTCCTTTCCAATTCAGTGAGTAATCTGTGAGTAGCTCACATTCCATTTTATAACGCACTCGTTTCTATACAATTATCTTCCAGTTACGACTTCCTTACCCGATTCGAACCTTCTATGACCAAAAATTGCAGGCACTGTCTGCAATTTTGGTTTGAATGATAAGTGCGATTGATAAAAGTATAGTACATAGTAATGCATTTGTGGCAATTCCACTGTCGCCGCATTGCTAACGACATTTATGTGTGCATGAAGTTGGATTGGAACTGAACTACCTAATAAACAACCGAGGGATTTAGAAGTAGTTAAATGATAGGATAAAGTTCATTCACTGGGTAACTTTTACATGAACAAAGACTTACCGGCTATTATGGTAAAGTGTGACTCGAGTTTTCTCCATATGCTTAGCTAGAATTTTAATCCGATTGTAATCCCATAGCTTCTCGGATCGCCCAGGTGCACCGCGCCAAAATCATAAGCATAACTGATATAACGTTGACCGGTAAGATTCCTGCCCCATAACACGACTTCTGATGTTTTGTAGGTCATTATTCCAAGGCGGGTGTTGAACAAGTGATAGGAGGGCTGTAGGATGGCATTAGCTAGATCAAAATATTGGGTTCCTAAATACTTCCATTCCCCTCTAAAAAGGAGGGATGCATTGTTGCCGAGCGGATAAGTATACTGCGCAGTGAACATGGATGTGACATCCGGCGTAAAGATTTGCCGCTTGTCTTTCAGATCTACTTCACTTCCGTTCTGCGAAACTTTCAGGCTAGCGTATCGAGCATCAGTATATCCGAAATTGTAATCGATAGCCAGACTTTTGAATGGTGCAGCACGTATTTCTACCTCTATGCCTTTACTCACTAGCCTTCCCGTATTTCGTGTAATGGTAACCGCATCAGGTAGAACGAGTGTGGGCAACTGCACATCCGATAGGGTGGTATGAAAAAAAGCAAGATTGAAAATTAGCTTCTGTTGCAGCAACGTATGCTTCCAACCCAGTTCCGCACTTTTGCTGAACTCAGGCCTGAAGGGATATAAAGCAGGTTGTGAAGGATCAGAAGATAAAGGCGTTAATCCGCCGGCACGGAAGCCGCGACCAAAGCTTGCGTAAACGGTTTGTTTATCGTTTGGATAAAAGGTTAACGTAGCCTTTGGCGACCAAGCTGAAAAATTTGCGTTGGCCATAGTATCGCTTCGGTAAGCAAACATTGGATTTGGGTCGGGATCTTTTTGGTATTCGCCCAGAATTTTCTGCTCTTTTTTTTCGTGGTCATAACGGAGGCCGGCTGTCAGTTCTATTTTCTTAGTAAATGCATAGCTCAATTTCCCGTAAACAGCTACGCCGGAGCCTTTGCCTTTGCTGGTGTTGACGAGTGAAAAGTTGTTGTCTGGTGCGCCAACCAACTGCGCCTGTTCGCCAAACCTGGTGGCTTGTTTCACCGGATTATCCTGATGAAACAAATATGTTCCTGCAAGCCACGTCAAACCGTTATTAGAGGTTGTGGCGGATCGCAGGTTGATCTCCTGCGTCCATACCTTTATTTTGTTCCATTCATTGCCATAGTTATTGATGATGCTGATGGCATCAAGAGTCGAAAAGTCTGCGTCAATCGGGTTTGTATAATAGCGATGATTGGATTGATAAGCGGTCTGTGATGTAAGGTGAACAGCTGCCCCTGAATAAGTTATGGAAAGCGAGGAGTTAAAAACATTATCGATCATTTTTGTAGCGGCGTTCTGTGCCAGCCGGTAGGGATTGTTCAGGGCTTCATCCACGCCGAATACCAGCGGAAAGGCGCCGTTGTTTCGGTTGCTGTTGTGTTTTGCGTTCAGCGTAAAAGCCCATTGTGTAGTTGGCGTGTACCGCAGGTAATAATTGCCAATGATGTTATGGCGCTTGTCATAGTTACTGTTATTATACTCGTTTGTATAAAACCCCCTGGTTCGGTCATACAAACCTGCTGCACCAGCAAAAAGTTTGTCTTTGACTACCGGAGTCCGAATGCCGGCACTATACCGCTGCTGCCCGTAATTACCGATACTTAACTGCATAAATCCATCTGTATAGTTACCGGGTTTTTTCGTAATGATATTAATCACGCCGCCCATGGCATTGCGACCATACAGCGTTCCCTGCGGTCCTTTCAGGACCTCTATTCTTTCTACGTCGAAAAGATGAGGGATGTAAGTATCCAAACCAAACTGGTTCACGCCATCAACATAAGTGGCAATTGCCTGGTCGTATGAAGTATTGACAATGCCGCGGATGGAGCCCACGTTGCGGCCATCGCCCGGATGCGCTGCATAGAAGTTGGAAGAAAGAGCCGTGAGATCGCTGATTGACCACAGGCGGTATTCTTCCGTCTTCCTCCCCGTCAACGCTGTAATGCTCAAAGGCATTCGCTGCAAGAGCTCCTCCTTTTTTTGGGCTGTCACCACAACTGTTTCAAGGCTTTTGGTGATGCTTGTTTGTACGAGTTCAATTTGATTGGAGCCGATTTGAACGACTGCCAATTGAAACCGATCGGCATACCCTGGTGTCATCAGCTGGATGGTATACGTTGCTGGAGACAGGCCGGTTAACTGAAAAAAACCACCAGAATCGGTACGGGTAAGATGATGCGTATTCAGCAAACGGATTGTAGCTCCTGCTATCGGCTCCGATGCCTCATTTCTTAACGTTCCCTCGAGCACTGCCTGTGCGGAACAGACATTTGCAAAAGCAATGAAAATGAAAAGCAACAATCTTGGCTTCATGGTTCACCTTTCGGTTTTTATAATTCTTTTGTGTGACGGATTAACTGTTTTCCTTGCGTTTGTTTCTTCTCTTCGCAGCCAGAGCCAGTTCAGGAGCAATGCCAGGAGCAGGATCAGTAAGCCAAAGAACTCCCTTGTTTCTTCGATCCATGGATTGGTGGCCTTCATGCTTTGCGCAATGTTTTCCGCCTGGTGTTCCTGCCACCAGCTTAGCACACCGTCATCACCAAAAAACAGGTACAGGGCATAGGCTCCATACACGATCCAACCAACGATGTAAAGTGCAGGAACTAATTTCCTTCTCACTGCCTTGTAACAAACAAAAGCGCCGTACAGGTAAAGCGGTATCCAGATGTAAGGATCCGGATCGTTATATTGCAGCACGGCCGACAGCACGAACAGCACAATGAAAAACAGGTTGAGAACTTTCATGAGCGAATTTCAGGGCTTACTTGGTTTTGGGAGGCATGTAGGATAGCCCGGCAGGCGGGCCGGAGCTGTTAGTGCCTTCTTTCGTAATGCGCCAGATCACACCTGTACCGGGGGAAGGAACAGGAAAGGGCCCAGCACTTGCTAATGCAAAACCGATCACGCCGATGTCCACCACATAAAGCGTTTTGCCGTCCGGCGAGAATTTTGCTTCCACCGGGTGTCTTGGCCCTGCAGTAGTGACATATTCTTTTCCATCAGGGCCCTTAACTTTATTACTTAGAAATGGGTGCGCTTCTTTGGTCGCAGGATCAATGCGTATCACCGTATAGCCATTCAGGTTTGGGTCGCCGGTTAACGGTGTTCCGGATCCAAATTCTGCCAGGAACATCTGTCCTTTGTAACCAAATGCTGCATTGGTGCTGAAATCAAACTTGGTTGCTGCTGCGTTTTCCGGACGTACTAACCAGGGCTGTTCCACCGGTGGATGTTCCTTCATCAAAAACTTTAATTTGGGACCTCTTTCGGAGCGGAATTGTGGATCAGTAACAGGGATACCGCTGGAGTAATCAGGCCACCCGTACCAGGCTCCCTGTTTGATCTGCCAGATATTATCTTTTGCATTGGCAACAGGACGGCTGCCCCTTTCGTCATAAGCATTATCGGTAACATACAACTGCCCGTCTGGACCCCACAACACACCATACGGGTTGCGCAATCCCCAGGCATACACTTCCAATCCACTGCCATCGGTGTTCATTCGCAGGATGGTTCCGCTGGCCTTCACTTGTCCTTTTACTTCACGTTCTTTTTCACCGAAGGGCTGAAAGGCTCGTGTCCGAACAAGCATTGATTTGGCCTTGTTGCGGTTGAAAACACTGGTTACTGCATATGTTACATCTTTCCAGAAACTTGTCAGTCTTCCCTGGCGGGATAGAACATTGTTTGGCTGTGGCGTTAAAAAGCTTTCACCACTGAGGCGTACATCCTTTGCCGGGATATCCGATACATCGGGGTGCAACAAAAGCCACACGTATGGATATGCGTTGTCAAGGCCAACCACACCGGAATTGGTGGCTGTGCCTTGGCCGAAATAAATTTTGCCATCCAGTCCAACGGTCATCTGGTTATTAAAATGATCGCCATGGCTGGGAAGGCCCGTGACCAGGTCTTTTACATTGCCATTCTGTTCAACCACAGAGATCTTTCCTTTGTGCGAAACATACAATTGACCTTTGTGCCAGAGAATGTCCGTAACAGGACCGTTAAGGCCATCCGCATAACGGGTGATCTGCCCGCCGGGTGTAATGCACAGCACCTGTGCGGGAGCAAACGGATCGCCGTACACATAGCCTGCTTCCGCTACATACATATTGCCCGCCTCATCAAATTCAACACTGCTTGGCCAGATCAGGTCTTTCATGAACACTTCCACTTTATAGCCTGCCGGTACCCACGCCGCAGCTCCGTCCGGCGCAGGAACTTTAGGCATGTCTTTCGGGTATATGCCCACAGGAAAACTTGGTTTTTGGATGGTGCAGGCGGAGAACAATAGCGTCATGAAAACGGCGACAGAAACAAATCCAACTGCATGCTTTGATTTCATATGAAAAGTATAAAGGTTGAGATATAATGAACTGTAAGGAGCAAAAGAATAATTCGAGCAGTGCCGTTAATTGATCAGCTAAATTTTAAAATTCCTTTTTGCTGGAGAAGAAATAGAGCTTGTAACAGAAAGGCATGAATTCTTTGAAAGAAGAGGTAAATTGATTCG
Organism: Flavisolibacter sp.; assembly: GCA_035998945.1. Classification (GTDB taxonomy): domain Bacteria; phylum Bacteroidota; class Bacteroidia; order Chitinophagales; family Chitinophagaceae; genus Flavisolibacter. The sequence continues at coordinate 264,197 of DASYHD010000024.1, read as the reverse complement.
TTGAATTCAACACGACCAATGCTTTATTGATGGGAAAGGTTTTATAAAAAACGCCGGTTAATGCAATGACTGAGAGGTCTCGTTTTGTAGAATTTGCCAAAAAGATTTTGGTGTACCGGGAAAGATCAATTAATATCAAACGAGTAAATTTCATTGCAGCGAAGTGACGCATCAGTTGCGTGATAAAACCAATACGTACAAATCTTATACCCTGCTGCATCAACTGATTCACCGTATCGTACCATGTTTGTGTTTGCCGTTTCCATAATGATCGTTCTCAATACGTTCTGTTTTTAAAACCGTTTGCTCTACCAAGGTTATCCGCATTAAACAATATGCGAAACCAATTTCTTTCTATGGGCTGGGAATTGTTTTCCCCGTGCCACTAATCACCTGAAACAGGATCATCATTTTGCTATTCGAAAAACTTGCTGCTTTTTGTAACCTTCTCATTCTTCACCTACTCTATACCTCTTAATTATTATCTATGCATGGCAATGTTGCAATGAAAACCCCTGCCTGCAGGATGCATAATGGCGCAAACAATAAAGGTTTGTTCTGTTGCGTCGACCTTGCAGAAAGCCGGTGCTTTACCAGTGGCTGTATTTATGGTAACGCCTGTAAATGCTTACTTTCGAATGTCAGTTGGCGTCAGTCTGCTATTATTTTATCATTGAAACAAACCCGCCATGCACCAGAAGAAGAACCTGATCTATTTTACTGTGAATTTTGAAAGGAAGGCATATCAGGTGCAGACAAGTGAGGGTAAATACCAGTCCTTAATGTGTCTTTTATCTGAAAATTTTCCCGTCAGAAGTTTTGGTGTCTGTTACGGTGGGGGCAGTTGCAAGACCTGCGGCGTGGTGATCACTGAAAAGCACACAGGTGCAAAATGTTTTGCCTTATCCTGTGAAGTTCAGATCGATGATGAAATCGCAAACAAAGTGATCACGGTTTGATCAGTAGGTGAACGAATGGCCTGCATCGGGACGCAGGATTACTTTGCCGATGGCACGACTTGTGTGGCAAACGATTGATGAACCATCAACAGAAAACAGGATCATGGACTGCCGTATTACATTAGGTGCAAAGGAAACGTTTGAAAAATTATTAAACTCGGCCTATCACGCAGGTGAAAAGGTGAATCTATTGGTGGACGATAACGGCCTCACCAGAGCAGAAGGCTTCATTCAGCAGATGAAAAAGAGTGATACGAGCCTGGTTATTGAACTGGATAATGGCATGATCCTGCCAGTGGGAAAAATTGTTGCCGTCAACGGGATTTTCCTGCCAGCTTACGGCGAATGTTAATTGTGATTAAAATCCAATAATGATGTGGTCTTTTGCGTAAGTGGTCTTTTTCTGTAACCTTTTTGAGGTTCACCTGCTCTATAAGCAAAAGGGTTAGTTGTCTTGCCGGCGTCATCAAAAAATTTAGATCATGCAAAACTTGGCTGATAATGTAGAAGTAAATTCCGACAGTTTAGTCATTGAAAAAGTGCTGGCGGGAGATATTTCTTTATTTGAAATCCTGATAAGGAGATATAATTCAACGCTGTACAAAATTGCCCGGAATTATGGCTTTAACCACCAGGATGCGGAGGATCTGATGCAGGACACGCATGTGGCGGCATATCTGGCATTAAAAAGCTTCGAAGGGCGGGCATCCTACAAAACCTGGATATCCAGGATCATGGTAAACAAGTGTCTTTATAAACTCAAATACGGATATTTCAAAAACGAGGTTCCCGCCGATGATGTCCTGGAACCGGAACATCAGTCTATGTATAATAAAACAAAAGACAACCAGACAGAGGATGTGTTGTTAAACAGAGAACTCACATCAATCGTGGAAAAAGGCCTTCAGAATATTCCGGTTCTGTACCGCACGGTGTTTGTGCTGAGGGAAATTGAGGGCTTTTCGGTTGCTGAGACGGCGGAACTATTGAACATTACCACCATGAACGTAAAAGTTCGCTTAAATAGAGCGAAGTCCTTGCTTCAAAAGCAGATCGAATCCTCCTATTCCCGCAGTGAGCTTTACTCTTTTAACCTGGTCTATTGCGATGCCATCGTTCAGCGAGTCTTTGAAGGGATCAATGCGATCAATGGCAACACCGGCAAGCTGTCTAAATAAGCTATTGCGCTTTCCTCTATTCCTGATCATTCGTCGGGGTGAACTGAAATCGTTGTACTTCTGGATACGAACCTTTCCTGATGAACGAAGGGTTGAAGCGCTGGTATGAATAAATCACCAGTAGGAAGGTTGCCCGCGTCTTCATCGGATATTCTGCCCACTGTTTGTAATCATTCGTTTTCCAAACTGATCTAACAGGGAAGAAGAGCATTGGAAAAGTTGCATCCGGCTCGCTCAGTTATTTACTAATTAAAAATTAAGTATGAAGCAAAACGGACATGCCATTATGGTAAACGGCAATGACACTGAGGAAACGGCCGGAAACCATGTATCTGTACCCTTCGAAAAATTAATGGCTTCAAAAGAATCTGTTCCCGACGATGAAACAAAGATCAAATTGATCAGTTATCATTTTAGGCAGATCATGTTACTTCTTGGTCTTGACCTGGGTGACGACAGCTTAAAAGGCACTCCCGACCGTGTGGCTAAGATGTATGTAAAGGAAATCTTCAGCGGTTTAGATCCTGCTAACAAACCGGACGTTACGTTGTTTGAAAATGATTATCACTACGGCGAAATGCTGATTGAAAAAAACATCACGGTTTACTCCTGTTGCGAACATCATTTTGTACCCATCATTGGCAAGGCACATGTGGCTTATTACCCGAATGGAAATGTAATCGGATTGTCAAAGATCAACCGCCTTGTACACTACTATTGTAAAAAGCCGCAGGTGCAGGAAAGACTGACGGTACAGATTGCCAAAGCATTAAAAGAAGCCCTGCATACCGAGGATGTAGCCGTCGTTATTGATGCAGCTCACCTCTGTGTGGCATCGAGAGGTGTGGGTGATGTGAACAGCACTACGGTTACAGGCCACTACTCTGGAAAATTTAAAAATGATGCGACAAGAAAAGAATTTCTTTCTTTTCTGAAATAGTTGCAATGTATATCCTGTCTGATCAATGAAATGTAATGGAACATATAATTAAAATAAAATCGGTTGAGAATGTGACCCATGATGTAAAACAGTTCCGTTGTGAAAAACCTACCGGGTATCAGTTTGCTCCCGGACAGGCAACGGAGGTTGCCATCAATAAAGCCGGGTGGGAAAAGGAAAAAGACCCTTCACCTTTACTTCCTTGAACGAGGCCCCCGATCTTGAGTTTACTATCAAGATTTACACAGATCACCCGGGTGTGACCAATGAAATGAATGGGCTGAAACCGGGAGACGAGCTCATTGTGGATGATGTATGGGGCGCTATCGAATACAAAGGCCCCGGCTATTTTATTGCAGGAGGCGCCGGCATCACGCCGTTTATTGCCATACTCCGTGAATTACGAAAAGAAAACAAGCTGGAAGGCAACAAGCTTTTCTTTTCCAACAAGACAGACAAGGACATTATCCTTGAACAGGAACTGACATCGATGCTTGGCGAAAATGCGATCTATACAGTGACAGATGAACAAACACGCAAACATCATTATGGTTTCATCAACGAGGCGCTTTTGAAAGCCAACATTGATGACTTCAGCAAACATTTTTACCTCTGTGGTCCTCCGAAAATGGTAGAGGCTCTGGAAGATTGCCTGGTAAAACTGGGCGCTTCGCCTGAGGCTGTTGTATTTGAAAAATAGCTGAGGGCATGAAAAGAAAACTGTCAAATCCTGTAACCCATTGATGCCATAGTTACTCTATAAGAATAAACAACAGATTATGGACATACCAGCAAATTATGCAAAAGGCCATGCTCACCATGGCGCTATGACGCAGGCAGAAAAAGTTGCTTCTATTTTACGGTGGACCTACGGACTTGTGCCTATCGTTGCCGGCGCCGACAAATTCATGCACCTGCTCACCGACTGGGACAAGTATTTGGCACCTCAAATCGCCAGTCTGCTTCCGGTGTCGCCGCATAGTTTTATGATAATCGTCGGCATCATCGAGATCATTGCCGGTGTGCTTGTACTGATCAAGCCAAGAATCGGAAGCCTGATAGTAGCGCTTTGGTTAATTGGTATTGCCATCAATCTTTTGTTGTCAGGTCAATATTTTGACGTGGCTGTAAGAGACACGGTAATGGCCATCGGTGCTTTTTCGCTTTATCTGTTAAGCGGAAGACGGAACGATTAGAATAAAATAATAGACGGCGGACGTTAGGTTAGCTGGTCAATTGACGATAGAAGATAGAATGTGATGATGAGTCTTTCCGGATATAGCCTGATTGGAAATTGCCGGGCGGCAGCTTTGGTGAGCAGGCATGGTTCCATCGACTGGTGCTGCCTTCCGGAATTCCATTCTCCTGCCATCTTCTCCGCTATCCTTGACAAAAACAGGGGAGGTTATTTTTCGATTATGCCGGCTGAAGAATATCAATCGGTTCAGCAATACATACCTGATACCAATGTGGTAGAAACCAGTTTCGTAACCAGCAGCGGGAGTGTAAAATTGACAGACGCCTTTGCAGTTACTACCGAAGAAGAAAAAACAAAAACGCTTTTTCCTGACCATGAGATCCTCCGGGTTATCACATGCACAGAAGGAACTGTTCAATTGAAAATGGAATTTTCACCGGCCCCTTTTTATGGAAAGTTCGAGGCTCGTATTCAGCATAACCAAAGATTAGGTATTAAGTTTTTCTGGAAAGAAAATACCTACATTCTGCTTAGCAGCCTTGATGCAAAAGGAATAGAAGTTACCAGTTACAAAGCAACTGCTTCCTTTCTCATCAGCGACGGCGAAACCATTATTTTCTCTTTGAGTTGTTCAACCCAGGCTCCCGCCGTTCTTCCCGAAGTCACCGAGTCCGGATCAAACAGAATGAAGCAAACCATTTTGTTTTGGAAGGATTGGGTAAGTCAATGCCGTTATAACGGCAGGTATGAGGGATGGGTAAAGAGAAGTGTGCTTACGCTGAAACTGTTAGCACATGCACCCTCAGGCGCCATCATTGCGGCTCCCACTACCTCCATACCGGAAGAAATCGGTGGTGAAAGGAATTGGGACTACCGTTATTGCTGGCTTCGGGATGCTTCGTTTACCGTCAGGGTTTTGGTGAGGTTGGGCTTTGAGCAGGAAGCACATGCTTATATGAACTGGATACTTCACGCCACCCGGCTTACCTCTCCCAAGCTTCAGGTGGTGTATTCCGTTTTTGGTGATGCAAGGCTGAAAGAGTTTCATCTTGACTGGCTGTCGGGGTTTAAAAATTCAAAGCCGGTAAGAGTAGGCAACGGAGCATACAATCAACATCAGTTGGATGTTTACGGCGAAGTGCTGGATGCCTTTTTTTCTTATTCAAAACTTATTCCTGAGTTCGACAACGGGAGTCGCAAATTCATGTTAGGCTTGGGCGACATTATCTGCAAACTATGGCTTGAACCGGATAACGGAATTTGGGAGATACGTTCCCGTCTTGTTCATCACACGCATTCAAAAGTGATGGCCTGGGTGGGTTTGGACCGGCTGATCAAACTCTCCAAAAAATACGGCTGGGGAAAAGCGAACATTGACGGCTACGAAAAGACAAAGTCGGCAATTAGAGAAGCGGTGGAGCAATCGGGGTATAATAAGGAGTTGAGATCTTACACCAATGCTTTTAACGGCAAAACCCTGGATGCAAGCGCACTTGTTTTTCCTCTTGTTGGTTATTGTGAGGCTTCTTCTTCCCGTATGATGTCCACCGTCCGGGTAATTCGTGAGCATCTTTCCAACAATAACCTGATCTATCGTTACCGTTTTACAAACGATGGTATTCAGGGCGGGGAAGGGAGCTTTGGCATCTGCAATTTTTGGCTGGTTGAAAACCTCGTCAGGGCCGGCAATTTAGCAGAGGCAGTTCAGCTTTTTGATTCGCTGCTGGAGCAGGCGAGTCCAACAGGTTTAATGGCAGAAGAAGTGGATCCGGTAACGTATGAAATGCTTGGAAATTATCCGCAGGGATTTACGCATATTGGGTTAATTAACGCGGCTCTTGCTATAAACGAAGCATACGAAAAGGAGGATTAGTTGCATGAACATAATCGATATTTTGCTTTGGGGATTTGCGGCAACATTACTTCTGACGACTATTATGGCAATATCAAAGCCGTTGGGGCTTACTCGGATGGATCTGCCTTTTCTACTGGGTACGCTTTTCACTTCTAACCGCAATAAAGCTCTTCTGTACGGATTTCTGGCACATTTGATTTTGGGTTGGTTATTCGCATTCATCTATAGCCTTGCATTTAAAACGACCGGTATCTATGCCTGGTGGTTTGGCCTTGCCATCGGTCTTGTTCATGGTGCTTTTGTGTTATCGGCAGGCTTGCAATCGATTGCTGTTTTCCACCCCAGGATGGCGCAGCCCTACCAGGGACCTACACCAACAAGACAGTTAGAGCCACCTGGATTCTTTGCGTTGAATTATGGCAGGGGAACGCCGCTTGTCACGATGATTGCTCACCTGATCTACGGAGGTGTTTTAGGTACGTTTTATAACTAAAAAGTGAGGATGATATGGAGAATAAAAAAGGGTTTGAAGATCAAATAGTAGTCGTGACCGGCGCCAGTGCTGGCATTGGAAGAGCTATTGCCATTGCTTTTGCAAAAGAAGGCGCTCACGTTGCACTGATCGCAAGAAACAAAGAACGATTGGAAGAGGCAAGGAAAGAAGCGGAGGGCTTTGGTGTAAAAGACTTGGGTTTGCCATTGGATGTAGCCGATGCTGAAGCTCTAGAAAATGCAGCCGCGCAGGCAGAACGGGTATTAGGAACTATTGATATTTGAGTGAATAGTGCGATGGTCTCTGTCTTTTCGCCTGTCAGGCAGATGAGAGTTGAAGAATACAAAAGAGTAACAGAAGTTACCTACCTGGGAACGGTTTATGGTACATTGGCTGCACTCAATCGAATGATGCCTCGCAATAAAGGAACGATCATCCAGGTTGGTTCTGCATTGGCGTATAGAGGCATTCCTTTACAATCGGCTTACTGCGCAGCCAAACATGCCATACAGGGCTTTCACGATTCATTGCTGTCAGAACTGTTGCACGATAAAAGCAAGGTGAAGGTTTCCATGGTGCAGCTATCGGCTCACTATACGCCCCAGTTTGACTGGGTCAGGTCAAGGTTGCCGAACAAGGCGGAGCCTGTGCCTCCCATCTACCAGCCGGAAGTTGCTGCCAAGGCTGTACTTTGGGCTGCAAAACATTATAAGCGGGAACATGTTGTTGGTTTTCCGGCTTGGAAAGCCATCTATGGAAATAACCTTTTTCCATCATATGGCGACAGGTATTTGGCAAAGAATGAATATGACAGCCAGCAAACCAGTGAACCAAAAACCAGGGAAGCAGCCGACAATTTATTTCAAACGGTAAACGGACCATTTGGAGCTCATGGACGGTTTGATGATACTGCAATTGAAAAGGACCGGTTCTTTGAAATGACGAAGTATGTTTCTTTCAATTATTTACTATTGAGTCTAATTCTTTTGGTTTTGGTTGCAGTAATCGTATTTGGGCTTTGAATACTATAATGCAAACCTAACACAGCGGGATTGCCTTAGTATCACACCAAAAGACACGATTTTTACAACGTAATTATGATAAAATGGCTTATAGACGTATTGCTCCGGAAACAAAGGTTGGTAGGCATGTGGCAAATCGCAACATGAAACTTTTTTCCTGGAAAATGGAACAGAATTAAGGATAAGGTTATGCCTTTAGCCTCTGCATGAAGCACAGAATCCATGTAAGAGACTTTCATTTAGCTGGGGCATGTTTGGTATATTGTATTGAACTGATCCGAAAGCGAATCAAGTTTGGCTGATCATGACGCAACACTCCGGTTAGTCACCAGGACTTTTTCGGTAAGCCTGAGGATATGATCTACACAAAGCTGACGAAGTAAAAGCGGCATAGCAAAACATTTGGTTGCAGCTTTGTAAGTTCACTCATTAAGTGCCTTCACCAACAGTTACCAGATTAAATCATTCTTGGCATTTCACGCTTACCCTATTTTAAAAATAGGGACGTATGCTCCCTAGCATAATTTAACCAGATAAATACTAGAGTAAATTATAGGTTGTACTTTTGTATTAGTTCTTCTCTCTAATGAGTTATTCGTGAGTTCACAGTTTCGAACGGTGATAAATGATTGATATATAATATTTTGCGTGCAGTCTGAGATCGGGCTGTCTTCCCGACAACTAAAAGGCGATAACTCAATACAGACAAGAGTTTCGCCTTTTTTCTGACCTCCCCCCGCAAAACCGGACACCGCTAAAGTAGAGAAACGGGCATTTATTCATAACTTAAAAGATGAAAGGATTGCCCCAAATCAACCTACACGGAAGCACAGATTGCCTTTGCGCTCAAACAGGCGGAGACGGGCACCCGGGTGGACGAGGTGTGCCGGAAGATAGGCATTGCCGCAGCAGCCTTTTGCAAATGGCGCCAGCGTTACGGTGGCCAGAGGTAAATGGCCTTATTTTTTGTAATTCGTTGTGTCTTCATTTCCGTTGACAAGGGTATACGTTTCCTCTCCATATTGAATAGATAAAGTCGTATCAATCCCATCGTATAATGAACGGCCCGGGTTACTCTGTACCCGCATAAAGTCTTCCCGATTAATGGAACGTGTCAACCGGCTCCAGAACTCCTTTTCTGTTTTCAGTTTTATAGTTTTTTCATTGCCACGCCGCGCCTGGAGATAGGTAAGTGAGTCGGCTGAGACATCCAGGCTTTCGTAATTACCGGATCGGCCACCGGTCGTACTGAAGGCTATTTTGGTAATAGCGGTGGATGTGTCGTTTGTTGCCTTTACACGATTGTTGCAGGTTTTCAGGGAAAACATTGCGGAAGCAAAAGACAGGCAGCTTAAAACCAAAGCGTGAAGAGGAGTCATGGTAGCATTTGTACATTGAATTTACACCCTATCCCGGCAATGATCGGTTGGATGAACCTTCAGTTATGCGGCAGAGAGGTGATACGATTCAGGAAAACAAAATCTAGATAAATAATTAGTTTAATAATCTATTAGTCTAAAGAAGGAAAAAGATAAATAACTATTTATCCTGCTACTTAAATGTTGGTACTTATTCAATTCAACTCCCCATTTTTTATTCACCTCCATTTGTAGCAAATACCTTGTTTCTTGCCATAAGGCACCCCCCGATCACACCGGCTTTTTCACCCAGTTTCGACATTTTGAGTTGCGAGTCATTGTTGACAAGGCTCAGCGAGTATTTATTCAGGGCACTCTTCAGGGGCAGGCGAATGTAATCACCTGTTTGTGCCATGGTGCCGCCAAGAATCACCAATTCAGGATTGAAGATGTTGATCAGCACCGCAAGGCCTTTGCCTATCTTTTCGCCCACCGTCGCTATCAGCTCAATGGCCAGCATGTCATCATGCTGTGCCGCGTCAATAATATCCTGCAGTTTGATCTCTTCAATATCCTTGTATTTAAGAAGAAGCTGTGAAGAGGATCCTTCCCTGATCTTTTCTTTGAACATCCGCACCAGGGCACTCCCGGAGGCTTCTGTTTCCAAACAACCCTTTTTCCCGCAGTGGCAAATCAACTCGTTGTTGAAAAACGGGATATGGCCAAACTCACCACTGAACCCAGACTTCCCATAATACACTTTTCCATCTACCAGAATACCCAAACCAATTCCATAATCAAGATTCACAAAAAGGACGTTGCGTTCGTTGTGCACCACGCCAAAATAAAATTCACCGTAGGCCATGGCCCTCGAATCGTTTTCCAGGAAAGTTTTGATACCCAGCCGTGATTCAATGATTCTCGTCAGGGGCTCTTCGTGAAAATGAAAGAAACTATAACTGTATCCGCTGGCATTATTGATGCGGCCCGAAAGGTTGACGCCAATACCTAAAATTTTATCACGGACAATGGCCGACTCTTCCAGGAATTCTTCAATTACACGGATCAGTTCTTCAAAAGAATCGTTTGTGTTTTCCAGTTTATAGGGAACGTCCTCTTTGATGGTCACCAGGTTTTTTTTAAAATCCAGCAGCCCGATGTTGATCGAAAACCGTTTGATGTCCACGCCAACAAAAAATGCCGCTTCCGAAACGAGGCCATACATGCTGGCCCTTCTGCCGCCGGTGGAGTCTACCTTTCCATAATCCTTGATAAGTCCGTCCTGCATTAACTCGTTAAGCAGGTTAATGATCTTGGGTGTGCTGATGTTCAGTTCTTTATTCAGGTCGGCAATGGTGGTGTTGCCGACAGTATCCAGATAGGAGATAATGGCCCGTTTCAGCGACTTGTTCTTATACGCTACCCCTATCGCATTCTCATCGGAAAAAACTTCCAAAAGCAGGTTTGGCATCGTGCTGATATTTATCGTAAAAATCGGGAAAAGTTTTTATATGATGAAGTGAAATTCTCACAACTAAATAAAATAATTAAAAAAGTATTTGGTCGTTAATAAAAAAATTACAAAATTCGGGCAGTAAATCGCTGCTTGATGAACAATATTGACATTGCTCCTATAAAAACACTACCCGCTTTATCTTCTTTTGCAGCAAGTTATAAGAACGAGCTACTGGAGAATATCCTGCCCTTTTGGATACAGCATAGCCCCGACTATGAGAACGGTGGTTATTTCACCTGCCTGGATCGCGATGGAAGCGTATTTGACCGCGACAAGTTTATGTGGCTACAGGGCCGGCAAGTCTGGTGTTTCAGTCATATGTACAACAAGGTTGAGCGCCGCCAAGAGTGGCTGGAAATGGCAATCCACGGAGCCAGCTTTATGAAAAAGTATGGAAGAGACGCAGAGGGTAATTGGTACTTTTCCCTCACTGCAGAAGGGGCGCCGCTGGTACAGCCGTACAACATCTTTAGTGACTGCTTTGCGACCATGGGTTTTGCTTCCCTGGATAAAGCGGCTCCCGCAGATGAGTATAAAGAGATAGCCCTCTCAACTTTCGAAAATATTTTAAAAAGGCAGGACAACTGGAAAGGCTCTTATAATAAAGCATATCCGGGAACAAGACCCTTACGGAATTTCAGCCTGCCAATGATCCTGAGCAACCTTTCGCTCGAACTGGAACACATCATTGGCGCTGCCAGGGTGGATGAACTGGCAGTCCAGGTGATTCATGAGGTGATGGAGGTGTTTTACCAGCCGCAGATGGGGCTGATCCTGGAGAATGTGGACAAAAAAGGAAATTTTATTGACTGCTTCGAGGGGAGGGTGATCAATCCCGGTCACGGCATTGAAGCCATGTGGTTTATTATGGACCTGGGACAACGCCTGAATGACCAGTCGCTGATTCAAAAAGCCTGCACCATTATGCTGGATACTTTGGAATATGGCTGGGACAAGGAACACGGCGGCATCTTTTATTTTCTCGATGTAAAAGGGGCTCCTCCGCAACAATTAGAATGGGACCAGAAACTCTGGTGGGTACACGTAGAGGCGCTTGTTGCTCTTGCCAAAGGGTACCAGTTGACAGGCGACGAACGCTGCCTTGCTTGGTTTGAAAAAGTGCATAACTACACCTGGAAGTATTTCAAAGATCCGGCTTATGGCGAATGGTTTGGTTACCTCAACAGGAAAGGCGAGGTGCTGCTACCGCTGAAAGGGGGAAAATGGAAAGGCTGTTTCCATGTTCCAAGAGCCCTGTACCAGGTTTGGAAAACAGTAGAAGCGCAATAGCCGCATAGGGGCTTAGTCTCATAAAAGATCGCGTACAACTTGTATTTATAAAACCGATACAAACCGGTGGTAAGCGTATGATGAAGAAGATTTTAATTGTTTTCGTTACTGTATTTAGCCTGAGTTGCCAGGCACAGAAAACGCTTACCACCGATGTATTGGTGATTGGTGGCGGAACGGGCGGCACATCGGCCGGTATCCAAAGTGCACGGCTCGGGGCAAGAACCATCATCGTTGAAGGCACACCCTGGCTGGGAGGCATGATCTCCGCCGCAGGCGTTTCGGCCATCGACGGAAATCATCGCCTGCCTTCCGGAATGTGGGCGGAGTTCAGGAGCCAGTTGTACAAACGCTATGGCGGACCCGAAGCCGTTGAAACCGGCTGGGTAAGCAATACCTTGTTTGAGCCGCATGTAGCCGACAGCATTTTTAAAAGCATGGCTGCCGCCGAAAAAAACCTGACCCTTTTCTTTAATCATGCTTTCACCAATGTCACAAAAAAGGACAACCGGCTGGAGGCGGTCACCTTCACCAATAAAGCCAACGGCAAAACACTGACCATTCAGGCCAAAACCTTTATTGACGCTACTGAACTGGGCGATGTAATGAAAGCGACGGGTATTCCTTATGACCTGGGTATGGAAGCTGGTGCGCTTACCGATGAAAAAGTTGGCGTGAATGAAACCAATGAAATTGTTCAGGACCTGACTTATGTAGCCATTTTGAAAGATTATGGCAAAGGAGCAGATAAATCCATTCCCAAACCTGCCAATTACGACCCGGCCGAATTTGACGCAGCCTGCACCGATTATTATAAGGACAAAACAAGAAAAGCCCCTGCTGTTGATGCAGCAAAAATGCTTGAATACGGCAAGTTGCCCAACAACAAGTATATGCTCAACTGGCCGCTCTATGGCAACGACACCTATTTAAATGTGGTGGAAATGACCGAAGCTGAGCGGGAAAAAGAACTGGTTAAAGCAAAAGAAACCACCAAGCGCTTTATCTATTTTATCCAGCAGCAATTGGGCTTTAAGCACCTGGGATTGGCCGATGATGAATTCCCGACAAAAGACAGGTTTGCGTTGATCCCGTATCACCGCGAAGGCCGGCGGGTAAAAGGGCTGGTGCGTTTTACCATGCGGAACATTGCCGAACCGTTTACCTATGGCGATCCGCTTTACCGTACCGGTATCTCTGTTGGGGATTATCCCATCGATCATCACCACAAGAAAAATCTTTCGGCACCGCAGCACCTGGAGTTTTATCCCATCCCTTCTTACAATGTTCCCCTGGGCACATTGATCCCGCAAAATTTTGAAAACCTTATCATAGCAGAAAAAGGCATTTCCGTCAGCAATGTTGTCAATGGTACCACCCGCCTGCAGCCTTGTGTGTTGCTGACCGGACAGGCTGCCGGAACACTGGCTGCGTTGAGTGCGAAACAAAGTGCCGCCTTGCAAAAGATCCCGGTTCGGTCCGTGCAGCAAGCGTTGCTCCGTGCCGGTGCTTACCTCATGCCGTATATCGATGTAACGCCGGAGAATCCATTTTTCGAAGTGATCCAGAAAGTTGGTGCCACCGGCATTTTAAAAGGTGCAGGGGTGCCCTACAAATGGGCCAACCAAACCTGGTTCTATCCTGATCAACCTCTCAGCCAATTTGACCTGGTGGAAGGTTTGCGGCCATATTATCCCGCACTGGAAAATTACTTAGACGCTTCCGGTGAAATGCTTACGCTGAATTCTATCCTGAAAATATTTGATGCTGTTGGTGTAAAGCTGAGTGCAGAAAAAGTAAAAGCAGACTGGCCGCGTAAACAACTGGTAATGGAAGCAGACAAGATGCTGAACAGAAAGTCCATTGCCTGGCTGGTTGACAGGTACCTGCAACCCTTTGAAAGACCCGTGAACATGAAAGGTGAGGTGCAATAAGCTCTTTGCAAACGAACGAAAACGTTCACTCTGATTCGTAATTATAAATTTTAGTATTAACCCAACTTGATTGTTGTATGAGCAAATTTAAACCCCTCTTTTGGGCACGCTGCTGGGTACTGCTTGCTATGTTACTAAGTCTGCCAGGCAGTGTACTCTTTGCACAAACCCGCACGGTCAATGGAACCGTATCAAACGCGAAAGCCGAGCCGTTGGCCGGCGCATCTGTTAGTGTAAGCGGTGCCTCTACGACCGTACAGACTGGCTCCGATGGCCGCTTTACTATCAGTCTGCCGGCTGAAAAGAGCAGTATTACCGTAAGCATGATCGGTTATACGCCGCAGACCATTGCGGTAACGGAAGGTCAAACCGTTCAGGTTGTATTGGCCGAAGCCCAAAGCAATATGGAAGAAGTGGTGGTAGTTGGTTACGGCCGTCAGCGCAGGGGAACCCTTACCGGTTCGGTAGCGCAGATCAGCGGCGCCGAACTGAAAAAAGCACCGGCCATTAACCTGTCGAACGTACTGGCAGGCCGCCTTCCGGGTCTGACCGTAATGCAGCAGTCGGGCCGTCCCGGTTTCGACGATGCCACCCTTCGCATCCGCGGTATCAATACCACCGGCGCTTCTGCACCGATGATCATTGTTGACGGGGTGCAGCGTTCGTTCAGCCAACTGGATCCGAACGAAATTGAAAACATCACCATTTTGAAAGATGCCGCTGCCGCTGCCGTTTATGGTTTGCAGGCTGCCGGCGGTGTTATTCTTGTTACCACGAAAAGAGGGCTTAACCGCAAAGCCGTTATTACCTATGATGGCTCTGTCAGTTTAAACTCCTTGACCCGTTTTCCTGAATTCCTGAACGGCCCAGACTACATGTACTGGTATAAGAAAGGTGAGGAACTGGATAACGAATACCTGATGCACATCAATAGCAATCCTATTCCCTATACCTATACCGATGAAGAAATTGATGCCATGCAGAAAGGAACAAATTCCAACCCGTTCTACGGCAATACCGACTGGATTGGTGAGCTATTGGGCAAACGCAGCCTGACACAGCACCACAATGTTTCGGTGCGTGGCGGTAACGAGTCGGTAAAATATTTTACATCCATCGGTATGCTGGATCAGGAAGGTGTCGTTCGTAATAACGATTTCAAACGTTTCAACCTGCGTTCAAACCTTGACTTTACGTTAAGCAGTATTTTCTCCGGTGCCATTGACCTAGGTGCCCGTAAAGAAGACCGTATGAGTTCTGGTATTCCTGCCGATAACGGTTCCTATATGAACCCCTTCTTCCAGGCCGTGCGGGCACTGCCCAACATCCCGATGTACACGCCGGAAGGCATTCCGACAGCCAGCCGTGCCGGCGCGGGTGTGGTAAATCCTATTGCTGCCCTGGATAATTCCGGCTACCAGAAGTATGAAACCACGGTGCTGCAAAGCAACCTGAGTCTAAGTGCAAAAATTCCATTTATCAAAGGCCTGACGGCGAAGGTGTTGTTTGGTTACGACAGAACCAATCAGCAGTTTAAATCCTGGCTGCAGCCCTATGAGATGATGGTACGCGAAAGAAGCTCGAGCGGCTGGTACTGGAACAAATCCCTGCCCCCTGGTATCACCGTAAATACCCTGCGCCAGAGCAGTGCCATCAGCACAAGGGAGACCTATCAGCCACAACTGAACTACGAAAACCGTTTTGGCAATCATGATGTGAAAGCTTTATTTGTTTATGAGTATTCACAAACCGACGGTAACTCGTTTTCTACCGGTGCCCGCAATTTTGCACTCACCGATCTGCACGAGATCAACTATGGCAGCAAGGATGTGGTAGACTATATCACGCCTACCGGCTCCAGCGACAGAACAGCCCGTGCCGGTTATGTAGGCCGTTTGAACTATGCCTACAAGAGCAAGTACCTGGCAGAGTTGGTTGCACGTTACGATGCCTCTTATAATTTTGCTCCCGAAAACCGTTGGGGCCTGTTTCCAGCCGCTTCACTGGGTTGGGTGATCAGCCAGGAAGATTTCTTTGATAACCTGAGCAGCACAATCAACATGCTGAAGGTGCGGGGCTCTGCCGGCTTGCTGGGTAACGACCGCATTGGCGAATTCCAGTACCTGCAAACGTTCTCACTCACAACCAGTCCTGTTGTGGTAATCGGCGGCCGCCCGGTAACAGCACTGTTTACTACGGCTGTACCTAACCGTGATATTACCTGGGAAAAGACCACTACCTACAACGTTGGCTTTGAAGCCACGCTGTGGAGAGGAAAACTGGATGTAGAATTTGACTGGTTTTATAAGATCACCCGTGACATCCTTGATAACGTAGCCGGTATCTATCCGCCCTCTGTTGGTGGTAACTTCCCCAGCGTTGTCAACCGCTCTATTGTAGACAACAGGGGCTTTGACCTGCGCCTGTCGCATCGCAACACTATCGGCCGGAAATTACGCTATGGTGTTACCGGTAACTTCAACTATGCTAAGAACCGCCTCATCCGCAGGGATGTGGCCAGCGGTACGCCGGAGTGGATGAATCCCCTTGGACGGCCTCTTGGTCAAAAGGTGGGCTATATTTCAGAAGGCCTGTTCCAGAACTGGACGGAAGTGGACAGCTGGCCATCTTCACCAAGCGGTGGTGCTGCTCCTGGTTTCATTAAGTACAGAGACCTGAATGGTGACGGACAGATCACACAGGGTGGCGACTTTACCTTTATCGGCCGCAGCAACTTCCCCGAGATCATGTACGGTTTAAATCTGGATCTGCAATACGGTGCCTTTGACCTGTCGGCCCTGTTCCAGGGAGCAGCCCGTGCCGATGTTTCGCTGGGTGGCACTTACGAGGGCTCAGCCGGAGTAAGTGGGGTGATGGATAACACGCCGTTTACCCGTTCGTTCTACAACTTGGGTAACTCACCTTATTACCTGATCGAGCAGGCCTGGAGACCCGATAATCCAAATGCCACTCTTCCGCGTTTAACCGCCAACCGTGCCGGCTATGCCAACCACAATGGTTGGATGAACTCACAATATGTAGTGAATGGTGCTTACCTGCGTTTGAAATCCATTCAACTGGGCTATAATGTTCCCAAGAACCTGTTGAATCGTATCAAAGTTGACAACATCCGCTTTTATGTGGCAGGCTTCAACCTGTTTACCTGGGATCACCTGAAGTACCTGGATCCGGAAATGCCGAATGCCAACAACGGATTCTATCCCCAGCAGAAGATGATGACGTTTGGTGCCAACTTAACTTTCTAAACTTTCACAAGTAATCTAACATGAATAAGTATTCGAAGCTATATAAAGGAATCCTGGTTGCCGGTTTGCTGGCGTTTACTGCAGGATGTAAAAAGCTGGATGTGGTGCCAACGGACCGGTACACCGATGCCGTAGTGTGGCAGAATCCGGCAAACGTTGAACAATACATCGCCGGCATGTATGCCGAATTTCATAAGTATGCTTTTGGTGCCATGCCGGGCCTGGGTTACGACAACTCCTCGGATGCCCTGACCGACATTTTAAAATACACCTCCAACTCAGAAGGTAACGGAACCGCCAACCGTCTGGCATTCGATCCGAACCGGGTAAATCCCTCCAGTCCCAACATCAACGTATGGGCGGCATCGTATACCCGCATCCGTCGCATCAACGAGTTCCTGCTGGGATTGGAGCAATACGCAAAAGTTGACAACGACACAAAATTGCGCTACCAGGCTGAGGCAAGGTTTATCCGCGGCTATGCCTACTTCTGGTTGGCAAAAGTCAATGGCAGCGTGGTGCTGCTGGATAAACTGAACAGCATCGACCAGAAAGACAATGCCCGCGCCAGTGAAGATGAGGTTTGGAATTTTACAGCCGCAGATTTTGCCTTTGCGGCAGAGCATTTGCCCAAAGCCTGGCCGGGCCAGGAAGGACGTGCCACCAAAGGGGCTGCGTATGGCATGCTGGCACGTACCTGGCTGTATGCCGCTTCTATTGCGAAATATGACCGCAAGCAATTTAACAACGATCCGCTGACAGGCATTCCGCAGGACAAGGCACAGCAGTATTATCAGAATGCGGCCAATGCTGCCGAAGAAGTGATTAAGATGGAAGCCGAAGGTATTTATGCACTGGAAGGGAACTATAAAGATGTGTTCATGAAGGGCAACAGCAAGGAAGGTGTGTTTACCCTGCATTATGTGCGTCCTGCATTCTCACACCAGTTTGATTTTAACTATGTGCCGCCTGCCGATGTAACGGGTGGTGGTGCCATTGGTGTGCCAACGGCAGAATTGATAGATCAGTACGAAATGGCCAACGGTGCTGCGTTCGACTGGAACAATACAGCCATGGCGGCCAATCCTTATACAGGCCGTGAGCCCCGCTTTTATGCTTCTATCCTTTACAATGGCGCTTCCTGGAAGGGACGCACCATCAACACCACACCGCAAAACGACGTAGAGGGGTATGTTGATTTTAAGAACAGTTCTGATCCCAGGAAAACCGTAACCGGGTATTACCTGCGCAAGATGCTGGATGAAACCAACACGGCTATTCTTACGCAACGCAGTATCCAGCCCTGGCACGAGATGCGGTATGCCGAAGTGCTGCTGATCCATGCCGAAGCGATGGCAAACCTGAACCGATTGGGCGAAGCCAAAACATCGCTGGATAAAGTAAGGGCAAGAGTAGGCCTGCCGGGTGTAACGGCGGCCAACCAGCAGGAAATGATGGCTGCCATCGAGCATGAAAGAATGGTAGAACTGGCGTTTGAAGGACACCGCTACTGGGACCTTCGCCGCTGGAGAAAAGCACATATTGTGCTGAATAACGTTCGCTTTGAAGGCCACAAACCGGTAACTACCGGCAATACCAATACGTACGAGGTGGTGGACGTGGACAAGCAGGACCGCTTCTTCCCAACCAAGTTCTATTACATGCCCATCCCGCAGGACGAGATCGTAAGAAACACGGCGATCACACAAATTCAGGGATGGTAATCAATCAACATTAACAGTCAAAACTGATCGATAATGAATAAACTTTTTAGCCAACTGTCAGCCCTGCTGTGCGTGTTGGTTGTTTTTAACGCTTGCGTAAAACCCGACCTGATCGAACGCAATGCCCAGGCAGATTTTGCTGATATATGGGTAGAAATACCCAGCGTGAAAGAACGCTTCAATGCAACGTTCAATGCGCAGAAGGATACGGCTTATATTGATATGTCTTATTTCTACCCGGCTGAATCTGATTTTGAAGTGGACCTGAAAAATCTGATCCTGCGTGCCAGCATTCCGGTGGATGCAAAAGTCGCTCCGGCACTGGGTACACCCTCTGATCTGACCAACCCGGTAACACTGACGGTAAATTCCGGTACAGGTGAAACCAGGAACATCGTTGTGGTTGTACGCAAACTCAGTGATCTTTCCATTAAAAGTGCGGATATCACCTATGTGGAAGGCGGTACTTCGCAAAATGTAGAAGCAATCCCCAGCGGCGATGAACTGGTGTTTTACGTTCTTCCGGGCATTGATCTTTCTAACGCCACGCTGAATGTAGAAGTGAGCCGTCACTCGCAAACCTCTGTTGCCAGCGGTGCTACCATCAACCTGAATAACCCTGTTCCCATTACGGTAACGGGTGTTGATGGCCGTACAAAAACGTACACCCTGGTGGCCAGGGAGCCGCAGCGATTGGCCTATGGCTTTGGCATCAACCGCAAAATGTGGTCAAAGACAGCCGCAGAACTGGGTTTTGCAGCAAACATGGATGTGAGTGTAGCCGTTAGCGGTGAAAACCTGATCACCGTTTCCCGTACCAATCCTTCAAAATACAGGATCTATAACCGCTTTACAGGTGATTTTATCCGTGATCTGTCACTGCCTTTTGCCGGCCTGTCGTTCCAGGTAGCAGAAGATTCTGCAGGTCGTTTTATCGGTTGCTCCTGGGCACCCAAGAACAGCACCTTCCTGGTTTACAAATGGGATAATGTAAATGCGACCCCTGTAAAACTCATTGAGTGGGTAAATAACAATCCAACGGGAATTACACTGGATGGCGGTGTTGGTCGTCGTGTGAACATCTTTGGTGACCTGAACGATGACGCCGTAATCATGGCTACTGCCGGTCAGTCGTCTATCATCTACAAATGGATCATCGAGAACGGTGTGCTGCGGAGCAATACACCGGTGGTGATGGACTACAAGAATGTAGCGGGTGGCTCCAATACAAAAATGGGTTTTTATCCGGAAGCACAACCCATTTCAGCTGATCCCAATACGGATTTCTTTGTCAATTACCAGTTTGAGCTGGCACTGGTGGATGGCACCACGTATACAAAGAAGGCGGCATTTGCAGATGAAACAAATATCTATGGCTTGTTTCACATGCCAACAGCACTTGCCACCTTCAACAATGCAAAGTATATAGCCATCGTGAAGTATGTAGAAACCTTTAATTTGAACAGGGTGCAAATGAGTCTTTTCGATATCACTGATATTTCTAAGATCAGTACACCCTCCAACAGCCCGGCATATCCTTCGTTCAATGTATTCAATTCCGAGCTGCTTATAGGGGCTACAAATCCCAACGGTACGGCCGATATCACCATTGCTTTCTCCCCCGATAAAGAGCGCATGCAGGTATATATGCTGCTGACCAATGGCGGTATCCTGGCGCAGGAGTTTACCAAATACGAACCTTAATCTCACCATTTAAAACAAACAACAGCCGCAACCTGGCTGTTGTTTGTTTTTCAAAACCAGATCACATGAAACTAAAATCATTTGTCGTTGCCGGTTTGGCCCTGTCGATAGCAGCTGGTCTCATTGCCTGTTCCAAAAGTTCAACGCCACCGTCCCCGGTTGATGGGGGAGGAGGAACTGGTGGTGGCAATCCGCCCCCTGCAGGCAGTAAAAAAGAGGTCATTATTTGGGTAGACCTTCGCTCGAATGTGTTTGGTACCTATGGCCGCTTTTCCGACACATCAGAAATCCGCAAAACCCTGGATACGCTGAAGGATGTTGGTGTAACGTCGCTGATTGTTGATGTGAAGGCATCTTCCGGTTACACTATCTATCCAAGTTCGTATACAAAACAAATCACCACACTTGATGGCAAAACGTTTCAGCCGGGTGTGGACTATGTGGCGTACATGATCACCGAAGCAAAAAAACGCCAGTTGAAAGTGTATGCTTCCACCATGGTGATGGTGGAAGGCGATCGCAGCCGCAACATCGGGAAGGTGTATGAAGATCCGGTGTGGAGAGACCAGTACCAGTCGCAGGTAGCAGAAGTCAATGGTTCCATTGTTCCCATTACCAATACCGGTAAAAACGGCTTTGTGAACCCGGCCCGCCCCGAGGTGCAGGACCGTGCCATCAATATTATGAAGGAGATTGCTATCAAGTATGATGTGGATGGTATTGTAATGGACTATGCCCGCTATGCCGACATCAATGCTGATTTTTCGGAATTCAGCAAACAGGATTTTATCAAGTTCCTTGAAACAGAATACGGCGACAAAAACGCCAAGTTCATGAACTTCCCCGCCGACGTGGTCAGCTCCTGGCGGAACAGCAATGGCCAGATTGTTCCCGCAACAACCGGCACCTATTACAAGCGTTGGCTGGTGTACCGTGTAAAAGTGATTCATGATTTTGTAACCAAGGCAAGAGCCGCGGTAAAAAGTGTGAAGCCAAACATCAAGTTTGGCTCTTACACAGGTGCCTGGTACATCACGTACTATCAGGTTGGCGTGAACTGGGCCAGCAAAACCTATGATCCTTTCAACGACCCGGTGCTGCGTTTCGACTGGGCTTACCCGGGTTATGAAAAATACGGTTATGCAGAACAGTTAGACTGGCTGATGACCGGCAACTATTTTACACAGCTGATGATCAATGACAACCCCGCTACGGCCGGTCAGACCTATCATTGGTGGAGTGTGGAAGGTTCGCTGAATGGCGGTAAGTATGTCACCAAAGGAAAAATTCCCGTTTACGGCAGCATCGACATGGGCAACGTAAGCTGGAACAACAAAACCGACATCCGTAAAGCTATTCAGCTGATCCTGCAAAAAGCAGATGGCGTTATGCTCTTCGATCTGGTGCATGTGTATGCGCCGCAGTACAACCGCCTGGGTGTACAGTTGTGGGATGAAGTAAGAGAAGGCATAAAACAATAATTGTTTAACAAAAACAAATCTTGATGACGAAATTGCGCTCTTTCATAACAGGCACCCTGCTTTGCAGCGGTGCCTTTTTTATGGCTGCGTGTACGGCCTCCAAACCGTTGGCAGAAAAAGAATCACCCCGAAGGAATATTCTATGGTTTGATGCCACGGCAAATTTTCACCGCTTTACGTTCAAAGATTCCATCACTTACTACCTGCAGCGATCAAAAGAGACAGGTGTGACGGATGTGGTGATTGATGTAAAACCCATCACCGGCGAAGTGTTATATCCCAGCAGGATCGCCTCGCAAATGCTGGAATGGAAAAGTGGAAGAGAATCAGGTAAAAAAGATCCTTCCTGGGATATGCTTTCCTGGTTTATTGAAGAAGGGCATCGTCTTGGCCTGGCAGTTCATGCCTCCACCAATGTGTTTGTGGCGGGGCACAATTACTTTGACAGGGGAGTGGTGTATGAAGACAAAGACAAGGCGCACTGGCAAACGGTGAGCTACCTGCCGGAGGGGTTGGTGCCTATCACAAAGCAAAAGAAAAAATATTCCGCCATGCTCAACCCGGCCTTGCCCGAAGTGCAGGCCTATGAACTTTCCATCTTAAAAGAGTTGACCGCGATGTATCCCAATCTGGATGGCATTATCCTCGATCGCGTTCGGTACGACGCCATCACGGCAGATTTTTCGGATGCCTCTCGGAAGTTGTTTGAAGACTACACCGGTAAAAAAGTTGCAAACTGGCCGGCAGATATTTTCAGCTATACCAACGCAAAAGAGCCAAAGCGGGTGGAAGGACCACTTTACAAACAGTGGCTGGAATGGCGGGCAAAAGTGATCCATGATTTTTTTGTGAAGGCAAGAACAGAAATCAAAAAGATCAACCCGGACATCATCTTCGGGGACTATACCGGCGCCTGGTACAACACCTATTACGAAGTTGGTGTGAACTGGGCCAGCAAAAAGTATAACCCTGCGGATGATTATTCCTGGGCGACCTCCCATTACCGGGACTATGGTTATGCAGAAACACTTGACCTGTTTACCACCGGCAATTATTTTTTTGAAGTGACGAAGGAAGAAGTAAAAAGGAGCAACGCCATCAAAGCAGCACGGACCGAAGCGGGCATGGAAAGCAAAAGAGATACGGTGTATTCTGTGGAAGGATCGGCGGAGATCGCCAACAACGTGACCAAAGGAGTAGTGCCCGTGTATGCAGGATTATACGTTGAACAATATAATGCCGATCCGGAGCAGTTTGTAAAAGCGGCGAAGATGTGTCGTGCTATGTCGAATGGGGTAATGGTGTTTGATATTGTTCACATCATCAACAACGGCTGGTGGGCTGAATTAAAAAGAGCATTCACCGAAGACCCTGAAAACAACTAAAGCCATGCACACCCTTCTCAAAAACATTTTCTTTTTCTTGCTCTTGATGACCCGGCAAGACGATGCAGGTGCGCAACCACTTCGCAACACACCTGTTCTTCTCCAAGGGAAAGTAACCGATGAAAAGGGCAGAGGCTTGCCCGGGGTTGCGGTTACCGACGGAAGCAGTATTGTAAATACAGACGCCAACGGTTCGTACCGGTTTTACACCACCAGTGGGGCTCCGTTTGTTTACCTCACGCTGCCGTCAGGCTACGAGATCCCGAACGAAAAGGGTATCGCCAGGTTTTATCAGCCCATAAAAGCGGTGAAAGGAGCCTTCACCGCTAACTTCCGACTGAAAAAGCTGGACCAACCCGATACAAAACACTTCGCCATTGTGTGGGCTGATCCGCAGATCAATACCGATGCGCAGGCGCAAAAGCTGATCACCGTTTCGGCCCCCGATACAAAAGAACATGTAGCGGATCTGTTGAAAGAGGGACCGGTGCACGGACTTACTGCGGGTGATATTTACTGGGACAATTTTGCCATGATTCCGCCATACAAAAAAGCGGTGGCAGTTATCGGCATTCCTTTTTTCCAAGTGCTGGGCAACCACGACATGGACATCAACGTGCGGAGCGATGAGGCTTCGGATAATACATTCCACGAGCATTTTGGTCCCTCCTGGTACTCCTTCAATCGTGGCAATGCGCATTACGTGGTGCTCGATAATGTGTTCTACTACGCCAACGGCTACAACTACATCGGTTACATTACCGAACAGCAACTGCAATGGCTGGAGCAGGATCTTGCCGGAGTGAAACCCGGCGCACCGGTCTTTGTTTCCATGCATATTTCCTGCTATACCCATGAAAAGCGGCGGAACAAAAAAGCGGCGGACAACCCCGGCAACATCACCTTCAACCGGCAGGCCTTGTACGGTCTGCTGAAACCTTTCAATGCGCATTTATTGACAGGCCATACGCATTACAACGAGAACGTGCAGGAAGGCGGTGTGTACGAACACATCACGGCCGCTTTGTCCGGCGCTTGGTGGACGGAAAACATTTGCAGCGACGGCACACCGGCAGGTTATGGGGTGTATGAGGTGGATGGCAACAACGTAACCTGGTATTACAAATCGGTAGGATTTCCTAAATCGTACCAGATGCGGGTGTATAACCGTGGTCGTTACCCGGGCAGGCCAACTGCTGTTGCCGTAAATGTTTGGAACTGGGATAAAGACTGGAAAGTAGAATGGATAGAAGACGGAAAAGAGATGGGCGCCATGAAACAGGAAACTGCACAGGATGCAGACGCCATCGATAAAATGGCTGGCGCCGACAAGCCTGGAACCTATGCCTGGATAGAACCCGGCATGACTGATCACCTGTTTTTTGCCACACCGTCTTCTTCTGCAAAAAAGATAGAGATCATCGTGACCGACCGTTTTGGAAACCGGTACAAAGAAACCCTGCACCTAAACTAGCACACCATGTCTTTTATGCTGGCGAAAACCAAAATGATGCTAAAACCTTCGGACAATGTTGGGAATGACCTTCTTCATCCACTGAAAAAAAACATAGAGCAACGCGATCAGAGTTTAGATGCCCTGCGGGGCTTTGCCATCTTGGCGATGGTGCTTTCCAGCGCCATTGCCTTTGGCGGCGTGTTGCCCGCCTGGATGTACCATGCGCAATTGCCGCCGCCGACACATGAATTTATTCCGACGCTGCCAGGTATCACCTGGGTTGACCTGGTGTTCCCGTTCTTTTTGTTCAGCATGGGAGCTGCAATCCCCTTATCGTTATCCAAACTGGAAAGGGAAGGCGCTTCGTTTGGGCGGGTATTCTGGATCGCGGCCCGGCGGTTTTTGCTGCTCACGTTTTTTGCCCTTTTCACCGTTCACATGCGAGCTTCTGTTATTTCCGCCACACCGGGAACTACCGATTACCTGCTTTCCATCCTTGGTTTTGTGCTGCTTTGTTTCCAGTTTTACGAATACAAAGGCGAGAAGCACAGAACCTTGTTCTCTTCACTGAAGATCCTGGCGTTTGCCACTGCGGGTTTCCTGCTGTATGCTCTTTCATTCAGGGGGCAAGGTTTTTCGCTGACAAGAGTAGATGTCATTATCCTGGTGTTGGGCAACATGGCTTTTTTCGGTACTATCATCTGGTGGGCTACCCGCAAAAGTCCAGTCCTCCGGCTGGCGCTGCTGCCTTTTGTGATGGCAGTCTTCCTGGGGGCGAAAGAAGAAGGCTCATGGAATGGCGCCGTATTCAATTACTCCCCGCTGCCCTGGATGTACAGGTTTTACTACCTGAAATACCTGTTTATCATCCTGCCGGGAACCCTGGCAGGAGAGTGGCTGCTGGGAGCCATGAAAGAAGAGAAAGGGGAAGAAAACCGAAACCGTGTGCTGCTTGCGGGGCTGCTGAGTTTTGGGCTGATCATTGCCAATGTTTGTTTCCTTTTTAGCCGCCTGCTGGTACTGAACTTCGGGGTGACGGTACTGCTTTCGCTGGTGATTTATATTGTTTTGAAACGGGCCTCCGCACAAAATAGCAACCTGCAAAAATTTTTCAGCGCCGGCGTTTACCTGCTCTTGCTGGGACTTTTTTTCGAAGCCTACGAAGGCGGAATCAAAAAAGATGTGTCTACTTACAGTTACTATTTCGTTACCACGGGATTGTCTTTTTTTATGCTGATCGGGCTGTATAGCCTGCAGAGGATCAAAGGCGGGGATGCCGTGGTGCGCTATCTGGGCCGGAATGGCCGCAACCCGATGGTAGCCTATGTAACCGGTAACCTCCTGCTCATCCCGCTGCTGCACCTTACCGGCGGCATAGAGGTGCTGAACAGCCTGAACACCACTGCCTGGGGCGGCTTTCTCAGGGGGGTGATCTTCACCGGTATTGTATCGCTGGTGACGGTAGTTTTTGTTCAGCGGAAATGGTTTTGGAAAACGTAAAAACAGTTATTATGAAACGATTTGTCTCTTTACTTGCCGCTGCTTTTCTGTTTCAGTTTCTGCAGGCACAAACGGCGGATTCCTCTTTTCACAACTACTGGTACGATAGCCGCCTGCAGTATTTCAAACAATTGCCTGCAAAGAAAAGCCCGGTGGTTTTTTGGGGCGACAGCATTACTGAATGGGCCGACTGGAATGAACTAACCGGTTTGGGAAATGTGCTCAACCGGGGCATTGCCGGCGACATCAGTTTCGGGCTCCTGCACCGCCTAGGTGAGGTTGTTCGCCACAAGCCGAAAAAAGTATTCATCCTTATTGGAACCAATGATCTCAGCAAGGGCATCCCGGTACCTGCTATTGTTCGGACTTATACAAAGGTTTTGCATCAGTTGCAAGCAGACCTGCCTTCTGCTAAGCTGTATGTGCAATCCGTTTTTCCGATCAATGATTCGCTCATCAACCGGCAGTATTATAAAGGTACCAATGCGGAAATCCTGCAGTTAAATGCTGCCCTGAAAAGGATGGCTGCCGAAAACAA
The DNA here is from genome assembly GCA_035998945.1 of Flavisolibacter sp. Lineage (GTDB taxonomy): Bacteria > Bacteroidota > Bacteroidia > Chitinophagales > Chitinophagaceae > Flavisolibacter. The sequence continues at coordinate 237,400 of DASYHD010000024.1, read as the reverse complement.
GGTCGCCTATGTGAATGTTAACCAGGCAATGCTCGATGAGAAAAAACAACTCCGCAGCGCCTTTACCTATGACGGGCTTCATCTATCCGGGAAAGGTTACCTGCAATGGGTGGCTTACCTGAAAAAGCAAAAGCTGCTCTAATGAGCGTTTGCAGCGATCAGGCTTCAAGGAGAGAGATTTGACGATTTCTCCTCCTTCAATTTTTACACATAAGAAATAATCCTAACAACTTTATAAATTAAATTTTAAAGATTCATCTAGTTTTTTAATTTTTTAATTAACTTGGTTCGCGAAAGCCATTTTTTACCAATTCTACTATTGCGTGCTGAAAAATCAAATGAAAAAAAAGCATCCCATTTCCTGGATTCCCACCACATGGTTTGCCATGGGGCTCCCTTTTGTGGCGCTATCGGCGGCGGCCTCCATCATGTACAAGGATTTTGGGTATAGCGATAAAGTCATCACCTTCTGGACCTCCATGATTATGTGGCCCTACACGCTCAATTTTTTCTGGAGTCCATTCCTGGAAATGTACCGTACAAAAAACTTTTTTGTTTATACCACCCAGGTGGTCACCGGTGTGCTGTTTGGCCTGGTGGCGCTGAGTCTTCACTTGCCCAACTTTTTTGCCGTGTCCATTGCGGTGATGGCGGTGCTTTCATTCAGCGGAGCCACCCACGATGTGGCGGCCAACGGGCTTTACCTGGATGCGCTGGATGAAAAGCAGCAGGCAAGGTTTGTGGGCTGGCAGGGTGCTTTTTACAATGTGGCCAAGGTGTTTGCCAGCGGTTTGATCGTGTACCTGGCCGGGGTTTTTCAGAAAAGCATGGGCACTTTGCAGGCCTGGACAATTGTGATGGTTTTATACGGAGGCATCATGTGCCTGCTGGCCATTTACAATGCCAGAACCTTACCCTCCGGGCAGGCTGCCGGCGCCGTTCAATCCACCGCCCAAACGCGGCGAACGCTTCGGGATGTGCTGGTAAGCTTTTTCAAAAAGCCCCTGATCTGGCTTTCCATCATCTTTATTATTTTTTACCGGTTTGCCGAAGGCCAGGCTATCAAGGTGGTGCCCCTGTTTTTAAAAGCCGAAAAGGAAAAGGGTGGACTGAGTCTGACCAATGAGGACTTCGGCCTGCTGGTGGGTGTGTTTGGCACCGTGGCCTTTATCCTGGGCTCTATTGCCGGTGGTCATTTTGTATCAAAGAAAGGCCTGAACCGCAGGATCCTCCTCTTTCTCTGCGCCGTTTTTAACCTGCCGTTTATTGCCTATGCGCTGCTGGCCATCTTTCAGCCGCAAAGTCATTTTATGATCGGGCTGGCCATTTCGCTGGAGCATTTTGGCTACGGCTTTGGCTTTGTGGGGCTGATCCTTTACATCATGCAGGTGGTGGCGCCTGGCCCTTATAAAATGGCACACTACGCCTTTGGCTCCGCCGTAGCCAATGCCGGCTTTCTGCTTTCTTCTTCTTTCAGCGGGCAATTGTCCGACTGGCTCGGTTACCATAATTTTTTTATCTGGGTGATGTTTGCCACCATTCCGGCCTTTTTGGTTACCTGGCTGGTGCCCCTGCCCAAGAAAAAGGAAGAGCAGGCCCCGGTAGAAGTCGCGGCAGAAGCCAGCGTTGTTTAAGCATAGATGCCGTGAGTAACACTCATGTATACCTGAAAAATACAGTTGACAAACATGCAGATTACAGGAACATTTATAGACGAGATCAGCCACGATATTCCGCATCAGAACTGGGGTGCCAGGGAGTGGGAGCAGGATTTTCAGCACATGGTGGCAGCAGGCATCGACACCGTTATTCTGATTCGCTCAGGCTACCGAAAATTCATTACCTATCCTTCGGCTTACCTGCTGGAAAAACACGGATGCTTCAAACCGCCGGTTGACCTGGTAGAGCTGTTTCTTTCCCTGGCCGATAAATACAACCTGAAGTTTTACTTCGGCTTGTACGACAGCGGCATATATTGGGATACCGGTGACCTGACCCACGAGATCGAAGACAACAAATTTGTGATTGACGAAGTATGGAAAAAGTACGGTCATCATCCTTCCTTTAAGGGTTGGTACCTGAGCATGGAGATCAGTCGCAGAACGATTGGCGCCACAGAAGCCTTCCGCACCTTGGGCTTGCAATGCAAGGCTGCAAGTAATGGTTTGCCTACGTTCATCTCACCCTGGATCGATGGCAAAAAGGCCGTGATGGCCGCTTCCTCCGAGCTTACCAAAACCGATGCGGTAAGTGTAGATGAGCACGAACGCGAATGGCGGGAGATTTTTCACGGCATGCAAGGGGCTGTGGATGCCGTGGCCTTCCAGGATGGGCATATCGACTACACTGAACTCGATACGTTTTTTACGGTCAATAAAAAGCTCGCCGACCAATACGGCATGCAATGCTGGACCAATGCCGAAACCTTTGACCGCGACATGCCAATTAAATTTCTGCCCATCAAGTTTGAAAAGCTGCGGCTGAAGCTCGAAGCGGCCCGCCGTTGCGGTTATGACAAGGCCATCACGTTTGAGTTCTCGCATTTTATGAGTCCGCAAAGTGCTTACATACAGGCGCACCATTTATACAACCGTTACCTCGAATACAAACAAACCCTGTAACATGCTGTTCCGGTCCTCACTCTTTTTTCTTGTATGGTTTTTTGCTTTGCAACCTGTGAGGTCGCAGGAGAAGGTTGGGATCGACAGCAGCTTTGCCAATAGCCACTACAGGATGCGGCTGGCATTTTTTAGGCAAATGCCGGATAGCAAAAAAGAGATCATCTTTTTAGGCAACAGCATTACCGAAGCCGGCGAGTGGCAGGAGATGATTCGGGGCAAAAACGTAAAGAACCGCGGCATCAGCGGTGATGTGACGTACGGGGTGCTGGCGCGGCTGGATGAAGTGCTTTCCGCCAGGCCGGCAAAGATCTTTCTCCTTATTGGCATCAATGATATGAAGCGGGGGATCCCTGTTGATACCATTGCCTGCAACTACCAGCGGATCGTGGAAAAGATCAGGGCGACTTCACCCAAAACAAAGCTGTATATCCAAAGTGTGCTGCCGGTACATGAAAGCATGCTGGCCCCTTCGTATAAAAATCTGAAAAATGATTTGATTGTAGCCTTGAATCAAAGGCTGGAAGAAACAGCAAAACAAGTCGCCTGCACGTATGTGAACCTGCATGCCGTGATGAGAGATGAGGCAGGGCAGTTGGCAAAAGAATACACAACCGACGGCATTCATTTAAGGCCATCCACCTATATCCGATGGGTGCAATACCTGAAGGATCAAAACTATCTATAATGATGATGAAAATCTTGACCGCAAAAAAGCAAATTATTGTGGCGCTTGCCTTGATTTTTGCAACGGCTGCGCAGGCGCAGAAAAAGATTGATAGCTCGTACAACAACAGTTATTACCAGGGGCGAATGGAGTTATTCAACAGCCTGGGCGGACTGAAGAAAGCCACCGTATTCCTGGGCAACAGCATTACCGAAAGAGGCCAGTGGGGCGAACTGCTTCCCGGTGAGATCATCATGAACCGGGGCATTGGGGGCGATAATACATTTGGTGTGCTGGCAAGACTGGGCGATGTAACGAAATACAAGCCAAAGCGCATTTTCCTGCTCATTGGCATCAATGACCTTGGCCGCGGTTTGCCCATTGAAGTTATCTCCAATAATTACAAACGCATTATTCAGCAGATTAAAACAGAATCGCCGAAAACAAAGCTGTATGTACAAAGTGTGCTGCCGATGAATGAAAGCCTGCTGAAAGCCGTGTACCTGAAGAACAAAAAAGACTCGGTAACAAAGCTGAACGAATCTATCCGGGCCATTGCCAAAGCGGAAGGTGTTCCTTATATCAATCTCCACCCGGTGTTTGCCGACATAAAAGGAGAGCTGAAAGAAGCCTTCACACAGGATGGCATTCACTTACGTCCATCCGCATACGTAGAGTGGGTTACCTTCCTGAAAAAGGCCAAGTACCTGTAAAATGCTTGAACCCAAATGAAGAGCCGTATCTGCATCGCACCGTTTTTAGGGTGTTTGTTTTTTCTCCTCAGCACCGCCGCCGCGCAGGCGCAGGTGACGCCTGAGCGTATTTCCTATGCACAAAAAGACACGCACAGCTTGTGGATGGATCACTATCGTCCGCAAGTGCAGGCCAATGGTATGTCCGTATTGTTTGTACACGGCGGCGCCTTTACCGGCGGCGATCCCAGGAACCAGTCTCCCATGGGAGAGGGACTTGCTAAAATGGGCTACCATGTTTTTGTGATTAGGTACCGGCTTTACCTGAAAGGAAAAGATTTTGGCTGCGGAACCCCGACGCCGGAAAAGCTGAAAGCTATTCAGTGGGGCGTGGAAGATGCCCTGGATGCAACGCAGCACCTGCTGAAGCATGCAGCTTCGTTGGGCATTGATTCTGCCAAAATTTTTATTGCCGGCAGCAGTGCCGGTGCCGAGGCTATTTTAAATCTTGTGTTCAATCCTTTCCGGAAAAAAAGTGATCAGCGCTATGCTTTGTTTGATCGTTTTCAATATGCCGGCGCCCTGTCATTTGCCGGCGCCGTGCTGGATATAAATACAGTGAATAAGAACAGCTGGATTCCGCTATTGCTGATGCACGGAACAAAGGACCAACTGGTGCCCTTTGGTACAGCGGCGCATCGCTTCTGCAGGGCTACCGACCCGGGCTTGATGATGTTCTTTGGTTCGCATACCATTTATGAGAAAGCGAAAAAAGAAAAGCTTCCGCTGCGATTGTACACTTTTCCCGGTGGCGGGCATGAAGTAAGCAATTACATGTTCCGCCGGTTTCGGGAGATGGATGATTTTATGAAAGCCGCCGTGAACGGGAAGCTGAAAGGAGCGAAAGAGATCATTGTAAAAGCAGACAAAAAATAAAGACTAATAAGCGCTATAGCATGAGTATTGATTTTACTGATTCATTGGAGAGGATTCCGGTCCGGATTTTTGACACGCCAGCCGGAGGTGCCAAATGGGTGGCACAGCAGGTGGCGGATCTTATTCGGGCAAAAGCCGGTGCCGGAGAAAAATGTGTGCTGGGACTGGCCACTGGGTCTACCCCCAAGCTATTGTATGCCGAACTGGCCCGGATGCACCGGGAAGAAGAACTGAGTTTCAAAAATGTGGTGGCTTTTAACCTCGATGAATACTATCCCATCGAACGGGATGCGTTACAGAGCTACAACCGCTTTATGAAAACGCAGTTGTTTGATAAAGTGGACATTGACCCGGCAAACTGTCATATCCCCGATGGCGAAGTGCCCAAGGAAGCGATCAAGGAACACTGTGCCGAATACGAAAAAAAGATCGCCGATGAAGGCGGCATTGACCTGCAGATCCTTGGTATTGGTGTGAATGGACATATTGGCTTCAACGAGCCGGGTTCCAGCATCCATTCCAAAACAAGACTGGTGAATCTGGAGAACTCCACCCGTTTGGCCAATGCTTACGAGTTTGAAGGAATGGCAGATGTTCCCCGGCTAGCCCTGACCATGGGACTGAGTTCTATCCTGAAAGCAAAAAAGATCATCCTCATGGGATGGGGCAGTGGAAAGGCGCCTGTGATTCAAAAGGCCGTGGAAGGAATGGTAACCGAGCAGGTACCTGCTTCGCTTTTACAGACTCACGATGACGTTATGTTTGCGGTGGATAACCTGGCAGCCGCCGAGTTAACACGCTTTAAGTCCCCCTGGCTTACGGGTGATATCGAGTGGACGCCAAAGATGATCAAAAAGGCCGTGGTGAATATGGCGCTGGATCTGAAGAAGCCCATCCTAAGTCTTACCAATCACGATTACAACGAATATGGCCTGAGTGACCTGCTGGTGGAAAAAGGCGATGCCTATGAGATCAACCTGCAGGTGTTTTATACCATGCGGGATACCATCACCGGCTGGCCGGGCGGCAAGCCCAATGCGGTGATTCCGGCGCATCCCGAACGTTCTAAACCTTATCCCAAACGTTGCCTGATTTTCTCTCCGCATCCTGATGATGATATCATCAGCATGGGCGGCACCTTTCAGCGCCTGCACGACCAGGGGCATGAAGTACATGTAGCCTATCAAACCTCCGGCAACATTGCCGTTACCGATGAATTTGTCACCCGCTTCCTGGACTTTGCCGTGGGCTTTGAGCAACTTTTTGGCATAGACAGCAAACCGGCACAAAAGATTTCCCAAGAAGCAAGAGCGTTTCTGCAGAATAAAAAATCTAACCAGATGGACACAGCGGCGATACGCGACATCAAAGGATTGATTCGTCGTGGCGAGGCGGCTGCTACCTGTCGATACGTGGGCATCAAAGAAGAAGATATTCATTTCCTCAACCTTCCTTTTTACGAAACCGGCACCATTGAAAAGAATCCGATGGGTGAAGATGATGTACATATCACTATGGAACTGTTGCGGAAAGTAAAGCCGCACCAGATTTTTGCCGCCGGCGACCTGGCCGATCCGCACGGCACCCACAAGGTTTGCCTGGATATTGTGTTCGAAGCACTCCGGCGTATCAAGGAAGAGGGTGATGCGTGGATACAGGACTGCTGGTTGTGGTTGTACAAAGGCGCCTGGCAGGAGTGGAACATTGATGAGATTGAAATGGCCGTGCCCATGAGTCCTGACCAAGTGCGGAAAAAACGCTTCGGCATTTTTATTCACCAGTCGCAAAAAGATGCCGTGCCTTTCCAGGGGAGCGATGCCCGGGAGTTCTGGCAAAGAGCGGAAGAGCGGAATGCCAATACTGCAAATCTGTATGCGCAACTGGGATTAACGCAATATGCGGCCATGGAAGCTTTTGTTCGCTGGCCATATTAAGTTTTATTGTATCAAATCAAAATAGCAAGGAATGAATTTTTTAAACAGAAAGCGAATCAGCTTGTTGCTGTGCAGTGCCATTGTATTGAGTCTGAATACCGTGCAGGCACAGAAAGTCACCCGTGAACACAATGAAGCCATTTTAAAAACAAAGCAGGGAAGCATCGTTGAACTGCCGGGATTTCTTAGCGAAAAGATACCCTCCATTCCATATGAAAAGATCGTTTTGCCCGGACCGCAGTACATCATCTCCGACGATCCCGAATACATCCGCGTGCCGGAGATTATTGCGCTGAAAGAAGCTGTTCAGCCGGGAGCCGTGCGCCTGTATGTGTACAATGTAAACGGCATCAAAGAGCCGCAGAAGATTGATCGGAAGATAACAGCCGTCATCAAAAACACCGGTACGTCGGACATGACCATCCGGATGCTGAAATATTCATCGCAAAAGCCTACTACTAATTATTTCTTGGCAGGAAAGCAGGGACTCGCCGACTATTTTGCTTCACAGCCTGAAAAGAAAGGGCGGATAGTGAAACCGGGCCAGGTCATTGCTATTGATGAAAAGCTGGAAAAGCAGATCGTGAAATACGATGAACTGGTACATGGCTTTTACGAGTTTGTGATCGATCAGCCGGCAGAGATCAGCATTCTGCAAACCGATCCGAAAACACCGGGACCGAAAGCGGCTGCCCGCATCAAAGAAGTGGCTTCGTCCCGCCACACCAACGCCGGCCGCGGATTGTTTGGTGTCAGCAATTACCTGGTGATGACGAAGGATACCTTCGATACCAATAATGAAGCCGCTGCGATTGTGGTAGCCGATGGCAAAACCGATCCCTGGGTTTATGGAAAAGATGCCAGCACAGGCGATATTGCACGGTTGGCGGGTAACTATGGCGTGATGTACAACATTGAAATGAAGTGGAAGAGCACCAATGGCAAGGGCCTGGCACTCGTAACCTGGAATGCCCGTGCCGGCGACAACCAGTGGTGTGGCGGTATGGCCAATACAATGATTGTGAGCGAAGGAAAGTTTAAGGAAGGCATCATTCAACTGCCCTCTGATCAGCTTCGCACAAAAGGCGCTCCGGAAGCCATCCTGATCCAGGTGTTTCCTCCGGGGAAGGAAGGCGAGGTGCAAACCATCAATATGACGTATTCTCCTCCCGGTGCCTCCTGCTTGCCCACGCCGCTGATCTTTATTCCAGTCGATATAAAATAAAATACAATGACGAAAAGTCAATAAATAGCAACTCAATTGTTATTAGTATAAAAATCTTTGACTGGTGGCAGTCAGAAATTTTTTGTTTATGCATGTGCACGGTTTGCTTTAATAAAACCACTCTGTTCTTTTTCCTTTTGTATACGGGTACAATTGATTATGAAACTTAGTTTGAGATCCTGAGGGACTTGAACCTCCGATCCTTTAATTATGAGTCAGACGTAAAAGCAAAAAATGCCTTGCTTTAGCTATTTAATAAGTGGTTTCAACCAAGTTGTAAGTATATGCGTGTTTTCTTTGTAACTTTATTTTAGTTCTTCTATCCAGTGAGTTATGAGTGAGTTTAAATTTCAGGACCTTATAATTTATTGATATATAATTGACTGCGGGTAGTCTCATTTCGGGCTGTCCTCCCGACTTGAAGCCTTGAAGCAATTCAAGGCTTTTTTATTCTGGTCTCGTTCTTTGCCTTTACAGAGGCGTTTTCCAAATCAAAAAATGGGCTAAATGAGAAAATCCCTCTTGCGGAGGGAACATTACTGTAAGGCAATAGAGTTGGATCTGGTTTTTCAATTCAACTGGACACCTTTTTCTCTTTTGTTTTCAAGGGTTCGGGACCAAATAACGGGCACGAAATAAAGAAGTTGACTGATACTGGACTTTGGTGGTTTTTTAAAGGTTCTTGGACTTTTTACAAAAACTTACTGACGGAATTCAAGGATAATGGTTGTTTTGGTTTTTCTTTCGGTATCGGATTTATTGATATTGCTATCAATCAACTTCTGACACAAAAATAGAATGGCAGAGTCCGGAATACAAGCGCAGAACTTCCCTCTTTTATGCGTAGTTGCGGCAATAAAAATTTCGTATTCAGCCCCAGAAAATATCGTAAAACTACTGTGATGCTCTTCGGAATAGAGCACAGAAGGGAGATGGTGAACGTGGATACGAAATTTCAGCAGATTAGAATGGAGTGGTTTGCCAGTTTCAAATAGAGCTTGGCAAATCAATTCCAATTGTAAACGATACAACCTTTTGCATTGCCTGTATCCATTAGGAAACTTATAATTAGAACGACTAAAAGAAGGTACAGGTTTGATAGAAAAAGCAGTCTTTATTTTTTAGCTTGATTCTACAGTAAATGTTTATATTAGAAATCGTTTAGGGTTAACCGTATTCATTCTCTTATAAAAAAGAAACTGTCTGTTATGTCGAAAAGCAAGCAAGCCTCCCGTCGGAACTTTTTGAAAAAACTTGGTGGTTCCACCCTTGCGCTGGCAACAGCGCCTATAACGAATCTCGCTGCTGAAGAAAAGCTGGAGAGCCGCATCCTGCAGTATGAAAAACGCATTTCTTCAAACGATAAAATACGCATAGGTGTAATCGGACTTGGCATCATGGGGCACAACAACATCAGTACTTCATTGAAAGTACCGGGAGTGGAGATGGTGGCTGCATGTGACCTTTATAAAGGCCGGTTGGATCGTGCGAAGGAAATGTTTGGCAATTCGCTTTTTACTACGCAGGATTATCGCGAACTGATCAACCGGAATGATATCGATGCCGTGATTGTTGCTACCAGTGATAACTGGCATGCACGCATTGCTCAGGATGCGCTTCAGAAAGGAAAAGCAGTGTACTGCGAAAAGCCAATGGTGCATCGCATTCAGGAAGGTGCGGGTTTGGTTGATGCGCAGCGGAAGAGCGGTAAAGTCATGCAGGTGGGAAGCCAGCGTGTCAGCAGCATTGTGTATGCAAAGGCGGCAGAATTATACAAGACCGGCGAGATTGGGAAGTTGAACCTGATACAGGCATCTTTTGACCGGCAGAGTGCATTGGGTGCCTGGCAATATACCATGCCCACTGATGCAAGTGAAGCCACAGTGGATTGGGACCGCTATATAGCCGGAACGAAAAAAGTTCCTTTTGATCCTAAAAAATTCTTCTGGTGGCGCAATTACCGCGATTACGGCACCGGTGTTGCCGGTGATCTTTTTGTTCACCTCCTGTCAGGCGTGCATGTTATTACCGGTTCAAAAGGCCCCAATAAAATCTTTTCATCAGGACAGCTTTCTTATTGGAAAGACGGACGTGATGTGCCGGATGTAATGACCGCCATTATGGAGTATCCGGAGACGGCGGAACATCCGCCCTTTCAGTTGATGCTTCGGGTAAACTTTATCAGTGGCGAAGGTGACCAGGGAACCATCAAACTGGTAGGTGAAGAAGGGGTGATGGATCTGCGGGGCAACAGTCTTACTATCAAACATAGCCTGATGCCAAAAGCACCAGGCATAGGAGGGTGGGATGCACTGAGCACCTATCCGGCGGCCATGCAGGAAAACATCCGGAAGGAATACAGCCAGAAGTATTCTGAATCAGACCGGAAAGCGCCGGTGAAGGAAGATATTTCGTACAAAGCGCCGCAAGGCTATAACGAACATCTCGATCACTTCATGAACTTTTATGAAGCCATACGAACCGGCAAGCCGGTAGTGGAAGATGCTGTTTTTGGTTTTCGGGCAGCGGCTCCCTGCCTTGCCTGCAACGACAGTTATTTTGAGAAAAAAATCATTCATTGGAACCCCGAAGAAATGAAGGTGGTAAAAGGTTAAAGAAGCAAAACATGCAGTATGATCTCTGTTGCATCGGACATATTACAATCGATAAAGTAGTTTCGCCTGCCGGAACAGTTTTAATGCCGGGTGGCACTTCATTTTATTTTGCCAATGCCGTAGCCGGGTTGAATGTTTCTTTCAAGTTGGTTACAGCCCTTGCACCGGAAGACATTTATGCGGTGGAAATGTTGCGGGAAAGAGATATCGATATAGATGTGCATCCGTCTTCCCATACACTATTCTTTGAGAATATTTACGGTGTTGATACCGATCACCGGGTACAGCGTGTGCTGCAAAAAGCAGACGCATTTACACCAGAACAGCTAAAGGCTGTTAACGCCTCCATTATCCATATAGGCCCCTTGTTAGCCGATGATTTTTCCGGCACCATAATCAAACAGGTTGCAAAGCAAAAACGTATTTCGCTGGATGTGCAAGGCCTCTTGCGGAAGGTTGACAACAGCAATGTCGTTCCGGTTGACTGGCAAGAAAAAATAGAAGTGCTGCCTTTCATTGAATTTTTCAAAGCCAATGAAGAAGAACTGGCTGTTGTAACCGGGCAGTCTAACATTGAAGCTGGTGCAAAACTAGTACAGCAGTGGGGGGCAAAAGAGGTGATCATTACACTTGGCAGCAAAGGGTCGATGATCTTCTCCGGAAAGGAGGTGTACCGTATTCCTGCTTTTGCTCCTGAACAAATAACAGATGCCACCGGTTGCGGCGACACGTATATGGCAGGCTACCTCTTCAAACGATGTAAAGGTTTCAGTATACAAGATGCTGGTGAGTTTGCTGCTGCTATGGCAACATTAAAACTCCAGCAGTCAGGGCCTTTTACAGGTACCGAAGCTGATGTGGAAGCTTTGCTTGCCATTGCCAGCTAACTGTACACTGAAATCAATCCAATTTATTCTGTAAGCTGTTGGTTTCGCACTGGGTTTCAAACCAATACATATCATTCTTCCTCGCTCACTGCGGTTACAGATTTCCATGAGCGGTAAGTGTCCCTGCACAAAAAGAATCTAATTTGGAACTGCACTTGTTCTGACAGGTATCTGTACTGCAAGGCAGGTCTTTTCATGCAAACGGTTTGCTTTCATGCGAAAAGTGAGTAGGCATTGCCTTAAACTTTTCGCTGGGTAAGCAAGGCTTCATAAAATAACAGGAGAGGCTGCCTGTATAGGAAAAAGTGCAAACACACACACAAAACAACATTATGAAAAGAGCAAGAGTTGCGGTGCAGGTTGCTGCCTGTTATGGAAAGAACGTATTTTCACAAATTCATCTCCCCAGGATTAGTTTATTGTTTTTGCTTTCTTTCTTAGCAATAGGTGCTATGGCGCAAAACACAACATTGCGTGGCCGCTTGCTGGATGAAAAGTCAAAGCCGGTTGTATTTGCTAACGTTACGCTTCTGAAGACGGCGGATAGCTCACTTGCGGCCGCTGTTATCAGTGATTCAACCGGGATGTTTTCACTTTCTGCGGTTGCAGCTGGCAGGTATTGGCTGCAGGTAACAGCCATTGGCTTCACAGAATGGAAATCACCTGTGTTTGATGTAACAGGTACAGAAACTGAAAAGGTTTTTGATGCCATAACGTTGAAGGCAGACGCCAAAGCGCTGAAGGATGTTACCATCACGGCGCTTCGGCCAACCATTACGCAACTGGCCGACCGAATGGTGGTAAACGTACAGGGAACTGCAATGGCTGCGGGAAATACGGCATATGCGGTGCTATCAAGAGCACCGGGAGTTTTTATCGATGCAGAAGGAAACATCCAGCTCAACGGACGCAGCGGTGTGCTGGTAATGATTGATGGCAAACAAACATATCTATCAGCAAGAGACCTGCGTACGCTCCTGGAGGGTATGTCGGCTGAAAACCTGAAGAACATCGAGATCATCACCAATCCCTCAGCAAAATATGATGCAGAAGGAACGGCCGGTATTCTGAACATCAACTTAAAAAAGAACACGCAGCAAGGCATGAACGGCAGTGTGTATACGGGTTATACTTATAATTTCCGCCAACAGCATGGTGCTTCGGCAGGTGGCAATATCAACTACAAAAGCGGTCGCTGGAACTCATTCGCTAATCTTGACTTTTCCCGTCGGGTGGGTGGCCGGGAAGCTACATTTACACGAATCTTTTACAGCACCAACAAAACAACCTATTTCGACCAGGTAGCAACCGGAAATTTTATGGTGCAGGGCCCGCCATCGGTGCGGCTGGGAACCGATTACAGTTTCAATGACCAGCATAGCGTTGGCGCCATGGTTTATTATGCAACCAATACGGCAAAGTCGGACTTTCTTACCGACACGTATATTGGTGGTGCCCCCAAACGTCCTTCGCAATTTATTGAAGCCGATAATTTTTCAGAGAACACGTATACCAATTATACCACCAACCTGCATTATACCGGAAAGTTCGACACCGTTGGCACACAGCTAAACGCAGACCTGGATTATGTAAAAATCACCAACCGGGGTGCTTCTTATTTCAATAATTATTACACCGACCTGCAAAGTGGAACGAAAACAACTGACCTGCTGTACAATCATACACCCAACGGCTATGATATATACTCGGCACGGTTAGACTTTACGCTGCCTCTCACTAAACAGCATAAGCTGGAGATGGGTGGCCGGGCCAGCCGCATTACATCCGATAATGATTTTCGTTTTTATTTCAACAACGGTTCGTTGGTGCTGGACCCGCAACGCACCAACCATTTCAAGTATGATGAAAAAATTTATGCGGCTTACCTGAACTGGAGTGGAACGCTGAGTGAGAAGATTTCCGTTCAATCGGGCTTGCGAATGGAGAATACAGCCTCCCTGGGTAATTCGCTCACGGCAAACAGGATTACTTCCCGCAACTATACCAATCTTTTTCCCAGCGTATTTTTGCAGCAAAAAGTAAGTGAGAATTATGGAATCAATTACAGTTACAGCCGTCGCCTGACCCGGCCCAATTACGGCAACCTGAATCCCTTCCGTGCTTACCGCGATCCTTATACCTGGTACGAAGGCAATACAGATCTTCGTCCGCAGTACACGCATTCATTTAGTCTCACGCAAACATTTAAGAAAGTATACAATCTTACCCTCAGCTACCAGCGCCATACCGATGTGATGGCGGAGATCCCGATTTTGCTGGTGGATGATACCGCCACGATTTACACTACCGGCAACGTTGATGATGGCTACAGTGTGGGTGCCACTGCCATTGCACCGCTGAAGATTGCCCGCTGGTGGGATACGCAAAACACAACAGTGCTCTCTTACAGCAAATTCAGTATGCAATCCAATAACGGGCAGTTGATCAATGACCAGTTGTTCTTTATGATCCAATCCAACCATACCATTCTGTTGCCGAAAAGCATTCGCATGGAACTGAACCTGCTCTACCGCAGTCCGGCCGCTTCGGGCCTTTACCACATGGCTTCGATGCATCGTGTGGATGTTGCGTTCAGGAAAAGTTTTTTCAACAAAAAACTGGACCTGAGCCTGAATGCAAATGATATCTTCAAAGGTTTCCGTTATTTCTGGACAACCGATATCAATGGTAATGTCAATGAATTTGATCAATACTTCCGCTTCCGTACCATTGGTGCTACCCTGCGTTTCAATTTCAGCAAAGGACAGAAGGTGGATACAAAACGCAGAAACAACACCGTAGAAGAATTGAACCGGACATAACCGCTTGGAAGTTTTCTGATGGCACAGTTTTTACCGTTGTTTTCGGAACAATCTTAAATTTCTGCTATGGCCGACGAACAAAACAGAAACGCCTCTGGCGAAAAAGCATCCAACCTGCCTTCTGTCAACACAGGAAATGCAAGCAACCCGGCACCGGATGATGACAGTCTTGCACCGTCGCCCGGCAGTCAGCTGCTGGATGAAAAAGCAGAAAAATACCTGCGGGAAGTGGCCAGCATTGAAGACGTACCGGATGCGCAGGATCAGCAACAAATGGATGAAGCATTGAATGAAACAAAAAAAGAAGAGCAGTAAAGCGGCTCTTCTTTTTGTTAGTATTACTGGCTTTCGATTAAAAACAGGATTTTAAAGTAAATACTTCTCAAGATCATGCGGCCTATCCAGTACCGTTAGCTTTTCATGAAGGTTTCCGTATAGAAAGCCCTCTTCACTTAAAACCTGCATGTGTGCAATCAGATGGTTGTAAAAGCCATTTGTATTCATGATGAAAATTTTTTTGTCATGAATGGACAACTGGTTCCATGTAAGAATCTCGAATAGTTCATCCAATGTGCCAAATCCGCCGGGCAGGATAATGGCACCGTCGCAGAGGTCATACAACTTGCGTTTACGTACATGCATGTCATCTACTATAAACAATTCACTGATGGCATCGTGCTGGTGTTCCCAGTCTACCAGTACCCGCGGAATCACGCCGCGAACGATTCCACCCTTTGCCAGCACCGTGTCGGCTACAACGCCCATCAGTCCATTTTTACCACCACCATAAATAAGCTCCACTTTTTTTGCGGCAAGAATTTCTGCCAGTTCTATTGCCTGTTCTTCGTATAAAGAATTGTTACCTTTTTTGCTACCGCAGAAGATTGCCAGTTTGTTAATCATCCTTCTTCACTATTTTGTGCCGCAAATGGAATACAAATTTTTTGATCTTCAAAAATTTCATCCCCATACAACCGATTGTTAGCAAAAAAATAAACTATGTCTCCAGCTCTCTTGTTTTCATTTGTTATTGGCTATTTCGCAATTCTCCTTGTTGTTGCCTATTACACTTCCCGGAATGCCAATAACGAATCGTTCTTTATTGGTAACAAAAGCTCCAACTGGATGGTGGTTGCTTTTGGTATGATTGGCACTTCGCTTAGCGGTGTAACCTTTGTAAGTGTACCGGGGGCCGTAGGTAAACCTTTTGGTGCCGGTGGTTTCGAAGGTTTTAGTTATTTCCAGGTAGTGATTGGGTATGTAATCGGTTATGTGGTCATTGCTTATGTATTGCTGCCCCTGTATTACCGTCTCAATCTTACTTCTATCTATAATTATCTCAGCAAGCGACTTGGGTTTGCCTCGTATAAAACCGGCGCCGGCTTTTTTATTCTTTCCCGCACACTGGGCGCCACGGCACGTCTTTACCTGGTAGTGGCCATTTTACAGGATACTATCCTTTCTGCTTTTGGCGTACCCTTCTGGGTTACCACGCTGGTGATTCTGCTGATGATTTTATTGTATACGTATGAAGGTGGTGTAAAAACCATTGTATGGACCGATATGCTGCAAACTTCCTGTATGCTGATTGGCCTGGTGATCTGTGTGATCTATATCCTGCGCAGCATGGGACTAAGTTTTGGAGAAGGGGTGCAGCAGTTGCAACAAGCGCAGTTGACCCGTATGTTTATTTCTGATCCCAACAGCAACCTATTCTTTTTAAAACAGATCATCGCCGGTGCATTTATCACCATCACCATGACGGGTATGGACCAGGAGATGATGCAAAAGAATATCAGTGTTCGCACCCTGAAAGATTCGCAAAAGAACATGCTGACCTTTGGCGTGATACAGGCCCTGGTAGTGTTGCTTTTCCTGTTTCTTGGCGGATTGCTGTACCTGTACGCGGGACAAAACGGTATTGAGGCCAAGCCTGATCGTATATTCCCGAATATAGCCCTGGGCGAAGGCGTTCCCGCTATTATTTCTGTCATCTTCATCATTGCCCTGATTTCGGCACTCTTCCCCAGTGCCGATGGTGCCATCACCGCACTGACCTCTTCTTTTTGTATTGATATCCTTGGATTAAAGCGCCGCGGCGACTGGAACGATAAGAAAAAGAACAAGGTGCGGAAAAGCGTTCACCTGGTTTTTGCGTTTATCTTTTTACTTTTTGTAATGGTGTTCGAATGGATCAACAGTCCCAGCATGATCGGTGTGATCCTCAAAGTAGCGGCCTATACCTATGGACCCCTGTTAGGCCTCTTTGCTTTCGGCATTCTTACCAAGCGCAAAGTGGCTGACCACCTGGTACCTTACATTGCTGTGGCCGCGCCTGTCATTTGTTTCATTTTCGATAAATATCAAAGGCAGATCTTCGGGAGTTTTGAGATCGGGCTGGAACTGATTATCATCAACGGACTTCTGGTATTCCTGGGCCTTTTGGCGGTTTCCAAACCACAGGACAGCCAGTGGTCAATGGAAGCGGAGAAGACAGAAGGACCCGACTTTCAAACCGATAAGCACTGATGGACATTGTACATCCACTGGCGCAAGCCTACGCTGAAAAATACACTTCGCCGGAAGATGACCTGCTGCAGGAAGTGGCGGAATTTACCTACACCCAGCATGCCCATGCGCATATGCTGAGTGGCCATCTGCAGGGAAAGTTCCTGGAAATGATAAGCTGCATGGTGCAACCGCGTAGGATATTGGAGATTGGTACTTTTACCGGCTACAGTGCACTTTGCCTGGCAAAAGGACTCAGACCTGATGGTCAACTGCATACGGTTGAGCTTAGGGAAGAGGATGCTGCCCGTGCAAAAGGCTATTTTGACCGGAGTATTTTCAGGGATCAAATAATTTTACATGCCGGCAATGCGTTAGACATTGTCGGTGCGCTGAACGAAGAGTGGGACCTGGTTTTTATTGATGCCGACAAAGAAAATTATGTTGCCTATTTCAATCTCGTTTTCCCGCTTGTACGGCAAAACGGGGTTATTTTAGCCGACAATGTGCTCTTTCACGGACAGGTGCTGGAAAACCCGGTGAAGGGAAAGTCTGCCAAAGCCATCCAGGCGTTCAATGACGAGATGCTGAGAAGAACGGATATTGAAAAGGTAATGCTTCCCGTGCGAGATGGATTGTTCATGATCAGAAAGCTGCACGAATAAGTCAGACAAATGGTTCAGAAGGCGGAACTGTGACCGATAGGTTCGGGCTATTCGCCTAAAAGAATCGTTTTGTGACGTTTTCCGTTTGAATTTTGTTTTTACCGACTGGCCAAACGAAAAATACATCCATGAAAAAACTGTATTGCACCTTTATACTGGTAATTGCTCTTTGGAGCCAAGGTCTTCTTGCACAGTCAAGAAACCGAATTGATGAGTATATCGCAAAATACAAGGACATTGCTATGGCCGAAATGGCCCGGACCGGCGTACCGGCTTCCATTACGTTAGCACAAGGCATTCATGAGTCCGGTGCAGGCACCAGCGATCTGGTGCAGCGGTCTAACAACCATTTTGGCATCAAGTGCAAAACCGAATGGACCGGCGAAAAAGTGTACCACGATGATGATGCCCGCGGGGAATGCTTCCGCAAGTACGACGACCCTTTCACTTCGTACAAAGACCACTCTGATTTTTTGCGTACCCGGAAACATTATGCCTCTCTTTTTGAGCTGGACCCGGAAGATTACGAAGGCTGGGCGCATGGCCTGAAAAAGGCGGGTTATGCCACCAATCCCAAGTACCCGCAAATCCTGATCAAACTTATCCGCGACTATAACCTGCAGGATTATTCGCTGATCGTGCTGGGCAAGAAACAGCCTGGTGAAACTGAGCCGGCATGGGTAAAACTAAATGCTCCTGTAAAGGAGGAAGAGGTTGTGCTGACAAAAAGCAGTGAAGCCAGCAATGCAGCCAAGCGCCTTTACCCGCAAGGTGTTTTCACCATCAATGATACAAAGGTGGTGGCGGTTGCCAAAGGTACATCGTACCTGAAAGTTGCCGAAGACAATGACATTTCACTGGCCCGCCTTCTTGAGTTCAATGATCTGAAAGATGGGGATGTGACCACAGAGGACGGGTTGCTTTTTCTGCAACGTAAGCGCAAAACCGGGGCGAATGAATTTCATGTGGTGACCGAAGGCGAAACGCTTTACAGCATTGCCCAAGCCCAGGGCATTCGCCTTGAAAGTTTACTGGAATACAACCAGCTTACAGCCAATGCAACCGTAGCAGCGGGAGAGAAGTTATACCTGAAATCACAGGCCCCTGCAAGACCAAAGCTGGCCGGTTTGTTCGGCTGGATTAAGAATAAGGAGCAGCAACCGGCAGAGCCTGTTGCGCCAAAAGAAGAGCATTCCGCACCACAATTGATTGTGCATGTGGTTCAACCCAAAGACACCGTTTACAGCATTGCCCGCAAATATGAAGTAGGTGTGGATGATGTAAAAAAATGGAACGAGATGCAATCAACAGACCTGAAGATTGGCCAACAACTCAAGATCAATAAAAGCCGCTAAATGTCAACGATCAAACTGCACGACAAGCACTTTTCAATTTATTTATCCGAAGAACAGATTCAGCAAAAAGTAAAAGAACTGGCCGAAGCCCTGAACTGTGAATATGCCGGGAGGAAGCCCCTGTTTATCGCTATCCTGAACGGCTCGTTTATGTTTGCAGCCGATATTTTTAAGCACCTGACCATTGATGCCGAGATTTGTTTTATCAAGCTGGCTTCGTACCGTGGCTTGAAATCCACCGGGCAGGTGATTACCGCCATTGGATTGGACCACGACCTGTACGATCGTGATGTTGTGATCTTGGAAGACATTGTCGATACTGGCAAGACGCTGAACGAATTTTTACCCCAGTTGCACCACCAGCAACCGCGTTCATTTGCCATCGTTACCCTGCTGCACAAAGCAGAAGCCACACAGTTCCCCCTGACACTGGCGCATGTGGGTTTTGAGATTCCCGATAAGTTTGTAGTAGGCTACGGACTGGATTATGACGGTCTTGGCCGAAACCTGAAGGAGATCTACCAATTATCCCCCGAAGTTTGACGCTCAGCCATTTGTTTTGTACCTTTTCCAAGTTGAACTGCTTTGAAGCGTGCAAAACATATTATTCTTTTTCTGGCACTCTTCCCATTGCTTGCTACGGCCCAACCTTTCTACACCAAAGGCGTAGTAAAAGACCAGGAGGGAGGCCCCCTACAGAATGTAACACTCCTGTTGCACAGCAGCGGCTATATCTACCGCACGGGTAAAGATGGTGGTTTCGGCATTCCTATTCCGCAGCATTTGGACACGCTAACCATTTTCCGCGAAGGCTATGAAAAGGAAAAGAGGGTGATCTATGGCGACCGCTTTAATGAGATCGTTCTGAAAAAGACCATCGTTATCAAAAGCGTTGCGCCCAACCGCCTTGCATCCGTTATCCAGAACTTGCCCCGGGAAGACTGGGAGCTACAGGTTACGGGGAACGAATCCTACGCCAGCATTATTGAAAACGATTTTGTCAACACCAGCCAGCATCCATCTACCGGTATTACACTCAACGTAGACCGTTCATCCTACAGCAACATCCGCCGCTTTTTGACGCTGAATTCCCTGGTGCCGCCGGATGCTGTCCGCATTGAAGAAATGCTGAATTATTTCAACCTTTCCTATACAGAACCCAAAGACGGAAAAACCTTTGAGATCAAAACTACGCTGACCGAATGCCCCTGGAATAAAGGCAATGCCCTGCTTTTTGCCCAGATCAATTCCAAAAAAATCCAACCCGACAGCCTGCCGCAAAGCCATCTTGTTTTTTTAATCGATGTTTCCGGTTCTATGGATCTGCCGCACCGGTTGCCCCTGCTGAAGAGCGGATTTAAGGCACTGGTCAATAATCTTCGTCCCGAGGATACAGTTTCTGTGGTGGTGTATGGCGGAACCGTTGGTATTGCCCTTTTCCCCACCAGCGGTGGCGAAAAGCAAAAGATCTTTCAAACCATTGACAGCCTGCAACCTGGTGGCTCTACACCGGGTGAGTCCGGTATTAAGCTGGCATACAGCCTGGCAAGGGCGCATTTTATAAAAGGGGGTAACAACCGGGTGATCCTGGCGACGGACGGCGACTTTAATGTGGGATTGAAGAAGGAAGAAGAACTGGAGGAAATGATTGTGGCCCAGAGAAAAGACGGTATTTACCTAACCTGCCTGGGTGTGGGCATGGGTAATTACAAAGACTCCAAAATTCAGACGCTGGCGCAAAGGGGGAATGGCAATTTTGCCTATTTGGACAGCTACGCTGAAGTAGAAAAAGTGCTGTTGAAGGAATTCATGCAAACGCTGTATACGGTAGCGGACGATGCCTATTTATCCGTCAGCTTTAATCCCCGCTATGTAAAAGAATACCGGCTGATTGGCTTTGAGAACAAGGCTACAGCCATAAGTGATTCAACCGCCAGCCTGGAAGGTGGCGAGGTAGGTTCAGCGTATTCCATGCAGGCCGTGTTTGAGATTGTACCGGCCACTCCCCTTCAAAAACAGCTGATTGACCCGGCACAGTTTACGCTGCGATATAAAAACAGTGGCAACAATACCCAATGCGAGATGATTGAGCAGCCGCATTTGTTTCTGACCCAATTTGACCAGCTGCCTGCGCAGCAAAAATTTGCCACAGCCGTTGTTTGGTTTGGAGCCCTTTTGCGGAATTCGAAATATGTAAAAGGAAATTCCTGGAACGAGATCATCAACCTAGCGAAGCTTTCGGCAGAGAAAACCAATTATTCACAGGTGGAATTTTTAAAGCTGGTAGAAGAAGCCAAACGCCTCTATGGCAAGAAGAGGAGATGAAAGACGTCAAACGTGAGACGTGAAACAGAGATTCATTTATTTTCGTAACCCTCCCTGTTTCACGATTTACGTCTCAGGTTTCACTTCAGGAAAACATTTCCCTCATTTTATCAAAGAAGGACTTCTCATTTTTATCCGGGTTGGGATGGAAGTTGGGTGAGCTGCTCAATTTCTCCAGGATTGCTTTTTCTTCTGAAGAAACATGCTGGGGTGTCCACACATTTACATGCACCAACTGGTCGCCCTTTTCGTAACTGTTTACAGCCGGAAAACCCTTGCCTTTCAGCCGGAATATTTTGCCACTTTGCGTTCCGGGTGGAATTTTGATCTTGGCACGGCCATCAATGGTAGGTACTTCCAATTGTGTTCCAAAAACAGCATCCGGGAAAGAGATGTGCAGTTCGTAAACGGCATTCAGGCCTTCCCGTTGTAATTCTTTGTGTGCTTCTTCTTCAATCAGGATGATGAGGTCACCGGGCATGCCGCCACGTTCGCCGGCATTGCCTTTCCCGCTGATGTTTAACTGCATGCCTTCCTGCACACCTGCCGGGATATCGATGGTCACGGTTTCTTCGCCATACACCCGGCCATCGCCTTTACAGGCCCCGCATTTCGCAGTGATCTGTGTGCCTTCGCCATTACAGGTCGGGCAGGTGGTAACCGTCTGCATCTGTCCCAAAAACGTATTGGTTACACGGCGTACCTGGCCACTGCCACCGCAGGTGCCACAGGTTTGTACACTTCCTTTGTCCTTAGCGCCGCTACCGTTACAGGTGCCGCACGGAACATATTTTTTAACCTTGATGTTTTTGGTAACGCCTTTGGCAATTTCTTCATAGGTCAGCTTCAGCTTGATGCGCAGGTTACTGCCCCGTACACCGCGGGCACGTTGACCGCCGCCGCCGCCTCTTCTGCCGCCGCCACCGCCACCAAAGAAGGAGCCGAAGATGTCTTCGCCAAAGATGTCGCCAAACTGGCTGAAGATGTCTTCCATGTTGCCATGACCGGCACGTCCGTTGCCACTTACGCCGGCATGACCGAAGCGGTCGTACTGCGAACGCTTGTCCGCATCGCTCAATACCTCGTAGGCTTCCGCTGCCTCCTTAAATTTTTCTTCGGCAGTTTTGTCTCCGGGGTTGCGGTCGGGGTGATATTGCATGGCCACTTTGCGGTAAGCTTTTTTGATCTCGTCCGCTGAGGCGCCTTTGCTAACCCCTAATACTTCATAATAATCTCTTTTCGACATTTTGAATTTGAAAATTTGAAAATGTGACAATTTGAAAATGCAACTTTCAATTCAAACGCTCACCGCAGGTTTGCCGCTGTTGAAAGGCAAGTATACCATGTGACTTATGACTTGCGGCCATTTTCACATTTTCATATTTGCACATTTTCGAATTATTTTCTTTTAAAGAACTTCTTTAATGATTGAAAACCGTGGGTTTTCTGATTCCTTCACCGGCCCACCACTACCTTGGCGTGACGGATAATTTTATCGCTCAGGTAATAGCCTTTTTGCACTTCCGCTACCACTTTGCCCTGCATTTCTTCGCCGGCATCAATTTCGGTGACAGCTTCGTGCAGGTCCGGGTCAAATGTGGTGCCTACGGCATTCATTGGTTTCAGGCCTCTGGCCGTTAGAATATTGCGAAACTTGTTGAATACGAGTTGCGTGCCTTCTCTAACCTGGCCAATATCTTCTGTCTTGTTCATTTGCTCCAGGGCCCTGTCGCTGTCGTCCAGCACATCCAGCAGGTCGGTGATGATGTCCTTGCCTGCAGTTTGAATCAGTTCTACCCGCTCTTTGGCCGTGCGGCGACGGAAATTATCAAACTCCGCTGCCTGGCGCAGGTATTTATCGTTGAGTTGTGCAATTTGTTCTTTCAGCGCTTCTGTTTCCGATTCTTCGGTCACTGGTTCATTCAAATGCTGGTTGCCATCAATGTTTTCATCGGCGTTGATGTTGAAATCCTTGTTCTCTGTTTCCATGGGATTATCCTGCATTTCCTGTTTGTTCATGGTCATAAAAATTAGAGTGCAAAGGTAGGTTTCAAGAACGTTGCCAATGCCTAAGAAAAGGACAAAATGTCTTTTGGATGTGCGGATATGCAGATATGCGAATGTGCGGATAGCGAAGGGCTGTCAGGTTGGTAAGCCAGGCCAGTTTAATTTATCAAAATGGCCGTTCTGTCCTGTGGTTTTGCTAGCTGTTTACCTGCATATCCGCACATCCATTCATCCGCATATCCCTTCTTGGCGTAGCTTGCGGCCATGAAGAAAGTTCACCTGAAGCGGAAAATTGCACAGCGGATAGCCGGTGGTCACCCCTGGATTTTTGCCAATGAAGTGGAAAAAGTAGAAGGAGACCCGGTGGCCGGGGATACGGTGGAGGTTTATTTTTTCGACGGGAAATTTGTGGGAAAGGGTTATCTCAACCCACAGTCGCAGATCATGGTGCGACTGCTAGCATGGGATAAAAAGACGGAGATCAATGAAGCATTTTTCCTGGAGAAAATAAGGGAGTGCTGGGAATATAAAAAGCAGATTGGCTATGTGGAGAACTGCCGCCTTGTCTTTGGCGAAGCCGACGGCCTGCCGCAATTGATCATTGATAAGTTCAACGATTATTTTGTTATACAGACGCTGGCCCTGGGGATTGATGTGTGGAAGCCGGCATTGGTAAAAGCGCTGCAAACCGTTTTCAAACCAAAAGGCATCTATGAGCGAAACGATGTGCCGGTGCGGGAACTGGAGGGCTTACCGCAGCAAAAAGGCTTTTTGTCAGAGCCCTTTGATACAAAAATAATTATCAATGAAAACGGTCTGAAGTTTCATGTTGATTTAGAAAATGGGCAGAAAACTGGTTATTTCCTCGACCAGCAGGACAACCGCCGGGCGATTCAGCATATTGTAAAAGGTGCCGATGTTCTGGGTGCCTTTACTTATACCGGTACGTTCGAAATTCATGCAGCGCATTATGGCGCCAAATCGGTGCTGGGAATCGATATTTCTGAAAATGCCGTGGTGCAGGCCAACCGTAATGCAGAGCTAAACGGGCTGCAAAACATTGTAAAGTTTGAGACCGCCAATGCCTTTGATGTGCTCAAGCAATGGGGCAAGGAGGAAGGCCGTCGTTATGATGTGGTGATGCTGGACCCGCCTGCCTTTACCAAAAGCCGGGCAAACATTCAAAAGGCCATTACAGGATACAAGGAAATTAATTTACGCGGCATGAAGCTGGTTAAGCCGGGCGGTTTTCTTGTAACCTCTAGCTGTACCAATCTGGTGCAACCAGACCTGTTTCTCCAGATCATTGACATGGCAGCCAAAGATGCCCGCCGGAAATTGCGGCAGGTGACCTTTCAGGCCCAGTCATCCGACCACCCGATCATCTGGAACATGGAAAACACCAATTACCTGAAGTTTTTGATTGTGCAGGTGGTCTGAGAAGAGAGTCGTGAGTGACAAGTAGCAATAGCTTTTTATTGGATCCTTATCGCAAAATAAAACCTCTCCGGAAAGGGAGAGGTTTTATTTATGTAAATGATTTATATGCTCAATGGCTACTCGCCATCTACTACTTACGATTCACTATTTCGCTACCTGAAACTTACCCGACTCTACCATACGGCCGCTTTTGTCGCGGAGCTGGTAAATGTAAATGCCGCGGCTAAAGTCAGACAGGTTGATGCTCATGCGTTCGGGCATGTTTACCTGCTCATACATTTTACGTCCCAGAATGGCATTGAAAATTTGGATAGAATAACCCTTGTCGTAATCTTTTTGAAAGTCAAAGTTAATAACTGATGTTGCCGGGTTTGGGTAAAAACGGACAAGACTAGACTGCACACCCGTTAGCGGCATTGGCCTTGTCTGGGCCTGAGAGGAAACGGTTGTAACAAGATATATGGATACTATAAGTAAAAGTCTCTTCAAATATTTATCGTTTTAAATGTAACCGAGTACAATAATACTCCAATTAATGAAAAATGCAAAGCACTTGCCGAAAAATGGCAATAAAATGTAAACTACGTCGTTAAGGCTGCTAATTTTTCCTTAATAGCCAAAAAATCAGGCTGTTCACCGGCATTTTCCAGGACCTCGGCATACTGCACAACACAATTTGTATCTATGATAAATGCCGACCTTTTTGAAACGCCCCGCATGCCAAATCCCCACTCCTCATATATAGAGCTATAAGACCTTGAAACTTCCTTGTTAAAATCACTTAACAGTGTAAAGTTGAGGCCTTGTTCTTCCTTAAATTTTTTCAGCGTATGCAACGAGTCTACCGAAATGCCGAATGGGACAGCGTTCAGTGATTCGTAAATTTTATAATTGTCACGAACGGAACAGAGTTCGGCTGTGCAAACCGAAGTAAATGCCAGCGGGAAGAAGAGAAGTAGAACATTTTTCCCTTTTTGTTCCGATAGGGTAACAGGCTGTTTGTAGGTATTGTACAAAGTAAAATCCGGTGCGGGTTGTCCAATCTGTATTGCCATAAAAGTGATTTAACGTAAAAACATTTTTTGCGCTGATAGGTTCAAAAATAGGTCCATGGATTTACGAAATCGAGATCACATCCGTTTCTGTCTTCCTGTTCAGGAAAGGTTTCACTGCCTCCATAATCTCCTTTTCCAGCAACTGAAGCAATCCCTTTTTTACAAAATGCCGGTAGGTTACAAGACTGATCTCCCTTACAGGAACAGGCGGTTTAAAATGGCGCAACCGGTCTGTTTTTGCCTTTGAAAAATGAAGCGTGGCCAGGTTGGGGACAATGGTAATGCCACCATTCATTTCGGTGATCTTTAGTAAACTTTCAATGGAGCCGGTTTCGTAATCGAGGTGGTGAACAATTGCCTGCTGCTTTTGAATTTCGCACAGGTTGAGTACCTGTGAGCGGAGACAATGGCCTTCTTCGAGCAGCCATAATTTGCTGATGTCGATATCTTCGGCCAGGATGTACTTTTTCTTCAGGCTTTTGTTGTCTCCCGAGACATACACTTTGAACTCTTCATAAAAAAGATGCTTTTCGGAAAAGCCTTTTTCCGTCAGCGGTGTCGCCATAATGCCCACATCCAGTTTGTCGGAAGCCAGTAATTGCAGCAGGTGCTCGGTGGTCTGCTCTACAATCCTGAGTTTGATGGAAGGAAATTTTCTCAGGAAATCCGTCAGGAAAAGCGGTAACAGGTAAGGGGCCAGCGTGGGAATGATACCGATTTTCAGTTCACCCTGCAGGCCTGTTTTGGCATCTTTGGACAGTTGTTTTAATTGCACTGTTTCCCGCAGCACCACCCGGGCCTGTTCAATGATGCTCTTACCCACCTCCGTTGGCACCACAGGCTGTTTGCTCCGGTCAAAGATCGTCACATCCAGTTCCTGCTCTAATTTCTTGATCATCATGCTAAGCGTCGCCTGTGTAACAAAACAATGTTCCGCTGCCCTTTCAAAATGCCGGTGCGTATCAACGGCCACAATGTATTCCAATTGCTGAAGATTCATTTCATAGATAATATCGATAAATGTATAGAAAGATTTGTTTTTGTCTATAATTGAATATCCTGACTTTTGTCAGCAACCAGCCAGGAGGACTACACTAATTTTTGGCGGACACAATCCTCTTTATTGTACAAAATTTGATGCAAGAACTATTTAAAGATTAAACGTATGATCAAAGAACAAAACTACGGCAATGGCCAAAACGGCAACGGCCAGAATGGGGAGCCTAACTTTTTAACCACAAGACAAGGTCATCCGGTTTACGACAATCAAAATTTGCGTACGGTTGGCAACCGGGGACCCGCAACGCTGGAGAACTACCAGTTCCTCGAAAAAATGTCGCACTTCGACCGCGAAAGAGTACCGGAAAGAGTGGTGCACGCAAGAGGGGCTGGTGCACACGGCATTTTTGAAGCATATGGAACAGTGGGGGATGAGCCGGTTTCAAAATATACAAGAGCCAAACTCTTCCAGGAAAAAGGAAAGCAAACGCCGGTGTTTGTTCGTTTTTCAACGGTAGGACATGGTGGCCACTCGCCGGAAACCCTGCGTGACCCCCGTGGTTTTGCCGTTAAGTTTTATACCGAAGATGGCAACTGGGACCTGGTGGGTAACAACCTGAAGATATTTTTTATTCGTGACGCTATTAAATTTCCAGACCTCATCCATTCGCAAAAGCCCGACCCGGTAACCAATATCCAGAGCGGCGAACGCATTTTTGATTTTATAGCCAACACACCAGAAGCTACCCACATGGCAACCTTCCTGTTCTCGCCATGGGGTATTCCGGCAAACTACCGGCAAATGCAGGGCTCTGGCGTAAATACCTACAAGTGGGTGAACAAAGATGGAGAAGCTGTGCTGGTAAAATACCATTGGGAACCCCTGCAGGGCATTCGTAACCTAACGCAGGAGCAGGCAATGGAGATTCAGGCAAAGAACTTCAACCACGCTACACAGGATCTGTACGAAGCCATTGAAAGAGGTGATTATCCGCAGTGGGAACTGTTTGTACAGATTATGGAAGATCATGATCATCCTGAACTGGACTTTGACCCGCTGGATGATACAAAGCTTTGGCCCAAGGAGCAATTTCCCTGGCGGCCGGTAGGCAAAATGACCCTAAACAGAAATCCGGTTAATTATTTTGCCGAAGTGGAACTCGCTGCTTTCGGTACGGGTGTGTTGGTAGATGGCCTAGATTTCTCAGATGATAAAATGCTGCAGGGACGGACGTTCTCTTACTCCGATACACAGCGCTACCGTATAGGTACCAACTACCTGCAACTGCCGATCAACGCACCGCGTTGCAAAGTAGCTACCAACCAGCGTGATGGCCAGATGGCTTACCACCAGGACCTGGTAGAAGGTGTGAATCCACATGTAAATTATGAGCCTTCAAGTCTTGGCGGATTGAAAGAAGCACCGAGAGCGGGTAAAGATTACGAGCCCCTGTACAATGCACGTTTGGTGCGCCAGAAAATTGATCGCACGAATGACTTCAAACAGGCAGGCGAAACCTACCGCAACTTTGAAGACTGGGAAAGAGAAGACCTGATCAATAACCTGGTGAATACACTGGCTAACTGTGCACAGGTGATCCAAGATAAAATGATCGAGAATTTTACAAAGGCCGATGAAGATTATGGACGCCGTGTGGCCGAAGGATTAAAAAATAAGGCGAAAAATACAGGTGAAGTTGGTGCTCCTTCC
Source organism: Flavisolibacter sp. (assembly GCA_035998945.1). Taxonomy (GTDB): domain Bacteria; phylum Bacteroidota; class Bacteroidia; order Chitinophagales; family Chitinophagaceae; genus Flavisolibacter. Next base: position 208,939 of record DASYHD010000024.1, on the reverse strand, counting down.
GGTGCAACAAAAACCGAAGAAGGCGTACAACAGGCCGAGCAGGTTTCAAGAGAAGCAAAACCGTATTAACGGGGTGACAGTTTGCGGATGACAGATGACAGGTCGGAAAAGAAGTTTGGTTTATAGATCGGATAAAATAGAAGCACAGTTCTCGCTGAAGGAAGAAATTCTTTCTGTCATCTGTCATCCCTCATCTGTCATCAAAACTTTGGGCAAACCACCGCATTCAGGGTTGAATTTTCTCGGTCGGTAAAACCTGCATAAGAAACACTGAGTTCAAAACCTCCTCTTCCATACGAGGAGGTTTTTAATTGGGAGATATTCACATCATAACTGGCCGAAAACGAGAACGGTTTGTAATCAACTTTCACCACGGGAATGATGGCATCGTTCAACCGGAAGAACGCTCCGCCGTGAACGATATACTTTGCATTCTCGATATCATCGCCCAGTTTTACGCCATACAGGGCACCGGCAATGGTTTCGCTGTAAGCAGCCTGGAAGGACTGGTTGGCTTGTAAAGTCACATAACTCCATTCGGTAACACCAAAGCGAATACCTGCGGAAATATCGGTTTTAGGTGTCAGCTCAATGCGCGGGTCCCTGTAGAATGAATTTTTGGGTTTGTTGAAATGATGCAGCGCCACGCCTACATAAAAGTTATCTTCCGGATCATCGTTTAGCTGTGCGTTATAGCTCAATCCAACTGAAGCGTCCCAGTAACTGTACTGGGGTTGTAAAAACGTTTCGCCATCGCCGGTTCCATTGTACATGCTGTTGGTGATCATCTTGCTCCGGTCGAAACGTTTCTGCACCCAACCGCCCATAATGCCAAGCGAGAGATATTTTGTTCTTTCATCGCTCAATGATTTATGGTAATTGAGCGCCGGCAGCACATGTGTGGACACCCAGGAAATTTCACCGGCCCTATCCTGCAAAAATTGCAACCCTGCGGTTACAAAATCGTTACCCTTGCCAACAGGCATTTTGTATTCGCCATTGATGGAAGCGGTTTTGTATGCAGTGGTAACGCTGTTCCACTGGTCGCGGTAAACGGCCTGCAGGCGGATGTCGCCGGCAAAAATTCCTGCCAGTGATGGATTGCGCAGCAGCGGTGCCTCAAAGAATTGAGAGAAATGCACATCCTGAGCGCTGCCTTTTTCCCAAAGCAACAAGCCGGCAAGTAAAATTGCTATGCACCGGTAATATGGATTCAAAATTTTCATGGCGATTGCATTTTTGATAAAGCCTTCCGCACCTGCCATTCCTTCACAATTGGTTTTTGTTTTCTAGGGTCTACGGCTTTCTCAATGCACACGTCAGGTGATGAGATTTCTGTTTTTCATTGTATTTGGATTTTACTGGATCAATGCAACATTTCCTTCAAATTTCACCACCTGGTTGTTGTCGCAAAAGATTTCAACCTGGTAAACATATACATCCGGCACAGCCTTGGCTCCTTTAAATGTGCCGTTCCAACCCATCGATTCATCATTTACGTTGAAGTTTACCCGTTCAAAAACTACCTGCCCCCAACGGTTAAAGATGCGTAACGTTTTCACCCGGCTCAGGCCTTTGCCCCGCACATAAAAAATATCGTTGCTGCCATCACCATTGGGTGAGAACGTGTTCGGTACAAAAACATTGTCGTTGTTGCATAGCACGATCACCTGCACTTCGCCGGCATTGCGGCAGCCGTTTATGTCTTCAAATTCAACTTTATATTTCGTGTCAGACCGGGGCTTCGCATATGGCTGCGGACACGTAGTGCAGCTTAATCCTTCCGGCAGACTCCATTGGTATTTGCTTACACTATCAGAATACACTGCAGGTAATAAAACTGGTGTTCCTACCATGGTGGTAATAGTGGTTGGCAGCGTGATAGTGGGTATAGGATTGACAACAATGGTTTGACTTGCTGTATCACTGCAGCCGCTTTCATTCATCGCTACTGTTTGCACCAGCAGGCGTCCCGGTTCATTGTAGAACTGTCTTTGGGGCATTTGTACATGAGCGTCTCTTCCGTTCGGGAATTGCCAGGCCCACCGTATCACAGAAGTGTCAACATTCTGTAGGATTCCCATGTGGGTAATGCCTTCGCCTGCGCAGATAACCGTATCACCTGCAATACGAATGTCGGGTGATGCTGCGATTTTAACGGGGAAGGCCAACCGAAATGTGTCGGTGCAGTTGTTCTGCGTTCTCACCGCAAGGGAAACAGCATACGTACCGGGTTGTGTGTACAGATGCGAGGGAGAAGTCTCTGCGGAAGTCGTTCCATCACCAAAGTCCCAGGTATAGGAGGTAATGGGGTTGTTGAAAGTAGTAGAATCGGTAAAATTTACAAGACCCCTGTCGCAGAATAAGTCTTCATCGATCCCGAATTTGGCTGTGGCACCTTTGATGCGAATCGTATCGGTGCCGGAAATGGGCACTACGCAGCCGCTGCTGTCCCGCACAATCAGTTTGGGAATAAAATTGCCAAAGAAATTATAGGTGTGTTGCCGGAGCGAATCATTGCCGTCGATGATCGTTCCATCTCCCATATCCCAGATCATGTTCATTTTTAGCTGCTGCGATGCTGATAGGTTTACCGTCAGTGGCTTGCATCCATCAAGGGGAAGATAGTTTATGCGGGTAGAAGAAAGATCGTACACTGTTATTTCCTTTACAGCGGTATCGCTGCAACCACCAGGACCGGTTACAATCAGTTTTGTTTCATACACCCCCGGGTTGTTATAGAACTGGATTGGGTTAGGCAGGCGGGTGGTACCACCGCTCAGATCCCAATAATGACTGCTGTAATACTGCGATGTGTTGGTGTATTGTACGGGGAAAGGAATACAGGCACTGGCCGAATCACTCACCGTAAAAGAAGCCACAGGGTAATGGATGGCGATGTAATCGGTTTTGGTTAGGGAGTCGGAGCAACCATAATCATCAGTCACCTTCAGCGTTACACTATAACGGCCTTCAGCGTCGTAAACGGTGGATGGGTTCTGCTCGGTGGCCTGCGTGCCGTTGCCAAATATCCAGGTACTGTTGTATGTAGTTGGTGAAGTAGAGGTATTGGTAAATTGTACTGAAGCCCCGGGGCAGCTTACCGTATCAACAGCGGTAAAGGAAGCTGTGATATCTGATACATTTACCAGTTTCGGCATGAGCAATGCATCGCTGCACCCGCTTTCATCCGTTACTTTCAGCAGCACATCGTAGGAGCCGGGTTGGTTGTATTGATGTTGTATAGGTGTCGCTGCGGATTGGTTTACCATTGTGCCGTCACCAAGATTCCACTCCCATTGTACAATCCTGTTAATGCCATCTGTTTTGGATGCATCAGTAAAGCGGGCTTGAAGGCCTTCGCAACCATTGTTGTTGGCTGCCTGCAATTCTGCTGTAGGGCCGTTGATCCTTAGATATTGTTGCTTAACAGTAGTGTCCATACATCCATTCTGATCCTGAACCATTAAGCTTACGGTATACAACCCTGCCGATGGGTAGGTTACGGAAACAGAACTGCCGGAAAGTTGCGGTAAGCCGCCGCCAACGTCCCAGCTATAACTGACAATGTTTGATGCATTTGTATTATCGGCCGTCAGCCTGATCTCGGTGCCCTTACAAGCGACCGTCATTGATGCTTCAAAATCCGGTACACCGCCGCCAGCCCTGATCACACGCTGAAACGTGTGGGAACAGGTGTCATTGGTTACTGTCAGTTGCACTGTGTAGTTTCCAATACCGGAGTAGGTATGCAAAGGATGCTGCTCGTTAGAGGTAGTTCCATCGCCAAAGTTCCATAGCCATGTAGTTGCGCCAACAGACTGGTCGCGGAACTGGAAAAGGAATTTATTGTCGCAGGTTGTTTCTACATCAAAAAGGGCAACGGGTGGTTTTACGGTAATAAGATCTGTTTTTGTGATGGTATCGCGGCAGCCATAATTTTCAGCGATCAACATCACAGAAAAAGTGCCGGTATCGCTGTATTGATATACCGGGTTGGCAGCCGTTGATGAGCCGCCATCACCAAAGTCCCAGAACCATTTTGTACCCTCGGTAGTGGTGTTGGTAAAAGCAACCGTTTGACTGGCACAAACTGTAGGTGGAGCGGCCGTAAAACCGGCCTGCGGTTTATTGCCGGCGCTGATCATATCCGGCATTACCCGTGTTTCGGTGCAGCCTTTGGCCGTGGTAATGGTCAGGCTTACCGTAAAGTTGCCCTGTTCGGTGTAGGTGTAGGTGGGCTGGCGATCCGTTGATGTAGCACCATTACCAAAGTTCCATTGGTAGGCCACTATCGGATCGTTGGAGGTAATGGTTGGGTTAAACTGAACGGTTAACGGAAGACAACCTCGTTCCGGACCAGCCGTGATGCTGATTTCCGGCTTTGCTATAGATACAGCTTTCGGAATCCGGATTACATCAGTACAGCCATTGGCATTGGTGACTGTCAGGGTAACCTCATAATCTCCAAAGCCTGAATAGGTATGTGATGGATTTGTTTCGGTAGAAGTTGTGCTGTCACCAAAATCCCACAGGTATGAGACGGCGCCAGTTGATGTATTTTGAAAATTGACCGTAAACGGTACCTGGCAATGCGTTTGTTTGTCAACGGTAAAACCCGCAGCCGGGCGGGCAAAGACTTCTATCGTTTGGGATGCTGAGTCTGCACAAACCCCGTAAATCTGAACCAGTTTAACGGTAAAGGTGCCGGTGGTCGTATACACTTTAATGGGATTTTCTTCTGTAGATGTAGTGCCGTCGCCAAAATCCCAAACGCTTTGTGTAGGGGTAGAAGAAGATGTGTTGGAAAACTGAATAGAATCGTTCTGGCAGGCCTTGCCAGGAACAGTAAATGAAGTTGCCGTATTCTGCAAGTTCAGGAGGTTTTCTTTCCGGATGGTATCCACACATCCTTCGCTGCTTTTTGTGACCAGTGTCACGGTGTATGTACCCGTGTTTTGATATGTATGGGAGGGATTTTCTTCTGTAGATGTAGTGCCGTCGCCAAAATCCCATGTATAACTCAGGATACCCGGACCTGCGGAAGTGTTTTTAAAAGTAACAGGAAAAGGAGCCTGACACGATACCGGTTGCACATAGGTGAAATCAGCATTCAGCCCACCGGCAACTTTGATAAAAGTATGTTTGATAGCAACACTCCAGCAGCCCTTGTCGCTCACTACTTTCATGGACACGGTGTAGTTGCCATCATAGTTATAGGTGTTCAACGGGTTTTGCTGTGTCGACTGGGTACCATCGCCAAAATCCCAAACCCAGGCTGTGTTGGTAGTGCCGGGGCTGGCCGTACTTTCATCTGTAAACTGTACGGGGAATGGATAGCAGCCCGCCGAATCAGATACTTTAAAAGCAGCCTTTGGATTTTCATAGACCGTTATATAGTTTGCACGGGTTACTGTTTTTGCACCATCAGCGTATGTTACGGTTAACGTAACAGAATATTGTCCTGGTGCAAAATAAGTGGTGGAAGGATTACGTAGGGTAGAAGTGGCCCCATTGCCAAAGTCCCAGAACCATGAAAGAGGAGAACCGGATGACTGATCGGTGAACTTGACAACCAGGGGTGAACAGCCGGCTTCCGGGCTTGCCGAGAAGCTTGGCGTTGATGCTTGTGCCTGTACAACGTTGTGTATCCAAAGGCAAATGAAAATAAGTAGTACGGTATTCCGTGTCAATTTTTCTCACTTAAACGCTCTGGTAAGCGTGGTTAAATCAATGCGTTGGCCGCGACCTAATAGCAATAATTATTCCTAATGCATGGGTGCGGAAAAATATATTTCGAATAAGCAGATAGTATAGGATAAAGCTAGAGCGGCGGCCTTATTTATCAAGCCGTAGTTTAAGTTCCTCGCCGTTAACCAATTGCGAGGCCTCTACAAAAGTCCAGCTGTTGTTGGTAATTTTCCAGGTGCCGTTCAGGAGCATTACAATGGGAGTGGCGTTGGAAAAACTGGAGGTTATGGTGCGGTTGTTCGGATCGGCTTCCCAGTTGCCGGTTTTTTCTTTTGTGCCATTGTTGATGGCATCAACGGTTCTGTTGGAGCGGAATTGAAAACGATAGGGAGAAAAATCAGCCGTTTTGTTTTCACTTCCCTTCGTAAAGCTAGATACCCGCCATTGACCGTCGGTCATAGCTTTCATCACCATGTCTTCCTGGACGTTTTCTTTAATTTTTTGGCAACCTGCCAGCAAAAAGAGGCAAAAAAGGGCAAGAATAGGTTTCATATACATCATCTCTTTAACAAGATAAAAACTGTTTTCTAAAAAAGCTACTGTCTGAAAGTTGACAACGCAAAGCAAATCCTTTGGCGTAGGAGCCAACAAACTGGTTTTTCACAGTGGAAATTTCACAAAACTGTACGCCGCATGGAAGCTCATAGGGTATTGGCAGGATGGGAAAGTAAGTAAAACAGCCGCAGTTAAACGATGTTCTTTATCCGGGGGGCTGTTGAATCAGAAAACTAAATTAAGGTAGTTTGGCTATACTAGCTAAAAATAACCGCTTCCTTATGCGCTGTGACTATCCGGAGAATGGTTATGCTGAAAAGTAGGTGAGATAGCCAGCGAAATGATTTAAACTGACATTGCCTTTTTATTCGATTAACTCAAAGCATAAATTGATGCATATTTGTTTTGCGCATACTGCATGAAGTAGGCTGTATTCAGCGGTTCGCCGGTCACCGCTTCACATAGCTCTTCACTGGTAAAATACCGGCCCTTTTGGTGAATGTTTTGACGCAACCACTGCAACAGCGGCAGCGTGTTACCGGAATCAATTTGTTCCTCCAGGTGGGGCATCTCTTTCTGTGCCTTGGCAAAAAATTGTGCAGCGTACAGGCTGCCTAAACTGTAAGTGGGAAAATACCCAAAGCTGCCGTGACTCCAATGGACATCCTGCAAAGCGCCTTGTTTGTCATCCGGCACGGCCACATCCAGCAGGTTTGCATATTGCTCGTTCCAATAGAGGGGAATGTCGGCCGTATTTAACGATCCCTCAAGTAACCTTTTTTCCAATTCGTACCGGATGTACACATGAAAATGATAGGAGATTTCATCGGCTTCTGTTCGGATCAGTGAAGGCTGCACTTTATTGATGCCCTTGTAAAACTGGTCCAGGGAAATGTTGCCGAGCTGCTGCCGAAAATGCTGTTGTAACTGCGGGTAATAATGTTGCCAGAAACCCTTGCTGCGTCCGATGTTGTTTTCCCATAAGCGTGACTGTGATTCATGAATGCTGTATGAACAGGCTTCACCCAGTGGCAGACCGTATTGATCTACCGGCAATCCTTGTTCATACAGGGCATGGCCGGCTTCGTGAATGCAACTCCAGGTCATGTTGCCAAAATCATTTTCATCAATACGGGTGGTGATGCGAACATCCTGCGCACCAAAGCTGATGCTGAATGGATGCTCGCTGCGGTCCTGCCGAAAAGTCGAAGTGCAAATCTTTCAGCAATTGCATGCCCCAGTCCCATTGTTCTTTTTCAGGAAAATGTTGTTTCAGGAAAGAGTCATCTACTTGTGGCGCCGACAGGATATTTTCGTATAAATTTTTGAGTAGCGGCAACAGGTTGCCAAAGGACTTGTCCAGGAGCGCTACCGTTGCTCCTTTTTCATATTCATTCAACAGCGCATCGTATGGATGTTGGGTATAACCCAGAACACCGGCTTCTTCTTTTTTCAGTTGTACCAGCGCATCCAGGTCTTTTTCAAAAACTGAAAATGAATTTTGTCCTCTCGCTTCTAACCAGGAGTGAAAAGCTTTGTTCACAGCGTCAGAGAGTGCTCTTACCAGTTGCGGACTGTATTTTTTGTTTTTTGTATAATCTTCAAATGTTCGCTCCACGTTTCTTTTTTCGTGGTTCGAGAGGTCATCTTTTAATAGCAGGGTTTGCAAAAGCTCTCCCAATGCGTCGTCGCTGAAAAGCTGGTGCGACAGTTCGGCCAGTGTGCTGATCTGCTGCCCACGCAGCGTAGCGCCCTGGCTTGGAAGATACGTTTCCTGGTCCCACTGCAAAACAGCGCTGGCATTGCGAACGTCGGCAATCCGTCGCATTTGGGTTACATACTGCTGGTACAATTCCGTGGTGTTGCTCATACAATTTTCCTAATCAATGCTGCTCTTTCAGTTTTATTTTCCGTACCATGCCACCGCGGGTGTCCTTTATGCTTTGCATTACAATAAACGCCTGTGGATCGATGCGTTCAATTTCTGCGGTGAGGCGGTTGATCTCCAGGCGGGTGATAACAGTAAAGATGATATCAATATTCTGGTTACTTAAACCGCTTTTGCCAAACCCTTTCTTGCCATTATACAATGTGAGGCCCCGGTGCATTTTATTTTGGATCATATGCATGATCTGCTGGCTGTGGGTTGAGATGATGGTAACACCGGTATATTCTTCAATGCCTTCTAAAATAAAATCCACCGTTTTGGATGCAGACAAATAGGTAAGAATGGAATAGAGCGCTACCTCCATGGAAAGCAGGTAGGCGGCCACGGAAAAAATGGTAATATTGAAAATGAGAATCAAATCGCCAACGGTCAAACTGATTTTTCGGCTCAGGTAAATGGCCAGCACTTCGGTACCATCAATTACGCCACCACCACGGATGCTCAGGCCAATACCGGCGCCAAGGAAAAACCCGCCAAAAACGGCTACCAATAATTTGTCGGAAGTCATGGTGGGATAAGGAATAATAGCCACGGCGATGGCCAGAACAGTAATGGCCATAATGCTTTTGATGCTGAATATTTTACTGATTTGCCGGTAACCGAGGAGGAGGAAAGGGAGGTTGAAGACGATGATCAGCAATGAAAGCGAAATGTTGGTCTGGCTATTGGTTAGCAGCGAAATTCCCATTACACCGCCATCAATAAAACCATTGGGCATGATAAATCCCTTCAATCCAAAACCAGCCGATAAGACTCCCAGCAGAATCAGGAAAACATCACTGGTATTTTTCCATATTTCTTTGCGCCTCCGTTTGGCAGCCTGTTGTTGCCGGATTGTTTCGTAGGAGCGATGACGATCCTCACTCCGGAAGACATTTGTGATGGTTTTGAAGAGGGGAAGGCTGGTCATGGAACAAATTTATCTGAATTCGGCCTGTTTTCTTTTATTATTCCTGAAGCGATTTTCAAACGTTGTTCCGCACGGAAAGTGGTTATTTTGGCGGAATGAAAATCGGAGACATCCTTTCAGCCATCGAAGTTTTTGCCGCCCCTGAATTACAGGAAGATTACGATAATGCGGGCCTGATTACCGGAAATAAAGAATGGGAGTGCAGCGGTGTACTCTGCACCCTGGATGTAACGGTAGCAGTGCTGCAGGAAGCCATACAGAACAATTGTAACCTGGTGGTAGCTCACCATCCTATTGTTTTCAAGGGACTAAAAAGTATCAATGGGCGCACCTATGTGGAGCAGGTCATTATTCAGGCCATCAAAGCCGATATTGCCATTTATGCGGCGCATACCAACCTGGACAATGTTGTGTTAGGCGTCAATCATACCGTTGCGCAAAAGCTAGGGCTGAAAAACACCAGTATCCTGCAACCCAAACAAAAAATGTTGCGGCGACTGATCACTTTTGCGCCGAATGATAAGGCGGAAGAGGTTCGCAATGCCGTTTTCGCTGCCGGCGCCGGACATATTGGAAAATATGCCGAATGTAGCTTTAACAGCGAGGGGACAGGCACTTTTAAAGCGCAAGAAGGCGCCGATCCTTATGTGGGGGAAGTAGGGGAGCGGCACCATGAAAAAGAAACCAAAATCGAGATTGTTTACCCATTTTACTTGGAGAATCAAGTGGTAAAAGCGCTTGTGGCGAGTCATCCCTACGAAGAAGTTGCCTATGATATTTTTACCATGGACAACGTTCATTTTGGTATTGGTGCCGGCATTATCGGTCAGCTGGATGACGAAATGGAGGAATATGATTTTTTCAAAATGTTAAAAGATCGGTTTAACCTGTCGGTTATCCGCCATACCCCACTGCGGCGGAAAACAGTGAAAACAGTGGCGGTTTGCGGGGGCGCCGGAAGCTTTTTGATTAAAACGGCTCTCTCAAAAGGGGCCGATGTTTATATCAGCGCCGACATCAAATACCACGAGTTTTTTGATGCGGAAGGGCGGATAGTGGTTGCCGACATTGGGCACTACGAAAGCGAACAGTTTACCGTGGATCTGCTCCATGACCTTTTGGTGGAAAAATTCCCTACTTTTGCCGTCCTTAAAACCAGCGTGAACACAAACCCGGTGCAGTATTTTACGTGAGATGTGAAACGGCAGATGTGAAAAAGGAGAAGTTGAAAGAGAAGGCGGTTGAATAGAATTACAGAACGTACAAGTGTGCGACGCAACAGGAGATGATAGCAGTACCGGCGCTGGTAACAAAAAGAAAAAAGGGATAACCTTAAAACAGTAAATAGCACAGTTTGGGTGGATGGTTTAAACGCCAAACCCCAAACGCCAAACCCCAAACCCCAAACAACTATGGCAAGCGTTAAAGAATATTCGGTTGAAGAAAAATTAGCTTCACTGGTCCGTCTCCAAAAAGTGGAGTCGAAGCTGGATGAGATCCGCATTTTAAAAGGCGAGCTTCCGATGGAAGTGGCTGACCTGGAAGATGAGATCCAGGGACTGCATGCCCGCCAGTTACGTATTGAAGAAGAGATCAATGGCATCACCGAGTTTATTGAGCAAAAGAAAAACGCCATTAAAGATGCCCAGGAACTGATTAAGAAATATGAAAAGCAAAGCGAGAACGTAAAAAACAACCGCGAGTTTGAAGCCATCAACAAAGAGATCGAGATGCAGCAGCTCGAGGTGAAGCTTTGCGAAAAACATATCAAGGACGCCAACGAAGAAATTGCTGAAAAGGCCGTGGCCCTGGAAAAAGCAAAAAAAGCGATTGCCAACAAAGAAGGCGTTTTGAACTCAAAGAAAGCTGAACTGGAAAAGATCATCGCCACTACTGAGAAGGAGGAAAAAGATCTTGGCAAAAAAGCCAGTGAAGCCCGCGACCATGTAGATACCCGCCTGCTGGCTTCTTACGAAAAGATCCGCTCCAGTTACCGCAACGGCCTGGCCGTAGTACCGGTAGAAAGGGATGCCTGTGGTGGTTGCTTTAACTTTATCCCGCCGCAAAAGCAAAGCGAGATCAAGCAGCGCAAAAAAGTAATGATCTGCGAAAACTGCGGCCGCATCCTGGTGGATGGCGACCTCAATGACGCAACAGAAATGGCTTAAAAAATAGCCCTAAAATTTTATGAAAAGTCCCGCTACTACGGGACTTTTTTCATTTCCAAACATGGAAATGGAGTAATTTGTCGCGGAATTATGCTGAGCCGATTATCCATTCAGAACTACGCCATTATCGATGAATTAGAGATCGATTTTTCCTCCCGCTTAAACGTAATCACGGGTGAAACCGGTGCCGGTAAATCTATTATCGTTGGCGCTTTGGGACTTATTTTAGGCCAGCGTGCCGACAGTGGCGTGTTGCTCAAAAAAGAAAAAAAATGCGTGGTGGAAGGTTGCTTCCAGGAAGAAGCTTCGGACCAGCACATCCTCCATTTTTTAAAAGAGAATGAACTGGATATTGCCGATGAGCTGACAGTGCGCCGGGAGATCGCTGCCAATGGTAAATCAAGGGCTTTTATCAACGATACGCCGGTTAATCTTTCTCAGTTAAATACATTAAGCAGCTTGCTGGTTGACCTGCACCAGCAGTTTGATACCCTTGAGTTGGGCGAAAGCGATTTCCAGCGGGAAGTGCTGGATGCGCTGGCAAATAATTTCACCCTTCTTGGCAAGTACCGCCAGGTGTTTACCGCTTCGCAGGAAGCAAAGAAAGAATGGGAGGGCCTCAGGGAACAAAAGGCACAGTTTGAAAAAGAGTTTGATTACCACCAGTTCCAGTTCAATGAACTGGAGGAAGCTGGCTTTAGGGAAAACGAACTGGAAGACCTGGATGTAGAGCTGAAGATGCTCTCGAATGCCGAAGGCATTAAAACAGCTTTAAGCAAGGCCTATTACGACATGGCTGAAAGCGAAGAACCAGTGGTGCGGCAGATCAAAAGCATGTGCAGCAGCATTCAGCATTTTGCTGAGCTGCATCCTGAATTACCAGCGATTGCCCAACGTTTGCAATCAGCCTATATCGAGCTGCAGGATATTGCCGATGAAATTGATCGTATCAATGGACACATTGGGTCTGATGGGGAAAAGCTGGAAACGATCAACGAGCGCCTTTCCTTAGGGTACCGCTTGCTGAAAAAACACGGCGTGTCCGCAACCAATGAGCTGATTGCAATCCGCAATAATTTAAATGAAAAACTGCAGGCAGTGCTGAACATTGACGAAGCAATAGCGGCTGCAGATAAAAAATACAATGATCTCGTTACACAGGCGGAGAGCCTGGCGACAAAAATTTCAGTTGCCCGTTCGGCTCAAATAAAACCACTGGAAACAAAGGTGAACAAAATGCTGGCGCAAGTGGGTATGCCCAATGCACGCATTAAAGTGGATATCCGTAAAGTAGCACTCAATGCCACGGGCTTTGATGATGTTATCTTCCTTTTCGACGCAAATAAGAGTAACCAGTTTCAGCCCCTGCGTAAGGTGGCCAGTGGAGGTGAATTGAGCCGCCTTATGCTTTGCATCAAATCACTGGTGGCTACATCCATGGACATGCCCACACTTATCTTCGATGAAATTGACACCGGTATCTCCGGCGAAGCCGCCAAGCAGGTTGGCATCATTATGAAAGAACTGGCGTTGGCAAGACAGGTGATTTGCATTACGCATCAGCCGCAAATTGCCGGTAAAGCCGATGCGCATTATCTGGTGTACAAGGCGCTGAAAGAAGACAGGGTAACAACTGGTGTTCGCCTGCTGGATACGGATGAACGTGTAGTAGCCATTGCCAAAATGATGAGTGGTGAAAAGCCCACAGCCGCCGCACTGGAGAATGCAAGGGAGATGGTGATGAATTAATAAGAGACCTTCTTATAAAATTGAAAAAACCTCCTGACTGTACAGGAGGTTTTTTCGTATAAAAAGTCCTTGTTAAGGAAAGCAACGCATAACTGATAACTCATTACGCATCGTTTCAAATCCCTTATTTTTACGCCTTCTAATTCAATCCATTTGCTTATGTCAAATAATCTTTTAGCCGGAAAGAAAGGAATTATTTTCGGTGCGCTGGACGAAAAATCAATTGCCTGGAAAACAGCCATCGCTTGTCATGCGCAGGGCGCACAAATTGTGTTATCGAATGCTCCGGTAGCCCTTCGCATGGGTGAGATCAATAAACTGGCCGAAGCCGTACAAGCCCCTGTGATTGGTGCCGACGTAACCAATATGGACGACCTGAAAAAGCTGTTCGAAGAAAGCCAGAAACAGTTCGGTGGTGGTATTGATTTCGTTCTTCATTCCATAGGCATGGGCCTCAACGTACGCAAGGGCAAACATTATACAGAAATGAATTACGAGTGGAACCAGAAAACCCTCGATATTTCGGCCACGAGCCTGCACCGGGTATTACGTACAGCTTGGGATATGGATGCCCTGAACGAGTGGGGCAGCGTAGTAGCCCTTAGCTACATTGCCGCCCAACGTGTATTTCCCGACTACAATGAAATGGCCGATGCGAAAGCCTTGCTGGAAAGTGTTGCCCGCAGCTTTGGGTACCATTACGGTGTTCGCAAAAAAGTACGTATCAATACCATCTCTCAATCGCCTACCCGTACAACGGCCGGCAGCGGCGTAAAAGGCTTTGATGCCTTTATTGATTATGCAGAAAAAATGAGCCCGCTCGGCAATGCCTCGGCTGATGATTGTGCCAACTATTGTGTAACGATGTTCTCCGACCTGACCCGTTATGTAACTATGCAGAACCTTTTTCATGATGGTGGGTTCAGCTTTACCGGCGTCAGTGAAGCAATCGTCAACTCCATGTCGCAGGCAGCAGGAGGAAGTGAAAGCATCAATGCCTGATTATAAAATTTGCTTGAAATGAGAAAGCCTCCAATGCTGGAGGCTTTTTTAGTGGTTTTTCTTTTTGCTTTTGAGAGAATTGGGCGTCATTCCCTATCAGCCTACTACGGCAAGCAAAGTAGTGGGAGGTAGGAAATGACAGTATCGTTAGAGCTACTAGCTTTTATGACTGCTAACAGCTAAAGGCTGATCTGCTTTTGTACCATCATCTTGCGCAAATTAATCAACCCATACCGCATTCTCCCCAAAGCCGTGTTAATGCTGCAGTTAGTAATATGGGCGATCTCTTTAAAGCTCATGTCAGCATAGTGGCGGAGGATGATCACTTCCCGCTGATCTTCTGGCAACTGATCCAGCATATCCTTTACCCTGTTATGGCTTTGCTTTTTAATGAGCTTGTCTTCGGCGCTTTCTTCCGTAAAATTAAGCACCTCAAAGATATCCTGGTCTTCGCTGTTACGGATTGTGGGGGTACGTTTTACTTTGCGGAAATAATCCACGCACAGGTTGTGGGCAATGCGCATGGCCCAAGGCAAAAATTTACCCTCTTCGGTATAGCGGCCACCTTTAATGGTGTCGATTACACGAATAAAAACATCCTGGAAAATATCTTCGGCAAGATACTTGTCCTTCACTAGAAAGAGGATGGAAGTATAGATTTTGTCTTTGTGACGCAATACCAACGTCTCAAATGCGTTTACATTACCAGCATTGAAAAGGTTAATCAATTCATGGTCGGACAGTTTGGACAAATAACTCATAAACTCCTACGTTTAAGGTGTAATGGATTAATGGGCGCAATAAATCTGGTTAAGGAATTGCGAGTAGAAGTTTAAGCGATAGGCAAGTGATTACGGTGTGTAATGGATTTGTTGCCATAAAAATAGTCCTCTTTTCCATTTCTCACAATTTTTTTATTGTCCAAAGCAAGATTGTTTGCGTAAAAAATATGTTAACGTTACCTGAAAGGACTGTGAAGGGGTGCGTACTTTTGCGCTGGAGTTTAAAATGAAAGAAAAGGTAGCCAAACGAAGAAAAGAGGAAGAGAGAACACATCGTGACGAACCCATTTTTATAAAAGGTGCACGGGTTCATAATCTAAAGAACATCGATGTTCTTTTTCCCCGTAACAAGTTAATTGTGGTAACAGGGGTATCCGGGTCGGGGAAATCTTCCCTTACCATTGATACGCTTTTTGCCGAAGGCCAGCGACGTTATGCCGAAAGCCTGAGCGCTTATGTGCGGCAGTTTCTGAACCGCATGGATAAACCTGATGTAGACTACATCAAGGGGCTGGCTCCGGCTATTGCCATTGAGCAAAAAGTAATTACCCGTACGCCCCGCAGTACGGTAGGTAGCATGACGGAGATCTATGATTACCTCCGCCTGCTCTATGCCCGCATTGGCCGGACGGTTTCGCCTGTTTCGGGAAAGGAGGTGAAAAAGGATGATGTAAAGGATGTGCTGGATGCCATGAAAAGCATGAAAGAGGGCAGCCGGGCTTACATTCTTTCCGCTTTTAAAACGCATCACAACCGCGACGAGCGGGAGGAACTCAATATCCTCATGCAAAAAGGGTTTACCCGGATTTACGTCTCCCCTTTTTCAAAGACACAAAAAGAAAACCCTGTTGACAAAGGCAAGGTCTATTCCATTGAAGACGTGCTTTCTTCTCCGGATGAATTTATATCGGCCTTTCAATACCCGGAGAATGTATTTGTGATGGTCGACCGGATAGTGGTGAAAGAATTTGACGAAGACGATGAGCACCGGCTGGGCGATTCTATCGGTACCGCGTTTTATGAAGGTGAAGGTGATGTATACGTTGAGGTGGATGGCGAAAAGCTGCTCCATTTCAACAACCGTTTTGAGCTGGATGGGATGACGTTTGAAGAGCCTTCGCCCAATCTTTTCTCTTTTAATAATCCTTATGGCGCCTGCCCTGTTTGCGAGGGATTTTCGATGGTGCTGGGTATTGATGAAGACCTGGTGATCCCTGATAAACGCCTGAGTGTCTACGAAGGTGCCGTGGCACCCTGGAAAGGCGAAAAGCTGGGTCGCTGGCGGGAGAACTTTGTACGGGCAGCCCGTCATACCAACTTCCCGGTGCACAAGCCTGTTGCCGATCTGACAAAAGAGCAATACCAGGTGCTCTGGAAGGGCAACCAGTATGTAGAAGGGATTGACGACTTTTTTAAAGAAGTTGAACAAAATTTATATAAAGTACAATACCGTGTTATCCTGAGCCGCTACCGGGGCCGCACAAAATGTCCGGAGTGCGAAGGCTACCGCCTGCGTAAAGAGGCACTTTATGTAAAAGTAGGTGGCCGGCATATTGGTGAATTGAGCGAAATGCCCATCAAGGATTTAAGGCTTTGGCTAAATGGGGCAGAAAAAGATTTTACAGAATTTGAAAAAACGGTAGCCAAACGGATTCTTATCGAGATCAACCACCGTGTGGATACAATGCTGAATGTAGGTCTGGGTTACCTTACGCTGAACCGCCTGGCCAATACACTGAGCGGTGGCGAAAGCCAGCGGATTCAGTTAACCCGCAGCTTGGGAAGTAATCTTACCAACTCGCTTTATATTCTGGACGAACCTTCAATTGGTTTGCATCCGCGGGATACCGCCAACCTGATTCGTGTGCTGAAAGAATTGCGTGACCTGGGTAATACCGTTGTAGTTGTTGAACACGATGAAATGATGATGCGGGAAGCCGATCACATTATCGATATGGGACCGCTGGCTTCACACCTGGGCGGAGAAGTGATTGCTGCCGGTAATTACGGCGAGATTATTGCCAATCCAAAGAGCCTCACCGGCCAATACCTCAAAGGGGAGCTGACCATTGAAGCACCGAAAAAACTGCGTAAATGGACTTCTTCCATCACAGTGGAAGGTGCAAGACAACACAATTTAAAAGATATCACGGTTGAATTTCCGCTGAATGTATTATGCGTAGTAAGTGGCGTGAGTGGAAGTGGCAAAACAACCCTCATTAAACATATTCTTTACCCCGGGCTGAAAAAGCACCAGGGAGAGCCGGCCGATAAAGTAGGTTTTCACAAAACCCTTACCGGTGACCTGGATGCGATTACGCAGGTGGAAATGGTAGACCAAAACCCGATTGGCAAATCGTCCCGGAGCAACCCTGTTACGTATGTGCGTGCCTGGGACCAAATGCGGGACCTTTTCTCCTCGCAGCCACTGAGCAAGATTCGTGGTTACCAACCGAAGCATTTTTCATTCAACGTAGATGGTGGCCGTTGTGATGCCTGCAAGGGCGAAGGCGAAAAGATCGTAGAGATGCAGTTCCTGGCCGATGTGCACCTGACCTGCGAAGTATGTCACGGTCATAAGTTTAAAGAAGAGATCCTGGAAGTGCAGTACAAAGGCAAGAATGTTTATGAAGTGCTGGAGATGAGCGTAGATGAGGCCATTGCATTTTTTGCCGATGAAAAAAACATTGTCAATGCCATTAAGCCGCTGAGTGATGTTGGTTTAGGTTATGTTAAACTGGGGCAGTCGTCCGATACACTTTCCGGTGGCGAAGCGCAACGGGTAAAGCTGGCTTCGTTCTTAGGTAAGGGCCGGTCCGCTGGTAAAATCCTCTTCATTTTTGATGAGCCGACAACAGGTCTTCACTTTCATGATATTAAAAAGCTACTGGCTTCTTTCAACGCCCTGATCGACCAGGGGCATTCCATCCTGGTGATTGAGCACAATACGGATGTGATCAAAAGCGCTGATTGGGTGATTGATCTTGGCCCCGAGGCCGGTGCCAATGGCGGTCATCTGGTGTACGCCGGTAAGCCCGATGGACTGCGAAAAGTAAATGAAAGCCACACCGGAAGTTTTATTTAAAGAAAAAGCGCCTTGAAGGCGCTTTTTTAATGGAGTAGTTTATTATCGTAGACGATCAAGGCTTTTGATCAGTTTCTGATCTTCCCTGATACCTTTGATTGCCAAAATGTAAAAAGCGGCAACGGCAAAATAAAAAATGCACCAGAGCGAGATGGTACCGCTGTTGAAGTTCTGGATCTCAAGGAAATACAGCACGATCATGGCAATGGCAAAAATGAGTCCTACAATGGCAAGCTTCAATTGAAAGCTGCGGTTACCAAAAAGAAAGATCGCAGCAAATCCCAGCGCACCTGTTAATACGGCAATAATCGTAAGCAACAGTGTGGTGGTTGCATTAAGATCAATGGGAGCGGGAATCGTATCCTTTTGCCAGTCGCCGTTATAAAAGGGAAAGCGAAACGTGATTGCATCGAACAGAGAAGCCAGTAAAAGCCAAAGGGATTGTATGCGTTGAATCATGAAACGTATTTGTTGTAAAAATAGGGAGGAAGATCAAAATGTATCACCCTATTTTGCCGCCAATTCACTTCGGAGTTAGAATGGCAGATAAAAATTTGTCCATAAAAAAGCCGCTCCTGCGAAGCGGCTGGCAAAGTAGGAACGAATTTTTATAATTCAGGATACAAAGGAAAGCCACTCATCAGTTCGTGTACCTCGTTGGCTACGCTGTTCACAACGGAAGCATCATCAATATTCATCAGTACTTTGTCAATCAGGTCTACCACGTTCTGCATGTGTTCTTCTTTCATACCTCTTGTCGTAATTGCCGGCACGCCTACGCGAATACCTGAGGTGACAAACGGACTCTTATCATCGTACGGAACAGCATTTTTATTCAACGTAATGTGTGCTCTGTCTAGCGTTTCCTGCGCTTTTTTACCTGTAATGTTTTTATTGCGAAGGTCAATCAGCATTAAATGATTATCAGTTCCGTTGCTGATGAGGTGATAATCTTTTTCCACCAAAGCTTTGGCCATTGCCTGTGCATTCAACTGCACCTGTTTGGCATACGCGGTAAAATCATCGGATAAAATCTCTCCAAAAGCAATGGCTTTTGCGGCGATAACATGCTCCAGTGGGCCTCCCTGTGTGCCGGGAAAAACAGCCATGTCGAGCAGGTTACTCATCATGCGGATATTTCCTTTCAGATCTTTTAGCCCAAATGGATTTTCAAAATCTTTTCCCATAAGGATGATGCCGCCTCTGGGGCCACGCAATGTTTTGTGCGTGGTGGAGGTTACAAAATGACAATGATCAAATGGTGAAGCAAGAAGTCCTTTGGCAATCAGTCCGGCCGGGTGGGCAATGTCGGCCATCACAAAGGCGCCTATTTCATCGGCCACTTTGCGAATGCGGGCATAATCCCATTCGCGGCTGTAAGCCGAAGCACCACAGATAATCATCTGGGGCTTTTCTGTTCTTGCTTTTTCTTCCAGCTCTTCGTAGTTGATCAGGCCTGTTTCTTTATGCACGGTATATGAAAGTGCCTGGTATAATTTACCGCTGAAGTTCACCGGTGAGCCATGTGTCAGGTGGCCGCCCATGCTCAGGTCCAGCCCCAGGATCTTATCACCCGGTTTCAGTACGGCCAGCATTACGGCCGCATTCGCTTGCGCACCGCTATGGGGTTGCACATTGGCGTACTCACAGCCAAACACTTCCTTTATACGGTCAATGGCCAGTTGCTCCACTTCATCTACAAACTCGCAACCGCCATAGTAGCGGCGGCCCGGGTAGCCTTCGGCATACTTATTCGTCATTACATTGCCCATGGCCTGCATCACCTGCAGGGAGGTAAAGTTTTCGGAAGCGATAAGTTCAATGCCGTTGCGCTGCCGTTCCAGTTCTTTGCGGATGATGTCGAAGACTTGTGTATCTCTTTGCATGTACGCGGTTTTGTGGTTTTGCCGCAGAGAACAGGAGGTGCAGAGGTTTTCGCAGAGATTCTGTTTGCCCTGTGAAAGTCTAACTGAACATCGTGCCGCTGCGTTTTAGTTTTTAGCAAAGAACAAGGAACGCCAGCCATCCGCTGATAATACTCTGCGGAAGTCTCAGCTTCTCCCTTTCTCTGCGGTTTTTGCGGTTAAAGTGGTGCAAAAATAAGCTGTGCCGCATAAGGAAAGCCAAGTTGTTTCGTTGAATGAAAAAGCTGTAATTTCGACCGCTTATTTACCACGATTGTTTTGCATAGAGTGATGAAAGAAAAAAGAGGTTCGGTCAATCGAAATAGAAATCAATGAAAGCAATAATCCCCGTAGCCGGTGCCGGTACAAAACTGCGTCCGCATACCTATACCCAACCCAAAGCACTTATTCCCATGGCAGGGAAAACGGTTCTCAGCATTATTGTTGATCAGCTGATAGCAGGTGGTTTAACCGAGTTTGTTTTTGTGGTGGGCTATCTTGGCGAAAAGATCCAGGATTACGTCAAAGTGAACTACCCCGATATCACCGCACATTTTATTTTCCAGAACGACCGCCAGGGCATTGGTCATGCCATCCGGCTTACCCGCAATGTATTGAATGGCGATGAGGCCCTGATTGTATTGGGTGACACCATCTGCGATTTTGATGTAAAAGCTGTGATTGAAAGCGATGTGTCTATGATCGGGATTAAAAAAGTAGATGATCCCCGCAGCTTTGGCGTGGCTGAATTGTGTGATGATGCCGATGTTTCGCATGTGGTGGAAAAGCCGCATATACCCAAGAGCAACCTGGCCCTTGTTGGTGTTTATAAAATAAAGGAAACAGAAATGCTGTTTGAATGCCTGGAAGCTAATATCAGCCAGGGTATTAAAACTCATGGCGAGTTCAGCATTACCGACGCCATCGACTGCATGATCAAAAAAGGCGCAAATTTTAAAGCATTCAAGGTGGCCGCCTGGTTTGACTGCGGCAAACGCGATACATTACTGGAGTCGAACGCTACCTTGCTTAAAAAGTTCGGCGCCAGGGCAGAACCTTCGCCTAACTATGAAAACACGGTTATTGTGCAACCGGTCAGCATTGGCAAAGGCTGTGCTATCAAGAATTCAATCATTGGTCCGAATGTTACCATCGGTGACAATACCTCCGTCGATTATTCTATAATTAAAAACTCTATTATCGGTGCATATTCCAACCTCTACGACATTGTACTCGATGATTCGCTTATTGGCAGCGATACGTCCATCCGTGGCGAAACCCGTACGCTGAACATTGGCGACAATACGGATATCGACCTGGGGTGATAGGCGGATATGCAGAAGTGTAGATGTGCGGATGATTTCCTGTTGAAAAATACTGCTATCCTGCGTTCACAGTTTATCTTTCTGTCTATTCATGTATCCGCATATCTAACTCACTTATCCGCACATCATGAATAATCGTATAACACAACTCTTCAACGTTGACTTTCCTATAATCCAGGCAGGCATGATCTGGGCCAGCGGGTGGAAACTGGCCAGTGCCGTTAGCAATGCAGGTGGTCTTGGAATGATCGGCGCCGGCAGCATGTATCCTGATACGCTGCGGGAACACATTCAAAAATGCAAAGCGGCTACCATCAAACCATTTGCCGTTAATGTGCCCCTGCTGTATCCTGACCTGGACAAGCATATTCAAATCATCATTGAAGAAGGGGTAAAGATTGTGTTTACATCAGCCGGTAATCCCAAAACTTGGACACAACATTTTAAACAACATGGCATTACAGTAGTGCATGTGGTCAGCAGCAGCAAGTTCGCCCTGAAAGCGCAGGAAGCCGGCTGCGATGCGATTGTGGCGGAAGGTTTTGAAGCCGGCGGTCATAATGGACGGGAAGAGACTACCACTTTTGTACTGATTCCTGCTGTAGCAAATGCCGTACACATTCCAGTGATTGCGGCAGGTGGTATCGCCACAGGGCGGCAAATGTTGGCTGCCATGGTATTGGGGGCAGAAGGTGTGCAGGTGGGAACTCGTTTTGTGGCCAGCGAAGAGGCCTCGTCGCACACTGCATTCAAAGAAGCGGTAGTTAAGGCAGGTGAAGGCGATACGCAGCTGATGATGAAAAAGCTCACTCCTGTTCGCCTATTAAAAAATAAGTTTTTCCAGGAAGTGCAGGAAGCAGAAGCCCGTGGGGCAGATGAAGTTGAACTAAAACGCATCTTGGGAAGAGCGAGGGCAAAGCTGGGTATGTACGAAGGCCATCTTGATGAAGGCGAACTGGAAATAGGGCAGGTGAGTGCTTTGGTAAAAAATATTTTACCTGCAGGGAAAATCGTTCAAAACCTTTGGGATGAATTTACGATTTCTCTGAACGACCCGCTTCAGAAGGCGGCGCAAAAGGTGCTGTAAACATTACATCCCATTGCTGCCCGTTATGTTTCAAAAGCGAAAGGCCGGTGACAGCTGCGGTCTCTACAAACCTGTCCTTTTCAAACTGTTGCCAGGCTTCCCAAAAATCTTTTTTGTGCAAATCTCGTGTGGCAATGGTAATGTGCGGGTGAAACGGCCGGTTTTCAATTTTAATTTTGTAGTCTTTTCCGCGAAAAAAAATATCGGACTGTTTCTTTAGTTGGTGTAACATCTCATTTTCTTCCACTGCCACAAAAATGGTTCGCGGTTTAAAGGCAGAAAAGTTCGCTGTCGTCAGTGTAAAGAGTGGTACGTTAGTAGCAATACTTTCCATGTCCTGCACCAGTGCTTGTTCTTTTTCTTCTTCCATCCAAAATGGCGGTGCTATGGTAATATGCGCCGGCGATTTAAGGCCAACTTTACAGCCGTAGACTTCCCGCATCTGTTTTTTGTACCGCAATATTTTCTCATTGATATGTTCCGGCAGAACAACGGCAATAAAATACATTTTTGCACCAGGTTCAGCTATCTTTTGCATGCATTTATTCAATAAAAAATCCTGCCGTATACAGCAGGATTCTTCCAATCAAGTTGATAAACTTATTTTTTGATGTTCAGGCCATCGTCATTTTTTTCCAGTGTAAAATGGTCCTTGTCGCTGAGGTAGGTGTTGTATTTCTGCGTAGCATCAGAAGTTAATCTTTTGCCGTTTACGGTCAGCTCTTTGTCTTTGTATTCAATCTTGTAGTTTTCATTTTTGTTCAGTAGTCCATCACGATCCAGCGCATCCACCAGGTTTTTATAAGAAGTAATTTCTTCCCTGGCTTTTTCAATGCTCACGTTTGCTTCCTTCATGGCTTTTTCTACCTGGGGACCGATCTTCTCCAGTTCAGCTTTTATTTTGGACATGTCAATCTCCTTCGCTTTCTGCATTTCAATTTTTGCATTCTCCATCTCGGCTTTTACCTTTTCCATATCCACCTTAGCCAGGGACTCTTTTATTTCTTTGCTGATCTTTTCGCTTTCTACTTCTTTCAGGGCTTTCTGAACGTCAAGATTAATCTTTTCCGCGTCAATTTCTTTCATTGCTTTTTCAATGTCCACTTTCATTTTTGCCATGTCAATCTCCATTGTTTTCATGGCTTCGCGGATTTCTTTTTCCATCTTTTCGCGATCAAACTCTTTTAAGGCACGCTGCAGTTCTATCTCACTGCGATCAATTTCGGCCAGGGCGTCATCAAGGTCGCGAACCTTTTTCTGTTTAGGGGGAATTGTATCATTAGCAGCATACTTTTGTGTACCGGAATTGGATTGTGCTACGGTTACAGTAACTACCACACCAACAGCGATCAGCAGGAGGGGGATTTTTTTCCAGCTAAGAATTTGTTTCATACGATGGTTTTTATTGTTTTTGTCTGTCACAAATGTACGACGATATTCGTAGTATGGTACGATTTCATCAATTTATAGAAGGATTCATCCGCTGCTTTTTCCTTTCATCATTTATGCTTGCTTGGTTCTTCGTTATCCAGTTTTCGGAAGACGGAAGTGGCCGTCAGGCCATGGATAAGTAACGATAACACAATAATGAATGATACAACCGACCATAACTGCCGGTCGTTTTTAAACGAACCGTGCACGAGGGCAAAGGATAAATAGAACAAAGATCCCATACCCCGGATGCCGAAAAAAGCAATGGCCAGTTTTTCTTTTAGGCTGTATTTCTCTCCAATCATACCCAGCAAGCCCGTAACCGGCCGGATAAATAGGACCACAGCAAGGCCGAGCCATATCATGGATAGTGTCAGCGATGATAAAATTCCATGAACCAGGGTCCCGCCAAAAAGTAACAACACAATGGCTACAAGGATTCTTTCAATCTGCTCCGTAAAGTCGTGCAGTTTCCGGTGATATTTATGATTCAGTTCGTAATTGCGCAGGGTGACCGCTGTTACAAACACGGCGATAAATCCGTAACCCCAAACCAGTTCAGTAAGGCCATAGACAAGCAGGGTTGTGGCGACCCCAACAAAACCGTCCCTCACAACCACTTCTTTATTGTTTTGCGGCAGCGTAAAAACGAGGTAGGCCAGTAAACGACCCATGGCAAAGCCCATTCCTACGCCTGCCGCCATCCGATAAATAACATCCCTCAAAAACCATTCGCCCAAGGTCGGAAAGTCCAGCATTGTCGTTGAAGCGAGTATAGCCAACCAGGTAAAAGGAAATGCTGTTCCATCGTTCATGCCGGCTTCTGCTGTTAAAGAAAAACGGACGGTATCTTTTTTTTCTTCCAGCGGGGGGCCAACCTGTACATCCGAGGCCAGCACAGGGTCGGTAGGTGCCAGCACCGCCCCGAGCAGTATAGACGAAGCAAGATCAAATTTCAGGTAACTATGCGCCAGAAAAGCAATGGCCGCAATGGAAAGAATCATGGTAAGAGATACCAGCCGGAAGGGCATGCGCCATGTTTTCAGGTTAAATGGCTGATCAATTTTCAAACCTGTTCCCATCAGGGAAATAATTACCACCAGTTCGGTCAGGTGTACCGAAACAGAAGAATTGTAGAACGGATTGGCTGCCGGTAAAAGCGGAACAAGGCTATAGATGAACATGCCAAACAAAACATAGACGATCGAGTACGAAATTTTTGTACGCTGTGCAATAGAAGGCATCCAGGCCATGGCAAGCGTGGCAAGTCCTATCATTACGATGCTCAGGATATAGCTACTCATTTGTTGATGTAGAAAAAAAGCTATGCCGTGGTCAACCGGTTTTTCATAATCTCCTGTTCAGCCTATATTTGTTTTATGCAGGTAGATGATGCATTGATTGATAAACTGTCGCGGCTGGCCATGCTGGAGTTTGACGCAGCCGAACGGGACGAGATTAAAGCGGATCTGGAAAAGATGATTGGCTTTATCGACAAATTAAAAGAGCTGGACACCACAGGCATTGAGCCCTTGCTGCACATGGCAGGTGAAGTAAATGTGCTGCGGGACGATGTTTCCGGCGGCATGCTGTCGCAGGAAGAAGCCCTGCAAAATGCACCCCTTCACAATAACCAATTCTTTCTGGTGCCGAAAGTGATCAAAAAGGACGAGGCCTGATGCAGCCGGTCATCCAACTCAACGATATCCGTAAAAATTATTACCTCGGCAACGTCGTCATTGAAGTGCTGAAGGGCATCACGTTGACCATTCACCGGGGCGAGTACGTAGCCCTGATGGGGCCCTCAGGCTCGGGTAAAAGCACCCTGATGAACATAATAGGCTGCCTGGATACGCCTACCGCAGGCACATACATCCTCAACGGGCAGGCTGTCAGCGGCATGACCGATGATAACCTTGCTGATGTACGGAACAGGGAAATCGGCTTTGTGTTCCAGCAGTTTCATCTGCTTCCCCGCTTAACCGCACTGGAAAATGTAGCGCTGCCACTGGTGTATGCGGGGGTTTCTAAAAAGACCCGCACGGCAAGAGCGGCCGAAGTCGTGGAGATGGTTCATCTCACCGACCGCAGCCATCACAAACCTTCAGAACTAAGCGGCGGACAAAACCAGCGTGTGGCCATTGCCCGGGCTCTCATTAATAAACCCTCTCTTATTCTCGCCGATGAGCCCACCGGGAACCTTGATTCCAAAACATCGGGAGAGATTATGGCCATCTTCAACCAGATTCATGCTGCCGGCAACACCGTGGTGCTGGTAACACACGAAGAAGATATCGCTGCCCATGCCCGGCGTATTATCCGCCTGAAAGACGGCCTGATTGAAACTGACCAATCGTCCGGAATGCAGGCGTGATGCGGAATGTCGTACATTTACGTATGAAAACGATCGTACAACAACCAACCGGTTCACGTAAATTATCTCGTTATGGCAACCGTATTTCCTGCGCCCTGAAATTGTGTACAACTACTATTCATTATTCGGAAGTTTTTCCCCAATTTGCAGCGCTGAAAAGCCGTACAACTACCTATAACTTTTTCTTATGAAAAATCCAGAATCAACTGTCATTAAGGTCGCAATTGCCGACGACCACGCACTATTCCGTGCCGGTGTGAAGACCGCACTCTCAAGCCGCAAAGACATCCAGATGATTGCCGAAGCCGAAAACGGCATGCAATTGCTCAACCTCCTGAAACACATTAAGCCTGATGTGATTTTGCTCGACATTCAGATGCCGATCATGGATGGTTTGACCACCTTGCCGGAGATCAAAAAGCTGTACCCGGACATGAAGGTGATCATGCTCTCTATGCACAACGATCACTCCGTAATTACCCGTATGATGGAGATCGGGGCCAACTCCTATCTCACGAAAGATTCCGATTCGGAAATGATCTACCAGGCCATCCGCACCTGCTACGAGCAGGAGTTTTACTTTAATGACCTAACGAATAAAGCGCTTTTGAATGGTCTTCGTATGAAACGTCCGGTGGAACAGGAAGTGCCGGAAGTGGCGCTCAATGATAAGGAAGTTACGATCCTGAAGCTAATGTGCGAAGAAAAAAGCACACGTGAAATTGCGGCTGCCGTGGACCTGAGCCCACGTACCGTAGAAGCCATCCGCGATAAACTTAAAACGAAAACCGGTGCAAAATCACTCGCCGGTTTGATCATGTACGCCGTAAAAGCCGGCATTGTAGAACAGGAATAATTGTCCCAAACGCAAACATCTTTGAAAGGCCAACGAAGTTTCGTTGGCTTTTTTCATTCAATTTTGGCCTATGCAGGTTTTTTTCGATGGAAAGTTCTTCCCGGCCGATGCGCCGTTGCTGCCTATCCAGAACCGTTCTTTCAAATGGGGAGATGGCGTGTTTGAAACCATGAAAGTGTACAGGGGAAAACTTTTACTGGAAGACCTGCATTTCGAGCGGCTGTTAACAAGTATCCGGCTGCTGGGAATTGCAACGGAAGCGACATTTACCCAAAACAGCATTGTTGGCAACATCCTGGAACTGTGCCGGCTAAACGGCTGCCTGCAAAGTGCCCGCATTCGGCTTGCTGTGTATCGGCAGGATAATGGAACTGCCGGTTATTCCATCGAAGCCACTCTTCTTCCTGAAACCGTAAACCAATGGCAGGAAGAAGGGCAGGAGATTGCACTTTATCCCTTTGCCCGCAAAAGCATGGACGCTTTTGCCAATCTTAAATCAGCTAATTTTCTTCCCTACGTGCTGGCGCAGCAGTATGCCTCCGAAAAAAATGTGGATGATGCCATTGTGCTGAATGCAAAGAATTTTTTATGCGACACCTCTAGGGCCAATATTTTTCTGGTACGGGGCAAGAACATTTATACGCCAGCCCTGCACCAAGGTTGTGTGAACGGCGTGATGCGTCGGGTGGTGCTGGAAGAGTGCAAAAAATTAGGTTACCGGCTTTACCAGGATGAAGTGGAGGAATCGCAATTGCTGGCTGCCGATGAAGTTTTCCTGAGCAATGCCATCCAGGTGATTCGTTGGGTTAGCCATTACAAGACGGCCGTTTACGACTGTACACAATCACGAAAGATTTTTGATGCTGTTTCGGCAGAAGTTTTTCGTGGTCTTAGCTGAATGCAATGTTGAAGTATCAGTTTCAGCCAAACTCGCTTTCAACAAAAAGGGCGTATAGAGGTCAAAGTTGGATCTGCTTTTTACAGTTGAGCATTTATAAATAGATCGCCGGTTGTTACCGGCTGTCCACTTGCGCCGGTATAGATGTCATAAAATTTTTGAATTGCCGCTTTGCCTTCTTCACCTAAGCGAATGGTATGTTCGTTCACGTAGAGTTGTATGTGTTTCCGCATCACGTCTTCCTCCATTGCCTGCGCATGGTCTTTAACGTAAGATGATAGTTGTGGATAATGTTCAAAACTATAATTCACGCTTCGCTGGATCAGCCTGTCTACTTTTTGTTTTACCTCTTCCGGGAAACTTTTTTTTATCGCGATACAGGCCAATGGAATGGGTGCGGCTTCACGTTCTTCCCAGATCTCGCCAAGATCACAGATCTTATGCAGCCCCTTTTGCTGGTAGGTAAACCGGTTTTCGTGAATAATAACACCCATGTCTGCTTCACCATTTACAACCGCATCTTCAATGGAAGAAAACAGCATCGGCACCTTGTTTCTTGCAAACGGAAAAGCATAGCTGAGTAAAAAATTGGCAGTGGTGGCTTCGCCGGGAATAGCTATCCTGCTGTGCTCAAAATCCTGCACGTCTACCACTTCCTTCGCTATCAGCAAAGGTCCAACGCCTTTGCCCAAAGCAGCGCCGGAATGCAGACTGCTGTAATGTGTTGTCTGCGGAAAAAAAGCCGGGAAACTCAACTTCGTTATATCCAGCCTCGTCTCCGGTGCCCAGCTGTTGAGGGTTTGAATATCTTCCAGATACGGTTCAAACTGTAGTCCTTCTGTGTCAATCTTTCCATTTACAAGGGCATCAAAAATAAACGTGTCGTTGGGGCAGGGAGAAAATCCGATGCTGAGTTTCATAAGGCTTCCAGTTTCGTCAGTGTATGTTGAACGGTTTGATTCAGTTTTGCAATGGCTTCTTTCATCACCCATTTGCTTTTGTCTCTTTCGCCGATAAAGTTAGAAAGGGATCGAACCTGCAGGAAAGGGACTTTTTCCATCAAGGCAATATAATGTAGTGCCGCTCCTTCCATGCTTTCCACCTGTGCCTGCAGCGTGTTGCGGTAATAGGCAATGCGGTCCTCTTTTGTAGAGATTTCATTTACGGTTACACCATCTACGAGGGGAAGTCCGGGCACATGCAGAATGGTGGTATCATTGATCAACTTTCCATTCTTCCAGGGAAGAGCATGTGGACGGAGCAGTTTTAAATCAAAGAGTGAAAGAAAGGCTTCTTCCTGTACACCCAGGTCGCCGATAGTTTCGCTTTGCACAGCCACCACCTGGGCTAGTGGCTGGTCGCTTACTAGTGAACCCGCCACACCGGCTTGCACAATGGCATCAGGTCGATTGGTGACAACTTCTTTCGTTAAGGCATAGGTGCAGGCGGTGAGCCCCACGCCGGTGATCAATATGTCAACCGTATGACCATCCTTCAGGGACAGTGCCTGTAGGGTAGGCGCTATCTCCATCTCTGTTGCCGCACAAAGTAAAACCCGCATGGCGCAAATTTCGGATTTCTGCAGCGTTTGCAACCTTTACCTTTGTTCTTTGTTGTTTAACCCGAACAATATGAAGCAGCGAGTAGCCGTGGTGCGCCGGGAACATTTTAACGCCGCCCATCGCCTTTACCGGAAAGACTGGACCGACGAACAAAATACATCGATGTTTGGCAAGTGCAGTCTGCCGAACTTCCATGGGCATAATTATGAACTGGAAGTAAAAGTTGTAGGTGAAGTGGATGCCGAAACCGGTTATGTGATGGATATCAAGAAACTTTCGGACCTGGTGGATGAAATGGTGCTTCAAAGGTTCGACCACAAAAATTTAAATATCGATGTTGAAGAGTTCAGAACCCTGAACCCAACGGCTGAAAACATCGCTATTGTGATCTATACTATTTTGCGGCCGCACATCAATCAGCAGCACGATCTTTTTATCCGCCTGTTTGAAACGCCCCGCAACTATGTTGAATACCCTGTTGTGTAACCGCACAATGGATTGTTAATCTAAATTGTAAATCGAAATTCCTAATGGCTTACCGTAAGATAGAACAGTACGACGATAACATTACCAAACAACTTTCTGAATGTTATAAAACCATCATCGAGTCCACCGGCGAAGAAGTGGACCGGGAAGGACTGCAAAAGACTCCCGAAAGAGCCGCGAAAGCTTTCCAGTTCTCCACCCAGGGCTATGGCCAGAATGCAGTGGAAATCCTGAACTCGGCCCGCTTTAAAGAAGATATCAGCGAGATGGTGATTGTAAAAGACATTGAGCTTTATTCCATGTGTGAGCACCACCTTCACCCGTTTTACGGCAAGGCGCATGTGGCTTATATTCCTAATGGATACATTACCGGCTTAAGCAAAATTGCCCGTGTGGTGGATGTGTATGCCCGCCGCCTGCAGGTGCAGGAGCGGTTGACCACACAGATTCTGGCTGCCATCAAAGAAAGCCTGAATCCTTTGGGTGTGGCAGTTGTAATTGAAGCAAAGCACCTGTGCATGATGGTGAGGGGCGTACAAAAACAAAATTCGGTAACAACAACTTCATCCTATGATGGTGAGTTTTTGCACAACCATGTTACACGCAATGAATTTTTGAAACTGATTTCGGCCGACCTGGATTAATCAAACAATTCCTGGACAGAGACATTGACAGTGCAGTCTCTGATCACATTGAACTCGGTCAATTCTTTTTTCTCCTGGTAGAGATTATTCTGAAGTTGGAAGATCTCTACCATTTTTTTTCCGAGATCGGCAATCAGGTAATAGCGGACGCCGTATGCCTGATAAAGATTGAACTTGGTATTTCGATCTTTTAAGATGGTGGAGGGCGAAAGGATTTCAAGGATAAGTGAGGGGGGATTAGTAACAAAGTTGCCTTTGATTTCTTCACACACGATCATTACATCCGGACGCACTACTGTGTCTTCACTAACAATCCAATCGGATTCATACAGAACTTTGCAATCACAAACATTGCGTTTTGCATTGAGTGCATTTGAAAAAGACGTGATGAACCGGCTCCCGAATTCCGGGTGCTGCCAGTTCGGCGCAGGACTCATGGCATAGGGAATCCCACGAATCAGTTCCCAGTCGCCTTCCCATTTTTCATAATCCTTGTAGGTGTAATGGGGATAATCCTGTATGGTAAGATTGAAACTCATTGCTGTTTTTCAAATTTAAGGCGGTTTCTCCGTTGTAGCTTACTTTTGCGGCTTATGAAGAATGCATTTGTATTTCCCGGTCAGGGTGCTCAATTTCCGGGAATGGGGAAAACGTATTACGAAAACAGCAGCTTTGCCAAGCGTATTTTTGAACAGGCCAACGAATTATTAGGTTTCCGGATTTCGGACGTTATGTTTTCCGGGAGTGAAGAAGATCTGAAGCAAACCAAAATTACACAGCCTGCTATTTTCCTGCACTCCATTATTGCATTCCGTAGTATCGACGCAGGCAGGCCCGATATGGTGGCCGGCCATTCCCTGGGCGAATTCACCGCACTTGTTGCTAACGGTATACTGAGTTTTGAAAGTGGTCTTCAATTGGTAACGCTCCGTGCACAAGCCATGCAAAAGGCCTGCGAAATGAACCCCTCCACGATGGCCGCAGTATTGGGACTTGCCGATGAAAAAGTAGAAGAGATTTGTGCCCAGGTTGCCAATGAAACCGGTGAAGTCGTTGTGCCAGCAAATTATAATTGTCCTGGCCAGCTGGTGATCAGCGGCAGCATGAAAGGCGTTGAGGTTGCCTGTGAAACCCTGCGTGCCGCCGGTGCCAAACGTGCCCTGATTCTCCCGGTTGGAGGTGCCTTTCACTCCCCGCTGATGGAACCGGCACGAAAAGAATTACAGGAAGCCATTGAAACAACCACCTTTCATACGCCAACGTGCCCGGTTTATCAGAATGTTGCTGCCAGAGGTGTGCTGGACCGCGACGAGATCAAACAAAACCTCATCAATCAACTGACCGGGGCAGTAAAATGGACCCAATGTGTTCAGGCCATGATCGCTGACGGTGCCACCCGCTTTGTAGAAGCCGGTCCTGGAAAGGTATTACAGGGTCTTATTGCCAAAATTGATAAATCCGTTCAAACAGAAGGTGTTAGCTAATTGTCAATGTACAAGTAGCAATAAGCAATTGGCAAAGTAGAAACTTTGCCAATTGCTTATTATCTATTGTCAGTTGAAAACTGTCGGCAAAGCTTTTGCATGTTCTTCAGAAAACGTAGCGATATGCAAAAAGTTTCAACTATCTGGATTTGTGCACTAGCAATGGTCATGACACTTTCTTCCTGCGAGATTGTAGGTGGTATATTTAAAGCAGGATTTTGGACAGCTATTATTTTGATTGTTCTGGTAATTATCCTTATACTTTGGCTGATCAGGAAAATGCGCTGAGTTATTGCGCCTGCAGCAAACAAACTTTCCCATCCATGGTGGCAGCAATGAGTCGTTTTCCATCTAGCACGTTTACCGTATTTACCATGGAATTATCGATCTTATGAGCCCAGGTTATTTTTTGTGCGGTTGGATCAATGGCGTACACCACGCCATTCCTTGTACCGAAAAAAACAGTGCCTTCTTTTTCTATTAGCATAGATGGCGCATGCTCGTACCCGAAACCAGCGTGCATTTTCCAGGCCAGTTGCGGGTTCTCCTTGTTGGCGACAAAAGCAACAACCGTATCCTGCATGGTTTTACCATAGATATAACGGCCATCTTCCGATACTCCCATACTTTCCCTGACGGTTGCTTCCTTGGTACGCCACAATGTTTTGCCTGTGGTAAAATCAATAGCCGATAAATAACGGTCTGGAGCCACTACATACACAACATCATCCTTGATAACCGGTATACAAGCTGCAGGAGAATAATTGATCACTGGTGAACCGTTGCTCCATTTCCAGAGCAGTGACCCGGTTTCTTTGTCCAGTGCATATAAGTTTCTGTCCCAGGCGCCAAACACAATGGCATCCTTGTAAACGACCGGCTTGCTCACCACAGGACCATTTAGCTCGCTGAACCTCCAACGTTCGTTGCCGGTGGCAAGATCAAGAGCCCGGAACGAATGGTCGCTGCCACCAACGTAAACAACATGGCCATCGATCAGCGGTGATCCCAGTACAGCGGCATCAGTTGTTGCTTTCCAAACCTGTTTACCGCTTTTGTTCAGGCAGTACACGGCGCCATCGGCTGAACCAACAACAATTTTTGTATCGCCATTGGTAGCAGCAAATGCAGGTGACGAAAAGATAGGTCCACCTGTTTTGAACGTCCATTTGCGGTTTCCTTTTTCCAGGCCAAGCGCTTCGATGGTACCGTTCTGATTGCCAAACACCACGAGGTTGCCAACAACTGCCGGCGTAGAGATGACATTGGCTGCGGAGTGATACGTCCAAGCTGCTTTTGTCTGCGGATATTGCCCGTTGATAGAAAAATCAGGTCGGGGAAACGATTGCGCTTTATTGTACTGCTGCAGCCTAACGGCTACACCTGCCCATTTTTTCTCTTCATTAGAAACAGGTTTACGTTCGGTAAAGAGGATGGAATCCTGCCGCACGTCTACCATGTTATAACCGCCTTCAGCTGCTTTGGCCCGCAGGTTAGAGCGACCCATAATGGCAGGAATGTCTTCGGCTTTTACGGGCCGGTTGTTGTGGCCGTGACCACACAATGCAAGAATGGTATTTTTTTCTTTCAGCATGTCGATGATCTCATACCAGTTATCCAAACCATTATCGAGCGGGTAGTGGTTTAAAAAAACAATCGGTTCTTTGTTGCCTATCTTTTTCAGTTTATCCTTCATCCAGTTGACGGCATGGCGGGGTACATGGCCATCGCTCATACGCACATAGGGGCCGGAGGCGCAACCTATAAAGTGAATGCCGTTGTGTCGGAAATAAAATTTATCGTCGCCAAAGGTTTTTGTAAAACTCAGCCCACCGCTTTCGCTCCAGCCTGTATCGTGGTTGCCGGGAATAATGTAATAAGGAATATCCAGGCTGTCGAGGATCTGTTTTGCCAGGGCCAGTTCGGCATTGGTGCCGAGTTCCGTGATGTCGCCGGTGAGTACCACAAAATCAACATCTGACATGGCGTTGATATCGGCTACTGTTCGGCGCAGGTCCTCATCGGCACCACCATTTGGAGAGCCAATGTGGGTGTCGGAGATAAAAGCAAAACGAAATGGTTTCTTTTGTGCAAAGAGGGAAAGAGAGAAAAGCAAAAGGGTGGAAAGAAAGATTTGTTTCATAGTGCACAAATGTAGGATTTTGCATGAAGCTCAACGGCTCTGTACGTTTGAGAAAACACTGTTTATGAACATGCATGGCATTAACTGGTTTGAAATTCCGGTAGCCGATTTTGACCGGGCCTAAAAATTTACGAAACGATCTTCAACTACCAGATGCCAGAAAGCACCATGAGACCTGCCTGCATGGGATTTTTACTTTATAATTTTCAAAACGGTGGCAGGGGCGGCGCCATTGTGCACAATCCTGGATTGCGACCCGATTTGCAGGTAGTGCTGGACCGGGTAGAAAAACCCGGTGGAGACATCATGCTGCCGAAAACAGGTAACGGTCAGAACCTTGGATTCTGGGCTTTGATCAAGGATTCAGAAGACAACCTGGTAGCGCTGCATGCAATGCGTCGACCGTTTTCAGCCACAATGAAAAGAAGTTGCAAAGCTGCAAGAGATTGTTTTGCGTATCCTTCGCTACCAGGAGTCTTCGTGAATCGAGGTTTTTCAATTGCATTCCGGTACGCACAGGTGTGCAATGCTTCGGCTGCACTGAGCAAAAACTTCCCTTGTGCGCCATGGCATTTCGGCTGCCGGTATAAAAACGAAATATGGGATCCGCAGAAATCAACTCCACATACCGAACTCCAAACCCCAAACCCGATTTTTCCCTGTTTTCCTTTAATTTCGGCGCTCAAACAAAAACACACAATGGCCGAAGTGATTTTAATGCCCCGACTGAGTGATACGATGACAGAAGGGGTGATAGCAGCCTGGCATAAAAAGGTTGGTGATTCCGTAAAGAAAGGCGATTTGCTTGCAGAGATCGAAACCGACAAAGCGACCATGGAGCTGGAGAGCTACAAGGAAGGTACTTTGTTGCATATAGGTGGCGATAAAGGGTCCAAGATCAATGTAGATGATCTGCTGGCCATTGTTGGTGCGCCGGGTGAAGATATTTCCCAGTATGTCTCCGGTGGTAGCGGTGCCGCACAAGCACCAGCATCGCAACCGCAAAAACAGGAAGCAACTGCGCAACAGCAGCCTGCTCCGCAACCTCAAACGCAAGACGCCAAACCCCAAACTTCTTCCATCGATATTTCGAAAATGGAAGAAGTGGTGCTGATGCCCCGTTTGAGCGATACTATGACCGAAGGCGTAATTGCCGGCTGGCACAAGCAGGTGGGTGACGATGTAAAAAAAGGCGACCTGCTGGCGGATATTGAGACCGACAAGGCAACGATGGAACTGGAGAGCTACAAAAATGGCAAGCTCCTGTACCAGGGTGCCAAACAAGGCGAAAAGATTGCCGTGAACGACCTCCTTTGCATTATTGGCGAAGAAGGCAAGGTGGATGTGGATGCCATTGTTGCCGCAGCCAAAGGCGGCGGTACACAAGTTCAAACTTCGGAGGCTGGAGAACAAAATCAGGAGGCTGGTGCACGACAGACCCAAACACCAGACGCCCAACCTCAAACCGAATCCGACGGTCGTGTGAAAGCCTCCCCGCTGGCGAAAAGAATAGCGCAGGAAAAAGGCATTGACCTGCGACAGGTGCAGGGGACCGGCGATGGCGGCCGTATTGTAAAAGCCGATATCGACAACTTTAAACCTTCTGCGCAACCTGCTCAACAGGCGGCTGCTTCAACTGCGCAGGCACAGCCTCAGTCTCAACCGCAAGCGCAACCAGTTGTTTCCGGCCAGGAAGGGTATACCGATAACAACGTGTCGCAAATGCGCAAGGTGATTGCCAAGCGCCTTGGTGAGAGCAAGTTCAGTGCACCGCATTTTTACCTGACCATGGAGATTGTGATGGACAATGCCATGCAGGCCCGGGCCCAAATGAACGAGGTAAGCGATGTAAAAATCTCTTTTAATGATATGGTGGTGAAGGCGTGTGCAATGGCACTACGCAAACACCCTGCGGTAAACAGTTCCTGGATGGGTGATTTTATTCGCACCTATCAGCACATACACGTTGGCGTGGCAGTTGCTATTGAAGATGGCTTAATTGTTCCGGTGATTCGTTTTGCCGATCAGAAAACACTGAGCCAGATTGCAGCAGAAACCAAAGAACTTGCGGGTAAGGCTAGAAACAAAAAACTGCAGCCGGCAGAGTTTACGGGAAATACATTTACCATTTCCAACCTGGGTATGATGGATATTGATGAATTCACAGCTATCATTAACCCGCCTGACAGTGCCATCATGGCCGTCGGGCGGATCAAGGAAGAAGTGGTACGCAAAGGGGATGGTTTTGGTGTTCGCAATGTAATGAAGGTAACCCTGAGCTGTGATCACCGCAGTGTGGATGGTGCCGTTGGTGCCGGCTTCCTGCAAACCTTTAAAAAATACCTGGAAAATCCTGTGACAATGCTGGTGTGATAAGCGTGAAACGTCAAAAGTGAGACGTGAAAATAATCAGCCGCTGAAGTTTTCAGCGGCTTTTTTACTATTTGGAAACGTTATGGAAAAGCAGCTTGCAAGAAGGGTCAACAATGATCTTTTTGATTTTGAAAGGTACATTGTGACGGGAAAGCTGTCTGCCTGTTGCAATATTTTCTTTCAGGAGCAACTGCTTTCCATTTTCACCTTCCACCAAAATCTCCAGCGGAAACTGAAAGCTGGCCCCTTGTAGTTGTGTAATGGTCAACCTGAGCACGTCTTTTTCATAATAAGGTTTTACAGAAACCATTGGAATGCCAGGCTGATACAACCATTGGTCAAAGAATGGTGTCAGTTCTTTCCCCGAGACTTTTTCTGCCACCGCTTCAAAGTCCCTGGTTTCGGCATTGCTGCCCTTGTATTGCTGGTAATAGGTTTGGATGATCTTTTGAAACATCTCATCACCTACTTCATTGCGCAGCATGTGCAAAACCCAGGCACCTTTCTGGTAACTGTTTGCATTTAGCAACGTCATCAGGTTTTCGGAAGAATCGACAACCGGTTTATCAGACGAGAGTGCAAATGCGATCACGGTTTCACGATCACTTTTGAGTCGTTTAGTTAAGGCATCTTTGCCGTATTTATTTTCAAAATATATATGGGCCATGTAGCTCGAAAAGCCTTCGCTGAGCCAGAGGTGGGCAAAGCTTTTTTCCGATGCCGCATCGCCAAACCACTGGTGGGCTATTTCATGTGCCATCAGGTCTTCTTCGCTGCGGTCACCGGTAACAGAATTCTCTGCATAAAAAATGCAGGAGGCATTCTCCATGCCGCCAAAGATGGTAGTGGATTGTACGTTCGCTAATTTTTTATACGGATACGGCGCAATGTAGTTCGAAAAGAACTTTACAATACCTGGTGTTACGGCATAATCGTAAAAACCTTTGGTGCTGTCTTTGGGATATACCCAGGCGCTGATGGGAACGCCACCCGGTTTTTCATCATAGGTCTTCACTGCAAAACGGGCTACGCCAATCACCATCACCTTGGTTGCCTGGGGAATATCTTCCTGCCAAAGGGTGATCTTTCTGGTATCCTTCTTTTCTTCTTTTATTTTGATACCATTGGAGACAACGCTGTAGTGCGATGGAGCACTCACCATAAACGAAAACGAAGCCTTGTCATCGGGACGATCATTGCAGGGAATCCAGTGGTGGGCACGGTTGGGCCAGTTGTCGGCAAAGAAGGTGCGTTGCCCGAATTTATTTTTTGAAATAATCAGCCCGTCTTGCGGTACACCCGTGTAAACAATGGTTACACTTGCTGTGTCATTTATGTTGTTTTGCCGGAGTTGGATCTCAAGCTTTCCATTCTGGTGCGTATAGTGCAAAGGATTCTCGTCTTTTGTCCCATCAGTGACGGAGGAAACACGCATGCCTTTGCCATCTTTATTAACATGGGCTAAGTCAAACGAAACCTTGCCTGTATTTTCTTTCTGAAGGAATCGAATGTTGGCTATACCTATGATTGTATCATTTTCGTCATCAAGACTCAATATAAATGAATAGTGCAGTACATCGACGGTTTGTGCATTTACGGCCGGTGCGCCAAGCAGTAAAAAAAGCAGTGAGTAAATAACTTTCTTCATGTGCGGTATTGTAGCAGTTTTCATAGAGGGGTGTAATTTCTTTGTCTCCTTCAGTTTGCCTGCCAGTGTTACAGCTTCTCAAGCATTTCCACCACCTTCTCTCTTCTCAAAATTACGTAGCCAATCCGGTCGTTGCTGATGCCATCTTTTAGCTGGTAACTAAAAGACAGCTGATCCTCCGTAACGGTTGTTTCGAAAAACTTAAAAGAAATATTGGGATACTGTTTCAGCTCCTCACCAATCTCATACAGGTGCGTGGAAAGAATAAACAGGGAGTTTTTTATTTTTATCAGTCCTTTGATGACTGTCAGCGAACATTTCATCGCATCCTGCACATTGGTTCCTTTGAAGAGTTCATCAATGAGCACCAGCCATTTTTTTCCATCGTTGATTTTATAGATCGTATTTTTTATGCGCTGCACTTCGTTGAAAAAATAACTTTCGCCCCGTGCAATGTTGTCGATGACATTGATGTTGGTCAGCAGACCATCAAACAACGTTAACTCCATGCTTTTGGCGGGAACACCCATCCCCATATGTGCCAGGAAAACTGCCGATCCTACTGCTTTGATCAAGGTACTCTTGCCGGCCATATTGGCTCCGGTTAGGAAAATAAAATTTTCCCGGGGCTGCATTGTCATGTCGTACGGAACCGGCTTTTGCAGCAGAATGTGGTAAAGTCCTTCAGCTTTTAAAAAAGGCTCGTCCTGCTCAATAAACCGGGGGAAGTGCAGGTCGTATGTTTTAACTGCCATGGCCATGGAGTACCAGGCCTCCAGCCGGCTGTAAATATCAATCAGCTCATGCAGTTCGCTTTTGTAATGCACCCGCAGGTGATAACCGTAATACAGGTTTTGCTGTATGGAGAATTTTTGATCGTCGCTTGTTTTGCTTAATTGCAGCAGGGGACCTTCCTGCAACAGCTTCAACATTCTTTCGATATAAAAGGAA
The DNA here is from genome assembly GCA_035998945.1 of Flavisolibacter sp. GTDB lineage: Bacteria > Bacteroidota > Bacteroidia > Chitinophagales > Chitinophagaceae > Flavisolibacter. The sequence goes on along the minus strand of DASYHD010000024.1, from coordinate 169,883 downwards.
AGGCTGCCCGGTAACTCCGCATCTTTAAAAAGCAGGATGATCTTGCGCAGGCCCCGCATAAAATCGGAAAAATGTTTTACCGAATATTTCGTCATGGAATAATCGGCACTGTGGAGCAATTTATAGGTTACACTGTTGACAGGATTTGGATTTTGCGGAATAGGGTCGAGGTTGTAGTCCAGGAACTTGGCCATCATGATGATGGTGCCGTTGGTGATCTCCAAGGGCCAGTCGTCGATGTGCTGCAGCAGGGTTTTGATGATGTGCTGCGTGCCGAGAATACGTTTCAGGTCGTGGTGCGGTTCAGTAAAAAAGCGGCGCAGCCATTCTTTCCCGCCCACAGTTTTCGTGAAATTGAGTTTGTGGAAAATAGAGGCTTCTTCTTCCTGGTGAAAGATGGAAATGTCGTTGAACGTTATTTTATCTATTTGCATAACCGCAGGTTGCCGGGATTTTAAAAGGATTGCCAGACTTACCTGTCAAACGACAACCGCTTCCCTAATTGAGATTCTAGAATCTTTCCATTTTCATAAGCCAGGGCTCCGTTAACAAATGTGTGGGTGATGGCTGCAGGAAGCGTGGTGCCCTCCAGGGGACTCCAACCGCATTTGTACAAAATATTTTCTTTTGCCACCGTTGTGCCCTTTTCCAGGTCTGCAATCACCAGGTCGGCGTAATAGCCTTCCCGGATATAGCCGCGGTCTTTTATCTGGAAACACTCCGCTACCGCATGACTCATTTTCTGCACGATCTTCTCCAAAGCAATCTTGCCCTGTTTATGATGATGAAGCATTATCAAAAGCGAATGTTGTACCAGTGGCAGTCCCGCATGTGCCTTTTCATAGGGCGGCTCTTTTTCGCTCAACAGGTGCGGCGCATGGTCAGTGGCAATGATATCCAGCCTGTCATCCAGCAGTGCTGACCACAAGGCTTCGCGGTTGTGTGGTGCTTTGATGGCCGGGTTGCACTTTATTTTATAGCCCAGTGACGCATAATCATCGCTGGTAAAATGCAGGTGATGTACGCAAACTTCAGCTGTAATGCGCTTTTCGCTTAACGGAAGCATATTGGTGAACAACTGCAGTTCCCGTTCGGTGGAAATGTGCAGGATGTGCAAGCGGGTGTTGTGTCTTTTGGCCAGTTGCACCGCTTTGAACGAGGATTCAAAACAGGCTTCGTCATCGCGGATCAGGGGATGATCGGCAGCCTCCAATTCTTTCTTAATCTCTTTGATGCGTTGAAAATTTGCCCTGATGATGTCTTCTTCTTCGCAATGCGTAGCGATGAGGACTTCGCTTTCGCGGAAGATCCTGTCAATGATGAGATAATTATCCACCAAAAGATTGCCGGTAGAAGATCCCATGAAGATCTTAATGCCACAGATGTCCTTCTTCTTTTCGTTGGTGCGCAGCACTTCGTCGGCATTGTCGTTGGACGTTCCCATGAAAAAGGAATAGTTGGCCAAAGAACTGGCAGCAGCAATGCTGTACTTTTCTTCCAGCAGGTCCTGGGTCAGGGCTGCCGGAACTGTATTTGGCATTTCCATGAAGGAAGTTACGCCACCGGCAACGGCCGCTCTTGACTCGGAAAAGATGTTCGCTTTGTGCGTCAGCCCCGGTTCGCGGAAGTGTACCTGGTCGTCTATCGCACCGGGTAAAAGGTACTTTCCTTCACCGTTAATCTCCTTCACATTGTTGTTTTCGTCACTGATTTGTGGCGCAATTTTTTCTATGCGTCCACCTCGAAGCAGAACGTCTGCCGTTACAATCCGGCCTTCATTGACAATGTTGATATTCTTTATAAGATAATTTTGCATCTTTCGAAATAATTAAACCAGCCTGCATGCAATATAAACAAACCCTCGTTGTGCTCCTGACGCTGTGCGTTCCTGTTCTGCTTTTTTCGCAATCAACTACCTACCTGCCACAGGGAGCAAGGGAAAATATATTGCTGGAACGGCTGGAGATCAAAGCCGGCAGGGATTCCATTCTGAACTTCTCCAAAACAAAACCATTCAGCCGCCGGCAGTTTATGCCGGTGATCGAACAATACTACCGGGCAGCATCGCCGGTGAGCGGTCCGCCCGAGTTGCCCATGACGCTGGACACGGTGATCTTTAACCGCCAGCAGCATCCTGTTCGGCTGACTGATGTTGACCTGTACAATGCGCAACTGGCCCTGCAAAAAAATAATGAATTCAGCTCGATTAAATTCCAGAGTAAAAAGCCCTTTTTAAAACGCTTTTATCAAACGCCGGCGAATTTTTACGAGGTGAATACCAAAGATTTTTTCCTGGCGGTGAACCCGGTGTTTCAGTATGTTGTTGGGAAGGAACGGAACAGCAACGAGCATTTATTCTTAAATACCCGCGGTGTTTCATTGCGTGGCATGATCGCCAGCAAAGTTGGTTTTACTGCTTTTATTACGGAAAACCAGGAACGGGATCCGCAATACGTGCAGCAATGGGTTACTGAAAGACAGGCAGTGCCCGGCGCGGGGTATTACAAAAACTTCAAAGGCACGGGTTATGACTATTTTGATGCAAGGGGAACCATCACCTTTAATGCGGCCAAATACATTGACATTTCGTTTGGTTACGATAAGAATTTTATCGGGAATGGATACCGCAGTTTGTTCCTTTCCGATTTTTCTAATAACGCACTGTTCCTCCGGCTGAATACCCGCATCTGGAAATTGAATTATCAGAACCTGTTTATGGAACTGGTGAATGCGCATGGTCGTGGCGGCGATGTGCTGCTGGGAAAGAAATACGCAGCCATTCACCACCTGGACATTGGCGTTACCAAGTGGCTGAACATTGGCTTATTTGAAGCGATTGTGTTTGGACGTGAAAACCGCTTTGAATTTGGATACCTGAACCCAGTGATTTTTTACCGGGCAATTGAGCAGCAAAACGGCAGTGCCGACAACGCCATGACAGGAATGGATTTCAAAGCCAATGTGGCGAAGAAGTTTCAGTTCTATGGCCAGCTATTGCTGGATGAATTGAAAATTTCGGAACTAAGCAAATCCTGGTGGGCCAATAAATTCGGGCTGCAGTTGGGTGGTAAATACATTGATGCCTTTGGTGTACAAAACCTCGATCTGCAAGCGGAGTTCAACCGGGTGCGGCCATTCACCTATTCGCACTACGACTCCGTAGCTAACTTCACCCACGATAACCAGCCGCTGGCCCATCCTTTGGGTGCTTCCTTCAATGAAGTGATTGGTCAGGTCCGTTACCAGTTTGCACCACGCTGGATGTTCCAGGCAATGGCCGTTGCGTATAAGCAGGGCCGTGACACCAGTGCGGAGAGTTTTGGTTCAAATATTTTTCTTCCCAACCGACTGGGACTGCGCCGGGCAGAATACGGCTATTCTATCGGGTTGCCGGTAGCTACCAATGTTCGTTATGCATCGTTGCTGTTGTCCTATGAACTAAAGCCTAACCTGTTTTTGGAGGCCAATGCCGTTTTCCGCAAGCAGGGCGCTTACGCAACGGTTCCTGAACGAATGACGGCTGTGATCTATGCCGGTATCCGTTGGAATATGCACCGGCGGGAGTTTGTTTTTTAGAACGGTGGTAAAAATTGGGTAATGCGTTTGAACCGCAGAATACCGAACAAGGAACAGGAAATGTAAACGTTTTCCTATTCAATATTCTTTCTACGCTGCAGGGAGCTAAATTTTAGCGGAAAGGTTTAACAGAGGACGCCCCTTCTCCATTCATCATTCCTTGTTCATCTGTTCGGCATTCAATTCTTCTATCCTTCCAGGTGCAGCGTGAAAACGATCATCCGTGAATTAACACGGTCGAGCACATCGGAATAATTTAGTTTGGGATTGCGGAAGTGCATATTGCGGAGACCATTGCTGAATTTGATCTCTGGCGAAAGAATAAAGCTGGGGTAATAGAATTTAAAGCCGATCCCACCTTCTACACCATAGTCGTAGCGTTTTATGCGGATCATGTTTTCCGCATTGCGGGACTGGGCATTGGAGGCCAGGTCCAGTTCCAGTTTACCGCCACCCATCATGTATACCCTGAAGTTGCCGATGCGATCGGATAAAAAGCGCAATTGCAGCGGGGCATTGACGATTACTGATTCCACTTTCTTCTGCACCACGAGTGCATTCTCAAATTTATCGGGGTACTTCAGGTGGTATTGAAAAGGACGGTCGAGGAAGAAAAGCTGCGGGTTGGCACGCAGCTCAAAGCGGCGGCTCAGACGTACGGTTGCCGAAAGACCCAGGTTGAAACCTGTGGATTGTACCGGCTCTACAGCCAGGATAGTGTCTTGCGAAAGAAAGTTAGGGTGCCGTTCGGAATGAAAGCCGGAGCGGTTGAAACCAAGCGAGATCCCGAAGTAGTACGGTTTCTGATCATGCTCCTCCATGTTGAGGTTACGTTGTGCAGAGGCGCCAAACGATGTCAAAAAGAGTATGCCTGCCAAAAACTTTTTTAACCACGCTTTCTTGCACTGTAAATACAACATATTCCTAAGGTTAGAGGTTTGAAATAGGTATTGGAAAATCCGGTTTTATTTAAAATGTCAACAAAGTGCTGGCGGTCGGGAAAGGCTTTGGCTGATTCGTTCAGGTATTGGTAGGCTTTTTTGTTCTTGGTAAACCACTTGGCTACCTGCGGCGCAATTACACTCATGTATACATTGTATAACTGCTTTATTACCGGAAACTGTGGCTTGCTAAACTCCAGCACTACCAGTTGTGCACCTGGCTTCATCACCCGTAAGATCTCCCGGAGGCCTTCTTCCAGGTGCTCAAAATTGCGCACCCCAAAAGCTACCATTACGCCATCAAACGTATCAGGAGGGAAGTTTATTGTTTCGCCATCGCCACTATGTAGTTCAATAACGGATTCTAAATTCTTTTCCGCAATTTTTTTCCGCCCGATCTGGAGCATGCCTTCCGAAATGTCGATACCGACAATTTTTTTGGGTTGTAAGATCCGGACCGCTTTGATGGCCATATCGCCGGTGCCGGTAGCCACATCCAGGATCAACTGGGGTTTGTCTTTTTTAAACAGCCCGATCGCTTTGCGGCGCCAGATGGTATCGATCCCAACACTCAAAAAACGGTTCATAAAGTCGTACCGCGGGGCAATGTGATCAAACATGGTACTGACCTGCGCCTTTTTCGGACCTTCTTCTGAAAAAGGCTTAATGCTATCATGCGGAAAATTGCTCATGGGGGTGCAAAGGTACTGCCGGAACTGTGATGTATGCGAAAGATGCGATATTGGGATATAACGTTATTTAGATATTATCATTATCAGGCGAACTTTTCATTTGATCCCAACAATCCTGCACATCTAAGCAATCCCGGTTCAGACGATCTTCCCGTCCTTCATATGCAGTACCCGATCACTGAGTTGGGCCAAGTCTTCGTTATGGGTAACAATGAGAAAGGTTTGCTGAAACTGTTTGCGCAGGTCGAAGAAGAGCTGGTGCAGCTCTTTGGCATTGGCTGTATCGAGGTTACCGGTAGGTTCATCGGCAAACACAATTTCCGGACTGTTGATGAGGGCACGGGCTACGGCAACCCTCTGCTGCTCGCCACCCGAAAGCTGCGAAGGCTTGTTTTCTATCCGGTGGGAGAGTCCCAAGATCTTAAGAAGTTCAACCGCCCTGTCACGAACCGCAGTTTTGTTGTTGGCTGAAAGCCAGCCGGGAATGCATACGTTTTCCAGTGCCGAAAACTCCGGCAGCAGGTGGTGAAACTGGAACACAAAACCAATATGCTTGTTGCGAAACGAAGAAAGCTGGTTTCCCTGCAGCCGGGTAATGTTTTGCTGGTGCAAAAACACCTCGCCTTTATCGGGCTTATCCAGTGTGCCAAGGATGTGAAGGAAGGTGGATTTACCCGAACCCGAAGGCCCTACTATGCTCACCACCTCGCCCTTGTTGATGGTGATATCCACCCCTCTTAAAACTTCAACCGTACCATATCGCTTGTATATATTGGATGCTGTCAACATAAGGAATAAAGTGGTCAAATATCTGCAAAAAAAGAAGGCTATTTCCCGCTCGTCGAAGTTCATTTGGAAAATTGGCGAATACTGCTACTTTTGCGGGAAATTTAAAAAGGTGAAGTGGGCCGAAATTGGCATAAAAATTACATTTTACCTTTTCGTAACCAATAAATTGAAGCGAAATGTTTTGGACATTGGAATTAGCATCCTACCTTGAAGAAGCTCCCTGGCCGGCGACAAAAGATGAGCTGATCGACTATTCTATTCGTTCGGGTGCTCCCATTGAAGTGATCGAAAATCTTCAGGAGCTGGAGGACGAAGGGGAAGTGTATGAGAGCATCGAAGATATCTGGCCCGACTACCCGTCGCAGGAAGACTTCATGTTCAATGAGGATGAGTACTAAGCAAACGTCTTTATACAAACAAAACAGGCTGTCAAACGACAGCCTGTTTTGTTTTGAACACTATTTGATTTACGAATTTCTTTTTTTGTATTCCGCTACTACATTGTCGAGGTGCTGAATGAATTTCTGCACGTCGGGGTCATAAGGATAACCATCCGGCGCCAGCTTTTGCTCGGCTCCATCCAGGAAAATATAAAACGGCTGCGCCAGTACGCCATAACGACTCACCTGCAGGTGCGAAAACTTTTCACCAACCGTATTCACATGTTCGCCCAATTCCTTTGAATAAAATTCTTCATTTTCGGACAGAGGAATATTTTGTACATCGGTATAAAGTGATGCGATCACAAAGTTCTCTTTTAGCCGCTTCATCACTTCGGGGTGACTCCACACCTGCGCTTCCATTTTGCGGCAGTTGATGCAGTTGATGCCGGTAAAATCCAGCATCAGGGGCTTGTTTACTTTTTTTGAGGCAGCAAGAGCTTCATCGTAATCGAAAAAAGTAACAAGGCCAAACTTCTTCACCACTTCCGGTTCGTATGGTCCCAGTTCTTTTATATATTTCACAGGTGCGAATTCACTGTTGCCTGTACTGTGAGCGGATGTTATTGCACTTCCCGCAGAAGCAGTAAAATCCTGTGTGCCGTACGGTGGCAGAAAAGCGCTGATGCCTTTGAGTGGCGCTCCCCATAAGCCCGGCACCATGTACACCATAAAAGAGAAGGAAGTGATGGCAAAGAACAGTCGCGGAATACTTACGTAGGGCTGGCCAAAATCATTTTTCGGCAGTTCGTCATCATGATGAAACTTGAGTTTTCCCAACAGGTAAACGCCCAGCAACGCAAACAACACAATCCAGATTGCTAGAAAAATTTCACGGTCCAGCAGGCGCCAGCCCTGTGCCAGGTCGGCATTGGAAAGGAACTTCAGCGCCAAAGCCAGTTCAAGGAAACCCAGTGTCACTTTCACACTGTTTAGCCAGCCACCGGCTTTTCCCAGGCTGTTAATCCATTGCGGGAAAAGGGCGAACAGCGTAAACGGTAAGGCCAGTGCCACGGAAAAACCAAACATGCCTACCAGGGGGCCGAAATAGCTTCCTTTGGATGCCAGTACAATCAAATTACCAATAATAGGACCTGTACAGGAAAATGAAACAAGCGCCAGCGTCAGGGCCATAAAGAAAATGCCGGTAAAACTGCCAGTGCCGGCTTTGGAGTCGGCGGCGGTTTGCCACGATGAGGGCAGTTGAATATCGAATGCTCCCAGGAAGGAAATCCCGAAAAGGAGGAAGACCAAAAAAAAGATCAGGTTGGCAATCCAGTTTGTTGCCAGCTTATTCAAAGCCGTGGGACCAAAGATCAGTGTGATCAAAAAGCCGAGCAGGGTAAAGATGATGATAATGGAAAGCGAATAAAAGATAGCATTTCGGATACCCTGTTCGCGAGTTTTGCTACGCTTGGTAAAAAAGCCTACGGTTACCGGAATCATGGAGAAGACACAGGGAGTGATCAGCGCCAGCAGTCCTCCTAAAAATGAAACCAGAAAAATATAGCCCAGCGAGCGGCTTTCCAGGTCATCATTACTCTGCAAGGCAGTAGCTTCAGTTCTTGCTGCTGGCTTGCCCACTTTCACGCTGAACGGCTCTTCGTAATAATTGTTCGACGTATCGGTTTTAACGAAATAAGCAATGGTACCTTTTACAAACGTGCTGTCGGTATTTTGCAACTGCAGTTTTTGCTGCCACTCCACCGAATCGGTGAACACGGTTAGTGTAGCATTGTCAAAATCAGCAGCGATGCTTTGTTTTGGTGTGCCTTTTTCAACTAGCGAGTCTTTCAGCAGGAAAGTGGCAGATGAATCAAAACTGATTTGCGTGTTCAGCGGTACATCGTCCGAAATCTTTTTGATAGAGATGATCTCACTTCCCTGCGGAACAGCCGCTTTTATTTTCAGAACCACATCGGTACCCGATGCTTCCTGTGCAAACGAAAACTGCACAGGGTTTTGGCCCTGTGCAGTTGTATAAAAAAGGAATAGTATGAAAAAAGAAAGAACGCGGTTCAGGTAGCGCATCTAAATTATTTTAAAGCAACATTAAAGGTGACGGTTTTTGGTGGCAGGCATTTTTTATCATCACAGGTTTGAAAGGTAACGTTACCACTCAGGTTAGAAGCTGCTTTTCCCTTCAGCTTAACGCGTTGCGTAAAAACAACCTGTTTGCTGTACTGGTTTGCAGAAACACCTAAATCATTATCAACAAATTTTTCAAGCTTTCCGGCTTCCTTTACCGAGCCATCGAGTTGCAACAGTGGATTTTTTGCAAATTCAAATGTAGTAGGAATGGCAATGGCGTCTTTGGGCTGTGTTTGTGCATACAGGTGCCAGCCATTCTGGATCGTTGCGGTCATTTTTACTTCGTATACATTGCCGCTGATCTTTTTGCTGCCGAAGCTCCAGCTAACCGGGTTGGCTACCTGTGCCTGCGCAACAGCTACCGAAAAAAGAAAGGCCAGGGAAAAGAAAAGATGTTTCATATGCTAAGTGATTTGCAGCACAAATTTCAGGGTTAAAAAATTTCCTTTCTGTTAATAATATACAGGCTATGGCAATTCCGGTTCTGTCACAAAAGAAAACAACTTGTTAAAGAGTTTCCGTCCGTCTGTATTACCCAATGCGGCAGAGCAAGCTCTCTCGGGGTGTGGCATCATACCAAATACGGTTCTTTCTTTATTGCAAATGCCGGCAATGTTGCGAACCGAGCCGTTATGGTTGGCTTCATCTGTAATGTTGCCCTCTTCATCGCAATAATATAAAAGCACCTGGTTGTTGGCTTCCAAGCTATCCAGCGTCGCATCATCAGCATGATAACGGCCTTCGCCATGGGCAATGGGTATCTTCAGCACATCGCCATCCATGTCTTTAACAAACACATTTTTGCAAATGAACTTTTGCTCCTGGTTGCGCAACAAGGCACCCGGCAGCAGGTGGGCTTCGCAAAGGATCTGGAAGCCATTGCAGATACCCAATACTTTACCGCCACGTTGTGCAAACTCAATCACACTTTTCATGATGGGAGAGAAGCGGGCAATGGCGCCGGTGCGCAGGTAATCGCCGTACGAAAAACCGCCGGGCAATACAATACAATCATCCGTTGAGAATTGTGACAGGTCATCACTTTTGTGCCAGAGCATAATGCATTCCTGTTTCAGATCATGCACAAGTGCATCGTAGATGTCTCTGTCGCAATTAGAACCGGGGAAAACAACTACACCAAATTTCATGTGGGCAAAGATAACCTGAAATGCATCGTGAACGTCTGCAAGGGAATGCCAAAATGAGGCATACTTTTTTTGTATTGTCCGTGCCTGGTAAGGCCTCAACTTAAGTTAAAAAAATCAATAAAAATTGCAAGCCCTTCGACGAAATTTTTATTTCTGCCGACGATAAAGAGGAAGTAGACTTTTTCGGAATTAAAAATTTTTTTTTGGATTTTCTTTTTCTGATATTCGTCCTCCTGTCTCAAAAAAATTTTTTTATACACACCTTGTGAAAAAACTTTTGGAGCGTTCTTAATTACATTTAAACTGCTACGGAACAGATGGAGAAGACCACAACATCAGTTTGGAACAATTGCCTTGCTATCATCAAAGATATCGTGGAGTGGCAGCATTTTAAGACATGGTTTGAACCCATCAAACCTATTGCCTTAAAAGAGAATGTGCTTATCATTCAGGTGCCCAGCCAGTTTTTTTATGAGTACCTCGAAGAGCACTATGTGAATCTTTTAGCCAAGACATTGAAACGGGAACTGGGCAAAGATGCCCGCCTTGAATACCGCATCATGGTAGATGGCGGGAACAATTACAACAAACCAGTTACCGTTGACATGGCAGGCCATTCCTATAAAACCTTTGTGAACAACGAGATGGACTTTCCGTTGGTCATCAATACGCCCATCAAAAATCCGTTTGTTATTCCGGGATTGAAAAAGATGCACATCGATCCGCAGCTTAATCCCAATTACACGTTTGAAAGTTATATTGAAGGTGACTGTAACCGCGTGGCTCGCCGTGCCGGTAAAACGGTTGCCGAAAAGCCCGGAGCCAATTCGTTTAATCCGCTGGTTGTGTATGGCGGTGTGGGATTGGGCAAAACCCACCTGGCACAATCAATTGGCAACGAAGTAAAGCGTCAGCATCCGAACCGGGTGGTTTTATACGTCAGCTCTGAAAAATTCATCAACCAGTTTGTTGATCATAGCCGCAACAATGCCATCAACGACTTTATTCACTTTTATCAATTGATCGATGTGTTGATCATCGATGATGTGCAGTTCTTCAGCCGTGCCGAAAAGTCGCAGGATGCCCTGTTTGCTATCTTCAATCACCTGCACCAGTCGGGCAAGCAGTTGATACTTACTTCTGACAAGGCACCCAAAGACCTGGAAGGCGTGCAGGAGCGTTTGCTGAGCCGCTTCCGCTGGGGATTGAGCGCAGATATCTCCATGCCGGATTACGAAACCCGCATTGAGATCCTGGAGCAAAAGATGAAGAACGACGGCCTGGAAATGCCGAAAGAAGTGGTGAAGTACATTGCCTATAACATCAATAACAATATTCGTGAGCTGGAAGGGGCATTGATCTCTTTGTTGGCACAATCTTCGCTAAATCGCAAAGAAATTGACCTAGACCTAGCCAAGAAAGTGTTGCGAAATTTTGTAAAAACAGCCTCCAAGGAAATCACTATCGAAACCATTCAGAAAATGGTTTGCGAATACTACGAAGTCGCCTACGACAAATTGTTGCAGAAAACCCGTAAGCGGGAGATTGTGCAGGCACGACAAATCACCATGTATCTTGCCAAAGCCTTTACCAAAAATTCGTTGAAGACCATCGGTGAACATTTTGGTGGCCGCGATCATACTACGGTAATCCACTCCTGCCAAACGGTAAAAGACCTGATGGATACCGATCCTTCATTCCGTGACAGTGTTATGGAACTGCAGCAAAAAGTGCAATTGGCAGCGATGTAACAGTCAAATTATTACGGTAATCTCATTTTACAGAAAAAGGTAAAAATCTGTAAAATGGGATTTCTTTTTTTGGGATATTCAATGCTGTATCCCTATTTTTGCCACCCCTGCAAAAGCAGCGGAAGCCATTCAGGTTCGGTGAGGTGGATGAGTGGCTGAAATCAACGGTTTGCTAAACCGTCGTAGGGCCTTAAAGCTCTACCGAGGGTTCGAATCCCTCCCTCACCGCAAGAAAAGGCCTGTGCATCACGGATGTGCAGGCCTTTTTGTTTTAGCTTATTTAAAAGTTTCCCAAAAGAAATTCCTCGTTTACGCATTCAACCATAGCTGCAGGATAAGTGGGTATCTACCAATAGGTGAATGAATCTTCCTTTACTGTGGAACATGAACACCAAATCAATTGAATGAAAACAGCATTCATTCGAAGAACAATTACAGTGCAGGTAGGTATAAAAGGATTCCTGTTTTACATTTGACTTAAGCAGCAACAGCATTTGCGCTTTGGAAGCAACTGTTCAGCGGTGATAGCGTTCAGTAGAATTTGTCTATCGTTGAAGCATAACCGAATACGTAAAAGTATGCAGCAGGCGTTGAACAATTGCTTTGCTGGAAGCACACAATTTAACTCGATTAAAACCACTTGTAATGGAAGTACGTTTTGAAAGCAGCCGGAAAGAAACAGCCGGCATGGATACAGCGGAATTGCGCAGTAATTTTTTGGTAGAACAGCTGATGGTGGATGACCAGGTAAAACTCGTGTACAGTCACTACGACCGTGTGATCATTGGTGGCGCAAAACCCGTTAACAGCAGTTTAACCTTGGAAACGCATGCCGAACTGCGGGCAGAGTTTTTCCTGGAAAGAAGAGAACTCGGAATCATCAATGTTGGCGGCGAAGGTGTGGTGGAAGTGGATGGCGAAAGTTTTTCGCTGGCCAGGCTGGATTGCGTTTATGCTGGTAAAGGTGTAAAAACTGTTCGGTTCAGCAGCAAGAACAGTGCAGAGCCGGCGGTGTTTTATCTCTTGTCGGCTCCGGCACATGCCAGTCATCCTACCCGCAAACTGACCAAAGAAGAAGCACGGCCTTCATCGCTTGGCGATCAAAAGACAGCTAACCGCCGTACCATCTACAAATACATTCATGCCGAAGGCATTCAAAGCGCCCAACTGGTAATGGGGCTTACCGTACTGGATGAAGGAAGCGTATGGAATACCATGCCGGCGCATACACACAGCCGCCGTATGGAAGCCTATTTTTATTTTGATGTACCGCAGGAGCACAGAGTATTTCATTTTATGGGTGAGCCGCAACAGACACGGCACCTGTTGGTGGCCAACCACGAAGCCATTATTTCGCCACCCTGGTCCATTCATTCTGGTTGCGGTACGTCCAACTATGGATTTATTTGGGGCATGGCCGGTGAAAACTATACTTACACCGATATGGACCCGGCACCGCTGGCAGAACTGCGCTGAGAAAACCGAACCGAAAAATCAGTTCCAGATATTCACGTAAAAAGTGCAGCCAATGAAGAGCTGCACTTTTTCATTTTGCAAAGAACTATATAGTACACATAGGAATTTGATAGCCTCTATGCCCTGAAACCCTGATGCGACGCCTGTTTTCGCGGGTGTGGTATGATTTTTCCTGCAATTTTATTGCGCCTTTAATGAACGCCCGTTCATGAAAAAAGCCAGTATCAATCAGGAACTGTTACACATGTTGGTTAGCCTCTACAATCAGTCTATCCAAACCTATTATTATTTCCCGGAAGTGATCCTTTATGGCCGGCAACGAATGGAGCGGGAATGTTTTGAAGCCTTGCTTGCCGCTGATTTTATCGTGGCTTATAAAGCTGATTCTTTTGGCAAATACTACCGCCTGAGTAAAAAAGGAGAACAGTTTTTACTGACTTTTTCCTTTCGCCGCCGGCAAAGGCATACAACATTGCTGGCCGCACAGCAACGAAGTTTTTCCTTCAGCGACATTTACCTGCCGTCCTGCTAAGTGGTTGCACTTGTTCGAAGAGGAATGCTTAACAAGTGAATTCACTAACCCATCGGTACTGGCATAACTTTTTTAACGGCTGAGGAAAATACATTGATTATGCCGAATTGGTTAAGAGCTCTGATAGCCGGGTATGGCGCTAGCAAATTAGGTGGAGGATGCTTCGGAACAATTATCGTTTTCGTACTGATCTACTGGTTACTGGGCGGCTGTTAAACGCTACCGTGCCGTTAATGAAATAGAATCAGGCTTTCAGGCCTGGTTTTCCTTTTTTATTCCTGTCAACAGCTTTCGGTTACGCTTCCTGAACAGGCATTTGCGAGGGATCAAAAGCACCTTTGCGCAAGTTAATGCCGTATTCTAAGTAGGCTTTCAAACAGGCCAGGAAATTAGCCCAACCTTCGGTATTGCTTTTCAGCCAACGTATGCCGTCATCCGTGGCTGCTTTTTCTCCTTCTGTAATGATTACAAAGGTTACCGTTTCAGAAATTGTTAGTAAGGTGATGTTCACTGTTGTTTCAGATCCATCGGTATCATTCCAGGTAAATACCACTTCCTGGCCGGGCACCACTTTTTTTACCTGCACCGGAAAGCTGCCTTCCATTTCGGGAAAAGACCATTGTACCGTTTTTCCTTCTTCCATGCGGCCACTGCCGTTTGCGATAAAATAATTGGCCATTTGTGCCGGATCAACGATCGCTTCAAAAACAACCGGTGCCGGTTTGGCTACACGTAGGGCAGTTTTAATCTGAAGTGGCGAGAGGGAAGAGTTCATGTCTTTTGCTTTGAGCTAAAGATAAAAGTTTCGGATGACTGCCAACCAGTGCCAGTAAAACCGATAACGCATTTTGTTGAATAGAAAACGCCATCCGCTGTTTAGTTTTGGTGATGCAGCATTCCGATCATTTTAACGGCAAAATTTTTCTGAATCCTGTCGCTACCGAAACCATGGGAAAAGGGGCTTTCTGGAGCCTGTTGCGGAAGTTTTTGCAAAAGCATCCAAACCGGGAACCTGCAAAGGCCCTGGGACCATTCAGGGCAGACAAAGAAACTTTGAAAACAGTGCCCCTTGCTACGCTCCGGGTAACCTGGCTTGGACATTCCTCATTGCTGCTGGATGTGGACGGGAAACGTTTCCTGACCGATCCGTTATGGTACCAGCGTGCTTCACCCTTTACACAATTAGGTCCCAAACGTTTTTTTCAGAATCCTTTGTCTATCGATTCCCTTCCCCCAATCGATGCAGTCCTGCTTTCACATGATCATTACGATCACCTGGATAAGGGCAGCATACTGGCCTTGGCAGAAAAAAACATTCCTGTCATTACCATGCTGGGCGTAGGGCAACGGCTCCTGAAGTGGGGTGTCAGCAAAAGCCTTGTTACTGAACTCGATTGGTGGCAAAGTGTACAATTGGGTGACCACGTAGTGACGGCGGCACCGGCCCGCCATTTTTCCGGCCGCTGGCTAGGCGATCGATTCAGCACCTTGTGGGGTTCATTTGCTATTCGCGGGCCCAGGCATAATGTGTATTTCGGTGCTGACTCTGGCTATTATGAAGGTTTTCGAATGATTGGCGAAAGGCTGGGACCATTTGACCTGGCGTTGCTGGAGATTGGTGCCTATAACGAAGAGTGGGAGGCAATACATATGGGCCCGGAAAATGCTGTGCAGGCATCGCTGGATGTTAAAGCAAACTGCCTGATGCCGATCCATTGGGGTACATTCAACCTGGCCTTTCATTCCTGGACAGAACCGGTAGAACGGTTGCTGGTAGCTGCTGAAAAAAAAGAGGTTCCGTTGATCTTACCCGCACCGGGAGAAACCGTAATCATAAATGGCCAGGCGCTGAACCGTAAGTGGTGGCAACCATATATGTAGGCTTGAAAGATCCTATAGCCACATTTACTTTATTTTCCTGTCTTGTGTAAGAAGCAAATAGATTTTTATTCAAAGAATAAATGCTTTTTTTTAGGAACGCTGCTTGCTGACAATTGCAGAAAACACAATGGCAACAGCAACAAAAAAAAGTACGGCTACTAAAAAAAACACCACGAAGAAAGCCTCTTCTAAAAAGAGCGCCACCCGGAAATCTGCCGCTAAAAAAACTACAGCCAAAAAGCCGGCAGCAAAAAAGAGTGTTGCAAAAAAATCTGCAACGAAAAAAGGAAGCAGCCGTAAGAACAAACTGGGTGTAAAAAACTCGCTTGTCAACAATATCAATGCGCATAAAAAGCGTGGTGATTCGAAATCGAAGAAGACGTCAACGGTTAGTAAAAAAGCTTATCAAAAGATGGAACAGAATTGGAGCAAAGAAAAATAATACAATTCATTCAATATAAAACGAAGCAGTATGGACAACAGACAAAATGACCAGCAACAGGCGCAACAGGCAAATACAGCCGGCCAGAACCCAACTTTAAAGGAAGCAGGAACTGCCGTTTCGGATTACGGCAATGTTATGGGTGGTGCTTCCGATGAGAACGTGCAGCAGGGCGGAGAGGAATCCCACCAGGAGAATCAGCAACGTTCCGGTGGTGAAAGTAACACTTTGGGTAATCCATAGAAAATTACAAGGTTCAAAGGCCGGGCTTGTATTGCACTGGCTTTGAACCTTGGTTTTGCTTAGCTTTTATTATTCTGTAGGATTGTTCATGATCTGTTGGGCAATCTGCTTTTTCAGGTTTTTTTCATTTGTATCTCCGGATGAGGAGACGTCGTACAATGGCATTACTGTAGCGGTATGGTTGTGTAAAATGGTGAAATGTTCACCCACAATCTTCTGTAGTTCAGGATCGTCGATAAACACCGAATAAACATTAAAGAAAGGCACTGCTGTCATACTCGTATCGATGGTTTCCACCTTATAATGTACCACATATCCTTTGCCATTGAACGGAACTTTGATCTTCTTCATTGGTTGATTGTTTCCCCGAACCATAAAAATTTTATACCGCTTGTTTTCTTTCTGAAATAACTGTCATTTAAAGCGTTTTGTCGTTACAGTGGCAACACATTTGTAGCTATTTGGTAGTAATAAAAATGTGTGTATGAAAAGGATTGTAATCGCCATCCTTGTTGTGTTGATAGGGGTTTCGGATGTACAGGCACAAAAGGGCAAAAAAGGGAAAAAAGCTGTGCAGCAAAAAACAGCAAAGCAAAAAGAAGTCACAGGTCCAACCGGCCAATCAGATACAATTTCTTTGCGGTCTTCCGGTACTTACCAGGCGTATGGTGCCGGAATCGGCCGATTCACCATTACCGATCCTATCGTTAATATTTTTAACCAGCGGGCAAACAATGCTCCCGTATCGTTTAACGGTAAAGACATTATTGGAATGCCGGGCAGTACTTACGGGATCGCTAACGGACGCATCTTATTGCGTAACACCACGGCTACCACACCTGGCACAAACTATGGCAGCGGCGCTGTGGGAACGGGCACAACCTTACTCGGTTTAGGTGTTAGTGAGAACGCTATTTCCGTAAATGGTAAAAGCCCATATGCAGGGCCATGGCTCTGGGGCGATAAACTTCCCAGCCGGAACCTGGCACCCTTTCTCCGTGATTCTACTGCAATAAGACGCTAATCAGGGCATCTGAATACTCAACTTTTGTATCGGTAAAAGACCTGCAAAGGAAAAATGTCAAAAAGTAGTTCTGGAAGCAGAAACAACGATAATAGCCGTACAAAGACTTTAGGCAACCGCATGCAGGTGAATCAGCCTGGTGCACCAAACAAAAGCAGCAGGCAAATAAAGGGCAATGATGAGAGCGGCTCTACGCAGGAAAGGGGTACAAAGCGGGGTTAAACAGTATCTGAACTACTTAAAGCGTTTCTTCCACCGGTGCCACTTTATAATGGGTGGCATAACGCATGGGCCGTATTGGAATACGCCAGTATTCGGACCATACTACGGTGAAGGCAACGCCAAAGTACATGATAAGAGAGGTATAGAATACGAAAAGCAGCAACAACACAATACTGGCTGAGGCGCCATAGAGTGTGTTCAGATCGCTGTTTACCAGCAGGAGCCGAAGAACGTATTTGCCAACATTAAAAAGGATACCTGTTACCAGGGCACCGGCAAAGGCTACCCGCCAGGCGGCCTTTGCGTCTGGCAGAATGCGGAAGATAAGTGCAAACCAGCAGGTGACAAACACGGTGGAAAAAACATAGTTCAGAAAGCCGGCGAAATAAGTAGCAAAAGCCGGGGCTACCGAAATAATGGTAGAATCAAGATAAGCTTTCAGGCCTTCGGCCAGGATACTGAAAACGAATAAGATTCCGGTTCCGGCAATGGTCAGCAGCGACCGCAACCGGGTCCTGAGCTTTTGCACCAGTCCCCTGCCCGGTACAATGCGTATGCCCCAGAGCTGGTTCATGGATCCTTTTACCACCATCAGCAGTGTGGTAGATACCAACAGCAGGAACAAAATTCCAAAAGCGGTGATGAACCTGTTATTGGCCAGTTCTCGAAATGCCTGCAGTATATCAATCACCTGCTCCATGGTAGCATAGCCAAGTATTTCGCCAAGTGTCTGGTAAAGGTCCTGCCTTGCCTGCGCCTTATCAAGAAAAAGACTCAGGATCTGCGATAAAATAATCAGGATAAAAGGAAAGGCGAAGGATGTGAAAAAAGCAGTAGCACCAGCCATTCGCAATGGGTCGTTTTGCGAAAGCCGCTGGTATCCCTGTTTCAAAAGGAACAGGAACACCGCGAAAGAGAAAGGGGCTCTTTGCCTGGCCGCTCTTTTCATTTAATTATAATCGAATGAAAAAGTCTTGCCACAAAAATGTAATCTCATCGGGTTCAATAATTTCATGAATCCTATTGGGATGCGGTATTTTTTTTGAACCAAAGCCGGTATGCAGCAAGAAGAGCTTATTTGTCCCCTGTGTGAAAGAGAACTGGCGCCTCCTTACAATCGCCATCACCTGTTGCCGCTCAGCAAAGGCGGTCGTGGTACCACCACTATCCTGCTGCACAAGATCTGTCATGATAAGATTCACGCCGTGTTTACTGAAATGGAATTAAAACGGCATTATCACACGATTGAGCGGCTTAAAGAAAACGAAGAAATAACCGCTTTTATCAATTGGGTACGGAAAAAAGAACCCGAATATTATGATAAGTCTATCCGCAAAAAACGCTGATCATTGAAATGCTTTCCGAAACGATTCAATCTTTTTTTGATCGCCTGACGCCACAGTTGCCATCCACGTCTTAACAGACGCGGCTGCTTTGGTTGACGGATACTTTGCTAAAAGGTAAGCATAGCCATTCCTGAAATTTTCATTCAATGCAATGGCATTAAATTCTAAAGAAGGTGAATTGTCCGAACCCAGAATAAAGGCACGGGTGTAATAACGGTTCAGGTGGGTTGCTCTGGATTTGAAATTATCAGGTAAACGTTGACCCAGGAGCTGTTCGCTTATTACTAACCTGTCTGCAAGTTCTTCGATTTCAATGGCGAGTCCTGCATCCAGGAATGTTGGTGTGGTATCTTCTTTTGCCGTCAGGTCAAGGAAGGTGTCAACAGGATCGGAGGTTCTGTCTTTGATACCGGGCAGAATCATCTCATATAGGGGAACCAGGTATATGCCTCCTTCACCATCCTGTACAACTTTCAAACGGTTGGTATGCAGGGCAGAAAATGTTGCTTTTTGTTGCTCTGTCAGGTTGCCGGCTGCGGGGTCTGTCGGAAAGTGGTGTGCATCCGGGTTTTGAAAAAGACTGTCATTTTTTGCGGTTACTACTGCATTGATAAACTGCAGCAGGGCAGAAGCTGCACTGTCGGCAGCGATACTGTCATGCGGAACCATGGTGTTGTATATCTGCAAGACTTTTTCAATAGCGCCGGGTGCCATCGTATCCTGTTTGGCCAGTGTATCTGTAAAATCAGCTACTGTGTATATTTTTTCCGGGACAGGCTCCTTTGGTTGCGGAGACGGTTGCGTGCCTGTTTCGCAGGCTACAAGCATAAACAGGAGAAGAGTGACCGGGATGATAAGCTGTTTCATCGGTTAGATTTATGATTTAAATATTGGCATTATTCTTTCGCCCTATCTAAAAAATCAGTCCAACATGGCAGAGGATAAAAAACAACAAACGAATCATGAGAACCAAGCGCCGGAGAATGAGGCCATCCGTGGTCGCATTCATAACAGCCAGAATCCGGAATTTGAAAAACAGGACGTCGGTCGCGATATCAGTGAAGTTGATCAGCAGGAAGGCAACATGAATAATGGTGAAAGTGGAGACAAACTCACCGGAGTGAAAGACAATACCGATTAGGTACGACAGTTTTAAGGTTAGGGTAAAATGTTGCCGCTTGCAGGCTGATCCTTTTACGGAGAATGCGTTTTGATGGCATAAATTTTTTGCAGTTATGAAAATGGAAAACGATAAAAAAATTCTGGAAGAGCAGCAGGCACCGTTAAAAAACCACGATCATGCTTTTGTGCAGGTAGGCAAAGATGGCCAACCGGTCATTCCACAAACGTCAGAAAAGAAAGAGGATGAACTGAACAGTCCGGATCGTGATACAACGCTTGACAGGCGGTAATATTCGGACAGTATTATTAACTATCAGCAAAAAATTTTTGTATGGAAGAGCGCAAATGGGAACCGGACAGGAAAGTGGGCAATCCGGAGGAGGTCTACCGGGAAGAACTTGAGAACAAAGGAAGCATGCTCACCGATACGCCATCAGAAACTGAGGCGAGGGATAAAGCAAAAGTAGAAAAGTCATTAAGTGGCGAATCGCAGAAAATGGATTCTGTTCATCCCGATGAATTGATGGATGACGATGATGAGGCCCTCCGCAGGGAAACACTGGAAAATAAATAACATGAAACGTGAGACATCAAACGTGAAACGGTAGAGTCATTGTACTGTACAACCTATAAACAATTGTATTTGTAAATCTGCTTTGTTTCACGTTTGATGTCTCACGTTTGACGCTTATCACTTCAACTGTCCTTTTAAAAATCCTTCAATTGCATTGCAGGGAACCATAAAGGGTTTATCTGTGATGATAATGTTCAGCGTATTCCCACTGACTTTATAATTGCCCACGATTTTATTGCCAAAAACAGAAACGGTAAAGTCGCCGCTGTTGGCATCACCGTTAAAATTACCTCCCTGGCTTTGTACCGTACTTCTTGCTTTTGCCAGCACATCTTCCGGGTTTCCCGTAAAGGGAATTGAAAAATCACACGCCATAAATAATTTTTTACAAGGTTACGGATTTGATTTATGTAATGACATTTGTTTGTTTATCAGGTTGGCAACATTGTCTATCTCCTTTGCCGGTTTGGTTACCACATCATCCGCCCTGCAATCACCTATGGTTGCACGGTGAGTGGAGTTACCCGGCAGCAGCAGGATCACCGGAATGCCCATGTCTGTCATCATGTTTTTGCACACATCGTTTTCATTAAAGCCTTTCATTTCCGGGTTAACAAGCACAGCTACCGGCCGGAGACTTTTTGCACTTTTCACTAGCTCTGTTGCATCTGTAATAATCACCACTTCAAAATCGCGATTGCGCAGGCCGCCTTCCAGTGTAAAGGAGTGGTCGGCATCGTTATCGCAGATCAGCACCAATTTTTGAACTCTTTTATCCATACCTGTTGTTTTCAATAATTTCGCAATGATAGTGCCGTACTGCTAAACGGGCAATTCTTGGGCTCTTGGAACTTTTCGTTGTGTTGCGAATTGTTCATTATGCAAAGGTTCGTCAGGTAAAAGGCACCAGGCCAGCGATCAGTTTCTTTTCCAACGGGTATGGTTAAGTAATAACTTCTACAGCACTGTTACTTGGAAAGGATTCGCTGAAAGCGGTGTACATCCGCTTCGGGAGCAATGGGAAAATTGTACACCAGGTGCTGTACCAGCTGATGGGCAAAGAAAGGTGCCAGCGAAACCCCTTTTGTTCCCATACCGTTCAAGATGCCAACAGGAGTAGCCTGGGGATGAAAGCCAACAAAAGGACGCCGTTCCAGCGTAGAGGGCCGAACACCGGCTTTATGTTCAATCACCTCGAAAGGTTTTTTTAGCCAATGCCGGAGCATATCTGCAGCAGCTTTGTAAAACTCCTCCGTCGGTTTATCGTTGTCAAACTCCCATTGGTAGTTTGAACCCATCCAATAGAGAGGTGCTTCCGGCAGCGGTACCAGCAGCATTCCTTTCTTAAAAATATGTTCCCGGTTCAACCCCTCACATGCAATGATCAGCGCTTCACCTTTACTGCCCGAAAAAGGTAGCAAGGAAAACCAGGGATTGCCGGCGCTGGAAACGCCATCACAAAACACGATCTTCTTTGCCGATAGCTGCCCATACCGGATACCATCCTTCTCAACCTCCAGATCCTCCGGAATAAATTGTTCCGCAGCAATACGGTTTTGTTCGACCAGTTTTTTTCGCCATGCCGGTAAAAGCTTTTGCATGTCTACTGTGTAAGCGGGGCTGATCTCCCCGCAACCAAAATCATAATTAAAATCAGGGTTAAACTTGTTTTGATCAGGGTAAGCATGCAGGTAGGTGTCATTCTCGCTAATACGGTCAACAAAGGTGTTGCGCATTTGTGGTGTGGGAAAAAAATCAATTATACTGTAGGGATAGATAAGTGGCGTTGATAAATAATCACCTAATTCCTTGTATGTAGACTGAGCGAAAGGGAGCAGGTCTCCTGCCATCCAGGAAGTAATATAACGACGACCGGTTACAGGGTTGATGATGCCGGCGGCAACTTTGGAAGCGGCAGATGCAGCCGCCTCGTCAACCACATAGTACGACTTTCCTTCTTTGTGCAAAAACCACGAAAGCATCGTGCCGCAAATTCCCTGACCAATGATTAGTACGTCTACTTCCATGTGGCGAAGGTAAACGGAGAAATACAGCAAAATGAATGGAATGATTCAGAAAGAAAGGAGTAATTTGCCTATCCATTTTGACACTATGGAAAAATATGCCATTATCGTAGCCGGAGGCGTTGGAAAGCGGATGGGCAGTGGAGTGCCCAAACAGTTTTTGATGTTGAAAAACAAGCCTGTTTTATACTATACAATCAAAACTTTTTTAGAGGCTTATGATGATCTGAATATTATTCTTGTTTTACCGGAAGAATATGCCGATCTGGGAAGAGAGATCATTGATGCTTATTTTGACTACCGTCGCATCCAGATTACTTCAGGCGGCGAAACACGCTTTCATTCGGTACAAAATGGTCTGCGCCTGCTGCAGGGCGACGGGATTGTCTTTGTACACGATGCTGTACGTTGCCTGGTGACCACTGAATTGATCCATCGTTGTTATGAACATGCATTGCAGATTGGAAGTGCCGTGCCGGTGGTTCGAGCCAAAGACAGTGTTCGCCTCCTTAACGAAGAGCAGAATGACAACGAGATTCTGGACCGCACCAAAGTAGTGCTGGTGCAAACTCCGCAAACTTTTCACAGCCGCATTCTGCGTCCAGCCTTTGAGATTGATTATAAAGAACGCTTTACCGATGAAGCAACGGTAGTAGAAGCGTTTGGGCTTAAAATATCGCTGGTGGAAGGAGAGGAGAATAATCTCAAGATCACCCGTCCTGTAGATTTGCTGATTGCCGAAAAGATTCTGGAGGCCCAACAAGGACAAACCATCGGTGTTCTTAACAATTAATTTTATGGTCTGAAATGCAAACCGCGTCCTGCCTGGAATCAAAGGGGCAGCAGGAAGACTTTTTTGCATCTAACCTTAACAGTGCCAGTTTAACGGCAACGCAACTTTTCCAGATATTTGTCTCGTCTATACTGAATACATGAAGATGAAAACGATTTTTACCTATACAGTTGCCTTATCCCTTTTGGTTATTTTGGCTTTACCAGCGGCTGCGCAGAAAAAGCTGACCGAGGGCACTATTCTTTATAACATCACTGTGAATAACGGTACAGATAAACCGCAGAACGCAGAGTTCCTGGACGGTGCGACTAATGCTGTTTATATCAAAGGGGGCAAGGTGCGTACGGAGATGGTTAGCTCTCTGGGAACACAGTCAACCATCATTAATCTGGTGAACGGTAAAAAAGATGTAACGATCCTGAAGGAGTATGGCGCACAAAAGTTTATGATCAACCTGACCTCTGTGGATTGGGTGGACCTGAACAAAAAGTACGAGAACGTAACGTTTGCATACGATCCGCAGGAAACAAAGACCATTCAGGGGTACACCGCCAAAAAGGCTGTTGGAACCTTGCAGGATGGTACGACTTTCACGGTTTGGTATACGCCTGATATTACCGTTGATAACAAAGATTTTCAGTATGCCAACCGCAACCTGCCGGGTTTAGCACTTGAATATGAAACCAGTGTGGGAAATCTGAAAGTGGTTTATACCGTGGCAAAACTGAGTTTTACACCTGTTCCGCAAGCGAAGTTCGACCTGCCGAAAACCGGTTTCCGGGTTATGACTTACCAGGAAAGTAAAGGTGGAAAGTAGAAAACTTGTTTTGAAACAGTAGGCGAGTAGCAGAACCAGAGGCAGTTCAGCCTCTATTCCATTCTAAAATTTTACAGATTATTGTTGCGGGGGTGCAAACCGGATTTTGCCGAGGAGCGGCATTTTCTTCAGCGGTAAAATATAAGCCGCATTCCCTTTTTGATAGGTTACAACCGGGTTCAGCATGATGAATTCCTTTTTCTCAGGTTTGCTGAACAGGTTGTTACTCTTGTAGTTGTAATTGCTGCGAAGAGAAAAATCTTTTGCACTATAGGGGAGTAAAACAGGGTCATTGTTCTTCCTGCTTTGTTTTCCGCCGTCAATCAGGGTGGCAAAGGCAGCCACGGAAACTGTCACCAGCACCAGTGTTGCAATTTTCTTCCTGAGTAAGCATTTTGTTATGATTGACGGTCGGCTCATTGATGGCACAAAGGTAATATATTTTATTAACAATCTTTCAACTTTCGCCCATTTTCTTTACAATTACATTAACGGTTGGCATTGCTTTTTGTTGTTAAAAAGGAAGGATTTTCGGCAGATTCGCGTAAATTGTTACAGGAGATTTAGACTATGAAATCAGACCCGCATGAAGATAAAGACAGTCTATACGAACTTTTAAAACTCTACAATAACCTGCGCAACGGCTCAGGCGGATTCATAGATGAAGAAGAGTTTGAACGGATTATTGACTATTACGACGACAAGGAAGAGCTTAGCAAAGCTTTGGAAGCCTCCGAAACAGCCCTGGAGTATTTTCCTTTTTCTGCCTCCCTGCTCATTAAAAAAGCCGACCTGCTGCTGGCGACCCGCAAGTACCATCAGGCGTTGGAAACATTGGAAAAAGCTGAATTGTTTGACTCAAGGGACATCAACCTCTATATTCTGAAAACAGATGTTTTTTTGGCGCTGGACAAACAGGAAAAAGCGGTAGAACTGCTGGAAGAAGCCATCCAGAATTTTGGTGGAGAGGAAAAGATCGAACTTCTGTTTGAACTGGCTGATGTGTACGACGATTACGAGGAGTTTGATAAAGTATTCGATTGCCTGAAAGTGATCCTGGAGGAAGATCCTACCAACGAAGAAGCGCTTTATAAAATCTGTTTCTGGACGGATTTTACGGGTCGCAACGAAGAAAGCATTCG
Source organism: Flavisolibacter sp. (assembly GCA_035998945.1). Taxonomy (GTDB): domain Bacteria; phylum Bacteroidota; class Bacteroidia; order Chitinophagales; family Chitinophagaceae; genus Flavisolibacter. The sequence continues at coordinate 144,817 of DASYHD010000024.1, read as the reverse complement.
CCTGCACCGACAGATAATAGAAGAACAACCCTATAGTGAACTTGCCTGGTTTAACCTGGCTGCTGCTTACCAGGGTCTCAAACTTTACGAAAAGGCCATTGATGCCTATCAGTACGCCGTCGCTATTGACGACAAGTTTGATTACGCTTACCGCAACCTGGGTGATGCCTATATCCGCATTCGTAAATACAAGGACGCTATTGAAGCACTGGAAAAAGTGCTAGAGCTTTCCAAGCCGGAGGAAGTGATTTATGAGGCGATAGGCCACTGTTACGATCGGATGAAGAATTTTGCGCAGGCCCGGTTTCACTACCGAAAGGCTTCTCACTTAAATGCAGAAGACAGCAAACTGTATTATAAAATTGCCTGTACTTATTACAATGAGGGGCAATTTGGAAGTGCTGTACGGCAACTGGAATCAGCCTTGAAGATTCACCGTCTGCAACATGAATACAATCTCCTGATGGGGGAATGTAAAATGCAGATGGACCAGACCAAGGATGCCATTCATTACCTGTCCACCGCTATACGGGTGCGGCCAAAAAACGTTTCCGGCTGGGAATCACTTATCCGCTGTTTGTATAACACAGGATATTTTCAGGAAGCCCGTCAGCAAACACTTTCTGCCATCAAGCATACACAGGCCAAACCTGTCTTTATTTATTACCTCAGTGCCGTGCTGTTTGCCATGAATAAAACCAAGGAAGCACTGCTCTTCCTGGAAAAAGGCTTGCAGGCATCACCAAAAGGCGTAAAAAAGTTCGTTCAACTGAACCCATCCATCCTGCAAAAGCCGCAGGTGGTGGACATGATTGCCCGCTATAAACGAAATCGGCCGCAGTAAACCGATTACTTCCCTATTTTTGCCGGCAATTTTAATTGACTGTTGAATGAATTTTAATCTGTCGCAAATCCCGGATCGCTTACTAAAGCCACGCAAAGCTGGTCTTACCATGGTTATGGACAAAGGACTCAGCACGGAAGAGGCCAAGAATTTTTTAAGCGTTTCGCACCCGCATGTTGACATTATTAAACTGGGCTTTGGCACCTCATTCGTGACGCCCAATCTCCGTGAAAAACTTGAAATTTATCGTTCCTACGACCTGCCGATCTATTTTGGCGGTACACTCTTCGAAGCATTTTTGATCCGCAACCAGTTTGAAGATTATATTGCTGTCTGCAAAGAATTTGGCGTAAGTTATATGGAAGTCAGTGATGGTTCCATTGATATTCCGCATGCAGAAAAATGCGGCTACATTGAAAAGCTGACCCAGTACGGGACGGTGCTCAGTGAAGTTGGTAGTAAAGACGCAGCGCACATTATTCCCCCCTATAAATGGATTGAACTGATGCGGGCTGAACTCAGCGCCGGGGCCACTTATGTAATTGCCGAAGCCCGTGAAGCCGGCAATGTTGGTATCTACCGTGGCAGCGGCGAAGTGCGGGAAGGTTTGGTGCAGGAAATTCTGACGCAGATCCCGGAAGAGAAGATCATTTGGGAAGCGCCACAAAAAGCACAGCAGCTTTATTTTATTGAGCTGATTGGCTGCAATGTAAACCTGGGTAACATCGCCCCCACAGAGGTGATTCCACTGGAGGCCATGCGTATTGGTTTGCGTGGTGATACCTTTCATTTGTTCCTGAACAAAGAAGCCATAAAATGAGGCGTTTTGGCCTGCTTGGCCGCACGTTGAAGCATTCGTTTTCGAAAACGTATTTCACTGAAAAGTTTCGTGAAGCCAGCATCACCGATGCTGTTTACGAAAACTTTGAGTTGAAATCTATCGATGAATTTTCAAGCTTGCTCACTGCTCACCCGGACCTCCGGGGGCTCAATGTTACCATCCCTTACAAGGAAGAAGTGTTGCCTTATCTCACCACTATAAATGAGGTAGTAAGGGAGATTGGTGCCTGCAACTGTATTAAAGTCGAAGCGGGAAAACTGTCCGGTTACAACACCGATGTGGTGGGCTTTCGTCAATCACTGGAGCCTAAATTAAAGCAGCACCATCAAAAGGCTTTGGTACTGGGAACCGGTGGCGCGGCCAAAGCCATCTGGTATGTTTTAAATGAACTGCAGATCGGGTATAAAAAAGTGAGTCGCAATAAAACAGGCGCTGATTTTACATACGATGAGCTGAATCAGGAAGTTTTACGTGAATACTTGCTGATCATCAATACAACACCGTTAGGAATGTATCCCAACACGGATGCAGCACCTGCGCTGCCGTATGAAGCCATTGGTGCCGACCATTTTTTGTACGATGTTGTTTACAACCCGGAAAAAACCCTCTTTTTAGCAGAAGGTGAAAAACGCGGTGCACAAATCTGCAATGGCTATGAAATGCTGATCGGCCAGGCAGAAGAAAGCTGGCGGATCTGGAATGGTTAAGACAAAGGAAATTGCAATGATAAGATATTAAAAGAGGCGTTCACCACTGAACGCCTCTTGTTTTCTATTGCTGAATTGGGCCATTTCTTATCTTATAATTTATCTGAATCAAGGCGCTGACGGACTGCATCTGGTACAGCCGCAACTTTTCTCATTTCGTAATCAAAACAAATCATACCGGTTTTTGCAACGGCAACAATTTTCTCTTCGTCCTTCTTCACCAACTTGTAGTACAGATCAAATCCGATTTTTGAAAAATCTCCGGCAGCAACATAGGCTGTCAGGATATCGCCATAAAATGCTTCTGCCTTAAATTCTATCGCTACATCGGCCATAATCAATCCTACTCCTGCAAGATCCAATTCGGAATAACCGGCTTTTTTTAAAAATTGCATTCGTGCTTCGTGCAAAAGACCCAGCACGGCATCATTGCCGAGATGGTTGCCATAATTAATATCTGTAATGCGAACAGGTATTTGTGTGGAAAAGGAAAAGTTTTGCGGGAGGGAAAGTTTGATTCTCGCCATGCCCAAGATTACAGCTTTTACTGCAATTGCTGCAGCATTTCAAGTATCCCTGTAAAGTCGGTGGTCATGGCCTTGGCTGCCATTTTTTGCCGTAGTTGTTGCAGGCGTTGTTTGCATTGCAAGTCACCGTCTTTGCAATTAATATAGGTTTCCATTTTACGGGAAACCTTCATCACTTTACCATTGCCATCGTTATAGGTAACATAATCCTGCAGCGATGCGTTGATTGGTGTTGTGCTGATGGATCGTTTTCCGGCATTGGGCGAGGTTGTTCGTACCTGCGAACCTGCCAGACCCTCATTGCTTTTATTTTGCGGAGACCGTGCGTCAGGATTAAATGTTCGAACCGTGTTGGTATTTGGAGTGGTAGAAACGGTGCCGGTGGTAACCGGAATCTTTGCTGTCGGTACAGCGGTTGTGCCAGCGGCTTCCAATGCGCCGGCCTCTGTTCTTTCTGTTGTCAGTGTAATGGTAACAAGAATAATGGCCAGTATACTTGCTACCGCAACGTAGCGCATCGGCCTTGTAAAGCGTTTGTGTATCGGAACCACTTTGGCTCCTTCCGGTTGTTCTTCTAACTGCTGCTCTATGCGCTGCCAGTTGGCAGCCGGCGGCTCCTCTTCATATGCAAAAAGGCGTTGCGCATACGATTCTTCAGCATCCAATGCATTGGCAATCTTGTCCCAGGTCCCATCGGGAGGGTTGGCACTAAACTGCTGCAGTTTGTTCTGAAGATCGCTGTTCATGACTATGGCATTTGTTTTCGTTTTTCAATGTAGGTCTTCACCATTTCCTGCAAAATTTGTTTTGCCCGGGATAGCTGCGACTTACTTGTGCCTTCACTGATGCCAAGCAGTTCTGCAATTTGCTTGTGTGTGTAGCCTTCCACTACATACATATTAAAGACTGTGCGGTAGCCGGGCGAAAGCTGCTGAACCAGCTTGATGATATCTTTCTCTGCCAGGCTGTCCAGCACCGAAAGATATTTGCCTTCTACCGTGTTTTCCTCATGCTCAGTGATTGGTTGCAGGTATGTTTTTTTGCGATAATATTCAATAGCCGTGTTGACAAAAATGCGTCGTATCCATCCTTCAAACGATCCTTCGCCCCGATACGATCCTATTTTGCGGAATACTTTAATAAAGCCTTCCTGCAAAATGTCTTCTGCTTCCTCGGCATTGCCGGCATACCGCAAGCATACCCCGTACATCTTTGGTGCAAACCGGTTGTACAGCTCCCGCTGCATCTTTCGGTCACCTCTGATGCATCCTGAAACTAAGTCGGTTTCACTGATTGATTGGTTGCTTCCGGTACTCAAATTTTCCCTTTTGTTTTGTTCAGATTGTTCAAAAATAAAACCAATTGGCTAACTGCCTTGCTTCGGTGGCTATACCGGTTCTTTTCCGGCAGGCTCATCTCGGCAAATGTTCTGTCGGCACCATCCGGCACAAATACCGGGTCGTAGCCAAAGCCTTCCTTACCTTTTTGTTCTGCAAGAATTCTGCCCTTGCACACACCTTCGAAAAAATACTCCTCGCCACCAAGTATCAGGCAGATAACGGTTCTGAACTGCGCTGTTCGGTCTTCTTTGTTCTGTAGGTTATGCAATAATTTCTCAATGTTTTGCTGAAACGATTTGTCTTCTCCGGCATAACGGGCACTGCGTACTCCAGGTTCTCCATTCAGGGAAAAAACTTCCAACCCCGTGTCTTCGCTAAAACAATTCGTGCTTTTTAATCGGAAGATGGTACTTGCTTTCTCTCTTGCATTTTCCAGCAGCGTTGGGTGGGGTTCCGGGATGTCGATCTCAATGCCTGCTTCTTTCAGGGTTAGGATCTGGAAGTGGGGAGGCAGCACGGCTTTGATCTCGTCGGCTTTGTGTTGGTTATTGGTAGCAAAAATCAAGTTCATGTTGAGGGCTTAAATACCGAACATTTGTTTGAGGGCAGTCCAAAGCTGGCTTTTTGCTTCTTTTGAGCTTTCAATCTGGCTCAAAGCAGGGGCTACAACATAAGGGAGGTTTTCTACCAGTTGTACCCCATACATGGGTGTTTGAGCAGGCAAGCCAAACGTTGCTGGCGCCACATCAAACAGGATCACAAAACGGGCAGCCGTCTGCTCCAAAACAGCAGGAGCGTCCTGCAGCGACAACTTATTTCCATTTACAATCGCCACATCCATCAGGCTCAATTGGCAGGCTGTCAGCACTTTGGTTAAGAAAGATAAGTCTGCATCAGGCAGGTAGGGAACATCGGGTTTGTTTACAACAATCAATATGTTTTTGCCATTCTTGCCCAGAAATGAAACTGGTACCGGCTTTGCAGGCACGGGGGTTGCATTACCACCTACCAGGGAATGATGATAAAGGTGAGCAACCAGTTGAGAGGGTAAAGAAATGTTATTTAAACTCATCAAACATGATTTAAGTCGGCTACTATCCGCGACCTTTTTGTTTATTTGCACCGCTAAAATAAATGATTATGCTTGCTACAATGGACATTACTATTAACAAGGTGGAACAAAGTAAACTGAAAGACATAAGTCTTGAGAACCTGCCCTTTGGAAAGTATTTCTCCGACCACATGCTGGAAGCGGATTATGAGGGTGGCGAATGGAAGAACGTTGAGATCAAACCGTTTCAGCCTCTGTTGCTGAGCCCTGCAGTGGCTGCCCTGCATTATGGCCAGGCAATCTTCGAAGGCATTAAAGCGTACAAGAATGGTGATGGTGAAGCCTTCATCTTCCGTCCGCAGGACAATTTTGAACGTTTCAATATTTCGGCCGAACGCATGGCCATGCCAAAAGTTCCGGAAGAGATTTTTATGGAAGGCATGAAGCAGCTGGTAGCCCTCGACAGCGCCTGGATTCCAAAAATGGCCGATCATTCGCTGTACATCCGTCCCTTTATGTTTGCCAGCGATGAAGTGATTGGGGTAAAACCTTCAGAAACGTACAAATTTATTATCCTTCTTAGCCCAACAGGCCCATACTACAGTGCCCCACAACGTATATATGTAGAAGAACAATATGTACGGGCTGTGCCGGGTGGCGTAGGCTATGCAAAAGCGGCCGGAAACTACGGTGCTGCCATGTATGCGACAGCCGAAGCAAAAAAGAAAGGGTATGACCAGGTATTGTGGACCGATGCCTTTGAGCACAAATACGTGCAGGAGATTGGTACCATGAACGTGATCTTTATTATTGGCGATAAAGCGGTAACACCAGACCTGGGCCTAGGAACGATCCTGGCAGGCGTAACCCGCAACAGTACGCTTACCCTGTTACGGGAAGCCGGTTTCACAGTGGAAGAAAGAAGGTTGAGCATCGACGAGATCATTGATGCTTACAAAGCCGGTTATCTTTTTGAAGTATTTGGAACCGGGACCGCAGCTACCATCACCCTGATCAAAGAACTCCGCTACAAAGATTTTGTAATGACATTTGATACAGATAAATGGCGCACCGCACCCACCATTAAAAAATGGCTGAACGACATCCGCGAAGGAAGAAGAGAAGACAAATACGGTTGGATGGTGAAAGTGTGAATTACGTGAAACGTCAAATATGAGACGTAAAACATAAGAGATATTTGGAAATGCCTGTGGTAGTAACTGCAGGCATTTTCTTTAACGAGTAGTAGAAAAGCCTTCGTTGCAAGGCTTAACGCTTTGGACTGTTTTTCTCTATCTTTAGCCGGTTAAAGAATTTGTATGGCGAAAATGGATGCGGGTACCACCCTGAAGCGATTGCGTAACCGCTACCGGTTGGTGGTGATGAATGACGACACCTATGAGGAGGTGGTCACCTTCAAACTGTCCCGCTTTAGTGTGTACGTGATGCTGTCGAGCATTTTTGTATTATTGGTGGGTTTAACGGTGGCGCTGATTGTATTTACGCCGGTAAAGTATTATATTCCCGGCTACGGAAGTGCACGCATGGGCAGGGAATACCGGCAATTGAAATATGTGACCGATTCATTGGACAAACAATTATCGCTGCAAACACAGTACATTCAATCATTAAAAAAAGTATTCAGTGGCGATACGGAAATAAAACTGGATACAACACAAATAGCCATTCCAAAAGAAGAAATCAACGATTAAAACCAAACCTTTCCTATGTTTAACAAAGACAAAAACACACAAACAGAAAAAGCAGCTTCTACCAGCGCCACGCTGATCAGTGCCGGTACCGTAGTAAAAGGTGATTTAAAAAGCCAGAGCGATCTGCGCATCGACGGCACCATTCATGGTAATGTTAGTTGCGGTGCCAAAGTCGTGATAGGACCTTCCGGTTTTGTAGAAGGTAATATTGAAGGCGCTCATGCCGATATTTCAGGCCGCCTGGAAGGCAACGTTGTCGCTAAAGAAATGGTGCAGCTCCGCACCAAATGCCAGGTGCACGGCAATGTTACCGCGGCCAGCCTTCAGATTGATGCCGGTGCCATCTTTAACGGGCAAAGCCAGATGGGCAACGTGGGCAGCGTGGTGGTGATGAAGGAAGGGGAACAATTGCATGCCAAAGCAAAATAATGCTTCCAATGATCTGTTGCGCTACGCCGGGCTAGGAGCACAAATCCTGGTTTCCATTGGTATTGCTGTATTTGTGGGGTTAAAAGCCGACCAATGGCTGAAGCTTTCTTTTCCGCTGTTGGTGTGGTTGCTGCCCTTGCTGGTGGTTAGCACCATGATCTATAAACTGATAAAAGAAACAGGAACGAAAAAATGATTTTACGAAACAGGTTTCGGGATTTTGCACCGGTGGTTTTATTATTTGTGATTGTAAATGCTGTGGCCATTGCCATGCCAACAAGACTGGGTGATTTGAACGTTAGCCAGGACCTGCTGCTGGGTGGAAACATCTTCCTGTTTGTGGTGACTTTTTTCTCGTTCCTGATTGCCCGCAAAGGTTTGCAGAACGAAAACCCCAATGCGTTTGTCCGATCCATTTACGCCAGCATCCTGTTCAAGCTGTTTCTTTGCCTCATAGCGGCATTTATCTATATAGCTTTTCAAAAAAAGAACCTGAACAAACCAGCCTTCTTTACCTGTATGGGCTTGTATCTTGTTTACACATTTTTGGAAGTGTCGATCTTAACCCGCCTGTTACGTCGTAAGCCGAATGAGTAAGAAAGAAGCGCACATTTCTGCCCTGCAGCAATACCTGCCGCCTAATACTTACGAACCGGTACTGCACTACCTGCAGTTTTACAAAGTGCATCTAACGGTGGCGCGGGAACGTAAAAGCATCCTTGGCGATTACCGGCACCGGCATGGCGCACAAACCCATCGTATCAGTGTCAACGGCAATCTCAATACGTATGCATTTTTAATAACGCTGCTCCACGAACTGGCTCACCTGCTTACGTTTGAAAAGTGGGGGAACCGTGTTGCTGCCCATGGCAAGGAATGGAAGACGGTGTTTGGCAAATTGCTGGCACAGTTTATCCAGCACAATGTTTTTCCCGATGATATCAAAACTGTACTGCTGCAATCGCTGCATAACCCGGCTGCTTCAAGCTGCGCCGATGAAGCCTTGCTGCGTACCCTACGCAAGTATGATGAAAAAGAAGGTGGCGGTGTGTTTGTAGAAGATGTGCCTGCAGGTACTTGGTTTCAAACGCATGACGGCAGAGTGTTTCAGAAAGGAGAAAAAATGCGAAAACGATTTCGTTGCCTGGAGGTGGCTACCGGCCGCATGTTCCTGTTCAGTCCTGTGTATGAAGTGCATCCGGTTGAAGCATCCTGAAGCCGTTTGCTTGTAGAAAATAATTGCAGCTGGACGGCACTTTCTGTAAAATACCTATCTTAAGCCCTTAACTTTTGCCTTGATATGAAGAAAAATGTTTTTCTCTGTTTAGTTTTCCTTTCTGCCCTCAACCTATCCGCACAACAATGGATCAATCTTTTTAATGGTAAAAACCTCACCGGTTGGAAGCAATTAAACGGGAAAGCAAAATACACTATCGAGAATGGGGAGATTGTAGGCACAACCGTTTTTGGCGAACCCAATACTTTTCTGGCCACTGAACAAGAGTATGGTGATTTTGTGCTGGAATTTGAATTTAAAGTGGACAGCACGATGAATTCCGGGGTGCAGTTCCGCAGCCTGAGCACACCTGATTTCAAGAATGGCCGTGTGCATGGCTACCAGTATGAGATCGACCCTTCTAAACGGGGCTGGACCGGCGGTATCTATGATGAAGCCCGCCGCGACTGGCTTTACACCATGGACCTGAACCCAGCTACTAAACCGGCCTACAAACAGGGCCAGTGGAACAAAGCACGAATTGAATGTCTTGGCAATAACATCCGCACCTGGATCAATGGGCAACCGGCAGCTTATGTGGTGGATGATGTAACACCCAAAGGTTTTATTGCCCTGCAGGTACATTCCATTGGCAGGAAAGAAGACGAAGGCCGGCAGATCCGCTGGCGCAACCTGCGGATTCAAACACAAAACCTTAAGCCTTCGCCTCACAGTGGCAATTTTGTAGTGAACCTGATTCCCAACACCGTATCGGAAGCAGAAAAGGCAAACGGTGTTTCGCTGTTGTGGGACACAAAAACTACGGCCGGTTGGCGGGGTGCTTACAAAGACAAATTCCCTGAAAAAGGATGGGTGATCAAAGACGGTACACTGAACGTGTTGCCTTCCGGTGGCGGCGAATCCACCAACGGTGGCGATATTGTTACGGAAAAAGAATACGGTGCCTTTATTTTCCAGTTTGATTTCAAGCTTAGTGAAGGCGCCAACAGCGGCGTCAAATATTTTGTTACCGAAAAGGAGAACAACAGCGGATCGGCTATTGGCCTGGAATACCAGATCCTGGATGATGAAAAACATCCCGATGCCAAGTTAGGTGCCGTGTGTAACCGAACACTGGCTTCGCTGTACGACCTGATCCCTTCCCTCAGGGAGCCGCGGGCAAGACGGCCCATCGGAGAATGGAACCGGGGAATGATCATCGTTTATCCTGATAATCGGGTGGAGCACTGGCTCAATGGCTGGAAGGTGCTGGAGTACCAGCGGGGTGCACCGTATTATCATGCCTTGGTGGCCCGTAGCAAGTATGCACAGTGGCCGAACTTTGGCCTGGCGCCTGCAGGCCGTATTCTTTTACAGGACCATGGGGATGCTGTGTCATTTCGGAGTCTTAAGATCCAGGAGATGAAGTAATCCTCCGGTATATCAGTAAAATCATCTTCTCATTCAAATAGAAATGCTATGTCATCGCGTAGACAATTCATACGAAACTCTTCAAAGGCTGCAGCCGGAATTTACCTGGGCGCATTGGGCTTTAGTGCAAAAAGCTACGGCCGCATTCTGGGTGCCAACGATAGGGTAGGTGTTGGTGTGGTGGGCTTTTCCGACCGTTTCCGGCATTCGTTGTTTCCTTCTTTTCAGAATCATTCCAGGGAGCTGAATTTTGATATTATCGCTGTCTCCGATATCTGGAAGCTGCGCCGCGAAGAAGGGCAGGCCTTTCTGAAACAAAAGCTGGAACATGATGTCATACCTTATTTAAACAATGAGGAAATGTACCGCAACAAAGATGTGGATGCGGTATTTATCAGCACGGCCGACTTTCAACATGCCCTGCATACGGTGGAAGCCGTCAAAGCGGGTCGTGATGCTTACACCGAAAAGCCGTTTGCCGAAACAATGGATGATGCCATTGCCGCATTGAAGGCTGTAAAGGAAACAGGAAAGATTGTGCAGATCGGCTCACAGCGAAGAAGCGGTGCCAACTACACCGCCGCTGCCGATTTTATTCAGAGCGGGAAGTTTGGTCCGATCACCATGGTAGAACTGACCTGGAATGTAAACCAACCCGGCCGCTGGCGACGTCCGGCCCTGGTAGCAAAAATCCGGGAACAGGACACGGACTGGAAACGGTATTTAATGAACCGTCCCTACGAACCCTGGGATCCGCGGAAATACCTGGAGTATCGCCTGTTCTGGCCCTACTCCTCGGGCATGCCGGGGCAGTGGATGAGTCACCAGATCGATACGGTGCACTGGTTCTCCGGCCTGGCACATCCGCGCAGTGTTGTTGCCAATGGTGGCATTTATATGTGGAAAGATGGTCGCCGCAACTGGGATACCACAACGGCTGTTTTTGATTATGGTCCATCCAACGATTCCTCCACCGGTTTTCAGGTGACGTTCTCTTCCCGCATGCACAATGGCGACGAGCGGCCCGCCGAACTCTATTATTCCAACGGAGGCGAATTGAACCTGATCACCAACAAAGTTTCCCCTGCGGGCGGTCTGCGGAAAAACCATGCTGATGACATGGGCATGCAGCCGAATCTTCTTCCGGAAATTGACCTGGTAAAAGAGCAGGTGAAAGTGGTGGCTTCGGCCAATACCGGCGGCGATCCGCTTACCAGTGCCCATGTACGCAACTGGATGGAGTGTGTCCGTAGCCGTAAACAACCGAATGCACCGGCAGAAGCAGGGTACAATCACTCTATTGCCTGCATCATGACCAACGCTGCGGTTCGCACCGGTGGTAAGGCTACGTTCAATGAAAAAACGCAGCAGGTCATGGTTGATGGGAAAGTGTTTAAGTACTGAGGTGTGAGTGGTCAGTTGTAAGTGGTGAATAGCTAGTGGCTAGTAGTGCTTTACGGATTTACAATCAAAAACTGATAGAATGTTCCGCAATATAGTAATGGCTGTGATGAGTTGTCTTATGGTGTCTGCACAGGCACAGGATAAACAGGGATTTCAATTTGTAGAGCGTCCTGCCCAAAAGCAGGTGGATGTGCTTTACGACAACCAGTTGCTGACGGCGTACTGCTTTTATGATTCCAGTCGCAAACCGGTACTTTTCCCGGTAAATACAGTGGATGGCATTACTGTAACCCGAAGCTATCCTTTTCGGATGGTATCCGGCGAACGCACCGATCATCCGCATCACACCGGCATCTGGTTCAATTATGAATCGGTGAATGGCCTTGATTTTTGGAACAACTCCACGGCCATTCCTGTGGAAAGACGCCACCTGTACGGAACCATCCGGCACAAAGAAGTGATCCGGCAAACGGCAGATGCTGACAAAGCCACGCTTTTAACTGCCAGCACCTGGGAGCGGCCCGATGGCAAAGTATTGCTGAACGAAAACACTACTTTCCACTTTAGCGTGCAAGGCAATACGTTCATCATCGATAGGATTACAAAACTGACGGCAACGGACACCAATGTTTTGTTCAAAGACATCAAGGATGGCCTGGTAGCCATACGCGTAGCCCGGGAACTGGAACTTCCTTCGAAAGATGCAACCCGTTTTGTGGATAGCAAAGGCAATGTGACCACGGTACCTGCTACTGATAACAACGGTGTTACCGGTATGTACTATGCCAGCAATGGCCTGACAGGCGATGCTGTGTGGAGCAGCAAAGGGCCCTGGGTGATGCTCAAAGGAAAAAAACAGGGAAAAGATGTGGCCATCGGCATTATTGACCATCCTTCCAATGTTGGATATCCTTCCTACTGGCATGCCCGCGGTTACGGTTTGTTTGCCGCCAATCCGTTGGGACGAAAAGTCTTTAGCAATGGAAAGGAAGAGCTGAATTTTACATTGCAACCTGGAGCCGAAGTTACTTTCCGGTACCGCTTTGTGGTACAGTCGGGACCATCACTTACCCCTGCCAACATGAACAACTTGGCGGCAGACTTTGCCAAAGCCAAGTAAGGTTGAAGTTCTTCGATTTACATATTTACATAAGACCCGTTTCAAATGGTCTGATTTGTTTGATTCTGGAATGCTTTGGTGGCAGGTCGTTTAACAGTTTCGGTGCTTCTTCCTACCTTTATTCAAACAAAGCTTGACCAAGAGCTACCCTAACCATGATAACAAATTGTCAGTTACTGATCCAATCCATCGGTGACGCCATTCTTTTCTTAGACCAGGATGGCTATATCCAATATATCAATCCTGCAACAACATCCCTCACCGGTTTTAGTGATTCCGACTTGATGAATCAGCCCCTTTCTAAGCTGTATACGGCGGCAGATGGCAGCATGAAGGCTGCTTATGAAATTTCCATGGCACAGAAACAGGGAAAATTTATGTCGGAGGGGTGGAAGTTGCGAAAGGATGGCAGCCAGTTTTGGTCGGAACTAACCTTGTACCCTGTAAAGGATAAAAACGAAATAGTGGGTTTCAGCTGTTTGCTGCGCAACGTTTCGGAACGGAAAAAGAACGAGCTGGACCTCCGGCAGAGCGAAGAACGCTATCGCCTGATGGTGGAAAGTGTAAAGGATTATGCCATCTTTATGCTCGATTCTACCGGGCATATCATGAGCTGGAATGAAGGTGCCAAGCGACTCAAAGGCTACCACACCAGCGAGATCATCGGTAAACACTTTTCTATTTTCTACACGGCAGAAGACCTGGACAGCAAAAAGCCTGAACGTGAACTGAAGATTGCGGTGGCCACCGGTAAATACGAAGAAGAAGGCTGGCGCATTCGTAAGAACGGGTCTTTGTTCTGGGCCAATATTGTTATTACAGCTTTGTTCAACGACCAAAATCAGTTGATCGGTTTTTCGAAAGTCACCCGCGACCTTACAGATCGAAAATATTACGACGAAAGCCTGCGGCAAAGCGAAGAGCGGTACCGTGCACTGGTAGAACAGTTAACGGATTACGGCATCTTCATGTTGGATGAAAAGGGCCGGATTATAAGCTGGAATGAAGGTGCTAAACGCATCCTTGGCTATACAGCGGAAGAGATCATCGGAAAATATGTTTCTATTTTCTTCCCCGAAGAAGATATCATCAACGGCAAACCTACGCATGAATTAAAAGTTGCGAAAGAAAAAGGCAAGTACGAAGAAGAAGGCTGGCGCATCCGCAAAGACGGTAGCCGGTTTTGGGCTAATGTTGTGGTAACGGCGGTTTATAATAGCCAGGGGGTACACATCGGTTTTTCTAAGGTGACACGAGATCTTACCGAACGCAAAGAAGCGGAAAGAGCCCTCAAACAAAGCTATGAACGCTACCGCCAGCTGGCCAATGAACTGCGGGAAGCAAATACCGGCCTGCAATACGCCAACCAGGAACTGGAACAGTTTACTTCCATTGTTTCGCACGACCTGCAGGAACCCATCCGTACCATTAAAAGTTTTTTACAGCTGATTGATATAAAGCTGTCGCAAGGGCAGTACAACGACCTGACACTCTACATCCAGAAATCCATTGGCGCGGCCAACCGAATGCGTGAACTGATTCAAAACCTGCTGCATTATTCGCAGCTGGCGAAGAACGAAGTGGTGATGGAAAAGATTGCTGTAATGGATGTGGTAAACGAAGCCCTGCAGAACCTGAAATCTGCTGTGGAAAAAAGCGGTGCCAGCATCGCAGTAGAGAGCGAAGTGGAAGAATTTGAAGGCGACCGAGTGCAGATGGTGCAATTGATCCAAAACCTGTTGAGCAACGCATTGAAGTTCTCCAGCAATGAAAACCCGCAGGTTACTATCCGCTGTCAGAAAGAAGGCGGACATGTTAAGTTTTCGATAGCAGACAACGGCATTGGAATTGCAGCGTCTGATATGAACAAGGTTTTCGAGATTTTTCGCCGCTTGCATACGGAGAAAGTATATCCCGGCACAGGCATAGGTCTGGCCATTTGTAAAAAGATCGTGGACCGTCACCGGGGGCGGATATGGCCGGAATCAGAGATTGGTAAAGGCACCACGTTTCATTTCACACTGAACGAAGAAGCAGAAGTACAATAAGAATGAAAGTTTACAGAATCATCATCATCGAAAACGACGAGGACGAGCAGTTTTTCATGCGGGAAGGCTTTGAAAAAAGCGGTATGTTCCAGATACTGGCAATGGTGAGGAACGGTGATGATCTTTTCGACTGGCTGGCAAAACATCCCATCCTGATCCCTGAACTGTTCCTGTCTGATTTGAACATGCCGGGTAAGAATGGGTATGATATTATTGAGGAAATAAAAACACACCCTGTATATTCCGGCATTCCGGTAGTGATCACATCCACTTCGTCAACACCGGCCATTATCAACAAATGCCTCGACAAAGGCGCTGCCGATTACCTGGTGAAGCCCGATACGTTTATCGAGTACGAAACCTATGTGAAATCGCTTTACCAGCGTATTGAAGAAAAACACCTGGTAAAATAACTTACCGTATTACAGGCTAGGTTCTGTTTCCAACAGACCTGTCAGCCCTTTCAGGATTCTTTATTTGGTTATGGTAATTGCAATTGCAGGTTAGATTTGCCGCCATGGTTCAGGAAGAACGATTTCGACGCAGAAAGGAAAGGCTGATCCTGGTGATCTTCTTCTTTTTGTCTGGTCTGATCACAGCCACCTGGGCATCCCGCATACCGGATATTCAGCAAAAGCTAAACTTTGATAACCGCGAGTTAGGAAATGTGCTGTTTGCCATTCCCGTCGGACTGGTAATTGGGCTCTTGCTGGCCGGGAGACTGGTTGCCCGTTATGGCACCAGGCGGGTAATGTTTTTGGGTTGTCTTTTACTCACCGTCATGTTAACGCTGATTGCACTTTCCGGCGCAGCCTGGCAACTGGTGCTCTCTCTTTTCTTTTTAGGGTTTTTTCGTACGGTTTTTAATCTTTCTATCAATACAGGTGCTGTCGAATTGCAAAAGCAGTACGAGCAACCCATTGTTTCGGCTTTTCATGGCGTGTGGAGTGTAGCCTGCCTGGCAGCCGCAGGTTTGGGTACGCTGATGATCATCAACAATGTTCTTCCGCTCTGGCATTTTGTGAGTGTAGCGGTAGTGGCGGCAGTGCTTTCCGTTTTATTGATCCGGAAGGAAAAATCACTGCCCCCAGAGCATGAACGTAGACCGTTTTTTGTAAAGCCGGATCGCTACCTGTTTTACCTTGGATTGCTGGCACTTTGTGCCATGCTGTGTGAAAGTGCGGTCTTCGACTGGAGCGTAAATTATTTTGAAAAAGTGGTAAGGGCAGAAAAAGCTTATGTAACAGCAGGGTACACGTGTTTTATTGCCGCCATGTCGCTGGGACGGTTGTTTGGTGACCGGCTGATTGCCCGGTTTGGCATTTATCTCATGTTATCGGTCAGCGGCCTGTTGCTGGCCACAGGGTTCCTGATGGTTTCCTTGCTTCCATTTCCCATCACGGCTTCTTTTGGTTTTTTACTGATTGGTGCCGGCGATGCCATGCTGGTGCCGATGATCTATATGCTGGCGTCACAATCCAGTAAAATGACCTCGCATTATGCACTGCAGGCAGTGACGCTGATTGGCTATACCGGTTTTTTAGTGGGACCACTGTTTATCGGTAACGTATCACAACATTGGGGTATGGCAACTGCTTTTCTCTTCTTAAGCGGTGCCAGTTTGGTAATTCTTCTTTTAACGGTGCAGGTAAAAAAGCTGGCAGTGAAAGCATAAAAAAAGTCCACTGTAGAAACAGTGGACGCTAACGATTGCTTGCTATATGAAAAAAGTTGAAAAGTTTCTTTGTTGGTATCAACCATGTCTGTTGATAGTGTAAAGCTCGTGTTTCATCTTTTAAGTATGTTCCAAAAATCGCTGTCTTTTACGATGTTCAACTTTCTTGCTGACTGCTTTCATGCAGCAGGGGCAAGGGTTTCACGCTTTGTTAAGTAGATGCTCCATTGGATTTGGGGTAACGGAAGCGTTCGGTTACGGGGCAGAAATTGTCGATGAAACGTGTTGTCACGCTTACCATTTTACCACCTGCCAGAATGCCTTCTTGGGTTTTAAATCTTTATCGAACAGCAAGGGATAATCCTTTCGGCCCCGAACGGGAAAATTATCCAGCCAGCTATACCGGTCTGAAATGTTCCAGAATGTTACGCCTGAAATGGCGTCTTTGTACTTCCGGAAGGCTTCAAAACTCATTTTGTAAATGGCTTCCTGTTGTTGTTCCCTTTCTGCAGTATAGACTGTGTTGGCATCTTCAGGATTGCGTTCCCGGGCATCATGCTCCTTGGGATAAATCGAAACATCCAGTTCTGTAATCTGCATCTTCAGTCCCAGATCCGCAAACTGCTTCAGTGTAGCGTCCAGTTGGTCACGGGAGGGCTCATTCACCGCCCAATGCGCCTGCAGGCCAACGCCATGGATCGGCACGCCGGCGTCTTTCAGGCTTTTTACCAGGCGGTACATTTTTTCACGCTTCACCGGGTTGATCTCGTTGTAATCGTTGTAAAAAAGCTGTGCATCAGGGTCGGCCTCATGTGCCCATTGAAACGCTTTGGCAATGTATTCTTCACCAATGATCTCCAGAAATTTTGAAGGGCGGAGGTATTCGTCCCGCTTGTCGGAGATGGCTTCATTCACCACATCCCATGCATAAATTTTGCCTTTATAACGGCTAACTACAGCCGTTATATGATCTTTCATCCGCTGCAGCAAAATGTCTTTGCTGACAGTGTTGCCGTCTTTATCTACAAACAGCCAGGAGGGTGTCTGATTGTGCCAGACCAAGGTATGACCCCGGACCTTTAACCCATTCCGTTGCGCAAAGGCAACAATGGAATCGGCGCCTGCCCAGTTGTACTCATTCTCCCTTGGATGAATCGGACCCATCTTCATGGCGTTTTCTGCCGTTACGCTGTTGAAGTGCTGCAGGATCAATCCTGCTTCATCGGTTTTCAGCGCCTGTGGTGAAACTGCAACGCCAATGGAGAAATGATCTTTGTAAACGTCTTTCAGTGCTGGTGCTTGTGTCTCTGCTTGGTGCGAAGAGGTGGACTGAAGTTGTTTGCTTTCGCTGCAAGAAAGCATGGTGAAAACGCTGCCTGCAAAAAGAAGTTTCTTTATCATAATTATTATTTTCCCTGATTATTTTTTATAAAATTGGCTATGTCCAGCATGGGTGCCACCCAGATATCATTTTCATTTTGTTTGAGGTACTGCAGCAACTGCCGGTGTGCCGGCAAAGAAACGTCCAGCCCGTGCTCGCCACCCACCCCGTGAAACAAAAACACCAGCAACCTGTTTTCCGCTACGGCCTTTTTTACCTGCGCAATGAGTTGTTCGCCGGTTTCGCCATTTACCATGTAGGCAGGTAAATTGTATAGATCAATTTTATCAAGGGATGGTAATTCAGAACGGACAGCTCTTGCCGCTACAAAGTCACCTTTTGCATAATTGATGTAGGCGGTATCGCCAATTTTTGTATCGTTGCAGGGAAAGGCAAAGGTCCGCTCAGTTTTACCATCAATGGCTGTAAGCAGGGTGTTCATGGTCTTCATCTCGTTGGTAATGCGCTTGACACTGTAATGCCGCAGATCCGTTTCAGGTTTTACAAATTCTCTTCCCGGACGACCTCCTTCGCAGGGATGATGAATGGTATGATTAGCTAGTTCATGACCATTGTTTGCTGCCGTTTTCCATCGGGGTATCTGCGCCTGCAGGCCACCAAAATAATCGGATAGATAAAACGTTCCCTTCAGGCCAAATGAATCCAGCACTGGTATGGCATTGGAAAGATGTACGTTCAAAGCATCGTCATACGTCAACACTACTGCCGCCCGTTTGTTGTTCCAGGGACTGTTTGCTGTTTGCTGATCCGGGACCGGGTTAGTGAGTTCTTTTTCAAACGGTGATGCCGGTAATCCTTCACGGTTGTACAGGTTGCAATCAAGCGGGTTATCGGCCCAGGCATACCGGACATAGCGGGGGTCGGAAATGGCATCATGCCACACGATCACCTTGTTGCTTTCCAACCGTGTATTTGCCCATACAAAGGCCTTATCGGCGCCTGCTATAGCAAACCAGTTCGGGTCTTCACCGTTATTGGTTGTGAGGCCGCTGCCGGTATTATTAAAGAAAAGTATCACCCTGTTGCCTTCGGTACGGGCGGTTTGCAGCAGCGGTCCTGAATAGACAAGGTCTTTTTCATTGTAGGCGATCCTTCTTGCTGCCAATGCCAGCCGGATGCCTACATCTTTTTTGTTGCCTGGATGAATATCATTCCACTCGCCAAGGTCAATGGCTACGGCCATGCCGGTATGCGGAATGGACAGTGTTTTACGTTGTGCTTCCCGCAGAACAGCAAGGTTGCTTTCGGATGGCAGATAGGCTACATCCTGAAAGTTGGGTAACTGTACGTAAAGAAAAGGCAGGTCATCGCGGCCCCATCTGGCCCGCCAGTCGTAGATCAGGGCAGGTAATAGTTTTTCGTATTGATGCGCATTGCTGATGTTACTCTCTCCCTGGTACCAAAGCACGCCTTTGATCGCAAAGTTTGTCACTGGTGCCACCATGGCATTGTACAAAGCGGCAGGTTGGTTTTGTAGATTGATGCCACTGGCAGCAACATTGGTTGGTGGAAACACTTCGCCAACTTTATACTGCCAGTAACCTTTCAGATCGATGGTATCGTTGCCGGCTGCCAGGTAATAAGGTTTATCGGGAACAAAGCCGCCTTTGCCTGCATGGTTGGTGACACGGATGGTGATGATGTTCCTGCCAGCAGTCAACGTGCCTGGCGGTACCTGGTATCGCCGTTGCGGGTACTGGTAGGTTGTTGTGCCCACCTGCTTTCCGTTCACATACAACACATCGGCATCAACAATTCTTCCCATGGAAATTTTAGCGGGAACATTGATCATGGAAGCAGGAATATCAATCTCCCGGCGGTACCATACCACGCCGTTCAGGTCGCGAATGCCTTGGTCTTCCCAGTAACCCGGGATGTTGATGGTATGCCAGCCGGAGGGAACATACGCAGGATCAAACCATTTGATTGCACCCGTGATGCCTTTGTCTCTCGACGGCGGTCGGACTGCATTGCTGGCTTGCGCCCTACGGATGGTGTTATTTACGTAAGCCGTATCCTTATTCCGTTGAATAGTGGACAAAACTTCGGAAAAATCCTTGAGCCCTTCTTCGCTGGTCCATGCTTCAATGGGAGTGCCCCCTACGCTGGCATTGATCAGGCCAATGGGTACACCATACTTTTCATAAATGTTGCGGGCAAAAAAATAGGCGACAACAGAGAATTGCAACACATCCTGCGGGTTAGCCCATTTCCAGTTTCCGGCAGGCAGGTCGTCTTTGGGTCCTTGCAATTCAGGAGTTGTTGGAATCCAAAAATGCCTGATCTGCGGATAGTTGGCCTGGCGGATGTCTTCCGCATAGCGTTCGCTGTGCAGCGATAGCTGATGCACCATATTGGATTGGCCGGAACAAAACCAGACATCCCCCACAAGAATCTCATTCAGAGTAATGGTGTTGCTGCCCGTGATCTGCATGCTATACGGTCCACCCGCTTTGGTGGGGTTCATCTGTGCGGCCCACTTGCCATCCGGACCCGTAGTAGCCCGGTAAGTCCTGTTGTTGAAACGTATGGTCAGCTTTTCGCCGGGAGAAGCCCAGCCCCAGATATTGATCCTGGCATCTCTCTGCAGGACCATGCTATCCCTGACCAGGTTCGGTAACCGTACCTGGGCAGATAAAAAGCTGTACAAACAGGATAGCATGATCGTGAGAAAGTATGGCTTCATAAGTGTATAGGTTAAGATGAAAGTTTGCGTTAACGGGTTGCGCTGAGTGTTTGAATGGTGCCGTCGGGATTGTAACGCAGTTCGGTCACTTTTACATTGCGAAGGTGTGTTTTACCCGACAGTTGCACATCATGGTAAAACAGGTACCATTTTCCATTGTGCTGCACAATAGAGTGGTGATTGGTCCAGCCTTCTACAGGCTTCAGCACCACACCGGCGTATGTAAATGGACCGTAAGGATTATCGCCAATGGCATAGGCAATGTTGTGTGTATCGCCGGTAGAGTAGGAGAGATAATATTTACCGTTGTACTTGTGCATCCAGGCCGCTTCAAAAAAGCGTTTGTCGTTGTTGCTCTCCTTAAAAAGATTGCCGGCGGAGTCTACAAGCCTGATCTCCCGTACTGGTTCAGCAAAGGTTTTCATATCCGCATTCAGCTTTGCGATGCGTGGAAGTGCAGCCTGTTCGTCAGGTTTGCGGTTGCCCCTGGTGGAGTCGTACTGGTTGCCCGTCCAGCGTTGCAGTTGTCCGCCCCAGATGCCGCCAAAATACATGTAAAAGGTTCCGTCGTCATCCTTGAAAACGGCCGGGTCCATGCTATAACTGTTGGGAATGGGAGTCGGCTCTGCTTTGAAAGGTCCCTCAGGTTTATTGCTGGTGGCTACGCCAATGCGGAAGATATCCTGCTTGTCTTTCGCTGGGAAATACAGGTAATAGGTACCGTTAGCGAAGGCTGCATCCGGCGCCCACAATTGACGACCAGCCCAGGGAATGTCCTTGATGTCCAGGGCTACACCATGATCGGTCACTTTTCCACCGACAGAGTCCATTGACAGAACGTGGTAATCACGCATATCGAAATGGCTTCCCAGGTCATCTTCCTGTGTGCCGGTGGCGGTGTCGTGTGAAGGATAAATATAGATGCGGCCATTAAAAACATGTGCGGAAGGATCGGCGGTGTAAATGTGGGTAACCAGCGGCTGGTTGAGATACTTGCCGGTGTCCTGCGCTGCCGTTGTTTCTTCTTTTGCCGGTTCGGAGGTATTCTCCGGTTCTGCGCTGTTACAGCTAAGCAATCCAAAGGCCAGTGCAAGTGGTGCGGAACAGAGAAGGCATTTAACAGAGTTCATGTTGCAAGGTTTGTTGAATGGGTTATTGTTTGAATTATTTTTTTCTTGTTTCCTGCGGACCGAGATAGGAAGGCTCCAGTCCACCGAGATCGACTACAATTTTTTGCAGCACGACTCCCGGGCTGATCATCCAGTATTTCAGGGTGTGTTTACCGGGTTTAGCAATAACGTGTTCTGCTTGTTTGATGATGATATTGTTGGCCACCCAGGTATTCCAGATGCCGCTGATGCTATTCTTGTCTTCTTTATTGAGGGAAATAATTTGCGGAGCCTCATCGTCGATGGAAACGGCAAACTGCAACCCTTCTTCTTCGTTGTGAAAATTAAGAGTGGGAGAGAAGTAAAGATTTACCGTTGCTTTACCGGTACTGGATGTGTAAAAATCATATTCCACACGGGGCGAAGAGGCAGTCAGTTCTTTGTGAACAGTAACAGGAAACGTGGTGATGCCCGAACCTGTTTTGCCAATGTCAGGAATTACTTTCCATTTGACGTCATTTGTATTGAGTGTTCTTGTCCAGTGTGCAGCTTCCATGGATACCAAGCTGTCCGCTTCGTAAAAAACATTTCCGGCAACCGATTTTGGAATCATGCTCAATGCAGGTGGTGTGATTTTGTCTGTATTTATGACAGTATCAGTTATAACACCGTTGCTGAGCGTTACCACAGCAGGCATTTTGTTGAAGGGTGGTTGTTGCCAATAGGTATAGCCAATATGGGTTTGGCTCATCATGTGATTCCATTTGCCACCACCAAGCTGGTGATATTGCAGCGAGATCAAAGAGTCGTTCAGGTATAACTGCCGGGCAGCCCTGGCGTAGTCATTGGCGGAAAGACTACTGTCTTTTGCATGGGCATGATTGTAGGCGACATTCCAGTACATTTCGTGCAAATTGGCAAGTGCCTTTACCGGGTGCAGTACGAGTTGAAAGTAGGCGTCTTTATAGGCTGCAGGGAGGGCATCATTTATCTTTTCTGCTTGCTTATGCAGGTCCTGCCATTCTCTTAGCACCCGGTCAGCTTCGTTGTAATGGTCAAGGCTATAGGTTTTTTCATCCAGCAGTTCCGGTTTTCTTCTTGCGCTGAACTGTGAATAGTTTCGCAGCAATTCGCCAATCTCTTTGCTATATGGCTTGCCAAACTGCTTTTCCGCCCAGGATGTATAATAGCTCCGCAGGTTGTCTGCATTCCACTTCTCCGGGTTCCAGGCATAATCCAGGAAAAAGGATGTGGGTAATTCCATGGGTTTGATATCGCCTACGTTCACGATCCATATCCGGTCCACACCATGTTGCCATGCCAGGTGCATTTGTTCCCATACCCGGGCCAGGTTGTTTGTGTTCAGCCATTTGTAATTGCGCGGACCGCCAACATAATCAAAGTGGTAATAAATACCGTGACCGCCCGTTCGCTTGGGATCTGTAAGCTTGGGCAGGCGGCGTATATTACCCCAGTTGTCATCGGCAAGCAAGAGGGTAACGTCGTTGGGTACTCGCATTCCTTTGTCGTAATAATCCTGCACTTCTTTGTAAAGCGCCCAAAGCTGCGGTGTTTCGGAAGCGGGTTTGCCGGTAACATCTTCAATAATCTTCCGCTGGTCGGCTACAATCTTTTCCAGCAAGGCCGTTGCGGTTTCGCGACTCATGGGTTCGTCGCCATCACCCCGCATGCCTACACTGACTATTTTTTCATTCGTGGCCCGTTGCACCCCTTCTTTCCAGAACTGTTGCAGGGCTACCGCGTTGCTGTCGTAATTCCATTTGCCTTTGCCGTGACGCCGCCACTCGTCGTGTGCCCGCATCAGTGGTTCGTGGTGCGAGGTGCCGATCACCACACCATAGTTGTCGGCAGCCTGGCGGTTCAGGGGATCATCATCGTAGAATGCATTGCCCCACATGGCTGGCCACAGGTAATTTCCTTTGAGCCGCAGAATGAGTTCAAATACGTTTTGATAAAACCTGTGGTTGAAACCACCAAACTTTTCGCGGCTCCAGTTGCTCAGCGCCGGTGCTTCATCGTTGATAAAAATGCCGCGATATTTTACTTTGGGTGAATCGATCAAAACTGCACCGGGTTGCACATACAGCTGCGAACTTTTTTTTGCCGGCACATCGGCCCACCAGTACCAGGGCGATACCCCGATTTGTTGGGATAGTTCAAATGTACCGAAGGCTGCGCCCCGGCGGTCGCTGCCCACTATCACCAGGGCCTGCGCCACACCTTTGAAGGGAGCTTTTACCACCTGTATTTTGTATCCTTCCCATTTGTTCTGAATGGGAGCAACTGACAGTTTTCTTTCAGCCACCAGTTGCTGTATAAAGCGTGATTTTTGCAGGTTGCCAATCAGGATAATGTTTTTGGCAAAACCAAGTGAAGTAGCAACAGGAAGTTTTTTATTGCTGACGCTTTCCACGTCCTGTTGTAACAGATGGGCAGCAATGCGTATCAATGAGTCATCGGCCGCATCATAGATAATAGTAGGCGCATCTGCAGGAGAGGCGATCGCAAAAGAACCTGCCAGCTTTTTAATACCGATAATCTGCTGCGCATGGAGCTGTTGCGTGCAAACAAAAACAAACAATCCGATTAATCTTTTCATGCAAGCGGTTTAAGTATGGCCTTGCTCATTTGCAAAGACCAACGTATGGTGAATGATCTTAGTAGATTACTTTTCTCTCTTCAAAGACGACTTCCGCACCACCAGTTCCGAACGCACAATGATGGTGTTGGTCTGCTGCAGGTTGCTGATGCCTTTCAGGTGGTTGATCAGGTTGCGGGCGGCAATCTCACCCATATCAATACCCGGATAATTGATCGTGGTCAGCGTCGGCTCAATCAGCTTGCCAATGGCATCGTTGTTAAAGCCCACAACAGCAATTTCCTCCGGTATCGATACCCCGGCTTCTTTTAACGTGCGCATGCAAACGGCAGCAACAAAATCGTTGGTGCAGAAAATGCCGTCAGGCAGCGGCCTCATCGCCATGATCTTATTGGCAGCGTCAATACCGGCCCTTTCGCTCAGGTCACCAACCAGCAGCAGTTCTTCTTCAAACGGTATTTCATTATCAAACAGGGCGTCCTTATACCCTTTAAAACGCTGGGCATAAACATTACGGGCCAGGCTGGAAGTTACATGGGCTATACGTTTGCAGCCTTGCGTGATGAGGTGTTCCGTAGCAATATAACCGCATTTGGCGTTGTCGATCACCACCACGGTTTTGGTGCCGTCCTGCTCCACACGGTCAAAAAAGATCACAGGTACACCTTTTTCGTAGAACGGTTGAAAATGATCGAGGTTCTTGGTGTCGAATGAAAGAGAGGCAATCAGCCCGTCCACCCGTTTTTGAAAAAGGTTAGCTGCATTGGCCGCTTCTTTTTTATAACTTTCTGATGAGTGGGCAATGATCAGGTCGTAACCAGCTTCGGTGGTTACTTTTTCAACGCCTGCCAGTACAGAAGTAATGAAGTTGCTGTTCAGTTCATGCACCATTACACCAATGGTCAGGGTTTGTTTCTGCCGCAGGTTGCGGGCAAAATGATTGGTACGGTAACCTAGTTGCTCCACCATATCAAAGATTTTTTTCTTTGTTTTTTTGGAGATGCCGGGGTGGTCGCTCAGGCCGCGGCTCACTGTGGCCGGCGAAATCTTGAGCTTTTTGGCAATGTCATAAATGGTGACTTCTTTGTCTTCGGCCATACAATCGTTTACGTGTTGGATGATATAGCTAAAATAGATTTTTTTTCAAAAAAATTATGTAATCGGTTGCATAAATTCTTTTTCTGCCTAAATTCGACTTTGAAAGAACAGTTGTAACAACGGCTTGCTGCATGAAAAAATGCCTATTTGGGCAGCGCAAACAAGGAGGAAAATACCAGGTGAATTGCTGAACATCCTGTTTGTAAACGATTGGCTTTTGCGTAGCAATGCATGAACAGCTTTCGCAATTATACACTTCTAAAAGCATTTATACTTTGTCCTGTAATTCCACCCCGAGCGCTGCATTCCTGCAGGAGCCAACCGGTTCTCAGGCAACACATCCCTCTGCTTTGATCGGCAGCCGAAAGCAGCTTCCTTTATTGCTCTTGTTGCTGGCCAGCCTTTTTTTTGCCTGCAAAAAAGGGGATCTGCCACCTGCTCCTGCACCGGAACCGCAGCCACAACCGCCGATAACACAACCCGACCTTACCACTCCTCTTAAGAACGAAGCCGATTTTCCAATTGGTGTGGCTATTTCATACGCCGGTATGATGAATGATACCCGTTATCAGGATATTGTCAAACGCGATTTTGACGCCGTTACGTTTGAATACAACATGAAGCACGGCGCCATTGTAAATGCTGGTGGTGGCAAGGATTACAGCCGTGCCGATGAAATGGTGGATAAAGTTACCGCCGCAGGCTTGTCGGTGTTTGGACATACCCTTATCTGGCACCAGAACAACAACGGGGATTTTCTTCGTTCCTTTGGCACTTCGGTGGTAGCCGGAGGATCTAATCTGATGCTGACGCCTGCGGATCTGAACGGTACGTTTGAGAATGCCGGTTCGGGTACAACGCCAGCTACGTTATTTCAAGGGTGGTTTGGCTCCACTGGCGGTAATGCCGCAGCCACATTCGAAAAAGAGACGGCCAATCCGCAACAAGGTTCTGCCGCTTTAAAAGTATCGGTTGCCACTCCCGGTGCCAATCCCTGGGATGTACAGTTTTTGAACAGCGACTGGAAGCCAACTGCGGGCAAAACTTATCAAATCAAATTCTGGGTGAAGTCTGCAGGCAGCGGAAGCTTCCGGGCAATCAACCAAACACCCAATGCCGGTAGTCCGCACTTTGCACAAATGACGGTGACACCAACCGCCACCTGGTCGGAAGTTGTGTGGAATTACACAGCGCCTGCTGGTGCCATACAGTTTGGATTTCATTTTCCATCAGCCGGTACGTTCTGGATCGATGCCATTTCCATTCAGGAAACAACGCTTACTCCGGTCAGCAATGCAGTAGGTGCACAAAGAATGGATTCGGTGATGAAAGACTGGATTCAAACAACAGTGAACCGCTACAAAAGCAAGGTTCGTGCATGGGACGTGGTGAATGAGCCGTTCACGGATGGTAACCCTGTCCTGCGCAATGGCAGCAATTCTACCGGTGATACTTATTACTGGGCGCAGTTTTTAGGACGCGGCTACATAGCCAAAGCCTTTCGTTATGCCCGGGAAGTGGATGCCACGGCCGAACTGTACCTGAACGACTATAACCTTGAGTCCAATCCAGCGAAGTTAGATTCCATTATTGCCCTGGCCAATGAATTAAAAGCTGCCGGTGTGCCCATCACGGGCATTGGCACACAGATGCATGTTACCCTCAACGATTCGTATGCCAACATTGACCAGATGCTGCGAAAACTGGCAGCAACCGGCTTGAAAGTCCGCATCTCGGAGCTGGATGTAAGAGCAGATAACAGTACTGCCGCCCAGGCTAGCCTGGCGGCTATGTACAAGCATGTGGCAAGTTCATATATCAAAAATGTTCCGGCGGCACAACGGGCCGGCATAACCGTGTGGGGAGTGACGGACACCAGCAGTTGGCTGTACAACAACGGGACACAGTTTCCTTTGCTGTACGATAAGGATTATAACCGCAAACCGGCTTACGGGTCATTCCTGACGGGTTTGCGGGAGAAGTAAATCTTTTTGATTTCCTTCCGAAAAGATTGCACGGAAGGAAAGTACAAGGCTTTTAGTAGTTTAGATGTTTATATATGTTACTACTCGGAATAGATTTAGGAACCTCTTCTATCAAAGCTTCGGTAGTGGATGCGGCTACAGGCAAATGTGTGGCCTCAGCGCAGTATCCCGAAACGGAAGCCGACATCATTGCGCCACAACCCGGCTGGGCCGAACAAAGTCCTGAGCTCTGGTGGGAGCACACCAAACAGGCAATATTAAAATGCAACAGCAGCGGCGCTTATGATCCCAAAGACATAGCCGCCATTGGCATTGCCTACCAGATGCATGGCCTGGTGCTGGTAGACAAAGACCAGGCCGTATTGCGCAACGCTATTATCTGGTGCGATGGCCGTGCAGTGGGTATTGGTGAAGAAGCTTTTGAAGCGATAGGCGAGGAGCGTTGCCTTTCACACCTGCTCAATTCACCCGGCAATTTTACGGCGGCAAAACTGGCCTGGGTAAAAGAAGCCGAACCGCAGATCTACGAACGCATCGACAAAGTGCTCTTGCCTGGCGATTTTATCAGCATGAAACTAACGGGAGAGATCACTACCACCACATCGGCGCTGTCAGAAGGTATTTTCTGGGACTTTGCCAATAACACCGTTTCAGGCGATGTGATGCAGTATTTTGGTTTTGACGAGCGCCTGCTGCCTGCTGTTCACCCATTGTTTACAACGCACGGCAGTGTGATGGCCGATGTGGCCGAACGTTTGTCCTTGACTCCTGGTATCCCGGTCACCTACAAGGCCGGTGATCAGCCGAACAATGCCTTTTCGTTAAACGTATTGAATCCGGGTGAAGTGGCTTCAACAGCCGGAACCTCCGGTGTGATTTATGGTGTAAGCGATAGCCTGCGCTATGATCAACAGTCCCGCATCAACTCGTTTGCACACGTTAACTATACAGCCGAGCAGCCACGCATTGGTGTGCTGCTTTGCATCAATGGCACCGGCATTTTCAACCGCTGGATCCGCAATGCTGTGGGAGCTCAGCACAGCTACGAAAGCCTCAATACCGAAGCGGCGCAGGTGCCGGCCGGCTCCAATGGACTGCTTGCCCTGCCCTTTGGCAATGGTGCCGAACGCATGCTGAACAACCGCACCATCGGGGCGCATTTTCATAACCTTGATTTTAACCTGCACACCGCTGCACACCTGGTAAGAGCGGCACAGGAAGGCATTGCCTATTCGTTCCGGTATGGATTGGATATTATGCGGGAAAACGGCATGAACCCCAGCATTATTCGTGCAGGAAAGGCCAATATGTTTTTGAGCGAAGTCTTTACCCAGTCTTTTGTCAATGTTACCGGGGTGCCGGTAGAACTGTATCAGTCCGATGGCAGTATCGGTGCCGCATTGGGTGCCGGTGTGGGGGCGAAGATTTTCAGTCGTCCTGAGGAAGCCTTTGCCGGCCGCAAGCCATTAGCGCTTATCGAGCCGACACAAACGGCAACTTATGATGCTTTGTACCAGGCCTGGAAAGATCTGCTGAAAACGCAACTCCAGAAAACAACTTCATACAAACAAACCATAAACGCATAACCAGCATAAAACAATCAAGATGGAAGCAATTGCAAAACCAAAGTCTTTTTTTAAGAATATCCCGCAAATCAAATTTGAAGGCGTGGAAAGTGACAACCCAATGGCCTATCGTTGGTACGATGAGAACAAAGTGGTAGCTGGAAAAACCATGAAAGAGCACTTCAAATTTGCCTGTGCGTACTGGCACTCCTTCACCGGAACGGGAAGCGATCCATTTGGCGGACCTACGCATATCTTTCCTTGGGACGAAGCCGGCGATCCTCTGGAAAGAGCCCGTGCCAAAGCCGATGCGGCCTTTGAATTCATCTCAAAACTTGGTCTGCCGTATTACTGCTTTCACGATGTGGATGTGGTGGAATATACCGATGATATTGCCGAAAACGATCGCCGCCTGCAGGCCATGACCGACTACCTGAAAGGAAAGCAACAGGAAACCGGCATCAAGCTGCTTTGGGGTACGGCCAACCTGTTTTCGCACAAGCGCTACATGAACGGCGCTGCCACCAACCCTGATTTTCATGTGCTGACGCATGGCGCTGCACAGGTAAAAGCGGCGCTGGATGCGACCATTGCGTTGGGTGGTGAGAATTATGTGTTCTGGGGCGGACGCGAAGGATACATGTCGCTGCTGAACACCAACATGAAGCGGGAAAAAGAACACATGGCCCGTTTCCTCCATACAGCCAAAGACTATGCCCGCAAGCATGGCTTTACCGGCACGTTCTTTATCGAACCCAAACCCGCCGAACCATCCAAGCATCAATATGATTACGACGTGGAAACAGTAGTAGGCTTTCTGCGCCAGTACGATCTGTTGAACGATTTTAAAATCAACATTGAGGTAAACCACGCTACACTGGCGGGACATACGTTTACACACGAACTGCAAGCGGCCGCAGATAATGGTGTGCTGGGATCGATTGATGCCAACCGTGGCGACTACCAGAACGGCTGGGACACCGACCAGTTCCCCAACAACATCAACGAACTTGCCGAAGCGATGCTGGTGATTCTGGAAGCCGGTGGCCTGCAGGGTGGCGGTGTAAACTTTGACGCCAAGATCCGTCGCAACTCTACCGACCCCGAAGACCTGTTTCATGCCCATATCGGCGGCATCGACACGTTTGCAAGAGCCTTGATTGTTGCGGATGCGGTGTTGAACAAATCCGAATACAAAAAATTCCGCCAGGAGCGCTATGCTTCCTTCGACAGCGGCGAAGGCAAAGCCTTTGAAGAAGGTAAGCTTTCCCTCGAAGACCTCCGCCAGTATGCCATCAACCACGGTGAGCCGGAAGTGCGCAGCGGTCGCCAGGAATGGCTGGAGAATATCATCAACCGTTATATCTAACCTGAAAAACTTACTGCCCATGACAGGCAGTAAGTTTTTTCCCTTTCTTTATAAGCTAAAACTTATTTTGTAGCCAAAACCTATTCATACCTAAAGAACGCTTATGTCGCAGTTGCACCTGAACGATTACCTCGTTTTTATCGTTTATTTTATTGTGGTAGCCGGTTATGGTTACTACGTTTACAACAGAAAGAAAAAGGCTACCGTATCCGCTTCGCATGATTATTTCCTCGCCGAGGGTTCGCTGACCTGGTGGGCTATTGGCGCCTCGCTGATCGCTTCCAACATTTCTGCTGAGCAGATGATCGGCATGAGCGGTAACGGCTTTACCATGGGACTAGCCATCTCTACCTACGAGTGGATGGCGGCGGCCACGCTGATGGTGGTTGCGATCTTTTTTATCCCGGTTTACCTGCGCAATAAGATCTATACCATGCCGCAGTTCCTGAGTGAACGCTATAACGGCACAGTGGCCATGATCATGGCAGTGTTCTGGTTATTGCTCTATGTAGTGGTGAACCTTACATCCATCCTGTTTCTGGGTGCTTTGGCCATCAGCAGTATCTCCGGCATCAGCTTAACGGCCTGTATGCTCTTTCTTGCCATTTTCGCCATCATCATCACTCTGGGTGGGATGAAGGTGATCGGGTATACCGATGTGATCCAGGTATTCTTTCTCATTTTCGGTGGCCTTGTGACAACCTACCTGGCGCTTGACCTGGTGGCCGAACACTATGGCGGCGATGGCATGGTCGAAGGCTTTAAACAACTTACTGCAAATGCTGATGACCATTTTCATATGATCTTTGATAAGAACGATCCTTATTATGTTTCACTGCCGGGATTAACAGTATTGGTGGGTGGTATGTGGATCGTAAACCTGAACTACTGGGGATGTAACCAGTATATCACACAACGGGCCCTGGGTGCCGACCTGAAAACAGCCCGCAGCGGTATCCTGTTTGCGGCCTTCCTGAAACTGCTAATGCCCGTAATTGTAGTATTGCCTGGTATTGCCGCATTCCTCCTGCACCGCGAAGGTGTATCGGTTGGCAATGTAAACATGCAGTCGGCTATTGGTGTGGGCAACGAGTTGGTACAGGATAAAGCTTATCCCGTGTTGTTAAATCTCCTGCCGCCCGGTTTGAAGGGGCTTGCCTTTGCTGCCCTCACGGCTGCTATCGTAGCCTCACTGGCCGGTAAGGCAAACAGTATCGCCACCATCTATACACTGGATATCTACAAGAAAAAAGTAAATCCCGAAGCAACAGAAGAAAAAATGGTATCCATCGGTCGCATTGCGGTTATTGCCTCCATGCTGATCGCAGTTGCGATTGCTCCTTTCCTGGGCATTGATAAAAAAGGCGGCTTTGAATTTATCCAGGAATATACAGGTTTTGTTAGCCCGGGTATTTTCGCCATGTTTCTTCTTGGTTTTTTCTGGAAAAAGACAACCTCCAATGCGGCGCTGTTTGCCACGGTGGGCGGGTTTGTTCTTTCCGTCATCTTTAAATTCCTGCCGCTGGTTGTAAACCTGCAATGGCTGGAGCCCCTTGGTTTTGCCGTACCGGTGACGCAGGAGAATGGCCGTGTGCTGTACGAAATTCCATTCCTCGATCGTATGGGATTCGTTTTCCTCATTGCTGTACTGGGAATGATTATCATCAGTACAATTGAGTATAAAAAAGGCATTCGTCCGAAAGGCCTGATTGTGGA
Organism: Flavisolibacter sp.; assembly: GCA_035998945.1. Classification (GTDB taxonomy): domain Bacteria; phylum Bacteroidota; class Bacteroidia; order Chitinophagales; family Chitinophagaceae; genus Flavisolibacter. Next base: position 112,922 of record DASYHD010000024.1, on the reverse strand, counting down.
AAAGGAAATGTTTCGCATGTCACCTGGCTTTGCAGCCGGTGCGCTGATCGTTTGCGGCATTCTTGTAGCATTGTATACGATCTACTGGTAGTCGTTCAACAACAATTTTTTTATAGAATACCGGCCTGGCTTTACCAGGCCGGTATTTTTTCTTTCAGCAATGCTTTCGAGTGCCTGCTTGCGGTTAAAAATGTATAAGCATTGGCTAAGCAAAAACAAGTTTGGCGCAGCAGGAAGGCTTAAATTGCGAAGCACCTATTTGCTTTTCACATGATCAGGACCTTTCTTTTTTATTGTTTCTTTTCTGCTATTGCCTTGACGGCTTTTGCCGATGTGCGTCTGCCGGCTATTATCGGTAATCACATGGTTTTGCAGCAGTCAGCAAATGTAACCCTCTGGGGCTGGTGCGAACCGGGTGAAAAGATTTCCATCAAAGCCGGTTGGGATACCACCACGTATGCCACTACGGGAACATCCGGCGCGGCCTGGAAGCTTTCCCTGCCTACGCCAAAAGCAGGTGGTCCCTATACTATCACCATCAAGGGAAACAATACCATCATCATCGATGATGTGCTGGTTGGCGAAGTATGGCTGTGCAGCGGGCAAAGTAATATGGAGATGAACATGGGCTGGGGACTTCCGTATGAAAAGGAAGCAGCGGAGGCCACGGGGAAAAATATACGTTTTTTTCATGTGCCACGGACAACGGCCACTTATCCGCAGGATGATGTCAAGGCAAGGTGGGTGGTCTGCACGCCTGAAGAGATGAAAAAATTCAGTGCCGTGGGTTATTTTTTCGGGAAAGATATCTCGGAAAAACTGAATGTGCCCGTTGGCCTCATCGGCTCGAGCTGGGGCGGTACACCAGCCGAAGTCTGGACACCGGACGCAGTGGTTTTGCAGGACGAAGTTTTAAAAATGGCTGCCGGTAAATTAAAGCCCTCCAACGGCTGGCCCATAAACCCTGGTGCGACGTATAATGCCATGATCTATCCGCTACAAAATTTTTCTATTGCGGGTAGTATCTGGTACCAGGGCGAGAGCAATACCGGCACCTGGGATACATATCAGCCGCTGCTCACTAAAATGATTGATGCCTGGCAAAAGGGATTTCAGAAAGATTTTCCCTTTTACCTGGTGCAGATTGCTCCTTATGCCGGTTACGGTGACTTTCCTTCATCGGCACTGCTACGAGAGCAGCAAACAAAAATTGTAAACTATCCCAATACAGGAATGGTAGTCATTCACGACCTGGTAGATAACATCAACGATATTCATCCCAAAATGAAAAAAGAGGTAGGACAGCGGTTGGCCGCACTGGCTTTGACAAAAACATATGGCGTCGGCGGCCTGTCTGCTGATTATCCACAATATGATAGCATGGCGATAGAAAAGGACAAGATCAGGATAACGTTTGCAAATGCAGAAGGTGGCTTGATGGCAAAAAGTGGTGAGCCCACAGCGTTCTATATTGCCGGTGAAGACCAGGTTTTTTATCCGGCCAAAGCAGTGATCAAAGGATCTTCTGTGGTGGTATCCAGTAAAGAGGTAAAAAAACCGGTCGCGGTGCGATTCGGATTCAGCAATGCAGCCATGCCGAATTTATTCAGCAAGAAAGGCCTTCCTGTAAATATTTTCAGAACGGATAACTGGGAGATCAGCGCTGACGCGGCAAAGAAATAAGGAGAAATACTGAAGCGCAGGCTCCGTTCGGGATGGAGCATGAAATAAACTTTCCCGTAAATGCTACCTGCTTTGTCTTTGCCTTCTTTACACAAATGCTCTTGTTCCGGATGTGTTGTACTGTTCGCGGAACTCTTTTGGCGTACACTGTTTTTTCTTTTTAAAAACACGGTTGAAGTTGGACATGTTGTTAAACCCGCAGCGGTAGGCAATTTCACTAACACTTTGCGTGGTATCGATCAGCATCCGCGAGGCATGTCCCAGCCTGATCTCGTTCAGTGTTTCAATGAATGTTTTTCCTGTCCGTAATTTAAAGAAACGGCTAAATGCCACTTCCGACATCGACACCTGTTTGGCAGCTTCGCAAAGTGTAATTTCCTTATCGAAGTTTTTATTCAGATACCCCATTACGTTGTCGATGCGCCGGCTGTTATATGTAATCGAGTCGGTTGCCTGAAAAGAAATGTCCGACAGAATGCGCATATTGGATGAAGTGGAAAGAGTGTCGAGGATGGAAAATAGTTCCAACACCGATTCGAACCCTTTTTTATGCACAAGGTTTTTAAACCGCGGCATAATAGCTTCCGTTACTTCCTGTGAAAAAAGAATGCCCCGTAAGGATTGCTGAAACATACTACGGATCAGGCTCATTTGGTTGCGCTGCAGAAATTTCTCATCCAACAGGTCGCGGTGAAACTGCAGGGTGATCTCATATATCTCGTTGCTTTTGCATTTGTGCATAAACCATCCATGTTGCAGGTTGGGACCAACCAATACCAGTTCCAGGTCGTCTATAGTTTCAAAATGCCCGCCGATCACCCGCTTGGCGCCCCTGGCATGCTGGATGAAATTGAGCTCAAATTCTTCGTGGTAATGGAGGGGAAAGGAAAAATCAGATTTGGTTCGGGCCAGTATTGTAAAACAATCGCTTTGGGTAAGCGGTGTAATCTCCCGCAGGATTTTCTCTTTCATATAGCAAACTGTTTAGGACGCTTCTAAAATAGGCAAACAAGTTAAGATAGTACCACAATCGGTTGCATATCGCCAGTTTTTTATGAAACCCGCTTCCGGACTGCATTTCAACGTTTGCAACAAAAATTGGCTCTCGAAAATATGTAAAAAAATACAGTTCTTTGTTAATAAAGTATCATACTTGAAAGCGTAATAAAAATATTTTTGGTAGAAATAAGTAAGCTATATGAGAAAATGCCTATGCTTCCGGGTGCATTTGCTATTGCTGTGTGTACTCGTCTCAACTCTCGCTTTCGCTCAAAGAAGAATTTCAGGAACAGTAACTGATGACAAACAAGCCCCGCTCACAGGAGCAACCGTTTCAGTTAAAGGGACCACGGTGGCAACTACAACTGATGTGTCCGGAAAATTTACGATCAATGTGCCGGCAAATGGACGAACTCTGGTAGTTTCTTACGTAGGAATGCAGTCGCAAGAACTTACGATTGGCAGCAGCGATGTCGTTACAGTAGCATTGGCACCAACTGCAGGTACAATGACAGATGTGGTGGTTACTGGTTATGGTCGTTCGCGGAGAGCGAACCTCACCACAGCACAAACGACCGTATCAGCAAAAGACATTGAGAAAACGGTCAATACCACCGTGGAGCAAGCGCTCCAGGGCCGCGCTGCCGGTGTGTATGTTACGCAGAACTCGGGTCAGCCGGGTGGTGGCATTTCTGTAAACATTCGTGGTGTCAGCTCACTTAACCGCACTCAGCCTCTCTATGTTATTGATGGGGTACAGATTCAGACAGATCAGGATGTTGCTTTTGGTTCGTCCAGTTCTTCCAATCCGCTTGCCGGCTTGAACCCCAATGATATTGAGGACATGCAAATTTTGCAAGGTCCTTCTGCCACAGCTATTTATGGCTCCCGCGGTACGAACGGTGTTATTTTGATTACAACAAAACGTGGCCGTGCAGGTGATTTTAGAATCAACTATGCCTACCAATACAATCTGCAAACGCCTCCTCAACGTTTGCCGGTGATGAACCTGCGGCAGTATGCGCAAATGGTAAAGGAGTATCATGCCATTGCCGGTGGAACAACGCAGCCTGAGTTTTTGGATCCCTCACTGCTTGGTGAAGGAACAGACTGGCAGCGTGAGCTGTTCAACCGGGCAGCGATGCAAAAGCACCAGCTGAACTTTAGCGGTGGAAGCAACAATACCACGTATTATATGTCCAGCGAATACCTGAATCAGCGAGGTATTGCCCTGGGTTCTGGTTTCAAGCGTTACAGCTTCCGCTTGAACCTGGATAACAAGCCTCGTGAGTGGGCATCAATTGGTGCAAACCTCAGCTTTAACCAAACAAACGAAAACCTGACTACCACCAACTATGGTGATGCACAAAGTCCGTTGATCGCGAATGCACTGCGCTTGACACCGCAAATTCCTGTTGTGAACCTGAACGGGACATGGGGTAGCAGTGACCCGGTAAATGGTGCCGGACAGTATGCACCTGTTAACCCTATCGCATTGGCCAACCTGATTACCAATACCAATATGAGAAGGCAGTTCCTGGGCGGATTGAATTTTGCTGTTACACCATTGAAGGGCTTGACGCTCCGGACTTCCTTCAACGGTACCATTGGTACAGGCATGTCTACTTACTATACACCAACTTACAATCTCAGCCAGTGGCATAACAACCAAATTGCTTCTTTGCAAAGTGGTACCTATCAAAGCTGGTACTGGAACTGGAATCAACTGGCAGAGTATACAAGGCAAATGGGGAAACATAATTTCACCCTGATGGCCAGCCACGAAGCACAGGCTTCTCAATACCAGGCGCTTTCCGCCGGAAGAACAGGGTTTCTGACCAATGATATCTTTGACGTGAATGCCGGTGACGCCAATTCTGCCACAAACGGCGGCGGTACGTACCCCTGGGCGCAGGAGTCCTATTTAGGCCGGTTGAATTATAGCTATGATAACCGGTACCTGCTGACAGCTACCTACCGTCGCGATGGTTCTCCTTACTTTGGACAGGACAGAAGATGGGGCTCTTTCCCTTCTGTTTCCGTGGCCTGGAGGTTGAGTCGCGAAGCGTTCTTCAATGTTCCTGCTATCAGTGATTTGAAGTTCCGTTATGAGTATGGATTTACGGGTAACCAGGGAACAGGATCAGGTATTTATGCTGCTATGAATACCTATGCCACTACCTGGGGTACCGGCTTTTTGCCTTCAACCTTTACTAACCCGCTGTTGCAGTGGGAGGATACCAAAACAAGCAATTTCGGTCTGAACCTCGGTGTGCTGAACAACCGGTTTACCGTTGAAGCGGACTACTATGTTAAAAAAACAAGCAACCTGATTCTGAACGCTGTTCTGCCATGGTATATGGGTACAAACGGCGTTGGTTCAGTGGGAGCGCCATTGGTGAATGCCGGTGCATTAAACACCAAAGGATGGAATCTTACTTTCGTTACGACCAATATCAATAACAGGAACTTCCGTTGGGAGTCAAATTTGAACCTGTCTCACTTCCGTACAACGGTTGACCAATTGTATCAAGGCACGCCATTTATTTCACGCACTTCCTGGTGGATGAATAACTGGACACAACGCGCAATTGTGGGTCAGCAGCCCTGGTTGATGATGGGATACATTGAGGAAGGCCTGTTCCAGTCGAGAGAGGAAATTGAAAAAAGCGCCATTCCTGTTGACCAGGCTGGCAACAGAGTTCCTATTGACCCACAAGTGGGTATCTGGGTGGGTGATGTAAAATACAAGGATGTAGATGGCGATGGAAAAATTAACCAGAATGACTTGACGGTTATTGGTAACCCCTGGCCAAAACTGACCGGTGGTTTTACCAATACAATTGCTTATAAAGGTTTTGATCTGAGCATTCTTGTCACCGGTTCATTCGGCAATGATGTTTACAATTACATTGCTGCTGAAGCAAGTAATCCAAACAATATCAATCTGAGCCGCAACCTGTTGGTTAAATCAATGGAATATGCAAAGCTGACTACGAATGCCAGTGGTGCTCCGGTCTTATCCAATCCGGGCACAAGAGTACCGCGTATTTCGAACAACCAGGTTTCGGCCGATAACAACTTTGGAAGAATCACGGACCGGTTCCTGGAAGATGGTTCTTACGTAAGGTTGAAGAACATTTCGCTAACGTACAACGTACCTGCCAGTGTGATAGGGTATACAAAAGTGATCAAAGGCCTGAGAGCAACGATCGGTGTGCAGAATATTTACACATGGACAAATTATTCCGGCTATGATCCTGAAGTTGGAGCCTATGTGGGCCAGGGTTCTGCAGGCAATAACCAGGCAATTGGTATTGACTTCGGACGTTATCCCATCACGCCAATGTATACAGCTACTGTAAATGTCAATTTTTAAACTTGCTAAAATGAACAATATGAAATGCTTTTTTCATGTACTTGGGGTATTGCTCTCTGTTGCAACACTTTCAAGTTGTAAGAAGAACTTCCTGGAAAGGCCGCCGTTGAGCGCAATCACGGATGCAAACTTCTATAAATCCGATGAACAGGTAATGGCCGCTACGGCGCCGCTCTACAATGCTGTGTGGTTTGATTATAACGACCAGGCTTCGTGGCAGCTCGGCGACTTCAGAGGCGGTACTGCCTTTGATGCCTGGTATGATAATGCCAACTCCAAGTTCAATACAACACCAGATAACCAGCACAACCAAAGTGCATGGCGTGCTTTCTTCAACGTGGTAGCACAATCCAACATGGCTATCTTCAATATCAACCGTTTTGCAGGCCCTGCGGTGTCTGAAAATGCAAAACGAGTGGCTATTGCAGAGGCCCGGTTTATGCGTGCCGTGGCGTACCGTTTCCTGGTGATGAACTGGGGTGCTGTACCCATCATTACCAACAATATCGAACACCTGAATGATACGACCATCCGCAGAAATACCGTGCCAAGCGTTTGGCGCTTTATCACACGGGAAATGAAGGCGGTGGCGGCTGACCTGCCGGCCACGTCCACCCAACCCGGAAGAGTAACCAAATGGTCTGCTGAGGGTATGCTGGCCCGCTTCTATTTAACAAGAGCGGGAGTTGAGGCGAGTGGCGGAATGCGCAAGCAGGAGTTTCTGGATAGCGCCAAATATTATGCAGCGAATGTGATCAATAACAGCGGTCATAAATTGCTGGATAGCTATGGAGATTTGTTCCGCTGGAACGAAAAGACTGGCTATCGCTATGACAATAATGCCGAGTCTCTTTTCGAACTCCAGTGGGTTTTTGCGGGGCCTAACGCCTGGGGCACGGGTAACAGCATGCCTGACTATCTTGCTTATAACAACAATGCTGCTTACGGCGGTTGGGGCGGTTCAAAGGGAGCTACCTGGTGGATTCTCAAGCAGTATGAAGGCTTTGAAGAACTGACTGATCAAACGATGAAAGGAAGAACAATCGACCAGCGTTTGCATGCAACGTATATGCTGCCTGGCGCTGCTTATCCTGATATGACGATGCGGGATGGATCAGCCTTCAGGTATCCGGCTCCGGCTGCAACCGCTGATAATAATTATGTAGCCATCAAAAAATATGTGATTGGCGGCCCACAGGATCTTGGTTCCAGTGCAGCGCAACAGCGTTACCCGAACAATACATACATGTTGCGTCTGGCTGAAATGTACCTGATTTATGCAGAGGCTACTATTGGTAACAGCAATTCTACAACCGATCCCACAGCCATCGCATATTATAACAAGGTACGTCAGCGGGCAGGTTTACCGGCATGGACCGTTACCGGGACCAATGCCAATGGACCGCTCACATTGGATGTTGTTCTTTCTGAAAGATTCAAAGAGTTTGCAATGGAAGGAATGACCTGGTACGACATTGTACGTCTCCACTATTGGAATCCAACAAAAGCATTACAGATTCTTAACTCACAGGATAGAGGCTTGTTTGCTGTTCATCCGAACAATCCGACAAACCCTACCGAATGGACCTTCACAAAAACCTCTTGGTTCACGCCAAGACTGGTAGTGGCTACCGAAGGCAATTTTGTAATGCCAATCCCGGCTATCGAAATGTCGCAGGCGCCAAATCTGCAGCAGCCTGCAGTGGAATATCCATAAGTCTAACGGAAACAAATTTTCAATAAAGAAACTAACGATACATGAAATCTCTTTCTAAAATCTTACTCATTCTGCTGATGACAGTTGGTGTTGTAAGTACGTTTACTTCCTGTAAGAAAGACGAAGCGGGTGTGCCTTCAATCAGTTACGTGAGAGTTACAAGGCCGGAGGCCTCTGACTCCCTGCTGATCGGCGCAGGGCAGGGCCAGTTGATCGCCATTGTGGGTGAAAACCTGCAAGATGCTCAGCAGATTTGGTTCAACGATCAACAAGCCCGTTTAACACCAACTTATATCACCAATACAAGCATCCTTGTATCTGTGCCATCACAGATCCCAACATCACTTAACAATAAACTGCGGATTCTTTTTAAAAATGGTTATGAATTGCTGCACGATTTCCAGGTGCAGATTAGCAAGCCTGTGGTGACCAGCATGCTTTCCGAATTTGTCAATGAAGGGGATGTGGCGGTTATTTATGGCAATTATTTTTATGATCCTGTGACGGTAACCTTTACCGGCGGGGCCACTGGTACAGTAGTCGAAAGAAAAGACCAGGAACTGCGAGTGCAGGTGCCGGCTGGTGCACAGCCTGGCCCTATAACTGTCCGGACCAACTTTGGTGAAGCAACTTCAACGTTCTGGTTCCGCGATAACCGTAACCTGATCATCACCGGCGATCCGCACGAAGGTTGGTGGGCCAAGTACCTGGTGACAAATCCAACAACCGCAAATGGTGATCCAGCCAAGATCAGCGGCAACTATTACCGGTTCAAGAAAAGAGTGGGCGCCTGGGCCTGGGATGAGCCGGAAGTAGCCGGTGGGCCTGCTAGCTCTATGCCCGTACACAGCAAAAACATTCCTGACGAGGCCATCCTGAATCCTGCCAATTACAATGTGAAATTTGAGATCAATACGCTGAAGCCTTATAATAAAAGCAGGATCATCCTGAACGTAGGGACCGTAGAGGACAATGATGCTTACATCTGGCAGCCACCATACGACTCGAAAGGCCAGTGGCACACCATCACAATTCCATTTGAAGAAATGGTGGCGAAGTATAAGGTAAAACCTGTCGTAAATCCCAGTGGTTACTGGACAAGGATTCTGATTTTTGGTGGAGATGATTTTGATGCGGATATCGCATTTGACAACCTCAGAATTGTGCCCAAGAGATAATCCACTAAAACATTATTGAAACAATTCAAACCAAACGAATGATACAATTATCATATCAACGGCTGCTTGCATTACTCTGCTTCGTCCTTTTTGTTGGCGTGCTGGCATCCTGTAAGAAAGACAGTGACGATAACAATAACGACGGTACAGTGCAGTTGCTCAGCTTTGGACCAACGGGTGCAAAGCATGGCGATACCCTGCGTTTTATAGGACGCAACCTGAACAAGGTTACCGAAGTTGTGTTTACCGGTAACAACGCCAGCGTAAAGCAGAACGAGTTTAAACAGCAGACGCCAGAATTGATTCTTTTGGTTGTGCCAGAGACTGCCGAAAGAGGTCAGGTTACCCTGAAAACACCGAACGGTGATCTGACATCAAAAACAATTTTTAACCTGAATGTAAGCTCCAGTGTCACGGTTGCTTCATTTACAGAGCAGGCACGTCCCGGCGCAAATATTACAATCAGTGGTAGCTATCTCAATTGGGTCAAGAGTATTACTTTCAACCGCGACAAAGTTGTTTCCGAGTTTGTCAACCAGTCGTTCAACCAGTTGGTGGTTACCATTCCGGAAGATGCACAAACAGGTCCGCTGGTAATTGAATATGCCGGTACCGACTCTTCAAGTTTTGAAACAGCCGATACGCTGAAAGTAACCTTGCCGATGACAACTGCCATGACTCCGAACCCGGTTAAGCCTGGAACAAATCTTACCATCACAGGCACTGATCTGGATCTGGCAAAAGAGGTGATCTTCACGGGGGTTGCCACACCGGTGACAACATTTGTGAGCCAGTCGGCCACACAACTGGTAGTGGCCGTTCCGATTACAGCCAAAAAAGGTAAGTTGACGCTGGAAGCCGCCTCCGGTGTACAAACCACATCTGCCGCAGATCTGGATATTGTGCTGCCTATGGCAACAGCAATCGCTCCGGCTTCCATTAACCTGGGCACCGATCTTACCATTACCGGTACCAATCTGGACCTGGTAAGGAAAGTGATCTTTGCCGGCGTTGCACCAGCTGTGACAACCTTTGTCAGCCAGTCGGCTACCCAACTAGTTGTAAGAGTTCCGGCAGGAGCCAGAACGGGGAAAGTAACCCTGGAAGCTGCCTCCGGTGTGCAAACACAAACAGGTAATGACTTAACTGTGATTTTGCCATCGATCACCTCTTTTTCACCAAATCCTGTTGACCCAGGTACCAACCTTACCATTAACGGCACAAGGCTGGACATGGTAAATTCTGTTACCTTCCAGAATGCACCTGCTGTAACCACCTTTATCAGTAAATCTGCTTCGCAAATTGTAGTAAGGGTTCCGAATGGCGCATTAAGAGGAAGACTAACACTGGGTATCACGAATCCGGCAGATACCATTCAGTCTGCAGGAACACTAGAGTTGACCGGCGCCACACCGCCGCCAACAATCGCCTTACCATTCTACCTCGATGAAATTTCCAATTGGAATGGCTGGACCGGTAACGGATGGGGTGGTACAAAAGACATAAACAATACAGCTCCGGTCAGAGAAGGATCAAAGTCAATGCGAATTGATTACAGAGCCGGTGCCGATTATGGCTCACCATTCCAGTTAGGTGGTGGTAACATCAGCTTGACCAATTATACTACCTTCAAAATTTCCGTTTATGGCGCTCCTGGTTCGGGTGGTAAAAACATTCAGGTCAAGTTGAATGGACAAAATGGCCCTGGTCGTACAATCACTGTAGAAGAAGGGAAATGGACAGATTATTCGTTCCCGCTTTCTTCTTTTACCGGGTTGTCAACAATCACTGAAATCTGGGTGCAGGATATTACGGGAACAGGTGGATTTACTGTCTATTTAGATGCAATTGGGTTGAATTAAAAAGGCGGGCCTATTTCTTTTTGGTTGTTGTTGGCATAAGGAAATTGGCTCCTTCCAAATAACAGATAAACAGATCTCTCATAAAGCAGCAGTCGTTCATGATACTGGTTCATTTCTAACAGAAATGAACCAGTTTTTTTTAAGTAATATTTGTTTAGGGGTTGATTGGTGAGGACATGGACCGGATCTATATCAGTGTCGGATAAAATAAGTGCGTGAAGCCTGTTTTTGGTGCAGAAAAGAAAATTTCAGCTAGATTACAGAGGCCTCTACAGGTAACCAGAAACAAATCACCGGAAAACAAGATAGAATGAAGAATGCGATCATGCGATCACAAATGTGGATGCTGGTTCTTGTTGTCTTTAGTTTGGGGTGCACACGAAAAATGTCAGTGTCTGCCTCTCCGGAAAGAACAACAATGCAGGTACACCGGTTGGTTGATGAAAATGCCACAGCGGAAACTGTAGCCCTTTTCCATAACCTGATGGAATTGTCGAAATACCATACATTATTCGGTCACCAACATGCCACCGAATACGGTCATGGCTGGGCTGGCGATGCAGACCGTTCGGATGTAAAATCAGTTACCGGATCACACCCGGCTGTTATCGGCATTGACCTGATGGGTTTTTCAGGACAGTCGGCTGATGCCATACAAAAGGAAAAAGAGCGGCTGCGCAAAGTGGCACAGGATACCTACAACCGCGGTGGGGTCATCACCATTGCCTGGCATTTCAATAACCCCGTTTCAGCCGGTGGCTTTTATTGGAAAGATTCAGTGTCAAAACCTGCAGTGCGCTACATTATTCCCGGTGGAGAAGCACACAACCAATACAAAGAAATTTTACGCGGGATTGGCAAGTGGGCGGCCAGCACAAGGGGTAAAGATGGAAAATTGGTACCGATGATCTTTCGTCCTTTCCACGAATTTGACGGCGGCTGGTTTTGGTGGGGAGCACCGCACAGCACAAAAGAAGAATTTGTTAGCCTTTGGCAGTTTACGGTTAGCTATTTGCGTGACAGTATAGGCGTTCGTAACTTCCTTTATGCCTTTTCACCCGATAATCGATTCAACACCGAAGCGGAATTTCTGGAACGTTATCCCGGTGACGCCTGGGTGGACATGGTAGGCATGGACAATTATGGCGATATGGGTCGTGATGGCCAATATAACCTGGATGCTGCCATTCGTAAGCTGAAGATCGTTTCTGATTATGCTGTCAAGGCCAATAAACTGGCTGCGTTCACCGAGACTGGACTGGAGTCTATTTCTAACCCTAACTGGTGGAACGATGTTTTACTAAAGGTGATGAAAACGGATGGCATGCGACTGGCCTATGTGCTGGTTTGGCGCAACGATCAACACAGCCCGACACACTATTATGCGCCCTTTCCCGGCCATAGCAGCGTGCCCGATTTTATGAAGTTTTACAACGATCCATATACCCTGTTTGAAAAGGACCTGAAGGATATTTATCGTTTGGAGAAGGGACAGTAGCAAAGCAAGCTACTGATCGCTAAATTCAAACATAAACAAGAAACATGCGCTTGCAAATCGTAGACATTGCCATTACCCTGCTTTACCTGGTCGCCATGATCATGGTAGGTTGGTTTTTGCGCAAAAAGGCCCGGGCCAGTAAAGAGAATTACCTGCTTGCCGGTAAGTCCCTTCCCTGGTACTACCTCGGTCTCAGCAATGCTTCCGGCATGTTCGATATTTCCGGTACCATGTGGATGGTAACGCTGGCATTTGTCTATGGGTTGAAAAGCATTTGGATACCCTGGCTATGGCCGGTGTTTAACCAGATTTTTTTGATGATGTACCTGGCGGCCTGGTTGCGACGGTCCAATGTAACCACCGGGGCTGAATGGATGGTAACCCGGTTTGGAGGCGGTAGCGATTCCAACAGGGCACAAGGTATAATCGTTGCTTTCGCCATTCTGAGTTGCCTGGGTTTCCTGGCTTATGGCTTTGTAGGTCTTGGTAAGTTTGTCGCAGTATTTCTTCCCTGGGATGTGGTGCAGCCTTATATCCCGTTTGCGGTATCGGCCGAATATGTCCCGCATGTTTATGGGGTTTTGTTTACACTGATCGCAGTGATCTATGCCATCCTGGGTGGCATGGCCAGTATTGTGCTGGCCGATGTAATTCAATACATCATCATGACCATTGCTGCCATTGCCATTGCCATCATTGCCATGAATCAATTGGCTTTACATGAACTGGTTGTGCCGGAGGGTTGGGCGCATCCCTTCTTTAGCTGGACAATGAACCTTGACTGGTCGGCCATCAATACCGAGGTAGCGGCGAAAATGAAAAGCGATGCCTTCGAACCATTTGCCATCTTTTTCAGCCTTATGGTGGCAAAGGGGATACTGGCGAGTTTGGCCGGACCAGCACCCAATTACGATATGCAAAAAATTCTGTCCACCAAATCGCCGAAGGATGCCGCCAAAATGAGCGGACTGGTTTCGGTGATTTTGCTTCCAACCCGCTACCTGATGATAACCGGTTTCGCAGTGTTAGGATTACTGTTTTTTGGCCAGCTTCGCCTGGAAACAGCTGGTGTGATTGATTTAGAAAAAATCTTACCGGCAACCATCAATTCTTTTGTACCCACCGGGTTGATGGGACTCCTCCTGGCCGGGTTAGCGGCAGCATTTATCGGCACCTTTGCCGGAACGCTCAATGCGGCGCAAGCCTACATCATCAATGATATTTACCTGAAGTACGTAAACAAAAGGGCATCGAACCGTAAAGTTGCCAATGTAAGTTATAGCGTAGGGATTGTGGTGGTAGCCGTTAGTATAGCGATGGGATTTTTTGCCAGGGATGTCAATGCAGTGCTACAGTGGATTGTTGGCGCACTATATGGTGGCTACATTGCAGCCAATGTACTGAAGTGGCATTGGTGGCGATTTAATGCCAACGGTTTTTTCTGGGGCATGATGGTAGGCATTTCCGCAGCGCTGGTGTTTCCTTATTTCTTCACCGGTGTGCCTCTCTATAGCTGGCCGCTCCTTTTCCTGATTTCATTTGCTGCTTCTGTTATTGGCACCTATACCAAGCCACCGACAGATAGCGCTGTATTAAAGGCCTTTTATAAAACCGTCAGGCCCTGGGGCTTCTGGAGCCCTATACGGGAGCTTGTGCAGCAGGAAGATCCTGCATTTAAGCCCAATAAAAATTTTGGCATCGATCTGTTCAACGTAGTCATTGGTATTATCGGGCAGTGCTGTCTCACGCTTTTGCCCATGTACCTGGTATTATGGATGAAACTTCCCCTGATTGTGACTGCTTCAGTTTTATTGGTCATTGCATTAATTCTCAAGCGTACCTGGTGGGACCGCCTTGAGGATGATGAAAATTTGATAACCAACCCGCCGCAAGGCAACAAAAAAAGAGAACATGAATACAGCATTTGACAAACGCTTCAATGCATTGCAAGCTGCACACGAGGAGTTGCTAAACCGGAAAAATGTTAAAGCGTCTCTGGGTAATGGTGTTTACGACCGTTATCAAAACCCTGTATTGACGGCACAGCATGCACCCATTTTCTGGCGATATGAGATAGACAGGCAAACCAATCCGCACCTGATGGAACGCTTTGGCATCAATGCCACATTCAACTCCGGCGCTATCAAGCTGCAGGATAAATATTATTTGGTGGCAAGGGTGGAAGGCGCCGACCGCAAATCATTTTTTGCTATAGCTGAAAGCCCCAATGGCATTGACAACTTTCGCTTTTGGGATTATCCCGTGCAGTTGCCACAAACCGAAGAACCGGATACGAATGTGTACGATATGCGCCTGGTACAACACGAGGATGGTTGGATCTATGGCCTGTTTTGTACAGAGCGGAAGGACCCTGCGGCACCAATTGGTGATGAGTCTTCGGCCATTGCACAATGCGGTATTGTTCGCACCAGAGACCTGCTCAACTGGGAGCGGATGGCTGATCTGAAAACCCCGTCGCCGCAGCAGCGAAACGTGGTGTTGCACCCGGAGTTCGTGAAGGGTAAATACGCGTTTTATACCCGCCCGCAGGATGGCTTTATCAACACAGGGAAAGGTGGTGGCATTGGCTTTGGGCTTAGCGCCTGCATTGAGTGTGCCGTGGTTGAAGAAGAGATCGTGATTGACCCCAAACAATACCACACGATATACGAAGCCAAGAATGGCCTTGGTCCTGCGCCTATTAAAACTGAAAAGGGCTGGCTGCACCTGGCACACGGCGTGCGGAATACGGCTGCAGGACTCCGTTATACCTTGTATCTTTTTATGACCGATCTGCATGATCTTACCAAAGTCATTTACAAACCGGCAGGTTATTTTATGGCACCGGAAGGAGAGGAGCGGGTTGGTGATGTATCGAATGTGTTGTTCAGCAATGGCTGGATCCTGGATGATGACGGTACTGTTTTTATCTACTACGCCTCTTCTGATACAAGACAACATGTGGCCACGTCAACGGTGGATCGGTTGCTGGATTACTGCATGAATACTGCGGCTGATGGATTAACATCGGCGGCTTCTGTTGCGAACCTGGTTTCGATCATTGATAAAAACAAAACAGTCGTTTCTACTCAAAAGATGACAGCCGGCTTATCGCATAGCAACGCGTAGCAGTTTTTGCAACAGGTAGTTTATTGCGATACTTTTTTAAAGGATATGAAAAACAGCCTGCAACAATACAAACAGGAAGTCGCCGCGGAGTTGCATAACATCTTGCAATACTGGATGGATCGTACGATTGACGAAGTCAACGGCGGCTTTTTGGGAAAGATTGATCATGATGAGATCGTGCACAGGGGTGCGCCCAAAGGTTCGGTGCTGAACAGCCGTATCCTGTGGAGTTTTTCGGCAGCATACAAACTTACCGGCAAGGAAGCGTATCGCACAGTAACAGAACGGGCCTTTAATTACCTGTTACAGCATTTTTTTGACAAGGATTTTGGTGGTGTCTACTGGACAGTAGATGCTTCCGGAAAACCCTTAGACACCAAGAAGCAGATCTATGCGCTTGCATTTGCCATCTATGGAGCCAGCGAATATTTTCTTACTTCCAATGATGAAAGAGCAAAAGCACTTGCGCAACAACTGTATTACGACATCGTAAAATACAG
Organism: Flavisolibacter sp.; assembly: GCA_035998945.1. Lineage (GTDB taxonomy): Bacteria > Bacteroidota > Bacteroidia > Chitinophagales > Chitinophagaceae > Flavisolibacter. The sequence continues at coordinate 96,977 of DASYHD010000024.1, read as the reverse complement.
CTACGATGTAAAGCACGGCGGCTACATCGAAGCGCTGTCGCAAAACTGGCAGGAGCTGGACGACCTGCGGCTGAGTGCCAAAGACGCCAATGAACGCAAGTCTATGAACACGCACTTGCATGTATTGGAGGGCTTTGCCAACCTGTACCGCATTTGGCCGGATGAAGATCTGAAAGAGCGAATCGATGAACTGGTAACGCTTTTCTTAGATCAGATTGTAGGCGATGACAACCACCTGATTTTATTTTTTAGTGACAACTGGGAACCCCGCTCCAACGTAATATCCTACGGTCACGATATTGAAGCGGCATGGCTGATTCAGGAGGCTGCGGAGTTGATTGGCAATGAGAACCTGCTCGCCAAGGTAAAAGAGAAGTCGGTGGCCATTGCCCGGGCGGCGAGTGAAGGTTTGGATAGAGATGGTGGTCTTTGGTATGAATACGACAAAACAACCAATCACCTGGTGCGGCAAAAACATTGGTGGCCGCAGGCAGAAGCAATGGTGGGTTTTCTGCATGTGGGGCAGATAAGTGGCGAAGAGACCTTCCTGCAACAGTCTTTGCAAAGTTGGGCGTTCATCAAAGATCATATCCTGGATAAAAAGAATGGCGAATGGGTATGGGGTGTGAACGACGATTATTCCGTAATGGCAGAAGAAGATAAAGTAGGGCTATGGAAATGTCCTTACCATAACAGCCGTGCCTGTATAGAAGTTATCCGGCGTATTTCAGCACTGCCGGGCAGTATGGCTGCCGGCGCTGAACAAGCTGTCAACCGTTAAATACAGTCGTATGAAAAAAATCCTCAGCAAAAGCGTTTTGGCCTTTCTGTTCTGCAGCAGTTTGCCTTTTGTGGGAGCAGCACAAAGCACAGGCATTTTTGAAGGACAAAAAGACATCGGTCCTGTCTTGCACAAAGGAACTGTTACCTATGATAAAAACAGCGGCGAGTACCGTGTTTCCGGCTCTGGTGCTAACATCTGGGGCAATACGGATGAAGCCCATCTTGTCTGGCGAAAGCTGAAAGGCAATTTTATTCTGCAGGCAAGAGCAAAGTTTGTCGGCAAAGGTGTTGATCCGCATCGCAAATTGGGTTGGATGATCAGGCAGTCACTGGAGCCAAATGCTGCTTCAGTTAACGCGGCTGTTCATGGCGATGGACTGGCCTCACTGCAATACCGGAAAGATGCCGGTGCTGCTATTGCCGAATCAAAGTTTAATACCTTGGCACCGGATGTCATTCAACTGGAACGCCGGGGTAATACATTCATCATGTCTGTAGCAAAGTCTGGTGATCTCTTTACGGTGCAGCAAGTAGAGAATAGCAGCCTGGGTGATGACGTTTACGTGGGTTTGTATGTGTGTGCCCATAACAAGAATGTAGTAGAAAAAGCAGTCTTCGACAACGTACGCATTGTTGTACCGGCGAGGGAAGGCCTTGTTCCATACCGTGAGTTCCTCGGCAGCAGTATTGAGATTTTCGATGTGGCTACCGGCAAACGGAAGGTGGTGTACAGCGAGCCCGCTTCCCTGCAGGCACCCAACTGGACACTCGACGGAAAGGCCCTCCTTTACAACAAGGATGGGTTGATTTACCGGCTCGATCTGAAAACAAAAACGGTATCAACGGTAAATACCGGGGAAGTAAAAAACAATAACAACGATCATGTTATCTCTTTCGATGGAAAGATGCTGGGGCTGAGCTCTACAAGTCCTGATAAAAAATACAATTCTGTTGTGTACACGGTGCCCATTACCGGCGGTATTCCCAAACAGATTACACCCATTGGTCCATCCTATTTACACGGATGGTCGCCAGATGGCAAATGGCTTACGTATACCGCACAGCGGGGCGGTGATTTTGATATTTATAAAATCCCTTCCGGTGGCGGCGAAGAAGTTCGGCTTACCACCTCACCGGGCCTGGATGACGGCCCTGAATACAGCCCGGATGGCGCCTACATTTATTTCAACTCGGTACGCAGTGGCCGTATGCAACTCTGGCGCATGAAACCTGACGGTACAGGTCAAACGCAGTTGACAAATGATACGTTGAACAACTGGTTTCCGCACCTGTCGCCCGATGGAAAATCGATGGTGTTTCTCAGCTTTCAAAATGATGTAAAGCCAGACGACCATCCGTTTTACAAGCATGTTTACCTGCGCATGATGCCTGTCAGCGGTGGCGAGCCTAAAGTGGTGGCTTACCTCTATGGAGGGCAGGGAACCATTAATACCCCTTCCTGGTCTCCTGACAGTAAAAAATTTGCTTTCGTATCAAACTCTGATTTATTGCTGGAATAAAATAATGAAAAATGATTTTTAAAAAAGGATCTGTGTTTCTTCTTGCAACGATGGTCGCAGGCTTTTCCTCTGCACAAAATGGCAGCAACCGCATCCAACTGAACCAAGTTGGCTTTTACCCGGCCGCACCGAAGCTAGCCGTTGTCACGGGGAAAACAGAAGCGACAAAGTTCTCAGTGACTTCTCCTGATGGTGGCACTACGTTTTATACCGGTACATTGTCGGGTGAAAAGCGGTCTAAGTTTTCCTCTATACTTACAAAAACGGCAGATTTCAGTGCCTTCAAAAAAAGCGGAAAGTATGCAATAACAGTTCCAGGTATCGGCACATCGCATCCCTTTACCATTGCAGAGGGGGTACATGCCGATGCCGCCAGAGCTGTATTAAAAGCATTTTATTTTATCCGTTCCGACACCCCTTTGGAAGAGAAGTTTGCGGGACAGTGGGCAAGGCCTGCCGGTCATCCCGATACGGAAGTAGTAGTGCATCCTTCTGCAGCTTCAAACTCTCGTCCGGCAGGTACAGTGCTTTCTTCACCCGGCGGCTGGTACGATGCCGGCGATTACAACAAGTACATCGTGAATTCAGGCATTACCATGGGAACCTTGTTTGCGGCCTTCGAAGACTTTCCGCAGTATTATAAGAGACTCACTGTTGCTATCCCCGAAAGCAACAATCCGGTACCAGATATCCTGGATGAAGCGGTGTATAATCTTCGCTGGATGCTTACCATGCAGGATCCAAGCGATGGCGGTGTATATCACAAATTGACAAATGCGGCTTTTGATGGAATGGTAATGCCGGGTGTGACCATGGCTCCCCGTTACGTTGTGCAAAAAGGTACGGCTGCAGCGCTGGATTTTGCGGCGGTAACGGCGCAGGCTGCACGTATTCTGAGCACCTATAAGGCACAATTTCCTGGCCTGGCCGACAGTTGCTTAGCCGCTTCTGCAAAAGCCTGGCAATGGGCACAAAAAAATCCTTCCGTTATATACAGTCAGCGGGAGATCAACCCAAAGCATGATCCGGATATCACCACAGGCGAATATGGCGACCGAAACTTTAAAGATGAATGGTTGTGGGCTGCAGCTGAACTGTATACCACTACTAAGGAACAACAGTACCTGGAGGTGTTGAAAGAGCGGATGCCTGATGCGGCAAGCCTGCCTTCGTGGGGAAATGTGGCTATGATGGGATATTTTACATTGATCCGTTCGGAAAAAACATTGCCACCTGCTGCAAAGCCGGTTGTTGCCGCCATGAAGGATACAGTACTGAAAAGGGCCGCAACCTATCTTTCTAATGTTTCGTCAAATGCCTTCTCCACCGTAATGGGACAAAACGTAAAGGATTTTAGCTGGGGCGGAAGTTCGGTAGCTGCTAACCAGGGCATGCTTCTCCTGTATGCCTATAAATTGACGAAGGATAAAAAATACCTGCATGGTGCGCTGGCAAATCTTGATTACCTGCTGGGACGCAATGCGACCGGTTATTCCTTTGTAACCGGTATAGGTAGCAAACGGGTGATGCACCCGCACCACCGTCCTTCTGAAGCAGATGGCATTGTTGACCCGGTACCAGGATTGTTGTCGGGCGGTCCCAATCCAGGAAGGCAGGATAGCTGCAACTATCCGTCAACTGAACCCGAACTGGCCTTTGTAGATGATGTTTGTTCCTATGCTTCCAACGAGATTGCTATCAACTGGCAGGCACCAATGGTGTACCTAGTCAATGCAATTGAAGCCTGGAGAAAAGAGCTGTGATAAGGTTGATGGCTATTCATTTTCTTTTTACATTGTTAATAATGGGGAGGGAGAGGCTTCGCAGGTTGAAGCCTCTTTATCTTAGCGGAAACACCACTATGAAAAAAGGATTTGTTTTATTCGCAGCCTTGCTGTTCTGTTTTTTTGAAGGTTCTGCACAAAAACCGGTTAACTGGACAAAGGAGCAATTGCTGGAACCGGCAGCCCTGGCTGAAAAGATCCAATCTAAAAAAGACTTGCCTACGCTTATTTCAGTAGGGCCTGGTGCTACCATTCCCAATTCCATTCATATAGGCATGACCAATGATGCTGCCAATCTGGCCAGCCTGAAAACGAAGTTGCGTGCCATGCCCAAAGACGCTTCGGTGGTGATCTATTGCGGTTGCTGCCCGTTTGAAAACTGCCCGAATGTGCGGCCAGCGATTGCTGCACTGCAGGAGCTGAAGTTTACCAAATACAAGCTCCTTAATATTCCCCGCAACATGAAAGCTGATTGGATTGATAAAGGTTATCCCACGGCAAAGCCATAAGATTTTATCACAAACAGGAAAAGGGAAACGGTACAAACGGTTTCCCTTTTTTATTTTTGATTTTTGCTTACACTATGCAACAGATCAACACAGCTATTCTCTCCTTTGGAATGTCGGGTAAATTGTTTCATGCACCTTTCCTGCATGTACACGAAGGCTTCAGGTTTTATGCGGTGCTGGAACGCAGTAAAAACCTGGCACAGGAGGTATACCCGGATGTAAAAACGTACAGGAATTTGGAAGACCTGCTGGCCGATGAAACCATTGAGCTGGTGATAGTCAATACTCCAAATTACACGCATTACGACTATGCGAAAAAAGCGCTGGAAGCCGGCAAGCACGTCATTGTGGAAAAACCGTTTGTTGTAAATGCGGCGGAAGGAGAAGAACTCATTCAACTGGCACAACAGAAAGGGTTGTTGTTATCACCCTATCAGAACCGCAGATGGGACAGCGACTTTAAAACGGTGCAAAAGATTGTAGAAGAAGGTTGGTTGGGTAACATTGTGGAAGCGGAATTTCATTTTGACCGGTACAAAGAAGAATTGAGTCCAAAACAACACAAAGAGGTGCCGGGACCCGGCACCGGCGCCTTGTATGACCTAGGTGCCCACATCATCGACCAGGCTTTGCTCCTTTTTGGAGAGCCGGAAGCGGTGTTTGGCGATATTCGCATTGTTCGTCCCGTTTCCAAAGTGGATGATTATTTTGAAGTGCTGTTATATTACCCCCAATTACGGGTGCGGCTGCACGGTAGTTACCTAGTGAGAGAGCCGTTGCCTTCCTATATTCTGCATGGTGCCAAGGGGTCTTTTTTAAAATGGCGGGCCGATGTGCAGGAGGCAGCCTTGCTCGAAGGAAAAACACCCGGTACGCCAGACTGGGGTGTGGAGCCTGTTACCGAACGCGGTTTGCTCCACACCGAAAAAGATGGTGCGGTGATTCGCGAAACCGTTCCAACGGTATCGGGTAACTACCTCCATTATTTTGAAGGCATTTACGAGGCCGTACGTAACGGCGCTGCTTTGCCCATCACAGGTCAGCAGGCTATCAACACCATCCGGGTAATTGAAGCTGCCTTTCGGAGCAGTGAAGAAAAAAAAGTAGTAGCATTCTGCAAATGATCCCGAAAAAATAACAATGCTTGAAGAAACAGGGCCATTGCCGGTATTGTTTTTCCGTTAATTTGCCCTGTATGAAAATCAGGATCAAAGAGGAGTCCCTGTTTGCCCGTATTGCAGCCCGTAAGTTGAAATGCAATGCGGTGGCGGCTGTATTTGGCAGTACCATTCATCTCTGGAATGTCAGCCGTGAGGACTTCCTGAAGCGTACACCCTGGGTGGTACATGAAATCGAGCATGTGCGCCAGTTTCGGCGCTACGGCTACATCTGGTTTTCGGTGTTGTACCTGTGGGAGAGTGCCCGCAAAGGTTATTACAACAACCGGTTTGAAGTGGAAGCCCGGGTAGCGGAAAATGGCGTTTTGTGCCTAGAAGGGGTTGAATTTGTATAAGTGCTCAAAGACGATTGCAGATCACTAACCATCAACGTTATTCCTGTTTATGCGTAAGCTTGTTGCCGGTTTTGCCGCCAGTGTGGATGGCTACATTGAAGGGCCTGATGGCGGGTACGACTGGATCATCATCGATGAAAAGCTTGATTTTTCTGCAGAAATGAAACGCTTTGATACACTCTTTTTTGGCCGCCGGTCGTACGAAGCGGCAAAGGCCATGTTCGATAAACCATCTGCGGGTATAACCAATTTCGTTTTTTCCAATACACTGACGGAAGTTGATAAAAACTTTATATTGCTTAGCGGCGATATCCATTTAAAAGTAGAAACTCTGAAACAGCAAGAGGGTAAAGACATTGCCGTTTATGGCGGTGCCAATTTGCTGGCCTCCCTGCTGAACCTGCAACTGGTGGACGAACTTTCCATCTCATTTATTCCTGTTTTATTGGGAGCGGGAAAGCCCATGGTGGATTTACTGCATGAAAAGGTTTGGCTTCGGTTTAATAACAGCCGGCGGTACCAAAACGGGACCCTGGTTGTAAATTATACAGTGTGTTACAACCAGATCCCTTAAGATATCTTTGTCGCGATTTAATTCTTCATTATGCGTGTATTGGCATTGAGCAGTTCCCGTGTGGGCAACGGCGGTTACCTGGCCGCAGCCGCACCGGTCATTGAAACTTTTTTAGGAAAGTTTTCCCTGCAGGTTGCATTTGTTCCCTTTGCTGCTGTGGATGGCGATTATGAAGCGTATGCTGCCAAGGTGCGGGAAGGGCTTTCTTCGCTGCCACATACCATCAACGTAGTTACATCATCCAACAGTAAAGAGATCATAGAAGCATGCGATGTGATCATGGTAGGCGGCGGCAATACTTTTAAATTGTTGCATGATATTTATCACTTCGAACTCTTTGACCTCATCAAACAACGGGTGCAAAGCGGCGTGCCTTATATTGGCTGGAGTGCCGGGTCTAACCTTACTGGCAGAACCATCTGCACTACCAACGACATGCCCATCATTCAGCCCAAAAGTTTTACAGCGCTTGGCTTCCTTCCCTTTCAGCTTAATCCGCACTATTATAATGTGCAGATCGAAGGTTTTCATGGCGAAACAAGAGACCAGCGCTTGACGGAATATTGCCTGCTCAATCCCGGAACACCGGTTGTGGGCTTACCCGAAGGAACTGCGCTTCAATTGGTGGACGGAAACCTGCACTATCGGGGCGAAGTGCCAGCCGTTCTTTTTCAAGCGCAATCAACAGAGTTGCAGCCACAAAAGAAAGAAATGCAGCCAGGTGCAGATTTTTCCTTTCTGCTGAAAGGGTAACGGCAACAGCTAACGTACCTGTGCATTGGCACAAGTTTTTTATCACCACAGGAAAACCCTATTATGAAACGATTGTATTTGCTATTGCTCTCAGTATGCTGCGGGTTTGTAGTAGCCGCACAAGGCGACGGTGGCGGAGCCGACATCAATGTTGACATCAACAAAGGTGGCGAGGGTGGCGCCGGTTTTTTCGCCAATCCCGTGGTGTGGGTAGTTGGTGCTGCGGTCTTTATCCTTTTGCTGGTGGCACTCCTGCGCAGGCCCAGAGGGTAAGGAGATAAACTTTCTTTTTGTACGGCATTCACCCTGAATGCCTTTTTCTTTTTAGCTATCAGGAGGGCTTTTTATCGGAATGCCCCAGGCTTTTACCCGGGCTTACTATATCCCTCACCTTTTGTTTGATGTCTTTGATCTCCACAAAGCCACCATGCACTTTTCGGTCAAATACAACAACATCATTAACCGAGATGGTGTAACGGCCGGCTACTTCCGAAGGCCGTAAGGTAACGCCATTTAGTTCATCCGAAAATGTGGTTAACAGTTCCTGCGCCATATAAGCGGCACGCAACATCCATCCGCATTTGGGACAGTATTCAATGGTCACAACCGGCTTTGAATTCTTCAGCAAATTGTAAAGTTTATCAGTAAACTAATTCTTTTCTGCAATCTATCCAGCAAAAACGACACTCCGTGCCTTTTGATAAAGGGATAGACTGTTTAAGTGTGCAGTTTTGGGCAAACACCATTTTCAGGCTCTCTTCTGCAATGACTGGCAATTGCTAAGAGTTTGTTAACCTCACCAAAAGCACCCAACCCTTTTGTAAGCACCTGGGGTATTCCATAAAACAAACCATTTAAACCAATAAGTATGCATCGCTTTTTACACCTTGTTCTCCTGAACTTACTGCTTGTTTCTGTTGCACAGGCTCAAATGACCAAACTCTCCTCCAATACCAGCCTGGAGGTAGAGACGCCGTTAAGTAACACCAAAACTATTCTGGTAGAATCGGGATTTAAAAAACTTTGGGTGACTGACGCCACGGTAGGCGGAACCCTCAAACTTTCCGACAACATCATGTACGAGGAAGTGGGCGGGGTTTTGAACGGGAAGTTCATTTTTGCGGCTTACAATGCCACCTATGGCTCTGAGCTTTGGATCACGGATGGTACACCGGCTGGTACCCAACTGCTGAAAGACATCAATCCCGGCACGGCCAGCTCCGAACCGCAGGATGATTTTGTGCTGCACAATGGCTACCTGTATTTCACGGCAAGTACGCCTGACTTTGGTCGTGAGATTTGGCGTACAGATGGTACCGAAGCCGGCACCACGATGTTAGGTGACCTGACGGCGGGACCCGGGGGCAGCGCCATGAAAGGTGCATTTAACCTCTTTTCGGCCGGTAATTATTTGCTTTTTACCATAACCACTCTGAATGAAGGATACGAATTATGGCGGTCGGATGGAACGGAAGCCGGTACCACTATGGTCAAAGATATCAATCCCGGCATGGCCAGCTCCGAGATCAGCACCTATACATTTCATAACAACACTGTATTTTTTGCCGCTAAAACGGCAGCCAATGGCGTGGAGCTTTGGAAAACAGACGGCACCACAGGCGGTACGCAGTTGGTAAAAGATATTCGTAGCGGTACCGAATCAGCGTTGAATATTTCCAGCGGGATTACAACCACAAACTATTTTGTGATGTATCCCTTAAATGGTAAGATGCTGTTTATGGCCAATGATGGCGTACATGGAGAGGAGATCTGGTCTACCGATGGAACCGAAGCCGGTACCTTCCTGTTGAAGGACATCAATGCAGAAGCGGCTGTCTCATTCATTTCTTTGTTTTCAGGTGTTAAGGTTGGGAACCGTTTAATATTTTCTGCTTACCAGCAAGAAACCGGTGCAGAACTTTGGGAAACAGATGGCACAACAGCAGGCACTAAAATTTTCAAAGAAATTTTGCCTAGCATGGATGGCGGTATTCCAATGTTGTTGCCTTTCTACTCATTGAGCGGCAATATTTTTGGACAGAAGCCTGATGAGAAGACAAACTTCCAGTTTGAACAAAAACTTTATCAGGATAAATACTTTTTCTTCCTGTTTGGCTTGCCAAATGAAGGCGGACTTGAATTATGGAAGAGTGATGGCACTGATGCCGGCACGGTAAAAGTAAAAACCTTGCGCAGCCCGGATGGCATTCCCAGTACAGATGACAGCGATCCTGGTACCCTCTCTTACGTGTATACAACAGCCGGTCTTTATTTCAGTGTGGATAATGGTTCCATAGGAAGTGAACTCTGGAAAAGCAACGGCACGGAAGCCGGAACCGAAATAGTGGCCGACATCAACCAGGGTCCCGAGGAAAGTGAAATCAACTTTACTTTCTTCCCGGTAAACGGTTATTTCATCTTCACCGCTACCGATGGCGACGATGCCTTCAAATGGGATCTCTACCGCCTGGAAGGTTCATTGGTGCCCATGCCGGTGAAACTGGAGGGTTTTACAGCAAGCTTGCAGAACGCCGATGGGAAGCTGGCCTGGATTACTTCGCTTGAAGCCGATAGCCGCGATTTTGTGATTGAGCGTAGTGACGACGGTAAATTGTTTACAGCCATAGGCACTGTAGCTGCGGCCGGAAATTCTTCCCGTACAAACAATTACGCCTTTACCGATGCCGGTATCGGCAACAGCGGCAAACCTGTTGTTTATTATCGTCTTCGTATGCGGGATATTGACGGCAAAGAAGAACTGAGCAGGGTGGTGATGTTGAACCTGAAAGCTGTTTCCGGTTTGCAGGTGCAGCTCTTGGGCAACCCGGTACAAAGTGATATCCGTCTTTCGCTTTCCCGCAGCACGGCTCCTGTCTTTATTTCTATCAGGGACGGCGCCGGTAAAACGGTTCGCAGCCTGCAGGTGAAAGCCGAAAGCGGTTTCCTCTCCATCCCGGCAGGCTCACTGGCACCTGGTGTTTATTTCCTGGTGGCTGAAACCAATGGCAACAGCAGCGTTATTAAATTCATCAAACAATAAAAAACAGGCATCACCCTAACCATTCAACAAACGTTGAAATTTGGCTATGTAAAACACACAATTTCTCCCATCTTTGAGCCATCCCACGACACCAGGTCGTGAGATGCTTTAGACGAAAACATCATGCAAGCCGTAGAACGCGAAACAGAAACAATGCTCGAAGGCTGTCTTGCCAACAACCGCAAGGCGCAGGAAGCACTGTATCGCCAGTTCTACGGCTTTGCTATGACCATTGCCCTGCGTTATTCTCGAGACGAACATGATGCAGCCGACATCATGAACAATGCATTTATTAAGATATTCAAAAGCATTCATAGCTACGATGCGTCCAAAGGGTCGCTGCATGCCTGGATCAAACGCATTGTTGTGAATGAAGGGCTGGACCATATTAAATCACGCAGTCGCTTCAGTAAAGACCTGGAGCTGGAAACCGTTCCCGAACCGCCTGTCAACAACGCAGTATTACAGGAGATGGGAGCCGAAGAGATTATGAACCTGGTAAAGCGCCTGCCACCCGCTACCCATGCCGTATTCGTGTTGTATGCGGTGGAAGGTTACAACCACCGCGAAATTGCAGAAAAACTGCAGATCAGCGAAGGCACCAGCAAATGGCACCTGAGCGAAGCCCGAAAGACATTGCAAAAACAAATCCAGGTACAAACTTCCGGATGAACAAAAAGACAACATATGAACTAACCATCGCCGACAAGCTGCAGCAGCTTCCGCTGCCCGATATGGAAGACGCCATCTGGGCACGGATTAAAACGCAGCTTGACCTGGACCTGCCGGAAGGCGATGGTGGGGGCAGCAACACGCCACAGGCGCCTTCCGGCGGCTGGATGTGGAGTGCCGGCCTGTTGACTTTTGTAGCTGCTTTTCTAACCGTTTTATTACTTACCAAAAAATCAGATCAACCCGCACCAACCGATAATATAGATCAAAATATAGAAGCGATAACGGCACCGTCTCCGCAACAAATACCAGCGCCGGTACAAACACCCGGTAACAGCACGACAGTACCCCTGCCTGCACCATCTGCAGGCACTATTACTATGCCTTCCGAAGGGATCAGCGACAGTTTGCTGGCGCCTCCTCTGACCCTGCAGCCACCTGTTGATACCCTGCCGTCTGCAACAGCTTTGGTACCTCCTCCATTGACACAGGATAGCCTTATAAAGACAAAGCCTAAAACCAGAGGTGTGCAAGACATTTCTGATGCCGATTACCGTATTGTGCCGACGAAAAGAGACAGCAGCTAACGCAATGAGTGTTGTTTAACTGTATCCGCAGCTTTCTCAAACAATGTTTTATTTGTAAAGGCTTCTGCTGTTTTGTTGCTTGGTGCGCTATGGATTGATATAGGTAGCAAAATCCATCAGGCGTTCCTGCGCCTTTCTTTTGTCGGTTTCATTTTCAACCAACCGAAAGCTGTAGCTGGTTGCTGTTTCAGCCACTTCTGTAAACAAGGTTACGGTAACATTCAGCCCACCTTCACAATCCGTTACAACCCGAAAAAGCGTATGGGCAGTTTGTATGGTGTCGATGGTATAGCAGGATCCGGTCTGCTCAATCCATTTGGCTGCTTTATCGGCGGCGGCAATAATGGCTTCCCTGTCGGAGGTATAAATAGGAAAGGTGCGCTGCATATAGTCCTGTGTACTATAGGTAGATGCCGGCTTCAGGGGCTTCTTCATGTCTTTATCAACAATGATCAGGGAAGCAGGGGCACCATTCAGGAGAAGGCAAAGGGCAGCAAATAACAATTTCATACTGTATAAATTTTGGGTGTGAACAGGAATTTTGCTGTTTCCGTTGTGCTGCTTTCTATATGTAATGTAAAAACATGCTTGCGGTGTAGCAACTATTTTTACATGAACAGGAAACGGTTACAAGGTAAAAGAACCAGTGTGAAGGTGGGTGTGCCTGCGTCATGTTTTGGGAGGCTATTTTGCGCTGTAGACTACCTTGGTGCAAGACCCTTTTAAAATGCATGCATCTTTGTTTTTGATGAACGGCAAACCAATCTTTCACCAGCCACAAAAAAGAACAGGCAGTGGAAACTGCCTGCGATATTTTTAACTCTAAAACAAAAACTGGATCGATGAGAACAAAGATCCGCACATGAGAATACCTGCAAGTTCAGCCAGGAAATTGCATTTTACGACATGACTTTCCTCAGGCATGCAGATTCCCGTGTGAAGTACGAAACTTTATCCCCGAACCGGTTTTTGGGTGTATCAAAAAAGATAAAGAAGGCCAGCCTCCGCTTATTGGTTCCTCCTTTTTCCTGCTGCTACTTTTCATTTTCATAACCGATTATGTGTAGATAGTGGTTTATCGCTGTACAGTTTTTATTAGTTAACCTATAGTGTTTTTTGCAGCAATAGCCGAATGACTTTGCTTTCAGCGCCTGTTAAATACCCTTTGGTATAACGGCCGTAAACAATGGAAGAGGCAGCATTTACCATTTATGTACAAATACTTCCGAACGCATAATTCAACTATACGAAGTGCGTCGTGCATTTTAGATTTGGTAATACACACAAACTACCAGGTTGGGAAGCGTATGATCAAAGACCAACTTTTCAAATGTCTCGGGATTCCGATCGTCGGCGCCATGGCTCCATTTTTGGCGCAGCTTGTCCACTCGTTGGAGGATGGTCTGGTCTTTACACTTCTTACAATTGTTTATTTTATTGGTGTGACGTTTGTTTGCTGGCAGGTGGTGGTAAAACTGGTGTCTGACCTGCGCCGCACCGCCCTGCTGAAACAGCATATCTTTTATAAGCTGTTAAGCCTGCTCCTGACCGGAGGCGTGCTAGCCGGCGCTGTCTTTTTCACAGCAACATGGCTTTGGCAAAGCCTCTTGTCGCAAGCCATCAACAGTAACCAGCTTTTAAATGCGGCACTGGTGGGAGCGGCTTTTGGGCTGATCTTGGTATTGCTATACGAAATCATTTTTTTAAGCCTGGAGAAAGACCTGGATTCGCGGGTACTGGAACAGTTGGACCGGGAGCGGCTGGAAGCCGAGGTAAGTGTATTGCGCAGCGAACTGGATCCACATTTCTTTTTTAACTGCATGAACACGCTTTCGCACCTGGTACGCAACGATGCTGAAAAGGCTTACCAGTTTGTGCACAAGCTTTCCAGCGTATATAAATACTTTCTGCGCAACAAGGAAAAACAATATGTATCGCTGCAGGACGAGATGGAGTTTCTCGACAATTATTATTTCCTGCTGCGCATCCGCTTTGACGATAATATCCGGATTGAAAACAAGGTTGAAGAAAACCAGGCTAAAGTATCCATTCTGCCATGCACATTACAGGTGTTGGTGGAGAATGCCATCAAGCATAACTTTTTTTCGGAAAAAGAACCGCTGGTTATTTCAATTTTTTTAAATGGAAAATTCATCAATGTATCCAACCCGGTGCGGCCCAAACTGCATGCGGCAGAATCAACTTATATCGGGTTGCGCAACCTGAAAGCCCGCTACCGGATAATTACAAACCAGAATGTACTTGTGCTTACCACCGGGAACCGATTCCTGGTAAAGTTGCCCATTGTTAAACACGAAAATTCAACAACATGATAAAAGCAGTGATTATTGAAGACGAGAAAACGGCTGCCGACAATCTGTCTGCAATCCTGAAGGAAGTAGAGCCTGGTATCACGATAGAGGCGGTGTTACCCAGTGTTGAAAAAGGTATTTCCTATTTTTCCGGCAATGAAAAGGTGGATATAATATTTAGTGATGTACAACTGCAGGATGGCCTGTCTTTTTCTATTTTCAACACCGTAAAATTAACCGTGCCTATTGTATTCATTACCGGTTACGACCGCTTTATGATGGATGCCTTTGAGAACAATGGCATCGATTATCTTCTGAAGCCCATCTGCAAAGACGATCTGCAAAAGGCACTGCGCAAGTACAAGAGTTTTGAACAACATTTTGCAGCCGAAAAAGTCGATGCCTCCCTCAACCAACTGATGCAGTATGTGTCCTCCCGCAAGCGATCAAGGATTTTGGTGCGCAAGGGGATTGAGAACATTACCATGCAGCTATCAGAAATTGTTCTGTTTTATACTGAAAACAAAATCGTTCACGCCGTCGACCGCAACGGACGAAAATACATGGTGGACAAAAACCTTTCCGACCTGGAAGCGGAACTGGATGACAATACCTTTTTCCGGGCCAACCGGCAATACATTTTAAATATCAACTTTATCAAAAGCTTCAAACCCTACGAAAGGGTAAAACTGTGGGTTGACCTGACAGTTCCCGACATTGATCATTCCATTATTGTGAGCCAGGAAACAGCGCCGCTCTTTCGCAAGTGGCTGGTGGATGCGTGAGTGGTGAGTGGTGAGTGGTGAGTGGTGAGTGGTGAGTGGTGAGTGGTGAGTGGTGAGTGGTGAGTGGTGAGTGGTGAGTGGTATAAATTGATCGCTCAAGATACAGGAAGATGTTGCTTCTTCTTTATTGCTTGGGATAATTGCCATAATACTATGGTTACTTTTAGGTTAATCCGGAATCCCTGGTGGTTCAATTGGCGGCATTCTTCAGATTCTTCGGTCAACTAAGTCTAAAGCGTGATGGTTGTGGACTCGTTCATAACCATCACAGTCGTGATCTTTCGGCTCGTACAATTCCCAAGCTGCTTAAAATCGTGACCAGTCACATATATATTTAGATTGCCAGCTTGTAAGCTATTCTATTTTATTATTGCAGGCAACTTCATAATCCTGCGACCAATAGTGGTATCCTGCTTTCCCTTTTTTGCAATCTAGCCAATAATCTTTAGGTGATTTTTATTCTGTGGAACGCAAATGTTCTCTTTAGATAAGCATTTAGTTTGTTTTGGTTTGTCTTGCTGGCGAAGCAACGTATCTGTTTCCCCAAGGTTTAAGCGATTGTGCACCTTGTAGATTCTCTGAAGATGGTTTTTCCGCTGCATTGGGTTGCATTGCTTCGCGCTTCCTTTTTCATGCTTGAGTGCAAAACCATCACTTCTCGAATCTGACCTGTTCATTTCCGAACGCCCAAATCACCATATTGCTTGTCTTACCGTTTATCAGTTAACGTTAACCCCAAAATTTATGAGGAAAATCTATTCTCTTTTGGTATGCTGTGCCCTATTGCTTCTTGGGCAGGCATCAGCGCAAACAAGACAGGTGCGGGGCGTAGTTACCGACAGCGTAGGTAACCCGCTGCCCAATGTATCGGTTCAGGTACGCAACACGAATGTGGGTACCCGAACCAATGAAACCGGTACTTTCACGCTTGCGGTTCCTGCTAACAGCAACGAACTGATGGTGTCTTCCGTTGGTTATGAGAACCAGGAGGTGAACATAGCCGGCAGGGACAACATTTCCATTACGCTAATCACGGCCAGGCAAACCGCTATGCAGGAGGTCGTGGTCACTGCCATGGGTATTACACGTACACAAAAGTCCTTAGGCTACAGTACCACTAAGGTGAGTGGAGAAGAGTTAACAAAAGCCCGGGAAACCAACATCGTGAATGCGCTTGCGGGTAAGGTGGCAGGTTTGCGGGTATCCTCGCAATCGGGTACGCCAGGAGGCTCATCCAAGATAATTTTGCGCGGCCAGTCGTCCTTTGGTGGCGATGCGTCTGGCGGTCAGCCCATTTTTGTAGTGGATGGTTTACCGATAGACAACCAATCGCAACAACTGGCTACTGCACCCAGTGCCGTTCCGCAGGGTACTGCCGGTGTAGACTTTGGTAACAGGGCCGGCGACATCAACCCCGATGATATCGAATCGATCAACGTACTGAAAGGTGCTGCGGCTACAGCATTATATGGTGCAAGGGCTAAGAACGGTGCCATCATCATCACAACAAAGCGTGGACGCAGAGGTGGTTCAGTGGTTCGCTTTAATTCGTCATTCCGCTTTGATAATGTCCTGCGCCTGCCCGATTACCAGAACGAGTATGCACAGGGACAATACGGGATTTATTCGGTAAACAACACAAACGGCTGGGGCCCTAAAATTAGCGAAGTGCAAGACCGTACGTTTCCGAATTTTATGGGTGAGCAGGTTACGCTAAAGGCCTATCCGGATAATGTCAAAAACTTTTACAAAACAGGCGGTAATTATATCAATTCACTCTCTTTCGAGGGAGGTGGCGAAGCCGGTGATTTCCGTCTTGGTTATACCAACAACTACCAGACTGGTGTGGTGGAAAGCCAGTCTTTTCTTCGCAACAGCGTTAACCTGAATGCAGGGCGGGCTATCTCCAGCAAGTTTGATGTTCGCACAACGCTCAACTATGTTTCCAGTGTTGGCAAGAACCGGCCAATCCAGTCTTCCAATAACTCCAATTCGCTTACGCAGATCATTCATTTCCTTCCAAGAACGGTAGACATTGATGCGTTGCGTAACAACTATGAAGACCCTATTACCGGAGAACAGATTACTCTCACTCCAGCAAAGACGGGTAACAATCCATTCTGGGTGATTAACTACAACACGTCGGAAAGCAATGTGGAACGCATTTACGGCAACATTGTACTGAGCTACAAACCACTGAGCTGGTTAACTATCTCGAACAACTTTGGCAGTGATGTATATGCAGAGTTCCGTAAGCTGGTAACCAGGCCCGGAACGGCAGGTCAGTTGCAGGGTAATTTTTTCCAGGCGAATTTGTACAACCGCATCCTGAACAACGACTTTATTGTTACAGCGGATAAGCGCATCAACAATGATTTGGGTTTGCGTGTATTGGCTGGCTTTAATAACTATGAATCCTTCTACCGCCGCGACCAGGCTGATGCGCAACAATTGACAGTAGACCAATTGTACACATTCAGCAATGCAGCTTCTATTACCACTACCAACACATCCAACAAGCGTAGAATCATTGGTGCCTTTGGTGAGATCGGCCTTTCCTATAAAAACTTTCTCTTCCTGAATGCAACAGGACGTAACGACTGGAGCTCCACGCTGCCGGTTGAAAACCGTTCATATTTCTATCCCTCTGTTAGTACAAGCTTTGTCTTTTCAGAAATCTGGCGGCCTAATTTTCTTTCTTATGGAAAGTTCCGGGCCAGTTGGGCCAATGTGGGTGGGGATACTGAGCCCTATCAACTGGCATTCGCCTATACACCCGTAAGCCAGATCTTTGCACAGTACGGCCAGGGTTCGCAGTTCCCGTTTGGAGGTGTGCTGGGCTTTTCTGTTCCCATCACCATTCCCAATGCGCAGCTGAGGCCGCAGAACCAGACTTCCTATGAAGCCGGCATCGACCTGCGTTTCTTCAGGGAAAGAGCAAGGGTTGATTTTACCTACTACAACACCAAAACATCCAACCAGATTATTGCCTTGGCCCTGCCGCAGTCAACCGGTTTTGCTACCAAGCGGGTGAATGCCGGTTCGCTGAAAAATGAGGGCATTGAATTAACGTTGGGTGGTCGTCCCCTGAGTACAAGAAGCCTTACATGGGACATTGATGTCAACTTCTCCAAGAACCGGAATACGGTAGAAGATCTGCCGGTTGAGATTACACAATACACGCTTGCCAGCGCTTACAATGGTATTCAGATCAGGGCCCGCAACGGTGAGCAGATCGGTTTGTGGGGTACCGGTTTTGAACGTGATCCGGATGGAAACATCGTGATCAACCAGAACAACGGCCTGCGCCGCGTTGTAACTGACCAGCGATTCGGCAATATCTATCCCGACTGGACCATGGGGATCAACAACAGTATTAGCTTCAAGGGCCTGACTCTGGGATTCTTGTTTGATTTCCGCCAGGGTGGCGTTATGTATTCAGGTACGGTTGGTGCTTTGCGTACAACAGGTTTAGGATCCGAAACAGCCATCAATCGTGATAAAATCATCATTGATCCGGGTGTGATCTTGGATGCGACTACCAATAAATATATTCCCAATACGGTACCGGTGCAAAGCATGCAGGATTTCTGGGGTCAGTTCGGCAACAACACTGTTTCGGAAGGAGCCGTATTTGATGCTTCTTATGTAAAGCTTCGCGAAGTAGTGCTGAATTATGCCTTGCCGTCAAGCATGTTCCGCGGTAATCGTTTTATCAAGGGACTCAGCTTTGGCGTGGAAGGACGAAATCTTTGGCTGATCCATTCCAACGTACCGCACATCGATCCTGAAGTCAACCTGTTTGGTTCAACCAGCGTGGGTGAAGGTGTTGAGTTTTATAACATGCCTTCTACCCGTTCCTTTGGATTTAATGTCAGAGCAACCTTCTAAATGAAAACAGCAATGAAAAAAATAACAATACAAATCCTGGGTGCGGTACTGCTGATTGGTACTTTGGCCACCTCGTGTAAAAAATATCTTGATATCAACCGCAACCCCAACGCGGCGGAAGTGGTGGATCCAAAACTACTCTTTTCCAATGCGGCAGTCAGTTATGTTAACGTAAGGGCCTCCGGCGATTTTTATATTCCGATAGGCTTGGCCGGACAGGCCATTGCATCGGGTGGCAACACGGCCACCACCTGGGGCACTCCCAGCGAAGAGCAATATGATGTGAATGCGCTTTCTCTGGGTAACAGTTGGCGAGCTCTCTATAACTATTCCGGCGCCAACCTGCGGGAGATTATCAAGCTCTCGGAAAGTGCCGCCGTGCCAAACAACAATGCGGCTGCACAGGCCAAAGTTTTACTGAGTTTCGTGTTTTACGATGTAACAACCCTGTTTGGTGATGCGCCTTTCTCGGAAGCCTTGAATACAGATATTTTGTATCCAAAGTTCGAAACGCAGCAACAAATCTTCGAAGGTATACTTGCCATGTTGAATGAAGCGCTGGGACAATTTGATGAAGCCAGTCCGCTGAAGATTTCTGACTATGACCTTTTTTACAAAGGTGATATTGCCAAATGGAAAAAAGTAGCCCGGTCGCTGAAGCTGAAGGTGCTGATGACAATGGTGGACAAAGACCCGAGTAAAGCTGCCGCCATTGGGCAACTATTACAGGAGGGTGGCTTTATCAGCTCTGCTGCAGATAACTTTCAGATCAGTTATGCCAACACGGCCGGCCGTTACAACCCTAAATATGGTTTGAACCGCCAGTACAATAACGAGCAGTCGTTCTTTGGCGCTTCCAAGTGGGTAGTAAATTTTATGAACCCAATCAACGATCCCCGGCGCGGCATCTTCTTCGAAAGACCGGAAGGAGTCACCGCATTTGTAGCACCCGAACCGGCTCAGGACATCGACAATGCAGTACATGCCCGTATCAACCGTAATTATCACAATGCCAGTCAGCCCGAGGTACTATTTAACTACCAGGAACAGCTTTTTTACGAAGCAGAAGTCTATGCGAGAGGCTTGGGCGTTCCTGTTAATATGACAAAAGCCAACCAATTGTTCAAGCAGGCAGTGGAAGCATCTGTACGCTATCACGCCCAGCAGGCATTGGCTGCTACGTTGATAACAGCAGGCGCCAGGAACGCCACTATTGCCGCTGATTTTACGGCTGCTGCCAACAGCGCCCTGGCTTCGGCTGCATCGTTTGTAGAATCGCTACCAGACCTTACTTCCTTTGCCACCAACAGGGAAGCTGTGAAATATATTCATTACCATCATTGGGTAGATAAGTGGGACCGTGGACTGGATGCCTTTACGCAATGGCGCCGTTCAGGCCCCGAGGGCGATGAAGTACCGGCACTGACATTGCCGCCAGGTGCGCCGGCAGGGGGGCTTTTCCGTCGCTACGAGTATCCCATCACCAATGAAATTGCGGCTAACCCTAACGCACCCAAAGACAAGATCCGTTATTTTGAAAAAATGTGGTTTGACCTTTAAACATCCATACATGAAAAGAATTTCGCTTATTCTCTTGCTTGGTATCGCTACAGTATTTGCTGCCTGCGAAAAGGATGACGCCAATACCGAAGGCATTGATCTGAGCAACACGCTGGAACCTTATATAGAATTTACCAGCACCAGTGCAAAACAGGTAAAGCAGGGAACAGCCACTACGGTTGGTTTCCAGATGCGCACCGGCCTGCAGCAAAAGGTAACTGTTCATTATGATGTTACTGGCGCTGTAAACCTGCCGAACCAAACACTGGTACTTGACAGGGAAGCTACTACGGGGCAAGCTACCATCAACATTCCTGCTAACGTGATTGTGGCGCCTGCAACATCGGCAACGGCTACGGTTACCCTAAAGCGGGCAGTAAAGGAAGATGGCACTGAACTCACCCTGGGCGCAAAGAACCAGCCTGCATCGCAGGTCGTAACTTTGAACATCATACCTTAACCAGCTTACTACAATACGTATCAGACCACCCATTGGGTGGTCTTTTTTATGCGAAATCTTTCGTAGTATTTGCCGCTTATCCTAAATCAATGGTTTTTTCTTGCAGGGACTGATGAGGCATCCGGTCCGGTTAAGCAGGTTTCAGGTAGTGAAAGTTTTCCTTCAGTCCCGGAAACGATGGCTTCGTACAAGGGTTAAAAAAAGGTTAACGAAACCTGTGTGAAATGTTATTGCCGCCGGTCGTAATTCGCTTTTTTTCATTGAGTTAGCTTTCTAATTTGACATTAGATTCTTCACTCAAAAATTTGTTATTATGAAAAAGTCAATAGCCAACCTGCTCGTAATCTTTGCTGTTTCCGTTGCATCCATGTCTTTTGCCAATCCCCCCGTCACTGAAAAAGTGTTGAAGCAATTCTCTGCATCTTTTCCAACGGTGATGGACGCCAAATGGTTTGAGGGTGACAACTATTTTGATGTGTATTTTGAAAAAGAAGAAGTCAAATACAATATCCGATACGACCGCAATGGAAAGGTCCTCAGCACCCGCAACTACTTTCCTGGTTCAAAACTTTCACCCTTCCTGAAAGGAAAAGTGGCCGAGAAGTTTCCGGAGAAAACCATCTTTGGTGTTACCGAGATTACCAACAGTGAAGAAATGTATTATGTGATTGTGCTGGAAGATAAAAACACCTGGACCAATGTGCGTGCTGATGCTACCGGTCAACTGACCATACTTGAGAAACTGAAAAAAGCCAAATAGGCCTCGTTGTAAACTGCCTGGAAACTGCAACAGAATCAATCTGTTGCAGTTTTTTTGTGGAAAGATTCCTCCCCGTTTATCTCAAAGCTCTTATACACTTGTAAGTATAAATATGTAAGCGGGTTAATTTTTTTTTGCTATCTGTATAAAAATAAACAGATTAGAACGACATTAGTCGTATGAAGATCCAATCCGGAACGCCTGGTTCGGAACCGGGAAGCAGTACGCTGCCTTCCGGTTTGAACTTTGAAAAACTGCTTTCTTCTCTTGTTGATATTATCTGTGTATGTGATGGGGAAGGTATCTTCCACTACATCAGTTCTTCGGCTGAGCAAATGTTGGGATATACACCGGAAGAGATGACAGGCCATTCCTTTCTCGACTTTATTTATCCTCCCGATGCACCGAAAACGGCCCAGGTCCTCAAGGAAAAAAAATCCAATTGCCAGGTCTCCAATTTTGAAAACCGCTACAGGAAAAAAGATGGGACAGTTGTGCCCTTGTTATGGTCGTGGCGCTGGGATGAAGATGACCAGCTGTTTTACTGCGTAGTCCGTGACGCTTCGGATAAATACAATGCGGAGCAGCGCCTGATGAAAGCGCAGGAAATGGCAAGGGTAGCGAACTACGAGTTCAACGTGGTGACCAATCAGTACACCTATGTTTCCGATACCATTTTTGAGATTTTTGGAGTGAACAGGAAAACCTTTCCCGAGTATACCTCGGAGCTTTTCTGGTCGCTGGTGCACCCCGACGACATCCCTATTGTGAAGAAAGCGCTGACGGCGCCGGATCACCTGTTTTCAACAACGCTTACTTTTCGCATCGTTCGTCCGGACGGTATAGTGGCTTATATCAAGCGCAACCGCGAAGCCATTTATGATAACGACGGAAGGCTGATAAAAACTATCGGTACCATACAGGACATTTCAGATCTGGTACGTAGCGAGCAAGCCTTGCGGGAAAGCGAGGAGCGCTTTCGATTCCTGGTGCAGCATGGCAATGAAATGATCGCTATCCTTGACAAGGAGGGCTTCTATACGTTTGTCAGCAACAATGTGAACCAGGTGGTAGGGTACGAGGCAGAAGAACTGGTAGGGCAAAATGCATTGCAGCTGATTCATCCCGATGACCTGCCTGCCATGTATGCTCACCTGCAGCATATACAGTTTTGTGAGATCATTACCACCGGTGCTTTCCGGTTTTTGGCAAAAGACGGCGAATGGCGTTGGGTAGAGTCCACGGTTTCCAATCACCTGCACAACCCCATCATTGGTGGCTTATTGATCAACACCCGGGACATAACTGAAAAAAAACGGAAAGAAGAGGCCTTGCAATTTTCCGAACAGCGACTGGATGCCTTGGTGCAAAACGGTTCCGACCTGATCGTGATCATCGATGAAAAAGGCGGCTTTCGGTACAGTACCAATAACATCGCTTCCATTCTGGGGTATGCGCCAGATGAATTGAAAGACAAAAATGCATTTGAGTTCATTCATCCCGATGATTTGAAAAAAGTGGCTGATGAAATTGCCAAAGTGGTGCGAAATGAAGAGGCTAACGGTGTAACACACCGCTTTTTGCACAAAAACGGCGAATGGATCTGGCTGGAATCAAAAGGAACCAATCATCTGGACAATAGCGCCATTGGCGGCATTCTTGTCAATGCCCGAAACATCAATGACCGTGTAAAGCTGCAAAAGCGATTGAACCGCGAATTGATCAATAAGCAGAGAGAAATTACATCCGCTGTAATCCGTGCACAGGAATCGGAGCGTTCGCAGTTGGGACTGGAACTGCACGACAATGTTAACCAGATATTGACCACGGTAAAGTTGTACAACGAGATGTACCTTACCGGTTACATGCAGGACAAAGAACTGCTGGCGAAAGCCACGCAGTATACACAGGAGTGCATCAATGAGATCCGCAGCATTTCCAAGCGGCTGTCGGCACCCACGTTGGGTAAAATATCCCTGGAGGATTCCGTCCGCGAACTGGTGGATTCCATCAACCTCACCGGACGCCTCGAGATTATTTATGTTCCGAAAGGATTCGCAGGCTGTACTGTAGCCGAAGACATTCACCTGGCCGTTTACCGCATTGTGCAGGAAAGTCTCAACAACGTTATCAAATATTCCGAAGCGCAACTGGTCTGCATTGAGTTGGGTAGAACAGACGATAACATTTCTCTGAAAATAACTGACAACGGGAAAGGTTTTGATACTTCTGCCAGGCGAGTAGGCATTGGCATCACCAATATGCGAACGAGAGCCGAAAACCTGAATGGGACGTTTTCCATAAAAAGCGAACCAGGTAAAGGCTGCGAAATTGAGATTCTGTTTCCCTGTCATCCCTGCATTCGCCATGAGCAATGCAACGTATATTGACGATCCTTTCCAGGAATAACAATTGGTAAGTACTTTCGATGCATGATCAGTATTGAAAACAGCCGGTTAAGGGTGAAGATCCATCCGCTGGGCGCCGAATTAAAAAGCGTTTTTCACAAAGAACATAACCTGGAGTATATCTGGCAGGGGAACCCTGCTTTCTGGGCCAAGTCTTCGCCTGTGTTGTTTCCCACTGTTGGCGAACTGAAAGAAAAAACATACCGGTACAATGGAAAGTCTTACCAGCTTTCCCGTCACGGGTTTGCCCGTGAAAAGGAATTTGCCGTTCGTGATCAACAGGAGAATGCGGTAACGTTTACACTCGAAAGCAGTGCAGAAACACTGGCTGTTTATCCCTTTGAATTTATCTTTTCGATCACCTATACAGTAGATGAGAGTAGTTTACGGGTACGGTACAGCGTTACAAACAGGGGCGGAACCGCAATGTTGTTTTCGGTAGGTGGTCACCCGGCTTTTAACGTGCCGCTGGCAGAAGGCACATCCTACACCGACTACCGGTTGGAATTCTCCAAAAAGGAGACGGCCGGTCGCTGGCCCATCAGCAAAGAAGGACTGATTGAAAAAACGCCACAACCCCTATTGCAGGAGAGCAAAGAGTTACCGCTTGCAAAAGAACTGTTTGCAAAGGACGCCGTCGTCTTCAAGCACCTGCAATCCGGCAGTGTGCAACTGCTTTCCAATAAAACGCCGCATGGTCTGCAGTTTTCGTTTGCAGGTTTTCCTTTCCTGGGACTGTGGGCGGCGCCGGGTGCCAATTTTCTGTGCATTGAGCCCTGGTGTGGTATTGCCGATAGTGTTGACGCCGATGGTGAGCTGGCAAACAAAGAAGGGATCAACCGCCTGGCGGCAGGAGAGAGGTTTGCGGTGGAATGGAGTGTAAATTTCTTTTAAGTAAAAGCAAAAATGTAAAAAGGGAGTCCTGTAATACAGTGACTCCCTTTTTTATTTTGGTGTTTGATTTATTCGAGGACTTTTTCAACAAACTTACCCGACGCTTTGTTTTTCAGGATGACTTTTTTGGCGCCGTAGTGCGTTACTTCTTCTTTTACAAAATAGTGGTCGGCATCATACTCCGTTAGGTGGCTGTCTTTGCCTACGCCGGTCTTGCCCCGCCAGATATCGAGTTGTACCGGTTCCCATAACTTGCTTTTTGCCGAACGGTAGGCTGCATCCAGCACCGCATTTACTACGTAACCGTCGTAAAACGTTTCTTTGGGTTGCTCTCCTTTTTCAAATGCGCTGAACATGTCCATAAACATATGGTTGTATCCAAGTTCGTTCAGTTCATCGCCAACGGGAAATAGCCAGCCGCTGTTGCTTTCGGCTTTTTCGGCAATGTAATCGCCGCCCTTGCCGGAGGTGAACATCTCAAAACCGGTGCGAAGGAAGGAGTTGATCCAGATGGTGCCTTCGGTGCCCATTACCTCATCACGCAGGTCCAATCCGCCGCGGAAAGTCCAGCTTACCTCAAACTGTCCGATGGCGCCGTTTTCATATTTCACCAGACCAATTGCATGGTCTTCGGCCTCGATGGGTTTCACCTGTGTATCGGCCCAGCACATCACCTCCACAGGGCGGATGTCCTTCCCGATATAGCTGCGGGAGATCTCCACGCAGTGGCAACCCAGGTCAAGAATACAACCGCCTCCGGCCTGCTCCAGGTCCCAGAACCAGTTGCTGTGGGGTCCGGGGTGGGTTTCCCGCGACTTGGCCCATAGAATGCGGCCCAGGGCACCTTGCTTCACGCTTTCCACCGCTTTTAAAAATTTGGGTGTGTACACCAGGTCTTCCAGGTAGCCATGAAAAATACCGGCGCTCTCCACCGCTTCCAGCATGCGTTTAGCTTCAGCAGCATTGCGGCCCAATGGCTTGGTGGTGATAACGGCCTTTTTGTGTTTGCAGCAAAGCATCACGGCTTCTTCGTGCAGGTTATTGGGAAGGGCAATGCATACGATCTGTACATCTGGGTGGGCAATGGATTCTTCCAGAGTTGTGGTGTGGTGCGGAACACCGTAATCATCAGCAAATTTTTTGGCCGATTCTTCGCGGCGCGAATACACGCTGACGATCTTGTCGCCGCTGCGGTTTCCGTGGATAGAATCGGCATAAAAGCGCCCAATAAAGCCTGAGCCCAGCATGGCAAGCGTAATCATATTATAAAGTTGGTTTTAGGTAACAAGGTGTTGAGTCTTATCTGATCGCTATGATGGTTCAAGTTTACAACGAAGTTTTTATTGACGAACAAAGGGCGAAAGATTTCTTTTACAACAATCGATTTTCCTGACATCAACCGGGATAGAGTTGAAAGGAAAAAACTATATTGTGTAGGCTAATTGTAAAACCTGTTATATGAACAAGTCCCGCAGAACCTTTATCAAGCAAACTTCTTTTGCGCTGCTAGGCGCAACCCTTGCCTCACCTTCGCTGCTGGCGGCAGCAAAGAAAAATCAGCTCATCGGCATCCAGCTGTATTCGGTACGCGACGATATGCGCAAAGATCCGCTGGGTACCTTGCAGGCCCTCGCCGGAATGGGCTACAAACACCTGGAGCATGCCAACTATGTAGACCGGAAGTTTTATGGTTATGCACCCAAAGAGTTTAAAAAAGTTTTGGATGACCTGGGAATGAAAATGCCTAGCGGTCACACGGTAATGCATAGTCGCCATTGGGATGCCGGTACCAAACAACTGAACGATATATGGAAATATACGGTAGAAGATGCCGCGGTGCTGGAACAGGAATTTGTGATCAGCCCGTCAATGGAAGAAAAGCAGCGCAGGAACTACGATGAGCTCATGATCTTACTGGAGATGTTTAATAAAAGCGGTGAGTTGTGTAAAAAGCACGGAATGAAGTTTGGTTACCACAACCACGAATTCGAGTTCAGTGAGCAGCTCAACGGACAAACGCTGTACGACATCATCATGAAAAATACCGATCCTGCTTTGGTCATTCATCAGCTGGATATCGGTAACATGTACAACGCAAATGCCAAAGCTGCCGACGTCATCAAAAAATATCCCGGCCGTTTCGAATCCATGCATGTAAAGGATGAGATCAGGGCAACCGGTAACAATGAAAGACACCAGTATGAAAGCACCCTGCTGGGCAAGGGTGTGATCAATGTAAAAGAGGTGCTGGACTTGGGTAAGAAGATGGGCGGCACAAAGCATTTCATCATCGAACAGGAGTCGTACCAGGGACAAAAACCACTGGATGCCATGCGGGAGAATATTGCCATTATGAAAAAATGGGGTTATTAAAGTAAGGTGAAACGGCAAACGTCAATAACAAACTGCCCGCAACCATCAGTTGCGGGCAGTTTGTTTGGGGGCAGGAATAAACGCTGCCTATTTGCAAGCCGAGTTGCTTGTTTATTTCTCCGTGATGTTACCAAAACAGAGATACTTCATCTCCATAAAGTACTCCATTCCATATTTCGAACCTTCGCGTCCAAAACCCGATTCTTTAATGCCGCCAAATGGCGCCACTTCGGTAGAGATGAGCCCTTCATTGATACCCACCATTCCGTACTCCAGCGCTTCGGCTACCCGCCAGCAGCGGCCCACATCGCGGCTATAGAAATAAGCAGCCAAGCCGTATACGGTGTCGTTTGCCATCCGGATCGCTTCTTCTTCCGTAGAAAAGCGAAAAATGGGAGCTACGGGACCAAACACTTCTTCTTCTGCAATGATCATGGAAGGTTTTGCTTCGGTGAGCACGGTGGGCTGGAAAAACAAACCTTCTATCTCTTTGCCACCGGTTGTGATGCGGGCACCTTTTTCCACGGCATCGCGAATATGTTCTTTTACTTTTTGTAATCCTTTTTCATTGATCAGGGGCCCAACCTGTACGCTCTTGTCCAGCACATCGCCGGTTTTTAAACCCTGCACCGCCTTGGTGAATTTTTCCGCAAATTCATCGTACACGGTATCCTGTACCAGGATGCGGTTAACACAAACGCAGGTTTGCCCGTTGTGCCGGTATTTCGACACCAATGCACCCGCCACAGCCGCATCCATATCCGCATCGTCAAAAACAAGGAATGGCGCATTGCCACCCAACTCCAGCGAAAGCTTTTTTAGTGTAGGTGCACATTGGGCCATCAGGGTTTTGCCTACTGGTGTTGAGCCTGTAAACGACAGTTTGCGCACCTTTTTGTTCTCGCAGAGTTCTTTGCCAACCTCGCTGCTTTGACTGGAAGTAACGGTGTTGTATACGCCGGGAGGAAAGCCCGCTTCTTCAGCAAGAACTGCGAGGGCCAGTGCTGTCAGCGGTGTTTCGGATGGGGGTTTAACGACAACCGGGCAGCCGGCAGCCAGGGCAGGGCCCACCTTCCGGGTGATCATCGCCAGCGGGAAGTTCCACGGTGTAATGGCTGCCGCTACACCGATGGATTGTTTGAGCACTACCAGCCTCCGGTCCTTTGTGTGTGGTGGAATCACATCGCCATAGGTTCGTTTGGCTTCTTCGGCAAACCACTCGATAAACGCAGCGCCATAGGCCACTTCGCCTAAACTTTCGGTGATCACTTTGCCCGATTCAATGGTCATAAGACGAGCCAGTTCCTCTTTGTGTTTAATGATAAGGTTGAACCAGGTTCGCAAAAGCGCCGAACGTTCTTTGGCAGTGAGGTCACGATAGACCGGCCAGGCAGCATCGGCAGCATCAATAGCGTTGCGAACATCTTCGCGATCCATATCGGGGACAGCTGTTATAACTTCACCGGTAGCGGGATTGGTAACATCGAAGGTTTTTCCACTGGCTGCTGCTATCCATAGGCCATTGCAGTAGGCTTTTGATTGTACCAGGTCTTGCATCATTGAATTGTTTTCGTGTTGGTAAAAGGCTTTTCAAAAAGTGAAAGGTATGCATTTATTCCACTGGCAAATTTCAGTAGCGAAACTGAGACACGGTTTGTCTGCAGGAATAATTTTATCGTCGGAAGATCAAAAAAGCTCCCGAGAGTCTTTGCTATTACCGGGAGTTTTCAATAAGCAGAAAAGGTACGGAAAAGATGCTGCTGGCTACAGAACAGGTTTAGATGGTTGCCTATCGATAGTGGAACCAGGTTAAATGGCAGGCTTCTCATAACCTAACTGGTTCTTTGATCAGACACAAATTTCGATGTTCCAAAAAAAGTTACATTTAAGTTTTCTTTTTTGTCGCGACAAATGTTCATTATATTTTATCTTCCTGACGTCAAAACCTATTCAAGGAAAGACGGAAATAGTAGCACATTCAAAACCAACTTAATAAAGTAACAGCTTGCATCATGAAATCTATCAACACAGATCGATCAAACGGAAACATCAACAAAAGTGCCCTGTTTAACGGAAGTTGCTTCGCACTGATTACCACTGCTTTTACCTTTTCCATTCGTGCCGGAATTCTTCCGCAATTGGGAGAGAGTTTTGGCCTTACTGCCGAACAGCTCGGGTTCATCAACTCGATGTGGTTCTTAGGCTTCCCAATTTCCATGATCCTTGGTGGGATATTTTACCATACCATTGGTCCGAAAACGATCATGTCAGTTGCCTTTCTTTGTCACACCGCGGGTATCCTGTTGACCATTTTTGCCGGCGGATACAACACCCTGCTCATCTCCACGCTACTGATAGGTGTTGGTAACGGATGTACGGAGGCCGCCTGTAATCCCATGATCGCAGATATGTATTCAGGGGTAACGATGCAAAAAATGCTTGCCCGGTTTCATATGTGGTTCCCTGGTGGTATCCTAGTAGGTTCCCTCATCTCTAATTTTATGACGAATACATTACAGGCAAGTTGGGAGTCGCAAATGTGGGTGACGATGATTCCGACTGTTATTTATGCTGTTTTGTTTTTCGGTAAAACCTTTCCAAAAGCACAAGTTGCCGAAGCTACTTCTTTCAGGGAGAATCTGAAAGCGATGGCAAGCCCTGTGTTTATTTTCCTGTTTTGCTGCATGGCACTTACCGCTATTTCCGAGTTTGGCCCTAGTCAATGGGTCAGTATTGTCTTGGGTGGCAGTGGTGCAAATCCAATGCTGCTTTTAGCTTTAACCTTTGGCGTATCTGCTGTTGGCCGATACTTCGCCGGACCAGTAGTTGGGCGCCTGGGACAAACAGGTGTTTTATTAGGTGGAGCCATCCTGACAACAATTGGCATTTTTATGCTTAGCAGGTTTACAGGACCGATGGCTTATGTGGCGGCATTTGTTTACGCCTTGGGCATCTGCTATTTCTGGCCGGTCATGATTGGATCAGTGGCCACCAGGGTACCTCGCAGCAGTGCATTAGGGATGTCTATCGTGGGTGGGGTAGGCATGTTTTCTACCTCTATCTTCCAGCCGATTATCGGTAACTGGATTGATACGGCCAGGGCAGATAACGCAGCTAAAGGCCTTTCCGGAACAGCACTGGAACTGGCTACCGGGCAGCAATCTTTAGTGAAGATGATGACCTTTCCAGGTATCCTGATTATAGCCTTTATCATCTTCTTTATCTGGCAGAAAAATGTAAAGTCACCCACGAAAGAAAGTGAAATGACCATGGCTGTACACTGACATTTGTGATGATACAATTTTTAAAGGAAAGACACCTAATACAGGTGTCTTTCCTTTTTATGGCATGCTACAAAAATTTATGCAGCTTCAGTATGGGCAGCCGGTTGAATTATTACTCCCAGACCGGTGGCGATGACAATGGTGCGTTTTACCGCAAAGTCTTTGTGAATGGCCAGGGACCGTCGGGTGTTGCCGGTGGTCTGACGGGATTTGCCGGTTTTAAAGCCTTCTTTGCAAAAGCAGATAACGGTGTGAAGATTGCGCTTCCACCTCGTTCTGTTGTTCGCCTGGTGGTGGAAGGTAAATGATATAAGGAAAGATCCTATAAAGAAAAACGTCCTGTTTCTCCAAACAGGACGTTTTTAATTTGAACGTTTATTTTATTGTCAGATGAATTTGGTCACACCCGGAACGGCAACGGGGTAGTAGCCTTCCTCGTTTGGCAACACCGGTGGTTTGGCATCCCAGGCATAAACGGCAGGCTGCAGGCTGATACCGGAGTTCAGGGCCTTGTCCCACTGGATAACCTGCCCGCTATAGGTTGCCATACGGCCCAGGATAGCAGTCATGGTACTGTAAGCACCGTTTTCCGCATCGGCAAATTTGTACTGGCCTTTGGCAATGGCATCAAACAATTCATCGTGTTCGGTTTGATAAGGATTGTTTTCACTTTTCCTGTCAAACTGGTAAAGCACGGACCCTTTGCTGTCAACAATCTTCCCGGCACCGCAATGGATTCTGCCCTTGGTACCCACCAGCAGTTCATCCACACGGCTCATGGTTTTAGGCTGGTGACGGCACTGGCTGTTCATCACCGTTCCGTCGGCATATTCAAATTCCACAAAATGATGGTCGAAGATCTCGCCATGGTCTTTGCCTTTGCGCACTTCGCGGCCGCCCATGCCCTGTGCTTTTACCGGATAAGCCCCTTTAAACCAGTTCACCACATCAATGTTGTGAATATGCTGTTCGGCAATATGATCGCCGCAAAGCCAGTTGAAATAATACCAGTTGCGCATCTGGTATTCCATTTCGGTTTGCCCCGGCTGGCGTTTATTTACCCACACGCCGTCATTGTTCCACCAGGCTTGGGCCGATACAATTTCGCCGATGCTGTCTTTGCGTTTATATAGTTCACGGTAGGAGTTTTGGTAGTGACGCTGCAGCCCTACTACCACATTCAGCTTTTTCTGTTTGGCGATGGCTGCTGCTTCCAGCACTTTTTTTACGCCGGCCGGATCGGTTGCAACCGGTTTTTCCATGAACACATGTTTGCCCTGCCTGATCGCTTCTTCAAAATGAATGGGACGGAATCCGGGCGGCGTGGCCAGAATCACCACATCCGCATGGGGGATGGCTTTGCTGTACGCATCAAAGCCGGTATAGCGCCGCTCTTCCGGTACATCCACTTTGGCTTTTATATTGCCTTTCGCACCCCAGTCAGAGAGGTCATCTGCTGTGAGTGTTTTGTAACATCCTTCCAGCCGGTCAGGAAAGGCATCGGCCAAGGCTACCAGCTTTACATTTTGTTTTGTCAGCAACGCCTGCATGGCTGCACCGGTTCCGCGGCCACCGCAACCCACCAGTGCTACTTTGATGACGTCATCAGCACCGGAGAAAAAATTGGCGTGTGAAAGTGATGGCAGAACCAGTAGTCCGCCGGCCAGTACAGAGGTTTGTTTTACAAACTCTCTGCGGCTTTTGTTGTTATTGTTCATGATCGGCTTTTTATGAATAGTTATTGACCTAAATGCATTTTGTAAAAAGCTTCGGCTTCTTCCGGTGTAGGTTGTTTCGCTGGCCGCACAACCCGGAAACCAACAAACTGTCCGTCGGTAAGCCACCAACGGCTCTTGGGTATCTGCGGGTCCCGCTTGTTCCAATCCGGCAACCATGAGCGGCGGGCAGCAGGCCGCAGTGTTTCGGCACCATCCTCAAACGATCCGCCGCGTACAACCCGGGGATGTTTGCTGGTTGGTGTAAGATACGGATCAACGGCGCCATCCGCAATTTTCGTATATCCTTCCTCGTTGTATTGATCCATCGTCCATTCGGCCACGTTGCCCAGCATATCGTACAGTCCCCAGGCATTGGGTGCTTTTTGTCCAACCTTCTGGTATTTGTTTTTGCTGTTGCCCTTGTGCCAGGCGTATTTGTCCAGCTCTTTTGCATCATTGCCAAACGGGTAAAGCGTGGTCGTGCCGGCTCTTGCGGCATATTCCCATTCGGCTTCGGTAGGCAGCCGGTAAAAGATTCCCGTCTTTTGGTACAGCCAGCGACAGTACATCAGGGCCGTAAACTGCTGCATGCTGTTGGCCGGGTAACCACCTTCTTTTCCCATGCCCCAGGAAAGGTCAATGTACTGGGGAGAAGGCCTTGTAACCGCATCCACTTTGGTGTTCTCTGGAACCAACTGGTCGTTGAAGAAAACATCAAACTCATCATGCGTTACCTCGTAGGCACCTACCCAAAAGGGGCTGATGGTAACGGTGCGCTGAGGGACTTCATCTCCTTTTGCACTTTTATCTGTAGAAGGACTGCCCATGGTAAAAGACCCACCCGGAATGGGTACCATCCTGAATTGGAGCGTTGTACCGGGAATCGTTTGCACATAAGGCTGATACGTGGTGTCGGCACTTTGTGCCGGCAACAGTTTAACACTTAAAAAAACAAGGATCGTCAGACAGGTTCTTTTCACGAAAGCTATTTTGTGACGGTGAAAAATAAGCAATAAGGCGCAAACTTATCTGCGCAAACGCTTTTTCATTTTACGGTTCATATGATAGCCAAGCTTACCGTTTCGGATTTGCGTAATGAGCAGGGCCGCAGCCTCCTTATCTGCCAGCTTTAGACTTTCCTTTACCGGAAGGATGCTGCAGGCCGTAGCCAGCCAGTCGGCCGTAGCGCCATCACGGGCAATAACGGTTATATTACGCTGGAACGGAACCCCGTAGCCCGTTCGCGGATCAATGATGTGCGAATAGCGTTTCCCGTTGTGCTCCATGTATTGGTACAGGTCACCCGAAGTGGCAACGGCGCCGTTGCTGATCGTTATCGTTTCAGGTAAAATTTCATCTCCACTACCGGGTACATTGATGCCAACGGTCCAGCCGCTTTTCCCCGGAGGTGGATTGCTGCAGGCAATGTCGCCGCCGGCATCGGCCAGGGCCGACTGCACACCGGCCGCTTTTAAAAAATCAATCACCTGTTGTGCCACATAACCTTTGGCAATGCCCCCCAGGTCCAGTTGCATGCCTGGTTCTGAAAGTGTTACCCTTTTCGTTTCGGTGTCAATTGCCAACTTGCGATAGCCGGTTTTTTCCAATGCTTTTTGAATGCTGTCGGCTGCCGGGAATGTTTTTTCCCGCCGGGCTTTCCGCCACAAATGGCTGAGTGGACCGATTGTAATATCAAACGCTCCTTTGCTTTGCTTGCTTGCTTTTTGACTAAGCCGCAAAACAGTATACAATTGCCCTGAAACAGGGAATGTGTCACCGCTGCTGGCCGAACGGCTGAGTTGGTTCAGTTCGCTGTCGGACAGATAATCGCTGAAAACCTGGTTCAACGAATCCACAACCGCAAAGGCAGCGGTGGCCACCCGGGTTGCCCTGGTCGAGTCATCGGCATAAAAAACAAGGGTGAATGGCGAACCCATTTTGGTGGCCGTAAACTGAAAGCGGGTTTGCGCAAAGCCGCAGGTATAGCTGAAAAAAAGAAGGTAAATAATTCGGTACAAGGGAAAACATGCTGGTTGTGCCGGGTGAAAATAAAGAAAACAGAAAAGCCCCGCATCTTTTACCTATTTCTTGTTAAAGGCTGAAGATCAGACAATTCAATTGAATTATTCGCGTTAAATTGCTTATCCTCAAATATCCAATATGCAATTTCAGAGAATTTTTATACCGGCCCTGTTGCTGGTTTTTACCCTGGCTGCCTGTAAAAAGGAGATAGAGCCACAGCAAAATAACCCTACGCCAACACCAACGGACAACACCAGTGCGGCAGATAAATTGAAAGATTCGACGCTGATTTACAGCAAAGACATTTATCTCTGGAACGAAAAGATTCCAGCCTCCTTTAATGCCCGTTCTTACGCCGACCCGGCCGCGATCATGACGGCTATCCGGCAGTACGCCATTGAACCGGGTTTTACCTCATCGGTTGACCGGTGGAGCTTTGCCATTGGCCAAAAGGAGTGGGATAATGTTAGCGGCGGTGTGGCCGGCGATTTTGGCCTGAATGTATTTTTTATGCAGGAAGGTGACCTCCGGGTAAGAGCGGTAGAAAAACGTTCGCCGGCAGGTGTGGCGGGTGTAAAGCGGGGCTGGCGCATCACCAAGGTCAATGGTAGCACCGACATCACTACGACCAACGCCAATTTTATTGTACAGCAGATTTATCAGAGCACCAGTACGCCAATTACCTTTCAAAAGCCTGATGGCAGCCTGGTTAATCTTACCCTGAATGCCGCCACTTACCAGGAGTCCCCGGTGGTAATGGACTCTGTTTATTCGGTAAGCAATAAAAAGATCGGCTATTTTGTTTTTAACTCTTTCCTTGGCGACACCACTGCTGTCATTTCCGATTTCGGTCGTGTTTTCAACCGCTTTTCTGCAGAAGGTGTGCAGGACGTAATTATTGACCTGCGCTACAATGGCGGTGGTTATGTAAGCCTGGCGGAGAACCTGGCTAATTACCTTGCGCCAGCTTCGGCCAATGGCGATATCATGATGACCCAGAAGTTCAACAACAGCTATGCCCGTTATAATTCTACGGAGCGTTTCAGCAAAAAAGGATCGCTGAACCTGAACCGCGTATTTTTTATCGTGGGCAGCGGAACCGCATCGGCCAGCGAACTCCTGATCAACAGCCTGAAGCCTTATATGGAGGTGATTCTGCTGGGTGCCAGCAAAACGCATGGTAAGCCCGTAGGTTATTTTCCCATCCCGATTGGTACCGAATGGTATATCCTGCCGGTATCTTTCTTTACCGTTAATAAAAACGGCGAAGGCCATTATTTCAACGGTATGGCATTGAACAGCCAGGTATCCGATGGTTTGGATAAAGACTGGGGCGACCGCGGTGAAACTTCCCTGGCCAGCGCTATCAACTACATTACCACGGGTACGTTCCGTACTTCGGTTCCGGGAAGAACAAGCCCGCAACTGAGCGAAACGGTAATCAGTGCAAACAAAACCCTGGATGCACCCAACTTCAAGGGTGCCGTGGATACAAGGGGTATGCATTAAAACAAGCTTGTTTTTAGATAGAAAGTCCTGCCGGTGGCGGGACTTTTTTATTGGTAGAAAGATAAGTTTTGCCGGGAAGTCTAAAATTTGGAAAGAAGCGTAGGAAGTATGGAGCAGGCGATAAGCAGTATTCAAAAGAAAAGTTTTTGCTTACCGATCGCACTATAGAGAATTCTGTCCAATGAACCATTTAGTTTGAAATCTACCGCACGAAAGACCAATAACACAATATCCCAATACCTCAATATCCCAATATCTCAACGCCCTTACCACCTCCCCGGCTAATTTCCTCTTTCAAAAAAATCCCTTGCCGGTGTTTTTATTTTATACCCTATCTTAATCCCATGCAACGTCGCCATTTTTTAAAAGGAAGTATTGCCGCCGGAGCGGCTGGTCTTTTCTCCAACCCGCTGCTGGCGGGTGAAGGTTCATCGCATAAAAAGGTAGCAGCCGAAAAACCTTTCAACCTCGATTATGCCTTTCACGAGGGCATGTTCCGTCATCATGCCGGTGCCGATTTTATTGAGCAGATCAAATTCGGGCATTCCATGGGCTTTCGATCCATTGAGGACAACGGCATGCGGGGGCGTACGCCGGAACAGCAGAAAAAGATTGGTGAGACATTGGCAAAGTTGGGTATGACCATGGGTGTTTTTGTGGCGCATGATATTGACTGGCAGAAGCCTTCGCTTTCTACCGGCAAAACTGAGATCCGCGAGAAATTTCTCTCCCAGGTAAAAGAGTCGGTTGAGGTAGCCAAACGCTGCGGCGCCAAATACATGGTGGCCGTACCCGGCATCATCACTCCCGGATTGGATACGTCGTACCAGAAAGCCTATGTGCTGGAAACCTTGCGCAGAGCTACAGATATCCTTGCGCCGCACAACCTGGTGTTGACCCTGGAAACCCTCAACTTCCGTGATCATCCGGCCCAGATCCTGCCCGATCCGGCAACGATCTACAACATGGTCAAGGCCGTAAACAGCCCGGCCTGTAAAATGCAGTTTGATATCTACCATGTGCAGATTCACTCGGGTAATATCATTCCCAACCTTGATCTGTCGTGGGACGAGATTGGTTACCTGCAGATCGGCGATAATCCCGGACGAAAGGAACCTACCACCGGGGAAATCAATTACAAGAATGTGTTCAAACATATTTACAACAAAGGCTTCAAGGGCATCCTGGGCATGGAGCACGGCATTTCCAAACCGGGTAAAGAAGGCGAAGTAGCGCTGATCAAAGCCTATCGCGAGTGTGACAATTTTATGTGATCAAATCCTGAAGAAATGAATTATACAGCCGAACACAGGAGGGGACCGGTTGCTTGTTCTTCTGTCTTGCCTAATACGTTTAACCATAGACGTTGTTACGGGACGATCCTCCTGCAGCAACGGTTTTTCCTTTTCTTTTGTTCGCTGTTCTTTTCGGTTCAGCACCTGCATGCGCAAAAGCTCCCTGCACTAGGCATGGTCAGCAGCCTGGAAAACGATAGCCTGTTGTATGTATCAGGCTTTCGGGTCATAGGCACTTCTGTTGGAAGCCTGATCAGCCCATCCCTGAGCGAAGAAGCGTTCAGGCAAAATGTAAAAAAGATAGCCTCCCTGCAGTGTGAACTGTACATGTGTAATGTACTTTTCCCACCGGCTTTAAAGATTGCTGGACCGGATGTAGAGGAGAAAAAAGTGCTGGATTACCTGGATGCTGTTTTGCTGCGGGCACAAAAAGCAGGCATAAAGCACCTGGTATTGGGAAGCGGTGGCGCAAGAGGCCTGCCCAAAGGCTATGATGCCGTAAAGGCAAAAGCTGACTTTACCCTGCTGGCGAAAAAGATGGCCATTGCAGCCAGTAAACACAAGGTCACCATCATCCTTGAAAACTTAAACAGCACCGAAACCAATTTTCTCAATACGCTTCGCGATGCCGCCGATGTGGTAAGAACTGTAAATCATCCTTCCTTCCGGCTAAATGCCGACATCTACCATATGATGAAAGAAAACGAATCCCCCGAGGAGATCCGGAAAGCCGGCGATGTGATCATCTATTCCGAAATAGCCGAAAAAGAAACCCGGACACTGCCCGGTATGACGGGGGATGATTTCAGGCCCTACCTGCAGGCCTTAAAGGCCATCGGCTTTATGGGTCCTATCATGATCGAAGGAAGAGTGAATTCGTTACACACCGATGTGCCCAAAGCATATACGGCACTGATGGCACAATTGCAGGAAGTATATGTAAATTAAGGAACAATCTTCAGCATGATGGTATTCACTATGGTTTCCCTTTATCCAATTCGCAAAAATGTAGAAAAGCCTTGCATGTTGTTGTATTGTTTTCTTTTTCTGCTTTTTGGGTTTACTTCTATTGCCGCACCTCCCTTGCAGCCCGACCGGCTTACCTGTGAATACCAGATGAATCCACTGGGCATTGCAGAACAGAAACCGCGGCTGACATGGACACTTACATCATCGGAGAGAAACCAGCGACAATCGGCCTATGAGGTTGTAGTGAGCGATAACCTATCCGCCATTCGGCAAGGAAAAGGAAATGTATGGCAAAGCGGGAAGGTGGCCTCTTCACAAAATGTATTGATTGATTATGGAGGCGCACCCTTGCGGTCTTTTACCCGGTATTATTGGCGTGTAAAGGTATACAATCAACATGGACAGGCATCGGATTGGAGCGAACCGCAATGGTTTGAAACGGCCATGCTTCAAACGGAAAACTGGAAGGCAAAATGGATTGGTGATGACCGAAAGCAATTTGAAAAGGATGAGGATTTCTACCAGGATGATCCGGCGCCGCTTTTTCGTAAAACTTTCCAACAGGAAAAGCGTATAGCCTTTGCAAGATTGTATGTTTCCGGGTTGGGTTATTATGAAGCCTACCTGAATGGAAAAAAGATTGGTGATCATGTGCTGGATCCCGGCTGGACTACCTACAAAAAACAGGTGCTGTATGTAACGCATGACATTACCCCGCTCTTAAAGAAAGGTGCAAACACCATCGGCTTTCTGCTGGGCAATGGCTGGTACAACCCGCTGCCCCTGCGGCTTTTCGGCCGCTTTAATTTGCGCGACGTGCAGCAAACCGGCCGTCCCTGTATAAAAGCACAGGTGCTTCTCCGTTATACCGATGG
This sequence comes from Flavisolibacter sp., assembly GCA_035998945.1. Taxonomy (GTDB): domain Bacteria; phylum Bacteroidota; class Bacteroidia; order Chitinophagales; family Chitinophagaceae; genus Flavisolibacter. Next base: position 58,127 of record DASYHD010000024.1, on the reverse strand, counting down.
CACCGAAGAAGTGATTGCCACCGATGAAAGCTGGCAAACGGCCACCGGGCCTATCGTCCGCAACAATGTTTACCTGGGCGAACACTATGATGCACGGCTGGAAAAAAAGGGATGGGCAGCTTCGGACAAAGGCAATGGCTGGAAGAATGCAGTTGTTGTAGAAGGCCCCACAGGCGTATTGACGCCGCAGATGCAGCCGCCTGTTCGGATTACAAAAGTTCTGAAGCCCCTAAGCATTACAGAAGTGGGAAAAGATACCTTCATCGTGGATATGGGACAGAACTTTGCCGGCGTAGCCCGCATCCGGGTGAAAGGCGATGCTGGCAGGCGGGTGGCCTTGCGTTATGGCGAAGCCATTCATCCGGACGGCCGGCTGAACTATCTCACCACCACCGCCGGGCAGATCAAAGAAATCTGGAACCTCAAAGGCGGTCCGGGTGCGCCGAAAACGGCCTGGCAGGAAGATGTTTATACCCTGAAAGGGAGTGGTGTGGAAGAGTGGTCGCCACGGTTTACGTTTCACGGTTTCCGCTATATCGAAATCACCGGTTGGCCGGGAAAGCCCACGATAAACGATATTGAAGGCCTGCGCATGCATTCCGACCTGCAACCTGCGGGAGAGTTTTCCTGCTCCAATGATATGTTCAACCGCCTGCAGGAGGTGATCAGGTGGACTTTTCTGAGTAACGTTTTTAGTGTGCAGAGCGACTGCCCGGCAAGAGAAAAGATGGGCTATGGGGCTGATATTGTGGTAACAGCCGAGGCATTTCTTTACAATTATGGCATGGCAAATTTTTACCGGAAAACCGTGAATGATTTTGCCAACGATCAACGTCCTGATGGTGGCATCACAGAATTGGCTCCCTTCACCGGTATTGCTGACAGAGGCTATGGTGATGGCTCCGGACCGCTTGGCTGGCAACTGGTGTTTCCTTTCCTCCAAAAAAAGCTGTACGAATTTTATGGCGATAAAAGAATTCTGGAACAGTACTATCCTGCCTTTCAAAAACAGCTGGATTTCCTTAAGGCAAAAGAAGTGGATGGCTTATATCATTGGGATATCAGCGATCACGAGGCGCTGGATCCGCGGCCGGAGGCCTTTACCGCCTCGGCGTTTTATTACCACCATGTGCTGCTGGGCGTAGAGATTGCAACGGTCCTGGGCAAATGTGATGATTCTGCTATTTACAGCCAATGGGCAGGACGCATAAAAAATGCGTTGGTGCTCAAATACCATGTGCCCAACACCGGCCGGTTCGACAATGCTACGCAGTCCGCGCAACTGTTTGCATTGTGGTATGGCCTTGCGCCGGAGGAAGAAAAAACAATCCGGTTTTTAAAAGAAGAAATTCAGCGTCACAACGGGCATCTTTCCACCGGCATTTTTGCCACCAAATTTTTGTTTGATGTGGCGAGGAAAGAGGAACAAAACAATCTTGCTTACACCATCGCGAATCAACGTGATTTTCCCGGCTGGGGACACATGCTCGAAGAAGGCGCCACCACCTTATGGGAATCCTGGAAAAAACCGGATAGTGTGCATTCCATGAACCATCCTATGTTTGGTTCTATTTCGGAATGGTTCTACCGGTCCTTGCTGGGCATCAATGCTGCGGCGCCGGGTTTTGAAAAGATTACCATCAAACCGCAGCCTGCAGGTGACCTGACCTGGGCGAAGGGAAGCTATCACTCTATCCGTGGTCCCATTCGCAGCGAGTGGAAAAAAGAAGGAGAACGCTTTCTGTTGCAGGTAACGATTCCTGCAAATACCACCGCTGAAGTTTGGATACCGGCTAACGAAGGCGATGTGATCACGGAGAGTGGCAGTTCTTTACCCCAACAGGGTTTACGCATCAACCGTTACGAAGCCGGCTATGCCGTTGTGCAGATTCCATCGGGTCAATACAATTTCCGCCGGGGGTAAGCCTGTCAACAATTTTACGCTACTGCTTTTAACCGAAAGCATCGGCGTTTGCTCAGATTCCTTACATTAGAAGTTCAAATTTCCTGTTATGCTTTCTTCTTTCTCTCGCAGATTTTTCCTGTTGTTCAGTGGCATGTTCGCAATACTTTTTGTGCAGGCACAGGTTGAAATTGGCTTGCAGTTGTATTCTTTCCGTAACCAGTTGCCGAAAGATGTTCCTGGCATGCTGCAGAAGATCAGCCAGATGGGCTTTCGGTACCTGGAAGGTGGCGGTACATACAAATTGTCGAAAGAAGAATACAAAAGCCTGCTGCAAAAAAATAACCTGCAGCTGGTAAGCTATGGTGCGAGCTTTGAAGAATTGGAAAAAGATCCGAGGGTCGTGGCAGACAATGCGGCATTTTTCGGTGCACAATATGTGATGTGTTCATGGGTTCCGCACAAAGGCGAGGTGTTCACCATTGAGGATACAAAAAAAGCGGTGGCCGTTTTTAATGCGGCGGGAAAATTGATGAAGGAAAAAGGGATCCGGTTTGTGTACCATGCGCATGGATACGAGTTTCAACCCTATGAGAACGGTACTTTTTTTGACTACATGCTGCAGCATATGGATCCGGCTTATGCCAACTTCCAAATGGATGTTTTCTGGTTTAGGAACTCGGGACAGGATCCGGCCGCCAACCTGCTCAAATATCCCGATCGTTTTCTGACGCTTCACCTGAAAGACCGGAAGCATGGCACACCGGACAATGTCACTGCAAAAGCTGATGTGGAAAGCAATGTGGAATTAGGCACCGGTGATGTGAACATTGCGGCAGTGATGGAAGCGGCAAAAAAGATTGGCATCAAATACGCTTTCATCGAAGACGAATCATCCCGCTCCCTGCAACAGGTGCCCCGAAGCCTGGCATACGTTAACCAATTGCGATAGCTGAAGCCATTTTTGGAGGAATTCTCACTTGCCGTTATAGCCAAGCCGCACCGTATCGCTGCTTAGTAACGGTAATGTATAACTGCCAATATTGATACTGGCTGTAGGAAAGCTTTTGCGGAGCCCTGGCGTATCGGCTGCTTTCACACCGGTTTGATAGGCATAAAGCGAATGCAGGTTTTTCAACCCGCTTAACTGCGCCAAACCGGTTGCAGTAACCTTTGTATTGACCACCGAAAGCACCTGCAGGTTTACCAGCGGTTTTAACGTTGCCAGCCCGGCATCTGTTATCGCCGTGTTATTCAGGGATAGTGTCCGGAGACTGGTCAGTTGATGCAAAACCCCGAGTGCTGCATCCGTGATCCTTGTATCATTCAGTTTCAGCCAAACCAATTGCTTTTTCAATGGCAAGAGTAGTTGAAGCTGTTCTGGTGTAACCGCCGGCACGGTGACAAAATTAGCGGAAAGATAATTGCTGCCGGCCGCCACCGGGATCACAACCACTCCCGAATTCTTTAGTGCGTTTACTGCATTGGCGTCTGCTGTTTCTACCGGCGTTTCTGGTACAAGCAAAGGTGCTTTGGGTTTTTCGTTGCCGGATTGCAAGGCCAGCAGAACCGGTTGCAACTTTTCCGGTTGCGGCAGGTCTTTTACTTTTTTGGCAAAGTCGGCGCCCCCGTTTACCCACCAGTGGATCAATGCAATTTCACTCTCTTTCAACTGCGGCTTTGACTTTGGCGGCATATGGTCTTCATCTTCCAGTGGCAAAAGAAGTCGTTTGACCAGCTCACTTTCCTCCGCTTTTCCCGGCAAAATGGCTTCACCGGTTTTGCCACCCTTCAACAGGAATTGCGGATCATCCACACGCAGTCCGCCTTTTTGTTTTTTGCTGCTGTGGCAACTGTAACATTTCGTCTGCAACACCGGCTGGATAATGTCTTCATACACCACCGCCTCCTGGATATTGGCAATGGGCTTTCGCACTACAACAGTGTCGGTTTCCGCGTTCAGTGCAGCAGTCAGGTAATCGGGTCCATGTGTCAGCGATCCTCCAAAGTGTCCTGTTAAAACAATCAGCACCAGCAGCGAGATGGAAGTCAGCCTGGTGGTAATATCCTTTTGTTTAGTAAGTATGCGCTGCAGAAAAAGCAGCGAGGCGGCAGCTACACCTATTCCCATCCACATATGCCAGCTTACCAGGTCCGTTTCATAATCATCGGATGAGGAAAGAAAAAAGCCGGTAATACAGGAGAGAATCGCGGAGAAGGTGCCGATCAGCAACACTATACGGATGACATTGTCGGAGATGTTGTATTTCGGCGAAGCCGAGAGCCATTGCAGCAGGATGCCCATGAGCAGGATGCCAATGGGCAGGTGCACCAATGCAGGATGAAAGCGTCCAATGAATTCAGTTACGGATAAAAGCACAGGCACAAGTTAAGGTTCAGGAAGCATATCGCTGGCGAAGAAGGTGGAGCATGTGCACATTGATGGCCCATTGGTCGGCCAGGGGTTTGCGATCATATGGCGTAGTGGGCATATAGTCCGGCGGACCAAACTCGGTTAAAAACGTGATCCTGCCTCCGGCCGCTTTTTTGCGGGCTACCACTTGGTCCCACCAGGCAAAGTGCGCTTTCATTGCCGATTTCCATTCCGGTGCTCTGGGATCTGAAACCTGCGGTCCTTCAGGGTGACCAATGCGGGCATGAATATGCTCTGTCCGATCCAGGGCAAGGGCTACATTTTCCGGCTGGTCCTGCAAGAATGATTCGCTCACATTGCACCAGTGCGATACATCAAAGGTGATTTTTAAGTCAGGATTCTTTTGAAGAAACGGCTTTGCTACCGGCGCTGCATAGAGCATGCGGGAACGGTGTGTTTCATGGCAGATCAAAATACCGGTTTGTTTGGAGAGTGCGGTTGTATGATCGATAAAAGCCTGGTTTTCTTCCGCCGAAAAAAAGTCTCTACCTGAATGGCAGTTGATATATAGCGGCCGTTGAACAGTACTGGCCGCCGCTGCATCGATCATGCGCTTGAAATGGGAGAGATGCTCGCTAAAATCTTTTTGCGAAGCACCTACCAGAAAACCTACGTCAAGCTTGTGTTTGTTCAGTGCTGCAAACAATTCGTCCTGCCCCGACTTTTCCATTGGCCACCAGATCTCGATACCGTCATAATCTTCTTTTTTCACCCGGCTGCAGTAGTCGTCCAGCGTTCCGGTAAAGCCCCAGTTGGTGGCAAAAATCTTCAGGTCAAAATTTGGGTGGGAAGGTGGACTGGGCATGGCAGTGGCAAATGTTTTTAGGGATGAAAGAAATAGCGCTGTTGTGGCAGAAACGGTGGTTTGAATAAAGGTTCTCCGGGTTCGTTGCATGTTTTTTTGATGGTCAGACATTCCATTTTTCAAGAAATGGAATGCCCCTGATTAAACAATGATTTCTTCAATTACCTTTCCTTCTACATCGGTAAGGCGAAACGGTCGCCCCTGGTATTGATAGGTTAATTTCTCGTGGTCAAATCCAATGCGGTTCAGCAGTGTAGCCTGGATATCGAACGGTGTTACTTTCCCGCTGATGGCGCTGTAGCCTATTTCGTCGGTCTCCCCATACGTTACTCCTTTTTGAATGCCGCCGCCAGCCATCCACATCGTAAACGCTTCCACGTGGTGATCTCTTCCCTTGAATGGGTTTTGTTTGCCCTCGCGGTTTTCCATCATTGGTGTGCGGCCAAATTCTCCGCCCCACACCACCAGGGTTTCTTCCAGTAAGCCGCGTTGTTTCAGGTCGAGTATCAGGGCTGTCATGGCACGATCGGTTTCGCGGCATTTGTTGATAAAGCCAATGTCAATCGCCAGCGAAGGATCGGTACCGTGACTGTCCCATCCCCAGTCAAAAATCTGCACAAAGCGTACGCCTTTCTCCACCAGTTTTCTTGCCAGTAAAATATTATTAGCCAAAGCGGATTTACCGGGCTTCGTACCATACATCTCGTGAATGTATGCTGGCTCTTTGCTGATGTCCATCACCTCGGGGGCAGCTATCTGCATTTTGTACGCCATCTCGTACTGCGAAATGCGGGAGAGAATTTCCGGGTCATTGTACTCCTTGTATTCTTCTTCATTCACTTTGTTGATGGCATCAATAGAGGCCTTGCGCAGGTCACGGTCCATGCCTGCTGGATCTTTGATGAACAACACCGGGTCGCCTTCGCTGCGGCATTGCACGCCCTGGTACACCGATGGCAGAAAGCCGCTGCCCCAAACGCTTTTGCCGGCATCAGGGAATTTGCCGCCGGAGGTAAGCACGACAAAGCCGGGCAGGTTCTGGTTTTCGGTTCCGAGGCCATACGTCACCCAGGATCCAATGCTTGGACGTCCCAGCCTAGCACCACCGGTTTGCATCAGGAGTTGCGCCGGTGCATGGTTAAACTGGTCGGAGCTGCAGGCTTTCAGAAAGCTCACTTCATCGACAATCTTTGCAAAGTGCGGCAGGTGCTCACTGACCCAGGCACCACATTGGCCGTGCTGTGCAAACTTGGCCTGTGGTCCCAGCATCTTGGGTACGCCGCGGATAAAGGCAAAGCGTTTGCCTTCGAGCAGCGAAGGGGGGCAGTCCTGTCCATCGAGTTTGGCCAGTTCGGGTTTGTAATCGAACAATTCTAGTTGCGATGGCGCACCGGCCATGTGCAGGTAAATGACGCTTTTTGCCCTGCCGGGGAAATGGGGCAGCTTCGGCGCCAGCGGGTTAGCGGGATCAAAGGCTATCCCCGGTGCTGCCGCGCTGCTTCCGCCTAAACTGCAGGAGTGTAACAATGAACCCAGGGCAAGCCCACCAAAACCCATGGCGCACTCTTTCAGGAAATGCCGCCGGGTGTGCATGCGGATCACCGCTTCTTCTGCTTCTTTTACCAGCCGCTGGTTATGGAGTTCTTTTTGTGTCATGCAAAACGGCATTTAATTTTTAGTGACCACTTCGTCAAGGTTTAGCAATGCATTCGCTACAACCACCAGCGCTGCGGTTTCCGGATTATTATGCTGATCGTTTACACCAATCATCTCACAAGTGGCTTCCTTGTCTTTTGTATATTTCGCAAACGCGGTATTGTAAAGGGTTGTGAGGACCTGTAACTTTTGCGGGGAGATGGGTTTAAAGAGCAGCATTTCGTAGCCTTTTCCGATCCATTCCTTTGCATCCTTGTGCTCCGCTTCGGTTTGCATGCGGTAGGCCAGTTGTCGCGACAGATCCAAATAAACCGAATCATTTAACGTAACCAGTGCCTGCAGCGGGGTATTGGTGCGGATGCGCCGCGACACGCAGACCTCTCTTCCTACCGCATCAAACGTGATCATCGACGGGTAAGGGGCTGTGCGTTTCCAGAACGTGTACAGGGCCCGCCGGTACTGGTCTTCCCCTTCGCTTTTTTTCCAGTATTCACCGTTCCAGGGCGACATCCAGATGCCCTCAGGTTGCCAGGGCATAATGCTCTCGCCAAACATTTTTGGACTCAACACACCACTGGCAGCCAGTGCCTGGTCCCGGACCTGTTCCGCCGAAAGCCGCACCCTGGCACCCCTTGCATACCATTTGTTGGTGGGGTCTTTTTCCAGTGCCACTGCATTTACGTTTGCACTTTGCCGGTAGGTGGCCGAAAGCACCATTTCTTTCAGCAGCCGTTTGGTGCTCCAGCCCCATTCGTGCATGTATTGCCAGGAAAGATGGTCAAGCAATTCTTTATGCGTAGGCTCTGCACCCATGGTGCCCATGTCTTCAAGGGTTTCCACCAATCCATTGCCAAAGAGCTGTTCCCACAGGCGGTTCACCATGGTTCTTGCCGTCAGCGGATTTTGTTTGTCTGTCAGCCAGCGGGCAAGACCAAGGCGGTTGTTGGGTACACCCTTGGGAAAAGGATTCAGCGAAGCCGGTACGCCGGGTTGTACTTCCTCTCCTGGTACCAGCCAGTTACCGGCAACAAACACGTTCGTGGAGCGTCGCATGCCGGGCGGATTGTCCATCATTACCGGTGTTACCGGAACTTCTTTTGTCAGCAGCTGCCACCAGGCTTTTTGGATGGTATCATAACCCGGTTTGTCGCCGCCGGGAAAAGCTTGTGAGAAATAAAACCAGTCGAACATAATTCCCCCATCGATGGGGTTTTTAAGTGCAGGGTTGGTGTAGGTGAAATAAAGATCGTGCATGCCGCTTTGTGCCGGTATGCTGAATTTATCAATCTTCCAGCCTTTTGTTTTGGGTACCTGAATGGAAGCCAGCACAGGGCCGTTCAGGCTATCGCGATGAATGGTCCAGCGGCCGCCAGGCAAAAAGCCCATGTAGCGAACAATGAGTTGATTGGCGCCTTCCAAATCAACATGCGCCAGTCGTGCCGAAGCCTTGTTGCGAAAGGCCAGCCACTTGGTATCACTTAGTTCGCTGTTCACAAACTGGTCTGCACGAAGGGAGTTGGTAGAGGGTTGCCAGGTTTTTAAAAAGCGTTGCACGGCTGTCGCCTGTTGTGCAAACGCATTCTTTTTTAACCACTGTACAATGGTGTGCAGTTTCAGGCTGTCAGTGCTGTCAAAGTGCCGCAGCAGGGGGTATTCTGCATGCGTGTCTTCATCTCTTGTGTTATTAAAGTACGCCATGAAGCTGTAATATTCTTCATGTTTGAAGGGATCGTACGGGTGACTGTGGCACTGTACACATGCAAATGATGTTCCCATCAGGCTTTGCCAGGTGGTATTCACACGATCAATCACGGCCGCGGTGCGGAACTCTTCGTTGTCGGTGCCGCCTTCATCGTTGGTCATGGTATTGCGGTGAAAAGCCGTGGCCACAAACTGTTCATCTGTTGCGTTGGGTAACAGATCGCCGGCCAATTGTTCTGTCAAAAACTGGTTATACGGCTTGTCTTCGTTGAACGCTTTGATCAGCCAGTCGCGGTAACGCCAGATGCTTCTTCCGGCATCCCGTTCATAGCCTTTGGTATCGGCATAGCGGGCCAGGTCCAGCCACACGGAGGTCCACCGTTCGCCAAAGGAGGGAGAGGCCAGCAATGTGTCTACCAGCTTGGTATAGGCATCACTGGTTGTGTCTTGTAAAAACTGTGCAGCCAGTTGGGGCGACGGTGGCAAACCTGTCAGGTCCAGGCTCACCCTTCGCAGTAGGGTTGCTTTGTCGGCTTCGGGCGACGATTGCAGGTTACTGGCCTGTATTTTCTCGTAAATAAAATAGTCAATGTCGTTGCGGACCCAATCAATCTTTTTCGCCGGGATCAATCCAAAAAAAGATGCTTTGGGTTTGGGGACATCCGTTTTTTGTACCGGCACATAGGCCCAGTGGGCTCCCCATTTTGCGCCTTGTTTGATCCATTGGGTCAGGGTTTCAACGTTGTCCTCCGAGAGCGGGTCGTGCTGGTAGGGCATGCGTTCTTCGGGATCATCCAACGTTAGCCGGCGAATCATTTCACTGGCATCCGGGTCGCCGGGAACAATGCCGTATTTGCCGGATTCCAGTTTTGCCAGCGCCTCCTCGCGAAACAGGACAGAAAAACCTCCCTGCTTTTTGACGCCGCCATGGCAACTGATGCAACTGCGGTTGAGAATGGGTTTTACATCGGTGCTGAAATCAACCGCCGGGTGTCCTGTACTGACAACAAAAAAAGCCACAACCGCTACCAGGGTTGTCGTAATCAGGACTGTTTTTCTATTGGCAAGCAAACGTCTCATGCAGTAAAGGACTCGTTTGGATGAATGTACAAAAAACAACAGACATAGAAGGCAAGACCCTGCTATTGATGGAGTTGCTGGTTTAGCATCGGCTGTATCAGCTTTTATTCTGTTACCGAAAGCTCACAGTATATAATCTCATCTTATCATTGAATAGCGTTGCTTTCTTACCATCACTTTTACAGTCACTCGTTCGATTCTAACCTAATTTTACCGGAAACTGAAGTTTGCATGTTGGCTGATCTCCAAAATGGCTTTTCCGGTGAATTGTATTACAACGACACAGCGGCGCATCGTGCGGTGATCATGAGTTATGCCACCGATGCCTCTGTGTACCAGGAAAGGCCGCTGGCTGTTGCTGTACCCAAGACTGTGGACGATATAAAACGGCTGGTCAACTACGCGGCGGCTGCCGGCGTTACGCTGATCCCCCGGGCTGCCGGTACTTCGTTAGCCGGGCAGGTGGTAGGAAAAGGCATTGTTGTTGACATTTCAAAATATTTTACGGCCATTACCGAAGTGAATACCGAAGAAGGCTGGGTGAAGGTGCAGCCGGGTGTGATCCGCGATGACCTGAATGCACACCTGAAACCACTCGGGTGGATGTTCGGTCCCGAAACCTCAACGGCCAGCCGGGCCATGATTGGCGGTATGATCGGGAACAATTCCTGCGGACTGCATTCCATTGTCTGGGGCGATACCAGGGAAAACCTGCTGGACGTAAAAGTGTTGCTGGCTGATGGAACCGAGGCAATATTCGGGGAGATCGACAGGGCTACATTCAAACAAAAATGTGCGGAGCAAACGCTGGAAGGTTCGATCTACCGTTCCCTTGCCGATCTGCTCAATCAACCGCAAAACAGGGATGCCATTGAAAACGGTTTTCCCAAAAAATCGGTGCACCGCCGCAATACCGGGTATGCACTGGATGTGTTGCTGGATCAGTTTTCAGCCAATGAAAATGCTACCATCAATCTCAGCAAACTGATGGCCGGTTCGGAAGGGACGCTATGCTTTGTAACCGAAGCCAGGCTCCGGCTGCGAAAGCTTCCGCCCAAAGAAAAATGCATTGTGGCCGTGCATACCGCCACCATCGATGAAGCCTTGCGGTCCAATATCGTGGCGCTGCAACACGGGTGTGCCGCATCGGAGCTGGTGGATGATATTATTCTTGAATACACCAAGACAAACATCGACCAGCGCAAGAACCGCTTTTTTGTGGAAGGCGAACCCAAAACAATTTTAATGGTGGAGTTCTTTGATGAAGGCGTGGATGCACTCACCGCAAAAGCCATTGCTTTTATCGAAGAGATCAAAGCAAAGGGTTGGGGCTATGCCTATCCCATTTTGTATGGCGCCGAAACCAACAATGCCTGGGACCTGCGCAAAGCCGGACTGGGTCTCCTTCGCAATGAACCCGGGGACACCCAGCCGGTAAACCTGATCGAAGACTGCGCGGTGGATGCGGCTGATCTTCCCGATTACATCAGCGAGGTAGAAGCCCTGCTGAAAAAATACAGCGTTAAATACTCCATGTACGCTCATGCCGGTGCCGGTGAGCTGCACGTGGAGCCGATGATCAACCTGAAAACATCGGCGGGTAAACACCTTTTCCGCACCATCCTGCAGGAGACGGCTGCAATCGTCAAAAAATACCGCGGCTCACTGAGCGGAGAGCATGGCGACGGACGGCTGCGGGGTGAGTTTATTGCTTTTATGATGGGCGAAAAAGCCTACGATCTTTTCAGGCAGGTAAAGCAGATTTTTGACCCGAAGGCCGTATTCAACCGCGGTAAGATCGTTGATACACCGCCGATGAACGAGGCCTTGCGTTACACGCAGGACCTTCCCAAAAAAGAACTGCAAACCGTTTTTGATTTCAGCCGGCAGGAAGGTCTTCTTCGCCTGGCCGAAAAATGCAGCGGCTCCGGTGATTGCCGCAAAACACATGTCACCGGCGGCACCATGTGCCCCAGCTTTATGGCTACCCGCCACGAAAGGGATACCACAAGGGCAAGAGCCAACATGCTGCGTCATTTTTATACCAGCCGTTCGTATGAGGTGGCTTCCACAGTGAATGAAGAGGAGGTGCGGAATGTATTGGACCTTTGTCTTTCGTGCAAGGCCTGCAAGTCGGAATGTCCCTCCAGTGTGGACGTGGGCAAAATGAAAGCAGAATTCACCCAGGAATATTATGACAAGCACAAGCCATCCCTACGTGCAAAGATGATCGGGAACTTCAATGCGCAAATGAAGCTGGCTGCTGTCTTCCCTCCGGCATATAATCTTATTTTCAGCACACCGGCGCTGCGACGAGCAGCAAACAAGGCCGTGGGATTCCATCCCGACCGCACCATGCCGCTCCTGCACAAGACCACCCTGCGGGCCTGGTTCGAAAAGCATTCACAGAAACATTCTGCAGGATCTAACGGTTCTGTTTACCTGTTCTGTGATGAGTTTTCCAACTTCAATGATGTGGAAGTAGGGCAGAAGATGATCCTGCTCTTGCAGCGACTCGGTTACCGTGTCCTGTTACCTAAGCATGAAGAAAGCGGCCGGGCTTTTTTATCAAAAGGTTTTGTGCGAAAGGCAAAAGAGCTCGCCATCAAAAACGTGGCTGCGTTAAAAGACCTGGTAACGGAAGAAACACCCATCATCGGCATCGAACCATCCGCCATTCTTTCCTTGCGGGACGAATATCCCGAGTTGGTGCCGGCCGATATGCAGCCAGCCGCAAGGCAGTTAGCGGCCAACACTTTTTTGTTTGAAGAATGGTTTGCCCGTGAGATGGCAAAGGGCCACGTTACCCCAGAACAGTTTCGCACCGAAAGCCGCGAGGTGTTTGTGCATGGGCATTGTCACCAGAAATCACTGTCTTCGGTTAACTACATTGTTCAAAGCCTTTCGGTGGTGCCGGGCTACAATGTCAGGGAAATTCCATCGGGCTGTTGTGGCATGGCGGGTTCGTTTGGTTATGAGGAAGAACATTACGATGTGTCGATGAAGATCGGCGGACTGGTTCTTTTTCCTGCTATTCAGCAAATGAAAGCCGATGCGATCATTGCTGCTTCCGGCACCAGCTGCCGCCACCAGATCAAGGATGGAACAGGCAGAAAAGGAAAACACACAGCGGAGATTTTGTATGAAGCCCTGGCAGGGAGATAACTGTCTTTCCCTTATTCTCTTTCATGCTTTTGGTTCGATTACCCACATGCTGTAAATCCTCATCAACAAAACAGCATCGATTGGACTGTTTTTTATAATTTACAAGACTTGCGGGTCGCAATGGAAATAACAGCATGCATAGACGGTCCTTTATTCTAAAAACAAGTGCGGCAGGAATCCTTGCTTATTTCGATCCGGGCAAGCTTTTAGGCAATGAAGGTTCACCGGCTACTGAATTGGAAAAACGGTTTGCCAACCCTTTTCTTTCCGACCATCCCATGGTTTACTGGTTTTGGATGAACGGGCATATAACCAAAGAAGGCATTACGCTTGACCTCGAAGCGATGAAACGTGTAGGCATCGGTGGTGTTTTCAATTTTGATGCAGGCATCAGTATTCCCAAGGGACCTGTTGCATATTTTAGCCCTGAATGGTTGGACCTAAAGCGCCATGCTGTCAAAGAAGCGGCGAGGCTGGGGCTGGAATTCGTACTGCACAATTGCCCCGGATGGTCGGCCAGCGGAGGACCGTGGATCACACCTGAACTGGCTATGCAGCAAATTACCTGGAGTGAGGCTGTTATCAGTGGTGGAAAGTCTGTACAAGTACAGCTGCCGCTTCCCTTTCATAAACAGAATTTTTACTGCGATGTAGCCGTGCTGGCCTATCCTTCTCTGCCCAGTGAAAAAGCCTTGCAGGATTATCTCGTTTTCTCCAATAAAGGTGCTGTTGATAAAGCAGCTGTGACGGGGGAGAGGTCTGGAGGTGTTACTATCCAACCCGCAATGAACTCGGAGCCTGCCTGGTTGCTGTTTGAATTCAAGGAACCACACCCGGTGCATTTTCTTACATTCCAGATAGCGGCAACCGACGATGCCATCAGGGAAGAAGGCCGTACTTCTGTTGCATTACAATCCTCCGATGATGGTATTGCTTTTACAACGGTGGCAACGATCAGCACCGGGCTTGCAGCAGAATTGGCGGCAGGAAATAAATTTATCACCTACGATATTCAACCTGTCAAAGCAAAGTATTTTCGGTTTCTTTCATTACGGGCACGACGCTTTTCGCAGGTGCGCTTTTCGGGTTATACACGGTTACATAACTTTCTGGAAAAGACCGGCAGCCGGTTCCAGTTTTCCGGCGAGGCCACATCGCCAATTTATTCTTCTGCAGAGCAGAAAGCCCCTGAGCATTCAGTCATTGCCAATGATTCTATCCTTGACCTTACAGGCAAAGTGGATGAAAATGGGATACTGCACTGGAACCTGCCGCAGGGCAGCTGGACGGTTCTCCGCTTCGGCTATACGGTTACCGGAGCGGTCAACAAAGCTGCCCCTGAAAACGGTACAGGCCTTGAGTGTGATAAATTCAATCCAGCTGCAATTGATTTTCATTTTGACCGCATGATGGAACACCTCGGGCCGGCCATGAAAGAAGTAGCGGGTATGTGTCAAACCGGTCTCCTGATTGATAGCTACGAGGCAGGTCCGCAGACATGGACAAAAGCTTTTCCCCAGGAATTTAACAAGCGCAGGGGGTATTCCATCACTCCATATTTGCCGGCGCTCACCGGTCGTATTCTGAATGGTGTACAGCACACGGAGCAGGCCCTTTGGGATTATCGGCGTACGCAGGCAGACCTGGTTGCCGATCATTATTACGGGCGGTTTGCGGAACGCTGTCGCCAGTCTGGCTTTACTGCCTATGCCGAACCGTATGACAAAGGCCCTTTTGAAGAGGCGCAGGTGGGCGCAAGAGTGGACGTAAGCATGGGTGAGTTTTGGTATGGCCTGCATTCACTGCTCCAGGGAAACCTGGCCGTTGAACGAACCTCAAAACTGGCATCTTCCATCATGACTACCAATGGCAGGAACATCGTCGGTGCAGAGGCGTTTACCAGTGAGCCGGAATCATCGCGGTGGCAGGAGTACCCGTTTTCACTGAAAGCCTTGGGCGATAAAATGTTTTGCCATGGCGTGAATAAAATGATCATTCACCGGTTTGTACACCAACCCAATTCCTTTGCCAGGCCGGGCATGACAATGGGTCCCTGGGGCATTCATTTCGATCGTACCAATACCTGGTTTGAACAAGCGGGTGGCTGGCTGCGCTATATGGCACGTTGCCAGGCTATGTTACGGCAAGGCATACCTGTAAAAGACTTAGTTTATTTTACGGGTGAAGAAGCAAACGTTTATACAAGGGTGCTGCCAAACGAATTATGCCCGTCACCGCCAGTCGGCTATGACTACGACCTGATGAATGCAGAAACGATTCTGCAGAAGACCCGGGTTGAAAACGGTCGTATCTATCTTTCAAATGGAATGCATTATAGGGTTCTGGTGCTCCAGGATTTTAAACGGATAACCCTGCCATTGCTCAAAAAACTACGCCAATTGGTAATGGAGGGAATGGTGCTTGCAGGCGACAGGCCTGAAGGGCCATTGGGTTTGGGACCTCCTGCGGTTGAGGAGGAGTTTGAAAAGATCACCGATGAACTCTGGGGGCCATATTCGAACTCTGGTGCCGGGTACCATACTTTCGGTAAAGGAAAGGTGGTTGACGGAAAATCGATGCATTCCTTTTTGTCAACGCTGTCACTGCAACCTGATTTTACTTATACTTCCCGCTCAGGGGATGCGCCGCTTCTTTTTGTTCACCGGCATACAGCTGAAGAGGATATCTATTTTGTTTGCAATCAAAGACGAACCTATGAAGAGGTGGTCTGTACGTTTCGTGTCAGCAGGAAACAACCTGAAATTTGGGATGCCGTCACGGGTACCATTATGCCGCAACCTATCTATGAACAGGTGAATGATGCTGTGCGTGTACCCTTGCAACTGGAACCATATGGGTCACTTTTTGTTGTTTTCCGAAAGCCTGCTTCATCATCCAATATTGTAGCTCTTTCCAAAGACAACAAAGTATTGATAAATGCGAAACCTTTTGTTCGCCCGCCACGAAAACTGTTTGCGAACAGTAGCAATGATTTTACCATTGAAGTATGGGCAAAGCCTGAAATGAATTGCATGCTCCGCCTCAGCATGCACATGGGAAATGTGGCACACCCGTTCACAGATTATTATGCCATTTATCCGGTGCCAGGGGAACAATTGTATGGACAAGGGCATGCTACCTGTGGCCTTGCCATTGGCCGCAACGGCGTTGCTGTTTGGGAAAGCGAACAGTACCCTGTTATGACCCTGGCAGCCGAAACGCCGATTGCAGGGTGGAGCCATGTTGTTCTGGTATATGAAAAAGGAATTCCTTCGGTTTATGTCAATGGAAAGCTGATCAAAAAGGGACAACAAACGTTTGCAAACATTCATCCCTCATTAGGAGAAGCTTATTTACATGAAGGGGCTTCCTATTACAATGGTGATATGACGAAGCCAGTCTTGTACAACCATGTACTAACGGAAAACCGTATTCGCGAGTTAGCAATAAAAATACCACAGGCTTCAACATCTTCTGACCACTTGCCAAGCTTTGTAGTTCACAGGGAAAAGCCAGCCTTGCTGATCTGGCAAGCGGGCAATTACAACCTGCATCTTTCGAACGGCAGGATGCAAACGTTTTCCGTAGCTGCTGTTGGCCAGTTGCAGGAAATAAAAAAGAGCTGGCAGGTTCATTTTCCTCCGCAATCCGGCGCACCACAAGCAATCTATTTAGAAGAACTTTCGTCGTTGCATCATCACGCCAACAAAGGTGTAAAACATTTTTCAGGAACGGCTTCTTACCAGAATACGTTTACCGCGGCACAGCGTTATACAACTGGAACCAAACGTTTGTTTTTAGACCTTGGCAGGGTGGAAGTGATTGCGCAGGTGATAGTGAATGGAAAAGATATGGGTTTGCTTTGGAAGCGGCCTTACCTGGTCGATATCTCGTCTGCAGTAAAAAAGGGTATAAATCATCTGGAGGTCCGGGTAACCAATCTTTGGCCGAACCGTCTGATTGGCGACGAAAGCTTGCCAAATTCCTATCGCTTTTCTTCAGCAGGGGGTAACGGTTTTGAACACCTCACCGGTTCCGGTTTTGAATCAGTCATTGGCGATTCGATCCTGGAGCTACCGGAATGGTTTGTAAAAGGTGAGCCGCAGCCAAACAATGGTCGCATTGGTTTTGCTACATGGAAGCATTATAGTTCCAGGGACCCGCTTCTGGAATCGGGACTTATTGGCCCGGTGCAGCTTTGGGCTGCGGAGATGATAGAAATTTGAGCGGACGCTAAATAAATCTTTCCTGTATGCTTAACAGCGTGAAGCGTATTCCGTTCTTCCTGGTGATTGCAAGTGGCTACACAGGCTTGAATGCACCGTACAGCAATAAAAAAACGGGCACAAGGCCCGTTTTTTTTCTTTCACTCACTCTTAAACATTAGAAGCCTACTACTGCTTCAATCACGTATCCGTTGAATTTACCACCTGAGCGGAAGTCGGTATTGGCTACACCGGCAGCATTCCGCAGGTTCTCAAATCCTTTGTATTTCTGATCTACAATCTCAGCTTTCAGCAATACATTTCTTGTCAGGAACCAACCGGCTGCAAAAGATGTCCGGTCAATGTTCACTTCCTGGAAAGTATTCCAATCTCTGTAAGTCGCTACGGTTGTAGCATTCACTGCAGTTTTCAGCAGGTCAGCTTTCACCGTGTTGTAACGGCCACCGATGTAGAAGTTTTCATTTTTACCGAAACGATAGATCAACTCACCGGCTAATTGGGTCATGTTTCTGTCATTCAGCTCGGTTTTGCTCCGGCCTTTTGCTGTTTCATATGTACCGAAGAACTCAAGACCACCAGCTTTGATCAAGCTATTAACCATAACGGCTGTGATTTTTTTGCTGAAGCCGGGGTTAAAGCGACCGGAAGAATACATGGCAGTAGATGCTTTTACGTTTCCATCCGCTGCATAGTAGGTTTCCATTGTGTTCTGGTAGTTAGAACCGGTACGGTCACCCGAATACAGGGTCAGGCCACTGCCAGCGTTGCTGCTGTTGGTGTACAAGCTACCAGACAGGCGTACTCTTAATTTTTCTGCCAGGTTTTTGTCAATACCACCTTTTAGGTAAATAGAAGGACTTCTTTTTGTGTTGGCATCAGTTACAAAAGTGCCAATCTTGGCTTCGCTTACCGAGTCAACATGGCCTTTGATCATACCGCTGGATAAACCCACCATACCAAACAGGCCATTTTTTTGTGCATACACTTCACCACCAATTTCTGTAGCAAAGGCATCAGCAATATTGCCTTCCATGAAAGGACTTTGCAGGGTATGGCCACCATCCGGGCGACGGAAGTGTGCATCACCGTAGTTGACTTCCATGTGACCGACTTTTATAGTAGCCACTTCAAAGATCTTGTCAAGCAGTCTGCTTTTCAGGAACGGGGTTTTGTCGATTTGAATGTAACCACCTTTTACCCAGGCTTCATTGTGGTGACGGGAAGACAGGTAAGTTGTAACATTCATACGTACACCGTCAGCCAGTTGAACATCGGTGAAAAGGTTGGCCTGAGAGGTCATAAAACCAGGAGCAATCGGGTACAATCTGTTAGCGCCGGTTCCTGTGTTGTTGATGGCCGAGTTCTTGTGCTCAATATTCTGGTATTGCATGGTGAAGCCTGCACCGAAGCGGATGCGCAAACCATCAAAAGGAATGGTGTCGGCAGCTTTCGAGGTTTCAAAAGTATTGACACCTCTTTTATCATACGGATTCCAATGTGAAGGTCTTAAATAAACTTCTTTATCAGTGTTCTGCGCCTGAGAAACAAAAGGCACAGCGGCTGCTAGTAGAAGTGCGATAGGGAGAATACTCTTTTTCATGATATTAATTTTTTCAGGTTAGAATTGATTTTGTGAACGGAACAGTGATTGAAAATGGTATTGATTTAAAAGTGATTAGAAACGTACATTATAATTGATGGTCAGATCATCGTATACCTTCATGACACCCATCATGTATTTGGGAGCACTGAGACCGAATTCGGAAAACTTGATGTTCTTGGTTCCGCTCAGGATGTAGTTGCCATCTGCTGTTTTCTGGCTGTTGGCTACCAGTGTAATGTCCCTGGTGTTGCCGGAGATCGTCAGCTGGCCGCGCATTGTCATTTGAGAGCCACTGGGAGTTGCGCTCAACAGTTTAAAAACAATATGCGGAAACTTATCTGCTTTCAGGGCATCGTAGGCTCTTGAGTTCAGCAGGCTTTCATCGCTTTTCAGGGATTTAACAGGCATGTTGAAGGTCAGGGGCTGAATGCCTTCCAGTTGCTTTGTGCTGGGGTCGAGGTTAAGATTAGCCTCCAGGTTGCTGCCGCTGGATTTCATTGTCCATTTGTGAATGTTGGAATTACCCAATAAAGTAATGTCGTACGAAAAGGATTTTTTAATGTTTTGTGCGTTCAGTTGGGTGGTTACCAAAAGTGCAGTTGCCGCTATGAGGAGGAGGCGGAAGCTTTTGTTAATGAAATTCTGTTTCATGATGATGAGTTTTATTGTTTGGATTGTTATTGTTTGATAACAGGACGAAAGTAGTTGGCCAGGGAACCGATTTGTATGAGATAGATATTCTGCCTGACTGATTATTGTTGGACGCAGTATGAGAAAAGTCATGTTGCATTGAAGACAGAAACGTCTCTTTATTTGCCGGCAACCCCGTTACTTCTTTCCTATGAAAACGGGAATAAATCGGTGTGATCTATGTCAAAGACGTTCATTCACGCAGGTTGCAAAGGAGCCATGATAAGGCTGTTATATTAAATGGTGATTAAATGGCAGTAGTAATAACAATCATGTAGCCATCACCAGTATTCAGCTACGCAATTGATCTATTATAGTGGCGATTGTAAGTCTTGGTTGCTGTTTCTCTGGCTGGATCAGGTAAAGTCTAAAACAGCTGCGATTTTATTTTGGTTGTAGGACAAGGTTAGGGTTGTCTGTTTTATTTACCTGTTTCAAATGAAGAATGCTTTCTTTTTATAGCATAAAAAAACTTCTTATGGTACCATAAGAAGTTTTACTGGGATGCGTTGTCGATTTACGCTTTCGGGCTTATTTTTTTAGTTGTTCGGCCAGTTTCTTGAAGCTCTCATAGGGACCTTTATCCACCAGCGCATTCACCAATACGGCAGGAAGAGAACCGCCGGGGTCGGCTTCAAATACATAGCTCACATCCAGTTTGTTGGGCGAAGCCATGGTCACATGCCAGGTATTGGCTGACCGGGGTACGCGGATCTTGCCGTTGATACTGGCTATATAGTCGGGTACGCCAACCGCTACAATCTTCAGGGTGCGGTTAACCGTATCTTTAAAAAATTTGATGTGCACCACGGCATCCCTGTTCTGAATCGGCCAGGGCATGGCTGATTCGGTATAATAATAATATTCGGTAGCACTGATCCGCTTGATGATGTGCGATCCTTTTGTTCTATAGATCCAGGTTTTATGGTTTTCAACGTTATTCAGGATTTCAATCAGCTTTTCAAATGTGCCCTCCAGGGTACACTGAACTTTTACCCGCTTGAAATTGGAATTTTCCATATCCGATTCGTAAACTTTGATCCAGCCGTTATCTTTTACCAACGACCATTCGCTCTGGCTGTAAGCACTTCCTGGTACGAGCAGAAAGGAAAGCAACAGGAACTTTGCGATGAAATGGCGTATCATAAACTATAATTTTACCTGTGCAAGGTAGAAGAGCACAAACAGGCATTTTATGATATTTGACAGGCAAATCCCTATCATTTGTCAGCCGGAAAACTTATTGCTTGCATAGAAAATGCAGGGTGGGACAAGCTACTGAGAGGCGTGGAGAGTTGCTTAAATACGCTTTGAAAAAAGACTGTGATCCTGTTTCAAACCTGAAATATCTCACCAGTCAACAGCGTTATATCTCCTGAGAAATTTGTATCGAAACCTCATTTGGGGTTTTTGATGGAACAAAAGACAAACCTTTACTTTACAGCATGCAGGCATCCGTTCTCGCCAGGCTTGAAGCATCCCGGAAAGAGCTGCTCGACCTTGGTCTTCGCAATCCACTGATTCATTACAAACAGCCCAAGTCAAAAGGGGTGCAAATTGTGCAGGAAAGCTCAACCCACATTTTTGATTTGCTGGTACGCCAGGGTAAATCCATGTCGTTCCTGGAACGGCCGGAAAAAGATGCCGGTGGACAGAACCAACTTTGGGAAGAACCTGCACCCGACAGCCTGCTACAGGCCTATACCGATACCAAATTACAGACAGCCGAAACAGAAAACAGCCTGCAGCAAAAACTGCTCAACACTTATTATGCGGCACGAACCAGCTTGGAAGAACAAGGCGTCAATACCTTGTTCATCAGTCTGGGGATGTTAGCCTGGTACGAGGCTGACAGCAGCGAAGAAAAAAGGGTGGCGCCACTGGTGATGGTGCCGGTAACGCTGGAGCGTTCCAGTGCAAGGGAGCGGTTCCGGGTAAAATATTCTGATGAAGAGATCGGGCACAACTTATCCCTGCAGGCAAAGCTGAAGGCTGAATTTGGTATTCACCTACCCGACCTGCCAACTGTCGACGAGTTTTCGCTGGAAGATTACTTCCGCGACGTTGCCAGTGCTATCCATTCTTTCAAGCGGTGGAGCGTGGAGGAAGACCGTATCGAACTGGGTTTTTTTTCCTTCGGCAAGTTCATGATCTATCATGATCTGAACAATGAGGTCTGGCCTGAAGATGCAAAGCCCGCCACGCATTCTATTCTGCAAAGTCTTTTCCTGGATGGCTTTACCGATCCGCAGCCCTCTGCCGGTGATGATGCTTTTATTGATAACGATACAACGGCACACCAACTCTTCCAGGTAGTGGATGCCGATAGTTCGCAACTTCTTGCCATGCTGGCGGTTCATGAAGGACGGAACATGGTGATCCAGGGACCGCCCGGAACCGGTAAATCGCAAACCATCACCAACATCATTGCCAACGCTATTGGCCAGGGAAAAAAGGTTTTGTTCGTTGCGGAAAAAATGGCCGCTCTTGAAGTGGTTAAGCGCAGGCTCGACAACATTGGCCTTGGTGAGGCTTGTCTTGAATTACACAGCCACAAGGCCAATAAAAAGGAACTTCACCAGGAGTTAAAACGGGTGTTGGAACTGGGTAAACCTTCGCTGCAGAAACTGCGGGAAGAAGTGGCGCTCCTTGACAAGAACAAAGAAGAACTGAATGCCTATTGTGCAGCCGTTAATACCCCGGTTGGCAGCAGCGGACTTACGACACATCAGCTTTATGGGTATTTGTTGCAGCTAGACGAATTGACAAGCCAAACAGTGCTGCCAAAAATTGCTTTGCCTTCAATAGAAACCTGGAATGCGGAAAGGCAAAAAGCCGCCGAAGCAATGGCTTTACGGATCCAGGCAAGGTTGGCTGAGATTGGCATTCCTTCGCAACTGCCGTTCTGGGGCACAGGCCTGACGGTTTTACTTCCGCAGGAAGAAACGAACATCCGTACAGTATTGGCGCATGCAAGGGCAGGTGTAGAAAAACTGCGGGAAAAAACAACCGTGGCGGCTCAGGCACTTTCCCTTCCCATTCCCCATAACCGCGAAAGCATTTTGCAACTGGCCGCATGGTTGCAAATGGCTGCCAGCAAACCAGACCTGCAAGGCCTTTCGCTGCAAAATGAGGCCTGGCTTCTTCAAAAAGCTGATATTGAAGGAATCCTTTCCGCCGGTGCACAACTGGATACGCTGAAAGAAGCCTATGCACCTGTTTTTCTTCCCGAAGCCTGGGACCTGGATGTGCTCTCCATCCGGCAGAGCCTGAAAGAACACGGCAGCAAATGGTACCGGTTTTTGATTGGCGATTACAACAAAGCCATAAAGTCATTAAAGGCTGTCTGCAAAGAATCGTTGCCGAAAGACAGGGAAAGCAAGCTGCAATATGCAGAAGATATCCTGGCAGCACAACGGCTGGAAAAAACCCTGGCAGAATATGAATCGTTGTCCGTTTCGCTTTTTGGAAATCGTTACCAGAAACGAAAAACTGACTGGGC
This sequence comes from Flavisolibacter sp., assembly GCA_035998945.1. GTDB lineage: Bacteria > Bacteroidota > Bacteroidia > Chitinophagales > Chitinophagaceae > Flavisolibacter. The sequence goes on along the minus strand of DASYHD010000024.1, from coordinate 35,362 downwards.
TGCATTGAAAGCAGCCGCGCTGTTCCTGCACGACATACACCAGGGAATAACCAGTAAAACGCTGCCCATTCAACTCTTGCATTATTTACACCTGCAGGAAGATGCCTCTATCCCCCAACAACATCATGAAGCGCTTCTTGCTGCGTTAAACGAACAGGGTAAACAGGTGCAGGCGGTAACAGAAAAATTAGCCCTCGATGAAGGTGCCCGCTTTGGTGGCTCTTTTCAATACCTGGCACTTACTGAACAGGAAGAGCTTCTCCGGTTATGGCAGAATTATCTTCCGGACCTGCATTTATCAATTGCCTGGAATAACCTGGTGGCATTGGCAAAGGAAGAAGGCCTGCTTTGCCTTTCCGAAGCCGCTGTTGCATGGCCGGAAGCAAAAGAACACCTGTTGCATGCCCTTCAAAAAACATGGTATAGCTACCTGCTGGAAAAAGCCTTCGTCACCTACCCGGCACTGCGTCAGTTTGAACGGGCCAGTCATGAAGAAGTGATCAGGCAGTTCCGCAAGCTGGACCTGCTCTATCTGCACTACAACAGGGCACTGGCGGCACTGAAGCATTGGGAAGAACTACCCAACCCCGAAGGCGGCGGACAGGTAAGAATTCTAAAAGGAGAATTCAATAAAAAAGCAAGACACAAACCCATTCGCTTACTGATGCAGGAAGCAGGGCATGTGATCCAGGCAGTAAAGCCTGTTTTTATGATGAGCCCCTTGTCCATAGCCAATTTTCTCACTCCCGGTGCTATGGAATTTGACCTTGTGATCTTTGATGAAGCAAGCCAGGTGCGGCCGGTAGAAGCCTTGGGTGCTTTGCTCCGGGGTAAACAACTGGTAGTGGTTGGCGATACCAAACAATTGCCGCCCACCAGCTTTTTTGATACGCTCAACGATACGGTTGAAGACGAAGAAAACGTTACAGCCGACATGCAAAGCATCCTGGGTATGTGCGATGCGCAAGGTGCTCCGCAGAGAATGCTGCGATGGCATTACCGCAGCCGCCACGAATCGCTGATTACTCTGTCCAACCATGAGTTTTATGAAAACAAGTTGGTGGTATTTCCAAGCCCCGGTTCCAAACACAGCATGGGATTGGTATTTCATCATCTTGCCGATACGGCTTACGACAGGGGACAAACCCGCACCAATATACAGGAAGCCGAGATCGTGGCAGAGGCTGTGATGGCCCATGCACGAAAGCATCCAAAATTAAGTTTAGGTGTTGTGGCCTTCAGCAGTGCACAGCGGGAAGCTATCCAGAATGTACTGGAAGCAAAAAGAAGGGCAACACCGGACGTGGAAGCGTTCTTCAAAGCCAATACCGAAGAACCGTTTTTTATCAAGAACCTGGAGAATGTGCAGGGCGATGAGCGGGATGTCATCTTCATCAGCATTGGTTACGGCCGCACAAAGGAAGGTTATACCAGCATGTCCTTCGGACCGCTGAACAATGATGGCGGCGAAAAGCGATTGAATGTACTTATTACCAGGGCCAAGCTGCGTTGCGAAGTGTTTACCAACATAACGGCTGCCGACATTGATACATCGCGTACACAGAGCCGGGGCATCAAGGCGTTGAAAAGTTTCCTGCATTTTGCACAAACGGGCCAGCTTGATCTGCCGTTGGAAACGGGTAAGCCGTTTGATAGTCCGTTTGAAGAAAGAGTAGCCAAAGCACTTTCAGGTTTGGGATATACCCTGCGCCAGCAGGTGGGCTCACAGGGATTTTACCTGGACCTTGCCGTTGTTGATCCTGAGCACCCGGGCAGGTACCTGCTGGGGATAGAATGTGATGGGGCTTCGTATCATTCTGCACGGTCGGCCCGCGACCGCGACCGCTTACGCCAGCAGGTATTGGAAGGTATCGGGTGGCGCATTCATCGCATTTGGAGTACAGACTGGTTTCGCAACCCGGAGCGGGAATTGAAAAGGGTAGTAGAGGCCATTGAAAAAGCAAAAGGAGCCTTTTACCTCCAGGAAGATCATACAGAGGATGTACTGATTGAAAAAACGTTTGTACGTGAGGCAGCACGGAGCGAAGATGCGGCGCTGCCCGAATACGAAACGGCTATCCTGCACCCCGAAATTGCTACGAAAGAAATTCACCAGCACACATTGGGAAAGCTGGCAGGCTGGATTGAAAAGATTGTACAAATTGAAAGCCCAGTGCATTTTGATGAAATGGCGCGGCGAATGGTGGAAGCTGCCGGCATCAGTCGTATGGGCTCACGCATCCGGAGCCAGTTATTACTGGCCACCCAGTTTGCAGAAGGCGGAGGGAAGCTTGTTCGGAAAGACGAGTTTTTATGGGCGCCGCAAATGCAAAAGCCAACACTGCGCAAGCGGGCAGAATTTCCGCCGGCTTCCAAAAAAATAAAATTCATTGCACCGGAAGAACTGGAGCTGGCCATTGAAAAAGTTGTCAGCGACGCTGTGGCCGTTCAGCCCGAAGCCGCTGTGAACCTGGTGGCAAAACTCTTCGGTTTTTCAAGGGTGACAGAAGAAACGCGGCAGGAGGTTATGGAAGTAATCCGCAGGGCAATCGATGCGCAGAAGATTTTGCTGGAGGGCGGGTTGTTAAAGATGGGGTGATGATTGTATTATATGCAAAGGCTTCTTTGCAAAGGCCAGCGAATGAAGGAGCAGAATGGTGAATTTGAAGAATGTAGCTGGTGCATCGAATTGAATGCTGTTCGTGGAATTTTGAAAATCAACCATAAAAAAGATCCAACCGCGCTAACGGTTGGATCTTTATACTAGCTTATTGAAAGCAGGCTAATTGAGGTAAATACTAGGGTCTGTGTACCCTAAAGAGTTTACCAGTAACACGTTTGCCGCCAATGTTCAAAGCATAAATCACATTCTCCGGAACAGTTGCAGGCATTCTGTATTCAATCACTCTTGCCGTGTTTGCCTCAACAAAACCATTGTACACAACGGCAACCCGTTGGCCTAGCATATTCACAAGCTCCAATTGCGCATTACCCGAAACATCAGATTCAATCGTAAATTTCACGACATCCGAATAAGGGTTCGGGTAGGCTGCTACTTTCAATGCTGTGAATACCTGTGGAGATACCTCCAGGGTAGCTGTGCTCACTGTTGGCATGTAATTGGAATTATTCAATGGACATCCCAGGTTATTGGCTCTGTCGAACTCATTTTTGAGTGCCTCTACACCTTTGAAGGTTGAATTTCCCAGTGTTACTGTTGCGTTTTTGTTGTTGAACATTTGCGCAACTACTGACTTGATCTGCGCCTGGGTATACGGATACTTCACATTATTATGGCAGGCATTCAGGAGCGCTGCTACAGCATGTCTGGACAGTGCATTGTAATTGCCGCCACCGAGATCAACAGCCTGGCCAAGCTTTAAGTCTGGAGACAAACCTTGCTTATTGGTGATACCATTGAAGACAGTAAAGAACATGGATTCTGTTGTATAACCACAGCCCCAGGCTTGCGGATGATTTTTCCAATAACCCGGTGTACAGCCCTGGAATACTTCACAAGCCGGCACTGTAAATGAGGCTGAACAGGTTTTGGTTTCCCCGCAAGTAGAAGTTGCAGTCCAGGTTACTGTCGCCGTTTGACCACAGGCCGGTATACCTGAACTATTGTTGGTCAATTGCAGATTACAACCACCGCTTGCACTGGCTGAAGCCAGCCATTGGGCATAAGCGTTTGCAATTTGTTCAGGCGTCTGACCAGCTGCAAGGGTTACATTTTGAGGACAAGTCAAATTCACTGCCGGTGCACCGGTAACAGTAAATGTAGCACTGGCAGTTTTGTCGGCCTCACAACTGCTGCTGGCTGTCCAGGTTACCATTACACTGCCTCCACATGCGGATGGCGCTGTTGGATTGCCATTGCTTAGAGAAAGACCGCATCCGCCGCTGGCTTGTACACCAGCAAGCCAAGTGGCGAAAGCCGAATTGACTTGCGCTTGTGTCTGACAGGCACCGACCGTCATGTTTGCGGGTGCTGTTAACTGGACCGCCGGTGCACCAGTTACGGTAAAGGTGGCACTGGCGGTTTTATTTGCCTCACAACTGCTGCTGGCTGTCCAGGTAACTTCTACGGAGCCGCCGCAAGCAGAAGGTGCAGAAGGGTTACCATTGCTTACCTGCAGATTACAACCGCCGCTGGCTTGTACGCCACTTAACCAGGTAGCAAAGGCAGCATCAACTTGTGCTTGTGTCTGACAGGCACCGACCGTCATGTTTGCGGGTGCTGTCAGTACAACAGCCGGTGCATTGGTAACGGTGAAAGTAGCACTACAAGTAACAGTGCTGCATCCGGTAACTGTCCAAGTTACGGTTGTAGAACCACCACAGGCAGGTGGTGCCGCGGGTGTCGTTGGGTTTGTGGATAATATACCGTTGCTGTAAACCACATCATCAAGCCAGTCGGTAAAGGCTGCGTTGACATCCGCCTGCGTCATACAAGCACCGACAGTTTTGTTGGCAGGGCAAGTCAGTGTTGGGGTTGACGTAAGAATGTTGTTAAAAAGACAGCACGAATTACCATATTTTATATAGGCAACATTGATATTGAACAGCACGTTCCCAGGGAAAATCAGCCGGAAGTACCGCGTAGGTTCATTCATAGACTGATTGAACTTGAGAACATCGCCGGAAGTACACGCAGAGCTACTAGGGTCTACTCCATAGCTTATAGAAACCGGCGACCAACTTTGTCCATCTATGCTTGTCTCTTCTGTTGCGGTTGCAAGCAAATCCTGTACGGACCCGGTAGTACCAGGACAGAGCTCAACGGGAAATCCCCAATGGCTTAAACTGTTCTGGGCACCAGTTTTGGTGATGATAAACTGGTAGGTTGTCGTGTTCGTACCGGGATCATAGGTCCTCGTAGCATCTAAGTCGAATAGGTCAGTACAACTTCCCTGTGCATGAACGCTTGTAAAAAATGAAAATGAACAAAGTGTCGTTAGCAAAAGCAGGATTTTGGTGCTTTTACCCCAATACATTAGCAGCGGGGAAAAACATCGTGCAGATGTGCTCATGATTGTTGTTTTTGGGTTACTGAATATGAATCTTAAGTAAAAACAAATGGTTTCGGCAACTTCCTTTTCATGAAGATTACTTTCCAATGAGCACACGGAAGTAGCAGGTTACTGGTGTTTTTATTGTAGCAACAGGTTCACACTTCAATCCACAAAGCGTCAGGTACACATAAACAAAATTTCCAAATGCACAGACAATTCGGTTATTGGGACACTGGAATTAATAGATAGCGATAAAATCTTTTCTTAACAGACAGGTGTAGTATCGATAGGGCGGAAAATCAGACAAGGGTTTAAAAGGAGTTCCAAGAGATTTGGAATGTGAAAATATAGACATTTAGATAAATAAAAAATAATTTTTCTATGATGTGTAACTGGAAGGGCAGCAAATGGCTTGGTATTTTAAATTGCCTTCGAAATAGAACGTACAAATCTTTGAAAAGAGATTGCCTCGCTATAATGATTTCTCCGTCCATCTACGAAAGATTTGCTGCTGAAATGAAGCCAGTGCTTTCATTGATGCGCAAATCAATGCAGAATTTCCCGTCTTCCTTTTTGCAGGAAAGACGCACGTTCGTAAAGCTTTACTTCCAACTTGCTGACCTGTTGCCGGCGCTTCTACGTAGTAGTACGTATTTTGATTTATCGTTATTCCTCCTGAAACTTTCCCCTTTTCATTCATCGTCCTTTGCGGCTGTAAATCGCAAAACCAACGAAAATGAAAAAAATAATTTTCCTCCTGCTTTTCCTCCCGTTTGTCGGTGCTGCCCAATCCGGCATTCTCAATAAAGTGAAACAAAAAGTCAAAGACCGTGCGGAGCAGCGGGTGGACGAAGGCATTGATAAAACACTAGACAAAACAGAAGAAGAAATTGCCGGTAAGGGCAAGCAAAAAGAGCCTGCGAAGGAAGAAAAAGCTGAATCCCTTGCATTGAAAGAAGCACCTGCGGCTCCGGCATTTGAAAGCTATTCCCGCTACGACTTTGTGCCGGGCGCCAACATGGTGTATGCCGAAGACTTTTCGCAGGATGTGATTGGTGAGTTTCCCTTGCTGTGGGGTACAGATAACCGGGGCGAAGTGGTGACCATCAAAGGACAGGAAGGTAAGTGGCTGCGCATGTTTCACACCAGTGAATTTGTAGGGCCACAATTAAAAACACTGCCTTCCAATTTCACTGTTGAATTTGATATGGTGCTCACCTTTCCCAACGAAGGATATGTGTACCCGAATATTCTTTTGAAATTATTGCAGTCGAATGCGGATGACAAGGACGGCCGCAAGTATCTTGGAGATGTGCACAGTGTTTCACACGCAGCCATGACCATTTCTCCGGGTGAAGAGGGAAGTTCCACCATTGCCCTCTCTTCCCAATTCAACGGTGAAGAATATTTCAACGGTGGCCAAAAAGCATTAAAAAAACTAGATACGTATTATGGCAAACCTTTTCATGTTGCCATATGGGTGCAAAAATCAAGATTGCGCATGTGGATCAACGGGGAGAAGATCTATGATATTCCCCAGGCCGTATCTGCCGACATGGTGTTCAACCGGCTGGCGCTGGGTGTATCAAGTTGTTACTACGAGGAAGAAAAAGTAGGCGCTTACATATCCAATATCCGCATTGCAGAGGGCCTGGCCGATGCCCGCAACAAACTGATGACCGAAGGCAGATGGGTAACCCATGGTATTCTTTTCGACGTAGCCTCGGCAAAGATTAAACCTGAGTCGGCCGGCGTGCTGAAAGAGATCGCAGATATCCTGAAAGAGAACGTATCGCTCACTATAAAAATTATTGGTCATACCGACAGTGATGGTGACGATGCCAAAAACATTGATCTTTCCAAACGCCGTGCGGCAACGGTAAAGGAAGCACTTGTGAAAAGCTTTGGTGTGGAAGCTTCGCGTATGCAAACCGATGGCCTGGGTGAAACAAAACCGCTCAAAGAAAACACAACCAAAGAAGGCAAAGCCCAGAACAGGCGGGTGGAGTTTATTAAACTATAACACATCGTAGCCTGTATACTTCACAACATGAAGGAACTATTGTAGTGGTAGGACTTTTTTGCCTGCTGGCTGGCACCAGAACGATAGCACAACAGCCGGTGAAGATTGAACGCTACAAAATAATTCCCTGTTCCATATAAGACAAACCCAAAACCAAAACTTCAAATAAAAGAACCATGACCAGGATTTTTTTCTCTCCCGGCAGAAGCTTTTTCCTGCTTTGCCTGTTATTTATTTTCTCATGCCGGAAAGGAGATACAGGTACGGACCCCGGCCACAAGCCAGATGTTGGTAATCACGTGGAGCAACCGGTAGGACAGCCAATTGATGATGCGTACACAGAGTTTATTGGCGTGGAAGGAGGCACAGTAAAAAGTCCGGACGGACAAGTTGCGATTACCATTCCTGAAGGCGCTTTGTCCGAAGAAACGGAAATCGGCATTCAAACCCTTACCAATACAACACCTGGCGGTATTGGCTTCGGGTATCGCTTAACGCCGCATGGCACAGCGTTTAAAAAGAAAGTTTCGGTTACTTTTTCTTATAAAAATGTGGCAGGTCGCATCAGCAGCAGTAAGGCATTGGAGATAGCTTACCAAAATGAAAAAGGAGTATGGACAAGCGTGGGCAAGGCACAGAAAGACCCGGTGAAGAAAACCATCACTATACAAACCGACCATTTTAGTGACTGGGCACTGGTGGCTTCCATGGAACTGTCACCGGTAGTGAAAACCCTTTCACTGAACGAAACGGTTACGCTGAAGGCACTGCGCTATATTCATGAAATGGATGACGATCTCCTGGTGCCACTTGGTTATCCCGAAGCAGGTACCGGTGAACCCAAACTTATTGAACAGGGTTATGTTGTACGATGGACGTTGAATGGACCGGGTCAACTGCAGGCCAAAGGCAATGAGGCCGTGTACAAAGCCCCTTCATCCGTAGGTGCGCAACGAACAGCAACCATCACCCTTGAACTGAATATCAAAGGGGCACAGGTTCTGCTCATCAGCACTATTTTATTGGTAGACGGTTCCATCGACATTAGCATCGATGGCGGACCCTGGAAAACCTATGCAGGTATTGCAACCAAAACACCGGGACTTTCCCGTTTTTCACTTGGCAATACCCGCACCTCAGCTGATCTGCCGCAGATTATTTTCTTCTGGCCGGCAACATCACAGCGATCGGATGGTATTTATTCCTGGTCGCAGTTTGGCCATGAAAATACCAACGTGGTATTCCAGTACGTCACACCGGATCTGCAACAGATCTATACTTCGGTTTTCGAAGAAGAGAATCATGATGTTCGGGATAGTGGTGGCTTTATTCAGGTGGAGGAAGTAGAAGAGAATGGAAAGAAATACATCAAGGGCATGTTTGCCATTGACCAATCCGGCATTTACGGTCGGGAAACTGCTGAACAGATCAGGGTTGGCAAGGCGATGGGAATATTCAAAGTACTACGAACCTGGTAGTTTTTCTTCAGTAAGACGGCCCGCCCAGGCGGGCCTTTTGTTTTATACGTTGTGGGTTTCTCTTCTCCTTCCGTATACTGCTGCTCTTACACAAGAGAGGGGATGCAGGACAACCATCTGTGAAAAAAAAGCAGCGCTAACGATGCGCAGATTCGCTTGCCGCAATGATCCAAAAACAGTTATACGTTCTCAAACTCAAGATACACACTGGTGCCGCGGCCCGGAGACGAATTGATCTCGAGCTGGCCGTTCATGGCCCTTACCCGTTGCCGGACAGAATAAATACCGGTGCCGGATTTTTGCAAATCGGGATGAAAGCCTTTGCCATTGTCTTCAATGGTTAACGATAACAAATGATTCCGTTGGCTGATCTGCACGATCGCTTCTGAGGCACCGGAATGTTTGATGATATTATTGATCAGTTCCTGTGCAATCCGGTACAGCGAAAGTTCAAAGGCAGGCGAGTGGCGGTTAATCGTACCCAATGAAAAATAATCTACTGTCAGGAAATCGTTGCTGATCGATTTGCAGTAGCGCTCCAAGGCGGAATCCAGGCCGTTTTCCAATACAATCTCCGGCATCAGGTTATGCGATGTACGCCGTACCTGCAGCGCTGCTTTTTCCAGTAGTGCTGTTACCTGGTGGTATTCTTTTTTATCAGTAACCTCGGGTGTTTTTCCCGCCAATATTTCCACATGCATTTTTGCAGCAGCAATCATACCGGCAATCTCGTCGTGCAGGTCTCTGGCAATGCGGCTCCGCTCTTTCTCCTCGCCTTCCATCAGGGCTTCCAGAAGCTGCATTTCTTTCAGTTTTTGTTCGGCTTCCACCTGCTGATGAATATCTCTTGCTGATACCACAATTGCTTTTACATCGGGATTTTGCAACTGGTTGGTTACAATGGCTTCTGTCCACCGGTATACACCCGAAGCATTCCGGAACCGGAACGGCGGCACATGCAGTTTTTTTTCACCGTTAAACAGGTTCTTGTACTGTTCGAGAAGCCAAGGCAAGTCTTCAGGGTGCATGTAACCAAAGCAATTGGTTCCTATCAGCTCACTGGCCGTATAGCCTTGCAGCACCCTTGCATTGTATTCAAACGTATTGTAAAAGGCTTCAGAAACATAGACGTAATTTCCTTCTTCATCAATCAATGCAAGAAGATCAAACGAATTTTCGATCAGCGCCTGCAGCAGTTGCTCAGTGGCGAGTTGTTTTTTCTGTGCTTCTTTTAGCGCCGTTACATCGCGGCAAATAGCAACCACCAGGTTTTCCTCCTCCACCCAAAATGCCGACCAGCTAATGTGGCGAAGGGTGCCATCGCAGTGGATGGATCGCTGTACCATATCTTGGGCTGTTTTATTGACGGACAGAGAAGAGAAGAAATCCTGCACCAGTTCTTTCTCTTCATGGCAAACAATAGCCAGGTAACTGGTTCCCTGGAGCTGCTCGGGGGCTAATCCAAAAACCTGCTTACAGGCTTGATTGACTTGTTGTACGATTCCTTCAGCTGTAAGCGTCAGCAACACATCGTGAAAATCGTCGCTATTGATGGATCGGGAGAATAAGGTGTGCAGCGGTGTCGTTGGCGTTTCCGGAGCAATACCGGGTTGTAGCTTGTAGGAATCAGTGATCTCACCCACCAGGGAAGTTCCATCGGCAGGAGGCAATGAATGGGGAGGGTGTAAACTGTTATTTGAAGGCATGCGGTTTGGCCATGTTGTTTTGGTTGTTAATCGAACAAAAAGAAATTCGAGTTAACGGCTGTTCTTTTTACAAGTTTACAGTCTTTCCTGATAAATTTTCTAATCTGCTGGCAGATGGTAGAAAGCGGTTTACAAGGTGCGCTCAGCTTCGGGGCTTGTCAACAATGGGAGTAGTATGCCGTGATGATACTAAAGGGGAACGTTTTTATGGATACCAACTGATCCTCACACCATCAGATAAGTGATGGTTCTGTTCTGCATAACAACCGGTTGGTCTACGTAGTACTACTGAAATTAAAATACCGGTAGAACTACAAATCCTTTAGGCTTCGCAGACGAATAGTTTTGCTGCCGAATTCAATTCTCATCATCACGAATAAACATTAAAATGAAAAAGAAAGTTTTACTGACTGCTGGTTTGCTGTTGTCCTTGTTTGCTAAAAACAGCCTTTTTGCGCAGAATGCTGATGGTACAGGTTTCCAGGACGTAAAAGGAATGAACGTGCTGAATGCGGGCATCGGCCTGGGAAGCTACGGTCTTTCCGGTACCGGTGGTTTGCCTATCACTGCCTCCTTTGAACATGGCTTCACCAAAAATATCAGCGCCGGTGCTACAGTAGGCTTCATCCAGAAAAAGTATGCATTCGACTGGAAATATACTTACCTGCTGCTTGGCGCCAGGGGATCGTACCACCTGAACGAAGCGTTTAAGATTGCCAATCCGAATGTGGATGTATATGCCGGTGCCGGACTCCTGTACAGACGCTTTAGCGTGAAGTACACACACGATGATGCCGATAACCAGGAATTTGATTTGAACGCTTCTGGTAGCGATTTTACAGTGCAGCTGCATGCCGGTGCCCGCTATTTCTTCAATAAAAAAGTTGGTGCTTTTGCTGAATTGGGATATGGCATCTCGCCGTTGCAGTTGGGTGTGACACTGAAGTTTTGATACCACTTACCACAAAGAGGCAGCACAAAGAATGCTGCCTCTTTGCATATACTGGTGCATTCATCCTATACTTTCGCTGGTTTTGACAGGTTTACTTATTTTTCCAGCGTTAAGTAATTATCTAACTGGCCGGTTCCTGTAGTCCTGTCCTGCTGCTGTATTGAGGCAAACTGTTATGAGTGCAAAGGGCAGGAACAAACAACAACCGGTAACCTGTTTAAACCAAAACTGTTATCGTCTTCTTCATGTTATGCTTTTACACCATAAAAATCTCTCGTTGCGGATTGCTTTCCTCACCTGTTTACTTTTCTTCCTGAATGCTGTTTCGTATGGACAGGACAGCACGTATCAGGCTATCATGGCATCAAAAAACGACACCTCCAAAGTGATGCGGCTTTTCCGCTATGCAAAAAAGTACCTGCGCACCAATACGGCACAGTCGCGAAAGTTGAACCGGGAGGTTATCAACATTGCAGAGAAGATTCATTTTCCTTTTGGAATTGGAATCGCTTACATGGATATTGCTTATAGCCACGCGGCACTGGCCGATGAAACGGAAGCTATCGCAACCTACCGGAAAGCTTTACAGTATCTGAAAAAAACAGACAGTACAGAAACTATTGCCAAATGCCTTTTGAATATTGGTAATTGTGAAGAAGCGGTGGGCAATTATCGGGCGTCTACCCAAACTTCTATTGAGGCAATAAAAATGTTGGAAAATACTGCCTACAAGGGAATGCTGGCCCGGGCTTACACCAGTTTGGGGCTTACCTACTATAACATAGATGAACATGAGAAGGCGCTGGAATACCTGTATAAAGCTTTGCCAATTGTGAGAGAGGTGAAAGATACCAGCCGGATGCTTATACTCCTTTATGGGCTGAGTGCCACGCTGTCTTCGCTGGAACGGATTCCGGAAGCCATGAATTATGCAAAGGAATCTATCAAAGCAGCGACAGCATATGGCAAGAGCGACCAGCTGCATACGGCGCACCAGAGCATGGCCGATTTGCTGTGCCGCATCGAAGACGGTAAAAAAGCCATTCCGCATGCCCTGTTATCGCTTCGTTATGCCAAAGAAGTCGGAAGCATGCACTATATCTATCCCGCAACAGTTATTCTGGCTGATGCATACGCAAAGGCCGATAATCCGCGGCAACAGGTGTTTTACCTGAACCAGGCACTCTCGATGGCCTATGAAAAGAGCCTTCTTTCTTCTGTCCCATTGATGTACAAGAGCCTTTCCGAGGCGTACGAGAAAATGGGCAAGGCCAAAGAATCGCTGGGCTATTTTAAAAAATACATTGCTATCCGGGATAGTATACAGGGTGAAGAAATCAAAAAGGATATTGCCGAATTAGAGGTGCAATATAAAACGGCACAAAAAGAAAAAACGATTGCGCAAAAAAACTTTGAAGTCGCACAAAAGGAAGTACAGCTTCAGAAAAACCGTCAGTTAACATTGTATAGCATAGGCTCTACGCTTGTTGCTTTGCTGGTGGCTTTACTGGTTTACCTGCACTTCCGGAACAAGCGTAAGCTTCATCAAAACCAGATACAAAACATGCAGCAGGAAAAAGAAATTCAACTGCTGCAGGCGGTAATGCAGGGAGAGGAAAAGGAGCGGAGCCGCATTGCCAAAGACCTGCACGACGGCGTAGCCGGTATGCTTGCTGCCGTGAAGATGCATTTCAACAGCATAGCCCTGCATGTGGGTGGTGTTTTAACAACAGAGGGTTACCAGCAGGGCATTCGCCTGTTGGACGAGGCTTCACAGGAAGTGCGCAAAACTTCGCACAACCTGATGCCCGAAGTGCTCCTGCAGTATGGTTTGGATGAAGCCATCCGCCGCTACTGTAACAATGTTACCAACAGCAGTAAGCTGTTTGTGCAATACGACGCCATTGGCGAAATGGGAAGGTTTGTAGACAGTTTTGAGCTTTCGGTTTACCGCATTGTACAGGAACTGCTTAACAACATTGTCAAACACTCCAAAGCTTCAGAAGCCATTGTGCAGCTGTCTTATCAATCCCGGCTGCTTTCGATTACCATCGAGGACAATGGCATCGGTTTTTCCAAAGACGCGGGGCAGAAAGATGGCATCGGGCTGAAAAGCCTGAAGTCCCGCGTAAAGGCCATGAATGGAAAGATAGAATTTGACTCTGTTTCCGGCCAGGGATTAAATGCTTACCTCGAATTTGAAACAGCAGGCCTTGAAAACGATGTTGCAGTTTCTCCTGTTTAAATTTTATTGGTAAAAGGGCGTTCTCATTCGCTGTTATGCGCTGTTGCATTGGGAATGCAACAGCGCATTTTTATTTCTACGGCCGGGTCTAAGTAGTACTACGTATTTCCAATTATCGTCGTTTCTCCTGAAAAAAATCCTTTTGGAAGGGATTTCCTTTGCGACTGCAATACGAAATCCCAATACAGGCAATGATTGTTTTCACTGCCATCCTGGAAAGAACCATGATTATTCAACGCTTAAAAACAAAACCAAAATCATGAAATCTTTTCTACTCACACTGCTTCTCTTTGCCAGTTTTACCGTTCTTCATGCCACACCACCTACCCTGGTGTCAAAGAATCTTACCCTTTCCAGCATCGAAGGCAATGGCTTTCAGATTGGCTTTACCAAAGGTGATGGCCAGAACAGGATCATTGTTATCAGGAAAGAGACTCCTGTAACCTTTGTGCCAGCAAATGGCGCTACCTACACAGCCAGTAACACAACCTTTGATAACAGCAACCTGGTTGCTGCCGGCGAATATGTGGTGTACAACGGAGCCAGTAATGGCGTAACTGTCTCAGGCCTCCCGAAAGGCACTACCTACCACATTGCCATTTATGAATACAATGGCAGCGGCACTGCTACCGAGTATTTAGCTACGCCACTGGTAGGGAGTGTGACCACCGCAGCAGCGCCAACCACCGGTGCTTCCAACCTGCAGTTTGAGCGGGTAACCGGCCACTCATTTGACGTGAGCTTTCTCAAAGGCTCTGGTTCCGGTCGTCTTGTTATCATGAAAAAAGAAGGTCCGGTAACTGCAGCGCCAACAGATCTCTCACATTATTGGCCGGGTACAGATCTGGGTAACGGAAACATTGTTGTGTACAACAACAGCGGAAACGCCTTCAGCCAGTTTAATCTTCCAACAGAAACAACTTATCATTTTGCCATATTTGAATATAACGGGGCTAACAAACCGGTTTATCAGTCCATGGCACCCACCCGGGGCCAGGTTACCACCAACGAGCGGCCAACAGTTGCAAGCAAGAATCTGGTTTTGGACAGCCGTGATGGCGATCGGTTGACCATACGCTACAGCCTGGGAAATGGTAAGGCAAGGATCATTATTGCCCGGCAGGGGCAGCCGGTTACTGCTCTTCCGGTGGATGGTACCACCTACAAAGCCAGCAATATTTTTGGTGATCCCGGCAGCAGCCACCTGGGCGACGGCCAATATGTTGTTTATGACAATTCTTACCGCAACGAGTCGGGAGGACACGCCTTTGAGCTGCATTCCTTGCCCCGGAACACCAACTATCATTTTGCCATCTTTGAATATGACCTGGATAGTGACAATAAACCCGTTTATTTAACGACTGACTTCCCGGCCGTAAACGGAACCACCTATGATGAGCCTACCTTACAGGCTAAAAATCTGCTGATTCAAAACATAACAGACAAAGGCGCCAATCTTTCGTTCACAGCAGGTAATGGCACAGGCAGAATTGTTGTCGGAAGGCGAGGCGCACCGGTAGAAGTAACGCCGGCCGATCTGACCAATTATGCGGGCAGCACCAATTTCGGCGCCGGCACGGCTATCAACGGCGATCATTACGTGATTTCGGATGGGCTAACCAGTGCTACTGTGGGTCGGCTGCAGAGCAGCACCGCTTACTATTTTGCCGTTTACGAATACAATGGCTATATGGGTAAACTGTACCTTGATGCCAGTCCGGCAAGAGGCGAGTTGGTAACGGCTATCCGGCCAACGATTGCGGCAAGCAACATGATGTTCAGCAATGTTGAAGGGAATAGCCTGAAAATTTCCTGGTTCAATGGTAACGGGAGGGCCAGGATTTTGGTGGCCAGGAAAGGTTCCGCTGTAACGGCAATTTCCGGGGCAACCGGTGATGTGAAAGACAACAGTGTTTATTCCGCCAGCACCGTTTTTGGCAACGGAGCAGAAGTAAAGCCGGGAGAGTTTGTCATCTACAACGACAGTGTGGGCACGGTGGGAACCGCCAACAGTGTGACGCTATCAGGTCTGGAACCCAACACAACTTATCATTTTGCAGTTTACGAGTATGGCCAGCTAAGCGGCAGCCTGCAATACGCAACGGCCACACCGGCCAACAGTGCTACGTTGCTTCTTGGCAGTTCGTCTACGGCAAAACCACCTACGGCTGCTTCAAAAAGCATTACCTTCTCCGGCGTTACCAACCGCACCATGAACCTGAGCTGGATACAGGGCAACGGTGCCATGCGTGTAGTGCTTGCAAAAGCCGGCAGCCCGGTGGATGCAAAGCCGGTTGATCTAACCGATTATGTGCAGGGAACTGTTTATGGGGAAGGAACCCAGGTTGGCAACAACAATTTTGTTGTATACAAAGGCACGGGTGCTTCGGTAAACCTTACCGGTTTACAGCCAGGCGTAACGTATCATTTTGCGATTTATGAAGCTAACGGTAGCGGGGCGCCTGTCTTTCAGAATACAGACGTTACACCTGCTTATACAGCATCAAAAGCAACACTGGAAAAGCCTACCGTTGCGGCTTCGGGCATCACCTTTAGCAATGAGTCGGCCATCGGCTTTACCATCAACTGGAAAAGAGGAAATGGTGGAAAATGCCTGGTGGTGATGAAAAAAGGTGGCAATGTGAATACGAGACCTGTTGATGGTGTGGTGTATGCTGCCAACAATGTATTTGGCAGTGGAGAGGATATAGCTGCAGATGGCAGCAAGGAATACGTGGTGTACAATGGTACCGGCAACAGTGTGGCGGTAACAGGGTTGGAGCCTGGCGGTTTTTACTATGTTTATGTTTTTGAGTACGAAGAGCCCTTGACGGTGGGTACAGCCTACCTTACCGCCAGCTATGCCAACAGCAGCAAACAGGTAGTAGCGGCACCGCTTACCCAGGCAGCGGATATAAAGATTGTGTCTTCTCTAAGCGGAAGTGTAACCCTTGAATGGATAAACGGAAGCGGGCAAAAAAGAATTTTACTGGCCAAGGAAGGCGCAGCAGTAGATGCCGTTCCGGCCAATGGCGCTCTTTATAATCCCAGCTCCAGCTTTGGCCTGGGGCAGCAGATTGGTGCAGGCAACTTTGTGGTCTATGCCAACAGCGGCAATACCACTACCGTTTCCAATCTGAAACCCAATAAAACCTATCATTTTGCACTTTTCGAATACAACCAGTTTAATTCATCGGCTTTGTATCTCACGGCTGATCCTACCAGAATAGCAACGATCCTGGCGAGCCCATTACCCGTGAGCTGGATCAGCTTCACTGGCGTTAGAAAGGGCGGCGATGTGCTCCTGGCGTGGAAGACTGCGGCAGAAATAGACAACAGATGGTTTGAGGTGGAAAGAAGTGCCGACGGAATCTCGTTCAGCAGGATCGGTGTTGTTCACGCCAATACAGCAAAATCGTATGAGTTTTTAGATAAACAGGTAGAAAATGGTATGCTTCATTACCGGTTGAAACAAGTGGATAACGATGGTGGATTCTCCTATTCCAAAATCATCCAGGTAAAGATGAATACAGAGGGCGATGTGAAGCTGCTTCAGAACCCGGTAAGCAACAACCTGCACCTTTCCTGCAGCACAGGTTTGATGGGTGGCAGTCTTTTCATCATGGACGCAGCCGGCAAAGTGGTTTACACCGGAACGGTCACTTCCCAACAGGTTTCAGTACCGGTACACGGACTGCCCGCCGGAACCTATTTTGCAAGGGTGGTACCGCGAAATGGCCTGCAGCCGGTGACCTTGCGGTTTGTCCATCAATAAAAAAAGATCAGCAGCAAAGGGAAGGTGTTGATCACTTCCCTTTGCTGTTTTCAAAATATGGTTTATGAAAGATGTTGTGATTGTGCTGTTAGCGTGTATGAATGTTGGCCTTGTCGTATGGCAATGGTTTAACCGGCAAAAGAAGACTGTAAAAACGCAGCCCCTTTTTAGTGGCGGTACAGAACTGACCCTGCTGAAAACAGCGCTTGTTATGGAAAAAAAGGAACGCCATCGCATCGCCAATGCATTGCACCAAAAATCCTCATCCACACTTGCTGCTGTAAGAATGTACCTGGCGGCCGTACATCCCTCGGGGCACGACAGAAAGGAGAACAGGGATTTTGAGCAGGTGCACGCCTTGCTGGAAAGTGCTTACGGGGAAATCAACAAAAGTCTCTACAGCCTAATGCCTGAAATTGCGCTGGAAAACGGTCTTGATGAAGCAGTGCGCAAATATTGCAACCACTTAACCAGTCACAAACTGCTCTCCATTGAATATGACTCCTGGGGTTGCAGTCAGCGTTATCATGAAGCGTTTGAATTGTCTGTTTTCCGATTCATACAAATGCTGCTGAATTATATGTTACGACAGGCAATGGCCACTGAAGCCGTGGTGCAACTGGGCATGCGGGATAATCTGCTTACCATTTCTGTGGAAGACAATGGATCCGGGTATCAACCTGTTGCCTTATTGCTGGAGGATGCCTGGCTGACCAGCCTGGAAGACTGTATCCGTAGATTGGATGGGCAGCTGGAACTGCGTTCCGATAACGGGCTCAGTGCTTTTATTCAACTGGATACCGCTGCGTTTGCAAAAGCGGGAACACTGATAAAGCCTGCTTACAATTGACGTTTCGGAGCAAAAATGCGACAGCGCTTTCCCATGCAGATTGATGGCAGATATTATGATTTCAGCTGTATCTTGCAAAGACCCCGAAAATTGCTGTTTATGTCTTTGCCAAAACTTGCTGCACTGGTTTTTGCTTTTTTATTCACTACGCTTCTTTCTGCACAGGATACCACCCTGCAGCGGTTACAGGCCATGAAAGACGATACGCTGAAAATAAAAGCCCTCACGGATTATGCCGTTACCTTTTATGAATCAGATCCTGAAAAATCGCTCTCCATTTTTAAACAGGTAGTTAAGATTGGCCAGAATATAAATCATCCTTACAGCATTGGCCAGGCGTGGATCGATATTGGGAGTATGCAAGCGCAATTAGCCAGAGACCAGGTGGCCGTGGAGAGTTTTAAAAAAGCGATTCCTTATTTTAAACAAATTAACCGGGTTGATAAAGTGGCAGCCTGCCTGCTGAATATTGGTGCCTGTGCCGAACGGTTTGGCGATATCAATGGCCGCATTCAGGCAACTATGGACGCAGTGAACCTCCTGGAAAAAACAAATCACAAAGCGCTGTTGGCACATGGGTATAATTCGCTGGGTATAACGTTTTATAACCAGGATGATTTTACCAGGGCAAAGCCTTATTTTGAAAAAGGACTGACAGTTGCCCGCCATACAAAAGATACATTTAAGCAGGTGCAGGCGCTGTATGGATTGAGCAATTGCGCTGTTGGCATCAAAAACTTCCCGGTAGCGTTAACCCATTCGCTGGATGCGTTGGCGCTGGCAAAAGCTTCAGGAAAAAATAAGATCCTGCTGTTGGCCTACACCAGTTTGTCTGAACTCGCTATTAAAATGCGGAAGGGAGAGGAGGCTGTTTTCTACGCCACTGAAATCATAAACTACGCCGATAAGATCAAGGATACACATTACCGTTTGCTGGGACTCATGAACCTTGCCGAAGGGTATGCCCTCAAAGGTGATCAGCAAAAACGGATTGCCTACCTGAACAAGGCCATGCCCATTGCCACAGAGAATGGTGTCGTGATCCAGTTGGATGATATCTACAAGAGTCTATCCGAGGCCCATGAAAAAATGGGCGATCACAAAGCATCGCTGGCAGCATTCAAACAGCATATTTTTTACAAGGACAGTACCATCAACCTGCAAAGCAACAAAGCGATAGCCGAGATGGAGATCAAATACCAGACGGCACAGAAGGAAAAAGCACTTTCCGACAAACAATTGCAGATCATACAAAAAGACCTGCAATTGCAAAAAAGCCGGCAGTACACATTTTACAGTATAACAGCGGCAGTGTTTGCCCTGTTGATTGCCTTGGGTCTTTCCTTCTTTTATCGAAACAGGAAGAAAACGCACCAGCGCAATTTGAAAGCTATGCAGCAGGAAAAGGAATTACAAGTGTTGCAGGCGGTATTGCAGGGAGAGGAAAAGGAGCGGAGCCGCATTGCCAAAGACCTGCACGACGGCGTGGCCGGTATGCTGGCGGCGGTAAAGATGCACTTCAGCAGCGTATCGGTGCAGCATCAGAACATACAGGGTGATGCTGCCTTTTTGCAGGGCATCCGGTTGCTGGATGAGGCTTCGCAGGAAGTGCGCAAAACTTCGCACAACCTGATGCCCGAAGTATTGTTGCAACACGGGCTGGATGTGGCCATTCGCCGTTATTGCCAGAACATCAGTGGCAGCAATGTGTTGCAGGTGCAATACGATTCCTGGGGTGAGATGCGGCGCTTTAAGAGCAACTTTGAGCTTTCGGTTTATCGTATTGTACAGGAGTTGCTGAACAATATCGTGAAGCATTCCAGGGCCAGTAATGCCCTGGTACAGGTCAGTCAGCAGGGAACAGTGTTGTCGATAACTGTGGAGGATAACGGGATTGGATTTAACCCGCAAACAAACCAGAGCGATGGCATGGGGCTGCACAGCCTTCAGTCAAGAGTGGAAGCTATCAATGGGCAAATCCAGGTAGATGCCACCACCGGCAGCGGCGTCAGTGCGTATCTTGAATTTGATACGGCCGGCATGGAGAGCAGCCTGGTAATTCATCATGAAAAAGAAACGATTGTTACAATATGAACCGCATTCCAGTTGCCCTTGTTGATGATCACGAAGTTGTGATCAATGGCCTGAAAGCCATGTTTGGCAATTTCAGCGAGATCGAAGTTTTATTCAGTGCAAACAACGCCACATCCTTGTTTGAACAGTTGCAGGAACGGCAACCTGCCGTGATCCTGCTCGATATCCAGTTACCCGAAATGAACGGCATTGATATCTGCAAGCAACTGCACCGCCAATATCCGAAAATTAAGGTGGTGGCCTTCAGCAGCTTTGATGATACACATTATATCAAACAGATCATCCGCAACGGTGCATCGGGCTACCTGCTCAAGAACGCCGACCAGCAAACAATTTTAACCGCCATCAAAACAGTGCTGAACGGTGAAGAGTACATCGACGAATCCATCAAAAAGATCCTCATCCAGGAAAGTATCTCCGGGCAGCGGCGTTCCTTGTTCGAGATTCCGCTGACAAAGCGGGAAAAAGAAATATTGCAGCTGATTGCCGATGGGTTAAGCAACCAGGAAATTGCCGATAAATTATTTATTTCCCTCCGCACAGTGGAGACGCATCGCTTTAATCTGACCCAAAAGCTGGATGTAAAAAATGCAGCAGGCCTGGTAAAAGAGGCCATCAAAAGAGGATTGGTGGATTAAGGCAAGATCAAAGTTCTGTGCCGGTACATGCTATTCATATTGCCAACCCAACAGATCAGGGAATTATTCTTCATGTCATAGCCAGGAAAGATTTTCTGTAGCAACCTACCTGAAGATTGAACCGCATTTTTCTGTAAGACAGTGGGTAAATCTGCGTGACGCTACCTGTTTCCCAAAATCCATTCTTTTCCCTTTAAGTACTACTACGTAATTGTAGAAACCCGTTCTGCTGCTGAAAAAGAGGCTCTTTTTGCAACGTTTTTTTGCAGTATAAAATTTATACAAATGAAAAAGATAGCACTCTTCATCTGCAGCTTCCTGACACTCTCCCTGCTTGCCTGTCAAAAAGAAAAACCTGACCCTGATCCGGAAGATCTATACAAGAACGTTCCCACCAGTACGGTGCCGCAGGAACTGGCATCGGGTATCTGGTTCACAGGAACCATTTCGGCTATTTCATATTTCGACAGGGACGGGCACGAACTGGGACCTGAATACGAAGCCGGACGGGAGTACCAGTTTTCAAATGTAAATGGTAAAGGACGACTGAAGTTCTGGCAATACCTGGGTATGAGGACGTCTTCATCCTGCGTGACAGAGAGGTTTACCTATAAAGAAGGTTCGGTAGTATTTGAAGGCGACAAGTTTATTTTTTATCCGGTAAAAGGCAACTTTAAAACAATCAAAAAAGGTTGCTCGTCGGAGAATGGCACCACCATTCGAAATGCAGCTGGTGAAGACCTGGACCCGGTGACATTCCTGTGGGAAATACGTGAGGTGGATGGCGAATCATTGCTGTACACATTTACCGAAACCGATGTGGCACATGAGAACCCGGTATTTGTTTATTCATTTACGCAATAATAGAGTTTGTAGAACTGATCTGAGTTTTCAAATCATAATCCCATATACAACATAAACCTTATCGAGCAGTCTTTCTGTTACCAGTAGAAAACATGTGGTACTTATTCTGCCTCAGAAACAATTATATGTACCTGTTTTTTACCAACGTATCGAAACTGCTGCTTCATCAGATTTTAAAAATAAAGCATGAAAAAGATCTTCTTTATGGCCGCTGTTTTATTCTTGTCAACGGCTCTGTACAGCTTTCGCCAACTGCAAACAACATACAATAACATTTTCAATCAGCTCGGGATAGAAACGGAGGTAGCGGAAACTTATATTGTCGACAATATCATCGGGGGCAGCACGTCTTTTCCAACCTCAGAGATTATGGTAAGCCTGGCGCTGAACAAGAGAGAAGAAGCTGTCAGGAAAATAGGCGATTACATTAAAGCCTATGTGCAAACACCTGCTTTTGCGAAAGAATACGCTACGGCGAGGACAGACCAAAAACCGGAAGCTCCCACAGGCCTGTACAAAAATGCCGAGAACATGGCCGTTTACAAAGAGGACATGCTGCGATGGGAAAAGGAATATCCGGCCTCCTTTACTGTTCTGTTGAAACGCAAATTAAATGAGTTCCTGCAGCTCACTGCGGATATTGACTTCAACGCAAAGCTTGTACAAAGGGGAAAGAAACAAGTGTTTGCCGATCCGGCGCTGGAGGCAAAAGATTCGTTCTGGAAAGCCTGTTTTCGGAGCGGTAAAACTACCGTGGCTGCGGCTAGGTCTTATGCGCAACAATGGTTGTTGGAATTACATTAAAATTGGATTTCGCTATTGCGAAATCCAATTTTGTATATCGGCGAAACACCTTTGTAGGCGCTGAAAAACTGCACTTAAAGTTTGAAAACAAAGGATACAACAACCGTGTAGGTAAGCAGTTTTACCGGTGGTGACGGATCGGATTGGTAAAAAGACCTGCGTTTTAATCAGACTATACCCGGAATGCTATGATTGGTTTATACATTGCGGCTTGCTCCTCACATTGTAGCTTGATGATTCTCCGGAGGCAGTTATTTGCTTATTCCTCTTCTTCTAAAATCCAGAAAGCCAATAAGAAGAAACAAGGCAGCAAATCCTACGGAAGTCCATCCAACAACATTTGCTTGAGGATCATACTTTGGAAACCTGCCATATGCATGGAAGCTATAAGGAAAATAAGCAGCAAAGTCAACATTTTGCATCACTAAAATGGTTCCGGCAAACCAGCATGCAATACCTACTGCTATAGGTATAATGAAGTTTTTAAACTTCAACCCTAACCAAAACTGTATGCAGCAGATGGCAAGAAGTGCAACATAGGTATTTACTCTTGCTATTATGATGCTATAGCCATTTAGCGGCTGATTCAATACTTGTAATGAAGGCTCCATAAAATGCAGAATAACAGCACTTACAAACATCAGTAACACATTTGTGATGAGGAAGACTCCAATAAGTAGTTGAATGTTTATAAATTTCGCAGCAAATACATTGCCCTTCGTTTGAGGAGAGGTAAGTACCTGTTTCCAGGTATTGTTTTTATACTCTATTTGCGGTAACAGGGTACAGACAAGAATTAGAAAAATAGGAAGTGCTACCAGGCCCGTCATCTGGAACTTCTTTATCAGCATTTCATTAAAAATGTCTTTTTTGTGCTCATCGCCTACACCATCTAGTAGTAAGTCCAACATAGACATAAAGGGTGCAAAAGCAGCAGCGGCGAGGGTCAGGTAAAGCGGCCCTGTTCTTCTTGTTTTTATAATTTCGGAGCGGAGTGATGTTAGTAGGCTCATAAATCAGATTTAATAAATTGGTGTATAAATGTTTTGTAGGATAATTGGCTTTAGTGATCAGAAGTCAGTTCAATAAATAATTGTTCAAGCTCTTGCTTCTTTGGTTGAAGGAGGTATAGGTTGAGACCATTATTCATGATGGTTTTGCCTATTTCGGATACCTGTTCCAGGTTTTTAAATGGAAGAGTAAGTATTTCTTCTGAACGCTGAGGACTATAATCCTTTAAAATTTCAATGGCGGCAGCATTATCCGAAGTATCAACCAGTAGTTTAGCCTTGTTCTGTTGAAATGAATGAAGCTCCTGCAGGGTGCCCTGGAAGAGCATTTTTCCTTTATAAATGATCCCCACATGACTAACCATCTTTTCAACCTCTGATAGTATATGGCTTGATATAAGGATGGTCATGCCATGATCTTTGTTCAGCTTTTTAATCAGCTCACGAAGCTCAATGATACCCGCAGGGTCTAAGCCGTTTGAAGGTTCATCAAGTACCAGTAGTTCAGGGTTTGGCAGCAAAGCCAATGCAATGGACAGACGTTGCTTCATTCCAAGAGAGAACTTTTTTACCGTCTTCTTGCCAGTATCCTCTAATCCTACAATATGTAAGACTTCCTCTACTCTTTCTTTCGACGCGCCGTACACTGTTCGGAACACTTCCAGGTTTTCTTTTGCGGTCAGATGGCTGTATAGTGAGGGTGTCTCTATCAGTGATCCAATCTTTTTTAATATGGCAATCCTATTCGCTTGCAAGTGTTGCCCAAAAATCTCGATGTCTCCTTTCTGGTTATTTAATAAACCAAGCAGTAAACTCAGGGTTGTTGTTTTGCCGGAACCATTGGGTCCGAGGAAGCCATAGATTGTTCCTTTTTGGATAGTAAGATAAATATCAAACAATGTTTGTACATTTTTTGAATAGTGATAGGAGAGCCCTGAGGTTTTGATTATTGATGTAGTAGTCATTTTAGTGTATTTAGCCTTGCAGGTTGGAATAATCATTGTTCGATGCGGCCTTGCTCTTCATTGGCACTGCCTGCCGTTCTTTTTATAGGTGCTATCTTTTTTCCTTTGCTGAAGCTGTAAGAAAAGCCAATGGTAGCAACCCGGGTTTCGCTGACCTGCTGGATTGCAAAATCTACATTGCCATATTGGCTGCTGCCTCTTAATATTTGCGAATGGAAAATATCCCGAACTGTTAAGCGAAGTGTTCCCTTGTTCTTCAAAACTTTTTGGCTAAGCCCTACACCCATAACACCTAGCCACTTTACTTTTACTAGCCCTTCAAGCCCACCATTTCTATACATACCTGTGATTTCTGCAGTAAGCGTTTTATTTACCTGAAACTGCTGTGCACCATTTATTCTGAAAGCTGTCCCGGAAAGATTCACCGGTGCTTTCGTAACTACACCTTTGAAAGTGTTGTTGAAAACATTGATATCGATGTTACTTGTCCACCATGTTGTCAAAGGAGTGTTGGCACTTACTGAAAATCCAATTTGGTTCAGCGATGCGACATTCTGGAGCATGTTGTATGTCTCTTCACCTCTTTGTTCTGCTATTTGGGTTACAATATCTTTTGTATAGGTATAATTTAAAGTAGTAATGATTTGGTTTTTCCAGGAATGTGATATTTCAAAATTATTGCTTACTGATGGCTTCAAAGCAGGATTGCCTGTTTGATACGTATACCTGTCAATGAAGCGAACAAATGGGTTAAGGCTTTGATAGCCGGGGCGGCTAACTCTTCTTCCGAAATTGACACCAAAATTATTTTTATCATTTGCTTTATACTGGAAATAGGCTGTTGGAAAGAGCTGCGTATAATTCCTGTCAA
Organism: Flavisolibacter sp.; assembly: GCA_035998945.1. Taxonomy (GTDB): domain Bacteria; phylum Bacteroidota; class Bacteroidia; order Chitinophagales; family Chitinophagaceae; genus Flavisolibacter. Next base: position 10,072 of record DASYHD010000024.1, on the reverse strand, counting down.
AATGCTCTCCTGTAGTTTTTTGCTTTCCTCTGGCGATTGTATTTTCTAAACGTAAACCAAGTTGTGCTGCAATTTTTTTTGATAACGGGGTATTTAAATTAACGTAGGCTGCATTTATATTTTCCGTGTAAACAAAATGGTTGCTGCGGTTATAGTCAAACACAATTCTGCCATGTTGAATGCTGTCATAAGCTGCATTGTTGTCGGTTCTTACTATACCGCTTTTTATACCGGCTTCAAACCTGGCACCTTTTTTCAACGGACGTAAGAAGTCGATCCTTGCACTATAAAGTTCCAAATCCTGTGGTAAATGTCCTCTAAGCGTATCTGCTTTCCCAAGCATATCGCCACCCGCATCGGCATAAGAGTTCACCATGAATTGCTCGTTTGTTGAACCATATTTTACATAGTCAATATCTGCAGTAAGCTCTTTACCTTTTGCATCAAGCAAATGCCTGAAGTTGAGGTTGGTATTAAAGCTGTTCCAGTCACCTTCAGTAGCAAGCATAGCCGTTGTTACCCCTTGCAAACTTTTGGAAGCGTTGAAGATTCTGGTGGTGGTTGGATTCGTTATAGTGGTAGGTCTTTTATTAGTATTGATAACAGCGCCGAAGGTTGTTTTCTTTGTAGCAAAGAAGTCAACTCCAACTTTCGCACTGTATGAATTTCCTGTCATAATCCTGTGATTCTCCTGCGCGAAGACATACTCCAGCGCATCCGTATGGCTGTTGTAAATGTTTCGGTCAATATTTAGTGTTACATACCTTTTCTGGTAGTTGTGGCTTAGGTTGGTGAATACATTTACTTTGCCTTCCCGGTAGTTGAAGTTGAAGCTTTCGGCCGTTTTGGGGTATCTTCCCTGAGAGTAGGTTAGGTTAACAGAACCGTTATAGCCAATAGTTGTGCTTTTCTTTGTTTTGATATTAATGACACCTGCATTTCCTGCTGCATCATAGCGTGCAGGAGGATTTGTCATGATCTCAATCTGATCCAGTTGCGCCGAGTTCAGGTTTCGTAAGAAGTTGGCAAGATCGGCTCCTCCCAACTGGGTTGGCCGGCCATCAACCATCACCAAAACACCTTCCTTACCTTTCAGGCTGATGTTTCCATCTCTGTCAACAGTTACACCAGGCGACTTCTCCAGTACTTCCAATGCAGAAGTTCCAATGTTTGTAATGGAAGCGTCAACATTAACAAGTGTTCTGTCAATTTTGTTTTCGATCAAAGGACGCCTGGCGGTTACGGTAACGCCGGTGAGATCTTTGCTTGCCGGTGTTAACACTGTTTCAGGAAGCTGAATGTTTTGTTGGTGAGGCGTGACTTCAATTCGCTTTGAAAATGCCTTCTCAAATCCAACAGCAGTTACTGACACCAGGTAGCTGCCATCTGCAACATCGCTGAACATAAAATAGCCATCCTTATTGGAAACAGATAATTTAACTGTGACGGAGTCTTTAGCACGCAGAAGACTAACCGTAGCACCATCTGAAGGTTTCGCATTCTGTACGATTCTGCCGGAGACTTTTCCTGCATGTTGTGCGCTGGCACTGATGAAGAGTAATAGGGACGCGACAAGGATAGAAATTTTCATATATGAAATTTTATAATGAACGAAGGTTGTGTAACAGGTTTTTGTTTGTATAAGGGCAGGGTTCTCCCGTTCCGCACAAATACAATTTTGCAGGGAAACAACTATGGGCAAGGCGGTGCCGGGCCGACGTTCTGCATGAAAGCAGTACAGTCGTCGCTATTCTGTTTTATTCTGATCTGGAATGATCAGCAAAGACCGTTTACGATTTCACTGAATACTTTATTTCTCTTTTTAGATGGAAGCAGAAATATGATTAACCGAAGTTTTGTTTTTTGAATTTTTCGTATTTCGTTTTTAATTCATCGATATCCATACCAAGCATGTAAAGATTCCTGAAAATGTTAGGCAGCTCTTTTTCTATAAATTCCGTTTTGCGATACTGAATTGCATTTTTGATTGCATCCGGGCTCACGAAATAGCCGATTCCTCTCTGGTTGTAGATTATGTTTTGCCCTTGTAAGAATTCGTAGGTACGCATAACCGTGTTTGGATTTACTTCCAGTTGTACCGCCAGTTCACGCACTGCCGGGATACGTTCGTTTGCTTTCCACTGTCTTAGCAGGATTCGTTCCAGGATGTAATCGGCTATTTGGAGATATATTGCTATGGACTCTCTGAATTGCATGATACTAGTTTTAAAGCTATACTTGCTTTTGTTTTAAACTGTAATAAGTCATTATCCATAAACTCGGTGCAATGACATACATAACCAGGAGGCGAAAAGCCTGCTCTACCCATACGGGTATGCTAATTAAACTGCGATCACCAGGGAAAAGCGGTTTGTATATAAGATAAATGATACTGAACAGAAGAAAACCAACAACAAAAACACTAAGGACTGTTTTTAGGTAGTGATGGTTTTTAAAACCGATGGAACCCAGTAAAAAAGCAGACTGGATAGTAAAGAAGCAAAACAGATAATGTATGGCCAAATTGCTTCGAAACATAAAAAAGCTGGCTTTCATAACATTGGATATAGTTGCCCTTCCAGCGTGTTCATCAGTCCCCAAAATCTCATTTGAAAGGGCAAGCATTAAGATATTCACAGCATAAAAGACTGCGGTAAACACAACAATGAAAAGAATGACTGTATACAGCAGACTGCACAAAAATTTTTCAAAAATAGACGCAGGCACCAAAAGAAAATTGCTTCCTTTAGCTCTGGATCCCATGTCGCTAAAATACTGACTGGCATAAAATGTACCCACAACAAACAACAGGAATAAGTACGTGCCTAGTTGTACACCTGCAGACATTGGAGCCTCGTCTGCCAGGAGCATATTGAACAAAAACCGGACAATCAACACTCCTATAAGGGCAAGCACCGCCAAACCATATTGTCTTTTATTTTCTGCCCAGTGCTTCACTACCAATAAAGTAAAACGGTTGAAACTGAAAAATTGATTCATAAAAGAGGTTTACGCTTGAAACAGTTGGGTGATTTTATCTCTATTGGTAATGATTGCTTTGTAGAGCAGTTCCAGGTCAAGTTTGCTTTCCTCACCAATTATGTTTGGGGTTACAACGACGGTGCCTGCCAGCGAGGTTTCACTATAAAAAGCAGTTGCCACATCGGATTCAGTGTAAGCAACTTGAAAGGATAATCGCTTTGTGATCTCATCTATATTCTGATCAAAAAGTATTCTTCCTTCATCGATAATTGTTACACGGTCAATCAGGTTTTCAAGGTCCTTTACCTGGTGCGTACTGATTATAATACACCTTTCTTCGTCCAGCGCTTCTGCCAGAAGTTTACGAAACTGCTTTTTGCTCATGATGTCCAACCCATTTGTTGGCTCATCCATCAACAAAACCTTCGCATTGGTGGCCAGGGCAAAAGAAATAAGCACTTTCTTTTTTTGCCCATAGCTCATGTTTTGAAGTGTGGTGTCTGAAGACACTTCAAAAGCAACCAGGTGGTTTCTGAATTGATCGGTATTGAATCCGGGATAAAATGGAGCATGGTATTTTATAAAATCTTGTAGTGGAATATCAGGCAGGAAAAACTCTTCAGGCATCAGAAACATATTTTCCAGGAAAACCGGGAGCCGCTCAAACGGCCTAAAGCCGTTTACCGAAATACTGCCGCTTTGTGGTTTCAGCAACCCGGCAATACTGCGTAAAAGGCTTGATTTGCCGGTGCCATTTTGGCCCAGCAATCCGTACACATGCCCTGCTGCAAATTCCAGATTCAGCCCTTCAAGTACAGGCTTTTTTTTGTAACGGAAAGATAAGTCCTGAATGCGAATCATGATCTGTGATTTAGTGTACTACTTAAATAGTACACTACGAAGATAACCACAGTTTTCATTTCTCCAACTATTTTTTGAAAAAAAAGCAAAGTGCAGCCTTTTCTTTTTGGTCTCCCTGTTTTACCGCCCTTGTATTTGTTATTGTTTCTTACCGAATTGAGCACCTTGGCCTGCAGTTGATCACAGGTGAGGGGCTGTTGGTGAAAAACTGTCTTATACCCGGCCCGCTTCATAAACGGTGCATTCATCCTTTTGCCGGCAATGCAGCAAATTTGTTTCAATAATATGGCAGAATCTTTTATAATGGATTTAACCTTCGCCTGGAGTTCTTTGCCCTACGGCATAAAGAGGGAATTGCATGCTGGTACGAGACTGTTTGCTCTTCTAGTACGTACCAGTCTTTAACACCATCCAAATTCTTGTATGTTATACGACGGCAGTTTGCTATTTTCAATGCTCTTTGCTTTGACATGAAACTTACCTGCGGAAAATATTTTGGAAATACCTTGGAGACCATCTCTGTTCAGGGGCTTGTTCTTACAGAAAAAGTGCATGCTGCCGGTGAAAGCCTGCCGGAGCATTTTCACGAAAATGCTTACTTCTGCATGGCATTGAACGGAGGCTGGAACGAAATGGTAGAAGGTAAAATTTTTTCCTGTCAGGTGGATCATGTGGTTTATCACCCGCAGGAAGAAGTGCATCAAACATTTTTTCATCCGGATCAACTCTCCCGCACATTCAATGTGGAGATGACACCGGAATGGATCCACCGGATGTCGGCATATGGAATTGAACCTGTCAAAAACAGAATTCTTAGTAAAGACCGCTCCCTGACACCTTTGCTGCAGAAGCTGTACCGGGAATTCCACCACCGCGATACATTTTCCAGGCTTGCAATTGAAAGTTTATTTTCTGAATTGATGGTTTACCTTTCCCGTACAGGATATGAACGTGGAAATGAAAGACAGACTTTATGGCTGCATGAACTAAAGCAGCTTTTGGAAACAACCTACGCAAATCCGCTTTCTTTAACGGAGCTGTCGCAATTGTTTTCTGTTCACCCGGTTCACCTTTCCAAATGTTTTAAAGAGCAGTTCGGAATGACCGTTACAGCATATTACCGGAAGTGTAGGGTGGAGGCAGCCTGCCGGTTGTTAAAAGACACCAGCTTTTCCCTGGTAGCAGTGGCGTTGGAATGTGGCTTTTATGACCAAAGCCATTTCTGTAAACACTTTCATGCCCTTACAGGTCTTTCACCACGGGCTTACCGCAAACAATACAAACAGTAACCTTTAGTCTTCGGCACCAAAATGCGGATTGTAGATGATTCCGATCGCATTATTCCATGGATCTCTTACAACGGCCACTTTAATTCCACCGCCTACATCCTCGGGTGCACTTTCCGGTGTTGCATTCGCATTTAAAAGGGATTGAAATGCTTTTTCAATATCGGGGACGCCCCAGTAGGCGGTAACGCCACCGTTTTGTGGCGCATACAAGGGATCAGGCAGTAACCCAAGTTCATAGCCTGCAATGTTGTAGCCAACATAGAACGGCTCATCAAAGTAAGGCTCCGTTTCAAAAGCTTTGGTGTACCATTGTTTTGCCAGCATTAGATCCGGCACTTTGTAAATGACCGTACGCAAACCAAGGAATGATTTTTCTTTCATCGGTGGTATATGATTTAATTTTAAAGTTGCTTTGTTGGGCGATGCTTTTCAGCAGGTGATTGGAGATGTAAATGTGCGATTTTTCGCCATTGGAAAGAAGCTCCTTGTTTGACAGCACTACCAGTGACGTATTGGTTTGCGGTAGCCAAAAGAGGATAGCCGTTCCCCAGCTTTCTTCATTCCCCCTGAGCCAGATGCTTTGCAGGAGGCCCTGCTCAGTTTCCGTTACAAACAGGCCATATGCATAGTGGGTGGTGGTCCCTTCCCAGGGACTTTTGACCTTTGTGTATTTTCCCAGGAGCGATTCTTTTGCGGTAGCGGATAAAACCTTATCGGTGGAAAACGCCTGCACAAATGTCGCCAGGTCTGCAGCGGTTGAAAAAATGCCACCGGCACCAATAGCGCCATAGTCACGCTGCTGACCTTTTGGTGCAGCACCGCTGGTTTGGGGAGCTTTGGCTGCCTGCACCCTTTGGTAGTCAGCCAGGAAAAAAGTGGCCTTCATTTGCAGGGGGGCTAAGATGGTTGCCCTCAGATATGCTTCCCAGGTCTGATGGGTTTGTTGTTCAATGATGATGGCCAGGAGTGTGTAGTTGTCGTTGCCATAGAGGAACCGATTGCCGGGTGCATCTGTTAAGGGGAGCCTGAATATTTTTGCTGCCGCTTTTTGAGGGTCTTCTTCACCGTCTGCCGCATAATGCTGCCCGATGCCCGAGGTGTGACTAAGCAGTTGGTGAATGGTGATCGTTGCTTTGTCTGCCGGTACCTCTTTGAAAAACTTGCGCAGCGGGTCTTGCAGGGAGAAGATGCCTTGCTCTGCCAGTTTGAGCACCGCAATGGCCGTAAAGGCTTTTGACACAGAAGCAATATTGTAAGCCGTTGTTTTCTCGGTCTTTATCTTTCGCTTCAGGTCTGAATAACCATAACCCGCATAATGAATGGTATCGTTTGACCTGGTGAGCAGAACCGTTCCGTGAAAGTCCAGGTTTTTTGCGGCACTGTCCAGGAAATGAGTTAGTTGTTTTGCGCCGGCAACTGGCTGTTGTGCCTTGCAGGTAGTGAGTATTAAAAACAGGGCGGATATAGTCAATGAGAGCCGGTACATAATCAGGGATTTGGTGACGAAGGTAGCCTCGGGAACTTGCTTGGTATAGGACGCAATTTTTGTACTTTTTTTTGTGGCGTACCCCGTGTAAATCTGTTGTGTCTGCAATTTCCGGAGGTAACTGGTAGAAATAACCAAAAGAATACAGGTTTTCAGTTCAGGTATGTTGCTGGTTATTTTGAAATAAAGTGATCGGAAGACCTTTGACAGGTCGTAGGTGCTATGAACAGATCTTACTATTGGTGCATAAGAAGAGAGGTGACCAGGACCTGCTAATCTTTAACCTACCAGTGACAACACCCACCCCCGCGGAAGGTTACCTCGGTGGATACGCAACCAGCTCAATGATTCGTCCATAGGGATCAACGGCAAGAAAACCATTCTTTGTTCGTCTTACGGTTACAAAAACTTTATTGCTGTCCCTGTCCCATAAGTACCCTTCCCCTGATTGTGCATTTACCTTAATTTCTCCGGTGTACTCGGGTATAGACATTACCCGGTACGAAGAATCATGGTTGTTTTTGTTATTGTCTGTTCCCGGTTTGGAATTACAGCTGGAACTGCATACGCAAAGCTGTATCACTGTAAACATAATGAAAGCCTGCTTCCATTTCATTGCGTGGTCGGAGTTGAACGTTGTTGTTTAATGACTGGGGCTCTCCGATCAGGTATTGGAAATTTCAGCTTTAGCGGTATCCTGCCTCTTGCAGGTACCACCAACAGGTTTGCAATGCAGACGAAGCGGTTTATACTGCTTTTTTCGCCACACACATAAGTGTAAGCGCATTTTCTTTTCTGTTTGGATTTCTTCCGGAAAGCAGGTTGCCGATGCGGTATTTGAGTTCTGCCTTTCCAAACTTTCCCTGCAGCACCTCGGCACCCAGGTCATGGTTATGCGGATAAACATTGACAGTAAACCCCTCCGGAACAAGTATAGACCGGAAAAATTCTGTAGTCACCCCATGTCCGGGTTTGTGATGAATCTCGGAGGCGAGGGCCCATTGTTGCTGGTCGTCTGCTTTATGAAACCCTTTTTTCAATAGTTTATACAGGACAAGCCGTGCATTCCACATCCACATGGCGGGACCTTTATAGTTCCAGGCGCTAAATTGCGGATCGTGATCGGTCACCAACAAACCGCCAGGTTTCACCAGCCGGGCTGCTTCCCGCAACACCGCTTCCATGTCCTCACAGTGATGAAGGGCAGCATTCAGTACTACAATGTCGGCAAATTCCGAAATCAAAGGAAGTTGGGTAGCGTCGGCTAAAAGTGGGAGATAGCCTTGTTTTTTAGCCAGGGACAGGGAGGTAGGTGCCACATCCACGCCAATCAGCAACCGGGGTTTACCTCCCAGTGTGGCAAAAATATTTCCCGGGCCACATCCAATATCTACAACGATCTTATTATTCCAATCTTTCAATGCTGCTGTCCAGCGGGAGCGGAACGCTTCACTTCGGTGGCAATACGTGAGGTATTCCTCGGCCCATTCGTAATTGCCAAAATAATACGCATTGGCTTGTAAACCTTCTGTTGGGTTTTGAATGGGGCATTCCAGGTAGTCAGGCCTTTCCCTTATGCTAGCATCAAGGGACAAAAATGGCTGAATAGACGCCAGCATAGAAGTCGTTATTGTTCCAATCATAGAGTGCTAATCGAGTGTTAAAGTAATTCTGCGAAGGGGAAAATCATAACGAATAGACGAAAGCAGCCGGATCAATAGGTGAAAGCATCCAATGTATCGGTGAAATGGAACAAAGAGCGATTGCACAGTGACCGTGTAAATCGCTCTTTCTGTAACCTGCCATAAATGAGATGCAGCAGTTGCCAGGCATTACCGTGATTCAACCCACAGGCATATGGTTTGTACAGGACCCCCATGTTGATCCGATTGGAAACCGTTTTCACTTCATTTCATATGAGCATATTTATTGACGCCCATTGTCACCCAACTCTTAAACACTATTTGTACGGCCACTCGCCCTTTGAAAAAGGCGGTGGTGCACAGGACACGAACTACACCAACATTCAGGTAACAGTACCAGCTATGCAGAAAGGGGGAGTCGGTGCGGTACTGGCAGCACATTACCTTCCTGAGAAGTATATCAAAGACGACTGGAAGGCAATCACAACGGTGAAGCCCCTGAAAAAGTTTATTGAGCACTACGCAGACAAAATAGAAAAAGAAGACGCCTTTTCACAGACGGTGGAAATGATCGATTCATTTGAAGCACAATTCAGAGGAAAGGATGACGCTTTGATAGCGCACAACATAGCAGAACTGGAAAAAGGACTTGCCGACGAGAAATGCGTGTTTGTCCATACCGTGGAAGGGGGCCATCACCTCGGCAGAGGCTTAAGCAAGACCCAGTACAGGGAACATATTGCCCAACTGGAAAAAAGAGGCGTTGCTATGCTGACCCTCGCACATTTTTTTGCTAACGATATCACCACACCCACTGAAGGTATTCCACCGCTGCAAAAAAAGCTATTGGGAATGCGTTACACACCCAAGCCATCTCCCCTCACCGAGGTGGGGCGAAGTATTGTCAATTCACTTCTGGATAGCAGGATCATTGTAGACCTGACACATGTAAATGATATTGCCAGAAAAGAAGTCTTTCAATTGAATGAGCGGAGAGACAACAAACCGCTGGTGTTTTCCCATACGGGTGCCAGGGCGCTGTTCAAAGACAAAGAACACCCGCAGTTTTCGCTTATTTGTCCCGACGATGAAGAACTGCTCTCCATTAAACGGTGTGGCGGTTTGGTAGGAATCGTCTTTATGAACTACTATCTCAACGGAAAAGAAGAAAGACCTTCCCAACCCGATCAACACGGCATTAAGACCATTCTCGCAACTATCAAACACATTGCAGAGGTGACGGGTTCTTTTGATCACATCACAATCGGGACTGATTTCGACGGCATGTCCGATCCACCGGATGATCTTTATAGCTACCACCAGTTTCCGGCTTTCGCAGAACAACTCCATGCACACAAAGACTACCTGGGGGCTACTGACCAGGACCTGGAAAAGATCAAAAGCGGCAACATCTTACGGGTTTTACGTACTGTATGGAGGTGATCCCTTTCTATTTGCACTTAAACCTGAACAGTACCTGTCTTGGCACCATTTGTGATTTTTACCTCACCTAACCAAATTTGTGAGTTATGCGATTTATAGAAACGAAGACACATGGGTATTTGGATTACATTATGGGTGCTCTCCTGATAGCAGCTCCCTGGCTATTTGGCTTTGACAGAGGTGGTGCCGAAACATGGGTCCCTGTTATTTTGGGTATCAGCATGATTGGCCTTGCCCTGGTGACGGATTATGAAATGGGGGCAACCCGCAAAGTTTCCATGCGGACACACCTCACCATTGACCTGATCAGCGGTGCCCTGCTGGCGGTATCGCCCTGGTTGTTTGGCTTTGCCGATTACGTGTGGGAG
>DASYHD010000002.1:0-11293 GCA_035998945.1 Flavisolibacter sp. | reverse complement strand
CCCACTCACCACTCACCACTCACAATTCACGCTTCAAACCAAACAACAATGCGATTACTAATTCTCCTGGCCCTCCTCTCCCCACTCCTGAGCATGTGTCAGGCATTAACCCTCAAAGGAAAGATCATCAACGAACAGGGTGAACCCATCCAGGGAGCCACCATCACCCTCAAACGACCCCCAACGCCAAACACCCAACCCCAAACCCCAAACAGCGCTTTGTCATCGGATGCCAACGGCGAGTTTTCGATCGCTAACCTGCACCTCGGCGACACCGTTATCATCACCGCCGTCGGTTACGAACGGTACACCTTCATCTATGACCATAGCTATGCCCGCTACCCCTTAACAACCATCTGGCTGAAACGGCGGATTAGCCAGCTCGGTGAAGTGGTTGTCAACACCGGCTACCAGCAGCTGCCAAAAGAAAGGGCAACGGGTTCTTTTACCACCATCACAAGCCAGGAGTTCAACCTCCAGGTAGGCACCACGGTGCTCGACCGCCTCCCGGCCATTGCCAATGGCTTTACCTACGACCGGCGAACCACCAGCCCCGGATTTTCGCTCCGCGGGCTCAGTACCATCCAGGGCGAAAGGGGCCCCCTCATTGTGGTCGACAACTTCCCCTACAGCGGCGACATTACCAACATCAACCCCGCAGAAGTAGAGGCCATTACCTTTTTGAAAGACGCCGCCGCGGCATCCATCTGGGGGGCAAAAGCCGGCAACGGGGTGGTCGTCATCACCACAAAAAAAGGCCGCTTCAACCAGCCCCTTTCCCTCACCTGGCAAAACAACCTCACCATAACAGCCAAACCCGACCTCTTTACCCTGCCGCAGATGACAGCCACCGATTTTATCGAAGTGGAACAATTTCTCTTTGCCAAAAACCACTACAACAGCCAGCTAACATCCGCCCAGCGGCCACCCCTCTCACCGGTGGTGGAACTCTTGTTGCAACGGGCAGGGGGCACCCTGGCGCAGGCAGACCTCGACAACCGGCTGGTTACCCTGCGGCAGCGCGACTGGCGCACCGACCTCGATCGCTGGTTCTACCAGCCGGCGGTAAACCAGCAATACGCCCTTTCCCTGCAAACAGGTTCCCGTTCCTTCGCAACAAGGTTCAGCATAGGGGGCGATATCAACGTCTCGGACCTGGCAGCTACCTACCGCCGCCTGAACCTGCACTGGCAAAACAGCTTCCGGGTGGGCAACCGCCTGCAGTTTGAGGCAGCTGTCAGCTACACGGGTTCGCGCAACCGCAACGGCCGCCCTGCATTCGGCAGTTTCACCACCGCCAACGGCGCCCTGCCACCCTATACCGAGATCGTCGGCCCGGCGGGTGAAGCCCTTCCGGTAATCAAAAATTACCGGCTGCGGTATACCGATACCGCGGGTGCGGGACGTCTCCTCGACTGGAACTACTACCCGCTCACCGATTACCAGCATACGGCAGCAACAACCTCCCTTTCCGATATCTTGGTCAACGGAGGCCTGCAATACACCATCCATCCAGGGCTGCTGTTCAACCTCACCTACCAGTACGAAAAGCAGGCAGTGGCCGGCAAAACGGTCACAGGGGCAGAAAGCTATGCAGCCCGCGACCTGGTAAACCTTTTTACACAGCTCAACCGGGCCACAGGCGCCCTTACCTACAGGGTGCCGCCCGGTGCTATTCTCGACCTCTCCCATACCGACCTGGTGGCACACAAGGCCCGTGCCCAGCTCTCCTGGAACAGGGATGTCAGAAACCTGCGTTTCGCCGCCATCGGGGGTGCCGAAACCAGCCAGGCAGCCCTCAACAGCAGCGCAGCACGCACCTATGGCTACGATGTGGCAACCCTCTCTTTCGCACAGGTCGATTACACGGTCCGCCACCCGCTTTTTACCGGGGGTACCAATTTTATCCCGGCAGCCAACAGCATCAGCAGCCGTACTGATCGTTTTGTCTCCTTTTTTGCCAACACCGCCCTCACCTTCCTCGACCGCTATACCCTTTCTGCCAGTGCACGCCGCGACGCCTCCAATCTTTTTGGCGTGGCTACCAACGAAAAGTGGACGCCCCTCTGGTCGGCCGGTGCAGCCTGGGAAATTTCAAAAGAAGGGTTTTACAGGAGCAGATTCCTCCCCTACCTGCGCCTGCGCACCACCTGGGGTGTCAGCGGCAACGTCGACCAGTCACGGTCAGCCCTTACAAGGATCACCTATGCGTCAGCCTCGCCTTACACCCTCCAGCCCTATGCTACCATCTCGGCCTTCGCCAACCCCGAACTGCGGTGGGAAAGGGTCCGCACGATCAACATCGGACTGGATCTCCGGGCGGCAGGCAACAGGCTGGTACTGGCCGTGGACGTTTTTCAGAAAGAGGCCTTCGACCTCTTTGGCCTGGCCCAGGTCGATCCCACGGCCGGCATTGGCGGCACGGTCACCAAAAACGCGGCGGCAATGAAGGGCCGGGGACTTGACCTTGAGCTCACCACCCAAAACACCACGGGTGGCCTAAGGTGGAGCACCACCTGGAACCTGAATCACTACACGGATAAAATCACCAAAACCTATATTGCCACCCAGTTGGGGCGCAGCTATGTAGGCACCACCACCCCGGGTATCACTATCCTCGAAGGCAAACCGGTCTACAGCATCTTCGCTTACCACTGGGAGGGCCTGGATCCGCAAACAGGCGACCCGCTGGGCCTTCTGAATGGACAAACCTCAAAAGATTACAATGCCCTCACGGGGGCACAAACCCTGGTAACGGACCTCCGGTACATGGGTCCGGCGATGCCAACCACCTACGGCTCGCTGGGCAATACCCTGGCATGGAAAAACCTTTCCCTGACAGCGCAACTGGTATACAAATGGGGCTATGTTGTCCGGCGCGATGCCCTGAGTTATACAGCACTCTTTGGATCAAGAGCAGGCCATCCCGATTATGCCGGGCGATGGAAAAAGCCGGGCGACGAACAACACACCAACGTGCCCTCCTTGGTTTACCCGGCCGTATCAGCCCGTGATGCCTTTTACCAGGGGGCAGCGGTCCATGTAACCAAAGGCGACCACCTGCGCCTGCAGTTTCTCCGGCTCAGTTACGATTGGACGGCCAAAAAACAGACCGGCCCCAAAGCCATCCGGTTCTTCCTCGTAGGCAACAACCTGGCGCTCCTCTGGAAAGCAACACGGGAACCGATCGATCCCGATTTTCCGGTGGCCGCTGTCCGCCCAGGCCCCTCCCTCTCAGCCGGTGTTAATCTCAATTTTTAATGATAAAAAAGAAGATATGAAATTCATTTATGCAATGTGCTGGGCAGCCTTGCTTTGCTGCTGTTTTGCCTGCAAAAAATTTCTCGACGAAAAGCCGAACAAAAGCTTTTCCATCCCCGCTACCCTGAAAGACTGCCAGGCCCTGCTCGATGACTGGAACCGGCTCAACGCCGTCGATCCGGTGGCCGGGGAGATCAGTGCCGATGATTATTTTTTGACGGAGAACAGTTATGCTGCCCTTACATCCGACACCTATCGCCGGATGTATCTGTGGCAAAAGGACAATATCTTTCCCCCCTCACCAAATGACTGGTCTACGCTTTACCGCTGTATCTACCAGGCGAATACGGTGCTGGAAACGGTGGAAAAAATAAAGCGAACGGCAGCAAACGATCCGGAATGGACCAGCATCCGGGGACAGGCCCTGGTCTTCAGGGCCCGTGCCTTTCTGGTGGCCGCCTGGCAATGGGCGCCGGCCTGGGATGCTGCTACAGCCGGTACTGACCTCGGAATTCCGCTCCGCCTTTCATCCGACTTTAACCAGGTTTCTGTGAGAGCAACGGTGCAGCAGACCTATACCGAAATCCTGTCGGCTTTTGGGGAAGCCGTTACCTTGCTGCCGGCAACAGCACGCCACCCCCTGCGCCCGTCCAAACCGGCCGCCTATGCCCTGCTGGCCCGAACCTATCTCTCCATGCGGCAGTATGAAAAAGCCGGCCTGTATGCCGACTCCTGCCTGCAACTGCGCAGCACCCTGCTCGATTACAACACCCTGGATCCGGGCGTACAGAATCCCTTCCCCCAGTTCAATACCGAAGTAATCTTCGATACCCGCAACGGCACCTTGGGCCCCCTCACCTTTATATACGCAAAAATCGATACCACCCTCTATGATTCCTATGCCGCCAATGACCTGCGGAAGACGCTTTTCTTTCGCCGGAATGCGGATAACACCCTTTATTTCAGGGGGAGCTACGAAGGCGACTTTTCACTTTTCTCCGGGCCTACCACCGCCGAAATGTACCTCGTGCGGGCCGAGGCCAATGCAAGGCAGGGCAGCACGGCCGCAGCACTCAGCGACCTCAATACGGTATTGATGAAAAGATGGAAAACCGGGACGTTCACACCCCTCACAGCAGCAACACCGGGTGAAACGCTGCAACTCGTGTTGGCGGAAAGAAGAAAGGAGCTGGTAATGCGTCTCCTGCGTTTCATCGATATCAAGCGGCTGAACAGGGAAGGCTTTGGGATTACGCAAACAAGAGTCCTGAATAACCAGGTCTATACCCTTCCACCCAACGACCCGCACTACGCCTTACCCATTCCGGAAGAGGTAATCACGCTTGGCGGCATTCAGCAAAATCCAAAATAAAGAGGCGTTGGTAAAAAAGAAAAAGAAGAGGGGTTTTCCCTCTTCTTGCATTTTCAGAACATAGTGCCATTCCTTAATTCGTGCGGGTCGAAACCGCATCATCGATCAACTGGGCTTCATTCCCGTTGAAGCTGTCGAGGTATTCCTGCAGGTCTGAATACTGCTGCGTATCAAATTGGATAACACAGGGGCGCAGGTCAGTATTATCACATCCGGGAGTGCTGGGAACCGGCTGGTAAGAACTTTCCTGGAAAAGCTGTGATCCGCTCTTACCGGGGATCAGGTGCCACTGTTGCATCGTGTTCTTTTCTGTAAAGGCACTGGCACCAACAGCCAGCAACAACGCAAACAGGGGGAACAATGAAATTTTCTTCATAAAACTGTTTTTAAAAATTTGCGCCTACTCTTTCAAAGGTTTTCGGCATTCCCTCCGCCCTTCCCTGCGCACAGGAAAAGCTGTCCTCACAAGGCCTTCTCTATCGATACATGCATGCATTATCTTTTTAGGCACCACCCACTACTCACCACTCACCACTCACCACTCACCATTCAATCTTGCCCCTACAAACCTTTCGTCCGCTTTATGCTTCCCGCACCCACCCTGGTCACTTTCGGTGCAATCATTTCTTTTTTTCACCCCCGGGGAGGGGAGGGTCGTTTTAGGGGCAGCTTTATTACGGTTACACATCCGTGTGACCATCCCATTGATGTTCTTGTTTATTCCATCTAAAACATGACCTCATCCGCTTCACCACTCCAAACCACGAACACCTGTTAAAGGAGGCCGGGAGGGGCCTTGCGCCAACTTCCCTTGGCCCCCGGGCCAACCCCAAAGCGGCCACTACCCGCCTGTCAGGCATCCCGCAAAAAAGCCTTCACCCGCCCCGCCACAACGGCCAGTCTGTTCCCCTCGGAGCACAGGCCGCCGGTTGCCTCCCTGCCTCTTGCCTCCCTGCCTTCTTGTCTGCTGACCCAATAACCTAATAACCTAATAACTCAATAACTCCTTCTTAATCTTTCCCTCAACCTCAACCTTAACCTTAACCTCAATTCTCCCTCCGTATACCCCCCTCTCCCGGCGCCTTATTCCGCGCTACCTTCAGCCTCTCATTGCTATAGCAAAAGCAAAGCGGAATACTGCGCCTTCAGTCTCTTACCCCTTCAGCCGACCGCCTCATAGCGCTCATGCCACCTGTCGTGCAGCCTGCACCAAAAAAGAAAGACTGAACACAAGAGCAAAGACCACGGCCCGCAGGAAAGTGCCTTGTGCGCCGGCCCGGCTGCGCCTGCGGAGCAATGGCGGCAGCCTTGACTTTTTTCTCCCTTTTTGTGTCAAGACAAAAAGGGAAAAGCACCACTCCCTCCCTCACTCAAAATCACACCCTGCCCACCAACCAGTACCCATTGCCTCTTGCCTATTGCCTCGTTACCTCCTTGCCTCCTTGCCTTTTCAAACCACGTATACCCATCACCGTCAATCCAACCATCCCCACATTCATCCCCACATGCTCCCACCACCCCATCCCGCTAATCACACCCCCGCAACTACACGGCAGTCCTGGCGCAAACAGGAGCATCCCCGCCAGGTAGAGTGTAAACAGCAAAAGCATCCCCGCAGAAGCATACAACCCCTTCAACCTTGTCGCAGGAAAAAGAAGGAGCAGAACGATCACCAGCTCGGCCAGTGGGGTAGCCAACGCCAGCACGCCTGCTCCCATACCAATAAAAGGGACCCGCATCAGCGACTCCCTGAACCCTTCCAGGTCCGTCAACTTACTGATACCCATATACGTAAAAAGAAAAAGCAGAAGAGAGGAAAGAAGAAGAATGGTAACCGGAGGTTTCATAACAAAAAGTTTGTTGCTGAAAACAGTCACCACTGAAAAAGCCGGGCGGCTTCTTACTGTTTTGTAGAACCAAAGTTCAGAAGAAAAAAAGAGAAATTTTTAGGCAGAACGTTCTATTATTTTGGTTGGACGAACAATCTTTTCGGCAAAATCTCTGAAAGGTATATGCACAACCAGGAGCTAAAGCTCTCTGCCTTCTTCGCTGCGGTTGCGCTCCTCCCTGGGTAGCAAACCATGGTATTGTTTATAGGCCTCACTGAAGCTCCCCTGGTGCTGGTACCCGCAGGTAGCAGCGATGCTGCCGATACTTTCCTCCGAAATTTGCAACAGCGCTCTTGCCTTCTCCATCCGCAGCCTGTGCAGGTAAGCAAGTGTGCGCTGACCATAGAAGCGCTCAAACCCGGCATTCAGTTTATGCCGGTTCATAATGGCCAGCGCACAAAGCCCATCCATGCGTACCGTCTCCTCCAGGTGCGCCGCCAGGTAGCTGGCTACGGCCGCCAGCCTTTCTTTTTCCTCGGATCGAAACCGGTAAGCCATATGAAAATGATTGTTGACAGACTGCATCCTTCCTCACCCTTTTTCCAGTAATCCCATCTTGGTGGCATACAACACGATCCCCGCATCACTCTTGGCCCCCATCTTTTCCTGCAGCCGCTGTTTGCGTCGTTCCACCGTACGCTCGGCCACGTTTAAAATGCGGGCAATCATTTTTACGGTATACTCCAGGCAAATAAGCCGCACCAGTTGCAGTTCTTCTTCGCTGAACGCCGCTTCACGCAGTAACAGCTTTGCTTTTGAGGCGCACAACAGCTTCACCATCCGGGTACTCGTTGTCGGGCAAAAAAAATGCAGTCCCTGCTGCACCAACCGCAGCGCATCAGGAAGGTACGTTTCCACATTGAGCTTGTCCAGGTAGCCGGCAGCACCGGCTTCCATCATCTCAACAATCTGGAACTCGTCAGAATACAGGGTGATGCCGAGCACCCTCACCCCGGGCATGAGCGCCTTCAGCTCCCGGCAGGCTTCAATGCCGGTAAGTACCGGCATTTGAATATCGGTGATCACCACGTCTGGTTTTGTGTCCCTTACCAGGTTCACCAGCACCCGCCCGTTCGGTGCGGTGCCGCAGAGTTCTGTGTGCGGAAGGTTGCCAAGAATGCGTTCCATTTCATCGCGGTAAGTGGCATTGTCTTCCGCCATTACAATTCGGGTTCTCTCCATTTCTGAAAAGGTATTTGTAGTGAATAAGCGGTGCCGCCGGCATTGCTGAGACAACGGAGTTCGCCCCCGATCAGCACGGCACGAAGTTGCAGGTTGCGCAACCCCATGCCCTTCTTGTCAGTGCAGGCAGGGTCAAATCCCTTGCCGTTGTCCTGGAAGTGGAGCACCACGTACCCGCGTTCCTCGCCAATGCGCAGGAACAGGGTACTTCCGCCCGAATGCTTCACGGCATTCGACACCATCTCCTGCACCAGCCGGTAAACATGCATGGCCACCGTAGGTACCGGTTCTTTGGTGTAGGCAAACACCACCTCCGTTTGAAACGGGTGAAAGGCACGGCATTCCAGGAGCAGTTCTTCCAGCGAAACCCTCAATCCCTTGCGGAAAATGGTGGCCGGCAGAAGGTTATGGGCCAGGCGCCGCGTGCAGCCGGCAAGCTGCTCCAGGTAGGCTTCCAGCTTCTCTGTCGTTTTTTCCTGCCCCTTTGCTTCCTGTTTCAGTTTCCGGAGCAGGCGCATGGCACCTGTCAGCAGGGGACCGGCTTCGTCATGCAGATCCATGGCCAGCCGGTTACGCTCCTCCTGCAGCGCCAGTTCAATACGATAGTTCTCTACGGTCTGCCGCCGCAGGTACTGCTGGCTGCGGGCCAGGCTCCACCCGAAAAGGCCAATGATCACCGCCAGCAGAACACTCACGATGGCAATGGCCCAATAAATTGTAATCTCGTAGGCATGCATATGATAGAATAGGCATAGAGAAGGTTCGACAGCGCATTGCTGTAATAAAAGATCTCGTAGATCCTGTTGCGGAAGGCCGTACTGACCCCAATACCAAACAGCAGAAAAACCTCGATCAGGATTGAAAAAGTAAAGAACAGCACAATGCCCAGGCAAATAAGGAACTTTGAATGGTGCCACAACCGGTAACTCTCAAAAAACACGCTTCGGGCAATGGTCAGTACACTCATGACCACAACCCCAAACGAACCAAGAATCAGGAAATACGAATTCGGTCGTTGCAGCGTGTCCAGTACCAGGCCTTCGCCGGCCCAGACAAGGCCTCCGGCCAGGCCCAGCACCGGGTACCAGCGTTCCGACCCGGCGAACAGGCCCCAGCGCCTGAACTGCCACAGAAGTAGCCACCACTCCGCAAGGGCATACAGGTTGTAGAGCAGAATATTAGACCCGCTTTCCCCGATCAGCAGCAGCGCCGCGGTTTCATTGGCAGCGCCAACACATATCAGGATCAGAAAAGGATAATACACCGGCTCAATCTGTCTAAATCGTACAAGCGCAATCGCTGCAGGCACGAAGATGGTAAGGCTCAGGGCCGCAAAAAACCAGAAGGGCATATCCGGTAGAATTTAGCTGTTCAGTTCAGAATCAGGCGGACAAAAATCAGGACAACGGTTGGCCCTTTCCAGCACATAATCATCATCGGATTCCTCTTCTTCCTCGCTCAGCGGTGCCGGGGGCAAAATGTCTTCATTTTCTGCATTGACGCCAACCAATAAGAGGTGGATCTGCAGCGATTCATCCATCCCGTAATAACACCGTAACTGGGTGCAACCGCTGCGGTTGAGCAGGGTCTCGATCTGCGTTTTGTCAAATGTTTCACTGAAAGGCAGGATGTTCGGCGCCAGGTAAGCGCTCTGTAAAATGGAATCACGGTTCTGGCGGTAACGGCTTGTCATGGTGATGGCTTCGGCCATAGAAATAAAAGCACTCATAGTAGTTGGTTTTAAGGGTTAAAGATGGACAAAGAAGCCGGTAAAAACAATCGTAAAACCCGACAACCGGCTGTCGGATTTCGACAGAAAAACTGTCGCTTTCCCGACAATTGGCTTGCCGGAAAAAGACAGGGCGCTGTCGGGTTTTACCTTGTAATTCCGCGAACGACGTGCAAATTTTGAAGAACCAAAACACCGTACCTATGACGATCCTCCCCCACCGCATTGTCATCTATCCGAAAGACATCGCCGCCATTACCGGCATGCAGCCCGACACCGCCCGCAAGCTCCTGGCCCGCATCCGGCGCAAACACGGGAAAACCAAACGAACCCTCATCACCGTCTTCGAGTTTTGCGAACACACCGGCTTCAAACCCGAATGGATCTTTCCCTTCCTCACCTGACCAACCATCCCCTTTTCTCCTTGCCTCTTTGCCTTCTTGCCTAATAACTTAATAACGCAATAACCCAATAACTCAACAACATGATCACCATCCGCATCACCGAATTCGCCGGCTATACCAAAGAGCTTTTCCTCGATTTCCTCAACGCCCATCCCCTGAGCTTTAGCAACATCATCATCCCCAAAGACTTTGGCAGCGATGATGGCCCCGAACTGATCATTGATGAATACTGGCGGGCCCTCTACATCGGGCAGCTCCTGGGCCGTATCTCCGACGACATCCTGCACACCATTCCCCATCCGGATTATCCCGGCGAGTTCAGCTTCCTGATCGCCACTACCCGGTGGGAGGAGCTCGCCGGCTTGCTGGTCTGGATTTTCAAGGGCTGTGATCCCAAAGAAGAAGACATCGACGCCGTGGCCGACTTTATGGTCGCCACTGCCACCTTCATCGGTTCCCTGCCCGACGACGAACCCATCTATTGCGACAGGTTTCTCGATATCATCGAAGACCTCTGCAACAACTAGCCAGGGCCAACAGGCAAGGAACACCCGGCAATGAGCAACCGGCAATGGCCAACAAAAACAGACAACAAGCAACGGACAGCAAGCAATTGACAACACCAATAAAAAACAACCCGTAAACGATCTGCAACACCCCGCTCCCATTATCAGCCTGTCTGCTATCGTGTAGTTTATCCCTTGTCACCCCGAGTACACAAGGGATCTGTGTACTGCTAAAATGGGAACGTAGTGCGTTGCAATACAACCGGCATCTTTCCTTTGCACAACCCACAGAAGACTCCTTCCTTGCCATGAAGAGCGAGAGCCGGTGCGTACACAACCTCTCCAAACAGCGGTGGGACTCTAATTGTACCACCGCTTACCTGTCATCCCGACGCAGGAGGGATCTATGGAGCGTATAAGAAAAAGGATTTTCAACGGCAAGACGACTTACCGACTTTCTACGAATGCATCCCGTTGTCATCCTGGGCAATGTCATTCGTAGCTGCCGAAGGCTTATCAAAGGATGCCTGTCCTCTCGGCATAAACCACTCTTGCGGCAATTACCAAAAGCGGTAACAACTCACATTAGCAAACATCTACTATCCCATAACTACTAACCTAATAACCCAATAACTCAAGAACTCCTTCATCTTAATCTTAACCTCCTGCCTCCATCCTCTTCCTCTTGCATGTAAGGATGGTCGCTTTTTCCTTCCGGGAACCTGCAACACTAGCATCTGAAAAGCAGGCCGAAAAAAAACTAAAGCCCCCACACCTGCAGGTAGCCTGAAAATTTAAGCATCAAATACGTAAAGACAACAAAAAGGGTAAAGAGAAACTTTGCGAGTGAATAGTCTTTGTAGTTCTGTCTATCTGTGTTCATAAAGCAATTGGTTTATTGTAAGCAGCGGGCCGGAGCGGAAATTCAAAGGAGAACGACAAATATAGGA
>DASYHD010000031.1:0-594483 GCA_035998945.1 Flavisolibacter sp. | reverse complement strand
AGGGGTGAAACAGGGAGTGGTCTTCGGTGCAGGCTTTCTTTGTGGATGGCTTGTAGCGGGATGGGGGAAAGGATGATGCGGTGTACCAAAAACAACAAATAACGGCCATGGCAGCCGGTTATTCCTGAAAGGAGCACCTTTTACCGGGTTATCTGCAAGTCGTTTCTTTCCCCTCCCTGTTTTACTCTCTCTTCTCCATTCAACCGGTTTATGCTTCAAATAATTCTTTCATTCCTAAAACAAATCGGTATGACGATCTATCAACGTGTACTGGCGCCGAAGCCGGTGTTCTTTAAACGGGTGCAGCGAGGTAGTTTGCTCCTCGCCCTGCTTTGTTTGGGATTGCTCCTGTGGCCTTACCCCCTGACTGCGATTATTCAGGTAAGTGCCGCCTGTGGCTATGCTGCTGGTTTAACCGCAGCGGCGGTAAGCCAGCTGACCACCGGTGGCAAAACCAATAAATCGAAAACCAATGGACGGTTCATCGCCCGGCGTAAATGAAAGGGCGGGTACGGTGGGCGGCACCCTGCTGGTGGTGCTGGTTCAGATCACCAGCGGTGAAGTGCTGAAGACAGCTGTAATGGCGGCCGTGGGGGCGGTGGTGAGCTTTGGGGTGTCGTGGCTGCTGCAACGGGTGGTCAAGCGAAGGCACTTATAGCTCGAAGTTTTCCAGCAGCAAACTGCGAACAGCCTGTAAAGAGGTCCTAAGGGACCTCTTTTTCTTTTTGGCTATTGGGTGAGTTCGGTTTTGTATCTCCTTCCCCTCTTTCTTTGCTGCCTTTGGCTGCGTGCCCCGTGACAAGCCTTACCGGGATTTCCTTTGTATCTTTCTTTATGGCTGTATACCATCCGCACATCTACACAGAAGGTCTCTATTTTATCACCTTTACCTGTCACCGATGGCTCCCGTTGCTGGAGGAAAGCGATGGCTATGGGGCTGTGTACCGGTTCTTTGCGGTGCTACAGGCAAAAGGCCACGCCGTGTGTGGTTATGTGATCATGCCCAACCACCTGCATTTTTTGCTCCATTACGGCGGCGGTGCACAAAGTCTGAATACCCTTATTGGGAATGGAAAGCGGTTCATGGCTTACGTGATTGTTCAGCGTCTGACTCAAATGGAGCGGACGGAGCTTTTGTGTCAGCTGCAGGCTGGTGTACTGGCCAAGGATAAGCAGCGTGGCAAGCAGCACCAGGTGTGGAAGGACAGTTTTGATGTAAAAGAATGCCGTACGGAGAAGTTCACACTGCAAAAGCTGGTGTACCTGCATGAGAACCCGGTACGAGGTAAATGGAAGCTGTGTGCCACGAGCTTAGACTACCTGCACTCATCCGTGCTGTTTTACTTCAATGGCGGGCAGCGGCTGTTCTCTGTTCGCGATTACCGGGAGTTTATCCGCTGGGAGACGCTGTACAACTGAGGTGCTACCGGAGGAGGTGTCACTATAGTGGTGAACCGGCTGATGGAGGGAAGTTGGTGTGGTGGCTCCGAAAGCCGACGAGTCCCGCAGCTCGGCACTTTACCGGAGCGGAGACTCGTCGGGGAAGGAAAGAGACTCGTCGGGGAAGGAAAGCGCTGTTTTATTTCAATGGCGGGCAGCGGCTGTTCTCTGTTCGCGATTACCGGGAGTTTATCAAATGGGAGACGCTATACGACTGAGGGGCTATCGGGGGCGGTGTTACTGCCGGGGAAGCCACTGATGGAGGGAGGTTGGTGTAGTGGCTCCGGATGCCGACGAGTCCTTTTGGCCAGCACACAAAGCTATGCGAAAGAGACTCGTCGGGGAAGGAAGGCCAAGGGCCTCACCCAAAAAGAAGTAGCCCTGGCTTTGAAGATGGATGCCTCGCAGTACAGCCGCATTGAGAACGGCAAGACCGACCCTTCCTTTACCATCGTGGCCAAGATTGCAAAGGCATTGG
The DNA here is from genome assembly GCA_035998945.1 of Flavisolibacter sp. Lineage (GTDB taxonomy): Bacteria > Bacteroidota > Bacteroidia > Chitinophagales > Chitinophagaceae > Flavisolibacter. Next base: position 592,565 of record DASYHD010000031.1, on the reverse strand, counting down.
GTGTAACGCTTTCGGAACTCTTCCAGGCCGATGAGATTTTTACCGACGTGCACTCCGCAGACAAAACTCTGATGGAAAAAATAAAGGTGATGGAGCAACTGAATGAAGCCGAACGCAGTTCCCTTTACCATATCATTGATGGCCTCTTTGCCAAAAAGAAGTTGAAGGATACCCTGAGCCACGCACTGGCCCAATAAAAAAAGCCGCTCACGAAGAGCGGCCTTTTTTATTGGGTTCGACTTCTCAGAACATTAAGTTCCACTCGCCCATTCAGAAGAACTCGAGTATTGCAGTCTTACATGTTTAATAATTATTACTTTCTCCTTTTGCTCCTCTTCGATTGGAAAAGCGTTAATCTCGCTATCAATAATTAAGTGCATGTGGTCTTTATCTTTTTTTATACTTTGAAGGTATAATATCAAATCATCCACACCGCTATCATCTGCAATGATTTCAATTTGGTCTGGAGCCATTTTGGTGGTTATAAAAGAGAGCATTGTATAATTAATTTAGTTTTCTTCTTTGATTGGAAGTTTCTTTTTAGGTGGCACGTTTTTGGGCTTTGGATTAGGATAATTAACATCCACATGGGCAGGCTCCACCTTACCTCCTGTTTTTCCACTCTTACCGGTGTCAACGTTGTAAGAATATTTGCTTTTTGTATTCTGGTAAGCTTTGGAGCCACTTACAGGGTCAGTGTACTTCTCTACTACTTTTCCTTTTTTTACTTGCTCTTGCATAGCTGCATTTACCTCACTTGGCGTCTTGTTTTTGAATGGATTTCCTAAACCTGTACTTAAAGCTTTGCTAAGCGATAAATTAACTCCAGTTGAATATGATGTGGTTAGCTTAAACTGGGCGGCTGGCACATGTTCAAACGTTGTTGTAATGTTAGCGCCGCCTCCGGCCGGTGAGATAAGAACCGGTGGCCCCGCCACTTTTGCCACATCTGTTGCGGCGTAATATGTTTCACTTTGCGCTTCATTCATCCCATCGCTGCCAAAGAAGGCCTGTGCAGGATTGAGGGGCCAAGCACCAAATGTGCCGTAGTGCAACGTACCGTTTAATGCTCCCGCTGTGGAAGAAAATACCTGGCCAATTCCTTCTTTCATTTGTTCACCGGATGGACCACGGTTTGTAAACTCCTGATATTTTGAATAGAGCTCTATAAACGTTCCAATCAGGCCTTCGCAACAAGCCTCCCCTTCATTGCCCAATGGGTCACTGATAGTAACTGGATTATTGTACATGGAAGCATACGGAGAGATATGCTCATAGCCATCTGTCACCGGGTCTATCTGCCACCACCGGGCAATTTGCGGGTCGAGCTCCCGGAACTGTGCATCATAGGTCTGTATCTCAAAATCATTCTCTAACTCGATGCCGTTATATTTTTTCTTGTTCTCAGGCTGTCCGAATGAAGCTGCCTTACTGCTGATCCCCGCCATCGTCAGCCCGAAGGGGTAATAGTGGGTTTCTTCAAGGATGGGACCACGGTTGTGTACGATCTGCAGGTTATCAAAGAACACGTCGATGTTGCTTTCATTCGACACGTAAACATACAAATATCCGCTTTTGGGTGCTGCAATATTTTTCATGCTGGCGTCATCCCAGTGGCTTTTCACCGTACCGCTCGAGCCTACCCGGCTGGCGTTCCCTCCTGCAAAGCGGAACTGCTCATCAAAAAAGAGATAGTTGATGTAGGCTTTGGGAGAAGAACTGATGGTGCCGTCCCCTCCTCTTATAAAAGAAGAAGGCACACTGTAAGAGCCGCTGTTCAGGGTCTGCAGCTGGGGATCGGTAAGACCCTTTGACGCAGCGACATTGCCAGGTGTACCTAATAGTGATGTAAAGATATTAGACAGCGTCAGCGCCGTGGAGTTGCTGTTGGTAAAGGAGGTGGAAGGCGCATAGAAGTAGCTCTTGCCAAAGATGTTCACCACATCGCCTGCCATGACCTTGATCATAACACCTAGCCCGGTTTTATTGGCCGTGGCATTGAGCTTGTATACATTGGCGGAGGTGACTCCGTCGCTCACGGTATAATTTGCCGGGTAGCTGCCGCTGGCCACACTGTTGTAAGGCGGGTTGCCGTTGTGATTGGGGTAATCATTAGAGGTGGTCCAGGAGGCTATGCTGCTTTTGGCAACAATCTTGGTGTTGTCAACGCTATAAAATTCTTTTTCCCAGTTGAGCATGGAAAGTGCACCCGACGTCTGGCTTCCCTCCAGGGTAGCTGCCGGGTAGTAGGACGTCTGCTGTTCTTCGGTAAGCACTATTCGCACATTGCCCAGGTGATCTTTGAGCATATAATCATAGACAAAAGGCGTCTGCGTGTTCTGTGTCGGACGGATCCGCCCTTCTTCGTGCGGGAGAAACTGCAGGGTATCATTCTGGTAGGTACCCAGCATATAGAGTGTAGTGGTCACCTTGCTCCCTTCGGTGGTGATTTTCTTCAGCTTTGTGCCTGCGGCATCATACACGTACTGGATAGTGCCTTTGTTGCTGCTGCCATTTGCTTTGACGGTGATGCTCTGCGGCAGGTTCAGATGATTGTACACGATACCATTAGCACCCGTGTAGCTTACCAGATCTTTGTTCAGGTCCTTCACCAGATTTCCATTATCATCATACGTGTAGTCTGTTGTACCAGGATTTTTATCCGTAAAGTCGCCCAGCTTTTGATCTGCTGTTATCGCATCTGTTACATATTGGAGCTTATTGGATTGAGGAAAGTAAGTGTATTGTAATTGATCGATTATCGTATTGGGATTAGACAGCTTAAATCCGTGCTGCACCATTCCCAAGATATTGCCGTTGGCATCGTAGGAGATGTAGTTGTTGTTACCTGTGGGTGCATTGCCATAGGCAGGATCATTGCCATGTACGCTAAAGCTCGCATCGGAAGGGTTCCAAAAGTCATTGCTACCAGGACTTACATATTGGTAATAATTAGCTCTTCCCAACCGGTTGGCATTATCATAGAGATAGTCAAAATATCTTCTCACCTCATCCCCTCTACTCTTCCAAATAACACCTGCTATATTTCCATTGTATTGCACATATCCAAACCCAGTTGTTCCAGGCGTGGTAGCGCTTTTATCATAGCCAAGTTCAAAACCAAAGTACCGTTGCTCAAAGCCTGCTGCATTGTTGTTTTTTAAGTATGCTCTGTTCAGCCCCAGCATCCAGCCGCGGATGTTGTAGTCATAAGTGAGGTTCTCCAGGGCTGTAGATGTATTGAGCGGATTGGTGCCCAGCGCTTTGGTCTTGAGCTGCCCGAGTTCATCGTAGCTGTTGCTCATTACTGTTTTGTCCGTGGTGTTGCCAGAGGTGTTGTTGTTCACCCGCTTTTTTACAGTGAGTACCCTGCCCGCTGCATCATAACCCATCTTGGTGAGCACCTGGTAAATGTTAGCCTGGGAGCCGCTCTTCTGGTGCTTGACATGGGTACGCAGCACCTTGCCGGAAAAATCATACTGGGTGGTGGCCACATCGGTACCGCCAGAAACATTGGTGCTTTTGACCTGGATCACCCGCCCCTTTTCATCATAGAGGGTAACGGTATGAAGAAAATCAGCGGCTGTACCCAGCACCTTAACCCTTGTCCATGTCACGAGTCCTTTTGTTTGAAAGGATTGGCTGATGGGCTGTGCATAATCCGGTGCGGCATTATAGGTGGTAAAAAAGTTGGTGCCGTTGATATAGCTTCCGTCCAGGGTAGATGTGGGTGTACCGGTGGGCATACCAGCATAGCTGTCGTAGCCGGTTTCGGTGAGCAGCTCCCAGCCCGAAGAAGGCGCCGTGTTGGTAGTAAAAGGATAAGCAGCCCCCGGCAGGTTATCGGCCGCTGCCTGGTGGGTGACCCTTGTGGTGGCGCTGTTGTAGAGTCCTGTTTGAAAGGGCCGGTTCAATGTATCATAAAGTGTCACCAACCATTTGCTGGTGTTGCGCTGGTTAGCGTCCTGGGTCATCACCAACCGGTCGCGTCCATCGTAGACCAGGTGCACTTCGCCGGCGCCCGGCACTTTTTTTATGTTCATCCGACCACGCCCGTCATAACCATAGTAAAAACAAAGCTCATCGCGGTGCGTGGTGGTAAGGGTCCAGTTGCCCGCTGCCAGCAGCAGTGCCAGGGCCTGGGGTTGCAGCACAAAGCGCAGCTGCCCCAGGTCGTTATACACGTAGTAGGTGCAAAGCCAGCCCACATGAGCCGTGCCCGGAGTGGCGGCTAATTGAACTTTTTTAAGCACCACTTTGCCTTCTTTGTCTTTGTACTCCACCACCTGCTTGCCCTGTTCGTCGGTCGTTACTGTCTTGTACAACTCTCCCGCCCCATAAATTGTGGTGGTGGTGGGTGCCGTTGACACGGTGGAAGAAGCCGTCCAGATGCGCACCGAATCACTTACTGTATTAATCAGGTATGAGGTTTTCACGGAGCGGCGGTTGGCAGCGGAAGACTGTCCGGCTGTTCCGGCCCAGCTGTCGCCAGGGGCAAAGCTTTCCTGCACCCGACCCAGAGGCGAGGCTTCAAACATCACCTGCGAATAGAAGTGGCTCTCCCCGGGATATTGGGCTTTGGAAAAAGCACTGTCCTGCTGAAAGGGATTGAGCTTAAACCCGCCATTGCTCACCGATGTGTTTCCACCGGTGGTGTTGGCGGCAAACGGCAGGTACTTGACTTCTTCCCGTCCGAAGGCGTCATAGATCACTGGTGTCACCAGGTCCTTGCCCAATGGGGTAATACCCTTGACAACTGTTTGAATGGGACGCCCCAATCCATCCAAGTACTGGGTAGTCATCACCGCCTTGTCCGAGGTGGTAGACACTGACAAGTTGCTAGAATTGCTCTCCGGTACCTTTACATCCCAGGTGCGTACATAATTTACAGGTGTGCCGGTAGAATAAGCAAACGGCGCAACACGCTGGGAAAATAATGTGGTATGCACAAAAAAGAAAAGCACAAAAAAGGAAATCGCTCTATTCAGAAGAGACAATGATGGGCGCATAAACCGTCGGTTTGGTCGTGATTGGTGAATTAGTTTAAAATGAACCGTTATTTGCTGTTCATCTGTTTAGCAGTTCTAAGCCATTGAGCTTGTAGTCGCCTATACATCTCTTAGCCCTGGCCACCGCCGGCCTGTGCTTTCACCCTTTGCCTACGTTCTTCAATTGCCTCTCTTGCTTTTTTCTTCTTTTCTTCCATATAGGCTATATAGGCTTGCCACTGAGCAGAGGTCAGAATCTCTTGAAACGCTTGTTCTTTGTCCCGTTGCAGCTTTTCCATCTTTTCCTTTCTTACAATTATATCGGCTGAATCCCTGGATGGTGCAAAAAAAGCTGTGTGCAACCTGTCCTCAACCGCTACCAGTTCCCGGACCTGTACATCTGTGAGGTTTAGAACTTTTTTCATCCCAGCCACTTCCGATTGCCCAATGCCGTGATGCGTAGTTTTTTTAAAGCCTTTTTGCAGGTTATCGTTTTGCGTATAGCCTGTGCTGCTTATCATCAGGGAAAAGAAAAGGCCAAGCAGTGGTAAATATTTCATTTGTAAGTGGGTTTACTGTTTGTTCACCAAGCAATGGTATAATTACCTGGGTTCAAATAAAAGTTTTGATAGCTCGCCGGATACGTACTATTATCTGTCAGCATGGCTCCATATTCTAACACTATATAGGTACCGTAGACATAGGTAGAATTGGCGTAATTGAAATTGCTATAGCCATAAGCGCCAACCTGCTGGTAATTGACCTGCAGATTGGACACAGAAACCGGCTGGGTACAATACACATCGGAATAAAAGCGTACCACCACATCTGCATACTCCTGGTACCAGGTGCTGTAATAGTTTTCATAGCTTATTTGTGCATAGATGGTGGTAGGCACCGGGCAGGTGGTGGTGTTGCTACTTGATACCGTGCGGGTGGTGTTGTAGGTAGGGCTACAGGGATTGTTATCTAACTGGTTTTGCAACTGGTAACCAGTATTTACACCGTTTGACGTTTGGCAATAAGGGCTGCCCACGTTTACCCAATTAGCCGTGATAGTGGTGCAGCCTGCCGAGCAATCCTCTTGCTGCCCCTGGTAGTTGTAACAGTATTTTTTCAGAATATTCTTATCATGATCCCGCACCAGGAAGAGCCTTCCAAATCCATCATAGTCGTAGTAGGTCGTGCGGTTGTTTGGATCGGTTTGCGAGGTCATGCCCACCAACGGATCATAGGTGTAGGTGGTCATCATTGCCTTTTTTGGATGCAGCCGGATGTCGTCGAACCACACCGTACCACCCCCATTGTTGTCGATGCGGATATTGAGCTTGGTGATATTAGCAGGCACCGGGAAGGTTTTCTCTACATACACCCACTGGTTGGTAACATTGGTGTGTACATAATCAATGTTTGTATAGTAAAAAGTTTCCGACGCCGTTTTCATGAACAGATAGATCTCGATAGAGGGTCCTGTGGAGTACACCCATCCCGAGTACGTATATTCTGTTTGTGTGCTATTCGAGATGGAGAGCCACTGGTCGGCATGCACTACCCTTTCTCCCGCCGTCGGTTTCTCGATCTTTCCGGAAAGCCTGCCCGCCCTTGACCGGCTGTTGTCATAGGCCGTCAGCGTAGAAGCCCCATGTTGCCACTCCAGCCCATTGCCCCAGGTACCACTCTCCTCAAATGAAGAATGGTAGATCTCACCACCCTTGGCATTTATGGCATGGGCAATCGGATAAGTCTTGCTATAGCCCCAGTAATAAGAATTTGATATACCATCCTTTTTTACCAGTTGCACCAATTTGCCTCCGTCAAACTTGACCTGAGCCTCATCCTGGTATCGACTATCTTTTACAATAGTAGTATTATTAGTGGCCGCTTGTGTAAAAGTGGTAGAAAGTGCAGATACATTAATAGCTTGTGTCTTGTTCAGATAAACATAACTGGCGGGATTAGTCGTATAATCAAAACGGTTAAAGAGTGACCTCGCCAGTTTACCCCCTTTCCACTCAGAGGTTTCAACTGTAGAAAAATTGTTTTGTTCTTGAAGCTCGAGGATGGGCTTGAGCTCAGTATCAGCAGCAGACTTTGCACTGGCAAAGTTGGATTTATATATGCTATTGGGATCACTAAAATTGGATCTTCTGCAGGAAACAAAGGTTCGCCTTACAGCAGCAAGCCTTTCCCGGTACTGCTGATAGCTGTTCCAAATGCATCCGTCAGTAGAGCAAGTGGACCTTTGCTGATTAAACCAGGCAGTAATGGTATTTACAGAATCGGTATAGATTTGGTGGCAGTCGGAAATGGCATCGCAAGATGCAACACGAAAGTCAGCAGCATAGCGGAACTTTTTTTCCAAACTATCTCCTTTGGAATCGAAAGTAACCTGGCGAGTAGGTTGGTAGTGATAAGGACTTTCAAATAAGGTCTTTGATGTAACAGTAAGCTGACCTACAGAAGGAATGATCGTTTTCTCAACTGTTGTCTGCTCCGTTTTCCGTACTGCTTTTATTTCATAATAAGTGCTGGCCCTATAGGTTCCGCCAAGGACTGCTTGAATGAGGCCTGGTGTGGTTAACTTCTCTTCTGAATAATAATGATAATGGTCAACCTCCTTTAGCAACTGGCCAGCTTCATTGAAATAACCTTCGTATTTCAATTCACCTCTCTTTGGCTCAAATGGTATAGGAGCAGGCATGGAATTGGGGATATTTCCATTACAAGGAGGTTTTGCATTCACATTGCGAATAGCTATGTCATCCATAACGGCATCCCAGCGGTCTGACCCGTAATACCGGTAGATGGTATGTCCGTTCCCTTGTTGGAGCACTTTTACTTCGTTATAACCAATATGATTACCCTGCGAGGTGCTCAATGGACGAACACTTCCTGACGTTTTTGCATATGGCAAACTTGTACTGTTATCAAAGGCAATACAACCTTGCGAAGCAAGCACACCGCTTGGTGAGCCGTTTCCATTAGGTCCGCCCATTCCCGCTTGTTTGACCTCATCGTTCCGAATGACTTGCACATATACCTGCCTGCTATACAGGACACCAGTTGTCCTGTTATTGGATCCTGTATAAGAATAATTTGTAACTACATTGGAGGAGCTGCCACCATTATTATGAATCATGGATTTGATCCGCAGCCCCCCGACCATTTCGTTGCGAGAATAGGTGTAAGGAATCATTTCGTAAAAAGAGGAACTGGCGCCGAATCCTGAAGTGGTCATATTGCTTTTTATGAGCACCAACTTATAACTGCCGGCAGCAACATACAAATACCCTTGTTTGCTTTCGCCTGGATTTGCACTAAGGGTAAAAACCAGTGTGTTGCTACTGTTGTAGACATTAATAGTTGCAAGCCCACCCTGGTTAGCACTAGACAGCGTAATTCGATAATTGTTAGAATTTAGTGTATTCGTTTGCTCTACTGTTGGATTGGTATTGGACCACCCTACGCTTATGCCTGGCCCCAACACCTCATTAAACTTCCTTGATTCTGCCCAAGCTGTATGGTGTTCAAACTCAAAATCAGTGAACCCGCCCGTTGGATAGGTAATACGTTTTAGAGCACCGCCCCGCATAGCAGGCCAAGCCGGATCGCGGTTGGCACCCGGAAAAACAGTAAATTCATTTTCGGTATATGTAGGCAGGAGTTGGTTGTTGGTAGAGGCCCCGTTTGCAAAACCCCAATGGTCTTGTTCAAAACTAAGACGGCGGGGAAGGGTCTCCGTAAAGTAGTCAAAACTATGAACAGGAATAACAATGAGCCCATCGCAGGACTTTTCTTGTACACTCAGTAGCTTTAGGCGCTTTGCATCTGTTTGCAGGCCATAATTTGCAAAATAACCACTCAGTGACCGAGTATCGGAAAAGTAGTCATAGGAAAAAACGAATTTCTTGCAAAAAGAATTGTTGTCAGTAATTTGAATTACGCCTAAGGTTCTCGCAGAATCGTTGATAACTTCAGGAGTAAAGGCTGTTGAAGCATTGGCCAAGTCCTGCCTTAAAGAACCTGTTAAGAAATCCACCTTTCCATTTGGAAATACGATACTAGACAATCGGACGCCCTTGACAATGTTTTTGATTAAACTGTAATCATAAGTACTGCCACCAATAGTTGTATTGTTGTTGTTATCCCTGAGAGTTGGGTTGGATAAGGTATAGTAGGAATACCGCTCTAATTGGTAGTTTAAATTGATAAAGTCGGTTCGGTCGGAAGATTCAATTTTATTCAAATACCAACTAGAGATAGCAGTTCCTTCCACATAACCGCTTTCCACAGTTGCAGGATTGGTTCTTTCCACAGGATCTACATCTGCTGTGTTACTGGTAACGCCGAAATGATAACGAACACCATCTGGAGGTGTGAGGACAAAGCTTTGGATGCTCCCACTGCCAGAATAGACATATTCTACCTTAATATTTTGCTGGGGCTCGAATATAGGGGTACGGTCATCCCTGAAATAAAACTTTCCTGAATACCCACCGAAGTTAAAGTTGAATAAATCAGGCTCCCCGTCTTTTTTGCCTTCTGTAAAAGCAGTAGCAAGGCCACCCTGAACACCTATATAACTAATATAGTTTGCATATCCATAGTCACTGAAATAACCATGCGTCTGACCGTCTACGCTGCTGGTGCCCCGTTCATCCGGCGCCCCTCGGACGGCTCTTGTAATCACACCACCTGCATTTAGGGCCCAGCCAGTTCCTACCCAGCTAGCCGGCTCCAAAACCTTAATACCACCGGCATGATAGCTCAAGCTGATGGGTAGCTGTAATGAGCCACTTTTTACTGTATAAATTGGAATACCAATGTTAGGCAAACCTGTATGGTAGCTTACTGGGATATCTGCGTACTTGGCTAACGAAGCCGCTGTTGGTGATGCAATTGATACCTCGTTATATGGGTTTTGCTGTGCTGTAGCAGAGAACAAGAGAATACATAAACTTATCAGCAGTATGATTTTGGAACCGTTCATAACGTTGATACTTATTGATTTTGTTGATGGTTGCTTTATAGTTTTTATTTCAGGTGATATCCTACCCGGAACAGCACGGTTTGTGTGCGGGGGGTTTGCTGGTAGCTGAGGAAGTCCCATAGCAGTTTGATGTCACCTTTTAGTTTTTTGGAGACCTGGTAGCGTTTACTCAACCCCAGGAGCCCGCTTTTTTGCCAGCCGCTCAGGCCTCGGAGTTGCTGGATGTTTTGAAAGGCAGTGCGGTAGTTCTGCTCGTAGCCACCCGAGAGGTAGATGCTTCCATTGAGCTTTACATCCAGGTAGCTGCGCAGTCCCACGCCTTCATGTGTGATGCGTATATAGTCCCAGCCCCGGCCCCAGCCCAGTTTGTAAGAAGCCCCCACTCCGATAGAGCTCTTGTCACTTAGCTTATAGCCGAGTGAGAATGCCAGATCAGAAGTGGTGGGAAAATAGCTGCTTGCTTTCTGGCTTTGTACATTGGCCCCATACTCCAGCCGCTGCAGGAATGTTTTTGTTTTTTGGTTGTTGGGCTTAAAGCCTTCCGGCATGTCGATGTCGCCATTGCTGTTGCCAATGGTACCGGTGCTGTATTGTGAAAGCTTGTTCTTAAGTTCACTAAGCTGTCCCTGGGCCGCCTGCAGGTTTTGTTGCACCATCTGCTGTACCTGCGCACCCGATCCAAAGCGGTCCTGGAGGCCCTGCTGCACCGAGGCTCTTGTCTGAAGCCCTGCCAGCGAAGCTGCAGCCGTATTGCTTCCCGGAAGGGCAAAGAGAGAAGCGAGTTGGGAGTTGCGGCGGAAAAAGTCTTTGAAGGCCTCGGTCTGGGAGAGTACTTCCAGGAGCTTTTTCTCCAGTTTGGAGGGATCTTCCCACATGGATTTGAGTTCGTGTACCTGTTGAGAATAGTAATAGGCTTGTTTTTGAAAGCCTTTGAGATTTTTGAGCAGGCCCAGTTTACCAAGGCTTTCCTGCAAGAGGCGCTTGCGTTCGGAAAGAAAGCTGCGAATCTTTTCCGATTGATCGAGTTTTCCTTGTAGGGAAGAAAACTGTGAAAGGGCCTTGGTGAGTTCCGGACGTTCGGGGCGGCCCCCTTTTAAAAACTTCAGCGCGGTGGTCAGTGAATCCAAATGGCCGGAATAGACCTGGCTGTATTTGGAAAGATTTTGTGGGGCCTGTTTGAGGGCTTCGTATTTCTCTTGAACGCCCTCAAAGAGTTGTTTGGCCAGCGCCGAGTCCCTCTTCCAAAGCTTTGCTTTGAGCTTTTGTTCCTGCCGCTGCAACTTGCCGAGATATTTTTCAGTGGTCTTCGCCAGCTTTTCTTCCGCGCCCCTTGCCTTTTCGTTGAGAACAGTGATTGTTTTATCAGGCAGTTGCAAGGGCTGGTCAGGCTGAACGCTTTCCTGGGCCCGGCCTTGTAGGATAGCCAGGGAAAGCAGCAGGGCAAGAAGGAGAAAACGTTTTGGCTGGAGCATGGTGCGTGTCAATACAGTTGCAAATTAGCCGCACCGCCTGCACCAGACAATCAGTACCGATACCCAAAAATTTATAGGTATTTATACGGATTGTTCGCACTAGTTTTTTTCCGTACTTGCAGATAGAACCAATCGCCAAAAACTAACGCTGATGAATGAATATCCTACTATCCGGGTCTTCCTGGCGGATGACCATACCTTTTTCCGCCGCGGTGTACGTACCGCCCTGCAAAGCCTTAAAAAAGAAAACATCCACTTTATGGGAGAAGCGCCCAACGGAGTGGCGCTCCTTGATGCCATTGCCCTTCAACAACCCAATATTGTACTCATGGACGTGGAAATGCCTGTGATGAATGGCATTGAAGCCACGACACTGCTGAAACAACACTATCCTGCTGTGCGAACGATTGCCCTGTCGTTTTCGGAACAAAGCCACCATGTACTGGCGATGGTGGAAGCGGGGGCAGACGGCTACCTTTTGAAAGATACCTCTCTTCCGGAACTGACCCATGCCATTAAAACTGTGTATGAAGGCTATTCGTATTATACACCAATCGTCAGTCCTATTATCACAGCCTCTGTTCGTCACAATAAACCAGGAGGCATGCGGAAAAAGGCGTTAACACCCAGAGAAACGGAGATCCTCACCCTAGTTTGCGAAGGCAAAAGCAGTAAAGAGATCGCCTGCGCCCTTTTTGTAAGCAAACGGACTGTTGACAGCATCCGGGAACATATCATGGAAAAAACAGGGGCGAAGAATGTGATGCAACTGATGCGGTATGCGTTGAAAGAAGCGTTGATAACGGTATAGGGAAAGAGAGTTATTAGGTTATTAGGTTAGTAGTTATTGGATAGTAGATATTTGTTAATGTGGGTTGTTACCGCTTTTGGTATTTGCCGCAAGAGTGGTTTATGCCGAGAGGACAGGCATCCTTTGATAAGCCTTCGGCAGCTCAGAATGACATTGCCCAGGATGCCGACGGGATGGATTCGTGGAAAGTGGGTAAGTCATCTTGCCGTTGAAAACCCTTTTTCCAATACGCTCCATAGATCCCTCCTGCGTCGGGATGACAAGCTAGAAACAGCACCTTAGCAGTCACTCCTATGATCTAAGGGGTGGTGTCGTAATGCTTTTTGCTTGGCATAATGAGAGCCGAGCCTTCGGTGGGTCGTGTAAATGGAAAAAAGCGCCAACTGTTTTGCTTTTGGCGATGGTCGTTTAAAGCAGAACGCATAGATCCCTCCTGTGTTGGGATGACAGGCAAGAGGTGGTACAATTAGAGTCCCACCGCTATTTGGAGAGGTTTTGTACGCACCGGCTCTCGCTCTTCATGGCGAGGAAGGAGCCATCATTGGATTGAATAAAGGAAAGATGCCGGTTGTATTGCAACGCACTACGTTCCCATTTTAGCAGTACACAGATCCCTTGTGCCTCGGGGTGACAAGGGATAAACTACACGATAGGAGGCAGGGCGATAACCGGAGCAGGAGGCGTTGGGAGTGGTTTGCAGGTTGTATACAATTTTCTGTTTCCTGGTGCCGATAGTTTATTGTCTATTGCTTGTTGCCCATTGCTGTTGGTGATTGGTTAGCCGTTGCGGAGGAGGTCTTCGATGATATCGAGGAAGCGGTCGCAATAGATCGGTTCATCTTCGGGGATTGCGGCAATGAAGGTGGCAGCCTCGACCATAAAATCGGCCACAGCGTCAGAATCTTCTTCTTTGGGGTCGCAGGCTTTGAACAACCGAACCAGCAGTCCGGCGAGTTCTTCCCAACGGGTGGTGGCGATGATAAAAGAGAATTCGCCGGGAAGATCGGGGTCGGGAATGTCGTGCAGGATGTCGTCGGAGAGGCGGCCGAGGAGCTGGCCGGTGTAGAGCGCCCGCCAGTACTCATCAACGATCATGAGAGGGTCTTCATCACTGCCAAAGTCTTTGGGGATGATGATGTTGATAAAACTCAAGGGATGGGCCCGTAGGAATTCGAGAAAGAGGCTTTCGGTGTAGCCGCGGAATTCGATGATGCGGATCGTGATCATGGTTTTGAGTTATTGAGTTATTGGGTTATTAAGGCAAGGAGTTGGGATTGGGGTTCGATGCCCGTTGTTTGCTGTTCATTGGTTGACGTTCATTGGCTGATGATTTAGTTCAGCATTTCAGCCAGGAGGCGTTAACAGCTTCGCGGCTGACAGGAAGGAGAGGCCGCGGCCTGTTCCTACGGAGATAAGGTGGTTGTATTCAGACGAGGAAGATGGTAAGGGTTTCTTCGCTGATGCCGGTGTGGGCGGCGAACTCCTGGACGGTGACAAAGGCCGAAGGGTGTTTGCCCAGCTTTTGGCGGATGGCGGCGAGGAGTTTGCCGGCGGCTCGCTTGCGTAAGCCGGTGATGTTGCAGACATCTTTGGGGTAGATGACAACGCGGTTGGGGATTGGATGCATAGCAGGTAGTTTACAGGGTTAATCGGATAGCATTCATACGATGCAACGCAAAGTTGACACCTTTGCTGCTGCCGGACAACCGTAAAAAGTGTACACTTTTTACGGTTGTTTTTTTCAGAGAAAGTGGGCAGTTTCACGGCATCACTAAACTTATACTTATGAGCCATTTCATTTCACTGGCGGAAGCCATTGACCTGACCTCCCGGTACCGGCAGTACCGCGAAAGCATTTTAAAAACGGATTACCAGGGCCAGGGTACCCTGCCCCTCTCAGAGATGATCCCACGGGCTGCGATTGACACCCTTCTAGCCCACCCCGCCTGCAGCGGCCTGCGTATCTATTACGGCATGCCTGAAGACCTGAAGATGCGGGCTGTGATCGTAGGGGTAGATGGCGATGGAAAGGATATTCTTCCTTCTTCCAATCTTTCAGAAACCGAAGAGGAAGAAGATGACCTGATTGTGGACCGCACCCTGCGTTGCCCGGACATCTGCCCCGACGAATCGCCGCTGAATGGCTAAGCTTCTGCCGGAGGGGCTACCCAGGCCTTCCGGCGTTCTTTTTCACCCCTCAACGCTGCTCCATGCATTTTGAATTTCATGCCTTCCTCAGCTTTTTGATCGGGGTACCGGTGCTTATCGGCTGGATACGTTTCCGGAAGACAGGGCCAGGCTTTCTTCCCTTCCTGCTGCTGCTGACAGCCGGCCTGCTGAATGAAATCATCAGCTACTTCCTGATCAGGGAGTGGCGTACCAACGTGGTCAGCTTTAACCTGTATTCGCTGGTTGAAACAGCCCTGATCCTCTGGCAGTTTTACCGCTGGGAGGCCTTCCGGTCGCGAAGGCGTTACCTGACCTTACAGGTTGTACTGGCCTTGGTGTGGTGTGCCGAGACCCTGCTCGTCGGCAGCATTTTTTCCTTTAACTCGTACCAACTTGTGGCAACCGACGCGGTTGTGATCGCCTTTGCCATTCATGTGACCACGCGGGAAATGTTTACCCGTCCCGGGTCGCTGTTGCGCAATGCCACTTTCCTGATCTGCGCGGGGCTGGGCATTTTTCACACGTATTCTATCCTGGTAGAGCTGTTCTGGCTCCAGGGGCTGGACGAGGACAGGTTCTTTCGTGGCCAGGTGCTGTCGATCCTGCCGTACGTAAACTTTTTTGCGAACCTTTTATTTACCCTTGCTGCTTTATGGGCTCCTATTCATTATCGCTTTTTCAGGTCATCCTTCTCATCAATGTCCTCGTTGGCGGATTGATCATTTACGGCATTGTTGAACGGGTGCGGGTGCACCGCCGTTATTTTGATGAATTGCGCCGCCATGCCCAGGACGTGGTGAGCCGGCAGGAACAGGAGCTTAGCCGGCTGACGTTGGACCTGCATGACGGGCTGGCACCCTTACTGGCTGCTATCCGCCTGCAGGTACGCCAAGTGAACCGCTCCCTGCAGAACGAGAAGCTGGGTGCGGCAGAGGACAGACTCCGGCAGGCCATTGAAGACCTGCGGAGCATCCTTCATAACCTAACGCCCCGGCACCTGCAAGCAAAGGGGTTGCCGGTGGTGCTGGATGAGTTTTTCACCCAGTGCAAAAGCCTGTACCCCGTACAGGTGGACTTCCGGTACCAAATACAACAGGCAGTGCCCGAGCGTATTGCCGTTCACCTGTACCGGCTGGTGCAGGAGGCGGTGCAGAACGCCCTCAACCATTCGGAGGCTAACCAGCTACAGGTACAGTTCCACGAAACCAAACAGTCGCTTTATATTGTGTGCAGCGATAACGGCCGGGGATTTATGCCCACCGATCAGGAAGGCTATGGCCTGCGCCACCTGCGGCTGCGCACCGTACTGCTGAACGGCGACCTGCAGTGCGATTCGGTACCCGGCAAGGGCACCACCTATTTTTTCACCATTCCCAAAACAACTGTTTATGAAACCCATTGATGTGATGATCGCAGAAGATTACCTCCTGTACCGTGAAGGAATCATTGATGTGCTTTCCGAGCTGCCCCACGTAAGGTTAACCGGTGTTGCTGTCAACGGACGCGAACTGCTTGACCTGGCTGCGACCACTCCGCCCGATATTGTACTGATGGATGTGCGCATGCCGGAACTGGACGGTATTGCTGCTACCAAAGCGCTGCTGGAGCGGTACCCAGATGTAGGTGTGATTGCCCTGACGGTGCATGAAGACGAATGGTACCTGGCCCAGATGGTGCTGGCCGGCGCCCGTGGTTACCTGTACAAGGAAAGTACGGAGGACATTCTCGCTCAAGCTATTGAAGAAGTACATGGCGGCGGCTGTTATTATTCGCCCTCCACACAACGACGCCTTACCTCACTGCTCAAAAACTTATTGCCACCGGTACCGGGTTCTGAAAAAAACGGGAAGCTGCTCACTGATGAGGAGGTTGCCTTTATCCAACTCACCTGCGAGGGCTGTGCGTTAAAGGAGATTGTTGACAAGCTTGGTATTACGATAGACCAAGCCAAACGCTACCGCCCTGCGCTGATAGAAAAGACAGGCTCCCGTACCTGGGCTGACGTAGTGCGGTATGCCCTACGCTACAACCTGCTGCAGTGATGAGCGACCCGCCTACCATACAGCTTTCGCATTTTGAAAAGGAACAGGTAACCCGGGCCTGCGCCTGGATGGCAACGCACCTGGCCGAAAACCCCGGGCTGCGGAGCGCCGCCGGTATAGCGGGGCTGAGCACTAAAAAGTTTAAAGCCGGCATCAGGCTTCTTTATAACCAGAACTTTGCCGCTTACCTGCTCACCCTGCGCAAGGAGAAGGCCCGCAGCCTGCTGCTGGAAACCAATGCGCTGGTTGCGGAGGTGGGAAGGCAATGCGGCTTCCGGAACGAGGCCGCTTTTCACCGTTGGTTTAAGCAGTGGTTTGGACAAACACCGGGGGTGTTCCGGAAGGGAAGGGTTGTTTAATAGGCAAGGAGGCAAGAGGCAATGGGCGTTTGAGGTTTGGAGTTTGGGCGTTGAGGAATTGGGGTTTTCTTTTACTGGCCGGAGCTTGTGCCCGTGCTATGGTTTACGGAAAGGGCAATTTATTGTGAGCAGCGGGAGCTGCTTTTTTGTTTTGCTACTACAATGATGGCGGCAGCAAGTTTTTGGGCCTGTTTGGCAAGAAACCGGGACGGTTTGGCAAGAAAGTTTATTTGGAAATGGCCTCTTTGATTTCTGAACTTTAGGTCTATAAACAGTAAGAAGCCTCCCCGGCTTTTTGATGGCTACTGTTTTCAGAAACAAAGCTTTTTGTTATGAAACCGACAGCAGCCCATTTGTTCCTTTTTACTTTCCTGTTTTTGGTTATCGCCTCTACGGGTATCAATACCCTGACTGCGCCGGATGGTGCCTGGTCGCGGTTGTTGTGGGTACCCAACGATAAAAGAGGAGCGGCCGTACTGGCGGCGGTCATGCCATTGACCGAGCTTGGTATCGTGCTGCTCCTTCTTTTTGCTTTTACACGTTTGAAGGTGATTGGAGTTTTTGCAGGGTTGGCGGTGGTGTATATTTTTTTGGTGGTGTTTGTGTTAGTGGTTGAGGAGAGATCATGTGATTGTGTGATTGAGTTTCGTGAGATGTGAGGGGAATACCGGGGATGGGCGTACGTAACGGAAGATAAGCAGGCAATGGGCAATTTCAGGCAATGGATATAAATGTGTTTTCCACTTTTTCTCTTGGAAAGAAAAAGTAGAGCAAAAAGTTCAAGGAAAAGGCAATTGCTCCGCTGCCTTTTCCGGGCCCGCGCACAAGCTCCATTCCTACAGGTTGCATCATCCATTGTGTTTGCAGTCTTTCTTTTTAATGCGGTCTGCACTAGTCGTTGGTAGTTGCTATAAAAGCAGGCGGCTGATGGGGCAAGAAGCGCTAGGCGCTGTATTCCGCTTTGCTTTTCCTATAGCAGAAAGACAGTGGAAGGTCACGCGGAATAAGGCGCTGGACGGTTGAGGATTAGGTTAAGATTAAGGTTGAGAGAAGTTATTGGGTTATTGGAGGAGAAGAAATTGAGGTACCGGGGCAACGAGACAGCAAGTAAGAAAGGACGCTCTGAAGGGGCGGCGTGTTTGTAGAAGAAATGGAAACAGGGAGGTAAATGGCTCCGAAGGTGCCACGTGTTTCTGCATCTATCGTGAATGGTGAGTGGTGAATTTTCAATGTTCACTATTCAATCTTCAATAAACTATGTATGCAACCTAACAAAGAAGCACAAACGTGAATGAGAAAACGATAAAAAATTTTATGCATAAAGTCTGTAGCGGTGGTAGCTAACGCCGGTGCGGCAGGTTAAAAGGGTCCTGAAACCTGGAATAAAAATGGGCCTGCTATTCCTTCACTTTTAAAATTTTAAAAAATGAAAAAACTCATCCTTTTACCACTGTTTGCAGTAGTGCTGGCGGTGGCTGCCAGTGCATTCAAAACCGAAAAGTCCAGCGAAGCAGTCAACGCCGCTGAGAAAGCCCAAACAATCAGCGAGGTCAAAAAAACCAACGAGGTCTGGTATACGTTCAGCTCGACCAATTACTCGCAGGTCAATGACCGGACAAAGTATGTCAACACGGGATCGGATACCGACCCTGGGTGTCTTACAGAAGGCAATGTTTGTGCAATCAAACTTCCCGACAGCGGCAGTACCAACCCCACTTCCGGTGACTTTGCCGGCCTGCTATCACAAATCCAACAGTCGCAAAACGATCATGAGTCCACCGACCCAGATCTCATCCAGATGCGGCAATAAAATGAAAACGGGGGCCCTTGCCCCCGTTTTTTTATATTCCCTTTTTCTCTTCCACTACAAAAAATTCCCGCTCCCGTTCTTTTTCCATCAACTCCAATCCATAGCGCCTGAGCGATGCCTTCACTGCTTCCGTGCTTTCAACGCCGTCCTTCATCAGCAGCGGTGTATCGCCCGGCAGGCCCGTTTCATCTATGACCGGAGGAAGGTGGGGCTGCAGATCCAAATGGGCAACCAAGTTGTTCAGCCACCAGACATCCGGATGATCCTTACCTTCCTTTCCCTGCGGCCAAGTCTCTCCCTTTTTGCGCCGCACCAGTACCCAACATTTGACCTTTCGTTTTTCGACCCTGGCCTCGTGGTTAAAGTAGCGGTTCAGGTCGAGCCGCATCTGGTTCCACTGTTCTTCCAGTGAAAGGGCCAGGGGGAGACGGCTTTCGTAGCAGAAATAATTTGCCCTCTTCCAGACATCTTCATATCCTTTCAACGGGTCGAAACTGTAGCGGGATGGGTCGGCCACTTTCCAGACCGTGCGTTTGGGCTGTACCGCACCCGGATGGAATTTCAGGGTATTGTGATAGAGTTCCAGCAAGGAAAAGTTGACCAGTTTCAGCCGCCGGAAACCAGCGGCACTGTCGATGGTCGATTTCCTTAACACACCTTCCAGGTAGGGTGTTACCGCCGTGTAGAAGAGGGGTTCCGGCGCCGGGTTGAGAACTTCGTTGCCGACCAGCAGGGGCTGGCGGTGATCAAAGTCATTTACTTCCTTTTTCTGTGCCCAGTCCAGCTTTTTCCCTTCCAACACGGCCCTTATATTGGGGGCTGTGACATAGTCGAATGCCGTGATGGCCCTGACGAGCCCTTTTGCATCGATCCAGACCAGGTGGGGCGTGAGGGCATAGGGAAAGAGGCGGTGAAGGAGGGTGTCGTCGACTACGAATGGCAAGGGAAAACGCCGGCGACTCTCTAGTTGTGCCTTTCCGAGTTCCACCTCGGCCGCTGACCGCGAGGTGACCTGCAACACCGTCAGCTGGCCGGCAAAAAGCGTTTGCAGGGAATCGAGCACCGGTGCTGTTTGGGCACAGCCCTTGCAGCGCGGAGTGCAAAACTGCAGGAGCAAGAGGGGTGTTTTAAAATCGGACCGACGCGCTGTTGGTTTGGGATAGTCCACTATTTTCTCTATCCAAAAATCGGGGCATTGATCACCTACGGAGAGGCCACCCTGCTGGGCACTGCCGGATTGCCAAAACAGGACCGGCAGCAGAAACGACAGGAGAATTTTTTTCATGTTCTTTCTTTTTATCATTACGGATTTTGTTGCATGCCGCTGGCCTGGATGACGGTCCTGGGGATTTTGAACACGTAGCGGGAACTGCCGGGTGGCAGTTCGTAAACTGTGTTCTCCAGCAGGCGTTTGGGGGTGATGGCGTGAGACGCCTCAAAACCAAGCCGGCGGATGTCGGTCCAGCGCAGGGTGCGGAAAAGCAGCTCCCGGCGCCGTTCGGCCAGCACCAGGGCCAGGGCTTCTGCAGGTGTAGCGGCTGTCTGAGGAACGAATGTGCCGGTGCGCCAGCGCTTTTCGAGTAGGGTGTTCAGGTCGTCCATCGCTGCCCCGGTCTCTCCTGCCCTGGCCCGGCATTCGGCCCGGACCAAGAGCACTTCATTGGTAGCCAGACCGCAGAAAGGGTTCGCTCCTCCCCCATAGCCTCCCTTGAAGGTAAAAGACCCATCGCTGTTTCTCCGGAAGAACAGGGTTTTACGAAGGTCGTTGTTGCTATAGGACGCGTAGAGTAGTGTGTCGACCCGCCAGCGGCTTTGGGCCAGGGGAGCCGGCGCAGAGGCCGCGCCGTCCCAAATGACTTCAGCATTCAGGAGTGGAAAAGGAAAGGCCGCCGCCCCATTCAGGCTATTGTAATCGAGCAGGGTGGAAAAGCCCTGCAGGCAGGAGTCGGCATAAAGAAGCGCCCTGTCGTATAACCGCATCGAAAGACTTACCCTTGCCAAAGCGGCATAGGCCGCCCAGCGGGAGGGCCGGGACCTGGGACTGACGGCCGTTGGCAGCAAGCGAGCCGCCTCCGCCAGGTCTGAAAAGATCCTATCGTAGGTCTGCTGCACGGTGGAGCGGACCGAAAGCTTGCCCACATCCGTATCGAGACGCAGTGGCAGGCCCGGGTCCTGCGCCGCGGTAGCCGCCTCCCAAGGTTTGCAAAAAAGCTGGGAGAGACCGAAATAATACATCCCGCGGTAGAACAGGGCAGCCCCCCGGATGTTCTCGACCCTTGCCGGTTCTGCCCCCTTGTTCCCGATCCGCTCCAGCTCTTCCAGCACCAGGTTTGCATTGTAGACCCGCTGGTAGGCCGGCGACCAGTCGTTTGTGGCGGCATCGTCGGGTAACCAGCGGTAAAGGTTGCGGTGACTTTCCGAGGCCAGGGCGCCCCAGGCTGCGCTGGTGAGGTAATAGTCGTCGGAAGCGATCTCGCCCCCGGCCGGGTATTGGCTATTAAAAAGGGTGTAGTTATCGAGCAGGCGTTCCAGGTCGTTTAACGCCGCCGGCACGGCCAGTTTTTTATCTGGTTTTTCCTCCAGGAATTTCTTACAACCAGCCGACAGCTGGAGCAGGAGCAGCAGGCCTAAGAGCCTGGCTGCGTGGTAAACATTATTCGTCATGATCGTTTGTTTTTTGGTTCATTGAATCTTTGCCGCCTCCTGTACTCAAGGTGTAATGGTCAGCCCCAGTGAAAACGAGGGCGGCGGCCGCAGCCCTGCAGGAAAATCGGGATCGATGTCAAGGCGGCTTTCTTTCCAGAGCAAGTGATTCAGGCTTGCTGCCATGGCAAAGAGCTGGACGTTTTTTACCGTTTTGATTCTGGCCGGCGACCAGGCCAGGCGAAGGTCCTGCAGACGGATGGCGCCCGCTTTTTCCACCGTTGCGGCCGAATAGGCATAAAAGTTATCCCTGGCCGCAACTGCGGGGTAGAGCATTGACGGCACATCGGTAAACGCTTCATCGCCCGCCTTTTGCCAGCGCCGGGCAAAGTCGGGATGCCCCTCGTGGTTGCTGAACAAAGCCGTGTAGTTGATGGTGGGACGGCGGAAGGCGCCGCCCAGGCGCCAGGTGATGTTGGCGCTAAGGGAAAGGGTTTTCCAGGAAACGGTATGCAGCCAGTTGCCGAAGACCGGCGGCAGTGCCGGACGGCCGACCACCTGCTGGTCGAGGGGCAGGGCCGTAAGGGCGTTGTAGTCTTGCGAGAGTTGCCCATCCTGTATCCCCTGCGGATGACCGCCTGCCCCATCGAGACCTGCCCAGCGGAAGCTGACCAAAGCGTAGGGATGCTCGCCCACTAAGGGATTGATAAAGGTTCCGTTGCTGGTAAAGCCGTTGCGGGAGAGGTTGAAGCGGTAGCGGGTAACCTTGTACTGCGCATAGCTGCCATTGAAAACCGTTTTCCATGCGATGTCTTTTGTCTCCAGGAGGGAAAGGTTCAGCACCAGGTCGACCCCGCGACCGGCCAGGCTGGCCGAGTTAGTTGTCATCAATGAGAGGCCGGTGGTTGGGTCCAAGGATTCGGCTTCCAGCAGGTCGATAGACGATTTGTGGTAGTATTCGAGGCTGCCCGAGAGGCGCGATCCTTTGAGCCTAAAATCCACGCCGGCGTTGAACATGCCCACTTTTTCCCAGCGCAGGTCCTTGTTGGGCGGGGTATTGAGGGCTGCATAGGGCAGGTTAACCGGAGAACCCGAAGCGCTGCTGTAGCGGAGGGTGGCCACTGCTGACACAGCAGGGTTGGTATTGCCGCTGTAGCCATAGGTGGTGCGCAGGGCCAAGTAAGGCAGCCCCGCTACCCTGTAGAAGGGCTCACCGGAAAGCTTCCACAGGCCGCCTACCGACCAGAGGGGCACCCCTTTTTGGTTGGTGTTGACGCCAAAGATGTTGGAGGCATCGCGGCGGGCACTGGCCGTGAGGGTGTAGCGCTCTTTAAAGGTGTAGGCGGTGTTGGCAAAGAGGGAAACAAACCGGTTCACCGTTTCCTCCATGCCAGCCGCGGCGGGGATGGTACGGGCCGAAGCCAAGCCACCATAGACCGGAAAACGGGTGACAAAATCGACATTGGTAAACGTAAGCTGGTCGGGGTTGTAGCCATAGGTACGCCCGGCCCGGGCGGTGCCCCTCTCCTGCCGTATTTCGGCGCCGGCCAGGGCCGACAGGTGGTGGACGCCCCAGGCTTTATTGAAATTCAGTTGCGCCCGGCCGGCTGACCCTTTCTGAAAACCCGTGCGGGCATCCAAAATGCCACCCATGGGAATGTTGTAGCGGGGGCCGGTGGCGGTGAGCACCGTAAACTGGTTGACCAGGTCGCGGGTGAAAAAAGTTTCCGTGCTGTAGTAGCTCTCTCTACCCGTGTGGGTGGTTGCATACTGGTATTTCAGCTCCAATGAAAGTGCTGCCGAGAGGCTGTAGCGGAAGCCAAGGTTGGCGATCCACTGTTCGCTGGTGATGGAATTTTCAGCCGCCGCCAGCTCCTGCAGGGGGTAATATTTCCAAGACAGAAGCTGTCCCCCGCCTGTAGTATCGGTATAGCCTCCCCGGTACCGGGCATCGATGGACAGGGGCTCTCCCGCCTCCCCCGCCAGTTTTGCATAAGGGTAGAGTGTACGGATGATGTTGGTACGGTAATCGCCCCAGCCGCCGGGGCTGTTGGCCGTGCCCTGCTGGTCGGTATACGCCACCGAGAGCGAAAATTCAAGGTTCTTAAGTGGCTTGAACGTGTTGTCGGTGCGGAGGGTGAGGCGGGAGGTGTTGTTACCTACCAGCGAAGCCGCGTTCCGGTTGAAGCCAGCCGAAAAGCGGTAGCGGAAAACCGGGCTGCCGCCGGAAAGGGCCAGGTCGTACTGGGCGAGGGCCGCCGGGCGGTAGAGATAGCGCAGCATGTCTTTGCGAACATCCTGCCGGCGCAGGCCATCCAACGCCGCTTCTGCTTCTTCAGCGGTGATAAGGCCTGCCCTCCTGCGAGCCAGGAGCTCGACTACGGGTGTGAGGGCCGGGCGGGTAGTGGTGTTGGCGATGTCATCGTCGTAAAAGCCCCGGTCGAAAAGGAACTGCTCCACGCCAATAAAGTCTGCGGCGGACATGGCAGCGGCATCGAAGAGTGCCGGTTTCGGCGAACGGGTAAACGCTGACGAAACCGTAAGTGTTGCGGGCTGGCTGTAGCCGCCCCTTTTGGTGGTGATGACGATAACCCCATTGCCCGCCCGGGCGCCCCAGATGGAAGCAGCAGCGGCGTCTTTGAGGAGGGTGATGCTTTCGACATCAGCCGGGTTGATACTATTGATATCCCCGGAAAACGGAAAGTTGTCGAGCACGACCAGGGGTGCGCTGATGGTGGTGGAAAGGGTGCTGAGACCGCGCAACTGGATCTTGTGGTCGTCGGCCACGCGGCGGTCGAAGAGCAAGGACGGCGTAAGGCCCTCCAGCCGGTCGAGGATGTTGGTGCTGACGGAGCGGGCCAGCAGTTCTTTGCCTGCCACTGCGAAGGAGCCGGTAGCCCGTTCCTTCGGTAGTTGTTGGTAACCGGTATTGACAATCACTTCATCGAGCAAGCCCAATTTTCGCTTGAGCAAGACCGTTGTTGAAGGGTAACGGGAATACGTATGGTCATAAATGATCGTATACGGTTCGTAGCCGATGGCTGAGATGAGCAAGGTGTCGTTGAGGTGCAGGTTCGTTAAGGAGAACTCGCCGTTTGCATCAGATGACAGATGAGAGATGACGGATGACGGAGCGCTGTTTGGCGTTTGGTGTTTGGCGTTTGGGGTTAGGGGTCGTTTGAGGGTGATGGTGGCGCCCGGGATGGGGCTACCCTGTTCGTTTATCACTTTGCCTTTGAGAGTTAAAGGCTGACACATACAAAGTATGGGTGCGAGTAGTGCCAGAAATATGAGTATGCGCATTGTTTGAAAGTTTGAAGTGAGGAAATCGTGAGTGGGAAAGGCTGTGAGCTGTGAGCCATGAGCTTTGAGCAGAGAGCCTTTTCAAGGAAAGCAGTGGCGGAGGGGTTGGGCGGTGGGGCGTACTTACTAGCCATCTACCGTTAGCCAAAACATGAGAAAGAACTGGGGGTGCCCGGTCCCAACCCGCTCCGAAACACTGCAGTGGTTTTTTATTCGGGATGCTTGGGTTTTTTACGAAAGCAAGAGTCTAGAATGTAAAGTGGTTGCAGGCGGTAACAGAGCACCAGGAACATGGGCACGACCATTTCGGAGTAGTGGTGCCAGTGGGTGGGCTGGGTTGTGGATGTTGTATCGGTTGTATGCCAGGACATGATTTGGTTATTAGGTTATTGCGTTATTGAATTATTAGTTGTTCGAGGTAGGCCCCCTCGGCCCCCACCGGGGAGGAGGAAGGGCTCCGTAGCCAGTGATCGTTTGGATTGCGTTGTGGTGTCCTGTTTTTATTCTTTGTTGCCGAAAAGGGAACAGAAAGGGCAAAGGGAGGGCCTTACGAGCCGGAGACTCGTTTCTGGAACGTTTACCGTTTACCGTTTGCTGTGTACCGTTGAATTACAGGTAGGGTATTTAGGAATAGAAACCTGTTGGATGCAGAACCGAGGGGCCGCCAAAGCCGGATAGACCATAACCAGCAATCGCTAGCATTTAAAAAGGAAGGCGAGGCGGCCCCAAAAGGATCTGCAAGAAAGTTAGATAGGAGCCTTGGGACGTTTGGCAAAGCCGGTTTTTAGCAGGTAGATAGTGGCATACCAGTAGTTGTACAATGGTTTTGCTAAAGCGGGATGCTGCCTAAAAGAGGGCTCCTGTTGTGCAATGGACAACAGCGGAGAAGAAATGGTATAGCAAGCAAGCCTCATCGCTGGTTACGTTTAGTTGTGAAAGCTTCCTAACGAATGAGTCTGTTGAAAGAAAGATAGGTATGGCACCTACCAACCATTGCTCCTAGTGACAGCCAAGAAAATGGATTTACGGTAAGCGCCACACCTATCTCAAGGCACAAAAATAGCACCTCAAGTAGATGTGGACATATACTTACCGTCTCGTTTTCTTGGCTGTCAAACTTTGAGCAACGAGACTCTTTAGTTATATGCCTAATTATGATTCTTTATCAAGTTTCTTTATATCCAACATTAAGTACACAAATTTATAATAACTGCATTGCATTTGCAAATATTTTGAATAATTTTTAGGACAACATCTTATCTCCCTTTGGGAGATGGCCAGAAAACGTACGCTTGCCAATTCAGATACGGCAAGAGTTAGAATAAGAAGGTTAATGACTTTATCAGGATTGGAACTTACCGGCTTTGCAGAATATACCGGTACCTCGGAAAGTCATATTTATGCATTACTAAATGGTACTAGAGAACTAACGAATGATGTTGCGGAAAAGTTGGCAGAAAATTTTAATTTAAACGGATCGGAATTACTGAAATCAAGCTTTAGAATTACAAAAAAAGTCATTGATAAAAAGAAACTTGAAAAATTCTATAAAGAAAACAAAGGTGTGCTGGCTTACTTTTCCTCTAACATTGAAGAAAGAAAAGTAGCCTTGTTTCTTGAAAATAAATTGTTGAACTCTGATCTTTTTAACTCACCAGTTTCTGTATCAGAAGTGAGATTTGCATGTTTAGAAGAAGGCAAGGAACTTACAAGTAAAAGGGTTTCACAGATACTCAAATATTTAGTTGACAAGAAAAAGCTCAAAAGCAAGAAAAAACTAATAAAGCTAAAGTCAGGCAAATTTGGTAAAAGGATAATTGACTATTACTACAAATAGGTATAAAAGAAAACTTGTGGAAGCTTAAGAATACGCATCCTTATTTATTAATCAGTACAACATACCACGCTTTCAATACCGGAAACATCCGGTAAAAAAAGAATAGGATAGACAGTAACAGGAGAATTCTAATCACTGGATTAACCCTGTTTCGTTTTCGTTGTTGTTCTTTATAAAACTCTTCAAGCATAATGAATTGGGTTTGTCTTGAATCCAATTTAAATCTCACTGGCTGCTAAGTTTATATATCTTTTCTGCCACCAGGGACTTGCCACCATAAAACTGCACCAGAAAATCGCCAAAGCCGTATTGCCTGATTAATTCACCTGCCGGGAACTTATTTCGTACGAACCTAACGCCAGGGTTAATTTTTATGTGTTCGACCTTCAGCTTTTGTTGTTGGCCTTTTTCTATCTTGTAAAGGATGTAGGTTAAAAAGGGAAAGTCAAATGGTGTTTGCTGCGACAGGACAAAAGCGATTGTATCCCCTTTTGTAAAATTGGTTGTGCCAGAAACGGTGAATTCTCCGTTGGCAGTGAAGGTTATGGAGTTACCAATGTACAGGGTTGCTTTTTCACTTTCGGGGCTACAATGCACCAGTAGGGAAACGAGTATAAAAAGGAAGCTTTTCTTCATGATTGTCAGTTTTGGTTGAAGTGCAGTAGTTTGTTATCAATTAAATTTATTTATAAATTAGTAGGAAGCCAAAACGAATGAAACACAAACTGTTTATCATTTCTGTACTCTTGCTATTGAGTTGTTCCAGCGAAAAATAATATACATACCGAAACAAACAACATCTAACATATATGCAGAATGAATCTTTTGAAGGAACAATCGTCGCTCATATCTTGGACAAAATATTCATTAAAACATACTGTTTCAAAAAGCCTTATGCTGAGTAAAATGTTCAAATCAATAGAATAGCTTACAATCTGGAATCTCCAGTCCAGACAGTAATCTGAAATAACAAAAAATGAGTTTATCAACTATATTATCAAAGAGTAATAACTAGTAATCAGGAATGGCATTAAATCCGAAACGCATACAGTTTTTTATAGATCAGATACAATCGGCAAATACAAATACATTAAAAGGTATTGTATCGCAAGTTTTTGAACACCTAGAAAATGAAGTCAAAGACAACCCGGTTTACGATAAGTACATCGCTGAAATGCCGCGGTGGGAGACTTGGCCCGAAGATGAATCTGCAACAGGAAGATATAATTGGGAATTGCCTGGAAAGTATGAAGATGTAAAAGCATTGTCTTTTGCACTGTATAAAAAGCTGACTGAATCAGACTATATACAAGATTTTTTGTTCGAAGTTACAAGTGAAGGCAATCTAAAGGCGGCGATCTTTGAGTTGAACAAATCCTTTTTGGGGTATTTTGCGAAAGCATTGGACGACATTATAATTGCCAATCCAGAGATCGAGACAGAAAAAATCGAAAAAGTAAATGGCGATACTGTGTTTATCATACACGGTCACAATGAACTTGTGAAACACCAAGTTCAACTCCTTTTAATGAAGGCGGCTGTGAACAACATTGTGTTGCACGAACAAGCCGATAAGGGGAGAACGATCATTGATAAATTAGTCGAAGAGGGAAAGCGTTCGAATTACGCAATCGCACTACTAACAGCAGATGACAAATTGGAAGACGGCAAAAATAGGGCACGGCAGAACGTGATTTTAGAAATTGGCTATTTCATGGGGCAATTGGGCAAAGAACGAGTAAGACTTTTGGTGGCTGACGGTGTAGAAATACCTTCGGACCTACAAGGAATTCTTTATGAAAAATACGATGCGTCAGGTGCGTGGAAAATGAAGATCCTAAAAGAGTTGGCAGCAGTTGGGATTTATGTAGATTTTCGTGCCGCAGCTACTTCATTATAAAGCTGATGTCTATTAAGCGTAAATGAACTGGCATTTCTACGGAGTATCAGGTGCTTGTACGCTGGTCCAAACTTCCTGATCATAATGAATATAGATGCAAATTTGATCATTGAGCTTTACGCAATGAATGAATCGTTATAAATACCACCAGAATAGAAAATAGTTATTCACATTACTCAATTATTTGTTGATAAGTACAACTTTAGAATGATGTGAATCATTCATTGATAACTAATTTTTTTAGCTTTGAGATATGGATAATGTGACTTCGAAAGGACAAACTTTACAATCAAAAATGGCTTTAGTGGAGTCTCTGGTTTCACATCTCCGTGCAGTAACTTCAGATGAAACGAGGCCATTTTATAAAATCGAGGTTGGCGATAATTTAAATTTCATGAGAAGTCTGAGAGATGAATCAGTGCATTTGATTGTTACATCTCCGCCATATAATATCGGGAAAGAATATGAAAAGAAAAGGTCTCAAGAGTGTTATGTAGAAGAACAGGTTGCTACTATTGCCGAAGCAGTAAGGCTATTACATCCCAATGGATCAATCTGTTGGCAGGTAGGAAACCATGTTGATGATGGAGAAATATTTCCTTTAGATATTCTTCTTTATCAAAAATTCAAAGATCATGGATTGAAATTACGGAACAGGATCGTTTGGACTTTCGGCCATGGATTACATACACAAAAACGTTTTAGTGGCAGACATGAAACGATACTTTGGTTTACAAAAACAGACGAATACACTTTTAACCTTGATCCAGTAAGAGTTCCATCAAAATATCCAGAAAAGAAACATTTCAAAGGACCGAAGAAAGGTGAAATTAGTGGCAATCCATTAGGGAAGAATCCTTCAGATGTTTGGGATATTCCAAATGTGAAAAATAACCATGTCGAAAAAACCGAACACCCTTGTCAGTTTCCAGTCGGATTAATAGAGAGGTTAGTTCTCGCATTAACTGATGAAGGGCAAAATGTTCTTGATCCTTATTTAGGAGTAGGATCATCGGCAATTGCTGCTTTAAAAAATAATCGCAATGCCTACGGATGCGATATTATGGAAAAATACATTTCAATTGCTCAACAGAGAATTGAAGATTTATTTAGCGGAACCTTACGAACACGCCCGATGAATAAACCTGTGTACGAACCTCCTTCAAATACTACTGCAAATGAGATACGTTGAAGCATATAGCCACCATAATGGCGAAGCTGAATGGCTAAAGAGAGAACTTTTTGAATGGCTAACTGATGTTTTTGTTGCACCTTCTATTAGCATTGGCAAAGGATCGACTACTTTGATTAGGTCGCATATTAGAACTCAGTTTGAAGATCAAGGCTGGAGCGGTGAAATTCGTTTAGATAATACCTTTGATTTGACCGTTTTTTCTATGAAGGATGATTTGGCTTTCCAAGTGCAAACGGGTAACATTAGCCGCGCCTTTTACGATCTATTAAAACTACAGTTCCTTTATACAGCTGAGAAAATCGAAGCTGGAGCACTTGCGGTTCCTTCTCAGCTTGCGGCTCAACGAATAGGGAGCAACATTGCCTATTTCAATCGTGTGATGAATGAGCTTTCCTTATTTAATCGTGTTATCTCAGTTCCTTTATTATTAATCAGTTTTGAATGAGCACAAAATATCTGATCCATGTCACACCTCTCTCAGAACGAGAAGCGACTATCACCCATGAAAAAAATAACTCTAGCAGAAAACAGAGATTTTATGAGTATAGAAATACACCAGAAGACCTTCCAATTGTGCGGATTCCAATAGGTGTGCCTGTCTATCGAGTGGCTAATTATCGCACGAGCCTTTATCAAATGCGATGGATTAAAGAAAAAGAAACAAGAACTGATTTCTTTGCACTTGGTGAGGAAAACGAATCCGTTCAGCGAATTCAACATGCTTTTTTGTGGGAATTGGCCCAAGGAGAAAAAGAATCGATTGCGTCGATAATAGGAATATTAAAATCAGAAGGCCAAAGAGTACCACTTTTGATTACATCAAACGGCGTTGTAGTAAATGGAAATCGAAGACTGGCTGCCATGCGAGAATTACTTGAAACGCATCCGCATTTTTCGCATGTCGATTGCATGGTGCTCCCTGCAGAAGCTACAGAAGACGATCTAAAGGAAATAGAAGTAAGATTGCAAATGACACCCGAAACAAGGATGCCTTATGACTGGATAGATGAATGCATTGCAATAAAAGACTTGCGCCAACGAGAGAAAAGTTTTGAAACAATAGCAAACTGGATGAGATTGGATCCTGCTAAAGTTAAAAATAAGCTTCTGGTGTTAAATGAAATAGACTTATACCTAAGAGACTGGAAAGGGGAAGAAGGTAACTATGGACACTTAGATGAAGCCGAAGAAATTGTAACACAAATAACAAAAAGGATAAAAGCTAAAGATGGCATTCAACAGGAAATAGCAAGAAGAATAGGCTGGATACTGCTTGATCAAAGAGGAAGCGACGGCAGGGTTTATGAACTTCGGGATGTTACAGGCAACCTTGCCCAAGAAGTTGTTTCAAAAATTCATGAAGTATATCCAACTGAAATAGCAAATACAGCGACTGTTGAAACCTCCCCTTCTGAAGCCTTAGAATTAGAATTTGATGAATTTGATAGAAATAATTCCGATCAAGCCTTAGTTTCATTTTTAGATACAAGTCGTAATAATCCGCAACTGCAACAGGATATTGTTAATATCTGTAAGGTTGTAGTTGAAACAAAAAAAGTACAGCAAAACGGTGACGCGGCAAAAAGGTCAATACAATCTGCTCACACAACACTTCTAGAAGTGGATTTAGGAACTGCTGATAGATCTACATACGATGCCATACGCAGGCAGCTTGAAGGGATAGAACAAAGAGTAAATTTCCTTCGCTCTCAATTAGACAGATTGCAACCTTAGACTAAATGGCCATTTGATGGATGAGTTTGTTTTAAGCTATGATCAACATGAAAATATAGGCCTCCTCACTAAGCCTGACATAGATATTTCAAGTGCCTGGAATAGATTGGTTTCTGCTTCAATAAATATTGAGCCTAATTCGACTGTATTTGCGCATCAAATTAGGCTTCCATGGTATCAAATGTTATCGCTTCTAAGAGAGTTCTTGCCTTTACAAAGACAATTAAATTTTCGATTTGTAACAGATGACTCCTCCCGCACATCAGTGCAGCGGTTTATGGAAGAACTAAGAACAACAAGAGCTGCTAGAGAAGGGGCAGTGCAAACCATAACTGCAGAAGAAGTCGAAAATAGGTTGAGGCAATTAGGTTTTGTGAAGAGACAATTGAAACCTTTTCAGATCAGAGATGTACTAAGATTAATTAGCTTACCAAATGGTGCTAACTTTTCTGTACCAGGCGCTGGCAAAACAACCGTGACACTGGCAGTTCATCTTCTAACCACAAATCAAAATGATAAACTTTTAGTAATCTGTCCTAAGTCAGCTTTTACCGCTTGGACAGAAATTATTAATCAGTGCATTGATGTAAATGAAGGTTGGCCGTACCATTCAAATAGCTTTAAAAACTTGAGTGGGCTAGAAGATTATGAAATAATTCAACTACTCTCTACTGAAAACCGGTTCTTTTTTACAAATTATGAACAGTTCGTTACTAAAAGAGACACATTTGCATACGCCATTTCAACAAGATCAGTTCATGTAGTGCTAGATGAATCTCACAGGATGAAGGCGGGCGAATTATCACTAAGAGGTGCCGCACTTCTTTCAATTGCGAATCTCCCTACGCGAAAGGATATTCTTAGCGGAACCCCAATGCCTCAAAGCCCATCAGATCTGCAATCGCAACTAGATTTCCTTTGGCCCGGTTCCTCCTTAGGGCAGAGAATTCAACGTGGCGAAGCTCCTAATGTTGTAATTTCTGGGCTATACACAAGGACAACAAAAATTGAACTTGACTTACCGCCGGCGAGAAGGCATTTTCTACAAGTTCCTATGACGCGGGCACAAGCAGCCCTTTATGGCGTTGTGAAAAGTGAAGTATTGAGACAACTAAGTTCTTTCCGAGATGGGAATGGAATTGATATTTTAAGGGCTCGTAAGTCGATAATGAGGCTTCTTCAATTGTGTTCTAATCCATTACTTGCAGTAAGAGGGCTCTCAGAAGATGTTTTTTTCCAAGATTATCCACTTATTAGTGCAGTTATAGAAGAATCTGTTTCCTCCAAAATGCAAGAGGCAATAAGGTTAGTTAGAGAAAATGCCAATCAAAATAGAAAGACGGTGGTATGGACCATCTTTACAAAAAACATTACCGACATGGAGCTTCTGCTGGCAGATTTAAATCCAGTGTCGATTTATGGCGAAATAAAAAGTGGTGATGCAAATGACCCAAGTTCCCGAGAAGGTAGATTGAGGCGATTCCATATTGACGATGCCTGTATGGTTCTTATTGCAAATCCAGCAGCTGCAGGTGAAGGCATAAGCCTCCATGAAATATGTCATGATGCTGTTTATTTGGACCGCAGTTATGTTTCAACACATTACTTGCAAAGTATAGACCGTATTCATAGATTAGGCCTATTGCCGGAGACGATAACAAATATTACAATACTCCAATCAGCCCCTCCTTCTGGTTTAGGATCCATAGATTATAGTGTTAGCCGGAGACTAGCTCGTAAAATTCGTTCTCTTCAGCAACTCCTTGATGATCCAGATCTTCATTTGATTGCTCTTGATGAAGAAAATGCTGATGAGCCTATAGACTATAACATGGATATTGATGATGTAGTTGATTTAATTGATGAGTTGGAAGGACGAATTCCTTATAATCCAAATGATGGACTTTAATCATGATTGAGGGATTACCGCCTTTAAATATGAGCAGCTTGACAGCTGCTCAGCTTCTAATTCTAGGAAATATTTCTAACGATGGTTTCTCCTTAACAAAAAAACACAGGGAAAGACATGATCCTGCTTGGTCGCATTTAGATTGGTCAAACGGAAAAAATTGGGTGCCCATGCTTTTAAAAAACGGAGTTACCACTGATATAAAGGTCCTCTGTAGATTAGCGTGCACAGAATTTGTTTTTAGCACCTCGCTTTTAACTAAACTAGCAGCCAAGGGCAGGGAACCTCTCGTTGGAACTTTATCTGAAGATGAACTACAGGTCTTTAGAAATGCTTCATTGTTGGACGAGGTACCTTCAATAGAGACTATAAAATGGTGGGATGGGTTTAGGACAATGTCTCGAAAAATACAAACAGATGCAAATGTTGCACAAGGCCGAGAAGCTGAATTATGGACTATGCAGAACGAATTGAAAACCGTATCACAATTTGGCAAAAAGCCTATTTGGGTAGCGTTGGATGGTGATCATTATGGTTATGACATACTTTCATTCAGAGAATCTGCTAATTCATTACCAAATGTTGTATTAATTGAAGTAAAATCATTTGCAAGTAAAGCGCAGCCAAGAGTTTTTATTACACGGAATGAGTGGGACAAAGCTTTAGAATCAGCACCTAATTACATTTTTGTAGTATGGTGTATGGAACTCAAAGAGTTTAGAACTTATACTGTTTTTAATTTATTGCCTCACATCCCTTCTGATAACGCTTATGGGCGCTGGCAGAACGTAGAAGTCACTATTCAGAATTGGTAACGTTTTATCTGAAAAGGTCTTTCCAAGTTCAATTAAAGAAGCTATTAGTAAAGCGATCATTACTCATCCAATATGTTAGACGCCTCCATATCCCTGCGCACTTTGGCTGCAAAACGATCTGCTTCTTTTTCTTCGACAATATCCACAATCAGCTTTCCGTCTTTTACTGTCAACGTTTCCCGAATAAAAGATTTAAGCTCTGAATGCTCTTTTGGTGAGGTGGTGAGAAAATATACGTGGACATTTTCCTTTGCCGTTTCGAGCTCGCGGATGATGCCTGACCATTTGTACACTTTGCTCTTGATGGCATCTTCTGATTTCAGATCAAAAGCAAGTGGCTGGTAGCAGTTCCACACTCCATTCTTCCAGGACTTTTCGAACTCGATAGCGTCTTTGCTTGTAGGTACCACGTGCTTTTTTAGGTTTTTGCTGATGCCGTATTTGTCGAAATGATCTTTGTATACATTGCGCCATGCCTGCTGGTCGGTTTGGCGGGGTGTGTACCCGTCTTGATTATATTTCTCAATGATCCTTTCGAAGAGGTCATTCAGCGTAATCTCAACATCGAGATCAATGCCATAAAAAACCTCCGTCAGCTGCAAGGCACTATCGTCTTTAGGAAGAATGGAAGTGGTAATCTCTTGCAGCGAAGTTATACTGCGGCCTTTTGCGGAGGTTACTGAAGTACTGCCCAACGAATGGCCGAATAGGTCTTTTGACCAGACCTTTACCGCAGCCTCAAAACGACGGAGGCCTGCGAGCAGGAACCCACCATTGACCTCACCAAAAAATTCAGACAGGCGGGCATAGCGGCTGACCACCCTGCAGGCGAGGAAGCCTTGCTGAGGTGCAAAAAGCACAATACCGACGTTGGCAAACTCCCCGGTAAACTGGTCGGGCATGTAGCGAAGTACCTGGTATTGATAGTTTGTCATTGTAAAACCCTGTTAAGTTCTGATGCAAATTCGTTCTTGTGCTGCACAATGCCGGTAAGGCAGGTGCGGATCACTCCAAATTCATCTGTTAGCCAATCGGCCGGGATGAGCCCTTCTGCCCGGGTCCAGAATGCGTCGTTGATCCTTTCCAAACGGGCCGCAAAATTAGTAAAATCAAAACTGGTTCCTTTCAGGTGCTGGAAACAGAAATTGTTTGCCAGCCATTCCATATCTGCCTCCAAGATAGTCCAAGGGGCCGGGTTCCGCGCAAAGGACAGTAGCTTGGTAAAGCTGAAGGCCAATTCGTGGTCATAAATTAGCAAATCTTTCCCATTTGAAAGAAAATTGGGCTTATCCCTTCGACGGTCGGTGTTTCCGAGGAACACATCCAATGCAAAGAGCTCGTAAAGCGACTGCTTCAACTCCTGGCTGATCGGCTGGCCGGGCACGATCTCCTGGTAATGGGTATGGAGTGCGCTGCCGAAGTTGAAGCCGAGGCTCTTCTCTGCCAAGCTAAAATTATCGTGCCGGTGCCGCATGGTTTCTACAAACGCCTGCGAGACATTGATGACGACAGGCTCGGGTACCGGGAAGTCAAGCTCACGTGCGATGTAGGAAGATAGCAGCTCGTTCAAATTGGAAGAGGGAAACATTTCCGGCGAGCCCTTTAGCTTAAGCACGTACTCGGACCTGACCCCTGTTGTTTGACAAACGCCGCGAATGACCATGGGGCGTGTGCGGCCGCTACTCAGGATATTGTTGGCTTCCAGCGCTTCGATAACCGGAAGAAAATATTGGGGATCGGTAATCTTCAATGGCAAGGAGGTTCAGTTGGTTTGGTTGATTGTTTAAAGATGGAAGATATATAATATTTTCAAACGGCGACATCCTGGATGCTCACCTATCCCTTCTAGCCTATGTAACGGCATGTTTGTGCGACACTATTCGGTAAACGTACAGACTTGGGGCACCGAAAGCAGGACAAAAAAACAGCTTACAAAAAAACCGGCCTGCCAAAACGATTGCCGCATTATACCCTCCGTGTGTATAGTTGCGGCTAATAATGACTGTTGCACGCCTTTTTAGCAGAGAATTATTCGCCAAAATGAACCGGCCGATTTTTTGAGCAGCGCATATATTAAACTAAGCGAATGAACCATGCATAACAAGAAGATATTCATGTACCGGATTGTACATTCTTCGGGGGCTGTTCACCCTCAACGGCAGGAAGTGTTTACTAAGGCGGGACGAAGATAAGGATCGAAAAATTGCAGCCAAATCTTTTTCCAACTCATTTTTTGTCATATCCCGGAGCGATCCAAGCGGCAACGAGAGGTGGTGTACCAAGGCAAGGATTAATAAAAGGCCATTTCTGGCAAAAGAAAAATTACAAAAATGAGTTTACGAATAAACAAATTAGAAAAAGATGGTGATGCGTCGAAGGAATATCTCCTTTTGGAAGCCACCGAAACCATCAACCTTCATGACTACGCGGTTGTTGATAAGACTTTTGATGCAAACGGAACAGAGTCAAACTTGTTCAGACATTTTTTTAGGTTTCCAATGACGCAAGTAAAAAAAGGCGAATTTGTTTCGCTAAGAACTGGAAAGGGCAATTATGTTTTAGGCACATTAACAACCGGCAAACCCGTTCACAGGTTTTACTGGGGCTCTGATGCTCCCATATGGAATGACGCCAGTGCCGAGAAAGTAGAAATCCTAAAAGTAGCAACAGTTGCCACATCAGCCACTGGCAACCCTGCACCGGCCAGAAAGCTAAAGCTTAACCTTAGACCAAAGGATTTGAAAAATGGTGGTAAGTAATCGTATCATTTGATCATGAAGCCATCCCTCAGTATTCAAGCTAGGGGTGGCTTTCTTAGCCAGCATTATTTTATTGCATAATCTGAGAAATGGTGAAATCATATAACTACACAACTGTTTTTACAGTTTATTGCTGGCCTATCATATTTTCTTCTCTACTACTTAGTTTAACTCGAGAATTTTAATCTTTAGCCCCCAGACTTCTATAAAATTGTTCTGTCACATCATTTGTGATGGTACCTTCTTGCAACTTTACATGATTAAGAATAAAACCATTGTATCCAATTTTTTTTAGGATGACTGCATTTAAAAGAGTCAGTAGCCGAAGTCCTATTTCAAAGGAACTTAGATTGTAAGACTTTTTCCCCTTGCGAGGCTTGAGATTGATGTTGCCATGCAAAAAGTCGTTACGATAGTCAATTGTCTCTTCGTCAATCTTGGATAGCGAAATTTCCAAAAGCCTAAAAGGCGCTTTTAGTTTTTCCGCATTAGTCGGAGCGTTTAATGAATCAATTTTTACCTGCAAGGTGCTGAAGTTCTGTACATCAGGGTGAAACTGATATTCAGCTATTACCTCTTTTAATTTCTTGACAATTTCCTGGCAGGTTTTTTTGTTCACAACCGGTTGAAATGCCTGCTTATTCTTATCATAAAAGTACTCGGTAAGGCCCTCGAGCGCCACTGAGAGACCGGCTGGCATGGTCAACAATGATGTTTTTGTAGCTTCCAAAATCAGCAATAGAATCGCTTTGATATCAATTTCGGAATGAACCCATCTACAAAGATTACTGAACTCCGGCTGTGAAATGTTACGAAGCTGCTTATAGTACTTGTCAGCCTGTTTTCTAGTTATCGCTTTCCATGCATATGGATTCGAATAAACTGGCATGTAAAGGGAAGAAAGCGTGTTACGTAACGTGTGGTAAGCAAAGCCGGTAAAGGCAGAATGAATTCGTGAACTATAAAAAAATGTATACTCTTCGTCTTGCGGGAGATATCCCTGTAAATAACCCAAAGAGACTAAAATTGACCAACAATCTTCCCGGAATTCCTTTGGACATTTCTTTAGTTCTCCGTCAATAACGAGGTAATGCTTATCTTCTTGCGAATAACAATAAACTGTGTAATCATTCGGATGCAGTAAGGATACCTGAATCAGCCCCCTTTGTGAGCCTCTTACATGGGAATAGCTTTTGGCTTCAACTACATAATTAAACGGAAGGCTGTCTTTAATAGAAATAATATTTCTTCCATAATACTTCCGTTGGCAATCAATATTTTTTTCAAATGATTGGACATCGATGATATGCAATTGAGAGTAACTGTTTTTATTTTCGACCTTGATAGATTTACAATAAGCGCTAGTAATTTTAATCTCTTGCGTTGCTATTCTAGCTTTGAACCGAATCTTATCACCCACATCAATTTTCGTGGTTGCAAGGTTACTTATTTCGAAATTAAAACCTTTATATGCATTCTTCTTTAGAAGTGCTGTCGTGCCATTCAGTGCACCCCTATGGATAAGATGTGCCCGCTGCGTTTTTTGTAGTTTATTCATCAGGTCTAATGCCGGCATTAAATCCCTTATTAGTTTATCCATTGACAATAATAATGTGAAACAATTTTGAGTTTTGCAAACAATATAATGCATCGAATAAAACGATTATTAATCATAAAAAATTCGCTTACTTGTACAGCGCTAAAGCTGTCTTATTCAGCGCATATTTTCAGTTATAAATTAACTATGGTGATGGATATTTTTCTGTGGTGCAAATGGAGATGCTAAATAGGTAGTAAACCAAATGGATAGATTAGCAGTTTCTATCTCCAAATGCCTCTCCTTTTATGGCCACTGGGGTTAGCGTCTCAGCATTGTCGATTAGTTGTACAACATTGGGATATTTGATGTAGTGCTGCAGGAGACGCAGTCTTGTAAAGTAACGTTCTTACACAATATCGGGATGTACATAATGTTCTCATCTCAGGCGTCGCTCTTCTATACGATTATTGAGTAATTGAAGTTCATCGGTAGAGAGATAAACCAAGTAAAGATGGTAACCTGATTTTTGAACACCAAGCAGAAACTTCCATGTTTCCACATCTGAAAGATTGGTTTCTATGGCAAATGTAGCTCTGCTTTCCAGCTGCTCATTTACCAGTTTCTGCGCTTCGTGGTTGCTGTATTCCTGGGTGCTGACCTTCGTGATTTCGGCCGTATGGATTTGCTTGGCTATTTCATCGGAGTTGATGATGGGGGTATGCCCTGGGATGATATCGTAGGCTGAAGTGGTTATGCCTATACCATTTGGCCTTGCAAGGACATATAGAACAGGGGCTCCATTATTTTTTAGTAACAGGGACAATGCGGCCATTGGGATATTCTGCAACCAGTTGCCCTTGCTGACGATAATAAATAGGCAGGCCTTTGGAAAAGGCTTTTTCCTTTGCACGGCGCATAATGGATTGACGAGCTTCTGCCAATTCATCAGTATTCATTTCGGCAATGAACTTTTTGGCGCCGCCGTAGTTCAGCAGAACCGGAAGAACAGGTTGTTCATTTCCTCCACCTCTATTTTCCATGTAGCAAATTTACTAAGTCTAACGGTTAAACCGTATAACCCTTTGCTTTACAATCACGCATTTGCTGAAAAACTTTGCACTTGGGAGTGCAGAGTTGCCAATTTCTTACTAATTATTAATAAATTTGTAATAGAAAAAACGGCCAAAGTATTGCGCACTTTGACCGTTAAAACAAAAGTTGGGAACTGGCCCATCGTGAGATTTCCGGTGTTGGATTGCCTACTCCATAGTAGCTATTCCGCTTCCGTTTTTCGTACACAACAAATTTAATAATTTGTTACCGAAAGTCTCACGCCGGGCTAATCTTTTCATAATACCCTTCCGTTTTTTGGCTGTATTAATGGCTTTCCCGTTTTTTTTGGAAAATGTTCCAGGAAGTTGTTCCACCACAGATGGTCATTTGTATATGCGGGCTGTGTTGCATAAATTATCTCACTGTTAAAACATGCGCCTTTTTTCAGCTCCTATAATGCTTCTGATAAACTTCTTATTAAAAGAGAACTGATTTAACAGGAGTATTCTTATGAATAAGGCAAGCTGAAAATTTAAATAACCCAACTGTTCGAGATCTTTCGCATGCCTTTTTTTAGATTCAGAAAAATGCGTCAGATAATTTCTTTTTGCCACTATCTCCTCCGCCCTGTTCAGCATAGTAAACGTTCCAAACAAAAGCCGGTCATCTTTAATAAGTTCAAACACACTCCGGATTAAATCCAGCAGGCGATGGAGAAGGGTAATTTTACCCGTTTTGAATTCGTCAATTGTTTTATCGCTGATCCCTTCCCGGATTACAAAAGCATGCAGCTCTTCGAAATAAGAGGACCCTGGTTTTGAAGCAGACATAAAGTTCTCTTTGTGAAATACCTCCAGACATCGCGTGTAGCAAATAAACCTGAGCTGCTCGTCTGAAAGCTTTGACGCATCGCGCAGCAGATGCAGCACAATTTTGTTTTTCGGGTATTGCATGATCCAGCCGGGAAGGTGATGGAGATAGTCCGGTACCTGCGTTTCTTCCACCAGGTTATTCCCGAAGTACTCCTCTCCTTCTTTCAACGACAGCCGATCGCCATAGTAACCAATTAAAAATTCCTCTTTTGATACGAATTGAATTCGTTCGATGCCAAGTGGGCGGTGGCAAAACAAGGAGTAAAAATCGGCCACCGCTTCGATTTGCTGAAATATGGCAGAACGGTCAGCCAGAACCTTATACTCAAGTTCGAAAAGAACAGAAGATTTGAGGTTGTACCGGATGTTTGAATAGGACTGTGTATACCCAAGCTTGCAGGTAAAGGCGGTATTGTCGTCGACAAGGATAGTTTTATACCGCTCCTCCTGTGGCCGGAAACGCAGCATGGTGGAACCTAATTCCGAAGCGGATTTTGTCATTTCCCAGGGCGGTTGAAAAAAAGGCAGTATGTCTTTCGGAACTAAAAAACGAACAGCCTTGAAACCTTCCTCTTCATTTTTTGGCGCCTCACCAATAAAAGCCGCTTCCGCGATGTATTCATCAAAATCTGCTCCAACGCTGATTAACCGGCAGTTGTGAAACCGGCAGTGGATTTTTCGATTTTGTTCAATGCAGCTCAAAAGAGAGATGCTATACCGTACCCCTAAACGGGAAGGGATAAAGACATGTACCTTGCCGTTGCTTATTGAATAGTACCCTTCGAATGTATCAATTCCTCTTTCGGGAATAGAAGATGTGAATTGTAAGTTTTGAACCATCTTAGTAGATTAAGGCAATCATTTCAGCTAACAGCAAAACAAAGAAGACTATTTCCATATGCAAAAAGTTTGTATCTGGTGCCTGAAAAAAGAGGGAAACGTAAGCTTTGCCCGGCTTGCACATATCTTTCCGCAATCGCTTGAAGGAAAAAGGATCTGCACCAATGTTTGTGATGCCTGCAACGCGTACTTCGGATCGAAGCAACCCAATATGCCATCCGTTGAAATTGCATTAAAGGAGCCTCTTAATATTTCACGGCTATACCTCCAAAGTCAACTAAATAAGAACGGAAAATTACCGCGTTTTAAATCTGAGTATTTTGACTATAATCTTACAAAGCAGGTTATCAAGCCTAAGTTTAAATACAGGTTAATCAGTGAGTTTCAGAAGATGTTTACCAAACAATTCAAACGGGGCATCTATAAGATCTTTCTGGAAGAACGGAGCGAAAGTGTTGGTGATGCCTTTGATTCGAAGTTCAACTTTATCCGGGAGTTCGCCCGTTATGGCATTGGTGATTACCCGGTGTTTTACTGCCGCCCGCATATTCCTGTTGTTTTCCTATCCAATGAAGATTTAAACGATCCTGTTATCCGGTTCACAGAACACTCAGATGAGGTTATGAAGCGGTATGGGTTTTACAGCTATTATTTTGTAACGCACACCCTTGCCTTTCCAGTTATCAACCATTATGAGATTACCCTCGAACAATATGCCCACTATCTTCTTCATAGCGAAGACGCTATTTACAATAAGATGGTACCATTAAACGAGATTGCTGATATTGATTTTATTTTTTCATTTGTGTTTAACCACTAGGGAAAGTGTCATTCCTGTAGCCATAAATCTCCGTTAATAAATTTCAGAAAAAAGCTTATTACTCCACCACATTTGCAGTCACCTTGTACAACTTTGTATACCAGAATTCATTTTCACATTCGCCTACCTCATGGCTTGTATAATGCTTCAGCAACAGGCGGTCGTTTTCGGGAAGTACTTCCTTTGCTTGCAGCCAGCTATTGTACGTATCAATATTTGTGGGATGATCTGTATGAACAATAGAAAGAGACTGATTTGCGTCCAAGATTTGCGCTTCGATTTTATCTTCTGTAACAGAAAGGTCAGCAACAAAATAACATATCGGTTTTGGATAACTACCCTTTTGCAGGTTTTCCGCTGCATTGTTGATCAGCGGATGGCAAGCGAGCAGGTATTGCCATTGATTGCCGATGCAGATGGCTGCTTCTATTGATACATCCTCCAGTAAAACCCGCCCATTGCCCTCATCCAGCACCAACTGACGGATGTGAAAGCATTCGATTTGCTTCTTCACCGTATCCAGATGCTGCTGAAGACCTGCAACTAGCGCTGGTGGCAGGAATAAGGTGTTGAGCAGGGTTACCGACTGCATGATGAACCTTATTGACATGGCCCCGGAATAGGTGTGGCTATCCGGGTGCATGAGTAAATTGCGGAGGCTTCGGGCTACTTCAAATTGGGAGGCCAAGGCCTTTTCCGGTTCGGCTTTTACAAGATCATCCATCAGCTGTTTTAAGGGACGCTTTTCTTCTGTCTCGCGACCCTTCTTCGTCACTTTTCTTGAAAGTGCTATCTGCAATTGCCGGCAGCGGAGTTTTACTGCCATCTCGATAATGCGTAAAACCTTGGAAAGCGCTTCGTGGTAAAGGGGATAGTGATACCAGGCATGCGCCATCATGTGTTCGGCTATATTGTAGGCTTCGGTAACATCTTCGGGTACACAGGGATGAAAGCGACCTTTGACCACTAAAGCGGTTACATAGGCATCAAAATCGTTGATGGAGAAGTGGTGCCAGCGAGTGTCGGGTTGGTGGTAGGTCATAGGGTGTAAGGGTGTATTTAAATCATGCTATAATTCTCTAAATTATTAAAACCGCCTGAATTCGATGAATGCTGTAAAAAAAGAATGAACAAGTCACAATTATCATTCATCGGATTAATATACGCTCAGTTTTTAGGCCGTCGTTGGTATTGAGGTGAATTCTTGGCTTGAAGGTCCACCAAAAACTGAAAGTTAGGAGCATATGCTAGCATCAGCACAGGCTAACCCGAACCACAGTGGTTATGCCCGCTTGATCCTCACGAGCCAACGACGACGTTTCATT
Source organism: Flavisolibacter sp. (assembly GCA_035998945.1). Taxonomy (GTDB): domain Bacteria; phylum Bacteroidota; class Bacteroidia; order Chitinophagales; family Chitinophagaceae; genus Flavisolibacter. The sequence goes on along the minus strand of DASYHD010000031.1, from coordinate 549,379 downwards.
TGTGAGCACTTCCTCTTACAATTATCAGTTATTCACACTCTATTAACAGTACAGTCAAATGGCCATCAAATAAGATGATACTGATTATCAATCAGTTATGAGTATAGAGACGCTATTTGTAGCTATCCAATCAAATAAGTTATGCCCATACCGGAATATACCGGGTGTACTTCCTGGACTTGTTTTCCGGGTCTTCGAGCTTGATCAGATTAGCCTCTATGGTATCGCCAATTATGCGGGAGGCAATAGCGGCGTTCTGGTCCTGAATTTTAAAACGTTCCCGAAGGGTTTGGTTGGTCATATGATCGTTGGAAACATAACGGAGGCAGCAATGCTGGTAACAGGCCCGGATCTTATCCTGACGATCCATATCGGCCAGCTTCTTATAGGCAAACATGATGACCTTTGTGTGCTTCTCCAAAACCCTGAAATCGGGTGCCGGCAGTTGGTACAGTTCGGAAAGCGCCACTACCCTGTCGATGCCGCTGCCTTTTTCCTCGCAAATGCCCAGGCGGCGCATAAGTGAGGCCAATGTTTCGTTTCGCGATTGGTATTCGTCAATGAAACGCAAGGGCGTGATCAGCGGCAGTCCCGGGTTGGTGATCTCGATCCGGTCGCTGAAAATTTCGATCATCGGGCCCGTGCCGGATTCAGAAAAATCCTGGTGAATGAGGGCATTGGCAACCAGTTCCCGCACAGCCTCCTGGGGATACATGGTTACTGTTTCGCGAATAATCTTTGTGATCTCTTCATTGGCCGGAAGCTGGCCATTGATAAAGCTGACTATGCCTTCAAAGGCAACGGCATACCCTTTTACCCCGGGAACATCCCGGATGGTCTTCAATTTGTTTTTACCCTCGTAAACCACTACCCGGGGCGCCTTGCGGGCTACGGTAGGAAAATTGCTAATTTTCCGGGCGAAAAGAATAGCACCCAGGTTGGTAATGGAGTAGACACCCCGCCCTTCGGTTATCAGCTTTTCGGAGAGCAGCTTTTCAATAACGCCGGCTCTTGTTGTTGGATAGGGAATTTCCAAAAGCTCGAAAAGTAGTTGGGTATCCAACAACTCCACTACCTCCGTTGCTGAAATGTATTGCAGTGCCGGTTCTTTTGCAAAGGATCCGTCGGGTTGGCTGGTCCAGATTTTTCGTTCTTTCTCAGGAAACTCGCGAAGCTTTCTTGTGATGCTTGCCACCCTGATATAGGGCTCGTGGATAAAACTGACCGGCTGGTTCTTGGCTGCAGGAATCTCGAAAATCACAACGGGTTTGTCGTCAATGGTTGTTGGAATGACCCTGAAATCGATCCTTGGTGACAGCCGTTGGATGATCCAATGTTCTATCAATTCATTTCCTTTCTTTTGGTGTGATGGGTTGAAGGTTGTTCCTGCAACCACAAGATCATCTTCGATACCGAACACCAGATAGCCAAAAGGCTGCCGTTGCAGGCAGGCTCCGTTGGCCAGGGCAGAAATGCGCTCACCGATTTCTTCGGCGGAATGGTAGTTCTTTTTAAACTCTACCCACTCGCATTCTTTTGGCTGGCGCAGCAACCAGATAACCAGATCACGGTATTCCTGCATGGGTCAAATCTATGGCAATTGCCTTAATGTTATCTTATGCATCCCTTCACATCTGCAGGTGTTACAATAGGCATGTTTTTACATGCTTTCGTTTTACAAGCTCATACAGCATTTGTTTTTTCAGCATCCTGATTAAAGAACTCCTCCTCTCCTTTTCGTAATTTGAGCGAGATGAAATTGTCGATGATTCCCAAACAATATGGAGAGCAACTATCCAATGTAGGGCTGGAGGGCATTCCTGCAGCCTATCGCGATAAACTCTTTACTGATTTCCAGGGAGAGGACATTTCTTTCGACATAAAGGCAGTGAATTATGGAAGAGGAGCCGATTGGATCTGGGTGCTCCTTTCCATTGCTGCAGGTAGTTACAAGGTGATTACAGAAGGAGATAAAATAGATAAGGGACTTAATGGATGGAAGAACATCTTCAAAAAGATAAAAAAACTAATTAAGAAGAGTCGCTTCATCAAACTAGACAGCGACGTGCTTCTCTTGATCGCTGCAAGCGAGGTATTTAGAACTGGCAAGGGCGTTAAGGAACTCTATTTTGTGCACAAATTTGAAATAGACCTTGCCAACAATAGTCAACTATTTATAGGAAAGCCTGCAAATGATTTCTTATCGAAAGATGAGAGCTACACCCTCTTCATTTTTAAAGATGATCAGGACACGTATTCTATTGTTGGCGTCACCATCGCCGGTAGCAGTGAAATTTTAAAAACAATAGAGTCAGCGGCATTTCTGTAACTCGCAATGCGTCTTCCCTGCTGCTGATCGATGCCGGCAGGGATTCACCGTGTTTGGGTCCGTTGCCTCTTTTTATCTCTTCGTAAATGTGCTACTTCTAAAGTCGCATCAAATAAACAGCTCACAACTCTTAACAGTAAAGCGCCGTATGGTGTTCATTCATTGAAGTATGCCATTCCGTTGGGAACAGCCGTTGTATGTTCCTGCTATACTTGTCCAATTCTTTCCGCTTATAAACAAGCATAAAAGAAGGGTGATGAATTGGTATAAAGTTGATGCCATCAATGTTGAATGCCGAATATTCAAATTCTTCATTCAAAGACGGTTTGCGGCCGGACAGCTTTTTCAGCACGAAAGTGGCAACCTGTTTCCCTAATAAGAAAACCGTTGATAGGCGAAGCAGATCAAGCTCCTCTTCAAAATGCGGAAAGCATTTTTCCATCTCGTGTTCCATCGGATAACGTATGCGGTCTTCTTTGAGCGGAACACATTTGACCAGGTTGGTCTTATAGAAAGTAAGATGTGACTTGTATTCCTGCTCAATGCGGTGAATCAGCGCACCCGAGGGGGTTAGCGGAGACAGGGGGAGCTTTTCTTCATCATCGCTGAATTTGACAGCCGACAGGCCTACCCAAAAAACGTCTGCTGCTCTGCGCTCATCATAGATCGGTTCCTGATTTACATATAAACCGCAGGCTTTACAGATTTTGCTTCTACAAGTTTTCGCCTTGGGCTTTAAGACCAGAGAAGATGTTGCCGCCATTGAGATTGATTGTGCAGTAAATATAGTGCGGATAATGAACGAAATTGGAAGCCCTCGTGAGGAGTACGCTACCTCTACTATAGAAATCAAGTCATGCCTTTAGGCTTATGCTGCGAGACCAGCCACTCAGGCATCTATTATCCTGTTTCTTGCCTCACTCCTTTCGTTCAGCCGGTTGCCCATGCTCATGAGATCATGCACGTGGGGGCCGATACCCTTCTCCAAAAAATCTGCGAAATTGGTTGTGTTGAAGCGGGTCATTAGCTTTTGCAGGTCCTCCCTGAGCCGGTAGAAAAGCTCCAAGTGGAGGCGCCGGACGATACGGTCTTCTTGCAGCCTGGCTTTGCAGCGGGTGACCAGGCGCCGGCCGTCATACCCCAGGAGGCGAAGTTCGGCTATCGTTGCCGGTGACAGGCTGTTTGCTGCCCGCCGTATGGTTTGGGGATGGGTGCTCCTGATATCTTCGTAAGCGTCGGCTGTGACACCCGGGCAGAGGCGAAAAAAACAGAATTCTAAAAACTCCTCTTCCGTGAGTTGGCTTCCTTTGAAAGGTGCATGCAGGAGCGCCTCGAGAAAATGGTAGTCTATTGAGAGTTCTGTGACCCTGGCCTGAAACAGGACAACGTAGTTGTGGAGCTCTGACTGGTGGTTCATTGCAGCAAGGTTTGGTAATTCTAAAATAGCCATTGTTTTGAAAAAAAAGCGCTATTGCGGGCATTGTGGCTGGCGTTTTTCCCCAATCCCCTCTGGCCAAGTGGCTCCGCTTTTACGGGAGTGAGCAGCCGTAGGGTGCATTGGCTGGCGCAGCTCACCGGATCGTACAGGACGTTGTTGTACCCTTACCGGGTGCTGGCAAATGAACGCTGATGCGTACACAACAGCATCTGCACAAGGCTCCCAGCGGTGAGACAGCACCGGGGAAAGATCTCCCGATTTGACTGACTTGTTACATTTGCTCTTTTGGAGCCGCTTTATAGGCTTGTGAACGGTGGGTTGGCGTTTCAGGATATTTCAACACCAATAATCTATCCTCCACCATTTTTGGCAGCACCTCGTTTTTCAGGTAGGCGGCACTTTTGCCTACTGCCTCACTGATTGCTTCGGCAGTTTCAAACTTATCCCGGACAAACTGTAAAATAGCGTCTGGCGTTTTACGTTTTCTCCCACCACCCGGATTAATGATACTTTCAAGGTTTTCAGCTTTTCTTTCAAGGTTTTTGCCTTTGGCGCCAACTGCTCTTTGATCAGCCTTTGAAGGCGCTGCACCTGCTCCCACATTGAGGGTTTTTCTTTCCTTATTTGCCAGGTAATCTGTGCGTAAGGTATAGACGGTCCACCTTCCCTTCCCAGATGGCACCAGGAATCATTCCTGGCACAGCCGCTTTAGCAGGGCAGAAATATCTACCCGATCCAAGTTTAACCAGTACTGAAGCCGCTGGTTGGTTATGCTCCCTTCCTGTGCGGCAGATTTAGGTCACTAGATCATCGAGCAAAGAGGACATCCTTTCCGTGACAGACAATGTGGCCCACATGGTAAGAAAGGTTAACGGTGGTATGGTTTCGACAGTGGCTGGAACAACCTCTCCGGGTAATGAAAATGGCACCGGAACGGTTGCCCGGTTTTCCTTTCTTTTCGGCTGTGTTAGGGACAAAAAGGAAATATTTACATAGCAGACGTAGACAATAACAGCATCCGCAGGATGACACCTGAGGGTAGCGTAGTCTGGTTTGCAGGCGGTACCCTTGGTGAGGCCAATGGTCCAGCCCTTTTAACGACTTTCCGTAGTCCAAATAACATAGCAATGGACAAACACGGGAATTTTACGTTACTGTCTTCCTTAACAACAGGGTGCGGAAAATCACATGGGAATAAAAAAGCGGGTCTCAGAACTTAGAGGCACCCGGTTTTATAGCACCAATTTGATCGCTGTTCTATTGTTTTATAAACTTCAGACTACTTATTTGTGCTTCATTGTCGTACAGGTAAATAACATAGACGCCTCTTGTAAGGTTTGTCATATCAACCGTGGTTTTCTGCGTTCCAAAGGCTGGAATAGTCGTCCGTACGATACTTCCGTTGATTGCCGTGATAACGATTCTGTTGCCTTGCACTGCCGATGCGTGCTGAATGTTGACAGTGCCAGTTGCAGGAGAAGGAAACACTTTCAATTCCGCACTTGGTTTATCCACGCTAAATTTAACGACTGCGCTGTATTGGCTTTTGCCGTCCTTGTCAACGCTTTTAATGCGGTAGTAGGTTAATCCGGAAGTTGATGGATCAGTAAAGTGGTAGTTGCCTCGTGAAGCCGCTGTGATGCTTGCAATCCAGGTAAAATCTCTTCCGTTACGGCTCCTTTCTACTTCATAATGCGATACACCCACTTCAGTCTGCACAGTCCAACCAACATCTGCTCCACTGATTCCTTTTTTGACATCTATCTGTGAAAAGATCACCGGCAGCGTAGCCGATACACGTAACACCACACTGTTCGTGTTATAAATCAGTTGGTATTGGGAAGGAAGGTTGCTATTTGTAAACGTTCCGTTGATGGTGCCGGTAATAATCGGCAAATCCAGATCACCCGACGAAGGGACAAAACCATCGATAAGAGAAACATTCAAGGTTCCATTCAGGTAAACATTGCCACCCACATTTAACTGGTCGTACTCGGTAGTGGACGTTCCTGCCACTTCGAAATTATGGATAGCTGTTGTTGCGGCTGTATAATCTCCACTAACTGTATAAACTCCTGGTGAATTTCCAGGTGCCAGGATGCCCACATTGGTTAAACTTCCATCTACCGTTACAACGCCCGACAACGTACCCTCATTGACAAGTGTTCCACTGTTTGAGAGTATACCGGCCCGCAAGATAGCTGTGCCTCCATTTTTAAACGTACCTCCAGGGTGGATGGTCAGTTTTCCGGTTTGCGGAAAGGGGGTACTCCCATAGCCGGTGTTCGTAAATATGGCACCCGGTTGGTTTTCAAATACACCGCCATTCTCAATGTTGACAAAGAGTTGATTGCCGTAGTTTTTTTTATTTATAAACGTTCCATGTATAAACAACATGCTGGTATCATTCGCTTCAAAATTGGTATTATTGATCAAAGTACCGAGTACCCGAATCATACCTTTGTTTGTAAAATTTGTGTAATTATTCAGGGTAAGGGAGGCGCCTTCCTCTATGTAAACAAATCCTCTGTTGAATGTAAAGTTCCCCGGATCAGCGCATGTAGTACCCTGTGTACAGCCAGAACCAATAATGGCATTTCCAATAATAAATATCCTGCTACCATTTGGCAAGGTGCCGGGGGGAATTAACCTGGAACTCCAGTTCATGGCATTATTCCAATTACCCTCTCCGGTAAAGACATAATCTATTGCAAACAGGTTGAATGAAAAAAACAGGTAGGATAAGAAAAGAAAAGAACGAAGTGTGTATTTCATAGGATGTTGTTTTTGGTTGCTTATTCAGTGATATGAGCGGGAAAGTAAGCTGCCTGCAAATATGCACAGCGACAAATATATGCAAACCATTGAAAAAGAGCAACGTTATCAACTTCCGAAAAGCAATTTGATTGCTTATTAGTATTAACGCGGAGGCATATTGTTTCTCAAAACTATTTGAATACTGTTGTAATGTGCCAATCAATTTTACGCCGTTGATTTCTATGACAAAAACAAGTAAAAATCAGGCTGCTTTGTTCACATATATTTCGCCTTTATTCAAGACGGCTACCACTCCTGCCAACAGCTTACATTTAACCGCATTGAGCACACTCATCTTATTTTTGCCTTCATCCACTTTCTTGCGTAATAAACTTTTAGTTCCGGGTCCAGCTTTACAGCAGTGAGGGAGGCCATGTGCAGGTTGCACTTCAGCTTTTTATTGTCCATGAAGTGCACTTTGGTCTTGCCCCGGATGCTGGTGCCGGAAGTATATTCAAAAGGTGTTACGCCACAGTAGCAGGCCAGTTTACGTGCATTCCGCAGTTGCGTGAAGCCGCCCGTATAAACCAGCAGGTTTACAGCTGTCACGAAGCCAACCTCTGCTTTCTTGCATTCCTCTATCCCTCCAGGTGTTCAATAGCGGCATTTCATCATAGGTCCGCCTATTCAACTCCCTTCCTGTTTTTTTTGTTGGTGCCACCCCATTGTTTAAAGAAAAGCTTTACGCCTGCTGCTTGGCATTGCTGCTGGATATCGAGCCCCAATCGACATTCATGGGTCTTGGCTTGCGGCCGCTTTCCCCGCCTACAATAATCCAGTCGATGTTATCCAGATTCATGTTCGGCAAAGGGCCGATCAGCAGCTCACAGGAAAGAAATTTTACCCTTGCACTTGTCTGCCGGAGACATTTCTTTCACATCCTTGCCGAAAGTGATAACAAGAAGCAATTGAAAGGTGGACTCTTACAAGCCTATTTGCACGCAATCTATTTTTGGGCCATCTTTTGCGCCTGTTACAACCTGTACCTGCTTATGGAAATTTTGATCATTCCTTTGCTTGTCTTCCCTGTCCTTGTTGCTGCCCGGTTTTTTATTCACCTGGGAACAGACCGGCCTATCCATCATTCCCTTCTGATGCGGGTTGCAGAGATCTGGACGGTGGTAATTGCGCCCTGGATCTTTTTAAGCGTGTTTGACCTTAGTGAAAAGAACGACTGCTGTTCCGGCAGTGCTGTTTTTTCGCCTGAGCACCGCGTGGGTATTTACACTACCATCATTCTATGCGTTGCCGCCTATTTTTATTCGTCTTTCCGCCAGCGGCCGGCATCGCCCGTCATCGAGCTGCTCACCAATGCAGCGCTGGTGTTGGGCGTTGTTTTGAATGTTCTTCTCATCATTCAGGTTGGCCTATCGGAAGTGCTGCTTTGGTTACCGGGTAACCTTCCTATCCTCCTGTTGTTTCTGCTCCAGATGAAAAAGAACCAACAACTGCTTGTACGGGAAGCAGCGCAGCATTTTGCAACGCCAGGAAATCGTTTTAGGGCCTGGTGTATCCGAATCCTACAGACCAATGCCTGGACCCGGTTTCCCCTATTGGCGATGCTAGCCCTGCCTATCTTACTCCTTGTAACTGCGGTATTGACCGTATTCGGACAAAAGCCCGACACCCTGGTACGTGCGTTTACCGATACTTATAAACATGGCTTTTCGCAACTGGACCACCTGTGTTTGAATGTGCAGTGTGGCGGCCATTTTTTGTGTTCGGTTGCGGCCAAGGGGCACAAAAGCATTGTCAAGCCGGAACGGTATGGTGAGCGGAACGGACACCTGATCCTCTGTAACCGGCAACTGCTGGTGGCCAACGCGTTTGAAGAGTTGCTGCAAGACCACCTGCCTTTTGTACACAGACAAGTGAGAAGGCAGTACAACAAAGTGGGGAAGGTTGTGCACCGGTACTATGCTGTATTCGATCACAAGTTTGTTGCCGATACTGTTTACGTCCTGATGAAGCCCCTGGAGTGGACCTTCTTACTCACGCTTTACACTTTTGATACCCGGCCGGAAGACCGGATTGCCCAACAGTACCTGCGGGCTGCTGACCGGACTAAAATCCAGGCGCTCACCTCCGCATGTGAGCGAAAACAGGCCTGAGAGGGAAAGGGCACCCTTTTTCTTCCCGGCTTCCTTATAACACCTGCAGTTTGACTGTTTGCCGGTTGTTAACCTGCAGGATATATTGCCCCCTTGTAATGCTGTTGGCAAGTTCAATGCGCTGGGTTTGCCCCGTTATCATCCCGCTTTGCAGGACCTGGCCTTTCAGGTCAATGATGCTGTAGGGAAGCGGTGCCGAAACCGGTGCTCCCATGTCCAGGGAAAAACTGCGTGCCCGAACAGGGTTTGGCGAAACGCTGATCCCGGAGACCGCTGCCCTGTATTTTACAGCCCTGATACCGAAGTCTTTGCTCTTTCCATCGAAGTCGTACTGCTTCAGGCGGTAATAGGTGGTGCCCGTAACCGGGTTTTGATCCATTACTTCGTACCTGCTGATGCTTGTATGATTGCCATGGCCGGCGACCTTTTTGATTTCACTAAAAGTTCTTCCATCGCTACTCCGCTCCAGGATAAAGAAAGCGTTGTTTTCTTCCATGGCCGTTTGCCAGTTGATACGGACGCCGTTACCCTGCTGAGTGGCCGTAAAAGACAGTAATGAAACCGGAACTGTGGCATTGGGTGTGAAGGCTGTTGTGTTCAGTGAAACGGTGGTGCCGACAGTCCAGTTGGTGATGTCATTTACCAGGGCTTTGAACTCGGCGATGGTCATTCCTGTTTTGGGACCGGTGTAGTGGCCGCCCTGTACAACAGCAGAGCCACCGGTAAAGCCAAAACTATAGCCCACCAGTTCGGCCGGCAGGTAAGAGGTACCGGAGCCGGCTGTACCACTGGTGAGCCAGCCGTTGGGCCAAACCAGTGCGAACAAAACGGTGCCGTTGAAAGTAGCCGGACTTGTATTGGTTAGCGAATAATCGGCGGAGGCCAGTGCATTTGTACTTTGGTAGGCTGTTATCTGGTCGCCTGTATTGACGAGGGCCATGGACGGATTGGTGCCTCCGCCATTGCTGAAAACCTCGGTGGTGCCGATGGATGCGGTGTAGGGAAATACCAGGGAAATTTTAATGACGGTACCGGCAGCGATGTTGTTGCCTGTTGTATTGGTCCAGGTAGCTATTTGTTCGAAGTTGCGGGCATTGTTGGCTGCTGTGGCGGAGGCGTTGCTCAACCAGCCGTTATCGGTAAAGCGGATTTTTGTACCGGGAGCAAGGGGCACCCAGGCCACAAAGGCAATTTCGTCGGGGTTGGTACCGGCGTTCCAGCCGATGATGGAGAGATCGCCGCGGGCCAGTGTTGTTTGTGCGGATACAACGTAGTGGACAACCAGTAGTGCCGCAACAGCGAGCAGGAATGATTTTGTTTTTGCAGTGGACATTGGATATTAGATTTTTGAGGTGCAACAGAAAGGCTGCAAATATATTCTCTGAACTTGGTAGTTGCAAGTGTGTTAAGGGTGCAGGCCGTTTGAAGGAAAAGGACGGTGTTCCGGTAAAGCTTGCCTTCCAAAAAAATCTTTCACGTGAAGGTATTTTCGATGGTTCGTGATGATAGAATAGATGTTAGTGACCAGTATAGCTCCTCTAGCTCATCTTCTGACTTTTCTGATTTATGCCCATACCAGCACATGCTTACAAATGTTAGGATTTTACTGTGCTGAATAAATACCTGGTAATTACAGTTTTCCTTAATCATTCATGTTGCTTCTTGTATAGAAAAAGATAAAAGATATGCATAAGCATACTATAGAATATATTTTTATATTTATAGTATAACCTATAATGCCATGGCTTATGAGAATGCTGATGTTCACATTCTGCTTTGCTTTATTTTTCCATTTGACGACCTTAGCAAACGATTCTTTACGGATTGCACAAGCATTTATCAACCTTTCATTAACTAATAACTATTTTGACACACTTAGTACTTCACGGATAATCAAGATTGCATCATTCCTTGAAAAGGATCTTTCAAAGATTACAGACAGCAGTTTATTAAGGGAAAAAGCAGGACTCTATAACACCTGTTATTCTTTGCTGTATCTAACAAAAGCAAAACTCCTTTATAGAACTAAAATCAATCCGAACAGAGAAGAATTATTGAAGTGGAAAAAAGTATTGGACACTGCCAGCTATTATTATTACAAGGCAACCAGTACGGATGACGAGCATGGTACCTTTTATGAATTTATAAACTTTTCGTCTAAAGATATTAACCATTTGGGATATGAATTGTGGCAATTGAAAGACGTTTTCGCAAAACATTTCAACCAAAATATTTACCCGGATTTTAAACGACTATTGCTTAGGTACAAAAACGAAGGTGAAATCCATCTTGATTCGCTTAATTACTACGCCAAGCTTTTTGATATTCGTCTTAGATTTCCTTTCATTACACAGAACGATATCGCTACGCAATTGGCAGGAGGGGAGTATACAGTTGCCCGGGCCTTAGACCTTATTTCGAAATACTTACAACTCAATTACATTGTAGAAACCAATGACACGCTTAGGGCAAGGCGCATTTATGAGTATTATGAGGCCTTTGTATCTGAGCTTAATCCCGATAATGATACTGCATTCGGACAAGTTGTAGACTCTGGCATTCCACTGGGAAATGATTATATACCGAAAGATGCGTTTTTCAGAACAGAGTTAAACAGACAGGTCTGTACTGATTTGCTTCAACGGATTCGGATAAAGTTTCCACACCAGCCAATTTTGGACGATACGGATGGGCAAGGGTTTTCTGGTGAAGTATTACCAGGTATTGCCCAAATAAAGTACTACTTTCCTGATCCGGCTCCATTTCCTTCCTGTATAAAGGCAGTCCCACATTTCCGCTCAGAGTTCCATACCATACGACTTACCAACCGTTACCTGCGAAGTGTTTTACGGCGCGGTGGATATGAAGATCGTTACCAGTATTATTATTACAAAAGAGGTGGTTTTGCAATTACTACCCAGTTGGAGAGAATATTTTCGAATGGCAAAATCAATTACAATAAAAGGTGGGATTTAACGGTTGCCGAGGGTAGGGAGTTCAATTTGTATGATATTTTTAAGACTATATTTTTCGCAGGAAAAGTTGAGTTCAGGATGGTTGCATTGGTAGTCAGTCCTTCACAGGCAGCTACCACATCAATCAATGCTACTTATCTCAACTTAACTGAATTGATTAGAAAAAGTTATCCCTCTTTGCCGCTTGATTTAGAAGATTTAGAGATGGTTGAAAAAACCCTCACTGTTATGATCTATCATTTTAATCAAAATGACGCAGGAGAAGTACCACAATTGGATGTAACAAAACGCTTATCTGTCAGTGATCATTTGTCATCGATTTCTTTGAGAGAACTATTAAATGATTAAATATGAAGCGAATAAGTTTCCAAGCATCGCGTAAGAAGTTAATTATTCTTTGGTTTTCGTTTTCCGCAGCTGTGTTTCTGATTTTTCTCATACAAACCATGACAGGTCGCTATGCTACCAATAATGGTGAGGCCTGGGAGTGGTTGTTTAGTTTCCTTACACCGTCTTTGACTTTGATGATTGGAGTTGTGATTGCTGATGTGATGCAAAGTTCTCCTGACGTTGAAATCGATGCTTTCTTTTATAAACTCGCTTTTTTTGTTTCTTTGTTCTTTCTTTTATTGTTGTTTTTAGCTCCGATTCTGGTTCCTCTCCTCCACCGTTCTCAGAACAAAAACTTGTCAATTAATGAGCAAAAAAGTATTATAGAGGCTTTTAAGTCTTACAATAATTTTTTATTGCCTTTGCAGGGTATTACAATGGTAGCCCTTGGCCTGTTCTTTTCAAAGAAATAACTCTTATCTGCCTTGTTCTCACAGGCAAATGTTTAGAAAGATTAACGCACCCAAAATTATTGACAACAATAATCGCCAGTCAAGCTGATGGTCCAAACCATTTTCATCCCTGTTAAATCTTAACCTCATGCTGACCACTTATAAATAGTTTTTGTGGCAGTAAAAGTCACCTTATACTGAAGTGGCTTCTGCTGTACGTTTTCCATTCGGGCCAAAACAGGAATTTTCCTTTTCATGATTAACTTAGACTAACTGTCCATTGCTGTTGTGTTGATGTGTTTGCCGGAAAATTAAGCAAAGGCAAAAGGGCGGTAATTATTTAAATCAACAGCCAGCTATTCTGATGAACACATTGCCTTTTCGCTTTGCGCAACTGATTATCCGTTATACGCACAACCTGCTCAGCGAAGCAGAGATGGATGAACTAGACAACTTCATTGTTGAATCGGATGAGAATGTAGAAATTTTTCTAACGCTTACGGAGGGGCTGGATGACAGAATTTTCAGTGCGGATGAACTAATCATTGACACCGAGGACCTGCTGGACAACTGGATGGTGGCGGGGCTGGTGGCCCGGGAGATGCAGGGCATTCTTGGAGAAGATGAGAAACAGGCCTTGGAAAACTGGCTGGCAGAATCGGAAACACATCAACGACTGTATGCACTTTTCCAAGATAAAGCCAACCTGCAGAAGTTTGTACGGTGGATGAAAGGGTTACGTGATGGAGGCGGAAAGGCAGGGATGAATTGATTCCTTCTATCGAAAAATAAACTGCTAAAGCTTTTGTTTGAGACAATCATGCGACAGTTAACAATTCTTAAGCGGCAGTGCAGAATCTAAGGGATATAGGCAACCTCCTTTGGTTCTCCTTTTGAGCTGTGACCTTTTTATACACCAAGCAAACCAAATGGTTTAACAGCCATGGTTTCATCCAAACTTGATGTGTTTTCAACGTATTAATTACCAAAGAGAATAAACTTTTTACCTGTAAGCATCACCAACAATGAAGGAATGATGCTAATACCGCAGGTTGTTGGAAATACCCATTAAGGGATGTTTTATTTGCTTGTCTTTAGCCTAAATCATTCAGGCATTCCTGTTAGCAATTATTCCCCTGGTAAATTTCCGGATGCCATCACCCTGCATACCCGCTACAGCATAGGTGATGATGGCTGCAAATATGAGCGTAACAACATTGATCAGGAAAGAAAGAAGATGTTCGGTTATTTTATGCGGACCGGCTTCTCCAAAAACAACCTGCAGGCCAAGCCAGGCCGGATAAATGGAGATATGGGCTGTGGCTGCCAGGCCAATCAGTTCTCTTCGCCCCGCATCATCGATGGACCCCAGGCCTGCAGCCACTCCAATAGCGGCAGCCAGAAGCGCACCCGATAAAGGCGAACCTTTGATCTCGAAGAGCAGGGGAGGCTTTGTCAACAGCCCCACGCAAAGACCGGCAAGAAAAATAAGTACTGTACTGACTAAAAGGGCCAGTGCTGCCTGCTGAAAAAAACGCCACTCCTTTATTACACCGCCCAACGCAAGACCGATCATATGATGATGGTAGGGCAAAAACAACAATCCTGCTATCACTAACGGAATAAAATCTTCTACCATACCGTAAGCCAGCAACACAGAAGAGAGGAAAACTCTGCCCACAAGGCTGACTGTTACTTTGGTAAACTGGTAAAGCTCTTCGTAAACATCCGTAGTAGGCCGCACAATGGGATGAATCTCTTCCTTTGGCGGCTTGGCACCAAACAGCGCCTCCGGATGCCGGACAGTAAAAGAATACGATGCGGCATCATAAAAAGGTGCTGCCATCAATGCCTCGATAAATTTCTTGGCAATGGGTGTAGCGGTTTCGATATTCACTACGTCCTGCGTGGTAACCCCTTCGTCTGAGCGGTAAACCTCGGCATTATTGATGGCCACTTCTTTCACGCCTTTTTCAAAAGCTATATCAGCTACTCTTTTTCCATCACCTGCCGGTGTCCGTACTGTAATGAGTCGCATATAACAAGGATTTATGCAACAGCATTAAAAAGAGGTGCCAGACTTCATAGCGAGAGGTATGATCTTTTAACGGCTACTATAAAAGCTGTCATCAGTAATAAACAGTCACTCCTCCTGATGTGCAAGAATTAAAAACTGCATTGTTCCGGCTTACTACGGATGTGGGCAGAAAAAGGTTGTAAAAGAGTATGTGCCCAACGCCTTTGCAATTTAAAATGGCTTAGCAGAGGTTCTTATGCCAGCAACTGGTAGGCAATAAAGCTCATGAGATAAGCAATGGCCGTCATGTAGATTAGCTGGATCACCGGCCACTTCCAGGTACGGGTTTCCCGCTTTACTATGGCCAGGGTGCTCATGCACTGCATGGCAAATAAATAGAAGATCATCAGCGAAACACCGGTGGCTACTGTGAACAAGGGCTCGCCATTTGGCTTTTTGGCTTCGTACATTTTTTCACGGAGCAGGGTGCCTTCATCGTCATCGGCAACACTGAAGAGGGTGGCCATGGTACCCACAAACACTTCCCTTGCAGCAAAAGAAGTCACCAAGGCGATGCCGATGCGCCAGTCGTAACCAAGTGGTTTGATAGCCGGCTCCAGGCTTTTGCCTACAATACCGGCATAGGAATTCTCCAGTTTAGCCATGTTGTAAGCTGATTCAATTTCTTCGGTACGATCAGGGTTTTGCGCCAGCTGTTGCTGGTAGGTGGCATCTACCTTTTCCATCCGTGAGGGTGGCCCAAATGAACTCAGGGCCCAAAGCACCAGGGAGATCACCATGATGATCTTACCGGCATCGGTTACAAAAATGCGGGCCTTGGTCCACATGGTTTGCAAAATGGTCTTGGCCCGTGGCGGACGATAGGTAGGCAGCTCCAGGATAAAAAAGCTGCGCTCCTTGATATTGATAAACCACTTGGCAATGTACGACACCAGCATGGCCATGGCAAAACCCAACACGTATAGCCCCATCATCACCAGGGCCTGCAGGCTAAAGAAGCCCAGGTAATACGTATTCGGAATGACCAATGCAATAAGGATGGTATACACCGGCAGCCGCGCCGAACAACTCATGAGCGGAGTAATCAATATCGTCAGTAAACGTTCCTTACGGTTTTCAATGTTGCGGGCACTCATGATAGCCGGCACCGCACAGGCAAAGCCACTGATGAGGGGCATCACGCTTTTGCCGTTCAGCCCCACGCTACGCATAAGCCTGTCCGTTAGAAAAGAGATGCGGGCCATGTAGCCGGTATCTTCCAAGATGGTAATGAGCCCGAACAGGATCATGATCTGCGGCACAAAGATCATAATGCCGCTAAGACCCGCCAGGATACCGTTCACCATCAGGTCGGAGAACCAGCCAACCGGCAGCACATGCGCCATCCAGCTGCTGGCATAAGAAAAACCTTCTTCGATCCAGGTCATGGGATACTGGGCCAGGTAAAACACACTTTGAAACAGGAGGAACAAAACCCCCAACAAGGCAAAATAGCCCCACACCCGGTGCAGGAAGACGGCATCCAGCCGGTCGGTCATCAGCTTTTGCTCCTTGGGATCGGGTTCCGTTACCGCCAACTGCATAATCTGCTTGATACGCTGGTATCGTTGCAGAATCTCGGTTGCCTGGGTTTTGGTATGATTGAAGGCATGCTTTTCTTCAATGCTTTCGATGGTGTTCTGCAATCCGCCATCCAGCTCAAACTCTTCGTGGTTGATCAGGTAATGAATGGCGGAATAATCCGAAGTACCGGGCATCACTGCCTGCAGGTCTTCAATGGGCGCCATAGCCAGTTCGCGGTTCTCGATAAAATCACGAACCGGAATTTTATAATGATTGGAGGCCGTCAGCTCAATGGCTTTTTTTAACTGGGCTATGCCCTTGTTTTTTCGCGGGTTAACCGATACGACCGGTACACCCAATTCAATTTCCAGCTGCGGGATGTCGATGATGATGCCTTTGCGTTTGGCGATATCAGCCATCGTCAGCGCCACTACCACCGGCTTTTTCAGGTCCATGATCTGCGAACAGAAAAGCAGGTTGCGTTTGAGATTACTGGCATCTACCACCACCACAAAAATATCGGCGCGGATGTCTTTATCCTGGTTCAGCAGCACCCGGTAGCTTACCCACTCGTCTAACCGTTTAGGATAGAGGCTGTAGGTTCCCGGCAGGTCAATTACGTTACCGGAAAGTCCCGTTGAAATGGAAGTATGACCTGTTTTTTTGTCCACTGTCACACCCGGGAAATTGCCTGTTCGTTGGTTTAATCCTGTCAACACATTGAATAAGGACGTCTTTCCGCTGTTGGGATTTCCGACGAGTGCGATATGTACAGTCTGTTTCACCACGATGAGGTTCGCAAAGGTAGCTTGTGCTTTTGGGTCAACGCTTACGATATCGGGAGATTTCTGTTAAGGTTAAGGAAAATACGACAATCCAAAAAAATAAAGGTTTTCCGTTACCGTATCCCTCGCAGCACGGTATTTTTGCCTTCCGCTTCTAAATGATTGTGTGATGAAAAGATCCTTTTACCTCCTTTTTCTCTTCCTTGGCGGTTGCGCCTCGCAGCAAAAAGCCACCACCGATGCTTCGCCTTCTATCGCCAACCTGCAAAGCCATGTGCAGTACTTGGCCAGCGACCAATTGCAAGGCCGCCGCACCGGTACGCCAGGTGAAGCCCTTGCTGCCGATTACATTGCTTCGGCCTTTGAAAAAGCAGGCCTCCAGCCCAAGGGGACAGCCGGTTTCTTTCAGGCTTTCCCTGTTTCGGAAGGACGGGAGGTAGCGCCGGCTACTGCATTGCGCATCAACGGAAGTCCCTTGACCCTGCATACTGATTTTTTCCCCTTGCCTTACAGCGGCAACGGCACCATCGATGCTACGGCTTCTATTTCTCTGTTGGAAAGGGGTGAACCCTGGTTTGTTGACATCGCAGATATCTTACGACAACAAAAAACCAATCCGCATCTCGACGTGCAGAGCGCTATTTTAAAAGAAGCCCAGGAAGCGGTGACCAAGGGCGCCACAGCGCTGTTTCTGTACAACAGCTCCAACATCGAAGATGGGCTGCGTTTTGAGGGCAAAGGCGGCGAGCAGCTTTCGATTCCCGTTTTCTTTCTTACAAAAAAATCAACTGCCGCTTATTTAAAAGATCCTGCAGCCCTGTTGAAGGTTCAGGGCACCGCAGCCCTGCAGGCATCGGCCCGCAGTGGGAAAAACGTAGTTGGCTATATTGATAACGGTGCTCCTACCACCATTGTGATTGGCGCCCATTACGACCACCTGGGTTTTGGCGAAGACCGCAACTCCCGGCATACCGGAAGTGATGCACAAATTCACAACGGTGCGGATGATAACGCCAGCGGTACAGCGGCACTTATTGAACTGGCCCGCCTGCTGAAAGGTTCCCGCCTGAAAGCCAATAACTACCTGTTTATTGCTTTTTCGGGTGAAGAACTGGGATTGTTTGGTTCAAAGTATTTCACGCAAAACCCAACCGTTGACCTGGGCACCATCAACTTTATGATCAACATGGACATGGTGGGACGGCTGAATGATTCTACCCGGGCACTGACCGTTGGCGGTTATGGCACCTCGCCGGTATGGGGTCAACTGTACAACCGGCAGGGCAGGGAAGCGCTTTATCCTGCCGGCACCTACCGATTTGATTCCAGTGGCACAGGTCCTAGTGATCATACTTCGTTTTACCAAAAGAACATTCCGGTACTGTTTTATTTTACCGGGCTTCATACCGATTACCACAAACCCTCCGACGATCCGGAAAAGATCAATTACACCGGGCAGGCAGCTATTGTGCAGCATGTTTACAGCCTGTTGCAGGCTACCAATGGCCTGCAGGGAAAGGTTCCGTTTACCAAAACAAGGGAAGTGCAGATGGGTACCTCGGCCCGCTTTAGTGTTTCGCTGGGAATTATGCCCGATTACACGTTTGGTGGTGCCGGCGTACGGGTGGATGGCGTTAGCGAAGGCCGTGCCGCACAAAAGGCAGGCTTGAAAGAAGGCGATGTGATTACAGCACTGGGCGATCACCCGGTTAGCTCGGTGGAGAGTTACATGCAGGCGCTTTCACGGTTCAAAAAAGGCGATAAAACCTCGGTACGGTATACCCGCGACGGCAAGGCATTTGTAGCTACTGCAGAGTTTCAGTAACTTACCCAATCAACCGGAATGAAACTAACACTCGACAACAAGGACCTGACAGACGGATTCTTTGAAGAAACCCGACTCCTTGGGATCATGGCCCCGATAAAAGACTACATGTTTTGCTGGCAGGTAAACCAGTTGATGGGAGTGGATTTCAGAATGAACCCTGAACTGGAGATTCAGCTGAATAAAAAAAGCCGCAAATACTTTTTTTCGGTGTACGAATATGCGCAGCCAGCCTCCTGCCTGATGCATTACCTCTATAATAACCAGCACGATGGCGAATACCTCTTACCAGAGTTTAAGCATCTTGATTTTTTATGGTTGCTGAAGGATGATTTTGTAACCGATGAATTTGTGGACAACCTGATCTATTCGCTCAAATGCATCAATGGTGTACAACTGGTGGTAGAGCTGACCAATGAAAAGATCAAGAACAAGGAGCACCTGGTGTTTTAATGGGAATGGGATAATTTGATAATGTGACAATTCGATAATTTGTTAATGGCTTTCGGCAAAACTTAAACCAAAGCCTTTATACTATGCACAAAGAATTATTCAACAACAATCCCATTTTAAGACACAGTTTCGATTTTGCTCTGGCAGTGGTCGAGTATTGTGATGTTTTGCAATCTGAAAAGCATTTCGTCATTTCAAACCAATTATTGAAGAGCGGAACATCCATTGGTGCTAATATCATGGAGGCGCAGAATGCGGAAAGCAAGGCAGACTTCATTCACAAAATGAAAATTGCCGCTAAAGAGGCAGGTGAAACACAGTATTGGCTAATGTTATGCGATGCCGCAAGTACATATACCGATTGCTCACATTTGATCAAAAAGCTTGACGAGATCAACAAAATCCTGAGCAAGATCTTATCAACAGCCAAGCGCAAATCACCACTTTCTTCTTAGTAAGCGTTTTCTGTTCTAACTTCATTTCCCATTATCTGATTATCAAATTATCCCATTAGACCATGTGGCAGGAAACCGACAACGCCTTATACCGCAAATTTGAGTTTAAGGATTTCAGCGAAGCGTTTGCTTTTATGACACGAGTGGCAATGGTTGCTGAAAAAATGAACCACCACCCGCGATGGACAAACGTGTGGAATACGGTGGAAGTGTGGCTGAACACACACGATGCCGGCAATATTGTAACAGACAGGGACAGAAAGCTGGCGGAAAAAATTGATGCTTTGCTTTAAGCAGATGCTTTCACTACAATCGCCTTCTCGCCTCGGTTTACACACCTGCCTATCGGCGTTATGTGTTCCTGCAAGCTATACTTCGTAAAGAGAGCTGTTATTTCTTCCAAAGCGTTTTCGCTTACAGCGACCAACAGCCCGCCATTTGTTTGCGGATCAGGTAAAAGGTTGAAGGCTTCCATCACGTTTACACCATTATCAAACGACACATCCTTGCTATAGCTGTTCCAATTGCGGAAGGTGGCATCAGGAATGGTTCGCTGTTGCAGGTATCCATCCAGGCCACTGATCTTTTTCAATGCCGTATAGTATAGTTCTACGCTCACGCCACTGCCGGTTGCCATTTCCATTGCATGACCCAATAGCCCAAAGCCCGTTACATCCGTCATTGCATGTACCGCCTCTATCTTTCCCAGTTCTTCACCTATTTTATTCAACGCTGTCATTTGCTGTAGCAATACAGCGTAATGCTCTTCATTCAACACACCTCTTTTCAGCGCCGTTGACAATACACCAACACCGAGGGGCTTTGTGAGAAACAGGAGATCGCCTTCTTGTGCACCACTGTTCTTTTTGATGTGTGCATGATGTACGGTTCCTGTAACGGCCAAGCCGAAAATGGGTTCTGCCGTATCAATGGTGTGACCACCGGCCAGGGGAATGCCGGCTTCTTTGCAGATGGCACGGCCACCATCTAAAATCGTTTGTGCAGCACCGGTAGACAGCTTGTCAACCGGCCAACCCAGAATAGCGACAGCCATCAGCGGCCTGCCACCCATCGCGTATACATCGCTGATGGCATTGGCAGCGGCTATGCGGCCAAAGTCAAACGGATCATCTACAATAGGCACAAAAAAATCGGTAGTGGAAATAATGGCGGTTTCTTCGTTGAGGCGATACACAGCAGCATCGTCGCTGCTTTCGTTACCCACCATTAAATTGGCAAAGGAGGGTTTTTCGTCCGTAGCCAATATCTGTTGCAAAACTGAGGGTGCGATCTTACAGCCACAGCCGCCGCCTTTCGAAAATTGCGTAAGCCTGATTTCTTCTGTCATGTTCAGGAAACAAGTTGAGCCTGCGAAAGTAGGACAGCATTGGCTACACTTACTTTTTCACAGGTAATATTTGTGAGCAAGGAGGAGAGGTTTTCGCGGTTGTACAAGCCTTTGCGGTACTGTTTGTCGTAGTAATACAGTAAGATACGGAAGCTTTCAGTTATGAACCCTTCCTGCAAAAAACGGATAGCACTTTTGGTTTCCAATGGACCCAGTCGCCTGGCAATACGCTCAATGGCAGCCACCATTCGTTCCCTGTCCAGGTTGCCGTATTCTGCAACAATGTTCTGCAACCTTTCTTCAAACGGAATATCCAGAAAGTATAAAGGCGAACGCCGCATATTTTGCCAGAAAGGCTGCGGAATGTTTACATGGCCAATGCGCTGGCTTTCGTCTTCTATCCAAATGGCTTTTTGGGGTAAATCATCGGCTCCTTCCGCAGGAGTAAATGCCGCCTTTGCATGACGATCAGCGATGGTCAACGCTAGGAAGTTCTCAAACATTTCCTGCGAGGGCTGCTGCGGCATACCAATGTTGCCAAAGGCCGATCCTTTGTGTCTGGCCAGTGCCTCCAGGTCGACGATCAGTTCACCCTTTTGCTCCAGTGTTTTTAAAATTGCTGTTTTACCGGAACCCGTATAACCACCAATTAATTTCAGCCGGTAAGGATACGCATTGGTTTGTAAAACCCAATTGCGAAATGCTTTGTAGCCACCAGCCAGCGCAGTTACATTGAACCCGTACAAATTGAGCAACCAGGCCACGGCACCACTGCGCATGCCACCCCGCCAGCAGTAAAGGAAAACAGAGTTGGCAGTAGGCATCAGGCAATCAGCAGTAAGTGTATCTGCTCCAGGGCTGCTTACTGCATACTGCCTACTGCGTACTAATCTTTCCACCTCTTCCACCATCAATCGCATCTTTGGGCCGAAATAATCCAGGCCGATCTTGATGGCGGCTTCGCGGCTTACCTGTTTGTACCGGGTACCAACAACAGCCCGTTCTTCATCGCTAAAAAGGGGAAGGTTAACGGCGCCGGGCAGATGCGCATGCCTGTATTCAGATGGTGACCGGACGTCGATTACCAAAGCATTTCTGCTGGCCGCTAAAAATTCGTTGATGGCAACTCTGCGCATGCAAACAAATGTAGGGGAAATAAAAAAAGCCCCGCAGGTGCGGGGCCCTTGTTGGTGTCATCCACTTAATTATCCACTTTCACGCCGTCTTCATCCACCTTTAATTTCTTACCATCTTTTGTTTTGATCTTGGTACCGTCTTCATCCTGTTTCACCTTTGTGCCATCCTCGTACTTGATCTTAGTATCACCGTCTTCTTCCACTTTTACCTTTGCGTTTTCGGTTTCTTTTTTCCACTCATCTTCTAAAATGCCGTCATCTTTTTTCCAGCGGGCATCATAATTTACCCAGTTGTCGCTGTCATCTCTAAACTGCAACGTGTTATTCTGCATGCGGGCTTCACCGGTTTGATTCCAGTTATCGGTTGCAGGATCCCAGCTATACACCCACCAGTTGCGGTTGTCAACATAACGCCATACCGGTTCGCCAGCTTCGGTAGTAACCCTGCCGGTGGAGCGGTCAACTTTTAAATTGGTGTAGGGCTGCCCTGTACGCGGGTTCAGGTAGTATCCTTGCTGGCTGGCCCTTTCCACGCTGTCGGCCATCGCTGCGTACTCCCCGGTACTTGTTGTGGTTGTTGTTTCTATATTGTCTGTTGATGATGCTGCGGTATCGTTCAACGCAGTGTCTGCACCGTCGTTGCTACAGGCCACTGCACCAAGTGCCAATCCTGCAACAATGGCTACATTTAAAAACTGTCTTTTCATAGTTCTACGTTTTTGTTTCACTCATCCGTTACAAAAATGAGACCAGTGGTTGCAAACAGACAACAGGCAATTTGGAATAGACAAAGGGTAGAAAAGAAAATAGGCAAAGAAGAAAGCAATCTCTTCTTTGCCTATTGTAGATTGTTTATTGCTTCTTAAAACTATCCGTTCATAGAAGCCAGGAACTCCTCGTTGCTCTTTGTACCACGCATACGGCGGAGCAATTCCGACATGGCTTCTTCCGTATTCATGTCGTTAAGATAAACACGAAGCAGGTTCATGCGCTGCAATACGTCTCTTTCCAACAACAGGTCATCGCGGCGGGTAGAAGAGGCCACAAGATCAATAGCCGGGAAGACACGCTTATTGGCCAACCGACGATCGAGTTGCAGTTCCATGTTACCGGTACCTTTGAATTCTTCAAAGATTACCTCGTCCATCTTCGAACCGGTATCAATCAGGGCTGTTGCCAGGATGGTGAGTGAACCACCGTTCTCAATCTTACGGGCCGCACCAAAGAATTGCTTCGGCTTTTGCATAGCGTTGGCTTCCACACCACCCGATAATACTTTACCCGATGCCGGCGCCACGGTGTTGTGGGCACGGGCTAAACGGGTGATGGAGTCGAGAAGAATGACCACATCGTGTCCGCACTCTACCAGGCGTTTTGCTTTTTGCAGGGCCATGGTCGAAACTTTTACGTGCTTTTCTGCCGGTTCGTCAAAGGTAGAAGCAATCACTTCTGCTTTTACGCTGCGCTCCATATCTGTTACCTCTTCCGGACGCTCATCTACCAGTACCACCATCAGGTAACACTCGGGGTGATTTTTGGCAATGGCATTGGCCACGGCTTTCAGGAGCATCGTTTTACCGGTTTTCGGCTGGGCAACAATCAAACCCCGCTGGCCTTTACCAATAGGTGTAAACAGGTCCATAATGCGGGTAGGATTGTTTGATGCCTCGTCAAAAAGATTGAGTTTCTGATAGGGGAACAATGGCGTGAGGTAATCGAACGGTACGCGGTCGCGAACTTCTTCGGGGCTCTTGCCATTTATCTGGTCAACCTTCAGGAGTGCAAAATATTTTTCACCTTCTTTGGGCGGACGAACCGAACCCAGTACCGTATCACCTGTTTTCAAACCAAACAACTTGATCTGCGAAGGCGATACATAAATATCATCGGGAGAAGAAAGATAATTGTAGTCGGATGAGCGCAGGAAACCATAGCCGTCCGGCATCATTTCCAGCACACCTTCGGCGAGGATGATACCATCAAACTCGATATTGAAAACCTGCTCGCGACGCTGCGGGTAAAATTTGGTGATCTGGTTTCCTCTTTCCGGGATTTCAACACCGGTTTCCGGATCCACTTCTCTGGGACCAGCCACAGGCGCTTCCGTGTTTGCTTCACCGGCAAAATTTTCGTCTTCCTTTCCATCAACGTCCATCGGCAGTGTCGGCTGTTCTTCGCCTTTTTTCTTTGGACGTTTGTTATGTTGAGGCTTATCTTCTTTTTTAGCCGGCGCTTTTTTGGCGGCTACATGTTTTTTGGGTTCTTCGGCTGCAGCTTCAATAGCAGGCGGCGCATCAGATGTGTCTTCCACCACAGCTTCTTCAGTAGTGTTGGAGGTAGATGCTTTTACAATGCGCTTGCGTTTCCGCTTATCGCCCTCTGCCGGGGCAGCACTTTTCTTTTGGCTGCCTACAACAGCCTGTTGATCCAGTATTTTATAGACAAGCTCTTGCTTGGGTAGTTTTTTAAAGTTCTCAATTTGTAAATTTTCAGCTATGTCCTGCAGTTCAGGCAGGAGCATGTCGTTTAGCTGCAAAATGTCGTACATAGAAAATTTTCGTTTAATCTGCTAATCAATAGCCCGTAAGCTGTTGTCGTTTGATGATTATTTGCCAGGGATTTGTTGTGAAACGTCCGGTGTTGTGAGTGATTAGGGTATGAGCTCTCAACGGTTTCCGGTGCAAGTTTAGTGAGAAATGGCCAAAAAGGAAAAATTTTTTTGCGGTTGCATCGCCTTCCCGGTCACAGCACTGCCAATGTTGGAAACTACCTTTTTCCCCTTTAAAAGCAGGTTACAACGCCATAAATGCCACATGACGCCTGAATATTTTTAACAAAGACCTTACGTATGCAATCCTTACTCCTGTTCCACAGGGGTGGTCAAGAAAAGCAACTATACAATCATCCCTATGCACTGATAAATGCAAAAAGCCGGTTCGTACAGGAACCGGCTTCTGTATGTTACGCAAGGATTGTTTTTAGGGTAGAAGTACCCTGTCGATCAGGTGCACCACGCCATTACGGGCTACAATGTTTGTCATTGTAATGTTGGAACGGTTAGTACCATTGCCCGAACCTGTAATGGTAGGGCCGCTATTGGTGCCGTTGGTCAGGTTGATAGTGGTATTGCCACCCGCCAGCATAGCTAAGTTTCCATTGGTAAGATCGGAAGAAAATGCACGGCCTGCCACCACATGATAACGCAGCACAGCAAGCAATGTGTTCACCGGAATTTGATTGATATCCGTCAGGCTTAAGGCGCTTAGTAACTGTGTAAATGCAGCATTGGTTGGCGCAAATACGGTAAGCGTGGTATTGCTCAGCGTAGTGGCCAGGTTTGGGTCGCCGCCCGCAGCCGTTGTGGCACGGGTCACTGCTTTTACAAGCGAGTCCAGTCCGCTGCCCGGAGCCGAAGCGGTTTGCACAATATTTCCTACCGGAGGCATCAGTACACGGCCAATGCGGTGAATCACACCATTGGAAGCATTGATATCGGCTTGGGTAACACGAACACCATTCACAAAAACACCGCTGGCATTGCGGGTAACAAAAACGGAGTCGCCACTGGCAGTAGTCACTTTTGCATTAGGACCTGCCGGCACACTGCCAGATGGTACAGATGCGGCCAACGTATGGTACAATAAGATTGTTCTGGCCTGGTCGGCAGTTAGGCTGTTAAGCACAGTGGTGGTAACGCCGGAAGCTGTAAAGGCAGCATTATCGGGAGCAAATACCGTGTAAGGTCCTGTGCCGCTCAGCGTTGTCTGCACATTGGCTTTCACTAGGGCGCTTTCCAGCGTGCTGAAATCGTCATTATTCTCTACAACATCGGTGATGGTGTTTCCTGTGTTGTCATCATCGTCCTTCTCGCAACTGACCAGCATAAAAGCAAGAAAACTAAGTGCAATCACTCCCTTTGTTTTCATAAATCCCTTGGTTATCATGGTAAACTTTTTAGTACAAGCCAAACAAGTTTTTCCGAAAAAAGGTTTAAGCACTTTTGCTTTTTACCCAAAAAAACATGGGTCGTTTAGTTATTCCTTTTATTCATTTTTAATCGTCAAACAGAAGGGCGTCACAGCAAACAGGCACAACGGGAAACATTTGGCAGACGGGCCTTTATATTTGCACCCTTATGTTCAACAAACGCATCAAAATAAAAGAGCTGCTGGCTACAGCACCACAGGGACAACAAGTAACCGTTATGGGATGGGTACGCACCTTTCGTAACAAACAATTTGTGGCGCTGAACGATGGCTCTACCAACAATAACCTGCAGGTAGTACTGGAGCTGGGAAAATTTGACGAAATTCTGCTGAAACGTATCACCACATCTGCTTCGTTGAAAGTAACCGGTACGCTCATTGAATCACTGGGCAAGGGACAAAAAGTTGAAGTAAAGGCCGAGGAAGTGGAGATACTTGGTGATAGCGATGCGGAAGCCTATCCGCTGCAGCCAAAGAAACACAGCCTTGAGTTTTTACGTGAAAAAGCACACCTGCGCTTTCGCACCAACACCTTTGCAGCTGTGTTCCGTATCCGCCACTCCCTGGCCTTTGCCGTGCACAAATTTTTTAATGAAAAAGGATTCTTCTACCTGCATACACCCATCATTACCGCTTCTGATGCGGAAGGTGCCGGTGAGATGTTCCGGGTTAGCACATTGCCTTTTGATAACCCGCCACGCAAAGAAGATGGCAGTATTGATTTCAGCGAAGACTTTTTTGGCCGTGCCACAAACCTCACGGTAAGCGGACAACTCGAAGGCGAACTGGGTGCCACTGCCCTTGGCGAGATCTACACCTTTGGCCCCACGTTCCGTGCCGAAAACTCCAACACTGCCCGTCACCTGGCAGAGTTCTGGATGATTGAACCGGAAATGGCCTTTTATGATCTGGAGGACAATGCTAACCTGGCAGAAGAATTCATCCAGTACATCATCCGCTATGCGATGGAGAACAATGCAGATGACCTGGAGTTCCTTCGTCAGCGCCTGCTGGAAGAAGAAAAAAGCAAGCCGCAAACCGAACGCAGCGAGTTGGATCTGATTCAAAAACTGCAGTTTGTGGTGGAGAACAAATTTGAACGTATTACCTACACGGAGGCTATCAACATCCTGCTGCAGTCCAATCATTACAAAAAGAAAAAATTCCAGTATGATGTTTCATGGGGCATCGATATGCAAAGCGAACATGAACGTTACCTGGTAGAAAAACATTTTAAAAAACCGGTGATTGTTACCAATTACCCGGCCGCCATCAAAGCCTTTTACATGCGGCAGGATGAAGGTTGCGAACCCGGACGGGAAACCGTTGCCGCCATGGACATTTTAGCACCGGGCATTGGTGAAATTGTGGGTGGATCGCAACGGGAAGAACGTTATGACAAACTGGTGGAACGTATGAAAGCCATGCATGTTCCCGCCGATGAACTGTGGTGGTATCTTGATACCCGTCGCTTTGGTACGGTGCCGCATGCCGGCTTTGGCCTTGGATTTGAACGCATGGTACAGTTTGTAACGGGCATGGGCAATATCCGCGATGTGATTCCTTTCCCGAGAACACCGAAGAGTGCGGAGTTTTAGAGAGTAGGCAGTAAGCAATAAGCAGTAATGGGGTAGGAGAGTTTTCCCCTGTTGCTAATATTTCACTGTTCAGCGGTTTTTATCATTTACAGGAAGGAATTTGGATGGATGCTCAATCATAAAAGCAAGCATTCGTCCAACTTCTTCTGCCTCTGCATACAACTCATTATAATCTGCTTGTGATAGGTATTCACAAGCCAGCGCAAAATCCAGCCAGAGTTCTGTTTCTGCATTTTCCATGTCTGCATCAGTAAGCTTGCTAACGAAATGTGCCTCGTATTTTCTTTCCGATATCCTTCTGTTAAGTTGGAACAGACAGATCGCGATGAACCTCTAATCTGACTAGTCAGACCAAACAATTCCTCTTTTGGAAAAAGTTTAGTAATCCTGAAAATTTTCATAGCAAGAGCAAATGCCTTCTGATAGATAATCAAGCTTTTGTAGCTCATGTTTGTTTGTTGAAGGTTTCTGTACTGCCTATTGCTTACTGCCTACTGCTTACTCATTTCTCAAACTCATCACCGGCACCGGCATAGCGTGCAGGATTCCCTTTGTATGCCCTTTGAAAAAAAGCCGTTCGTACAAATTGTGTTTGTGCGGGAGCACCAGTACCAGGTCAATGTTGTTCTGCTCCACGTAATGTTTTAACCCTTCCGCCACATCATCGTCTTTGATGGCGTGGTACGATGCATTGATGCCTGTAAAGGACTGCATCAGTTCTTCGGGATAATATTTGCTTTCTTTTTCCTCCACGTGAACCACGTGAAGGTTGGCACCCAATACACCGGCTATACCTGTAATGGTACGGGTGGGGATATCATCCACATTTGTAAAATCAGTAGCCAGCACCATATTCTGCGGTACCCCAACCTTTGAACTTTCCGGTACACCAATCACTGGGAAAGAAGAATTTTTAATCAGGGAAATTGTAGTGTCCCCAAACAAAAACCGTTCAAACCCGCTCAGGTCTTTGGTACCCACCACCAGTGCAAAAGCATTCCGCTCCTTGCTGGCATCTTCAATTTCGGTGGCTACATCACCCAACCGGCTTTCCATTTGAAAGCTGACCTCCGGGTACTTTTTCTGCGCGGTTTCCAATGCCCTGTTCAAGCCCTCGTCCGCACCTTTTTTCAGGTCTTCAGACGTTACCATCAGCACGGGGTAATCGGTCATGGGAACCGGTAATTGGTACACATGCAGCAGGAGAACAGATGAATTAAGCCGCCCGGCCAGTTGGGCTGCGTATTCCGTTGCATTATCGGCGGCAGGCGAAAAATCCGTGGGAACAATGATGGTATTCATGTATCAAGATTACAAAGAAAGATTGAGTTGTGGTATGGAAATGGGCCTGATTCTCATCATAGCCTAAACTGTTTTTTATGACAACGGCACAACCACAACCAACAGGCATCCGCAACCGTAAAATGCACTCGCTGAAAATTGACATGACACCACTGGTAGACCTTGGCTTTTTGCTGATCACCTTTTTTATTTTTACCAGTGCACTTTCAGAACCCACCGTTACGCGGCTGATCATGCCCAAAGAAGGAGATGAAGCACCTGTACCGCAAAGCAAAGCCTTAACGCTTGTTCTCGATAACAATAAAGTATTTGTTTACGAAGGCACTTGGGATGAAGCCATTGCGGGTAAAAGAATCACCCAAACGACATACAGCCTGCAAAGGGGGATGGGTGAACTGGTTCGGCAAAAACAAACCAGCGTTGGCGACGACCTTGTGGTGCTGATCAAACCCCTCCACACGTCCTCCTACCAAAATGTATTGACAGCGCTGGACGAAATGCAGATCAATAAGGTAAAGAAATACGCTATTGTAGAGGCAACGGCTGATGAAAGGTTGTGGGTAGAAAAACAATGAGAAAACCCTTATTTCCAACCCCGTTATTCACATCATGGCTTTCACGCCATTACCTGTACGCTGCCAAATACGCTTCCCGCCTGAATCTTTACGGCTGCCGCAATGTGTAAAACTCAATTTTGTATTTTTGCCCTTCTTCTGCAAAAAAGAAGATTTGCATATGAACATCCCTGTTGTTGATCTCTCTGACTTTTTAAGTGGTGAAGAAAGCCGTAAACAAAAATTTGTGCAGGAATTGGGTAAGGCCTACGAAGAAGTAGGCTTTGTGGCGGTAAAAAACCACGGCATTCCCGATGACCTGATTGCTGACCTTTATCATTCTGTACAGCAGTTTTTTGCGCTGCCCACAGATGTAAAACTGCAGTACGAAAAACCCGAACTGGCCGGCCAGCGTGGTTACACATCGTTTGGGCGTGAACATGCCAAGGGTTTTGACGCACCGGACCTGAAAGAGTTCTTCCAGTTTGGCCAAACCATCGAAGATGGCGAAGAGGTAGGCGAAGATTATCCCGATAATATTACGGTTGAAGAAGTGCCGCAATTCACGCCAACACTTTACAAGGCTTACCGCAATTTCGAGAAGAGCGGAAAGTCGCTGTTACAAGCCATAGCCATTTACCTCGGCCTTGACGAACATTATTTCGACGAGTGGGTACACAACGGCAATTCTATCCTTCGGGCCATTCACTATCCACCCATCAAAAGCGAACCAAAATCAGCTATCCGTGCCGAGCAGCACGAAGACATTAACCTTATTACGTTGCTGGTAGGCGCCTCTGCCGACGGCCTGCAGATCCTGACCAAGCAAGGGGAGTGGGTTGGCGTCACCTCGCTGCCTGAGCAGATCGTGGTGAACGTCGGCGATATGCTGCAGCGTTTGACCAATAATAAACTGCGTTCTACCACCCACCGCGTGGTAAACCCGCCGCGGGAGTTGTGGGGCACATCCCGTTTTTCGATCCCGTTCTTCCTGCATCCAAAAAGCAGCATGAGCCTTGCTTCTCTGGAAAGCACCATTGATGAAGCGCATCCAAAAGCATATGAAGATGCCACGGCCGGTGAATACCTGGATGAACGCCTGCGGGAGATTGGTCTGAAGAAGTAAACTCTATTTTCTTTTTACCTGTAAAAAAGCTGTTTGGTGAAACAGCTTTTTTCTTTTTATACCTGCTCACTCATCATGAAAATAAACCACTTGTAAAAAGCGGAAGAAAATTATTATTCCATAATATATTGAATATCAATGGATAAACATTAAAACAGCTTCTAAATATCCCCAACTTCTAAAAAAAACTTGGTACTATGTATTGTAAAGTACCATCGATCGCCATATCTTTGTTCTGTCAACAGACATCAACATATACCCCTCACTACACCTCCTCCTTTAATAAGGAGGGGGAGTGTGAGAAAAAAGACAGAAAATCATGAACATTGAAAATACGCAAAGCCAGATGAAGAAGGGGATCCTGGAGTTTTGCATTCTCTCCATCATCCGCCGGGGAGAAGCATATCCCAGTGATATCGTGGAGGAAATGCGTGCCTCCAATATGCAGATCCTGGAAGGAACACTGTACCCGCTTCTGACCCGCCTGAAAAATGCCGAGATGCTCACTTACCGCTGGGAAGAAAGCAACTCGGGTCCGCCGCGTAAATATTTCTCCCTGACAGAAAAAGGCGAATTATTTTACAAGGAATTAGAGCAAACCTGGATTGAGCTTTCCAATGCCGTAAACACACTCACCAAGAAAGAAGAACAACCCCACTCCTAACAACTTCAACCAAACTGTAGAATATGAAAAAGATTATCAACATAAACTTATCCGGACGGGTAATTCCCATTGAGGATACCGCCTACGATAGTTTACAACGTTATATAGAGAGTCTGCGCCGCTACTTTGCCAACGAGGAGGGTCGCGACGAGATCATCAATGACATTGAAAGCCGTATTGCAGAGCTGATGAATGACAAGATCAAAAAAGGCGCTGCTGTGGTGACGGAAGGTGACATCAACGAGATCATCAACGTAATGGGGCGTGTAGAGGATTTTGAAGCCGTGGAAGGCGAACCCGCTACCGCATCGGCCACCGCTTCCGGCGCCAGAAGCAGCACAAACACCACTGGCACAGGCAGTTACAGCTATCAGCAACAGGAAACCCGTCAGCGCTTTACCGGCCGCCTTTACCGCGATGCCGATGACAAGATTATTGGTGGCGTTTGCGCCGGTATTGCCAACTATGTCAATGTAGACCCGGCTATTGTACGCCTCCTGTTTGCCATTATCACCTTTGGCGGCTTTGGATTCGGCTTCCTGCTTTACATCCTGCTGTGGATTGTTTTGCCGGCCAAAACCCTGAACACCTATATCGGCAAGCGTTTTTTTCGCAACCCGGATGACCGTGTGATTGGTGGCGTAGCCGGTGGCTTGGCCGCCTATTTCAAAGCCAATCCCTGGACCATCCGGGCCATTTTTGCCGCACCGCTGGCGCTGAATATTTTATTCGGAATCCTGAATGGTATCTTTTCTCCGTTTGGCCACGACTTTTTCCCGAATTTCTTCTTTGGATCCTTTACCGGGACGTTTATCCTGGCCTATATCATTCTCTGGATTGTCATGCCGGAAGCCAAGACGCCCTATGACAAAATGGAGATGCGCGGCGAAACCGTGGACGTAAACCGCATCCGGCAGAACGTACAGGAGGGAATGGAAAATTTTGGCACAAGGGCTAAAGCCTGGGGTGAAGAAGTGAAAGCGTCTGCACAAAGCCTTGGCGCCCGGGCTTCAGAATTTGCCAATACCCGCGGACGGGCTTTTGCCCAGGAAGCCTCTACTGTTGTGCGACCGGCAGCCTCCGGTTTTGGCCATGCCGTTGGCGTACTGTTTAAAGCCTTCTTTCTCTTTGTAGCCGGTGTCATTGCCTTTTCCCTTTTCGTAGCCGTACTGGTTTTCACTTTCAGCGGCATAGCCCAGCCTATCAATGCCTTCCTGATCGACGGCATCTGGCAGAGAGTGTTCATGTGGGGCACTATTATATTGTTCCTTGCCGTTCCGCTGATCGGTATCATTACCTGGATCATTCGCCGGGTGATGAATGTACGGTCACAGAATCGCTACCTCGGTTGGATCTTCGGTGGTCTCTGGACCCTGGGTTGGATATCACTTGCCCTGTTTGTTTCCAGCATGGTGAAAGATTTCCGCTTTACTGATCAAACTGAAAGCGAAATTCAGCTGGCGAGGCCGGCTATGAACAAAATGGTTGTGAAAGTTCCGGGCAATCCCATCCGTTACAGCGGCAATTATGGCTGGATGGATATTGACCCGGACGACGGCTGGGACGTTACCGATGATTCCCTGCTGCTTTCCAACATCCGCATCAGCGTACAAAAAAGCCCCGACAGTTTTTACCATGTAACCCTGCACCGCTACAGCCGCGGCAGCAACCGCGGCCGTGCACTTGATCGTGCCGAATCTATTCAGTACAGCGTACAAAGCATGGACAGCGTATTGGCCCTTGGCAGTGGCTTTGGCCTGAGCCGCGACGATAAGTTCCGCGGACAGAAGGTGATGGTGGAAATCAGCATCCCGGTGGGCAGGCAGATTCGTTTTGACCAGTCGGTGAGTGAAAAGCTGAACCCCTTCAACATCCGCGTCAGCGAAAATGAACGCAACAATCGCCGTCGCAACTGGAACCGCCGCGACTGGGACATTGACTGGGATAACAACCGCTACTACGATTGGGAGCCTGACACTGATTACTATATGACGGCAGATGGTGAACTGAGAGAAGTGGGCATGCCTGTTTTGAACCAGCCAGCTACACCCGAACAACGTACGGACACTGTTCGTACCGAGCAAACCTACCGCATGGTACTACCCCTGGAACACAAAGAGGCCCTGAACGAAGTGCAAACAAAACAGACCGTGAAGAAAAGAGATATGGGTGGCGATGTTCCCACACCGATGCCCATGCCCTTTGTACCTACCATATTTTAACCTTGGTTGAAGTTGCGTCCTGTTACAGTCGGGGCAAAACTGAAAGGCCTCTCCGGAGGCCTTTTCTTTTTCTTTCATTTCCCATTACTGTCAATTCAGCCAGCCGTTAACCGGCAAGGAAGACTGCATCACTCTCAACATTTTTTTATGAAGAGAAGAACCCCAGGCTTCAAAAGCAAAACCATCTTGCTTAGCTTTCTGGCCTTGTTGATTGCACTGGCAATTTTTGCATTGTATAATTCTATTCTGAAAAAACCTACCCTGAAAACACGTAACCTGGTGCAGTCAGTAGCGGATTTCAGAGAACACAAAGCGCAGTTGTGGGCTGTTCAATTTCATCCACAGGGTGACCTGATTGCCAGTGGCAGTGTGGACAACACGGTAAAAATCTGGCGAAAAGACAGTGGCATTATTGTTCACAACCTGAAGCAGCCCATGGGTGTCACTACACTTTGCTACAGTCCAGACGGGGGCCGGTTGGCAACCGGCAGCTATGATGCTGTGGTGAGGGTGTGGAATACAAAGAGCGGCGTTATTGAAAAAGAATTCAAAGGTCATGGCGGTACGGTTTGGTCGGTGGTGTTCAGTTCTGACGGAAAAATGCTTGCCAGTTGCGGAGAAGACAAGACGGTGAAAGTATGGAATGCGGAAACTGGTGGTTTGCTAAAAAGCATCACTGCCCATGAGCTCAATATCTGGAAAGTGCGGTTTACACCCGATGCCAGCCGGCTCATCAGCAGCAGTTTCGATCAGACTATCAAGGTCTGGAACGTGGCTGACGGAAGCTTGCTGAAGACCTTATCCGGGCATACACAGGCTGTTGTAGGACTGGCTGTGAGTCCTGATGGAAAGCTGCTGGCCAGCGGCAGTGATGATGCCACCATTAAAATCTGGGATATGGCCAGCGGAAAGCTGCTTCGCACCCTGCCGAATGGCGACGCTCATGTCTATGCAGTGGCTTTTAGCCCCGATGGCAAACGGCTCATCAGCGGCAGCCGGGATAAGGACAATCTTGGTGAGGCCTTTCAGAACTTCATTGGCGATACCGATGGTAACAAAGGCATCAGTATGCAACTCTGGGATGTGCAAAGCGGTGAGCTTCTCGAGACCTTTGCCGGACATGCCAACGATGTGATGGATGTTTGCTATAGCCCCGATGGAGTATGGATAGCCAGCGCCAGCACCGACAAAACAGTGCAACTGTGGAAAACCACGAATTTGCAGGATGGTAAAAAATAAGCTGGATTCCTGTGTATTGGTTATTGCCCTATCATATCTACAGCAACAAGAATGAGAGACTTTTTCCTCCTAACCGAAAAATCCTGCAAATCCTTCCGCAATCCTGCGAATCAGCGGCTATTTTTGCGGCCTAAATTTCTTGCATGAAGAACACGCCTTTCACCCAAAAGCATATTGACCTCGGCGCCAAGATGGCTCCATTTGCCGGGTACAACATGCCCATCAGCTATAGCGGTATCAACGAAGAACACCACACGGTGCGCCGCAATGCCGGTGTATTTGATGTAAGCCACATGGGTGAATTTATTCTCAAGGGAGAGCATGCGCTGGACCTGATTCAGCGTACAACCACCAATGATGCCTCCAAGCTGGTGGCCGGCAAGGCTCAATACAGTTGCCTGCCCAACGAACAAGGCGGCATTGTAGACGACCTGCTGGTGTACTGCATCGAAGAGAATAAAGTGTATATGCTGGTGGTAAATGCCAGCAATATCGAAAAAGACTGGGAGTGGATTCAAAAGCACAATCACAAAGGCGTGGAGATGCACAACATTTCGGACGATACCGGCCTTCTGGCGGTGCAGGGTCCGAATGCCACCAAGATCCTGCAATCGCTCACCGAAATGGACATTCTGAACCTGAAATACTACACGTTTGTGAAGGGTGAATTTGCCGGGGTAAAAAATGTGCTGGTCAGCGCTACGGGTTATACCGGTGCAGGCGGGGTAGAAATTTATTTTGAAAACAAAGACGACAACGCCGAAAGAATATGGACTGCCATATTTGAAGCAGGTGCAGCGCAAGGCATCAAGCCTATTGGCCTGGCAGCCAGGGATACCCTTCGTCTGGAGATGGGGTATTCGCTTTACGGAAACGATATTGACGATACCACGTCACCGCTGGAAGCTGGGCTGGGCTGGATCACCAAATTGTCGAAAGAGGACTTTGTAGCGAAGGATATTCTGCAAAAACAAAAAGAAGAAGGGATCAGCCGTAAACTCGTTGGTTTTGAAATGGTGGACAAAGGCATTCCCCGCCATCATTATGAAATCTGCGAGAAAGACGGAAAGGGGATTGGTTATGTTACGTCCGGCACCCAATCGCCAAGCCTGGGCAAAGCTATTGGGATGGGGTATGTAGATATGGCCCATTCGTCTTTTGACAGTACTATTTATATAAAAGTGCGGGACAAACTGCTGCAGGCGAAAGTGGTGAAAATTCCGTTTGCATAATTTGATAATTCGGTAATTCGATAATGTGATAATAGAAAACCTTCTCCACATAAATTTTCATATTATCGAATTATCACATTAGCACATTCATTACATGAACAAACCGACTCTTTATACTTGCCTTTCTCCGGCACTCCTGCACCTGTACGATGTCAAAAACACGATTGTTGTAGTGATTGATGTGCTGCGTGCCACCTCCACCATTGCTACCGCATTGTATAACGGCGCCCGGGAGATTATACCGGTAGACAGCGTAGAGCGCTGCATTCAACTGGGAACACAGATCGAATGCATCACCGCAGGTGAACGCGACGGCCAGGTAGCCCCGGGCCTGCAATACGGCAATTCCTCGTTTGAATATCCGGAGGAGTTTATCAAAGGAAAGATCCTGGTACTGACCACCACCAACGGTACCAAATTATTGCATATGGCACTGGCCAAAGGGGCTACGGAGATTATTACCGGCTCCTTCCTCAACCTTTCTGCTGTTTGCGATCACCTGGTAAAAATGAAGAAGAGTGTGATCTTAGGTTGTGCCGCCTGGAAGGATAAACCCAATTTTGAAGATACCCTGTTTGCCGGAGCAGTGGTTTCAAAAGTGAAAGAGCATTTCAGCATCAACTGCGACGCTTCACACATTGCCGAGAACCTGTATAATCTTGCCAAAGACGATATGTACGAATTCATGAAGGCGAACGATGCCTCGCATTACCATCGGCTCACCAACTTCGGCCTGGAGCGGGACATCCGTCATTGCCTCACACCAGACCTGGCTAATATTCTCCCCGAATATGTAGATGGAAAGCTGGTGATTCAGAAGTAAGCTATTGGATAGGTGGTTATTGCGATATTACCCTTAAGAGGTACTATCCCATGTCCCACTATTTTACTACCTGAATACAGCTTCCGGAATGAAAAACAAACATCACTTTATTAAGAAAATTTCTAACACTTTTTTTAACGCCAAAATAGCCTGAATTAATAGGTTATGTGAAATAGATTCATTTACTTTTGCCGATTGGCCTTAACCGCAGAGAATGAGAGGGAAAGGAGGCTTTCGCAGAAGCATTTTTCGTTTCAATAGCTCCTGGTGCTTCTCGTTTGCCGGTTAAGTTCATACCGCAGAAAAGCAAGGCAGCCATTCACAGAAAGAGTACTCTCTGCGAAGCCCTCTGCCACTCTTGTTCTCTGGGGTGATACAGCAAATTGAAAACATGGCATTACCACACTTAATCAAATACGTTTATACTCATGGCTCCGATGAAGTTATTCGCCGGGGCAAAAAAATACATGCGATTGGCTTTGTGGAACTGGTGGAGAATGATGACCTCTTTGGCTCCGCCGTGTTTCGTGTAAAGGACGACAACTATTCGACCTTTTATAAAGTTTACGTCCAGAACTACAAAGACCCAAAATCGCTTTCGCTGCGTTGCGCCTGCCCGTACAATCTTGGCGACATCTGCCGCCACGAAGCGGCCGCCCTGCTGCGATTGCAGGAGATGATCGACAAAGGACAATTGGTAGCCGATGATGTGGCCTATGACCAGCGTCATACGGTGGCCAAAATGAAGACCATTGATCTGAAAACGATCCAGCTCCTTTCAAGTCATGCCATTATTGCCGAAGCCGAAGCCTGGCTGCAGAAAAATAAGCCCAAGATTGAAAGTGCAAAAGAGGAGACAGTGAGGGCAAAGGTTGAATTGAACGGCACCGAGTATGATGTGATCATTCGCCGCAACGAAGAACGGAACTTTGATACCAGTTCTGATTACGATGATCCCGACCACCTGTTGGCCCTGCCGAAGGTGATTGTATTCCTGCACCTGTTACGCACCAAAGGCCAGCATTATTTTGAAACCATCCGCAACTGGGACAAGGAAAAAAACAAGCTGCTGGAGGCGTATGGTTATTCGCTGAACGATGACCTTAAAGGCAAGTTTGAATTCACCTATAAGGACGGCAAACCTTTTCTGCGGGTGCTGGACCGCAACATCAAGCGCATCACCACACCGGCGCCACTAACCACCCCACGTTACGAAAAAGTAAACGAAATAACCGAAGAAGAAATTAAGCCGAAGGAGCAGCATGTTATCACGAATAAGTTGGGTGTAGTTTTCAATTTCAACAAAGACCTTTATCCTTTCTTCACCATCGACCTGATTGAAGGCGAAATGGATGAAGAAGGTGCATTTGCCAGCACCGTACAAAAGCTGGAACTGAGCCGCTACATTGAAACCGAATCGTACAGTGAAGAAGACAAGGCTTTACTGCAACTGGTGCGGAAGCTGCAAAGCGGGGAGATTGACAAATACGTAAGCCGCAACTCGCCGTTTGCCGGTTTTTGGGAGAACATTGTGCATCATGAGGACGATGACTTGCCTGCGGAAACCAAAAGCCTGATTGCAGAATACCTTTTGCCCAAACTCAAAAAGCTGTTTGCAGATTTTGAAGGCGCACCGGTCTTTGTATTGCCGAAAGGCAAACCATTCAAAACCGCATCACTGCAGAAAGTAGAGTTGAGCAATGATTACCTGGTGCCGCATTTCAGCGTTGGCTGTTCCGAAGATGAATTTGAAATTGAGTGTTATGTAAAACCAGACGGAGTAGCGCATTCGCTGGAAGAAAATGAAGAGGGTTCATCACTTGTTTACTTATACAACCACCAGCTTTTTACCTGGGAAAGCAAAGAGGCTGTGGAAACCGCAGAAAGCTTTGGAGAAAAAGGTACGGAAACCATAGATGCGGAGACATGGCCACAAACGCTTTTGCGAAAGATAATGCCGCTAACCAAAGATTACAGGGTTGACTTTGACCGCAGCCTGGTAGAAGAAGTAAAAGACGGCGAACCGGAAACCAAACTGACGCTGATTGAAAAAGGGGAGTACCTGGTGTTTCAGCCTATTTATACTTACAAAGGTTACGACACTAAAGGGGTTGATAAAGGTGAGCTGATCATTCCGCATGGTGGCAAAGTGGTTGTCGTGCATCGCAACCGCGAAGCGGAAAAAGCCTTTCTGCACAAGCTTTCCATGCTGCACTCCAATTTTGTTCCGTTTGACGATGGTGCCTCACTGGCTTTGAAAGGAGCAGAGGTGTTAAAGAACAACTGGTTCTTTTTGTTTGTGGATGCGATGAATGAAGCCAGGGTGCCGGTGTTTGGTTTTGAATCACTAAAAAACTTCCGTTTCAATACTGCCAAGCCGCAAACGCATATCTACATCTCATCGCACACCGATTGGTTTGATGCCAAGGTGGATATTCTTTTTGGTGATCAGAAAGTCAGTGTGGCGGAAATAAAAAAAGCACTGGCCAATAAACAACAGTTTGTGCAGCTGAACGACGGCACGCTGGGGATTCTGCCAGAAGAATGGCTGAAAAAATATTCGCTCCTGTTTCGTGTAGGAGAAGGCCGTGCTGATAAGCTGAAGCTGTCGCGTTACCACCTGAGTGTGATTGATGAACTTTACGAAAACCGCAATGCGGAGGAACTCACCATTCAGCTTGAAGAGAAATATGATCGCATCAAGGAATTTGATACCATCAAAGAAGTGCCGCCACCGGAGAACCTGGCACCCATTCTTCGTCCGTACCAGGTAGCGGGTTTTCAGTGGCTGAACTACCTGAAGGATGTTTCCTGGGGTGGTATCCTGGCCGATGATATGGGCTTGGGTAAAACCGTGCAGGCTCTTTCGTTTCTGCAACATTATTACGAGAACAATGATGGTGAAATGAAAGCGCTGGTGGTTTGTCCTACTACGCTGATCTACAACTGGGAGAACGAGATCAAAAAGTTCACACCTTCGCTAGAATACTATATTCATCATGGGCCACTGCGCAGCCGTCAACTGGACGAGTTGCTGAAGCACCATGTGATCATCACAACCTACGGCACACTGCGCAGCGACATCAAGCTGTTCACGCAAATGATGTTTGATAATGTGATCCTGGATGAATCGCAGGCGATCAAGAACCCAACCAGCAAGGTGACAAAGGCTGCCTCGCTTCTTCGTGCCAAAAATCGGTTGTGCATGAGCGGTACCCCGCTGCAGAACAACACCTTTGATATTTATGCACAGATGAATTTTCTCAACCCGGGTATGCTGGGTTCAGTAGAATTCTTCCGGCAGGAGTTTGCCATTCCCATCGACAAGTTTGGTGAGCGGGAACAAAAAGAGCATCTCAAAAAGATATTGTACCCATTCATTCTTCGTCGTACCAAAGAGCAAGTAGCCAAGGACCTTCCGGATAAAACGGAGATGGTCCTGTTTTGCGAAATGGAAGATGAGCAGCGGCGGATATATGATGCCTACCGCAACGACTTCCGTGCAAAGATCATGGGCACCATCGAAGAGCAGGGTATTCAGCGTTCGCAGCTCACCATCCTGCAGGGCCTGATGAAGCTGCGGCAGATCTGCGACTCGCCGGCCATATTGAATGAAGAAGAAAAATTCCCCAATCATTCTATCAAGCTGGATGAACTGGCAAGAGAGATTACGGAGAATATCGGTGACCACAAAGCGCTTGTCTTTTCGCAGTTCCTGGGCATGCTGGCGCTGATCAAAGCCAAGCTGGAAGAGCTGGGCATCAAGTATGAATATTTCGATGGCAGCACTTCTGCTCCGGATCGTGAAAAGGCGATTCAAAGCTTCCAGAACGATGAAGAAACAAGGGTGTTCCTCATCTCACTGAAAGCCGGTGGTGTGGGTCTGAACTTAACAGCAGCCGACTATGTGTATATCGTTGATCCCTGGTGGAACCCTGCCGTGGAGCAACAGGCTATTGATCGTACGCACCGCATCGGGCAAACAAAAAACATCTTTGCTTACCGCATGATCTGTAAAGACACCATTGAAGACAAAATCATGCAGCTGCAGGAAAAGAAGCGGGCCCTTGCCAAGGACCTCATTGCAGATGATACATCGTTTGTAAAGGCACTGACAAAAGAAGATGTGGAGTACCTGTTCAGTTAACCTTTTTCTGCTTTAGCAATAAAATGCAGCCACTAAAAAGTGGCTGCATTTTTCTTTTCTGCATAACTTTTCGTTTGCATTAACTGTTACTCGTTTATGCAAATAGATTCGCCTTTGATTGTTACTGTTGCTATCGATGAAGAGACTTCTTCATTCTTTAACGCATTGCGAAAGCAATACTTTCCTCCTGCCTTAAATTATATCGATGCGCATCTAACCTTGTTTCATCATCTGCCATCAAATGAGTCCACTATTCTCGACGACCTGCAAAAATGGAGTACCGCCTATGCACCCATTCCCTTGCAGATAACGGAAATAAAAAGCATCGGTAAAGGTGTGGCCTATAAAATTGATTCTCCGGCGCTGTCGCAACTGCATCGGACCATGCAAACAAAATGGAAACGTTGGTTAACCCCACAGGACAGCCAAAAGCTATGGCCACATATCACCGTGCAAAACAAGGTCCCTCCCGCACAGGCAAAAGAAACCCTGCAAATCCTACAAGCCTCGTTCCAGCCCTTCACGGCAACAGCGTTGGGATTTGAACTCTGGGCTTACAAAGGCGGGCCCTGGGAGTATGTAAACACTTTTCTTTTCAAAAGGAATAGCCTATTTTTTCCGGAA
Organism: Flavisolibacter sp.; assembly: GCA_035998945.1. Lineage (GTDB taxonomy): Bacteria > Bacteroidota > Bacteroidia > Chitinophagales > Chitinophagaceae > Flavisolibacter. The sequence continues at coordinate 507,807 of DASYHD010000031.1, read as the reverse complement.
CAAAAAAGAAAGTAATCGTGGCGGGTTGCTGCGATCATCTTCATCAAACCACTCTTCCACGACGTCAATGGCAAAGCCGTTTTCCAAAGCAGCATTTGTATAGTCCGAAACATGGTGTACAAAACATTCCAATACCTGCGTTCCGTTTTCCGTTTCAAACCTGGCCTTGCTGCCGGTGTATTGCTTGTAAGGATGAAGTTCACAGATGTAAAAATGACCGCCGGTCTTGAGCACCTTTGCCGCTTCGTAGAAAACAAAACGCAGGTCTTCTATGTGTTCAAGAATAAGGCTACAGGTAATAAGGTCCACGTCTGCAGCAATAAAATTCCAGGGTTTTGTAATATCCGCCTGTTGAAATTGCACATGTTGGCTCATCACCTTCTCTCTTGCTTTTTCCAGCATACCTTCTGACAGGTCAACGGCAAAATGCTGCTTTGCTCTTTCGCTTAGCCACCCGGTATTTTTACCCGTACCGCAACCCAATTCTAAAACGCTGGCAAAAGAAAGCCTGGCAAGCACTGTTTGTCCTGCTCTTTTTTCAAGATCCCTAGTTTTGTTTTCCACTTCATCGTAAGTATCCGACCACTGGTTGTAGTGTTGCTGTATTGACATGTTTTTTCTTTATTTACAGTATAAATATATCTTCTGCCATTTATATACGTTCATTTCCGTTCATCATCGGCTTAACCTAATTTAACCTGAACCGCTGAAATATCCGAATATCTTCGTACCCATCAAATACCCGCTTATGAAGAATGTTTACCTTTTCCTCCTGGCCTTTGTTGGCTTTGGTTTTTCTGCCGCGGCACAAAAGGTTAGCGGCACTGTAAAAGGAATTCTGCAGGACTCTGTTTCCGCATCGCCGCTCGAAGATGCCACCGTTTCTGTTATGCGTCTTCCCGATTCAACGCTTATCTCATTTACCCTTACCCGGGGTAATGGCGCCTTCGAGATCAAAAACCTCGATGCCGGCGACTACCAGGTAGTGGCTTCCTTTACCGGGCTGCGAACATTCAAGCGGAGTTTTTCCATCAACGCCAACCGCACGGAAGTGGATTACGGCCTGGTAAAAATGGAACGGGCCGATAAAGCACTGGATGAAATTGTGATCGTGGAAGCACCTGTCAAAATTAATGGTGATACCATTTCTTTTAAGGCAGACGCCTTTAAAACAAAACCCAACGCCACTGTGGAAGACCTGCTGAAAAAACTTCCCGGCATGCAGGTAGACAGGGACGGCACGGTTCGGGCCCAGGGCGAAAATGTGCAGAAGGTGTATGTGGATGGAAAAGAGTTTTTTAATAACGACCCAAAACTGGCGACCAAAAACCTGACAGCCGAAATGGTAGACCGCGTGGATGTCTTTGATGACATGAGCGAACAGGCAAAATTCAATGGCATTGATGATGGCAGCCGCAGCAAGGCTATCAACCTTAAACTGAAAAAAGATAAAAAGAAAGGCATCTTCGGAAGAGCCACGGCTGGTTATGGTTCCGATCAGCGATACGACGCCGGCGTTACCGCCAACTATTTCAAGGGGGCTACGCAGGCCAACATTATTGCCAAAAGCAATAATACCAACAATATGGGCTTTACTTCGTCTGATATGATGGGCATGCTGGGTTCCGGAGGAGGAGGAGGTATGATGATGGGCGGCGGTGGCGGCATGATGATGATGGGCGGCGGCAGAGGTGGCGCAGGTGGCGGTGCCATACAGATGGGAGGAATGGGTATGGGCGGCGGTGGCTTTGGCGGCATGAACATGGGATCGGGCAACACAGGAGGCATTACTACCTCTACCCAGGCAGGGTTGAACTACCGCGACACCTGGAGCAAAACCTTTGACGTGAACGGCAGTTACTTTTTCAACTATGCTGGCCGCGAAAACCAAAACAGCACATTGCGCCAGAACTTCCTGACCGATTCATCCATCTTTACTGCGGAGAACACAACTTCGCGAAGCTCCAATTATAACAACCGGGCAAACCTGAACATGGTTATCAACATCGACTCGTTCAACTCGGTGATTTTTCAGCCCAATCTCAACTTTCAGAAAACGGAAACAATGAGCAACGGAACGCTGGTAAGCAATTCTTCCAACAATAAACTGCTGAACCAGGGCCGCAACTTCAACACCAATGAAGGCGAAGGCTACAACTGGAGCAACAACCTGTTGTGGCGGCGCAAGTTCCGCAAGCCGGGACGGACACTTTCCGTAAATCTATCCAACACACTTGCCCATAACGACCGCGAAGGATTTACCATCAATAACCTTACTGTTCGCCAGCAGGACCAGATGAATACCATTGAAAGTAAAACCAACAATTACAGCATCAATGCATCGTTCACCGAGGCCATTGCCAGGGATAAAATTCTTGAGCTGAATTATAACCATACCGATAACCGGAACCGGAATGATCGTCGCACCTATGTAAAGAACCCTGTAACCGGTCGTTATGAAATTCCCGATGATGCACAAACGAATTTTTTCGATAATGCGAATGTTTATGACCGTTATGGAACCAACCTGCGCATTGTGAAAAAGAAATACAACTACCAACTGGGCTTTGCTGTGCAGCAAACAAGTTTGGAAAGCAATAACCTTACAACAAAGACGAACATTGTACAAAAGGCTACCAACTTATTTCCCACAGCTTCGTTCAACTACCAGTTCCAGCGGAGCAGAAGTTTGCGGTTCAATTATCGTGGCCGTACCAATCAACCAACAGCAAGCCAGTTGCAGGATGTGGAAAACCGCGACAACTTCCCCTACATTTCAAAAGGTAATCCTTTCCTGAAGCAGGAGTTCTCGCACAACCTGACATTGAGCTACAACTTTTTTGATGTCATGAAATTCCGCAACTTTTTTGCCTTCCTTACCTACAGCGCAACGCAAAACAGAATCTCCAATGCTATTGAATACCTGCCCGGCGGTGTGCAGGTTACCAGACCGGAGAATGTTTCAGGGGTCTATAACGTGAGCGGTAATTTTAATATGGGTTTTCCCATCCGCAAAATGCAGGGAGGTAATTTCAACATCAATACCCGCATCGGCTATAACCAGGATGTTAACCTGATCAACAACATCAAAAACTTCAATCGTAACCTCTCGGTAACCGAGAATCTTCGCTTGAATTATAATTTCAAAGAAAAACTGGACATGGGCATTTCGGCCAGCGTTACCTACAACCAGGTTCGCAACACGGTGCAAAAAACCAACAACGCCAACTATTTCACCCATGTTTATTCTGCCGACATTACCTACACGCTGCCGAAGAACTTTATTATCTCTACCGACGTAGATTATACGTTTAATACAGGTTTGGCCAGTGGCTACAACCAGAATTACACCATCTGGAATGCAAGCCTTGCCAAAGAGGTTTTCAAAAGCAGGCGGGGTGAGATCAAAGCCTATGTATTTGACCTGCTGAACCAAAATACAAACGTTTACCGCACAGTGAACGATAACTACATCCAGGATGTCCAGAACATGACACTGAAACGCTACTTTATGCTTTCGTTCAGCTACAAGATCAACCGTATGGGTGGCAGAAGCATGCCGGTGATGATAAACAGACCGGCAGGGGGTACACGGTTTTAAGAATAATTAAGCATGTCCTGCCTGAGCAGAGTGGGTTGTAAAGGTTGCCAGAGGGCTTTGATGAATGAAACACAAACACATAATGCAAAAAAACCTCCCAAATGGGAGGTTTTTTTATTTGAACCGTTTGTAAGGCGCATAGTCTGTAGGTGTGGATGAACCGTACAACCAGGCTCCAATAATGGAACGCATAAAACGCCAAACATTAGTTGATGGTTTGTAATCGCGGCTGTAAATTTTAGCCGACTGTTTTGCATAAATGATTTCTCTGTTTTTCATGTTACGTGTTTTTACGGGTTTTGTGGATAATGGGTGGATAAACTTAACGAAAAATGGTGAGAAAAGAAAGCTTTTCCCTATTTTGGCTGCGAAAACGTATAAAAAATCCTATACCATGAAAAAATTGACTGCGATGTTCCTGCTTTCTTATCTGTTTTTTGCGTTTACCAGCCATGCACAATTACGTATCCCAGGTCTTTCCAATTCCGATATACGGCAAGCACTGGAAAAAGTGATCACTGATTACCCAGGTGATTTTGCAACACTAAAGGGCGAAGTGCTTAACAACAATCCCCAAACGGTGGAATATGCCTCACTGCTCCAGTTTAAGTCGGCCGAAAAAAATACCATCACCCAATACTCCGGTAAGGAGCCAATTTATAGTTGGCAGGCACAGATGTTTACCACTGAAGACTTTGCAGAAGTTGAAAAAAAATACAAAGCCCTTTACAAGGACCTGAAAGCAATCACCCTGACACTCAATCGCGACTACTCTTACCGGCTTGAAGGGGCATATGATGCTCCTACCGAGAGCCGCAAGTTTGCCAGCAGCGTGTTTCACCTGGTGCCCGGCGCTACCAATCTGCCAAAGGTAAAAGTGGAGCTTTCGCTGCAATATGAACTGATGGAATGGAGGATCTTCCTTTCCGTTTATCAAAAAGAAAGAGAGGATAATGAAAGAGGAAAGGTGAAGGAGTGATTCCCCCTGTCCCCCTGAAGGGGAGACTTAGGTCTGAATGACTTTTTCTTTACAATCCTTCTTTTAGAAAAATTTTATGCAAAGAAAAATGCCTGTCGTTAAACAGGCATTTTTCTTTTTTATGTACTGAGCAGAAGTACTTCGAGAAAGCTTCTGTTGGCGTTTATGCTGAGCGCAGCCGAAGCATCGCACTCGTGTACGTAGGGAAACGCTATTCAACATAAAAGCAACACATCCTGCTGAAGAAAATGATGAAATGGAGAAAGCATCACCGATCTATGTCTCCCCTTCAGGGGGATAGGGGGAGTGCCTTTTTATACACCGGCACCGTGCTGCACGGCTCTCCGTACATGATGCTTTTTACATGCGGCAGCAGGTGCCGGGTTAATTCTGCATAGGCAAAAGCACCCACGGGAACATCGCCGCAGCCCTTCACTACGATCCGTTTATCGGCCAACGCTGTTGCATCAATGGCCGTAATGTTTTTCAGAAATAGATGCTTGTGCATTTCTTCTTCCGTACCAACATAAATAGCGCTGGTCACCGGTTGCAGGTAGGTTGTCACCAGCATATAGGCCCAGAGTGGAATAATGGCATCGGCCGTGCAGGTAATGGCTACATTCTTTCCGCTATACTGCGACCAATCCAGGTTCTTCAGCGCCTCACGAAAATCTTTTTCTTTCAGGATCAGGCCCATAAAAAGATAATCCTTCAGGTCAAAGGTTACCATTTCACCTGCCGGTAAATAATCTTCAAGATTCAGTGTAATCAGCCCGCTCTGGGCAACCTTGTTCACGATGGCTTCACTCATGGTGCAAAGGTAGTCCGAACCGGGTGATCGGGATGGTTGGAATTGATAGGAGAATGATAAAAAGAGAGGCCGTCTCTTTCGAAACGGCCTCTCTTTTATTTTGGTAAGATCAGCGGTATCCAAAACGCACCACTGACTGCTTATTAATAGAACTTGCTACGGTAATCTTTGATGTCAGCTCTTTTTTGCAGTACTTCCACCGGTGAGCGGAACATCTGGCGGGCCTGCATTTCCATCATACGACGCTGGTCTTCAATGCTGGCGTTTTCCACAGCGCCGGTAAACACGGCATCAGTGCGGATGGCATATACACCTGCCTGTCCGGGAATGGGATCAGGACAAACCTTGCCTTTATTAGCCGGGTTGAAAATGGCACCAATCACTGTTACTTCGTAACCCAAAGGACCGCCGCCGCTAAAACGCAGGCTGTCTACCGGTTGTACCGGCTGGTTGAATTTGGTGGCTACCGCATTCAGGTCGCTAACTTTACCCATTTGTCCTTTGATCACATCGGCCTTTTTGCGGTTGATCAGGATAGGCTCAACAATAGAACGAACCGAAGCGGCAGACGGAAGGCCGGCTTCATCTACGTTTGTAACAACAGCTACAATATAGCTGTTATTGATGGGCTGACTGGGGCTGATCACATCACCTTTATCGGCTTCAAATACCGCTTTTACCAGGTCGCGGGCAGAACCCTGCAAACCGGTAACAAAAAAGTCCATGGGCTTCAGGTTAGCAGCCACCATTTTGTTAAAGCCTTTTCCACGCAGGTTCTTTTCAAAATATTCATTGAAGCTTTTTTCATCGCTGGTATTACCGGCAAACATATTGGCGGCATTGCTGGCCTCACTTACCGTTTCAGGACTGGCTTCAATGGGCAGTACAAAAAAGGCTACCTGGTAAACCGGTGAAGATCCTTTTTGGGAAAGCACCTCGATATAGTGGTAACCGAATTGCGTTTTTACCACGCCTTTGCTGCCTGTTGGATTGTTGAAAGCAAAGTCTTTAAACTCCGGAACAAATTGTGTCTGGCGGGTAATGCTGTCGTACACACCACCGCGGAACTTGCTGCCCAGGTCATCAGAAAGGCGAACGGCCACGCTGTCAAAGTTGGCACCTGCGGCAATCACTCGTTGTACGCTGTCAGCAATGCGTTTTGCCGTAACCGAATCACGGGCAGGCAGTGGTTGACCTGAAGCATCCTGTGGTTGCAGAGCAATCAGGATGTGACGAACTTTAACCGTATCAGGTTGTGTTTTTGCATTCAGCAATTTTGCCATTACATAGCTGTCCTGCTCTGCAAACGGACCGGTAACGGTTCCTACCGGTGCATTAAAAATGGAATCCTTGTTCTGCAGGTTCAGATCCTCTTTGCTGATATATGTTTCATTGTATTGTGCCAGGCTGCGGTTAGCAATCAGGAATTCTTTCACATTGTTGGTACGCTGAAAAGAGTCTTTCAGTTGCAGCATCTGGTTACGTACCTCTGCGCTGTCGGCAGATGAAGGAGCAGCGCTAAACTGTACATAAGTAATGGAGCGGCTTTCTTCTTCCTGCTCAAATTCTTTCTGATGCGCTTTTACATATGCATTGATATCGGCATCTGAAACTTTTACGCTGCTGTCGGCTATGGTTGTATACGGTACCGAAACAAAAGCGGCATTGGCCATCTGGCTGTTATCTACAATGCGTTTTTCCAGAAACCATTTTGGAATGTAAACAGAACTCATCAGCAGCGCATTGTACTTGTTCATCAGTTGCTGCTGCTCGATATAATCGATCAGTTCAGCCAGTTGTGCTTTTTGATCAGGCGTACCGCTTTTTTTAATCTGATTGTATTGCTGGCGTACCTGGCCTGGGTCCCAGCTCTGTGGATCGTTGGGATTACCAAAAGCCTGGCGGAATTCCTGCGGGGGGTTCGGACCAAAGAGCAACTGATCCAGCTCGCGGTCGGTAACAGAAATGCCCAGTTCTTCGTACTGCTCACCCATTACCCGGTTGGTCACTTCCTGTTGCCACAAACCGTTTACAGCCTGTGCGGTTCCGTTCTCACCTTCAAAGCCGGGACGCTTGGTGATTTCGGATACGCGGCGCATAAAGGCATCGGCTTCGATCTTGTCGCCGTTGATCTTCCCAAGCGTGGTATCCGGGCCGCCGAAAATGCCGCCGCCGCCCCCGGCGAAAGCATCCATTAAGATAAAGCCCAACAGTGCGAAACCAATAGCAATAACCGCTACACGGGCATACTTGTCTCTGATTTTCTGGATAAGTGACATAAATGGTGGTGTTCTATTATTTAAAGGATGGCGAAAATAGGGGAAAAGGAATTATACACAAAATGTGGAAAACCGCTATCCGGCGCCGTTTTCGGCGGATTTGGTGAAGAAAACGATAATATGTGATTATGCGGGGATATGCGGATGTGCGGATAGAGGACCGGCGAGACGATACTATTATATATATGTATTCATCTGCCGGCGATGACCATCTCCCTGGTTGCATACGGAAAGTCTTTCCTATTTCTGCAAGAATCTCCATTATCCGCATATTCGCACATCTGCATATCCGCACTTCAATTTCCCTGTGAATAACCCCCGTTTCCGGTGTATAACTGTGAATATCCGGTGGGAGAGTTGGTGAACTTTTGGGCAAGAAGTTTTTCAGCCGGCTGAGGCTCCCGGAACTTTGTTCATTTTCCGCAGTTTATCCCTAGCCTATTCACATAGCAGAAATAAAGGATTGATGGTTAATTTCAACGAAAGGGATAATCCACATTTCTGTGAATATCCCCTGTAATGCGCTATCCAACCTACCTTTGCTGTGGATTACAACAGAAGTTTTGGGGATAACTGCATGTTATTTGTACAAACAAAATCTGAATATGGGCTTATCCCCATATTCACAGCTATAATAGTAATAGGTTCTTTTTATAAATAAATAATAGTTTATTAATTATTACATGAGCGAAGAATTGTTGATAGCGAAGAATGATGTACAGGAAAAAGGGTTTATGGACGTGGACATTGATCCCACGCTGGACCTGTTTGCCGAGATAGAAAGGCTGAAAAAAGAAAAGAACGCCATCATCCTGGCGCACCTGTACCAGGAACCCGATATACAGGACATTGCTGACTATATTGGCGATAGCCTGGGCCTCGCCCAGCAGGCAGCAAAAACGGATGCAGACATGATTGTGTTTGCCGGTGTGCACTTTATGGCCGAAACGGCCAAGATCCTGAACCCCACCAAAAAAGTGGTGATACCAGATCTCAAGGCCGGCTGTTCGCTGAGTGAGAGTTGTCCGCCACCTCTGTTTAAAAAGTTCCGGGAACAGCATCCCGACCATGTGGTGATATCCTACATCAACTGCAGCGCCGGCATTAAGGCCCTTACTGATGTCATCTGTACGTCGTCGAATGCAAAGGCAATAGTAGAGAGTTTTCCGCCGGAACAACCCATCATCTTTGCACCGGATAAAAACCTTGGCGGATGGATCAACCGCACCACGGGACGAAACATGCTGCTGTGGAACGGTGCCTGCATGGTGCACGAGATCTTCAGCCTGGAAAAGCTGACCAGACTGAAAGTGCGTCATCCCAACGCAAAAGTGATTGCCCACCCTGAGTGTGAAGAACCGGTTCTGCGGGAAGCAGATTTTATCGGCTCCACCACGCAGTTGCTGAACTATACAAAGAACAACCCTGCGCGGGAATTCATTGTGGCCACGGAAGCCGGCATCCTGCACCAGATGGTAAAAACTTCGCCGGATAAAACCTTTATTCCAGCACCGCCGGATAATAGCTGCGCCTGCAACGATTGTCCGCACATGAAGCGTAATACACTGGAAAAGGTGTACCTGTGCATGGAATACGAGCAACCGGAAGTGATTATGGATGAAGAGTTGCGGGTGCAGGCAAAAAAATCATTGGACCGTATGCTGGAGATCAGTGCGCAGCTAGGGCTGTAGAAAAATGTGAATAACAGTTTGAAAAGGTTCCTTCAGGGAGCCTTTTCTGTTTTCCGGTTGTTTTGTACAGAAAAGTATTTACGATGGGGTAAAACATTTTCACACGAAAAGAATAAGTTCGTATTTTATAAAGCTTCCGATGGAACCCTTAACTGAATTTACGATTGAAAAAGCTGCTGTTGCTGATTTCGATGAAATCACAGCTGTGTGGGAGGCTTCGGTACGGGCTACCCACCATTTTCTCTCCGAGGATGATATTTTATTTTTTAAGCCCCTGATCCGCAACCAATACCTTTCTGCAGTTGATCTGTACTGCACGCGCGATCAGAAGGGCCGCATCCTTGGTTTTTTAGGCACATCGGCCGAAAAGATAGAGATGTTATTCATTCATCCCAGAAGCCGGGGAAAGGGTGTTGGAAAGGCGCTGCTACGGTTCGCTGTAGACACCCTGCAGAAAAAGGCTGTGGACGTGAACGAACAAAATGAACAGGCAGTAGGTTTTTACCGCCATTTTGGATTTACGGTAATTAGTCGCTCCGAAATCGACAGCATGGGAAAACCTTATCCCCTTTTGACAATGCATTATCTCCAATAAAAAAAGGAAATGCTGTTCGGGAAATCCCCTTGTGAATAACTGTTTTGCTGACAACCTGCGTTACTAGTGATTGACCTGAAAGTGTGGCGGTGTAGCAGGGGTGGGGAAAGTATATAACGAGTATTAGCACACCTGTTTGATGGCCGTTTTGACCAAAAAGAAAACGTAATGCATTAAACTTTTACAGGAAAGTGTAGAGTGCAGTTTATCAGTACCGCCTTCCACCACCGATAGCCCTTCTTATCAATGCGACCACCAGGGTAAAAAGTGCAGAACCGATCACTGCCCAGATAATCGGGAATGGTCTTCCTTCAATCGAAATCTGGAAGATTTCCGGCAGTCCCAGTTTTCCTGCCAGCCATACACCAAGGTAGGCGCCAATAAAGCCCACAACAATCGAAACAAGGCATCCGCCAAGATCGTAACCAGCTAACGATTGACCAATCGAGCCGCAAATTGCTGCAACTATCAGCAGCACCAACAAACCAAGGAGTGACATAGCAAGAAATTTAAATTCATTCAAAAGAAAAAAGGAATCCCTGTTCACTCTTTTGCAGCAAACAGGGATACATTCAGTAGTAAGACTTACTGTCTGTCTCTGTCTGTATTGATATCAACAGCTTCATCAACTTCCTTGGCTGCTTTTTTCACGCCCTGCTTTGCATCATCCCATGCATTTTCAATAGCACGTCCGGTACGGTCAAAGAATTCACCGGTTTTGTTTACCACTTCACCATCTTCCAGTTCTACCTCGTTACCATCTCTTACTACACGTCCATCTTTGTAAACAACCACGCCATTATCCATTTCTACATCGCGGTCAGCTTCTACCCATTCGCCATTACGCATTACCATCACTTTTCCGTCACGACGGGTTACATCACCTTCTGCAGGGGCATACGCTGCGTTTTCCGATGTCGTTGTAGTGGTTGTTGTCGTTGTGTCTTCTGTAGACGCTGTGTTGTTAGCATTTTCACAGGCCACTAATGAAAATGCGGCCAGTGCGATCGTTAATAACTTTTTCATACTATACGTTTTTTGTTTTTGACGTTGCAGGCTGAATAACTATAACTTGTATTCACCTGTACATTTTGTCGGTGAGAGAGGTAATTAAATTTCCATGCCAGAAGAGACACAACTTGCGGCAAATACACCGTTATGCAGATGAGTCTTTTTCTATTGCATGGATGTACAGGAGATTAGCAGGAATGTGGAATTTATAAAAGATATTAACCGATCAGTAGAATCTTTCCCGTTTTATCCCAAAAGATAATAGACAAAAAAGCCGAGCCCGGTAATAAAGACGGCGGCAAATCCAATGGCCGCAGTTTTCAATAACTGCCTGCTACCGAGAGCAATTACAATACAAAATTTCACGAAAGTGTTGGAAAGCGCTGCCAACAAAATAGTATTGATAGCAATAGGATAGTTTTCCGGTGTATCGGCCATTTTTGCCATAGAGAGGGTAATGGCATCTACATCGGTGATACCGGAAAGAGCACCGGCAATGTAAGTTCCTTTGTCACCAAAGTTTTCACTGCTGTACTTCACCAGCAACATTACCCCTGCAAAAAATAAGGCAAACTTGATGGCAGTGCCAAAGTTCAATGGGTTTTTTAGAGGTAACGATGTTTCTTCTTTTTTACCCTCTCTTTTCCTGTAAATGTAAAAGGCACCGCCAAAGCCCGCCAGCGTGATCACTGCAATGGGTATCCATAACTGTTGGGCAAGATTCGGGTTAACAATCAACACTTCAAATAAAATACGAGGAAACATAATGGTGCAGGCACTGATAATGGCCATTGCATAATAAAAAGCACCCGTACTGTTGTCGTTTTGGCCTTTGCTGCCTTGTTTACTACGACGCGAAAATGTAAGTGTTACGGCAGTACTGGAAACCAGTCCGCCCACCATACCAGCCAACATGGTGCCTTTGTTGCCCACCAGTTTGGCTATTAGATAACCAATCAGGCTGGTACCGGATACAAGAATGACCATTTTCCAGATATCCTTCAGGTTCCAGAGTTCGTATGGGCCAAAATTGCTGTCGGGAAGAAACGGAATCACCAGGGCTGAAATGATTACAAACTGGATAATAGCCCGCAGTTCTTCCAGCGATAGTTTTTGTACAAAAAGATGCAGTGAAGGTTTGTATGTAAGCAACAACAGTACAATCACCAGAACCACTACAGCCAATAAGATATGACCATAAAATACCAATGTTCCCAGTAAGAAAGTAAGTATCGTTGCCACTTCAGAAGTGCCGCCGGTACTTCCGCTAACAGCCGAAAGACGGATGTATGAAATAATGACGAATGCCATCATGCCGGCAAAGGCTACTCCTAAAAACCACAGGCCCGTAAACTGGGAAATGAGCGCAGATAAAAAGCCGAATATCGCAATCAGGGTGTGGGTGCGCAAGCCTGCAAACTCCTCTTCCTCCTGTTTTTGCTGCTTGGAAAATGTCCGTTCCAGGCCAATCAAAAAACCAATACCGATGCTGATGGCCAGACGGACCAGGTAGGTTGATGTTTCACCGGAAAGTTGTGTCAGCTGTTCATCCATGCATATAAGAAATCTAAGGTTTTTTGCACAATTCTCTTTGTCTGTTGCAATCTGCAAAGGTGAAAATAGTTTGCCTGATGGCTATATTGGTTCATTAAAAGTAACAAATGAAATACTTGGTTGGAGTTAGTGATTTGTCAGGTATAAAAAAAGAACCGTTGTGGTTCTTATTTCATTTTGGATAGTTTATACGTTGTGAACAACGGACACGTATCATTAATCGCTATTGTCTTCTTCCGCAGAAACGTCTTTGATTTTTTCGCTGGTGTATTGGCTTTTGATATATTCATTAAAAAAGGATCCGGGGGAGCCTTCGCACTCTATATAAAGCTGAAACACCTTCCACAACCGCTGCGGCACATCGTAGTAACGATACACATTGCCGCTGCGAAATTCAATGTCCAGCGATTTTTCTGTATCGTTGTAATCCACCTTGTGAATGGTTGAAGACTTTGTTGTAAATACAGTTTTCGACATAACATATATCCCTAAAAAATTATACCATTTACTGCCACTGCCCTGTTAATTAGCAGGGCTTTTGCATAGGCTATTTTATGGTAAAAAGAATCTTCAATAGAGTCAGGTCTGCCTGGGCCGCCGTAGCGCTTTTATCGGTGGAAATGCTCCTGATTATTGTTTTGTTCCTGGCATCCCTGCTTTCCTTTGCCTACCTCATCCGCCGGGTTATAGTACTGCAGAACACAGGTTTTGATGAAGAGGTTTTTAATTTTTTACAGTCATACGTATCCGAGACCAACAATAAGGTGATGCTGGCCCTTACATTTCTTGGGACCCATAATTTTTTGATTCCCGCAAACCTGGTCCTGATAGCCTATTTTCTCTTTATTCGCAAACACAAGTGGTACTCTATTAAAGTTCCGGCCATTGCCTTAACCAGCCTGGGTCTCATGTTTGGACTAAAGCATTTTTTTGGCCGGCCAAGGCCTGATGTTCCTTTACTATTTGAAGCAAACGGTTTAAGTTTTCCCAGCGGGCATGCGCTGTTCAGCGTTACATTCTATGGCCTGCTGGTATACATCATATACAAGGGTGTAAAGAATGCAGCCCTGCGTTGGGGACTGATTGTTTTCCTTGTCGTGCTGATGCTCCTCATTGGTTTTAGCCGCGTATACCTGCGTGTTCATTATGCCACGGATGTTATCGCCGGCTTTTGTGTTGGCTTCATGTGGCTGGCCTTTGGTATATGGCTTCTCAACCGTATGGAACGCTACAGTCGTAGAGAAATTGACCCGGTGGTGAAGACAAGCTCTGCCGCTTAACGATTGGGATTGTTCTCAAATGTATCGCGGGTCGAAATATCTACACGGTTTTCGAGTTTGGAAGTATCTGTGGCTGCTTCGTTAGTGTAAGCCGTGTCGGCTAAACCGCCGTTGGTATCGCCAAGTTTCATTCCATCCTGCATCACTCCTGTTTGTCCGTCATTGTTACTGCATGCAGTAAGAAAAGCAAAACCTGCCATCAATACAAAAACCTTTCGCATATCTTTTTTCTTTTACGGACGCAAGTTTTTTGCCATGATTTTGATGGGGAATGGCTGCAGCAAAGGCATGAAGAAATCACATGGCTTGTGAAATGATAAACGGCAACCCTATAACTTGTTAGAGGTTGTTTCTTTGCGGAAAAATTTTATACATGAAGCCCATCTTTTTTCTTTTCGCTGTTCTTTTCTCACTGGCAGCTTCGGCCCAAAACCCCACCATAACCAAAAAGAAATTTCATTGGGGAGGAGCCGAAAGTGATACAACGGCTGGTTATACGCAGGCAATACAAACGGGTAGTGTACTTTACATTTCAGGTACTGTAGGCTTTGGCAAAACCATGGCAGAGCAAATGAAAACAGTTTACCAGGGAATTGAACGTACGCTCAAACATTATGGTCTTGGTTCTGGTAACATTGTAAAGGAAAACCTCTACACTACGGATATAGAGGCGGCTAAAGCAGCCAACAGTGTCCGCAAACTTTTTTATAAGGGTGATTATCCCGCAGCCACCTGGGTGCAGATCAGCCGGCTCTACATGAGCGAAGCATTGGTTGAAGTCGAAGTCATCGCACATTTCCCGGATAAATAAGCAAGGAATAATGAGGATTTCTTAACCAAATGCCTTTCAGCATGCCTGTTTAAAAACGTACCTTTGCCACTCAAAAAAATAGCCCAACCATCCGTAGCAGAAGATTCTTACAGATGGATTGGACGTGAAGGTTAAGATTATGATTTCAGTAAATAATGTTTCGTTATCGTTTGGTAAACGGGTGCTTTTTGACGAGGTAAACATTTCGTTTACAAAAGGCAACTGTTATGGTATCATCGGCGCCAATGGAGCCGGTAAATCCACTTTCCTGAAAATTCTTTCGGGTGAAATAGAACCCAACAAAGGAAAAGTGGACATTACACCCGGCGAACGCCTGGCGGTGTTGAAGCAGAACCACTTTGAGTTTGACGAACAAACAGTACTGAATACGGTACTGATTGGCCATAAGAAAATGTGGGACGTGATGCACCGGAAAGATGCCATTTATGCTGATCCGAACGCTACTGAAGACGATTACATGAAGGCGGGTGAACTGGAAGCCGAATTTGGTGAAATGGGTGGCTATACAGCCGAAAGCGATGCGGCGAGCCTGCTGAGTGAATTAGGTGTAAAAGAAGAGTTTCACCAGTCCTTGCTGCAGGATATTCCTTCCAACATGAAAGTGCGGGTACTGTTGGCACAGGCGCTGTTTGGTAACCCTGACATCCTGCTTTTGGATGAGCCTACCAACGGATTGGATATTGAAACTATTGGTTGGTTAGAGAACTTTTTGGCCGATTACGAGAACATTGTGCTGGTGGTATCACACGACCGTCACTTTTTAGATGCAGTTTGTACACACGTAGCCGATGTGGATCGTCAGAAGATCAAGATATTCACCGGTAACTATACCTTCTGGTACGAGTCGTCGCAATTGATGGCCCGCCAGTTATCTGATAAGAATAAAAAAGTGGAAGAAAAGCGGCAGGCCCTCCTGGACTTTATTGCCCGCTTCTCCGCCAACGCCTCTAAATCAAAACAGGCAACATCCCGTAAAAAGGCGCTGGAAAAGCTTACCATTGAAGAGATTGAGCCTTCGAACCGTCGTTATCCGGGAATCATTTTCCAGCCGCTTCGCGAAGTGGGTAACCAGATCCTGAACGTAGAGAACCTTTCGAAAGCCACCGATGGCCGTGTGTTTTTTGACAAGGTCACCTTCAGTGTGAACAAAGGGGAGAAGATAGCTTTCTTCAGTAAAGACCCTTCGGCTGTAACAGCGTTCTTCGAAATTATCAATGGGAACGAAAATGCTGACGGCGGAAAGTTTGAATGGGGTACGACCATCACAAAAGCTTATTTGCCGGTTGAAAACAACGAATTCTTTGGCAATGGCCTTACGCTGATTGAATGGCTGCGCCAGTATGTGCCGTCACATGTAACAGATGCCGATGAGCCATTCCTGCGGGGTTTTCTTGGAAAAATGCTGTTCAGCGGTGATGACATCATGAAGAAAACAGATGTGCTGAGTGGGGGTGAGAAAGTTCGTTGTATGATCAGTCGCATGATGCTGCAAAATCCAAATGTGATTGTGTTGGACCAGCCGACAAACCACCTGGACCTGGAAAGTATCCAGAGTTTCAACGAAGGTTGTATCACTTTCCCTGGAATTGTATTCGTAACCTCGCATGACCACACGTTTATGCAAACTGTTGCCAATCGTGTAATTGAGCTGACACCGAAAGGTATCATCGATCGCCTGATGACGTTTGATGAATACCTGGAAGATAAGCGGGTAAAAGAATTACGGGAAGAAATGTACGGTGAAGCTATTTACGCATAATCATTACCGTTTATAGTGAGCCGCTCTTTAAAAGAGCGGCTTTTTTTATGTCAGCCATTTAGAAAGAAATAGAGAGGGCTAGATGAAACTTTTCTAAATTTAGCCCGCTATGATGCTGCGTCACATTCCATTTCTTAAAAATGTTTTCCTGTACAGCATTACAGCGGTAGGGGGTCCGCAGGCACATATTGCCATGATGATGAAGTTTTTTGTACACAAAACACCTTACATCACCAAAGAAGAACTGCTTGAATACAACGCTTTTTGTAACCTTCTGCCAGGGGCTTCGTCCACACAAACTGTAACGCTGATTGGTTATAAAAGAGGAGGGCTTCCGCTGGCTATTTTTACGTTGCTGGTTTGGATAGCGCCAGCCTGTATTCTGATGGGTGCCTTTTCTTTCTTGCTCCACAGCTTTGATCAGGACAGTTTACATAAAGATATTTTTAAATATGTCCCACCGATGGCAGTGGGCTTTTTAGTCTATGCTTCTGTCATGGCCTTTGGTGTCTCAATCAAGAATCTCATCACCTGGATCATTATGCTTGTTTGTGTTGGGGCAACGTATGCCTTTTTCCATTCGCCATGGATATTCCCAACCCTCATATTATTGGGCGGCGCTGCCACTAATGTGAGTAAAAAAAGAATTCCAGAATTTGAAACGACGAAGAAAAAAGTAAAGTGGGGCAACATCTGGCTTTTTGCGCTGATTTTCCTGATAGCAGGTACGCTTAGCGAAACAGCCAGGAAAGAAGACTGGCAGGCGAGGAAGCCGCTTAACCTGTTCGAAAATACATACCGCATGGGTAGCCTTGTTTTTGGTGGCGGACATGTACTGATGCCCATGATGTATGAGCAGTATTCTGTTCGTCCTGAAGTGCGAATGCAAAAAGACTCATCTGTGGCTCGTAACCAGATTTACATTGAAAAAGAAAGCATGGTCACAGGTATGGGTATAGTGCGGGCTATGCCAGGACCAGTTTTCTCCATTGCTTCTTTTGCCGGTGGTATGGCCCTGCGTGATATGGGAGCGTGGATGCAGGTATTGGGTTGTGCTATCGGAACAATTGGAATTTTTCTTCCCAGTGCCTTACTCGTTTTATTTTTCTTTCCGGTTTGGAATTACCTGAAAAAGTATGCAGTGGTGTACCGCTCATTGGAAGGAATCAATGCAGCCGTTGTTGGTATCATGATCGCTTCTACACTTTACATCATGAAAGACATTTCTCTGATGCAGGCTAATGTTACCAGCTTTGTCAACATTATGATCATTGTGGCTACTTTTCTCTTGTTGCAGTTTACCCGTATACACTCTCCGTTTATTGTAGCTGCCTGTATTCTCCTGGGCTATTTTTTGTGAGGCTTTTTGTAGAATCCGCTTTTTTCAATTTCTTCTTCAACCACAGCAGGAACTAGGTAACGGATTGACTTTCCGTTATGAATACAAGTCCGGATATAAGTAGCTGATATTTCCAAAAGAGGCGCATCCAAGATTGTTACCATAGCGGTAATGTCATTGACAACATCAAACTGTGGACGTTGATAAACCAAAATTGGATAATTAGCAATAATCGTTTCTGCATTCTTCCATTTCGGAAGGTTTTGAAAGCTGTCACTGCCCATTATTATAGTAAACTGGTGTGCCGGGTACTTTTCTGTCAGGTAAGCAAGGGTGTGTGCGGTATAGGAAGGTTTGGGAAGAGAGAATTCAATTTCACTGGCTCGAAACCGATCATCTGCTTCTATGGCTTTTTGCACCAGGTGCAGACGATCGTATTCGTTCAGAAGGGTAGAAGAGGGTTTGAATGGATTTTGTGGTGAAACAACAAACCAGATCTTTTGGAGGTCGGTTTCATTAAGAATATGGTTGGCAATGATCAGGTGACCGATATGGATGGGATTAAAGGAACCGAAAAAAAGCCCAATCTTCATAATCAAATATCTTCTTCTAACAAGATTTGGTTGGCTTCGTCCATACGAAGGCTTAAAGAATATCCAGCAACACGGATAGAGATGGGATCACCCAAAGGCGCTATTTTCTCTACCACTACTACCTCACCTGGGATACACCCCATCTCCATCAATTTTAGTTCTAGTTCAGATGTCTCAAACCCTGTGATTCGTCCTTTTTCCCCTGCTTTTAAATCCGATAGCTTCATAATTCATTCAAAGCTAAATCAATCATAGGGAAGGGTTAACGAATTTTGTTGTATGAAAGATACTTTGCAGGTTATCCATTTCCATTACTTGGTTCCTCCTTTCCACTTTCCCAATCGTAAAAAACTTAAACTCTTCCTTTTTCAACAATTAAAGGATGAAGGCAAAGATGTTGAAGCCGTCAACTTTATCTTCTGCGATGATGCTTACCTGTTGCAGATAAATATGCAGTATCTAAAGCATGATACACTTACCGACATCATCACTTTTGAACTTTCACCAAAATCTCACCCCTTGCTTTCAGACATATATATTAGCATAGAAAGGATTAGAGATAACGCCAAGCGTTACAAGACGAACTTTCACCATGAGCTGCATCGGGTCATATTTCACGGGGCATTGCACTTGGCAGGGTATAAAGACAAAAAAAAGCAAGATCAAGAGTTGATGAGAGAAAAAGAAAATCAGTGGTTAAGGAAATATTTTGTTCCACGTAACACTGTTTCAGCCTGAAACGGAAGTTTTTAAAATTAATTGAAAGAGAAGAGTAGTTGCTGAATAAACCTGTTGTTTTGAGTTCCACGTAACACAGTTTCTTTCTGGAACATAGGTATAACTTTGCGCAATGGTGAAGAGATTGATAAAGCAAAGAGAAAGGTATGATGATGTCGTTCTTTTCAAAGAAAAACGGAAATGGCAAATTGCTTTACGCAGGTATGTATTGGAAAAACATAAGAGTACAGCGTATGCTCCATATTTCGGCTTGTCAAATGAAAAGTTTAGAGAATGGATTGAGACACAATTTGATGAGGACCTTACATGGGATAACTTTTCCGAAAACTGGCAGTTCGATCACATTGTTCCTGTTGCTTATTTCGACTTTACAGAAGAGGAAGACCTTAAACTTTGCTGGAACTTCATCAATATAAGAGTAGCAAAGACAACGCAGGGGCACCAAAAGTTTACCAAAGTAGATGTCTTGGGAGCAAAGGCCTACTTTGAAGCACTCTACCAAGAAACAAGCTTAGCTCTTTGTAGCACTATGGTGGAGAAGATAAATCATATTGTAGAGGCCCAGATAGCGGCTAGTGGCCTGCCTTCTAAATTTATAAATCAAAACAAAGACTACATAAACGCCCTGCAGCAACTATCTGCTGGGGAATACGAACGGCTCAATACCGGCACAACACTTTCTTCCCTGCTTTACGAAAAGGAATTCTTAAAAAAGTTTGGCTCCTAAACATTCACATTGCATCCTTCTGCATTAAACTAATTTTGCAGGCTATGTTTCAGGAATATGATGTAATTGTGGTTGGTGCAGGTCATGCGGGTTGCGAAGCCGCGGCTGCGGCAGCCAATATGGGTTCACAGGTGTTGCTCATTACCATGAATATGCAAACCATTGCTCAAATGAGCTGTAACCCGGCCA
Source organism: Flavisolibacter sp. (assembly GCA_035998945.1). Lineage (GTDB taxonomy): Bacteria > Bacteroidota > Bacteroidia > Chitinophagales > Chitinophagaceae > Flavisolibacter. Next base: position 487,829 of record DASYHD010000031.1, on the reverse strand, counting down.
TGGGAGGGATTGCCAAGGGGCAAATTGTACGGGAAGTGGATGCATTAGGCGGGTATTCGGGGATTGTTTCCGATGCTTCCATGATCCAGTTCCGCATGCTGAACCGGTCCAAAGGCCCTGCCATGTGGAGTCCGCGTACCCAGAACGATCGAATGCTTTTTGCCCAGAAATGGCGGGAGATGCTGGAAGCTACTCCCAATGTCTCCTTCTACCAGGATATGGTAAAGAGCTTGATGGTGGACAAGGGTAAAGCAGTAGGGGTGGTGACAGGCTTGGGGCACCAGATCAAAACAAAAGCAGTGGTGTTGACCAACGGAACGTTCCTGAACGGTGTGATTCATATTGGTGAAAAAAGGCTGGGTGGTGGCCGGGTGGCTGAAAGAGCCGCGGAAGGACTGACGGAGCAATTGGTAAGCCTTGGTTTTGAAAGCGACCGCCTGAAAACCGGCACACCGCCAAGGGTAGACGGCCGGTCCCTTGATTATTCGAAAATGGAGGAGCAGAAGGGAGATGATGAGATCTCCGGCTTTTCCTATCTCGATTCCGGAAAACCAAAAGAACAGCGAAGCTGCTGGATCACGTATACGTCTTCCGAAGTCCATGATATTCTAAAAACCGGCTTTGATCGCAGTCCTATGTATACCGGTAGGATTGAAGGGGTAGGACCGCGGTACTGTCCCAGTATTGAAGACAAAATCAACCGCTTTGCCGAGCGGGAGCGCCACCAGTTGTTTGTAGAACCGGAAGGCTGGAATACGGTGGAAGTATATGTCAACGGCTTTTCAACTTCGCTGCCGGAAGACGTACAATACGAAGCCCTGCGCAAAGTGCCGGGTTTTGAGAGTGTCAAATTTTTCCGCCCCGGCTATGCTATCGAGTACGATTATTTTCCGCCCACACAACTGAATTATAACCTGGAAACAAAAGAGGTGGAGAACCTGTTTTTTGCAGGGCAGATCAACGGCACCACCGGTTATGAAGAAGCGGCCTGCCAAGGTTTAATGGCGGGCATCAATGCCCACCTGAAATGGAGAGGAGAAAAACCCTTTATCCTGAAGCGGAGTGATGCCTATATCGGGGTATTGGTCGATGACCTGATCAGCAAAGGAACACAGGAGCCATACCGCATGTTTACCTCCCGGGCAGAGTTTCGCACTTTGCTGCGCCAGGATAATGCAGACCTGCGCCTGACCGAAATGAGCTATCGCATGGGGCTTGCCTCGCAGGACCGGATGGATAAAGTGCTGCAAAAGCGCAAAGAGGTAGAAGAGATCAAAACTGTATTAAAAACAACGGCAGTAGAACCTGCCGAGGTGAATCCCTTTTTTGAATCGATCAGCAGTTCTGCTATTACAGAAAAACAGCGCTTGGAGAAGATCGTGCTGCGTCCAAACTTGGGATTAAATCAGTTAATGCAACAACTGCCGAAAGTAAAAGAAGCCTTACAGGTGTTTTCTCCTGACTCTATCGAGCAGGCAGAGATTCAGACGAAGTACCAGGTCTATATCGACAAAGAAAAAGAGCTGGTAGACCGAATGCGCCAACTGGAAGACTTGGAGATACCAGAAAGGTTTGATTATCAAAGGATTGTAGCATTGGGTGCTGAGGCAAGGGAAAAACTGAACCGTGTACGGCCTAAGACGCTTGGTCAAGCCAGTCGCATTTCGGGTATTAACCCGGCCGATGTGCAGATCCTGATGGTATACATGGGACGTTAAAGCAGGGAAGAAGGCAGCCAACCTCTTTGATTGGCAACTTCCACAAAAGCATAATCTGAAAAATAGCCAAGTACAGCGACAGGTGTTTCTGTTTTCACCAGCAACTTACGCGGCGAACCTTCTTTGGGAGATTCCAGTAAAAAGGAATCTTTTTTTGTATTGGCCTGCCGTATGGCGTTTGCAATAGTTTGCGTTGCAGATGCTGGCACATCACTAATAGCGCCATTCGGCAATTGCACACGTAAACCATTTCCCGATGCGGCCACCGGAAAGACAATCACGTTATCGCCATGATTTGTATTGCCGGTTCTTACTGCGGTTGTGGTTCTCAACGTGTCAAGCAGCCTGCTTTTTTCAATACGTACATCGGCCGGTTTTTTTACAGTTGGATTGACAAAAGGCAGTGGATTGACAGCACCACCTCTTGCGTAAATTCCAAAATGAAGATGCGGTGGCGTTGTACGGGCATTACCGGTATTGCCTACCAGTCCAAGGGTATCACCGGATTTTACCCGTTGGCCGTTTGTAACCAATTGTTCGTCCAGGTGGGCATAATACAAGGAAAAGGCTTTTCCTCCCGGACGCATGAAAACCACCTTGCCGCCAATGCCTCCTTCCCGTACCGAAGTCACAATCCCATCTGCGGCGGCCAGCGCCGGTGTTCGTTTTGGTGCAAAAATGTCGATGCCTTCATGGCTCCTTGCACCGGCGTCACGTTCATCGCCCCAAACACTGCCTATTCGACCCCCTTCCACCGGAAAATCAAGTGATGGCCCGATTGAGATGGAAAGCGTATAATCACCGCTTTTCAGCAGTTCCGGCTGTAAGCGCAAAATATAAGTCTCATCGCCTTCCGCTTCCTGTGTAAAGTTGTTTATCGAATCAGGCGCTTGTAAAAACTCCGGTTCGCCATCCTTTCTTTCCTGCCACAGTTCTACATAAAGTGCAAAACTGGTATCGGGTGTGGTTTGAATTTGAAAATGCAACTTTTCGCCACGTTTTGCTTTGAACCTTAATCCTGCGGCTCTTGGCTTTTCGGCCGGGAAATAACCAAGTTCCCTGTACGGAAGCGTAACAGTGTGCGGAGAAGACAAAGCGCTGTCGGCAGCTGCAAACCATTGCTGTCCCAGGGCTGTTTGGTCAAGGCCGGCATCTTTTAGTTTTTGTGCATATTGTTCGTGTGGCCGTTTGGAGCCAAACAAGCCTTTGCCGGGTTTACAGCCCAAAAAGAAGGAGAGGAGAAAAAGAAAAAAAGCCGTTCGTGCCATATCCAATCTTTGTTGGACATCTGTCACAAACGGTACGCCATACCTGTCAGGCAGTTTGCCCGCGACGTTCCTGCTGCAAACGGTAATAATTCATCACAGCCCGTATCTCACCGTATGAATATTCCTCCGGAAGCCGCTGTTTGATGGTGGTCGCTGCCATCCCTACATCTTCAATCACTTTGAGAATAACTTTACTCCGGGTAGGCGATACCAGTTCGTCCAGTTCAAGCTCACCGGTATAAATAAAAGAAGAAAGATGACTCTCGATGGTGCTGAGCGCCAGGTTGCGCAGGTGTGCAATTTCTTCCATCGATTTGCCTTCTCTGTAAAGTGAAAGCGTGTCGCTCTTGCTGGCGCCTTTCGCCGGTTTTTCCTTTTTTGTTTTGGAAACGACGGGTTGGCTTGAAACAGCCGGGGCTTCATATTGCACGAACTGCAAATCAGCAAAAACAATTTTATTTAATTTTTCAAGCTGCTGTAATATAACGGCTTCGCTCGTACGTAAATCTTTTACATACTTGGTGATTTTGCTGGCAAAGCGGAGGGAAGCAAGGTGCTGCTGTAATGGCAGGATAACTTCTTCTGCCAGTGCATTGGCAAAATAAAGGATGGCTTTGTTTACCCGTTGCTGTAAAAGGTCTTTGTCACTACTGGCAATGATCTGTTGCAACTGCGCCTGGAATTTTTCCGCTACCACCGCCTGTGCGGCTGCTTTTTTCATCAGCTCTGTGCAAAGCAAAAGAGCGCCGTCAGGATCAGGCAGTTTTTTACCGGGGATGGATTCTTTCCAGTCGTGCAGGGCAGAAAGCACTTTGCTCCAGTTAAAGGTTTTTACCAGCATTTCAGCCTGGAACTTTTCCTTTTCTTCCCGTAGCAGTTGCTGCAGGTGCTCGTCGTTTTCTTCGCGTTGGGCAAACTCCAGCACCCGGCGATCCGTGGAGATGGCATGCGGATAGATCTTCGAGTGAAGCACCAACCCTTCCAAGGAGGTACAGCGGCTCAGCGCCACGTATACCTGTCCGGCCGCAAAGGAAGATCCGGCATCAATAACGGCCCTTTCAAAGGTTAGGCCCTGGCTTTTATGGATGGTAATGGCCCAGGCAAGCCGTATAGGAAATTGTTTGAAACTTCCGAGTTCTTCTTCCTCGATGTCGTTCTTCTCTTTATTGTAATTGTAGCGAATATTTTTCCACTCTTCTTTTTCCAGCACAAGGTCATCGCTACCGTCCATAGCAACAGTGATTTCTTCGCCGGTAATTTTTTTGATGATCCCCAGCTTGCCGTTGTAATATCTTCTTTCGGTGCCAGAATCATTTTTAATGAACATCACCTGCGCCCCTTCTTTCAGTTGCAGGTTAAATTCAGTTGGCAGAGCTTTGTCGGAAAATTCGCCTTTGATTTCCGCCGCAAACGTGTGTAGTTTGCCCGGCAATTTTTTTAACTCCGCTTCATTGATCACATCCGCTTTTTTATTGTGGGTAGTCAGGGTAATGTACTTCTGTCCGGCTGGTGCGTTAAAGGCCGGATTGTATCGTTGGTTTAGCTCTTCCAGGTCATCCCGTTGCGGCGCATTGTCGCGTATGCGGTTGAGAATATCAATAAAATGCTGCTCGTTCTGCCGGTAGATTTTCTTTAGTTCGATATAGAGCGGTGGTGATTCGCGTACCACTTTTGCATCAAAGAAAAACGGGCTGTTGTAATGCTCACGCAGAATGTTCCATTCATGTTGCGGAATTACCGGCGGCAGCTGGTACATATCACCAATGTACAATACCTGCACACCGCCAAACGGCACATTGTACTGCCGGCGAAAGTGGCGCAGAATGGTATCCATCGCATCCAGCATATCACAGCGTACCATGCTTACTTCGTCAATGATCAGGAGCTCCAACTCCTGCAGCAGTTCCCGTTTGCTACCGGTAAAAAAAATGTTTTTGAAAAGACTGTGCTTATCGGTGGCCCCTCCGCCGGAAGTATAGTTGTTCAGCGATGCCGGTAGAAATGGTCCGAAGGGCAACTGGAAAAACGAGTGCATGGTAACACCACCCGCATTGATGGCGGCTACACCGGTAGGTGCCACCACCACCGTGTTTTTTTTACTGTGCTCCTTGATGTATTTTAAAAACGTAGTCTTGCCCGTACCGGCTTTGCCGGTCAGGAAAAGGTGCCGCGAGGTGTAATTAACCAGGTCGGCGGCAAGCGAAAAAACAGTGTTGGTGCTATCGTGCTGCATCAAAAAAGGGCTGCTGAAATATAGGAAATAAATACAATAAATACGGCTGGACCGAAGGTGTAAGGTAGGCCAAAAAGGGGAGGAAAAGGCCTTGGCTTTGGTTAAAAAACAACAGGGACAAAGCATCTTGTCCCTGTTACAGAAGGCATCAGTCCTCATTGGTTTTGGTTGCGCTGCCCAGGAGTAGCAGTTCCGACACTTGTATCTCGGTGATGTATTTTTTCACGCCTTCTTTATCGGTATAGTTTCGGTTGACCAGTTTACCTTCAATGGCTACTTCGGAGCCTTTGTCCAGAAATTTTTCTGCAATCTCAGCCACCTTGCCAAAAGCCACCAGGTTGTGCCACTGGGTTTCGGTCATTTTCACTCCCTGGGCATTGCGGTAGGTTTCGTTGGTGGCTACAGAAAAGCGAACCAGTTTTTTATCGCCTTCAAGATTTCGTGTCTGGGGCTTTTGACCTACGTGTCCAATCAGCTGAACTTTGTTTTTAAGTGCGTACATAACGATTGTTTTGAAGTTATTGAATTTGTTATTCCAGTTGATGCCGGCGCCTTGCAGCAACAACACAAAGGTGGGGGCGTCAAAAGCCGGGAGTCGGTTTTTACCCGTTTGCTTACGGAAAGAAACGTTTACAAACGTTTGTACACGGATAGAGGATTGATTATCTTAACACCAGAATGCTCGAAACGGCTGCTATAAAACGCGAATGTCTTGCTTGCGGTAAAACCTTGCATGGCCGGGCAGATAAAAAGTTCTGCAATGACTACTGCCGAAATGCGTACAACAACAGCCAGAAAGCGGCTACCACACCAATCGTGCGGAACATCAACAATGCCCTGCTGAAGAACCGCCGGATTTTGGAAGCCGTGTTGGGTACGGAAGAAATGCAAAAGGTGCCAAAAGAAAAACTGCTGCAACAAGGCTTCCAGTTTCGCTTTCTTACCCATACGTATACCAATAAAAAAGGCAATACCTACTGTTTTTGTTACGAGTATGGCTACCTTCCGCTGGAGAACGGCTGGTATTTAGTGGTGAAACGAAAAGAAGTTTAATTTTAGCGTTAATATAACCCTGTGTTTCAACTCATCATCGGTATCTTATTGGGTGTCCTTCTTCTCTTTGTTATCGTTTTGCTGATAACAGAGGTAGCAAGTACCTACCCGGTATGGAAACAGGCTGACAGGGAGCCATCTTTTAACGACCATGCCAATAATGGCCGGGAACGACGCAGCCCGGTTCGCATTTTTTTACTGATACTGGTAGCATTGATTGGCCTTAGTATGGCCGTGTACCTGGTGGGTAGCCAACTGATGCAGCCGGAAGAGCAAACAGCAAAAAAACCAACAGAAACCGATAGCACTCAGGAACCGGTCGTTTACACAAAAGTGCTGACGGCTTCCTTTGCCGGACGCCAGATCCATTTTCGGCTGCAAACAAAATGGGAGGATGGAAAGCTTTATGGCAACAACAACATCTCTTTCCGCAGCGATTCGGTTTGGCGGTTCAGCGACTGCCGGTATCATTTGCTTGATAAGGAAGGTTTCCTGGTTAAAGAGATCATTTTTGTACCCGACGATTTTATTTACCTCACCACACCAGAAGGAAGGATCAATGGCGTGAGCAGTAAATTTAATTCTGAAATAAGCCTGCGTGAATACCAGAAAATTGAAAAGCTGCAGGTAGTGCTGGATAAAAAAATGGTTCCCTTGCTGCTGTAAGCCGAATGTGTTGTCATATGGATTTTACCTGTCTCCTTCGAAAAACTGCATAGCCAACCCGGTTTGTATTTATCCCTATCCATTGCTATCTTGTAAGGAACAAAAAACTATCTGTATGAAAAAAATTCTACTCCTTTTTGTAATAGCTACCATCTTCTTTTCCTGCAAAGAAGCTTCGTCTCCAAAAGAATCAGCACAGTCTTTTATTCAGGCGCTGTACAACGCAGACATAACAACGGCGTCGGACTATGTTAGCAACGATAGCAAAGCTGTGTTAGACAAGGTAGGCGGCCAGGCCAAGCTCACACAGTCTCCTGAAGAAAGCTTCCGGTTTGCCACACTGACCGAAACAGTCTCTGATAAAACGGCCACGGTAAAAAACGAAGTGGTTTCCATTCCCCTGGTAAAAGAAGAAGAGGGATGGAAAGTAGTACTGACGGAAGACCTGCTTAACGAGATCCGGGCCCGCGAGGAAATGCTTTCTTCCCTTCAAACCAAATGGGGTTCGCTTCTAAAAGAATATGAAGCGAGAACCGGTGTGGCCAGGGATTATATTAAGTATAAAAAAAGTATTGGAGCGCTATCCCCAAAGGCCGCTACACTCAGCGCAGTGCTCGATAGTGCTGCTGCACCCAAAGAATGGAACAAAGAGTCGTTGCTGAGCTACGTACAAAAACAACAGCAATTGAATGCGGCAATCGATGGTGCATTGGAGCCTTCGCAGGCAGCCAACACCGATCTTACGATGAATTATTTTTTACAGTTCAGCAATGCCGGCGATCGCATTAAGGCAGCGGAAGCAGACTACCAGATGCTGGCAGAAAGAGCACATTCACCCATCTATGTTCCGATACCGGTAAAGGCGGCCAACAGCCTGCAGGTAAAAGCCAACTAACGAATCAACTGCACTGTTCCTTTTAGCAGGAGCTCTCCATTGATATCTTCTGCCCGAACAATAAAAATATAGGTACCAGCCGTTGCGTTGGTACCTTTTTGTTTACCATCCCACCCCTTGTTCTTATCGGTAGTGTGAAACACCAGTCCGCCCCAACGGTCGTACACTGAAAATTCTTTCAGCACAATGGGTGCACCGCTTGGAATCCGGAAGACGTCGTTCTTCCCATCGCCATTGGGGGTAAAGCTGTTGGGCATGTAAAGTTTGTTGTAGGCATTCACCGTAAATGAAGCTGTGTCCACACAACCCGCTGCCGTTTGCACCCACAGGGTGAACGTAGTAATTATTGTAAGCGGCAACGTGGTTGGGGTTAAAGAACCCGGGTTGGTCAGCATACTGGAAGGCGTCCACTGATGGTTTGCAATTGTTCCCTGTACTATTGGTGTTAACTGGAACGGGGTCCCGGGTTCAATCACAACAGACGGTGTCGCAAAACGGACGTCCGGATTGGGATGAACAATCATCGTCACTGCATCGGATGTTGCCACCGAACCACAGGAACTGACCGGTGTAAGGATACAGGATATCTTATCGCCATCACTTATGTTGTCGGTGGTAAATTCTGTATTGTTTGTTCCAACATTTACGCCGTTGACCTGCCATTGATAGGTTGGCCGCAGGCCGGTGTCGGTACCAACGGCTGTAAACGTTACAGTAGTGCCCTGGCAGATTTCCTGTTGTGAGGCAGAGACCACAATGCTCGGTGTAAATGCATCAGAAACCGACAGTGTTACACTGTTGGAAACAGCACCGGTACCATTGGTACATGCCGATACAGCCGGATCGATGGTGACTTCGCAGGTAACCCGGTCATCATGGTTAAATGTTGTGCTGGTAAAGGTGTGGCTGTTGGTGCCAACTGGCATGTCATTCACTTTCCATTGGTAAGTAGGGTTGGTTCCTGCATTTTCTGCTTTGGCTGTAAAGGTTAAAGGAATGCCCTTACAAATAGCCGCCGCCACCGGGGTGATGCTTACCTTAGGATTCAGTTGAGGGTGAACTTTCATGATGATAGGGTCCGAGTTATCCTTGGTGCTGCCTGCACCGGCGTTATGGCAATGCGGAACAAACATAATGCACTCCACCTTTGCACCGTCTGTAAGCGTATTGGTGGTGAAAACAGTACTGTTGGTGCCAACCGGCGAGCCATTTACCAGCCATTGATAAGAGAGAACAACGCTTTGGCTGACATTTGTTGCGGTGAAAGTAACGGCCGTTCCAGTACAAATGGTTTCCTGGGTAGCAGCAATTGTTACTTCAGGATAGCGGTCATAACCGGGATTTGGCTGGATGGTTACACTGTTGCTGACCACAGTTACCCTGCTTCCACAGCTATTTGTCGTGGTTAGTTCGCAGGTAATGACATCATTGATGGCTGCCGCAATAATTTCATTATCGTTTGTATAGGTTGGCAAAGCCACTCCATTTTTTTTCCATTGATAGGAAACACTGCTGCCTGCGTTGGATACACTTGCCCAGAACTGGGTTGAATTACCAAAGCAATAACGAGCATTCGTCGGCGAAATAGTAATACTTGGTGTAACACATGTACCCTGCGAAAAAGCAGGGTAAACTAAAATCAAGCAGAAAAAAAGAATAGTCCATTTGAAAGCAGGCTCCTGACCTGGCAACGGGATATGAAAATGCACAAGCAGTTGAAATTTTCGACAAAATAAAAAATCATTGCCTACTTTATTTCTTTTTAAAAGAAGGAACAAAAATGGGGTCTAACCTGCAGGCCGTTTTTCCGCAAATAAGAGAGGTTAATTCTGAAATTTAAGGCCATATTCTCTCTATTTCATCTGCCTGTAAACGTACCTTCGCAGCTATGCAAGATTACCTGAAGGGATTGAATGATCGGCAGCGAGAAGCCGTTGAAACCACCGAAGGGCCGCTGATGATTGTGGCCGGCGCAGGCAGTGGAAAAACTAAAGTTTTAACCACCCGCATTGCCCACCTGATGAGCAAAGGTGTGGATGCGTTCAACATCCTGGCGCTGACCTTTACCAACAAGGCGGCCGCCGAAATGAAAGAACGGGTAGAACACATTCTGCAAAACCGCGAAGCCCGCAACTTATATATCGGAACGTTTCACTCGGTGTTTGCCCGCATTATGCGTGCCGAAGCACACCGCATTGGCTACCCCAACTCATTTACCATTTATGATACCGACGACGCCAAAAGCGTAGTAAAGGCGGTAACCAATGAGCTGAACCTGGATGTACAGCATTATAAACCCAATGCAGTGTACAACCGAATATCGGCAGCCAAGAACGCCTTGGTAGGGCCGAAGGAATACATGACCGACTATTACCTGCAGCAGGAAGACATGCGGGCAAATCGGCCCATGATCGGGCATATTTATGATGCCTACTCCAAGCGCTGCTTTAAGAACGGCGCCATGGATTTTGATGACCTGCTGTTCAAGATGTATGAGCTGCTGAAAAATTTTCCGGAAGTGCTGCACAAGTACCAGCACAAGTTCAAGTACATCCTTATTGACGAGTACCAGGATACCAACCCGGCGCAGTACGAGATCATCAAGCTGCTGGGCGCTGTGCATGAAAATGTTTGCGTGGTGGGTGATGATGCGCAAAGCATCTATTCGTTCCGCGGTGCAACGATTCAAAACATCCTGCAGTTTCAGAAAGATTATGACGACGTGAAAGTGATCAAGCTGGAACAGAATTACCGCAGTACGCAAACCATTTTGAACATTGCCAACGAGGTTATCAAGAATAATAAGGGACAGATTCCAAAAACCCTGTTTACGGAAAACGTAGCCGGCGACAAGATAAAGCTGGTGCGTACCATGACAGATAATGACGAAGGCAAGTTTGTAGCCGACCAGATACAGGAATTGCGCCTGCGCAATCATTTTAAGAACAAGGAATTTGCTATTCTGTACCGCACCAATGCGCAAAGCCGTTCGTATGAAGAAAGCCTGCGCCGTGCCAACATTCCCTACACCATCTATGGTGGCATTTCCTTCTACCAGCGCAAAGAGGTAAAAGACTACATCGCCTACCTGCGCATCATCGTCAATCCCAAAGATGAGGAAGCGTTAAAACGTATCATCAATTATCCCATTCGCGGGATTGGTAAAACCTCGGTGGACAGGGCTATTCTGGCTGCCAACGAACGCAATATTTCCATGTGGGAAGTATTGGAAGATGCCGCTGCCTCGGGTTTCCGTGCCGGTACACTGCAGTCCATTGAAGAATTTGTACTGATGATCCGCAGCTTTCACAGCATGCTGCAGAACAAAAACGCTTACGACATTGCTTTCCATGTCGGCAAACAAACGGGTTTTGTAAAAGAGTTGTTCAACGATAAAAGCACCGAAGGTGTACAGCGTTACGAGAACGTGCAGGAACTGCTGAACTCCATTAAAGAGTTTACGGAAACACCAACAAACGAAGAAAGCGGTGAAGTAGGTGACAAGGGCCTGGGCACTTACCTGCAACAAATCACGCTGCTGACCGACGCTGATCAGAAAGATCCCGATGCGGACACGGTAAAGCTGATGACCATTCACGCAGCCAAAGGTTTGGAATTTCCTGTCGTGTTTGTGGGTGGTTTGGAAGAAGGTCTTTTCCCCAACGCCATGAGCATAAACACGAGGGAAGAGCTGGAAGAAGAGCGCCGCCTGTTTTATGTGGCCATAACAAGAGCAAAGGGCCGGCTGTATCTAACGTATTCGAACACACGTTATAAATTCGGGCAGCTGGTGCAGGCGGATCAAAGCCGGTTCCTGGATGAAATTCCGCAGCAGTACATTGATAAAACATTTGCTGGCGGTGGGGTGAAAAACCAGGGCTCATCGGGGCTGATGGGCAGTGCGTTTGAACGCATGAACCGTGGTTTTGGCGGTGAAGCAAAACCGGAAAAAAGTTTTGTTTCTACACTGGTGAACGGGGCAGGCAAATTAAAAGAAGTGACGCATACTCCGTCAGCTAATTTTATTCCCAGCGACATCACCCAACTGGCAGAAGGCATGCGGGTAGAACACCAGAAGTTTGGCTTTGGCAGTGTACTGAAGCTGGAAGGCTCTGCACACAACCCGGTAGCTACCATCAAGTTTGATCAGAACGGTGAAAAAAAGATTATGCTGAATTATGCAAAGCTGATGATCGTTAATGCATAAATACAACCATATCATTCAATGATAAAATAGCCGCAGTTGATCTGCGGCTATTTTTATGATAATGCATAGTTGCATAGCAGTATCAGTGATGTTCCAGTCTTATTAAGTGAAGATTTAGTAGGAGTAAAAGCAAGCTTTCTTCTTACAATTATCCTCCCATCCAGCTTTTAAATTCTGAAGCCCGTTCACGGCTTACAATGATTTCGTCTTCAACAGGTATTTTTAGTTCGATTCTCAATTTGGAATTAAGATCCGGATGAACAGTTAAAATGGCGCTGCTGGCAATAATAAACTGACGGTTGGCCCGGAAAAACTGGTCTGTATCCAGCAGGGCTTCCAACTGGTCAAGGGAATAATCAAGCGTGAACTTTTGGCCTTGTTTCGTTGCCAGAACACTGACGCCATGGCGGATGGTAATGTAAGCAATGTCCCTGCTTTCTACCGAAAACATTTTTTGCCCGGTCTTCACCAGGAAGCGATCTCTGAATTTCGTTTGTACTTTGTTGTTAGCTACCTGTTCCAGTAGTTTTTGCAACTGGTCGGCAACGGGGGAGGAGTGTTGCTGGTACCGGCTTAGGAACTTTTCCCAGGCCTTTTTCAGCTCGTCTTCCTTGATGGGTTTCAGCAGGTAATCAATGCTGTTATGCTTAAATGCTTTTATGGCAAATTCATCATAAGCTGTCGTAAAAATGATGGGTGCTCTTACTGTTACGGACTGAAAAATGTCAAAGCTGCGACCGTCGGAAAGTTCTATATCCATGAACAGCAGGTCCGGCTCAGAATGGTTCTGCAGCCAGTTTACAGTGCTTTTAATGCTCCCGGTTACCCCGATAACGATGATCCTTTCATCAAGTTGTTGGAGCATGGCCTGTAGCCTGCGGGCCAGCAAGCCTTCATCTTCCACTATCAGAATATTCATGTTCATAGACATTAACCAGGGGTAGTTTGACGGTAAAAGTGGTGGTTGATTTTTCTACAACAATCGGTGGTTGTTTCAGCAACTCGTATTTGGCTGAAATGTTTTTCAGCCCAATTTTATTGGATGGCACAGCAGAATTCTTCGGGTGCAGGCTGTTCCTGACAACAAGGTAACCATCCTTGCTTTCTATGAATATGCACAATGGATCTTCGGCAAGTTTGGCGTTGTGTTTTACAGCATTCTCCAGCAGCAACTGCAGCGAAAGCGGGGGCATCAGCAAATCCAACGCATCCTCTTCTACAGCCACCTTCATCCGGATACTGTCTTCGAACCTATTTTGCAAAAGGCTGTAATAAGCATACGCGAAACGGATTTCTTCCCGCAGCGTCGTCAGCGTTGTTTCATTGGCCTGTAAAAGGTAGCGGTATACCACCGATAATTCTTCAGCAAAAGCAACCGCTCTTTTTGGGTCTTCCATGATCAGTGAAATCAGGGAGCTTAAATTATTAAATAAAAAATGTGGACTGATTTGTGATTTCAATGAGTCCAGTTGTGTCTGCAGGTTCTCCCGTTGCAGCCGTTCGGCTTCCAGGCTGGCCCTGTTCCATTTGTTGAAATAATAAATGCCTTCATAAATACCACCGACAATAACAACGAAAAGCAAGGCAACAAAAATGCTGTGCAGGTAACCTTCCAGCGGAAAACGATAGCCCCAAAGCAGTGTTTTGTCATATAACCAGATGTTCAGGGTGCGAACGAAAAGCGTAAGTAACGTACAGAAAAGCAACAGGCTCAAAATCCGTTTGCGGGTTTGATGCAGGCCCGGATACCTGTTTCGGATCCGGAGGATGATCACACGGTTCACTTCCCATAGCAACCCGGTTTCTGCCAACGAAATCAGGTAAATTCCCCAGAAGCCAAAACGCTCATCACCCTGTTCGTTCCTGTTGAAAAAAATCAGGTGTCCCATCAGTGCAATCAACGGAATGCCGATAAAGCGGAACCATTTATCATTTAGTTTTTTCACACCTGTGATTTAGGGATGAAGTTACCAGCCCCATCTGGGAGCCGGTAAACTTTTCAATACTTAGCGCCACTTGGCTACATAGCGGCAAAGCTCATTTTTTAGATCCGTTGTTTTGAACAGGTACGGTCCGAAAATTTTTCTGCCGGCTGTACAATTGATGTAAAGAAAGGTATTGTTGTCCGGAACATAAAAGACCTGCGTGGTGCTGCCGATGCCATCTCCTTCGTGGCCAAACTGCGGCGAAGAGCCGGGATGGTATTGATAGAATTCCAGCCCGAGACCATAGTCCGGCTGAGTGGACTCTTTGCCCTGTACCCAGGTTTTCATTTCCTGCAACGAAGCTGGCGAAAGTAGGGTTCCCTGTACCAAAGACTCAAAGAAGAGGAGAACATCGAACGGTGTTGCTCCTATTCCGCCATAAGCCCTGCTGCCATTGGCGATTGCTGTGTTCCAGCGGCTGACATTTTCAAGCTGGTTGTTGGCAAAGCGGTCAAAATAATAATTCGGAAAACCAAGGGTAACTGTTTCGCCTTCTGATAAATCGTACCAGGTATGTTGTAATTGCAGCGGCGAGAGGATCTCCTGTTTCAACAACTGCTGATAGGGTGTATTGGTAACTTTTTCCAGGATGGTTTGCAGCAAAAGATAATTGGAGTTGGAATACGAATAGTCGGTACCGGGTTCAAAGAGCTGCGGTTTTCCTTTAAGCATGGAAAGTAGTTGCGACACCGAAGGCTGGTGAAGGGGATTATTAAACTGTCTCACCATGAATTCAGAAAGTTCCGTTACATTAACAATACCAGAGGTATGGTTCAACAGCATCCGGACACTAATTCTTCCGGCATTGGTAATCATGGCCGATACATCTGCGGGCAGATAAAGGGTGATTTTTTGATCCAGATTGATGGCTCCTTTTTCTTTTTGCTTCATCACCAAAACTGCGGTGTAAGTCTTTGTAAGACTAAACAACCAGGACGGACTACCTGGCGCTAGAGGTGTTTTTGATTCGAGCTTTGCATAGCCTGCGCTGGTGGCGTAAAAGCCATCACCGTTCTTTACCGCTACCTGTACGCCAGGCAGACCGGCCGCTACGTATTTGTTGATGATGTGCTGCAAAGAGTCCTTCATTGGGTGAGCGGTATTCACCGGTACATTGTCCGTTGGGTACTGTTGCTTTTGCTCCAGTAAACTTTTCTGGCAGGACGCCAGGAACAACGTGGCAATTACAGCTGTATAAGCAAATGCTGTTTTCATAAACCTCATTTTATATTTTGTGATGGTCATTTTTATTTTTTGTAGTTATGAATTTTCAAACCCATTAAAAAATTGGAAACCGGCAAAGGAGACAGATCGGGATTGTAGCCAAACAAGGCCTGTAGCTGGTAAGCGGCGTATGGTCTTATTTCCAGCGCCTGCCATTTGATGGATCGATAGCCAACGCTAAGCTGTACAGGCGCCTGAACCATTCCTTTGAACCCTCTTCCTTTTTTCCAATCCGCCCCGGTCCACTGCAGGGGAGAGGCAGGATAAAACGCAAAGCGGTAACCGGCACCCATACCAATTCCCAACTCTATATGATCCGCAATCACCGGGGTGAACTGCCCCATCAGTTGAACAAAAACTGCATCGCCCTGGTAGTTGTTGCGGGCAAAGCCAACCTGCAGCCCCACACTGAACAGTTGTTTTGGATGTAAGAGTTTATGAAGGGCACCTGTTGCCACAAGTTCGGGTCGCTGAAACTTCAGGTTTTCTATTGGTGCGTAAAACGAATGAAGGCCAGCGGCAAGATCTACCTGCCAGGGTTGGTCGGTTCGCTGGGCCCGGGTTTGCACTGCGGCCGCAAACAGGAGGATGAAAAGCACACTATACTTTTTCATGGTTTGTTGATTTAACTGGCTGCAAGAAACAGCGCCTTACCAGGCAGAAAAAGTGAGTAACCTTCGAAGCGGCGATTCGGTCCTGCCAAGTGTCGGAAAATGTGCATGATTTGCAAAGTCCAGCGGGGCTGGAAAAACTAGGTTTGAAACGTCTACACGTTTACAAAGGACTTGCAGAGATTCTTCACCAAATAAGTTGATCAACCTCAGTTTCTCTTTTCCCTACTGCCTTAGCTTTGACGTATGAAAATCGCCTTTTTTTCTTCGCAGCCATATGACAAACAGTTCTTCACAGCGCACAATGATGCTCATGATTTTTCCCTGCAGTTTTTTGATGTGGCGCTTTCACAGCAAACAGTTGGCCTGGCCAAGAACGCAGATGCCGTATGCGTTTTTGTTAATGATAAAGTAGATGCCGAAGTAATCAGCCAACTAAAGCAAGCAGGTGTAAAGATCATTGCTCTTCGTTGCGCTGGCTTTAATAATGTTGATCTTGCAGCTGCCCGTGAAGCAGGCTTGCATGTGTGCCGTGTGCCGGCGTATTCCCCGGAAGCTGTTGCCGAACATGCTGCAGCTTTGATTCTGGCTTTGAACCGAAAAATACACAAAGCCTACAACCGTGTTCGTGAGCAGAACTTTGCGCTGCAAGGGTTGATAGGATTCGATCTTTTTGGAAAAACAGTAGGGGTGGTGGGTACCGGAAAAATAGGCCAGGCCTTTTGCCGCATTATGCGGGGCTTTGGCTGCCGGGTACTGGCTTTTGATGTGGTAGCGAACAAGGAGATGGAAGCCATTGGCGTAACCTATCTTCCCTTGCTTGCTATTTTTCAGCAAGCCGATATTATCTCACTGCATACGCCGCTGAATGATCAAACCCTGCACATGATCAATAGCACTACTGTACCATTCCTTAAGCAGGGTGTTATGCTCATTAACACAAGCCGCGGTGCATTGATAGATACACCCGCTGTTATCGACGCTTTGAAAAGCGGGCAGATTGGATCTTTAGGCATTGACGTATACGAGCAGGAAGAGCACCTGTTTTTTCATGACCGCTCCGGTGATATAATCGAAGACGATACCATTCAGCGGCTCATGAGTTTTCCCAATGTATTGGTAACCGCACACCAGGCCTTCTTTACCAAAGAGGCGCTTGACCAGATTGCCGAAACAACTTTTTTCCATCTTACAAAGCTGGAAGAAGGAGTAACGGAGGGATTACCGGGATTGCTGGTGTAGTAAAAAATAGCCATAAGGTTTCTATCGAAATACGTGCAATGGGTAACCATAAGAGTAGAGGCTACTCTTCTTCCACTTCTACAATCACTTCAATTTCCACGGCCATGTTCATTGGCAGTGCAGCTACCCCTAACGATGTGCGGGCATGCCTGCCTTTTTCTCCAAACACGGCGATCATCAGGTCTGAAAATCCGTTGATCACTTTCGAGTGATCGTAATAGTTAGATCCACTGTTTACAAATCCGGTTACCTTGACAATCCGCTTCACTTTCGAAAGATCACCAATCGCATCTTTGATGGCGGCCAACTGAAGAACACCCACCAACCTGGATGCTTCATAACCCTGTTCTGATGTGAGGTCTGTACCCAGCTTGCCCTTGATGTATTCGCCAGTGGCCTTTTGGGGTCCTTTGCCTGCCAGGAAAAGCAGGTTACCGGTTTTTACCACATGCACATAGCTGGCAATCGGTTGGGGTAATTTCGGCAGTTGAATACCGAGTTTGGAAAGATTTTCTTCAGGCGTTTGTGTGCTGCCTTTTACGCTTATCAACAGGAAAAGGACGATGAATACGTTACGCATAGCATTTGGGTTACGTTATCTTACAAGTATAAGAAGTTCTCTCCGTAAAGAACGTAAGGAGATCATATCGTGCTTTATGAAGAAGTTCCAATTTGTTTAGAAGATTTCGTTTGTTGATGCCGTACCTTTTCCTGCATCCGTTTATTTCTTGCCCATACAAACTTGTTTTGTATAGATACTTGAAAATTCTACGATAACCCTATGCGTAGTTTTTCCCGATTTAAGCAGGATCATAGATTTTGTTAAGATCATTTAAACCTTGCCGCAAAATTTCATTCTATCAAGCACAAAACTCTTGAACTATGAAATCTGCGAAAAGAGCACTTTTGGTGCTAACCGGAACCCTGATCGGAACCATTACATTTGCCCAGGTAAACCTGCGGGCTACTCATTCTACCCGTGCTGCCGTACACAAATCCGTACACGCAGGTGGTGCCACCAGGGCAGCAGGTAATGCTGCCACCCGTGTAACCGCCAACGCCGGTGCTGCCACCCGCAATACCGTTGCGGCCACGCATTCGAAAGCGGCCGACGTGAGAACTTCTACTTCTGCAGCCGCACAATCAGCTGCCGAAAGAGCAAAAACAGCTACCGATGTAAAAGGTGGAGCCCGTGTGAATGCGCAGGCTGAACTGCATGCCAGCGAACAGGCAAAAGCGCATGCCAACGAAAATTCCGCTGTATTTGGTGCAAAAACAGGAACCAGCACGAATGCAGATGCGAATGCAAACGTTGATGTGAATGGCAGCAAAGCCATTGATAAAAGCAGCGAGAAAGCTGCTGAAGCGAAAGCAAGGGCTGAAGCCAAAGCTGAAAGTACAGTTGCCAAGGCCAAAGAAACCGCTGCAGCCGGCAAAGCAAACGGTCAGGCTACAGCAGAAGCTGCCAAAGAAAAAATAGAAAAAACGAAAGTTGAAGGCAGCGCAGACGTAACAACAGAAACAAAAGTAAAAGCAAAGAAACAATAATCCGCCGCTACATTGTCAACAGGCCACTCTTTCCCGGAGTGGCTTCTTTTTGCCAACAATCCTACACGTATGAAACGATTTTTTTCCCTCATGATGGCCTTTGGTTTACTGGCCTTTTTTCAACCTGTAAAGGCGCAGTCTGACAGTGCAACCGGCAAGCCGCAGGTTAAGATCAGCGTCAACTACAATACAGGACTTAATTATTTTGGCCGCACCGATAGCCTGCGTAGCAGCGGCTTTTTTCCGTTAGCCGAATTGTGGCTATCGGAAAAGGTCTACGTTAATGCTGCCCCGGTTTTTGTCAGCAATGCTGTACAAAATTTCAATTACGCAGGAACGGTTGCCACCATTGGCTATCAAAACATAACCGATAAATGGATCACCGGCATCTACCTCACTAAACCTTTTTACAAAGAAAGCAGTGAACTGGTGCAGTCGGCCCTGAAAGCCCAGGGTGGTGTAAACCTGGCGTATCAAACAAAACTTGTCAACATCAATGCTGGCGGCGATGTGAAACTCAGTGATAAAATGGACTTTGGTGCCACCGCCGGGCTGGATCATGTATTTCGCGTAGAGGCCAAAGATGGCAGTATTGTCGTGGTTAACCCATCCTTCTATGCTTACGCGGGTACGCAAAATTTCCAACGCAGCTATTACAAAAAGAGCAAAACCGGGTTTCTTCTGTTTCCCGGAAACAACCAGCTGGTCACCGAAGAAGTCAGCCGGTTTGGCCTTCTGGCTTATGAAGCCACAGTTCCGCTGATTTATTCAAAAGGAAAAGTTATGCTGATCGCTACACCGGCGTATATCATTCCACAGAATCTAGTGACAGTTCCTAACAGACCTGATCTTTCCGAACGGGGTGAGAAAATGTTTTATGGTACGTTGACAGCGAAATACACGTTTTGATCCAGTCGCCAATTGGCAAACAGCAATGCATGTTTTTTATTTAAAAAACAGGGCAAGTTGCCAATTGACGATGGTTGGTTGTACTCTGGCGCTTCTTTTGTAAACTATTTTTTAACGCCTTTGTACCCTTTTCGAAGCGAACATGGGTGGGTATTTAATAAATTTGCAACAAATACAAATGTTATGATCAAGACTGGTAACCCCATCATCAGCATATATACCGAAATGACGCCTAACCCGGAAACGATGAAGTTTGTAGCCAACAAGCTGCTGTTCCCCGGCAAAAGCGCTGATTTTCAGGACGTAGAAAGTGCCAAACCTTCGCCCCTGGCTACCGAGTTGTTCGGTTTCCCCTTTATCAGGGCTGTGTTTGTGGCGTCGAATTTTGTAACGCTGACAAAAACTCCCGAAACAGACTGGAACGACGTGATTCCTACCATCCGCCAATTCTTAAAAGAGTACCTGGAAGAAGGTAAGCCCGTTATCAATGAAGAGGAGCTGGCTACGGTGAAGCAGGAAAGCACAAATGAAGTGACGGCTGATGACGACGACATCGTGGTTCGCATTAAAGAATTACTGGAGAACTATGTAAAGCCTGCCGTGGAAATGGACGGTGGTGCCATTCAGTTTAAGAGCTACGACAACGGCGTGGTAAACCTGATGCTGCAGGGAAGCTGCTCCGGCTGTCCTTCATCAATGATCACCCTGAAAGCAGGTATTGAAGGCATGATGAAGCGCATGATCCCCGAAGTAAAAGAAGTTGTGGCCGAAGCAGAATAAAAGGCAAGGCAATCAAATACAATTTTACAAAAGCACCTTTGAGGTGCTTTTGTTGTTGGTGGGAATAAAAGACTGAAACCCTTATCTTTCATTCCTGCGATGAAGTACCTGATTTCCCTTACTGTCCTTTGTTTTGCTTCGTGCACCCTGCTGCAAAACAACCATATCATGTACCGGGCGGGGAAAATGCTGCCCGACAGCACGTATGTGTATTCGCTGCCGTATGCAAAGGGAGAATCTTACCGGGTGGTGCAGGGGTCACATTCTTTTTTTTCGCATTACGGCGATTTTGCCATTGATTTTAAAATGAAGCCGGGTACAGCCATTCATGCAGCAAGGAGTGGGGTGGTAATATTTGCCAGGGGCAACAATACGGGCGGCGGCATTACCCGAAAATTTGTAGGCAAAGGAAATGGCATTACCATCCGACATGACGACGGCACCTATGCGCATTACTGGCACCTGAAGCACAACGGTATTTTGGTACGTTTAGGCGATACCGTTACAAAGGGACAACGGATCGGCTACAGCGGAAGCACCGGCTTCAGCGCCTTTCCGCACCTGCACTTTGAAGTCACACGACAGCCGCGTATCGGCAGGGATGAGGTTCCCGTAGTATTTGAAACAGAAAAAGGCGCCAAATTCCTGCAGCCGCCTCGCCGGTATAAATCGCTTTAACTAGGTTTGTGACTTATGCAGGAGCTTGTTGACCAGTTTTTCCGGGATATTCAAAATACAACGCTGCTTGAATACATTGCTGTTTTTGCCGGCATCATCAGCGTAATCTTTTCGCGGATTGAAAACATTTGGGTTTATCCCACTGGGCTGATCAATACCATTATTTATATCTACCTCAGTTTTAAATACCATCTTATTGGCGAAGCCAGCGTAAATTTTTATTACACCGTAATGAGCTTCTATGGCTGGTGGCTCTGGACGCGCAAAGACCGGCAGGCAAAGCCGGTACTGCATGTAACGTTTTCCAGTAAAAAAGAGTGGATGCAGGAGATTGGCTTTTTTCTAATTTTTTATATTGCTATTTTTTCCGCCCTCACGTATTTAAAACATAATTTTTTCGAAGGTGTGATTCCATGGGGCGATGCATTTGCGTCTGCTGCTGCGTTTACCGGCATGTGGCTGATGGCCCGCAAGAAAGTGGAAAGCTGGTGGTGGTGGATTCTAACCAACATTGCATCCATCCCTTTGTATTTTGTAAAAGGGCTGGTGTTTACCAGTGTGTATTACGTAGTGTTGCTGGTGCTGGCTGTTTTCGGTTTGATAGAATGGCAGCGCAGGGCAAGGACAACTGCAAATGCCGCTACTTTTGCGGTGGAAAAATGAAAAAGATTGTTGTCATCGGTCCGGAGTCAACGGGTAAAAGCACATTGTGTGAAGAGCTGGCAGAACACTATAATACGGTGTGGTGCCCGGAATATGCAAGGGAATACCTGCTGCAACATGGAACAAACTACACGTACGATGATCTCTCCATAATAGCTAGAGGACAAATGGCGCTGGAAGCGAAAGTGGCCGTGCAGGCAAGGGGTGACCTGTTCGTGGTGGACACGGACCTGTACGTGATGAAAGTTTGGTACGAAGTGGCATTTGCGCATTGCCCTACCTGGATACTGAAAGAGATCGTCAGATCTCATTGTGATCTTTACCTGCTTTGTGCTACCGATCTTCCCTGGGCGCAGGACCTGCTGCGGGAATATCCCGACCTTCCGATGCGGCAACGGCTTTTCCAGATGTACAAAGACATTTTGATCCACAGTGGTGTGCCCTGGGTGGAGATCCGTGGTACGGAAAGGCAACGGCTGCACACAGCTGTGCATGCCATTGATCAATTCTTTCATACTAAGTAATTGCACTTGACGAATTTTTTTAAAAAACATCACAGGATTCTCTTTTATACAGGCTGGTTTGTATTGGGCCTGCTGCAATCCATTTTTACCGAATTGCAGGATGATGAAGCGTATTACTGGGTTTTTTCCCGTTATCTCGACTTGGGTTATTTCGATCATCCGCCCCTGATTGCCCTGCTCATAAAAATGGGAACAGTATTGCTGGGTGGAGAAGTCGGTGTACGAATTGTTCCGCTGATACTTAACACCGCCACTTTATACATAACTGAAAGGCTTACGGAGAAGAAAGAGCCGTTTCTCTTTTATGCCATTGCTTTATCGGTAGCCGTTTTACAGATCAGCGGTTTTGTGGCGGTGCCCGATATTCCACTGATGTTTTTTACGGCCCTGTTCCTGCTTTTGTACCGAAATTTTCTGCGGAATGGATCCTGGGGCAATACGTTGCTCCTGGGACTTGTGGCGGCGGCGCTGCTTTATAGCAAATACCACGGTGTGCTGGTGATTCTTTTTGTGCTGCTGTCTAACCTGAAGCTGTTGCAAAAGACAAAACTTTATGTAGCGGGAATGGTGGCCTTGCTCTTGTTTGTTCCGCACCTGTACTGGCAAATGGAGCACAACTGGATCAGCTTCCGGTATCATCTTTTTGAAAGCAATGTCAATCCGTACAAGTTTTCATACACCACTGATTACATTCTCGGGCAGCTTCTGCTAGCCGGACCACTGGCCGGTTTTATTCTCTGGCCGGCTGCTTTTCTTTACCGCAGTAAAAACAGTTTTGACAGAGCACTGAAATTTACTGCTGTTGGTTTTTTCCTTTTCTTTTTACTCAGCACACTTAAAGGGAAAGTAGAGCCCAACTGGACATCGCCTGCCATTATTCCGGTGATGGTGCTGGCCCACCAGTATATGTTGCAAAAAGACAAAGCTCGTCGTACGCTTTGGCGCCTGCTGCCCATTACGCTGTTTATCGTACTTGCTTTTCGAGTAATCATGATTGTTGATATTGTTCCCGCACAAGCTATTGTGGAGCGGTATCATGCATGGAAAGGCTGGCCGCAGGAAATGAAAGCGCGGACCAAAAGCTTACCCGTCGTATTCAACAACAGTTATCAAAGGGCTTCAAAGTATTGGTTCTATACAGGACAAATGAGCTATTCGCTGAACAAATTTGACGACCGCCGGAACAACTACAACTTCTGGCCGGTGGAAGATTCGCTCCTGGGAAGGCCTGTTTACATCCTGGACATTTATGACCTGCATGAAAAAGAGGATTCTATTAAAACGCCGCTGTATACGGTTGGATACAAATACGACAGCAGTTATCATTCCTTTACCAAGATCCGGTTTCGCAGCAATGATTACACTATCAAAGCTGCCGACTCACTTCGCATTTCATTTGACGTAGATGTGCCACAGCATTACAAAACCTATTTGCAGCAGTATCCCGATGTGGATCCGAAAATTGCTATCGTCATTTTCCGGGGCCGCGACCGTCACAGCATCATCGAAGCGCCGTTCACCTTGCAACAGGTGCTGCGGCAAAACATCCGCCAATGGATTGTTTCTCCTTCGCTGCCGCAAGGCGATTATTTCTTCCGTTTTGGTATCATGTCGGACAGCAGGCTCTATACACACAATAGTGAAAAGATCAACTTACGGGTGGAGTAATGATTGGTTGATAACATAAAAGTTTTAAAGCCGCGCCGCGGCCTTTCAATAAAGAAGTAAAGGACCTTATGAAATTCTTTTTGATCCTTCTCATGCCGTTTCCTGTTGGATGAAACCCCGCTCTATTGCCGACTGCGTACTGCATACTGCCTACTTTTCGCACGGTTGGCCATCACATTTTGACGGTGAATCGGATGAACAAGCGTTCCGATTTATGCCCTACCTTCGCCGCGCAATTCCAAATCATGAAGCTTTCTCATTTATCCGAAACATTGATCGGCTCAGAGATCGTTAAGCTGGGCGGCGAAATACGTGAACGCATCCGCAAAGGAGAGCGGATCTACAACTTTACCGTTGGTGATTTTGACCCCAAGATATTTCCGATTCCAAAGGATCTGGAAGACAACATCGTGGATGCTTATCGCAACCATTTTACTAACTATCCACCCGGTGAAGGCAGTCTGGAGCTGCGGGAATCGCTGAGCCGCTTCAGCAAACAATACCAGGGACTGGAGTATGGTGTTGATGAAATCCTGGTTGCCTCCGGTGGTCGTCCCTTGATCTATGCGCTTTTCAGGGCCGTAGTGGACAAAAGCGAAAAAGTTATCTATGCGGTACCATCGTGGAACAATAACCATTATACGCATTTTGTAGAAGCCGAACACGTGGTGGTGGAAGCAAAGGCCGAGAACAACTTTATGCCCACCGCAGAAGACCTGAAGCCTTTCATCAGCGATGCTGCCTTCCTGGCCCTTTGTTCGCCGCAAAACCCAACGGGTACCACATTCCGTAAGGAAGAACTAAGTGCCATCTGCGACATGGTGGTAGAAGAAAACAAACGTCGCGGCGAAGGCAAAAAGCTGTACGTGATGTACGACCAGATGTATTGGCACCTTACCTACAACGGCATTGAGCACTACGATCCGGTATCGCTCAACCCGGAGATGCGTCCGTATACGATCTTCATTGACGCCATCAGCAAATGCTTTGCAGCAACCGGCGTACGGGTGGGCTGGAGCTTTGGGCCAGCCAATGTGCTGAATAAAATGAAAGCCATTCTTTCGCATGTGGGTGCCTGGGCGCCAATGCCGGAGCAAAAAGGCCTCACAAAGTTTTTGGAGCAGGGCGAAAGCATCAACGCATACTTTACGCATTTCAAAGCCGAAATAGAAGAAAGGCTCCGCCGTATTTATGAAGGATTTGTTCAATTGAAGAAAGAAGGGTTTGCCGTGGATGCGGTAGCACCCGAAGCAGCCATCTACCTGACGATTAAAATTGACCTGAAAGGAAAGAAAACAGCCGAAGGCAAAACGCTGGAATTGCAAGCCGATGTAACGGCTTACCTGTTGCAGGCCGCAGGTCTGGCTATTGTGCCATTCTATGCGTTTGGGGCATCTAACACGTCGCCGTGGTACCGGCTGAGCGTAGGTACGTGTAAGAAAGAGGAGATCGATGAAATGCTGCAAAAATTAAAAGCCGCTTTGGCGCAGCTTTCTTAATTTTTGTTGATTAAAAAATAAAAGGGTTTTAGTTCGGGCCATTCTGCAGCTTTCAGGATGGCCTTTGCTTTTCTGGTGATCTTATAACGTGATACTAGCTCGTGTGCCTGGCAAAAAACTTCATGTCTTTCCACGTTCAACAGAATACGGTGTAAACATTCCACTTCATTCTGGATCAGATCATCATTGTACTCTTCTTCCTTGTATAACAGCAACAAATCTCGATTATAGTTTTTCATGACTCGTCCTTTTTATCCTAAACCTTTCCGGGGCATCCGCAGCTACTTCCTTTTCCGCTACCAGAGTAGTAATTGCGGGAACAACCGGTTACACCTAGAATAGTCAAGAACAATGCCACATAGAATATCTTCTTCATACCTAATTTTTGAAATAACTATTTTGCTCCCCAATTTAGTATAACTATCCGCCAAACAAAAAAAAATTAACGTGAGTCAATTCCAGACAACACCTTGTGTACTCGTGTCGCCAATGGATTGGGGGTTGGGTCATGCCACCCGTTGCATTCCATTGATTCACGAGCTGTTACAACAAAATTGCCGTGTTGTTTTGGCCGCTTCCGGTACGGGAAAAACCTTACTGCAGCAGGAATTTCCGCATCTTGAAATTTTAGATATACCGGGTTATGAAATTGAATACGCTGCTACCGGCTGGGGATTGGCTGTGAAAATTGTGGCGCAAATTCCCAAACTGCTTTCGGCCATAGAAACAGAACAGGAGTGGCTGGAAAAACTGGTTAATGAAAGAGTGATTACGGCTGTGATTTCTGACAACCGTTATGGTTTGCACCATCCGCAGGTTCGCTCTGTTTTTATGACGCACCAGTTGCGGATACAGGCGCCTGTAAAACTGGCTGAAGAGCTTTTGCAGGACATCAACTTCCGTTACATTCAGCATTTTGATGAATGCTGGGTGCCAGACGCAGCGGGTGAAGAAAACCTCGCCGGTAATCTTTCACATCCTGCAGAAAAACCTGAACTGCCCCTGCATTATATTGGCCCACTTTCGCGTTTTACGGAGCAACCGGAACTTTCCGGCGGGGCCTATTTGCTCCTGTTGCTCTCTGGTCCCGAACCGCAGCGCACCTTGCTGGAAGAGCGATTGCTGCAAGAACTGGAAAGCTACACCGGACCGGTAGTGCTGGTAAGGGGACTGCCGGATGCGACAGAGAAACTTTCAGTAGCAGAAAACATAACGGTCTATGATCATTTACCTGCGGCAGAACTCGAAGGAATTATTCTGGGAGCTTCACTGGTAATTGCCCGTTGTGGTTACAGCACGGTAATGGACCTGGCTGCCCTGAAAAAACGCAGCATTTTAATTCCCACACCAGGCCAAACCGAACAGGAATACCTGGCTGGTCACCTGATGAAGGCCAACTTTGCTTTTTGTGTGGAGCAGAAAAAAATCAGCCTGAAAAAAGTCCTGCCCCTGGCAGCCCGGTTTCATTACCAGCCGTTTGTTACACAAGGCGAGAACAGTTTGTCGAAAGCCGTAAAGCGGTTTGCAGCTTCACTGCATTCTCCCCTGGCAACAAAACAAACAACCTAAATTCTTCATTCCGATTGCTGCCGTGTTTTTGTTTGGAGGCTGCAGCCTGCCATTAGGATGTAGACTACTTTGAAAACTTCTGGTACACTACAAAAAAATGCAATTCAGCGGTGAGCAATACATGTCTTTAATACAACTACACCGATAACAGTGAACGGAAAGAAGAACGCTTCATTCGTTTAAAAAGTAGGTTTCGCTTACTATACTGCAATACAAAAACGCCCCTAAGTGGGGCGCTCTTGCTAACCTTCAACCATTTTTTTACGGCAGAACATTCAGTAATGCAGCCCTAATAAGACAAAAGGGAGCTGCAAAAACGCTGCACCGGTTTAAAAAAACTTGTTTGTGTAATTAAAGTCAATCCGGAAATCAAAAAATTAAACACCCGCAGCGGGTGCGGTAGTTGTGGACCCGCTGCCTTCTGCCGAAAACAGGCTGGGCTGACTATAATTCAGCCGGAAGGACTTGCGATGATAGCGGCAGGGACCGAATTGGTTCAGCGCTGACTGGTGGTCCCTGGTAGCATAGCCTTTATTTCTAATCCAATTATAATGTGGGAACTCCTGGTGCAGCGCCTTCATGTAATCGTCGCGGTAAGTTTTGGCCAAAATGCTGGCGGCTGCAATGGAGGCGAATTTTCCGTCGCCACCCACAATGCACCTGTGCGGAATACGCCGGTATGGTGTAAAGCGGTTGCCATCAATAAGCAAAAGCTGGGGTTGCACAGTAAGCGCTTTTACCGCGAGGTGCATACTTTTGAAAGAAGCCTTCAGGATGTTCAGTTTGTCAATTTGTTTGTTGCACAATTGTGCCACCGCATGTGCCACTGCATGCTGCTCAATAAAGGTTCGCAACGCGTAGCGATGTTCTTCGCTAAGCTGTTTGGAGTCGTTGAGCAGGGGATGGTAAAAATCTTTTGGCAGGATAACAGCAGCGGCAAACACGGGCCCGGCAAGGCACCCGCGACCGGCTTCATCGCACCCGGCTTCTAAAAATTCTTCCTGGTAAAAGTTCTGCAGCATTGCGGAAACGAAAATACGTTTTGACTTGAAAAAGCAGTGTGAAAGAAACAACAGATCAGCGGGTTTTAAGGATTGATTGAATCACCAGTGTTTATGTTTCTCTACTTCTTTATTTGGTGTTTTGAACAAACCAATAACAGGTTTTCATAACAGCAATGACATTAACACAGGTTATGCAAAAATCCCATTGATCGATCCAGAATCCTGCCCATCTGTGGTTAGCTTTGCGCTGCTATGTTAGAAGCCGTTACCACCAAACGCAGCCGCCCGGTAGCCATCTGGTTGCTGGTAGGCGTAGCAATGATCATTGTGCAAATTATTCTGGGTGGCATCACCCGTCTTACCGATTCGGGGCTTTCCATTACCGAATGGCAACCGATCCTGGGAACCATTCCGCCGATGAACGAAACTGCCTGGAACCAGGCTTTCGAAAACTACAAGCAGATTGCACAGTACAAGCACCTGCACTCGTACTTTACGCTGGAAGATTTTAAGGCGATCTATTTTTGGGAGTGGCTGCACCGGGTGTGGGGACGATTGATTGGTATTGTGTTTCTCATTCCATTCATCATCTTTCTGGTACAAAAACGTTTCAGCCGTGATATGGTCGCACCGATGATTATTCTGTTTCTGCTCGGTGGGTTGCAAGGCGCTATAGGATGGATTATGGTGCAAAGCGGGCTGAATGACGAAAACCTTTATGTAAGTCATATTCGCCTGGCTATTCATTTTATGGCTGCATTGGTTCTTTTGGTATTTACCTGGTGGTTTGCCATGCGCCTGTTAGTGTCTCCGTCACAAAAAATTTATGCGCCCTCTTCAAAAAAATTACTGGGCTGGATTATTGGACTGCTGGCAGTGCAGTTGATTTACGGTGCCTTTATGGCCGGCCTGAAAGCGGCAACGGCAGCGCCTACCTGGCCCGATATCAATGGTACTTACCTGCCTGGCGGCATTACTTCTTACCAGGGCCAGGAAGGAACATTTTTGTCGGCACTTGTAAACAATCCTGTTACCATTCATTTCATCCATCGCAATCTTGCTTACCTGCTTACCATCCTGGTAGTGGTGTGGACCTTCCGTGTTGTCAAAGAAAAAAAGAGCCGCATTTTCAACCGCTATAAATGGTGGCCCTTGCTATTGGTGGTATTGCAGGTGGTACTGGGTGTTGCAACGGTGCTTACAAGTTTAAAGCAGGTGCCGCAAAAATGGGGAACTTTCGAGTGGAATGCACAATTGCACCAGGCTGTGGCCATGTTCTTGCTCCTATCGCTGGTAAGTGTTTATTTTTTGCATTCGCCACGAAAAAGAGCCGCAGCTTATTAGCGCAGGTCTCATCATCCAACTTTGATTGTGTAACTGGTCTTGCTGTGCAGCGAACTGCACAGCAAGACCGTCTATTAAGAAGAGTAAAGCCACTACTATGGAATACTTTTCTTTCCTTCCCCGCTATCTTCATAAGCAGTTTCGCAGTACTTTACAACCGTTGAAAAGGAAAATTGCCATTTATGAATACCTGAGAGGAGTCTTTTTTTCCTTGCCTCTCCAATTACTTTTTCTGCATTTTCGAAAGTACCAGGTGTTGCTGCTTTTCTGGGCTTTGTTATTTGCCACGGTAGGCGGTGCTTTTATGAAAACCTTTGGTGCAGAAGCGCTGTTCCTTGCGCCTGAATACATGGGCGATGTGAATGCGCTCAGTGCTGCCATTGTGGGAGTCGCCATCGGTATTTTTATCATGTGCTGGAACGTGACAACGTTTATTCTTTTCAGCCGGCATTTTACCTTCCTGGCCGCTACGCAGTTTCCGTTTTTAAAGTATTGTATCAACAACAGCATCATTCCGCTTACGTTCCTGTTCTATTATCTTTTTAATGCATACGGCTACCTGCACCAAAAAATGCTGATCGACAACATCGAGATCGCTATTATTACCGGCGGCTTCCTGATTGGATTGCTCCTGGTACTGACGATGTCGTTCTTTTATTTTTTCAGCGCCGACAGAACGATATTTAAAATTCTGCAACCGCTCTTTAGCAGTGCTAAAAATTATATCTCTACCCTGCAGCCAGAAAAAGGGTCCAATGGCAATTCACTCATCCGCTCCGAATGGTTCCTGGATTCGTTTTATCGTATTCGCCGCTGCCGCGATGTGTCGCATTATTCACAGGAGTTGATGGAAAAAATCTTCAAGCGCCACCACTTTGCAGCCGTGATTTCCATTTTCATCGTGTACCTCTTCCTGTTGCTCATTGGCTTTTTCATTGAGTATCCTTTTTTCCAGTTACCGGCAGGGGCATCGGTTACGTTTTTATTCGCCATCCTGATCGGTGTTACCGGCGCCATCGTTTACTTTTTTCAAAGCTGGAGCGTACCTGTACTGGTGTTGTTTGTTTTTGTGCTGAATTATTTTTACCGCCTGGAGGTGATTGATCCGCGCAACAAAGCGTATGGGCTTAACTACGGCAACGAGCAGAACTATCCTTCCTATACACAGGCCAACATCGACAGCATTGCCGCTTCGCCTGCGGTGGATGCAGATAAAAAGGGCATTAAAACCATTCTGCACCGCTGGAAGGCAAAACAGGGTGAAGAAAAGCCGATCCTGGTGGTGATTACTACCAGCGGTGGCGGCAACCGCAGCGCCACGTTTACCATGAATGTGCTGCAGCGGCTCGACAGCCTTACCGGCGGCAACATGATGAAAAAAACCTTCCTGTTTACGGGTGCTTCCGGCGGCATGATTGGAGCTACCTACTTCCGTGAATTATACCGGCAAAAGCTGCAAAATCCTGCGCTGAACCTGCAGTCCAAAGAATGGGTGAACAACATTTCTTCCGACCTGCTAAATCCTATTTTTACCTCTTTTGTTGCAAGAGATGTGTTTGCGCCGGAACGCAAGTTTTCCGTAGGTCCGTATACTTATCTTCGCGACAGGGGACTGGCATTTGAAGAAGCCCTGAACAACAATACCGATAAGGTGCTGAACAAAAAGCTGGGCGACTACGTAGCCGATGAAGGTGCAGCCCGCATTCCGCTCATGTTGTATCATACACTCATTACAAGGGATGGAAAAAAAATGCACATCAGTACACATCCCATGCGGTTTATGATGCAGGCACCGCGGGATTCAACCGACAAAACGCCGCTGCCCGATGCCATTGACTTTTCTACATTTTTTGCAAAGCAAGACCCGTACAACCTGCGCATGCTGACGGTGCTGCGCATGAACGCTACCTTCCCGGTAGTGCTGCCCAATGTATGGATGCCTTCTGACCCGGTGATTGATGTAATGGATGGCGGCCTGCGGGATAATTTCGGCATTGAAACTTCAATGCGTTTTATAGGGCATATGCAGGACTGGATCAAAGAAAACACAAGAGGCGTGATGCTGGTGCAGATCCGCGACCGCATGGACGGTGGCTGGGAAAGCCCGTATGCTTTTGACGACATGGTGCAGAATGCTACCAAGCCTTTCTTTTTGCTGCAGCACAACTGGTACAAGATGATGGAGTATTACCAGAAAGACATGACATCTTACTTTATCAACAACGCCCCTTTCCCGGTGCACAACATCACCTTTCAATACATTCCACGCAAAGAAGAACACAAGGCCGCACTGAGTTTTCACCTGACAAGGCAGGAAAAGCTGGATATTGCCGGTTCATTGCAATGGGCACACAACCAGGAAAGCTTTCAGCGGGTGCTTTCACTCCTTTCGCCTAAGGATACAGCAAGAGGAAACAATCCTTGATAACAGAAAAGGACAACTCATTTACCGACGCTACGGGGTCGCCGTCGATGTGCAACGGTGCGCTGCCTTCATTGGTAATGTTTAGCCGCTCGGTTTGAAAATAGATGATGCTGCTGTTTTCTTTCACCAGGTCCAGGCTTTTTACTTTGTTCAGTCCACATACCTGCTTCAGGGTTTGAAACAGTACGCCGAACCTGTTTTGTTTCACCATAATCACCACATCCAGCAAGCCATCGTTAAGCGAAGCTTTTGGCGCAATGGTAAAATTGTTGCCAAACTGGTTGCTGTTGGCCACCGAAATAAAAAACGCTTCGGTGTGCAATTCTTTTTCACCTGTTATAATGGTAAACGGGTAGGCCGGTGAAGTAAAAAAATTCTGCAGTGTTTTTTTGACATAGGTGGTCAATCCCCGTTTGGGCGAATTGGCAAAATCATGGGCCACCTGGGCATCAAAGCCCAGTCCCACCAGCATGCAGGCAAACTGGTTGTTTAAGAAAAAGCCGTCGGTAAAGCGGCTTTTTCCTTTAAAGGCGATGCGCAGGGCTTTCACCGGGTCTTTGGGAATACCGGCGCTAAAGGCCAGCCCGTTGCCCGAGCCGCAGGGAATAATACCAAACTGCACATGCTGGTCGCGAAGACTGTTGATGGCCTGGTTGATGGTGCCGTCGCCACCGGCAATAATCACATCGGTATATTTTTCTTCTTTAATGAGGGGATAAAGAGATGAATAATCGCCACCCTGAACAGAGGGAACAATTTTATAGGGGAAGCCCGCTTTTTTGGTTTCCTGTTCAATGATTGTTTTTAATGTGCCTTTGTCGCTCACCCCTGAGATAGGGTTAACAATATAAAGTAGTTTTCGCTTCACTTCCCACGCTTGTTTGTGGGCACAAATGTAGGTTGTGCAGGATTACTTCTAACCCAGCCTTATTTCCCTGCTACCTGCAGGCGTTTTTGCAGTTCTGTTTCGTTGGTGAGGTCCAGTCGCAGGGGTGTAATGGAAACATAGTCGTTCTCTACGGCCCACCGGTCGGTTCCTTCTTCGGCCGGTTCCAGCGGTATTACTGTAAACCAATAGTGTTTGCGGCCCATCGGGTCAATAGCGGGTTCAATCCTGTTATCGTATAAGCGTACCGATTGCCTCGTCCAGGCAATGCCTTTTGGCTGCGGCGGAAAATTAACATTGTACAGGGCCAGTTGGTCATCTTTCAAAAGCAGGGCAAGCGTTTCCTCTACAAAGGGCGCCAGCGTATTAAAATCCGGGTCTTCTTTGCCAACCGGTGTGCTTAGCGCAATGCCTCTTGTACCCAGCAACACTGCTTGCTTGGCAGCAGCCAGGGTGCCGGAATGCCACATAGCATTGCCAAGATTGGGACCCATGTTGATACCCGAAAGCACCACGTCGGTTTTGGCAAGGTGCAATCCCAGGGCAGCACAATCGGCCGGCGTACCGGTAGCGCGGAAAGCCTTTACGCCATCCACGGCAATGTTGGCTTTTTTATACGAGATGGGCAGGTGCGCAGTAATGGCATGCGAGGCCGAAGAGCGTTCTACGTCTGGAGCCATGACAGTGACTTCTCCAAACTTCTTTGCAATTTTTGCCAGTGCTGCCAGCCCCGGACTGTAAATGCCGTCGTCGTTTGTAATCAGGATCTTCATACAAAGGGGTGCAACATTTTTGTGCCATTACGAGCCTGCATGGTATGTTTTTGTAAGAATACAGCAGAGAACCATCAACCATGAAAATTGTAAAACTGGTGCACAATCCAAAGGCAGGAGATGAAGAGCACGACAAGGAAGAGTTAATTGAATTGATAGAGTCCGCCGGTTTTGAATGTAGATATAGCTCTACAAAGAAAGAAGGCTGGAAGAATCTGGAGGATGATATTGATATTATTGCCATTGCAGGCGGTGACGGCACTGTGCGCAAAGTGGCGAAGCTGGTGTTGGGCCGGGAAGTTATGGATCATAGCATACAGCTTGGAGTGCTGCCCCTGGGTACAGCCAATAACATTGGCAAAACCCTTTACAAAGATTTCAGCGCAAAAAAGCTGATTGCCTGCTGGCAGAAAGAAAAAATAAAAAAGGTGGATATAGGCAGGATCAGCAACCTGAAAGAAACCGATTTTTTCCTGGAAGGTTTTGGTTACGGAATTTTTCCTTACCTGATGCTTGAAATGAAAAAGCAGGAGGAAAAATACAATTCACCGGAAGAAGAGATGCAGGGAGCCCTGAAAAAAATGCGTGAGATTGTTCAGACATACCAACCGCATTCGTGCAAACTGGAAATAGACGGAACCGACCATTCCGGAAAATTCCTGCTGGCCGAGGTAATGAACATTCAGTCTATCGGGCCCAATATTGTTTTATCGCCGCTGGCCGATCCCGGTGATGGGGAGATGGAAGTGGTGCTGGTTCCCGAAGCGCACAAGGAAAAATTTGCCGCTTACATAGAACACCGGTTGAGTGGTGGCGAAGAAGCTTTCCACTTTCATACGTTGAAAGGAAAGAACATTAATATAACATGGGAAGGAACGCATGTACATGTGGATGATGAGCTGCTCAAAATAGAAAAGGAAAAACCCGTTGAGATCCAGGTAAAAGAAGGTGTGCTTGATTTTTTAGTTTTGTAACATGTCGCCACACGCAGGCAAATACATTATCCTTTTTGGACTGCTGATCGTAGTGGTTGGCGCCATTGTCTACTTTTTTGGCAACAAGCTGCACTGGATCGGGCGGCTGCCCGGCGATATCCGCATCGAGAAAGAAAACTTCCGCTTTTATTTTCCCATCACTACCATGATCCTTTTCAGTGTTTTGCTAACGGTCATTGTCAATTTAATTAGAAGAATTCTGTAATTTGTTCTTCGTTTAAACCCTGACTGCATATGACCAACCGCCGCGATTTTATCAAAGGCTCTTCGCTTGTGCTGGCCGGAAGCCTTCTCCACGCCGATAAATTTCAGTTTCTTGCCAAACCCTCTTCCGTCATTGTAATAGGTGCCGGCTTTGCAGGATTGGCGGCTGCGAACCATCTGAAAAAGAAAAAAGTAAAAGTGACTGTACTGGAAGCCCGCAACCGCATTGGCGGACGGGTTTATTCTTTCAACATTCCCGACGAGAACCTGGTGATTGAACTGGGTGCCGAATGGGTAGGAGCGTCGCACGAACGGTTGATAAGCTTGTGTGAAGAACATGGGCTGGAGCTGCAAAACAACCAGTTTGAAACGCACCTGTTGTACAAAGGCGAATACAGTGGCAAAGGCGGTTGGAAATATTCAGATGCCTGGGATAAAAAATGGACGTCGCTGCTGAAAAACTACGGCAACATGACCGATGCACAGAAAAAAGAACTGGACAAATACGACTGGTGGCGCTACCTGGTAAACAACGGTTGCGATGGCAGGGACCTGGAATTAAGGGAACTGCTCGACAGCACCGATTTTGGCGAAAGCATCCGCCATGTATCGGCGTTTTCGGCATTAGCGGAATACGCCGAAAGCAGCGAAAAGAATGAAATGGACTACAAGATCCGTGGTGGCAACGGCCAACTGGCCGTAAAGCTGGCTGAGCGGATCGGGATGGACAATATCTTACTGGATCATGGTGTGACCAAAGTTGAGCAGACAAAAACAGGAGTAATTGTGACCTGCAGCAACGGCAAAGTATTTCGTGCCGATAAGCTGATTTGCACTATACCAACATTCTCCTTAAAAAAGATCCAATGGCTGCCCGGGCTGCCCAAGGAGAAAGCAGACGCCATCAACCAGTTGCAGTATGCCCGTATCAACAAGCACCCCGTCCTGTTCAGCGAACGCTTCTGGCCCGAGGACCTGGACATGGTCACCGATGGACCGGCGCACTATTTCTACCATGCCACCAAAAACCAGGCTTCTCCAAAAGGCATTCTGATCTCTTACACCATTGGCGATAAAGCTGCTGTCACGGCCAACCAGGGCGATGACTATCACAAGGTCATCATCAGCCAGGCCCTGCATCCTGCCTTTGGCGATGTACAAAGCAAAATGGAAAAACAATGGAATTATTACTGGGGGGAAGACCAGTTTTCCAAAGGAGCTTATGCTCTCTACAAGCCCGGTCAGTGGTTCACCACCCGTTTTACCCTGGCCAAGCCTTACCTGCACACTTATTTCGCAGGTGAACACCTGGCCGACTGGCAGGGCTTTATGGAAGGAGCAATTGTTACGGGAGAGGAAGCGGCGAGGATGATTGTGTAAAGGGACTTAGGAGACAGGAGTCAGAATTCAGAAGCTATAAATTACCTTTTTGCTATTGACAAAATTGCCATCAAGCCGAAAAATAAAAGCATCGATCAGCGACATACTCTTTTCCTCCTGACTCCTGAGTCCTGAATTCCGACTCCTCCTTCTCCTTCCCCGCCGAAAACTTTTTGTTAACCTTCCCCTTCTTTCTGGCTACCCCACTTGAATAGCGTACCTTCGCGCCTCTTAAAACAGCTACGAGCTGTGAGCCATAAGCGATGAGCCTTTAAATACTCTAAGCTTAAAGCTCGTAGCTCACAGCTCACAGCTTTATCTATGGATATCAGAAACATTGCAATCATTGCCCACGTTGACCACGGTAAAACCACGCTGGTTGACAAAATCCTTCACGCAACCAAGGTGTTCCGTGACAATCAGGACACTGGTGAGCTCATCATGGACAGTAACGATCTGGAACGTGAAAGGGGCATTACCATCTTTAGTAAAAATGCAGCCGTTATATACAAAGACGTTAAGATAAACGTGATCGATACACCGGGTCACGCCGACTTTGGTGGCGAAGTAGAACGGGTATTGAAAATGGCCGATGGCGTTATCCTTCTGGTAGATGCCTTTGAAGGTCCGATGCCGCAAACCCGTTTTGTACTGCAAAAAGCCCTGGCCTTAGGTCTGAAGCCGATTGTTGTTATCAACAAAGTAGACAAGCCTAATTGCCGCCCCGACGAAGTACATGATGCCGTCTTTGAATTGTTCTTCAACCTGGATGCAACCGAAGAGCAACTGGATTTCCCCACCTATTATGGTTCGGGAAAGAACGGCTGGTTCAACGACAGCCTTACAGAGATTGACAATATCAACCCTTTGCTGGACGGTATCTTAAAATATGTACCGGCACCAAAGGTGAGCGAAGGAACCCTGCAGATGCAGATCACCTCGCTGGATTACTCCTCCTTCCTTGGCCGTATCGCCATTGGTAAAATTGCCCGTGGTGCAATCAGGGAAAACCAACCTATTAGCCTAGTACAGGCCGATGGTGTGGTAAAAAAGCAACGCGTTAAAGAACTGTACGTATTTGAAGGCATGGGCAAAAAGAAAGTAACCGAAGTGGTTGCCGGCGACCTTTGCGCTGTGGTGGGTCTGGAAGGTTTCAACATTGGCGACACCGTTGCTGATTTTGAGGCTCCTGAAGCCCTGCCGGTTATCAGCGTGGATGAGCCGACCATGAACATGCAGTTTTCCATCAACAATTCGCCGTTCTTTGGTAAAGATGGAAAGTTTGTGACCTCCCGTCACCTGCGTGACCGCCTGATGAAAGAAACGGAAAAGAACCTGGCCCTCCGGGTAAAAGATACAGACAGCGCTGATAGCTTTATGGTTTACGGACGCGGTATCCTGCACCTGGGTGTGTTGATCGAAACCATGCGCCGCGAAGGCTATGAGCTGACCATTGGCCAGCCACAGGTAATTACCAAAGAAATTGACGGTAAAAAATGCGAGCCGTTTGAAACCCTGGTGGTGGACGTGCCGCAGGAATATGCATCAAAGGTGATTGACCTGGTTACCCGTCGCAAAGGCGAAATGCTGGTGATGGAAACCAAGGGCGATATGCAACACCTGGAATTTGACATTCCTTCCCGTGGTTTGCTGGGCCTGCGTACCAACATGCTCACCAACACTGCCGGTGAAGCCGTAATGAACCACCGCTTCTCGGAATACAAACCCTGGAAAGGACCCATCCCCGGCCGCAACAACGGTGTGCTGATTGCAAAAGAAGCCGGCACAACAACAGCTTATTCTATTGATAAGCTGCAGGACCGTGGTTTCTTCTTTGTTGATCCGGGTGAAGAGGTTTATCGTGGTATGATCATCGGCGAGAACAACAAACCCGGTGACCTGGTGGTGAATCCAAATGAAGGAAAAAAGCTGACAAACATGCGTGCCTCTGGTAGCGATGGTACGGTAAGCTTGCCGCCGAAGCGCCTGATGACCCTGGAAGAGTGCATGGAATACATTCAGCAGGACGAATGCATCGAGGTCACCCCGAATTACATCCGTATGCGGAAGGTGATCCTGGATGAAGAAGAAAGAAAGAAACAAGCCAAGCGCATGAGCGCCGAAGCTGTTTAAGAAATACCGGAAGACTTCCATATCTGCCAGATATGGAATGTCTGTCAGATAAAAGCCGCAACCGTTGCAAAAGCACCGTTGCGGCTTTTTTGCGTTTACTGTTTACGCAGTTCATCACCGGCCATTTTCGTTTCATCCAATTTTTCTGCAATCTGTTTCTGTTTGCATCGCTTTTCAGTTTTTACAAAAGCATCTTGCAGCTCATTCCTGACCAAAAAACCAACAAAATGAGCTTGCAAAATCAAACGCTTCTTTCCTCCATCAAACCCGGAACAAAAATTCTTTTTGCCAACGTGCCGGCTGATGGTCATTTTAACCCGCTGACTGGCTTGGCTTATCATCTTAAAAAGCAAGGCCATGACGTACGGTGGTACACCTCCGAACATTACAGACCGAAGGTCGAACGTCTCGGTATTCCTTTTTATCCCCTGCAGAAAGCATTGGACATTGCCGCCGATCCAACCACACTTTTCCCTGAACGGGAGGCCCTTAAATCGCAGATTGCCAAGCTAAACTTCG
Source organism: Flavisolibacter sp. (assembly GCA_035998945.1). Classification (GTDB taxonomy): domain Bacteria; phylum Bacteroidota; class Bacteroidia; order Chitinophagales; family Chitinophagaceae; genus Flavisolibacter. Next base: position 449,226 of record DASYHD010000031.1, on the reverse strand, counting down.
ACATCGTCAACGTGTTTATAAAACGGGGACCTGAATATTACGAAGACATCCAGTCCATACGCCAAACATTTGCCTTTGACCTGATGATCGCAGATCTCACCTTCACCGCTATTCCGTTTGTAACAGATATCATGAAAATTCCGGTTGTTGCAGTGGGTATAGTTCCTATCACTAAAAACAGCCGCGACCTGCCACCGGCGGGCCTGGGCATGACGCCTTCGTACAGCTTTTTCGGTCGTCTTAAACAAGGGATCCTGCGCTGGACAGCACTCAATGTGCTGTTTGCAAAATCCAATAAGATTATGCAGCAGGTTTTGGGCGAATACGGTATTCACACCGAAGCCGAATCGGTATTCGACCTGGCAGTAGAAAAAGCCAACCTGGTACTGCAAACCGGTTCACCAGGCTTTGAGTACAAACGCAGTGACCTTGATCCGAAATATAAATTTGTGGGAGCACTGCTGCCGCACAGTCCGAAAAAAACAACAGCCCGTTGGACCAGCGAGAAACTTTCCCTTTACAAAAAAGTAGTATTGGTAACGCAGGGAACGGTAGAAGGTGATGTCAACAAACTCATGGCGCCAACACTGGAAGCGTTTAAGGATACCGATGTGCTGGTGATTGCTACAACGGGCGGAAACGGCACCGAAGACCTGCGCAAGCGGTTTACATCCGACAATTTTATCATTGAAGATTTTATTCCTTTTGATGAGGTCATGCCTTTGGCAGATGTTTACATCACCAATGGCGGCATGGGTGGTGTAATGCTGGGCATTCAACACAACCTGCCAATGGTGGTGGCCGGTGTGCATGAAGGCAAAAACGAGATTACGGCCCGCATAGGCTACTTTAACCTTGGGATTAACCTGAAAACGGAGAAGCCAAAGGCTGCTCAAATCAGGGCTGCCGTGGAAGAAGTACTGAAAAATCCGTCTTACCGCAAAAATGTAAAAAAGCTCAGCAAGGAAATGGCGTCTTACAAACCGGCCGAACTTTGCGAACAGTACATTGCCCAGCTACTGCCTTCGCGGCGCAGGCGGGTGCTGGAAGAACGGGAACCCGAACCTATTTATTAAAGCGTGAACAAAAGGCTGTACCGAATTGTACAGCCTTTTTCTTGTTAAAAGAAAAAGGAAGGTATTGCAGAAGAATCCTCTTTGGCGAATGCTTTGCAGTAGATATGGTATGCGAACATTCTTTTTAGCCATACTGACAGCAACTTTTGGCCTCACGGCCTGCAACCTAGTGGAAAGCAAAGAAGGCCGGAAGGACACTTCCAATGTTACCTATTCTTATACCTGTCTTGACACGGCAGTAGGAGGTGGGCAGACCAAAAATGTTATCCGTAAAACCACTGGCCTTATTCGCGACCTGGCGGTGAATAAAAAAGACATTACCGATTCGGTTCAGAGTAGTTATGGTGATGCGTTTCACAAAGATGCTATTGAAAGCAAAACCTTTGTCCTGCTCAAGGATCCCGCTATCAATGCACAACTGCAAACCATCTTAAGCCAGTTGCTGGCCGTTCGTGAAAATCCAACAGGCATTCGCTACTCTATTCATCTTATCGATGATAAACAGATCAACGCCTTTACGTTTGGTGGCTATATCTATCTCACCAAAGCCATGTACGATAAAATAAAAGACAACACCGATCTTTTATACTCTATCATCGGCCACGAGATCGGCCATTCGGAAAAAGGGCACATCAAGCAAACCATCCAGGAGCTGGAGCTATCCGGTAAATTGTTTGGCGACAATGGCATGACGTATTTTCAAATCAAAAAATTGCTGACAGGTTCCTTCAACCAACGCAACGAACTGGAAGCGGATTATTACGGCATTGACCTAACGAACCAGCTGGATAAAAATCTTTGTGCAACCGTTGCCTTCTGGAAAGAAATGGCGCAGAGTGAGAATAGCTACAACCGGCTGGAAGATTTTTTTCGTACACACCCCTTCTCGGGACTTCGGGCCCAATGCCTGCAGGACCATATCCAGCAGAATTTTAGCGTGAGCTGCTCGGTCAAATAAGAAACCTGACAACAAAGTGGTAATATTCTTTATGGCAGCGGCTTTCACAAATTATTGACGCTCTGGCCAGTTTTTCTTTCGTGATCGTGCTTATCTAAGACTACTTTTGCGGCAGGAGCATCACGTATGAAAAACAAAATTATCTTCCTGCTCTTCCTGGTTATTGCCATCACTGTGTTCAGCACCTCCGCCGAAGCACAGTGCTCTATCTGTACCCGCACAGCGCAGCAACTGGGCGACAAGCCTGCTAAAAGCCTGAACTTTGGCATTCTTTACCTGGCCGCCGCACCGTTGGCCATCTGTGGCTTTTTGGGTTATCGTTGGTACAAACGCAATGGCGTGCAGTAAAACCTTCGGGTTCTATTCAGTGAAATTTTTCGAATAACAGGCTGTCCACTTGTTGTTCTTTTTGCATGAAAAGAGATCAGGCTTTGCTTCCAGTGCTTTGCCTTATTCTTTAATATCAACTGATAGAAAGGCTTGCACAAAGCGATAAAGGTTGAAATCTTTCTCCTTTGTTTTTTCCTGTAATGCTTTTTGCAGCGAAGCTTTCTCTACATCTTTCATTCTCTTTTGCTGAATCAGGTGGTAGGCCTTTTCGGCCAGCAGCCAGGAGTGTTTTTCGTTGGTGAAACCAAGTTGCTGCTGCTTTTCAATTGCAGCAAACAATTCTGCTATTCCTGTTTGTGTAGCTGCCACTGTTTTAATTACCGGTATTTCTGTCGTGCGATTACGGAAGGCAGGAGCCAGCATCAGGCGCAGGTTTTTGACAAACGTATCCGCATCGGGGCGGTCGCTTTTGTTCACTACAAAAATGTCGGCTATTTCCATCAGGCCTGCCTTCATGGTTTGTACTTCGTCACCGGCTTCAGGCACAACCACAACAACCGTTGTATCTGCCAAACCGGCGATTTCAATTTCGCTTTGACCAACGCCTACGGTTTCTACCAGCACATAATCATAGCCCGCCGCTTTTGCCAGGTCGGTGATCTCGATGATTTTGGGATGCAGGCCACCCATAGAACCCCGTGTGGCAAGCGAACGGATAAACACATTGGGTGATGTGTACCAGTTGCTCATGCGAATGCGGTCGCCCAGCACAGCACCCAGGTTAAAAGGAGAGGAAGGATCCACGCAAAGCACCGCCACTTTTTTTTCGCGTTGTACCCATTCGCCAATCAGTGCATCCACCAGGGTGCTTTTACCGGCACCCGGCGGACCAGTAATGCCAATGATTTTTGCTGTTTGCGCAAACGGAATGGTCTGCAGCAAGGCTTCATATCCTGCCTGTTCATTTTCCACCAGCGAAATGCTCCGTGCCAGTGCTTTTACATTGCCCGCCTGTAAATCTTTCAGCAGTTGTTGCCACATGCGCTAATATTGTAAACGGTGATGACTGCTTACAAAAATAGAGGGAAAGAGACAAGGCACCGTTTGTATGAAGCTTTGTTGTTTTTTTCTGTTTTGCTGATGATGGTTTCGCTGCTGATAGGAAGAGGGGCTTTGTCGATTGCGACGATTTTGTTTTTGCTGCTGGCGATTGTGCGCAACGATTTTTTGCAGCAATGGAAAACATTTCTGCGCAATCCTTTCCTGCTCCTGTTTACACTTCTATTTTTTATTCCTTTTATTTCAGGCTTGTGGAGCGAAGATCTTTCCAAATGGAGTGATGTGGTGCGGCTAAAGTTGCCGCTGCTTTTTTTTCCGCTGGCCTTTGCCGGTAGCTGGCAGTTCAGCCAGAAACAGTGGACGTTGGTTGCTGCTGTTTTTATTGCGGTTGTCTTTGCCGGTTGCTGCTGGAGTTTGGCCCATTATCTCCAGAACATGGAGGCAGTACATGAAGGTTACCTGCGTGCCAAGACCCTGCTCACGCCTTTGGAGAATGATCATGTGCGATTCAGTTGGCTGGTAAGCATTGCCGTGATGACCTGTTTCCTGTTGACACATTTCGTACAACACAAAACATCCCGAATCCTGCTTTGGTGCACAGCGCTTTTTTTCAGTGTTTACCTGCATGTTCTTTCGGCAAGAACGGGCATGATCTCGCTGTATATTTTTCTGCTGCTGTATGCAGGATGGCTGTTGCTGCAAAAAAAGAAGGTAAAGATTGCAGCCTTGCTTTTGTTTGCATTCATCGCCTTGCCAGTGATTGCCTACTTTGCTGTTCCCACCTTTCAAAACCGCTTTCGTTACCTGGTGTATGATTTCTCTTTTGTAAAAAAAGCCGAATACCTGCCCGGTGCCAACGATGGTGCAAGGGTAATGTCGCTCAAGGCCGGCTGGCAGGTGTTGCGTAACAATCCTTTGGGTGTAGGTGCCGGCGATGTGATGCACGAAGCCGACAAATGGTATGCGGAACATGTTCCGAATGTGTTGCCAACCGATAAATTTTATCCCAGTTCCGAATGGCTGCTGTACGGCGCATTTGCCGGGTGGATGGGCGTTGTGCTGTTTACTGTTGTAATGCTGGCTCCTTTTTTTTCCAGCGTATGGCTGCCTAAAATTTTCTGGTATGCATTACATGCAACAGCGGCCTTTAGTTTTGCATACGATATGGGACTGGAAGTGCAGTACGGTATTTTCATCTATGCCTTTGTTGTCTTCTGGTGGTGGAAGTGGGGGAGGGAATAAGGAAGACGTGAAACGTCAGAGGTGAAAACAGGTCCTGTTTAATCACTACCTGTCGTTGGGGAGGCTGCGGTAAGATGATTCTTTCATTCACGGTGGACAATTGACCATTCACGGTATCAGCAACAAACATGAACAACAATTTTTCTGTAGTCATTATTTGTAAAAACGAAAAAGGTAATATCGAAAGAGTGCTGCAAAGCCTTGCCGGTATTGCCGGTGATATTGTTGTGTACGACAGCGGCAGCACTGATGGCACATTGGAGACTTTACAAACGTATCCGGTTCGTGTGGTACAAGGGCCCTGGATGGGATTTGGTAAAACCAAACGCCATGCGGTTTCGCTGGCGCAGAACGATTGGGTGCTTTGCCTTGATGCAGATGAAGCATTGGATAGCGAATTGCAGCAGAGCCTGAAGAGTTTACCATTGCCAAACAACAATGTCGTATATCGCATTGCCTTCAAAAATCTTTTAGGGGATAAACACCTGCGGTGGGGCGAGTGGGGCGGCGATCAGCACATACGGTTGTTTAACCGTACAGTCGTGAATTGGGATGAAGCCATCATTCACGAAAGGCTCATCATTCCACCTGCGGTAACGGTGCAGCAAGTAAAAGGAAATGTGCTGCACCGCACAATGAAAGATACCGTTGAGTACAGTCATAAAATGGTACAGTACGCCCTGCTGAACGCGGAAAAATATTTCCGGCAGGGAAAAAAAGCAACCTGGATCAAACGCTGGCTGGCGCCACAATTTGCATTTGCCAAGCACTACATCTTTCAACTGGGTTTTCTGGATGGATGGGAAGGTCTTCTTTCGGCCCGCATGACAGCGTTCTATACCTTTCTGAAGTATGCACGGCTGCAGGAACTGGAGAAACATAAGACCTGAAACGTCAAGGGAGAAAGCAGGTCCTGTTTGATCATTACCTATTGGAAGGGAGGGCAAAGTTCACAGAATCTTTTTTCACGTTTGACGTTTGACGTTCCATATCCCGTCTTTGCACCAAATTTGTATACCTGAAGGCATGACCAATTTTGTTCCGATATTTCCGCTTGGCATAGTTGTTTACCCGGGAGAAAGCCTGAACCTGCACATTTTTGAGCCCCGATACAAACAGCTGATCAATGAGTGTTATACCAACAACAAACCATTCGGTATTCCAACAGTCATTGAAAACAAAGTGCAGGATTACGGTACGGTTGTCCGCATCAAAGAAATTACCACCGTGCATGAAAATGGTGAAATGGATATCAAAACCGAAGGCGAACAGGTGTTTCGTGTGTTGGAAGTCATCAAAGAAATTCCGGATAAACTATACAGCGGCGCTATTGTCAACTATCCTGTTAACCACGAAATGGGTAGCGCTGATATGATGCGCCGCCTGCTCAACAGCATTAAGGAATTGTACAAGCTGCTAAAGGTGGAAAAGGATTTCAAAAAGGCCGAAGAAGAGCTAAACACCTACGACCTGGCACACCATGTTGGTTTCTCACTGCAGGAAGAATACGAATTTCTTAACCTGATGCACGAGCGGCAGCGGCAGGAATATCTCAAACGGCACCTGCAGAAAGTTATTCCGCTGGTAGCCGAAATGGAGAACCTCAAAGAAAAAGTAAAGCTGAACGGTCACTTCAAAAACCTCGCTGCCTTCAACTTCGATCTATAAGTAACAACTTAATACGTTCTCTTATTCACCCGTTTCCGGCTGAGCAGGAGTTAAACTATTTTAATTCAATTGCAGCTTGTGAACCGCCGAACCCGTAAACTTGTGAACTTTTTCAACAAGCTATGACAACGCTCTGCCTTGACTTTGGCAACACCCGCTTAAAAGTTGCGGTGTTTGTGAAGGATGAACTAACCGAAGTGATTGTGCTGCGGGATCAGTCGCAACACCTACAGGAGATCATTGCTGCCTACAAGCCGCAGGCTTCCATTTTATCTTCCGTGATCAACCACGATCCGGGAGTGGAAGACATTCTTGCCCGCCATAGCCATTTTCATAAACTTTCCAACGAGTCAAAGCTGCCGTTTACCATTCCGGTAGGCAAGCCTGAAACCATGGGTGCCGACCGCCTGGCCATTGCAGCATCAGCCGTATTTCTGTTTCCTAAAATGAATAATGTAGCGGTAGGGCTGGGTACATGCATCACCTACAATTTCATCAACCAGCAAAGCGAATTTTTAGGCGGCTCCATTTCACCGGGGATGGAAATGCGTTTTCGTGCCATGCACGAATTCACCGCCAAACTTCCCTTAGTAAAAGGGGTGTGGAATGTGCCCCTCATTGGCTACGATACAGCCACCAACCTGCAGAGCGGAGTGATCTTAGGCATGGCAAAAGAGATCGATGGCATCCTTGATTTATATCAGGAAAAGTTCGGGAACTTTAACGCCCTTTTAACCGGGGGTGATATTCAATTATTCAGGCCGCATTTGAAAAATAAGATATTTGCAGACCCTCATTTAATTTTTAAAGGTCTGTATGCAATTAGCCAGTACAACAGTGCTTAAACATAAACTCTCTATAGCGACCGCTTTTCTCTCCTCTGTTCTTTTTACTTCACTCAATGCTCAGGATAATTCACCCTACTCCCGTTACGGACTGGGCAACCTGTATCCCCGCACCAATGTGATCAGCCGGGGCATGGGCGGCGTGTCGGCAGCGTACAGTGACCCCTTTTCGGTGAACTACAACAACCCGGCATCGTATGCTGGCTTCCAGGCATTTATTGAGCAACGTTCCAGGAAAGTTTCGCAGGGCCGTGTAATCCTGGATGCCGGTATCAACTTCGACAGCCGCAAGCTGGCCGAACCCAACACTACACAAAGCTTTCGCGCCAACGACTTTCTTTTTTCCCATGTGTATGTTGGCGTGCCTATCCGGCCCAACTGGGGATTGGCTTTCGGCATTCGTCCCATCAGTCGTGTTGCCTACAACATCTACCGCCGCGAACGATTGACTGATATCGACAGCGTCTTTACACAATACAGCGGAACCGGCGGCAGCTTTTTGCCTTCCATCGGTACAGGCTTTGGAACCAACAACTTCAGCATCGGTGCCAACGTGGGTTACCTGTTTGGCAAAAAAGAACTGACCACCCGTCGTGCTTTTGTAAACGATTCAGTAGAATATGCCGCTTCCAACCACACCACCAATTCCAACTTTGGCAACCTGTTTTTTACGGTTGGAACACAGTGGCGCATTGATATCGGCAAATCCTCGTTGCGCCTGGGAGCATCAGGCAACTGGAAGCAAACCCTTGGCGGTACGCAGGATATCAGCCGCTACACCTATACCCGGGATATCAATGGCCAGGAACTGCAGATAGACAGCGTTTCGCAGCAGCGTGATGTTGCCGGCGAGGTTGTTTACCCGGCAAACTATACAGTGGGGATGTTGTTTGAACATGCGCCCAGCGAAAGGACCCGGGGCTGGAGCCTTGGCGTGGATTATGTTACCGGCAAGTGGAATGACTTCCGCTTTTTTGGTACGCAGGACCTGGTACAAAATAACTGGGAGTTACGGGTAGGCGGACAGATCACACCTTCATTTTCGGCGATGCAGGCCGGTAGGCTGGTAAGCTACCGTTTTGGCTTTTTCACCGGCCGCGATTATATTAAAGTAGACAATGACCTGCCGGTATATGGCGTGTCGCTGGGACTGGGTCTTCCCCTGCGTAACTACAGCCGACTGACAGCGCAGCAAACCATCATCAACATTGGTGCGGAATACATGCGTCGCGGCAACGACAACAACGCCATCAAAGAAGATATGTTCCGCATTTCTCTTGGCTTCAACTTCACCGATCTTTGGTTTGGCAAGCGCAGGTATGATTAAGCATGCTTTAGAAGCGTCAATCTTTTTTGTGAAACGTCAAACGTCAACCGTCAAGCAGGAGGAAAACTTCCCGGGAGCTTTTTCCTCGTCTTACGTTTTACGGTTGACGTTTCTCTTTTTTGCTTCCTTCTTTTTTGGGGGTTGCGAAAACGATCCTGATGTGGTCAACCGTTCCAATGAACGCAAGCCGGCCATTGAAGAAGCCTTCAACATCACCAGCTTTCTCAGTGCTAACGGGCAGCTTCGGGCAAAACTTACTGCACCTTACATGAAACGTTACACGCTGGACAGCACCTACCTTGAATTCAGCCGTTCGCTGCACGTAAATTTTTACGACAGCGCTGGTAAAGTGGAGAGCCAGGTGGATGCACTGTACGGCAAATACCTCGAAACACAAAGCAAGGTGTATTTACGCGACAGCGTGGTTGCTTTCAATGTAAAGGGTGACACCCTGCGGACACCCGATCTTTGGTGGGATCAGAACAATAAAAAATTTTATACAGACAAGGTGGTGCGGTTTAAATCGGCATCCAAAATTATTTATGGCGGTAAAGGTTTTGAGGCCGACCAGGACCTTTCCAATTATACCATTTTTCAGCCAACCGGAATTATCATTGTGCCGGACAGCATGGCGGCGCAGTAGAAACCTTTGTCCAGGGAAGCGATACCCGCACGCAGACCCTTTCTGTAGTAACATAATATCTTAGCCTCTGTCATTCTTTTGACGGAGGCTTTTCTCTTTATGATCCAAGCGGTAGAACGCCTATTGAGCTACGGTTGCGTTGCACACTGCATCGTTCAGAACGAGGCCGGGCAAGCAGGGCTACCGGCAAAATTGCATCGCTGCCGGGGCAGTCCACTTGGGAGCAGGGGCTTTGCCTACCTTTGCCTTTCACAAAATTTCAACAGCATGGAATACAGACGAATGGGAAAAACCGGGCTTCAGCTAAGTGTACTTTCTTTTGGCAGCTGGGTCACGTTTCATAAGCAGATTGATGATAGCATCTCCGACGAATTAATGGGCATTGCCTACGACAATGGCATCAACTTTTTTGATAATGCCGAAGTATATGCCTTGGGTGAAAGTGAAAAAATGATGGGTCGCGTTTTGAAGCGCAAAGATTGGGATCGTACATCCTACACCGTTAGCTCCAAAGCATTCTTTGGCTGGCGGGGCAAACAAAATAAGCCCAACCAGACAGGCCTTAGCCGCAAGCACCTCACCGAAGCCTGTCACGAAGCCCTGCAACGGCTGCAAACCGATTACCTCGATCTTTTTTTCTGCCATCGTCCCGATAAAAGCGTACCCATTGAAGAAGTGGTTTGGACAATGAACATTCTTATTCAACAGGGAAAAATTTTGTACTGGGGCACTTCCGAATGGAGCGCTGCTGAAATCATGGAAGCGCATCGTATTGCGTCCGATCTAAAGCTGATTGGGCCAGCTGTAGAGCAACCGCAGTACAACCTGTTTGAACGAACCAAAATGGAAAAAGACTACGCAGATATCTTCCGCACGGTAGGTATGGGCACTACTATCTGGAGCCCTTTGGCAGCGGGCCTTCTCACAGGAAAATACAACGACGGCATTCCGGAGAACAGCCGCTTTGCCCTCGAAGGTTTCGACTGGCTGAAGGACCGCTGGGTAGCGGAAGACAAGCTCTCCCGTGTTAAAAATCTGACTGCACTGGCTGGCGACCTGGGTGTTTCCGTTAGTGCACTTTCCATTGCCTGGACAATCAAAAATCCAAATGTGACCACAGCCATCTTGGGTGCCACCAAACGCGAACAGCTCACGCAAAATTTACAGGCACTGGATGCATTACCCAAACTGACACCAGAACTAATGCAACAGGTCGACGAGATCATGGGAACAAAACCGGTACTGCCGGAATATTAAAGCCTTTGCACAGATCCTTTTGTGAGTGGTTAGTGGTGAATGGTGAGTCGTTAACAACCCCTGCTCACCACTGACTACACACCACTCACCAAACCACAAAAAGTCTATGTCTTTAAAAAATAAAACAGTCCTCATTACCGGTGGCAGCCGCGGTATTGGAAAAGCAATTGCGTTACGACTAGCCAGGGAAGGCTGCAACATTGCCATTGCGGCCAAAACCACCGAGCCGCATCCCAAGCTGGAAGGCACCATCTACACGGCGGCAAAAGAAATCGAAGCCCTTGGCGTGAGATGCCTGCCGCTGCAGTGCGATATTCGTTTTGAAGACCAGATTGAGGCGGCGGTGCAGGAAACGGTCAAAACATTTGGTGGGATTGATATCCTGGTGAACAACGCCAGCGCCATCAGCCTCACGCCAACAGAACATACCGATCCAAAACGTTTCGACCTGATGATGGACATCGAAATCCGCGGAACCTTCTTTATGTGCAAGTCCTGCATCCCGCATTTGCGTAAATCTGGCAATGCCCACATCCTCAATTTGTCGCCGCCGCTGAACCTGGATCCAAAATGGTTTGCACAGCACCTGGCCTATACCATCAGCAAGTACGGCATGAGCATGATTGTAACCGGACTGGCCGAAGAACTATGCAAGGATCGCATTGCCGTGAATGCACTGTGGCCACAGACCACCATTGCCACAGCGGCTGTCCAGAACCTGCTGGGCGGTGATGCGCTGATGCGGATGAGCCGCACACCGGAGATTGTGGCCGACGCGGCGCTTGCGATTGTGTCGAAGCCATCCACAGAATGCACCGGTAACTTTTTTATTGATGAAGAAGCGTTGCGAAACGAGGGCATAACAGATTTCAGTAAGTATGCAGTGGATCCTTCGCAGCCCCTGATGACAGATATTTTTTTGGATGCAGAAGATAAAGCAAGAGAGTGAAAATCCTAAACAGTATAGTAGTTCTTTACTGCTGAAATCCCGCTTTATCAAGAATCTGGTACCGGTGGTGTAATCGATTTTCCCTGCTTCAGTCTTTTCAGAAAGCTTTGCAGAGAAAATCATTTGTTATGCGTATACATCTTCTTCCCCTGCTCTTTTTCGCCCTTGGCTGCAGTGCACAAACTTCAAAGCCGGTCAACGATGAAGCCATCACCAAAGCTGTTGGCGGACCTTGCGAAGGCTGTGAAGCCATTTACGAAAATACAATCCCCTTTGAACAGCTAAACGAGGTGGATACGCTGCCCATCTTCAATGAGCAGGGGCCAAAGCTGGTAGTAAGTGGTACGGTGTACAAAAGCGATGGAAAAACACCGGCGCCGGGTGTAGTGCTCTATATCTATCACACCGACCAAACGGGAAAATACCGCACCACCGGCAACGAAACCGGTTGGGCACGACGCCACGGGATCATTCGGGGATGGATAAAAACGAATGCAAAAGGACAATACCGGTTCTATACGATTCGTCCGGCTTCGTATTCAAAAACAGGTCCGGCGGCGCATATTCACGTCACCGTAAAAGAGCCGGATAAGAATGAATACTGGATCGATGATTTTCATTTTGATGATGATCCGTTCTTAACCAAGGAAGATCGCAAGAACCAGCGCAACAGGGGCGGCAACGGCATTGTTACGTTGAGCAAAAAAGACGGGACCTTCTATGCGGAGCGGAACATTATCCTTGGAAAGAATGTCACCTGTTATCCGGACTGAAAAACCTGACTGGGTTACCTGCATAAAAAAAGGAGAAAACCATTTTTCTCCTTTTTTCTTTTACTCTGTACGAGTTTTTTATTCCTTGATTCGAATCGTATCACCGGTTTCTTCGCCATCTGCACCATGGAATTTCTCCGGACGCATTTGCGGGAAGAACAGCACATCCTGGATGGAAGGTTGATTGGTGAGCAGCATGCACAGGCGGTCAATACCAATACCGATACCGGCTGTAGGCGGCATACCGTATTCCAGTGCCCGCAGGAAGTCGTGATCGATGTACATCGCTTCCAGGTCACCGCGTTCCATCAGACGCACCTGCTCTTCAAAGCGTTCCCGCTGGTCGATGGGATCGTTCAGCTCACTGTACGCATTGGCCACTTCCTTGCCGTTGATCATCAGCTCAAATCGTTCTACCAGCCCGGCTTTGCTGCGGTGTTTTTTTGTCAGCGGACTCATTTCAACCGGATAATCGATAATAAATGTCGGCTGTATGTAATGGTGCTCGCATTTTTCGCCAAAGATCTCGTCAATCAGTTTGCCATGGCCCATCGTTTCATCAATATGAATGCCGAGCTGACGGCAGGTATCACGGAGCTGCGCTTCATCCATGGTACTAACGTCAATGCCTGTGTGCTCTTTGATGGCATCGTAAATGGAAATCCGTTTAAAAGGTGCTTTGAAGGAAATAGTCTTGTCACCAACAGTTACTTCAGTAGTGCCGGTTACATCTTCTGCGGCCTTTTCCAGTAACTTCTCCGTTACGTTCATCATCCACAGGTAATCTTTGTACGCGGTGTAAAATTCGAGAATGGTAAACTCGGGATTGTGCGTACGGTCCATGCCCTCGTTGCGGAAGTTGCGGCTGAATTCGTACACCCAGTCAAAGCCACCGACGATCAAACGCTTTAAATAAAGTTCGTTGGCAATACGCAGGTAAAACGGTACGTCCAATGCATTGTGATGCGTAATAAAAGGACGGGCTGCCGCACCACCGGGAATGCTTTGCAGCACCGGTGTGTCCACTTCCAATGCGCCATGGTCGTTCAGGAACTCGCGGATGGAGTTCATCAGTTTTGTACGCTTTACAAATGTTTCTTTTACCGCGGGGTTGATCACCAGGTCGGCATAACGCTGGCGGTATTTGAATTCAGGATCGGTAACGGCGTCGTAGGCATGACCATCCACTTCTTTAACAATTGGCAGGGGACGAAGCGATTTGGCGAGAAAGGTCAGCTCTTTTACATGCACTGAAATTTCCCCCAGCTTGGTGCGAAATACAAAGCCCTTCACACCAACGATATCACCAAGGTCGAGGAGCTTTTTCCAAACCTGGTCGTACACGGAGGAATCGCCATCTTTCGTCAGGTCATCTTTGCGCACATAAATTTGAATGCGGCCATGGGCATCCTGCAATTCGGCAAACGAAGCCTTGCCCATGTCGCGAACGCTCATAATGCGGCCGGCCAGGCAGACTTCCGCAAAATCATCTTTGTTGTCTTCTGTAAAGGCATTTTTTATCTGGATCGAATGATGTGTAACCGGGTATAAAGCAGCAGGGTAGGGATCGATGCCCAGCGCCTGCAGTTGGGTTAGTTTTTCTCTGCGAATGAGTTCCTGTTCAGATAAATGTTGTGTTTGCATGTGCACATTGTTTCAAAAGTGCTGCAAAGGTACTGACAGGCAGGGGAATAATGCGGTGCTACCTTCCCATAGGAATGGCCAGGCCTACAGTGGTTTGTTTTATCTTCCAATCTGGTGCTACCATTGATGTTTGGCTGCCGCTTACCAGTTGCGCTTTTCGTTTGTTTCTGCCGGCAGCTATAAAAAGAGGAATGCTGCTTAGCGTGGTGACACCGCCCGCAATGAACAGCCCCATACCGGTTTGATTTTTTTGCGCAGGCTCCGGACCTGAAGTGCTCCAAAGTGAAAGATTGAGATCCATGTCTTCTGCTGCCGATCCGGCACCGATTGCCATCATGGTTACTCCCCCAAGTAGCAGTAAAATGGCACCGGCTTTTTGTTCTTTACTTTTTTTCAGAAAAGACTGGTTAAGGTTAATGTCACGCAATGATGGTGTCACTTGTTCCATCGTATGTTGCGCCAGCAGTGATGAAAAAACAAATATAAACGCTATAGAAGTAATCATCTTTTTTATGATGTAAGATTTTGAATGAGTCCTGCTTACCAGGTTGGTACAGCGGCTTTCATGTGTACAAAATTTCTGACAACAATGGTTCTACTACTATGCAGGTGCTTTGGATGTAGTTGCCACGGTTTTTTTCTTATGAAGTGATCGGATGACCACAACCAGTAAAAAGATGATTAGCGCTGTTCCGCCAACACCTACCAACAAAGCAGCGCCTTCGGAACCACTGCAGGATAAACTGCACGACAAGGCCAGTACACCCATCTCAAGACCGATTGCCAGCAACACAAAAAGTATGGTCAGGAACGTACGCTCCGCACTCGTCATGGCTGGTGCTTTTTTAATTTCATTTACCTGTTGTTTCAGGATTTTTTTCCGCTCTTTCCATTGCAGCAACCGGCCCTTGCTATCCTTCATGGCCGATGCGAATTCTGCAACAGATTTGTGCCTTTTGACAGAATCTCCTGGTGCAAGGGAATTGCTGGTGACTGCTGCCGTTGCCGCAACCGAAGAAGGAAAGCTTTCTGCACGGTTACCTGCATAAACTATCATTGCGAACGTACCGCTGATCAAAAGAAAGTCGCAGGTCTTTTGCCGAATGTAATACTTGTTGCTGCCCCAAACTGTCTTCCATCTTTTTGCAGGGTAGAAAACAGCGCCTGCCAGGTAAATGGCAACGGTGATGGTAAGCGCTGTTTCGGAAAAAAGAATCCCGCTGTCGTGTAACAACACACCCATTTGCCAGCCGATGCTATTCAGTAAGAGATAAGAGAGAACAAGCAGTGCACGGGCGGCCGCTTTGTGCGATCGGGCCCAATAGGAAATAGTCTTCATTGCGTGGTGATTTAGCATTTTCTGAAATAGGCCTATCGGTCACTTCAGCTACAACGGGATTAGAGTCCGTAGCCAAAACTGACATAATACAAGCCACCGATCTCGGGATTGGCGTATGCATTTTTGTAGTAATGATTGAGGATGTTGGTGCCACCGAGCTTGATGGTGCCCCTGATTTTTGGTAACCTGTAGCTGACCATTGCATCAATGGTGGTAAAGGCATCCACCGGCCCATTGGCCAGTTCGCCTTCGCTGAAGAAGGCATCCTGCCAGCGGGCCATCACGCTGAAACCAAATTGTGCAGCCTTTCCCAGGCCCGTGTTGCCAAAGCCGGCCGTTGCCCTGTACTTGGGCGTATTGAAAAATGCCTGGAAGCCGCTCGGTACATCGGTCAGTACATCGTGGTAGCCATTCAGGGTGAGGAAAAAGTTTTTTGGCATGCGGTAGTCAAATCCAATACCTGCACCGTAGGTGTTTACTTCGGTGGTGCTGTTGACCACAGTAGAATAAATCTCTCCTTTTGCATCCAGCAACACGTTCCTTCCCAGAAAATCAGTGTACTTGCCAAAGTAGCCATAAACATCAACCAGCAATTTGCCCCCGATCAGGCCTTTGTAACCCGCTTCAAAAGAGCGCATGCTTTCGGGCTTCAGCGGCTGGGATACGTAAGGTTTAGGTGTTGTTCCGTCAAGTTCCACTACAGGACTTTGCATATAATCCATCACCCAGGGCAACCCACCTAAGATGGTATAACTGCCCACATCCAGCCGAACGTAACGCTGCGTCGACGTTGGAAAGCGATAGGCCGTCTGGTACGAAAACCGCAGGTTTTGTCCGTTGGCAATATGCAACAGCGCTGTGGCTCTTGGGGTGAACCGGCCTTTGAAGTCCTGGTTCTTGTCATAACGGCCGGCAAACGATAATGTCAGGCGGCTACCCAGCTTTTTGGTGGCCTGTGCATAGGCACCCCATTCGTTGATGCTGATCGGGTCAAGCGTATCAATGAAAATAGTACCGGCAGAATGCAGCACAAAGCGCTTCCAGCTTCCGCCTGCAATAATCTCTACGGCCGGTATCAGCTTCGAAAGATTGTACTGTGCTTCGGTCATCCATAACTGTGATTTTTCTTTGAAAAGACCGCCGTTGGGAAGCGGAATGCTGCGGGCTTTGTCAAACAGTTGGTTGAACTCTGTTGTGCCTGGCTGTGGCCAGCCCTGGTCAGCAAACTGGCGGGCCGCCTGCAGGGCAGTTGCTTTATCCATCCCGGCGCCTCTTGCCTGCAGGTAAGCCCCGGTGAATTGCGGATACCAGCTCCCCATCTGGTTGTTCGGATTATAGCTCGGCTTCCACAGTTCATTGAACACCTGCATGGCGGCAGTGGCACTATATGCCTCCCCAGCATTTTCCTGTGTCGTATAGCTGCGCAAAAACCAGTTTGGATTCCTGATTTCCAGTTTGTACTGACCAATTTTAATGTCCTTCAACGCATAGCGGTTGTTGCCTGTGTATACGGTATTTCCTGTGCCCCAGTATCCCATTAACTGCGCTTCGGTAAGGGTAGAAAGTTTATAATGCAGCGCACCGGAGAGTTTGACGTTTTTGGTAGTGGGATCAATCACATCCCGCTCGTGGTAGCCGGTACGGGAAACAAAGATGTCTTCGGCTGGAGCACCAAATGCCTGTAGAAATGGACGGATGTTCACCGATGTTTCATCGCCATACACATTCACACCATCATAATTCGGATCGGTTGCACGGTTGCCGGGAATGACCCTGCCTACATCACCCAGCCTTGAATAATTGCTTTCGTCGCCAGCCAGCCAATCAGTTGCTTTGAGGTATTGGGCACCTATCTTGAACGCAAAGCGGTTGAAGGCTTTTGCGTAGCGAAGGGAAATATCATGATATGGCTCCCGGTCGGGACGCTGTGTTTTGTCCACATTGGTGACGCCTTGTTTTACCAGCACCGAAAGCCCCTGGTACTGAAAAGGACTTTTGCTGTTGATAAGGATGGTACCGTTCATACCTCCAGGACCATAAAGTGCTGAGGAAGCACCCGGCAGCACTTCAATGGAGGCCACATCCAGTTCGGTAAGGCCTGCAAAGTTGCCGATGGGAAAGTTAAGTCCGGGTGTCTGGTTGTCAATGCCATCGGTCAGTTGATTGACCCGGGCACTGCCGCTGTAGTTGAATCCGCGGGTGCTGTATGTTTTGAAAGTGAGGCTCGATGTGGTGACATCCACACCTTTGGCAAAGGTGAGCAGGTTGTAATAATCGCTGGAAGGGTTGTTGCGAATCTCCCGCAAGCCAAAATGCTCGGCCGATACCGGCAGCTCGGTGATGCGTTGGGGGATGCCGCCGTACACACCACCCACCACCAGCGGCTCAAGCAATCGTTGTGTGCCGGTAAGCGAAACTCTCAGTAATGCACCGGAGGTCACGGCAATTTCCTGGGTATCAAATCCAATAGCAGAAATCACCAGGGCAGTTGGCAAGGAAGGCACTGCAATCAAAAATTCTCCTTTTTCATTGGTGGTCGTGCCGGTCGTGCTATTTTTCACTTGTACGGAGGCGTTAGCCACCGGGTTAGCGCCTTCTGTAATGATACCCCTTAGTTGTGTTTGAGCTGCCGTTGTTAGCGCCATACTTAGCGGAAGCAGCAGGAGAAGGATCTTTTTCATACTTGTGTGGTTTTGATGAATAAATCGGTTGCGGTTTTCAGCAGGAATGGATCTTAGGACAGGAGCATTGTTTTTCAGGCCGGGTAAGGCGATGTGGAAACCATTCAGCAGGTCGCACTAAGAGGACAAAGAGAGCCAGTTGCGGCCGGCCGGAAGAGAGGGCGGCGCATCACAAACAATCAAGTGTGCATAAAAATAGTTTGATCAAACGGCGATCTTCGTCATAAGGGGTTCATTTGGCACAGGCGTAAGAATAGGTTTCAGTTTTCGCATTTGGTAGCGGGTAAGATGGTGCTTCAGCCAGCCCGGGAAAATGCGGTTCCACAGGAGAAATACTTTGTTCCAGACGCCGGGCACAATCACGGCTTTGTTTTGCAGCATGCTGTCCAACGCAATGGCGGCAACTTTGGCCGGGTGCATGATGGATTGGCGGCAGAGCCAGTTGGCGTGCATGCGGTGTTCCATCAGGAGTTCCCAACGGGTATCCATTCCACCGGGGCAAAGCACCGATACGTGAATGTTGTCCCGTTTCAACTCGGTGCGCAGGCTTTTTGAAAACCGGAACAGGTAAGCTTTGGTTGCGCTGTAAACTTGTTTGTTGGGAAGGGCAAAAAAGCCGGCAATGCTGCTGATGTTAAGAATGTGTGCCGGTGCATGCCGGCGCAGATCGGCCACCAGCAGGCGGGAAAGAATAGTGGGTGCGATGACATTCACGCCAATCTGCCGGTTGTAAAAATGGCCGTCTTTTTCATCAAAGCTAAAACTGCCGCCAATGCCCGCATTGTTGATCAGGCAGTTGATGGAAATACCCTTTTGCCGGATACCGGCCACCAGGTCATAACAGCTCTTTTCTGTAGACAGGTCCTTCTCTGTGTACATAACATTTACACCGTACTGCTTTTGAATGTAAGCCGATAATTTGCGAAGGCCGCTGCCTGGCAGGGCCGTCAGCACAAGGTTGTGCTGACGGCTGGCACACTCCAGAGCCAGGAATTTGCCCAGTCCTTCGCTGGCGCCGGTGATGAGGGTGTAACAGGGACTAGGCATGTGAGGAGGTTTTGAGGTGATGAATCGTTTGTTCCATACCGTGGATAAAAGGAGTGATATGATAGTTGATTTCCTGGATCGCTTTCTCGCAGCTCAGAGCCCTGTTCTGCACCAGCCGCTCCACCACTTTCGGGGTAAGATGGGTATGACGGCCTACAAGGTAATTGGCTGTAAACACCAACGCCGACCAGCCTTTCAGCAGGGCTACCGGTACGGTTATCATCTGCAGGTGTTGATTACCTGCCCTGCTGATGGTTTCGAAAAATTGTTTGTACGAAATGTTCTCGCCGCCAAGAATATATTTCTCACCACTTTCGCCTTTTTCCAATGCTTTAAAATGACCGGCTACCACATCATCAATAAAAGCATAGTTCCCCACTACATCTTTTGCCGATGGCAGAAAGGCAAGCTTTCGCTTCAGCGTGTTCCGAATGATTTTGTTGATAGGATTTCCCCGGGTGTCAAGCCCGGGACCGTAAACCCGGGGTGGCGATACGATCACTGCATGCAGGCCGCGGCGCACATACTCACGAACCAGTTCTTCTGCACAATGCTTCGAAACTTCGTAGTCGTTTTCAAATGGTGTAAACCGCGGGTCGTCTTCCGTTACAGGACGATCGCCTGATGGTCCCAGTACAGCGCAACTGCTGGTGAAAACCAGTTTTTCTATGCCCAGGTAAAGTGCCGCTTCCAGCACATTACGGGTACCCATTACATTGATGCGGTAAAACTGCGAGGAGTCTTTGTGCCAGAGTTGTGTAAGCGCCGCTGCATGCATGGCGCAGTCGCAGCCCTTCATCGCTTTTATTACCGATGAATACTCTGTGATATCACCTTTACAAAAGCGGATTGCCGGATGTAGGGGCAGGTGGGGCGAAGAAAGATTTCGTACCAGCGCTGTTACACTATAGCCTTGCGCAGCGGCGGCTAATGCCAGTTGATGACCAATATAACCTGTTGCTCCTGTCAGAAAAAGATTCATCGTTGCCACACTTAATGGTTTAATAGAATAAATTCAGCGTCAAACAGTGTGCTGCTTACTTTAACCCGGCGGCAAAGGCCGTCGCGGTAGAAATATTCATTGCTGCCACCGTCGGGAAATTTGATCCTGTAATGATGTGTAGCCAGTTTTTCAATTGAAAGAAACTGCTGGTAGTTATCGGAGAAGACACTACTAATAGAAAGAGGCTCCGTTGCGTACAGGCGAAGCGTATTGTAGTTTATCACGTAATTCTTCTCCTGCCTTGCATTGTTTTTATTGGTGATGGTAACCTTGTTGTTGCCCGCATTCCGGATTTGTCTGTTGGTGCGTTCCCGTCCGTTTACTTTACGTACAAGCGAAGAAAACTGCAGCACATTGTTTTGGTATACCGACTCTTCCCAGGCCTGCACCGTAAAGGTGAGTAACATGCTTACTTTCACCACCGACTGAATGGAAAATGTCGTTTTTGTACCTTCCGTTACCTGGCGGTAGGTTAAGTCACCTACCTTATCGCCGTTACGGTGAATGGCATAAAGCAGGTTCTGTTCCTGTGCCCGGGCCAGATGCATAACATTTACAAGCAACAGTGTAAGCAGCCCCGCTCTTTTGATCGATGACCGGATCGCTACTTCTGCTTTCCCCGTCAGGGTGTAGGTATTTGGGTTAAAGAGAGAAGACAGACGGTTCATAAAAGGAGGTTTAACTGCTAGGCCGATACGAAACTACATTCCCCGTAGGCCCATGTCTAATTGAATTTTGGGTTCAAATAATGGGGTTTGCATTTTTTGCAACACAATTGCTTTACCTCCTTTTTTCCTGTGCTCACCATCATTTTCGGGGGCTTCCCTCAAAAAACACTTTCCCATAAGGATTTTTTATATTATTTTAAAAGAGGATAAGCACTTCTTCTTCAGAAACCAAACCATCATGTCCGATAAAACGATTCAGGAACACCTGTTCCAGCGCATCAAGGAGATTTTGCCGCCAGGGCAATCGCTGGTCGATACCGTGGCGGAGGTGCTGTGCATCAGCCAGGACAGCGCATACCGTCGCATTCGTGGCGAAACCTTGTTGGTGCTGGAAGAAGCCCGGGTGCTGTGCCAGCAGTTTAACTTTTCGCTGGATCAGCTCTTGCAGCTAAACAGCAGTTCGGTGGTATTTGAAAACATCAAACTGGGAGCAGGTGCGTATGATTTCAAAGGTTATCTCGGTGGCATTCTGCAGCAGATAAAGTTGCTGCATGCGGCAGAAGAAAAAAGCATTTTTTATGTTACCAGTGATCTTCCTGTTTTTCACCAGTTCTCTTCTCCGGCCTTGTTTGCCTTCCGGTATTTTTTCTGGATGAAGACCATGATTCATCACCCGGATTTTGCGCAACGGAAGTTTTCGCTCCATTGCCTGACGCCGGAGATCGAGGCATTGGGACGGGAGATTCTTACCATTTACAACAGGATTCCTTCGGTTGAAATCTGGAACGTGGAAAGCATCAATGGTTTGCTGGCGCAGGTCAGCTATTGTTATGAAACAGGAACAATGAATCGCGAAGACATGGCAGATGTGCGTGCCGGTATCCGGCAGATGCTGGAACATGTGCAACGGCAGGCTGAATATGGCCGCAAGTTTTTACCAGAGGAAAATCCCGCGACCAGAAAGGAAAACTTCAAGCTGTTTTATAACCGTGTTGGCCTGGGTGATAATACCATCATGACCCTGCACGATGGTGGGAAAACCCTGTTCCTGAACTACGATGCCCTGAACTATATGCTGACCCGCGACGAAGCCTTTTGCAACGAGACATACCAGAAAATACAATCCATCATGCGCCGCAGTACGCTTATCAGCAGCGTCAGCGAAAAGCAGCGCAATATCTTTTTCAACATCCTGTATGCAAAGCTGCCGTTCGTCCCGCTGCTCAAAGAAAAAATGGCATCATGAATACAGCCGCTCTACAGGTTCAGTTTTTTCAATACCTGAAAACAAAACTCGCAGAAGGTGCATCACTGGCAGAAGAGGTAGCCGCTGCACTGGAAATCAGTACCGACAGTGCGTATCGCAGGATACGTGGCGAAAAACCTGTGACGTTTGAAGAACTGTACGTGCTTTGCACCCGCTACCGCCTTTCGCTGGATACCTTGCTGAACCTGCAGGCAGACGTGATTCCCTTCCAGGGAAAGTTTGTAGACCCGGCCTCATTTCGTTTTGACGAATACCTCGCAGCCGTAGGGCAGCAGGTAAAATACATGGCCTCCTTTAAGGAGCGGGAGATGTATTATCTCTGTAAAGACATTCCGCTCTTTCATCATTATCAATACAAGGAACTTGCCGCCTTCAAGTATTTTTTCTGGCATAAAACCCTTTTGCAGTCGCCGGAGTTTGCCACGAATAAAATTAAACTTTCACAATACCCGGATGAAACGTTCGAGCTTGGCCGCAAAGCCCTCGACACCTACAATCAACTCGACTCTTACGAGATCTGGAACATAGAAAGCCTGACCAGTACCTTGCGGCAGGTAGAGTATTACCATGACAGCAAGATGTTTCACAGCAAAGAAGACCTGTTGCTGGTGTACAATGCACTTGAGAATCTTTTTATCCACCTTGAAGCACAGGCAGAACTGGGATACAAATTCGATAATCGTGATCCTGATCGTAAACGTCTGGGAAATTTTCAGCTTTATTTCAATGAAGTGGTAAGCGGTGACAATTCCATACTGGCTGTACTGGATAATTCCAGGATCTGTTTTGTTACACACAGCGCCATCAATTTTATGGTGACAAGGGATGTAGCCTTCTGTGAAAACATGTACAGCTATTACCGTAACCTGATGCGCAAGTCTACCCTCATTAGTGCTGTCAGCGAACGGGAACGTTCGCAGTTTTTTAAGCTCCTGCGCAAACGCATTGAAGCCCGTAAACAGGCCCTGAGTGTCCCTGCCGGAACCTAAGGCAGGAATGGTGGCATCAGACCTCTGCCGGGATCAGATTCCTCCTGCTGTTCTGCTGGAAAATCCTACATCCTTTCAAAATCCCATCAATCTGCGGTTACCTTTGCGCATTATGAGCACAACAACGTTCCGCAATTTTAAAATGGTTGATTACGTGGTGTATGGCCGCGGTTCTTTTAGCCAGCTGGATGAGATTTTAAAACCGCATCGCACCGATGATGAGCCGATGATCTTCCTGGTGGATCATTTTTTTGAAGGCAAGGACCTGGTGAACCGGGTTCCGCTGCGCGGCAACGATAAAATCATTTTTGCTGATGTTACCTACGAACCCAAGACATCCTATGTAGATGCGATTGCCGATGAATTGAAAGATACGTTTGGCATGGTGAGTGGCGTGATTGGCATTGGTGGCGGTTCTACACTTGATTTAGCCAAAGCGGTTTCGCTGATGATGAACAACCCCGGCTCGGCCGCCGACTACCAGGGATGGGACCTGGTGAAGCACCCCGGCGTGTACAAGGCGGGTATTCCTACATTGAGCGGTACTGGTGCCGAAGTAAGCCGCACAACGGTACTGACAGGCCCTACCCGCAAACTGGGTATGAACTCTGATTACACACCATTCAACCAGATTGTGCTGGATCCTGAACTCACGGCCAATGCACCAGTGAACCAGCGCTTCTATACGGGCATGGACTGCTACATTCACTGCATCGAAAGTTTAACCGGTACCTACCTGAATGAATTCAGCAAGAGCTATGGTGAAAAAGCACTTGACCTTTGCCGTTATATCTTCCTGGAAAAAGAAGGCTGGGATGCAGAGTGCGATGACAAACTGATGATGGCTTCCTATGCCGGTGGAATGAGCATTGCCTACTCACAGGTTGGCGTGGCGCATGCGGTAAGCTATGGCCTGAGCTACCTGCTGGGCACCAAGCATGGCGTGGGCAACTGCATTGTAATGCAGCACCTGGAAGAGTACTATCCCGAAGGCGTTGCCGAGTTCAAGCGCATGGTGGAAAAGAACGGCATTGAAATTCCACAGGGAATATGCAAAGGTTTAAGCGAGGACCAGTTTGATACCATGATCAATGTGTCGCTGGGCATGAAGCCGCTGTGGGAAAATGCGCTGGGCAGGGATTGGGAAAAGATCATGACAAGAGAAAAATTGCGGGAGCTTTACGGCAAACTGTAAGGCACCCCGCCGAAATAAAGAAAGGCTATCTCAACAAGGAGATAGCCTTTTTCGTATGGATCAGAATGTTATTACTGCACCACCAATTGCTTCACTGCAGCTGTTTTAGATGCAAGGTCTGTAATCCTTACCCAATAGGTTCCGCTGGGTAAATTCCCTACTATTTTATAATCGGTTGACGCTACCTGGAATGTTTTGCTCAGCACCTGCTGGCCGCCGGCATTGGTTACCTGCACCAGTACAGTATTGGCTCTTGTGCTTACAAACTTGATTCCAACGCTGCCATTCGACGGATTGGGATAAAGGCTTGTGGTTTCAAAAAGCAGATTGCTGAAAGTTACCGGTTTGACGGCTGTATAGCGTACATAGCCGTTTTGCCAGCGCTGCCTTACCCGGAAATAGTAGTTGCCGTATTCATTTTCGGCTATGGCAAAAGAATAACGATAAGCGGGATTAGGCGTGTACTTCCGGTCAACCGTAGCCAGTTTTGTAAACGCCCTACCATTGCGGCTGACTTCCACATCGTAACTATAAGCATAAGCATCATTTTCGCCTTCCCAGGAGAGAGCTGCGGCTCCCTGTGAGGTTTTGACGACGGTGAAATTTTTTAGTCCCACAGGCAGTGTTACTTTCGAACAGGTACAGTATTCAAACCGGAAATGCACAAAGGCTGACGTACGTACCAGGGACATGCTGTTACCCCCTGTCATTGTAGCAACGGTTTTTACATCAATATCATAGGTATAGGTTACACTGTCGTGCCCATAAAACTGTGCAATCTCTGTTGAGTCGGTCAGTGTTCTGACTACCGTTTTATTCACTACTGTATCGCGGGGGATAGAGGCATAGTCCGTGCCGGTTGAATAGTCGCCATCAAATCCGCTCACTGTATAATCGCCATACTTTTTATCGCTGCTATTGGAAAGAGGGGTATTCAGCCCTGGACCTTGCATCATATCGGTCCGACGGTAATCAAAGTTTGCCGACTGCGAGGAGTTGGTTAGGTTTTGCATGGCCACGGTATCCACAATTCCGGTCATAGTAACGGATAGCCGAACGCACCGCAGCATGCCGCTTTCTGGGTTGAACTGCGCAAACTTTACCTTGGTAGATGTCACACCCGGATCAAAGTAGATGGTAGTATCCATAAAAACAGGTGTAGGTTCACTGCCATCAGCACATTGAGCAGTGCTTTGCAGGTGCAGCACCACCTGTAAAAAGAAAAAAAGGGTAATAGAAACTGGGTAAAATTTTTTCATAGGACTCGCATTAACAGGTTCACATTGCGTTGTAAAAGTAGAATTCAAGTTACCGGAAGGCAAGTGTACAAATGCCCGATTATCCAGGACCGGTAGCGGTAGAAATTGCCCGCTCTTGATCGAAAATCTACGGTGTTAATTACGCTGGGAACCATCGTAAAAGTGGTGAGGAGGCCAAGAAAACGAAGCTGGTAAGCCAGGATTTGCTGTTGCAGCGAATGAACTGTTTTACCCGGGTAAAAGCTGTTCTAAAATTTCTTACCTTACTTTTCAAAAACAACGGTTATGAAAACCTTGCTAACGGCCTTACTAATTTCTGCCAGTGCTTTCGCTTTTTCACAGAAGGTGATTAATGTTGACAAGATGGAGCAGATTCCACTGAATACATTTTACACCGTCAGCGGGAGTCCGGTAGTAACTGCCCGCTTTGTTCGTTTGGTGGAGGGAACCCCCTACTTTAGCAATAAGTGGATGAATGGCGTGGCTCTGGCAGATAATGGCGACCGGTACCGGAGTCCACGTGTCAAGTTGGATCTCCTGGATAACCAACTCTACTTCCTCAACAATGATGAACAGGAGTTTGTCTGCACCCTTCCACTGAAAGAGCTTACCCTAACTGACACGGTTAGCGGCCAAACGTATGCCTTCGTGCATTCTTCGACTCTTAAATTTGCTCCCGCTAAAAAAGGTTGGTATCAGAAGTTAGTGGAGGGGAAAGCTTCACTGTACCGGAATTTCAATAAGATAGTCAATGAGGATATGCCTTATGGTTCGTCGGTATCTGAACAGAGGATTGCAACTACAGAAGAGTTTTTCATTGTCTATAAAGGGGCCTGGCACAGTGCCAAAAAACCTAAAGATGTACCTGCCATCCTTTCCGATAAGAAAAAAGAACTGGAGCAATATTTACAAACAGAAGCCGTAAAAAAAGGATCAAACACAGAAAAAATAACAGCCCTTGTTACTTACTACAATTCCTTATAATAAGATAAACCAAAAACAATCGCGAAAAGAAGCTATACAGCTTCTTTTCTTTTTTTAAGGCTGACGGATTCAGTACTTTACTCCAAAATTTGAACCGGTGAAAGCCAAACGATATATCCGCTATTTGATTCCTTCGGTGCTGTTTGGTACCCAGCGTACCAAAAAGATTGTCAACGTAAACCCAACCGTGGAAACCCAGCGCCAGGATGCCACACGAACCGTGGTAACGGTGTATGACTACGACGCCAACACCATGAAGGAATACAAAATGGAAAGGGTAGAGGACAGTTTTTCGCACCTGCACAATGAACATATTTCCTGGATCAACATCGATGGCATTGTAAAGGCGGATGTGGAGAAGATAGCTGCGCAATTTGGCATTCACCCCCTGATTACGGAAGACATCCTGAGCATTG
The DNA here is from genome assembly GCA_035998945.1 of Flavisolibacter sp. Classification (GTDB taxonomy): domain Bacteria; phylum Bacteroidota; class Bacteroidia; order Chitinophagales; family Chitinophagaceae; genus Flavisolibacter. The sequence goes on along the minus strand of DASYHD010000031.1, from coordinate 422,607 downwards.
GACAGCGGCCAAAGATGGACGAGGTGGAAGGCGTATTTTACTGCCTGCTGAACATGCTTTACTTCAATGCTAAACATGGGAATGTGGAAACAGAACAGGTTTCCATTGTATTGGGTAAAAACTTTGTGATCACGTTCCAGGAAGATCCGGACCGTGATGTGTTTAACCCGATACGCGACAAGCTGCGCATTCAAAACAGCAAGCTGCGGCAACGCGGTGCGGATTATCTCTGCTACTCTATGCTGGATATTATCGTAGACAGCTACTTCCTTGTAATGGAAGGCCTGGGCGATCACATTGAGAATGTAGAAGAGGAAGTGATCCGGAACTCCAATACACATTCGCTGGCCAAGATTACGCAGCTGCGCAAAGAACTCATTATCCTGAAGCGAAACATCGCCCCTGTTCGGGACCTGGTAACAAACATCATCCGGAGCGAAAGCGATCTGCTGGATGAACGCACCACCAAGTACTTCAAAGATGTGTACGACCACATTGTACAGGCTTATGACCTCTCGGAAAACTACCGTGATATCATGGTAAGTATGCAGGACCTGTACATCAACAATGTAAACCTGCGTATGAACGAAGTGATGAAGGTAATGGCTATTGTAACCTGCCTGCTGGCACCGGCAACAGTAATCGGCGGCATCTTTGGGATGAACTTTGAGACCATTCCGCTCCTGCACAACCGGTGGGGGTTTTTTATTTCCGTTGGGATTATGCTGCTTATCCCGGTTTGGATGCTGGTGATGTTCAAGCGGCGGGGATGGTTTTAGGAGGAGTCTATATACAGGAGTCAGGAGATAGAATATTAGGTCACCTTTTGCGGTAGCGGTATCAGGTGCAATCAACCTCGAACAACCGGCGGCCAACAGCATCAAAACGTTCTCTTCTTACCTTCGCCATTCTTGATTATTAATTACTCATTTTTAATTCTTGTTTTATGCCTGGTTTTGAATTGTGGAGCGATGCCGAACGGAAAGAGCTGATGGACGTGGTGGACAGCGGCATCCTGATGCGCTATGGATTTGATGCGCAGCGCAAAGGTCACTGGAAAGCCAAAGAACTGGAAGAAGCGATCTGCAGCCGCTTTGGTGCCAATCATGCACAACTGGTGTCGAGTGGAACCGCTGCATTGACTACCGCCATGGCAGCCCTGGGTATTGGTGCCGGCGATGAGGTGATCATGCCTTCGTTCACGTTTGTAGCCTCGTTTGAGGCCGTGCTGAGCGTAGGTGCCGTGCCGGTGCTGGTGGATGTGGATGATACGCTGACGCTGAATCCCGATGCCGTTCGTGCCGCCATTACGCCGCAAACAAAATGCGTGATGCCGGTGCACATGTGCGGCAGCATGGCCGATATGGATGCACTGCAGGCCATTTGCAAAGAGCATAAGCTTATCCTGCTTGAAGACGCCTGTCAAAGTATCGGCGCAACCTACAAAGGCAAAAGCTTGGGCACCATCGGAGATGCGGGAACTTTTTCATTTGATTTTGTAAAAACCATGACCTGCGGTGAAGGTGGTGTGGTGTTGACCAGTAACGAAGACGTGTACACGAAATGTGATGCATTCAGCGATCATGGTCACGACCATAAAGGGGTTGATCGTGGTGCCGACCTGCATCCTTTTCTGGGATACAACTTCCGCATTTCTGAGCTGCATGCAGCCGTAGGCCTTGCACAAGTGCGCAGGGTAGATGAATTTCTGCAGATACAGAAAAAGAATCAGGCAGCGCTGAAGAAGATTCTTTCTTCTGTGCCGCAGGTTTCCTTCCGCAGAGTTCCCGACCCGGATGGTGATAGCTGCACCTTCCTTAGCTGGTTTTTGCCTACCGAAGGGCTGACCCGCAGCGTCGTAGCCGAACTAAAAGCACAAGGAATACTGGGAGGTAATTTTTACTGGTACGACAATAACTGGCACTATATCCGTAAATGGGATCACCTCAAGCAGGCAGTTACGTTGTACCCGTTGCACGATGCACAGCGCAATGGATTACTGAAGCTGGCCAGCCAGGACTTCTCAGCTTCGGATGCCGTTTTGAGCCGGTGCATTTCTTCTTCCATTTCTTTGCTGTGGACAGAAGAACAGATCAGGGAAAGGGGTGAAAAGATCGTGGCGGCAATTCAGAAAGTGCTGAACGAAACTGCGGTACCTGCTGCTGGTTGAAATTTTTCTTACGATTAAGAACAAACGTAAAACCGTAATAAAAAATCCGGCAAGAGATTGCCGGATTTTTTTGTCTGTGTACTTTATTTTGACGTAAATACTTTTACATAGTCAACATACATCTTCCCCTCGGCAACAATTTTTGACGGGTCTAGGTTGGGAAAGAAATCGCCTCCCACGGCAAGGTTGAGCGTAATGCGTTCGGTTTTACCAAACAGGTTTGGTATATAGCCGCCTGATTTTTGTTCCACCTGTACACCATCGAGGTAAGAGGTCAGGGTGTTTTGTTCCCAGATCATTTCATACACATGGTAACAGGTTGTAAGGTTACCGTTTGTACGGATAAAACCTTCACCATTGGTGACAAGATTCCGGTTGCGGGTACGGCCGTAGAAATAATTGGTTTGATACCGGTCAGGTTCTTGTCCTCTCGCCTCCACCATATCAATTTCACCCTGCGTAGGCCAGGGGTCGCCATAACTCCAGTACGCACCCCACATGCCGTAGCCAGGCGCCAGTTTGATGCGGGCCACCATGCGCACTTTCGGTGTTTGCGTATTGGCAGATACATTGGTTTTGCATTCAATACGCCCCGAAGTATACTGAAATGTTTTTTGTCTTGTTGTGAAGGGGCTGGTTGGCCCTTTTACGCCACCGGGTTCTTTTTGTGCAGTGATCACTAGGCAGCCATCCATAATTTGCAGATTGGATTCCCGGTACAACTGCAACTCGTTGTTGAATGCGCCGCCATACCAGATGTTCCATTTGGAAAGATCTGTGGTGAAATCATCCTCAAAAGTTTTAATCCATCCGGCGCTGGTCAGCTCCTGTTCGTTAAAAACATAATCACAAATTGCATTTGCCGTCACAGTGGTGGCTGCGGCTTCGGTACGGGCTGCAGCGTTGCTGGCAGGGGCTAACGCTGTTTCCCTTGTTTGTACCGGTTTTTGGCAGGCGAAACAAGTTATAACCGTCAGGAAAGCAAAAGCAGTTTTGGTGCGTCCGCTAAAGAAGTGCATACAGGAAGTTTACGGTGAAGAATACACCAATTTACAAAAGCTTATTTAGAATTCTATATATGTAGGAAACAGCATTCCCGGTCACGATAAATAGCATCCGAAAGATTGAGGTGGAATTTTTATGGTAACGGATAAGAATCTTTGGTGCATTTGCTGATTTGTTTTCTCACCTCATTTTATGTATGCATCGGCAAATACAGATAATAGCCCTTATTCTCTCTCTAGAATCTCCTTTAGTTGCACGGCTAAATCCGGTATCTTGTTTAAAACAACGTCCTAGACAATTGTGTAGTTCGTTCCCATATAGTCATGAATTAACCGATCCCGCATGCCAGCCATGTTCTTCCAGGGAATTGCTTGCCATTTTTCTTTGCACTTCGTAGAAATGTTTTTGGCGGCTTCGCCAATAATTTCCAGGCTTCTTACGACAGCACGTTTCAGGACTTCATCATGCAGGAATTTTTCTCTGGATAAACCATTGCTGACGGAAAGAAGGAAGACACATTCATCAGCAATGTGTTTGATGTATTCAATCGAGTCTTTAGGCATACATCACATCCTTTAAAATTTTCGGACCGATATAAGGACTCAATCCATTTTTGGTGACTACCTCAATCTTGTACTGCTGAAAATGGTCTTCCAACAAATCGTAAACAGCCATCAAGTTGTCGAATGTTTCTTTTTCCGGTATGAAGTCAATTAGTAAGTCAATATCACTTTTTTCCGTCTGCTCATTTCGAAGGTAGGAGCCAAACAGGCCAACATGCTGCACACCAAATTTTTCAAATTCTGGTTTAAGCGACTGCAAGGCTGCAAGAATGTTTTCCCGGTTCATTATTTAACAAATAAGTTCCTTCAAAGATAGGCTGCTTTCCTGACCAAGCTTTTTGCAGGCGTTTCGTATGATATTTTCCTTGTTTCTTCGTTACTTCTCTCCCAGTAGTTTCTTATTAGAATGGCATTCAGAAGAGGCATCATCTGTAATGTCTTAGAAGGAGGTTCATGAAGAACAACAAACCTGATTTCTTTTCCATCACTATATTCCCCTACCGCTTACTTTTGAATCCCTAAATACCTTCCAATGAAACTGGTTTCCTATCTCCACGACGATCAAGAATACCTGGCAACATTAGTCAACGGACAGCTGTACAACATGGAAAATATTCACCCCGATCTGCCGACCACCATGAGCATGTTCCTGGCGTATTGGGAGGATTCGGCCCCCGTGGTGCAGAACGGTGTACTGATGATTGAAGAAGAAAAGATCGGTCGCGGCAAAGGAATCCCCGTGGAAAGCGTACAGTTGCTGGCGCCGGTGCCGTTTCCTACGTCCTGCCGTGATGGTTATGCCTTTCGGCAACACGTAGCAGCGGCCCGCAGAAACCGTAAGGTGGAGATGATACCGGAGTTTGACCAGTACCCCATTTTCTATTTTACCAATCACCACAGCGTGAAAGGTCCTGGTGAAGTGGCCTGCATGCCTGATCATTTTGAAAAGTTGGATTTTGAATTGGAAGCAGCCATTGTTATTTGCAAAGCGGGCCGCAACATCAAGGCCGAAGAAGCCGAAGAATACATCGGCGGCCTGATGATCATGAACGATCTGAGTGCCCGCCGCCTGCAAATGGAAGAAATGCTCCTGAACCTGGGACCTGCCAAAGGAAAAGATTTTGCCACTACCATCGGTCCCTGGCTGGTGACGCTGGATGAGCTGGAAAGCTTTGCCGTTCCTGCCAAAGAAGGGCATACAGGACGTTCCTGGAACTTAAGAATGACCTGTAGAGTGAATGGCGTCCAAGTAAGCGAAGGCAACCTCGCTGATATGGACTGGACCTTTGCTGAGATCATCGAACGAGCCTCATACGGTGTGGATCTTTTTCCCGGTGATATTATTGGCAGCGGCACCGTAGGCACCGGGTGTTTTCTGGAACTGAACGGCACCGGCAAACTGGAAAACCCCGATTACCCCGAGCAGTGGCTGAATGCCGGTGATGTGGTGGAAATGGGGATCGATGGGCTGGGAACACTCACCAATACCATCATCGCCGAAGAAACCGACTGGAGCATCCTGAAACGGAAAAAGTAGAACCACAGATTGAGGTAGCTGTATTCAGGAGATGGCTGCAGTAAAATTTTTGGCAACGATCAAAAAATCTTTATATGGAGGAAACCATATTGCTTAGAAGGGCAACGGGGGCTGACCTGGTTGTGCTGTTGCAATGTGAGCAGGGAATTATTAAGGCGGAGCGTCCTTTCAGTCCTACGCTGAAAGATGACCCGGTGCGGTATTACGACCTTGAAAAAATGCTGACCGATCCGCAGACAGACGTGGTGGTTGCGGAGATGAACAATGAAATTATCGGCTGCGGCTATTCCCGCATAGAAGATTCAAAACCTTATTACAAACACAGCCAGCATGCTTATTTGGGCATGATGTACGTTCGCCCGGAACACCGCGGCAAAGGCATCAATAAGCTGGTGATAGAAGAATTGAAAACGCTGGCGAAACGGCGAGGCGTTACCGAGCTGCGACTGGAGGTGTTTGCAGGCAACCAATCGGCCATAAAAGCCTATGAAAAAGTGGGCTTTCAGCCATTGATGACAGAAATGCGCATGTCCCTTGATTAAACCAGCTCTCAACAGCAATCGCGTTTATACAGGAAAATTTATCGTTTCAACAAAAAGCGCCGTTCAATCCTGAACGGCGCTCTTTGTTTGCATATTTGATCCCACGCATCCCATTCATCTCACCTGTCCCTGTTCAGATGGTCAGATCACAACAACATTGTTTTTGCGCATGGGTGCTGCGCCTTTATTTTTTACACGGCTCAGGTTATTGTCTTTTACTTTTAATTCTTTTTCGGCATTAACGGTAGCACCGCCAACACCGTTGTTTTCAATATTCATGGTTTGTACAACAAAGCTGCCTGCGTCCAAACTTCCCACACCGGAATTGGTAAAAACTGCATTCTGTGCTTTGCCGGCCAGTTGCACACTGCCCACACTGCTGTTTTTGAATTTTACGGAATTGGCAGAAAGGTTCAGTTGCACTTTGCCTACGCTGGCGTTGTTGATCTCGAGATCAGCAAAATTCAGTTCTTTTTCTGTAGCTACGCTGCCCACGGTGCTCAGGTCAAGGGTTTTTAATTTTTTGAAGGTAACGTGTACCCGCATCTTATTTTTGTTCTTCAGGTTTTTGTTCTTCATTCCTTTCATGTCAATCACCAGTGCTGCCCCTTCATTGCGTACATTGAAGTATTGCTGCAGGTTTTCGTCAGCTTCAATCGTTACGCTTTCTTTATCCCCCTGGGATAATCTCAGTTCATAAACACCGCTGGCCTTTAAGGCGTCAAAGGAAGACACCTGTACATCGCGGGTCACCAGGTTGCCATTGCCTTCAATGGTTTCTCTTTCTTCTTTCTGTGCATTGGCCGAAACGGAGGCGTGTAATGCTAAGGCTGCCATAAATACAAGTTTGCGCATGTTGGTTGATTTAAAAAGTTATGTGTAACGAATCGTTTCGTAGAACGAAGGTAGTTTGCTCTTTGTTACACCTTTATTACTCTTTGGTATGAATGGCAGATAAGGCGTACAAGCGGTGGAATGGTTGAGATGTTGAAAAGTTGGTTTCCTTCAAGTCAACCCATCAACCAGTCAACTTCTCAACCGCCCTCCCTTACATTTGCCCCTATGGTTTTTAACGTAGAAGACTTGACGCCTGTTGAAAAGCAATATTACCTGCAGCATGTGGTGGCGCCGCGGCCGATTTGTTTTGCCTCTACTGTGGACAGCACCGGCAACGTCAACCTGAGTCCTTTTTCGTTTTTCAACCTGTTTTCTTCCAACCCGCCCATCGTGGTGTTTTCACCTTCGCGCCGGGTGCGGGACAATACCACCAAACACACCCTGCAAAACGTGCTGGAAGTGCCCGAAGTGGTCATCAATATTGTTACCTACGACATGGTGCAACAAACCTCGCTGGCCAGTTGCGAATACCCAAAGGGAGTGGATGAATTCATCAAGGCCGGTTTTACCAAAGAACCCGCAACGGTAGTAAAGCCACCCATGGTTAAAGAAAGTAAGGTGAAACTGGAATGCCTGGTGCGGGAGATCAAATCGCTGGGAGAAGTGGGCGGCGCCGGTAACCTGGTGATCTGCGAAGTTGTAAAGCTGCACCTGGCTGACGAACTGCTGAACGAAGAGGGAAAGATCGATCAGCGCAAGCTGGAACTGGTGGCAAGGCTTGGCGGCGACTGGTACTGCCGCGTTACACCGGAGGTCCTGTTTGCCGTACCCAAACCCAATGTAAAACTGGGCATAGGCATGGATGCTCTGCCGCAAAGTATTCGGGCCAGTAGCATTCTTACCGGCAACCACCTGGGCATGCTGGGCAATGTGCACGAGCTACCCGTGGTAGAACCATCGTTTGACGATGACCACCTGAAGAATATTTTTCAATACTACAGCGTCAGCCCTGCCGAAATGGAAAAAGAGATTCATACCTATGCGGCAAAATTGTTAGACCAGAACAAAGTGTACGAAGCCTGGCAGGTGCTGCTGGCAGCGGAGAATATTGCATAAAAAAATGACAGAGAACAGCAAAAGAACAATTCCTGTCTTCTGTCATCCATCATCAGCCGTCTATCTCCTGGCGGCCCAGCCAAATACTTTCTTTAAGATCTCTGTGGTTCTTGCTACAGGGTTAGCCCGGATGGCCGCTTCTTCCAGCGCAATCTGGTCAAAGAGGGCACTTACCGCTTTGTTGACTACGTAGGAGGGAAGGTCCGGGTTGATCTTGTTGACCGTCGTAGGAAAATTGTTGTACGTGTTGATTACATCTGTATAATATTTTGTTGCACTGAATTTTTCCAGCGAACTTTTGATCACGGGTAAAAAAGCAGTCACCAGCTTGTCGGTTGTTTTTTGGCGAAAGTATTGCGTGGCAGCATCCTGCGGGCCCCTGATAATATTGATTGCGTCAGTTATCGTCATTTCACGGATGGCATCCAAAAAGATGGGTCGGGCAAATCCTACTGCATCTTCTGCCGCCCGGTTGATCTGCAAAATGGCTTTGTCTACCAGCGAAGAAAATCCAAGTTGCCGCAGGGTATTTTCTACTCTTTGTGCATCGGGTGGTAAAAAAAGTTTGTACGTTTCATTGCCAAAAAAACCATCCGGTTTATTCAGCACACCAATGCCGCGGCCTGTGCCCTGGTCCAGGGCTTCGCGAATGGCCTGTGCTGCTTCGGTTTGTGTAACGGTAGTGGTGGTTGTTTGCGGAAGGTTGGTAAGAACATCGCAGGCACTGAGGCCCATCACCAGGATTCCGGATAAAAGAATTTGCTTCAGCATTGATTTTTTGCTTTTGGTTCAAAGATTCTGCCAATTCCGGCAGCGCTTACGCGGGCCTAAACAGCTTTACGAAGAATAAAAAAAGGCAGGTTGTACGTACCTGCCTTTTTTATTTTGTCAGCGTTTTGCTACCGTTGCCGGCAGTGCCGTATTGGTAAACATCCTTTCGGCTGTTCGCTGGTCGTAGCCGTATATGTCCCTGCTGAAATGCAGCTTTCCATCAGGATCCGCCCAGGCGGTATAATAGGTAATGGAAACCGGAACCGGGTCTTTCACACCAACCGATTGCTCTTTGCCTGCATTCATGGCAGCTCTTATTTTATCAAGTGTCCAATCGTTCTGTCCGCGCAAAACAAACAGTGCCAGTGAGTCGGGTTGTGCCACCCGGATACAGCCGTGGCTCAGCGCCCTGTTTTGTTGGGCAAAGAGGGCCTTGTTGGGCGTATCGTGCAGGTAAATGTCAAAGCTGTTGGGGAAGAGAAACTTCACCCGGCCCAGTGCATTGTCTTTACCCGGCAGCTGCCGTATCTGCGGAATGCTGTCGTTCTGCGAAACGATCTCCATGTTGTTTTTCTTCAGGTAATTCGGGTCTTTTTTCATGGCCGGCATGATCTCGTTTTTCACGATACTTTCCGGAATGTTCCAATAAGGGTTGAACACCACCGTCGTGATCTCGTCGTTAAAAGCCATGGTTCCCGTTCCTTCTTTCCCCACAATCACCGGCATGGTCATTACTTTACCGCTATCGCTGTACACCACCAGCTGCTGTGCCGGAATGTTGATCATAATCCGGTTACTGTCTGATTGCGGCGCCAGCCAAAGGGCACGATTCATGTTCACCAGTATCTGCTGCACCCTCTCTTCTGCCGGAACATTCAGTTGCTGCACCAGCGAGTCGTTCACTATGCCTGTTGGAGCAAGCCCATATCGTTCCTGTAGGGCTCTGATGGCCGTTGCCAATGAGTCGGTATATACATTAGACGTATCGGTTGTTACATAATCTCCCGTTGCAGCAAGGCGTTTTTTCAGTTGCACCACTGCCGGCGATTGGGCCCCCTTCTGCAAACCTGTCGTCGAGGTGATGGTTGGCCACCCACCGTTTTTGGCTGCGTTATAATAGGTGCCCAGGCTGTTTTTCATGGCCGCATATTGTGCATTGTTCTGCCACAGCGAGGAGTCGCTTGCTTTGTTTAACAGTGAGTCGGCAAGCTGCATGGGATCCATCCTTTTGCGGGGCACCAGCCAGTAGAAGTTATCCGCCGTAATGGGTCCTTTGGTTTCTGTGGCCAGGGCCACAAAATGGGCCGTCAATGCCAGTTCTGTTTGCACCAGGGCTGTGTCCGATTGCGAGAACAAGGTAGCGGTATCCGCTGTCATAGAACGCATGCTATCAACAGCCGATTTTGCCACTGCTTGGGCCGACGTGTCACGAGTGGTCATACGGGTGGCCGTGTCCGCTGTCGTTGCCGCATTTTGTTGGGCCATGGCAGCAGAATCTTTGGTCAGCAACGAGTCCATCCGCTCCTGAAGGCGCTGGGAAGGTTTTGTTTTCAGCTCTTCGGAGCTGCTCTCCGACAAGCTCCAAAGCCCTCTTGCCTGCTCCGTCATCCCATCTGAGGTAAACCAGGCAAACTGGTTGCTGCGCACGATATAAAATTCCCGCATCCGGTCTGCTTTATCGGCAGGTACCTTTTCTTTCTGAATGTATGCTTCCAGGGCGGCGCTGTCCACGAAGAGATCCGAGTAAGCGTTTTCCCGGGTAATGCTTTCGTCCCGCAGTAATTTTGCTTTGTTTACGCTTTCCGACGTCATGGTTTGCGTACTGTCGGAATCTTCCGTGTTACCAAACCATCCCTGCACCTGTTGGCACGAGGTAAGTAATCCTACCGCTATAATGCCGATCATCATCTTTTTCATATTTATAGTTTTTGCAAAGCCTGTGCCTATAACCACGGCTGAGGCAGGCGTAAAGCGGTTATCTGCTGAAAAATTGATTCCGATTTTAACAGCTTCACCAAAAAAAATCCTGTCCACATACCTCTAATCTGCGCTTTGCACCTTACTTTTGCCGTCCTTTCACAAAATCGCATGGGTGTGGTGACCCGGTGATGAAACTGAAACAAACCCGGTTCTCCACGGGTGATTTTAGAAACGTGAAAAAAAAGATTCAATGAAACGTACATTTCAACCGCATCGTCGTCGTCGTAAAACAGTACATGGATTTCGTAAGCGTATGCAAACCGCTAACGGCAGAAAAGTGTTAGCCAGCCGTCGTGCCAAAGGCCGCCATAAGCTGACTGTAAGCGATGAAAAGAAATTAAAATAAAATGCGCCCCTGCACCTGCCTGTAGGGTTGGGCTGTTAACCGGGCTAGCTTATTTCAACTTCTTAAAAGCTCTCACCATTCCATGCGTGAGAGCTTTTTTTCTTTCCGTAAGAATGCGGCGACACCGCCCGTTTACCTTTGTGATATGGTCAAACGCTTTGGACTTTCGAAAACAGAACGGCTGAAAAGCCGTAAGCAGATCGATAGCCTGTTTGCCGGCGGTAAAGGGTTTTCTGTTTTTCCCATTCGTGTTACCTATCTTTTTGCGAAAGAAGCGGAAAGTGGCGTGAAGATGGGGGTGACGGTAAGCAAGCGGAATTTTAAAAAAGCGACTGACCGTAACCGGGTGAAGCGTTTACTGCGTGAGGCCTACCGCCTGCAGAAAGAAGAACTGCAAACTGTGGTACAGGCAAAGGAAAAAAGCGCAGCAGTTTTTTTCATCTATACCGGCAAAACCATTGCACCGTTTCAGGAAATAAAAGTGGTGATGGCGAAATGTTTGAAAAAATTAAGTGTGATTGCCAACAGTGAAAATCCTCAGTAAAATACTATCCTTTCCCTTTATTGCACTGATCAGGATCTACCAGTGGATGATCTCTCCGCTGCTGGGACCCCGCTGCCGTTTTACACCCACCTGCTCACAGTATGGCCTGGAAGCTTTTCAAAAGCATGGTCCTCTCAAAGGCCTTTGGCTTACCGCCAGGCGCATTGCCCGTTGTCATCCCTGGGGTGGCAGTGGCTATGACCCGGTGCCGTGAATTCAAGGAGCAATGGGCAAGGGTAACCCGCCGGGTATTTATTCCAAGTTTTTATTTTAGAGGAAGATTGTCGTTGGCACTAAACGTTTGCCTGTTGCTACGCCAATTGTTTATGGAAGAACTACATGTACCGAAACTTATTCACCGCTTCTACTTTGTTTTGAACGTGCAGTTTCTGGTAAATGTTTTGCATGTGTTTTTTTACCGTTTCCGTACTCAGAAACAAGTGGTCGGCAACCTCTTTGTACTGCAGGCCTTTGGCTACCAGCTGCAGCACTTCTTTTTCCCGCGAGCTTAACAGCGCATTTTCCGATTTTATTTTTGGTTTTCTAAAAAAAGAGATCACCCGGCTGGCAATGTAAGGGCTCATGGGCGCACCGCCTTTTACCAGTTCGTCAAGCGCATGGCTGATCTCCTGCACACTGGCATCTTTCAAAAGATAGCCCACGGCGCCGTTTTCCAGGGCCTGCACAATGTGTTCATCATCCTCGTACATGCTGCACACCAGGCATTGAATCTGGGGCTGCGCCTGCAGCGTAGCAATCAGTTCAATCCCGCTTTTACCGGGAAGGTTGATATCAACAATGGCTATGTCGGGCGGGTTTTGCAGCATGTCCATAGCGTCTTCCGCCGAACCATAAACTTTGTATAAACGGAACGCTTCATTGCTCCTGATCACATCAACAAGGGCCTGCTGATAAAGAGCGTTATCTTCTACGAGGGATACGAGTTTGATCATACGCTTTCAGTTAACGGAACCATAAACTGCACAACGGTTCTTTCCTGTGTTTCCATCTCCAGCACCCCTTCTATTTGCTGCATACGTTTTTTCATGCTGGATAATCCATTGCCTGTATGCTCTCCTTGGGGTGCAGCAAACCCCCTGCCATCATCGGCAACGGAAATGTACAGTGCGCTGCCGTCAATGCGCATGGTTAGTGTGCAGTTATGTGCCTGGGAGTGTTTTAAACAATTGTGCAGCGCTTCTTTTACGGCTAAATAGATATGGCGTCTTTTTTCGCCATGGATATTAACATCGGGTATTTCGTGTGAAGGAAATACAACTTTCAGGCTGGTGGGGCTGTTTTCGAAAAGACCCACTGCTTGCCGGCGGATATAGAACAGCAGGTTTTCCAAACGATCATTGTCGGTATTCAGACTCCAGATCACTTCCCGCATTTTATGCGAAAGCTCACTGATAGCGGTATGGATCTTACCCATCTCCTGCCTGGCCTCGCCTTCGGGAAGTTTGTTTTTGGTGATCTCCGTTTGCAGGCGCATAGCCAGCAAACCGGCACCAATGTCATCGTGGATCTCTTCTGAAATTCGCTGCCGTTCTGCCTGAATGGCCAACTGCTTTTTGTAGACCTGGCGCTGGCGGCGCAGGCGGTTGGCGAAATAAAACCAAACAGCGCCGCCTATCAAACCGACCAGCCACAGAATAACAAATGCGTTGAATGCCCAATGCTGGTACCAAGGCGCCATGATCTCAAAGTGATAAATGGCCGGTTGTGAAATGATCTTTCGGTTTTCATCGGTGGCAACAATTTCAAAGTCATACGTACCTGGCTCCAGTGCTACTACGTTAAAGGCGGTTTGTCCCGGGGCGCCTTGTTGCCACTCGTTATTAGGCGTATTGGTTAGCCTGTACTGGTAGACGATTTTAGAGTTGGGTGAAAAATAAGGCGTTGACACCTGGAACTGCAGGTGATTTTGAAAATAGTTCAGCGTATTGGTTGCAACAAGACTGTTTCCGTTAACGGTAATATTATCGATATAGGTTTTGGTGCTGATAGCAGAGGAAGGGCGGGTCATCTGCGTGGCATAAAGACCATCACTTGTACTAAGATAAAGCTGGTTTCCGATTGTATTAAAATCATTGATACCACCGCCGGGAAAAGGAAATGTATAGTTTTCAATTCCTGTTAATGACGGGTTGAGTAGCTGAAAACGGTTTGTATAAACGAGCCACGTTGATCCGGAAATGATTTTTATATCTTTTATAAAGTTGGATGCCAGTCCTTCTTTATCTGTAATTTTTTGAAAGCTTCCTTTTTCATAGATCAGTAATCCCTGGTTGTAAGTACCAATAAGCAGTTTGCTGCCGACCATTCTAACCGTGGTGGCATAGATAGGATTCTGCTGATAGAACAGCGGTTTGATTTTGTTGTTGTGAAGAATAAAAACCCCGTCATTATACACCGCAATCAAACTGTCGTTCAGGAATGCAAGACTCCTGCAACGTGTTGTTTTTTCAAACAACGGCCTTTGGGCCAGCGGGGGATTTTTATCATTTAGGTGCGCCAGTGGAAAAAATTTGATTCCAAACGGAGTGGCTACATACACCTTTTCATCCCGTATAACAATATCCTTTGCAGTGATACTAACCGGAAGCGGCTTTAGCGTGTTTGTTTGATAATGATATGTGTACGATCCAACAGAAGCTGCCACAAACAGGTGATTCTTATCAAAAGGGGTGATCCGCTCGATTGCGCCTGCTTCTTTTGGGATCGATGACAAATATTGCAAAGAACCTGGCAGGTCCAGTTTGTATAACATACCACTTGATGTACCTAAAAACAAGGTACTGTCCTCTGTATGTATTCTTCTGATATTTTGCCCATCTATGGATAGCGAGTCACTGATCTTTTTGATGGGCTGTGTATTGTATCGTACACTGAGGCCTTTTTTCAGGCTGCTCATCCACAGGTTCCCCAAGTTATCCGTAAGCACATCTGAGAGGTTCATGCCTTTGATCTGCTCTTTCCCATCAATGGTAACGCTATGTTCTTTTGTATGTACCCAAATTTTTTCATTCTGTTTAGAGATGGTATTAATGAAAGCACCGGTTTTAATGACGCCGTGGTTTAGGATGCGATCTTGTTTCAGTGAGAGCTTGTAATATTTTCCCCTTGGATTAACGATAAGATAGAAGGTGTCCTTTAAGCAAACGTTTTGCAGGCTGGCCGCGAAATGATCAGGGAGATACTCGCCAAAAGTCAATTTCGTCAGGGGTTTTCCGGCTTCATAACAGTAAAAATCGTAGTTATTAAAACAAACCACTTTGTTACCTACCTGTGTTAATGTGCTCGCACCATATTTTATAAAATGGTAAGTTGATTTTCCGGTGAGAAGATTATAGACGAAAAGTCCTTTTTTTGATGTGGCGATAAGCTCATCGCCACAAATTGCAATTCTGGGAAAATCCTGTTCATCCTGGTGTTTATATGCTTCCAGCAAATGCAATTGCAGGTTCTCGATGTAAAAGATCTGACCGCTGAAGTTGTGACACCAGATGCGCCCCGTTTTATCTTCAATCATGTCCGTCAATGAAATGGAGTTTTGCCGCGGGTTCTGTAGTGTAATAAAATTAGCACCATCATACCGGCTGATGCCAAACTCGTGTGCCACCCAGATGTATCCTTTGCTGTCTTTCAGCAAATCATACGCTTCAGGAGAAGGCTGATTGGGGATGCTTTCAATTTCCCTTTCCTGGGCCGTGCCCGCTGCCGTCACCAAACAAAACAGCACGGTAAACAAAAAGTAAAGCGGTATGCGTAAATCAGGTTGCATTTATCACCGCCCAAAGTATTCGTTTTTGGAAATGTGCCGGAAGAATTACGGTGAAAGCCGCTTTTGTTTGGTCTACACCTACAGAATAGAAAGTAAAATAAAACGGCTGCGAGCCGGCAAAAGAAATGACAGAATCTTCTATTTGATCACCGCCTGTACATCGGGGTCTTTTTCCAGGAAGGCCATTTGCCGCAGGGCCCAGTTGCTGCGGGAAGCCACAAAACCATGCACGGGCTTTACCGTGTAAATCTTAGGATTGCGCAGGCTCACCGCAATCATGGCGGACTGTTTGCGGTTGAGGCTTTTAGCCGGTTTGTTGAAATAAGCTTGAGAGGCCGCTTCGGCGCCGTAGATTCCTTCACCCATTTCGATTACGTTCAGGTATACTTCCAGGATACGTTCCTTACCCCAGATCCATTCGATCATTTTGGTAAAATAAAGCTCCAGTCCTTTCCGGATCCAGTCGCGGCCCTGCCAGAGAAAAACATTTTTTGCGGTTTGCTGGCTGATGGTGCTGGCTCCACGGATACGGTTAGGTTTTTTCTGGTTGTACTCCATGGCCTTCTTGATGTTCTTCCAGTCAAAGCCGCTATGGTCAGGAAATATCTGGTCTTCGGCAGCAATAACAGCCAGCTTCAGGTGAGATGAAATCTCATCACTGTCTACATAATCCCGTTTCAGGCCATGGCCGCCGATGATGCTGCCGATCTGCGTCAGCGTAATGGGCGGGTTGATCCATTTCAGGGCAACGATGTACAGCAGCTGCGCAATAAACACAAAAAGAAGGAAGCGTTTGACGCCCCGCCAAAACCGTTGTCCCCTGCTGCGCTTTTCATTTTTCTGTTTCTGTTTTGCTTTCACGCTTCAAAACCGTTTATAAAGAATACGCAATCTAAACCTAAACCTCCGCCTCAACCTCTCAATGCCCTCCCGATTTTCCATACACAATCAATCCCCACATCAGCACAATGCCAAAGCCTATGAGAATAATGCCGTTGATCTGGTTGATGCGGTGAATGTTTTTCGGCGTCAGCTTTTTCCGGATCTTATCAGCCAGTACCACCTTGGCAATGTCCGCGGCCAGGGCAATAATCAGTGCCGTTCCAAATATGATCAGCCGGTGGTCGAGCGAATAGGAGATATAGGCCGTTGCCCACACAAACCAAAATACAATAATGCCAGGATTGAGCAGGTTGATGATGCCCCCGGCAAAAAAAAGCTTGGCATAATCCCGCTTTCTGAACAAGAACAGTTGCTCGCCACTTTCCGAAACCTTTACTTTTTTAAAGAACAAAAAGTACACGCCTACCAGGATCAGCAAGCTGCTACCGGCAATGCCCAGCTGTACGTCGTAATCGCTCAGAACCTTGAAAAACTGCGTAAAAAAATTACAGCAGATCACCAAGAAAACATCGGACAAAAAAATACCGGTAATAAAGGCTAGCCCACCTTTCAACCCGTTGTTGATGCTTTGTTTGATCACGGTAAATACAATGGGTCCTACCGAAATGGCCAGCAGAAAACCCAGGGTAAATCCTTTGATAACAGCATCCAGCATACGCAATACGAAGTGGGCAAATTAACGGAATGCAGCCGAATAGCAATGATTTCAACTTAGGTTATGCAAGAGGGTCAGGAGGGGCGGCTGGCAAGAAAAGCCTCCCAGTCTTTCAGCATTTTTCCTTTCAGTACCCGCGGAAACTTGTGTTGGCTACCCAATTTGCCTTCTGCCTCCATAAACTTGAGAAAGGCATCTTCGGGCAGCACGTCTACAAAAACTTCTTTCAGTGCCGATGTTCGTTCGGTGGCATAATCATCGTTGAGCTGACAAAGGTGGGCATCGATGCGCTGGATCAGTGCGGCAGGATCTACCGGGTCGTTGCAGGCAATGTACCATTTATGGGCAAACAGGTTTTCGTACGGAAAGCCTACAACAGTGAATTCCGGTATGGAGATGTTAAGTTCATCGCTGACCAGTTGAATGGCCTTGTTCATGTTCTCTACGCTCAGGTGTTCGCCAACCAAACTTAAAAAATGTTTGGTGCGGCCGGTGATGACAATCTCGTTCCGGCTTTTATCTACAAACCGAAGCGTATCGCCAATCAAATAGCGCCAGGCACCGGCGTTGGTGCTCATGAGCAGTGCGTATTCTTTTCCTTCTTCCACTTCGTCAATCAGCAGGGCTTTTGGATTTTGAACCAGCTTGCCTTCGCTGTCGAAGTTCTGATCGTCAAAGGGCACAAATTCCATGAAGATGTTGTTGTCGAGAATCAGTTGCATGCCTTTGGCATCCTGGCGGGCTTTGTAGCCGATAAAACCTTCGCTGGAGAGATAATTTTCAATATATACGATGGGCTTGCCCAGCAGTTTTTCAAATCCTTTTTTGTAGGGTTCAAAGGCTACGCCGCCGTGCACAAAAAACCCAAAGTTGGGCCACACATCATGAATGGTTTTGGCGCCGTAATGTTCTATTACCATCTCCATACACATCTGGCACCAGGCTGGTACGCCAACAATGTAGCCAATGTCCCAGTCTTTTGCATGCTCTACAATCTCGTGCAGCTTTTCATTCCAGTCCCGCATTTTGGCAATGCGGCCGCCGGGTTTGTAAAATGTCTGGAACCAGAAAGGACGGTTCTTGGCCAGAATGCCACTCAGGTCGCCGGCATACCATCCCGCCGCTCCCTTTTGCAGGTCGGTAGCACCACCCAGCATCAAAAAGCCTTTGGTCATGGCATTGCGGGGCAGGTGTTGGTAGCTAAACAGCGAGAGCATCTGCCGGATGTAATTGACCCGGTTGCTGCGCAGCATCTCTTTGGTTACGGGAATGTATTTGCTGGCGGCTTCCGATGTGCCGGAGCTGAGGGCATAGTATTTTATTTTTCCCGGCCAGGTTACATCCGGCGAGCCGTCAAGCGTTTTTTGCCACCACTCGCTGTAAATTTTGGAGTAATCGTGTACAGGCACGGCCTGCTGAAAGGCTGCGCTGCTATCGCGGCTCAGGAGAATTGTATCAAAACCATAGCGCTGGCCGAATTCGGTGAAGCGAGCCTTTTTCAACAGCTTTTTCAGAACCCTTACCTGCTGGCTGCGGGAATCTTTTTTGGGGAGACGTAATGCACTGGCAATCGCTTTCGGTAATGTAATATCAAGTATTCTCGCCATCAACAACCTTCTTACGGATGCACTAAGTTACCCCATCGCTCCCTAAATCGGGATAATGTCGAAAAATTGTTTTGATATCCTGCAGGGGTTCGTAATTGCGGGCATACCAGTAGTCAAGCAGTTGCCGGTTTTCTGTGGCCGATACTTCAGCAGGTTGCTTTTTGCCATTCGGCGCCAGGATGCTCCTGCGCAGGCTGGGAAGGGAAGCAGATGCTTTTGAGTAACCGACCCAGGTTCTTTTGCCCCCCAATACAACAAAACAATTTTGCAGAAACTGAAAAGGATTGCTGACAAAAAAAAGCTGCACGGGAAACGTAATGATAAAGAGAACGGACAGAACAACATCAATCAGCCGTTTTACCCGCCGGTTGGAAGCTTTGGCAATGGCAAAACTGGTTTCCGTGGAAAGAATCTCACCGCTTGACGTGCTGGTATCGGAGCCCACAATGCTGCAGGAGCCAAGCGCATGGTAACGAAACTTCAGCCCCCTGTTTATGTCGCCGGTCAGGCTGATAAGTCTTTTGTAGGATAAACTGCCGGCACAAAGGATGAGCTCTTTTGCCTGGAGGGTCTTGGCAATCTCGTCAAGTTGGTCAACATGTGCGATCATATTTTCCGATGTACCGTTAATGCCTACGCGGCCGATGATGCGTTCTCCAAAGCCTTTTTTCTGCAGGAAGTTTTGAACGGCATTGTATTCACTGGCAGAAGCGGCAATTAAAATGTGCGGACGGGAGGAAGCATCCGGCGGTTGCAGCAACAGGCCTGCTTTCACCAATAGATAGCGTTCCGCCATAATCAGGACAAAGGCCAGCAAGGCGCCCAGCAGCACAATGGCCCTTGAAAAGCGCAACGACTCCGGGAGCAATGCATACAAGGTTAAAAGGGTGACCGTTGCGATCAGGGTGGAGCGGACAAGGTTGGATAATTTGTAATACCGGTCATAAAGCCCGGCATAGTACGCAGCCGTCAGGTACACCAGCGTAAATGCGGGGAAGGAAACCAGGAGCAGTTTATCGGGATACACGGTATCGGTACGCACCAGTGTTGCCCATACTTCTTTTACCAGCCAAAAGGAGAGCAGGATAAAAACAGCGTCAATAACCGGAATGCCAATAAAGCTGATGGTTTTGGTAAGGGCAGCAATAAAAGCGCGGATCCAGATGGCAAGCTGTATGGAAAAGTTGAAAACACCGGCCTTTACGCCACCGTAATGTTTTTTTACAAAAACACTCATGGCGTAATAAAACATCCGCACATAGTTCAGGCTTCCCCGCTTGGTGCTTTCACCTTTAAAATGAATGATGGTGGTGTCTGCTATGTAATAGTTTTTATACCCAGCTTTCTGGATACGGTAACTTAAGTCTACATCCTCACCATACATAAAAAACGCTTCGTCAAAACTGCCTACTTCCTGCAGCACGTCGTGCCGCACCATCAGGTAAGCGCCGGCCAGCACATCCACCTCGTGGTTTTGTTCTTTATCCAGATGACCCAGGTGATAGCGGCTGAATAGTTTCGATTTCGGAAAAAGCTGCGAAAAGCCAAACAATTTAAACAGCGAAGTGAGTGGCGAGGGGAAAGCCCGTTTGCTTTCTTTGAGAAAAGCACCGCTGCCATCTATCATTTTCACCCCCAGTGCACCACAATCGGGGTGCGAATTAAAAAACCGGATGCAGGTGACAAAGCTGTCCTCGGCTACTAATGTATCGGGATTTAAAAAAAGAATGTACTTCCCGCTGGCTTCTGCCAGCCCGCGGTTGCAGGCTTTGGCAAAACCGGCATTGGCGTTGCTGCGGATGAAGGTAACCTCCGGAAATTTAGGTGCCAGGTAGGATAGGCTTTCATCGGTTGAGTGGTTGTCAACAACAATAATCTCTGTTTCCACGTCAGCGGATGCTTTGGTTACGGAATGCAGGCATTGCTCCAGGAAATACTTGACGTTGTAATTGACTATGATAACCGATAGGGTCACCGGGCAAATATAAGCCTGCCCTCCCTTCAGCACAAAGCTTGGTTTAGGTTCGTAGCGTTTGTGCCTTCTCTTTGAATGTGAGATAGTAAAACATAGGGATGAATTTTTGCTGAACAGAGATAGAGAACGTACAAGTGTGCGACGCAAGAGAAGCACAATGTTTATTCTGCCGCCGGTGACATCAAAAGAAAAGCCCCTGCCAAAAAGCTGACAGAGGCCAAAAGGTGTATTGTGTAAAAACAAAACCCAGGTAAGGATTACTGCATTCTGATCCGGTTACCGGCCGGCATGTTCTTGCGCATTTCTTCCATCATCTTATCCCGCTCGACTGTATACTCGGCTGCTGTCAGGCGTTTACCATCTTTAGGTTCTTTGATTTTGTTGGCAGCTACTTTGGGCGAAAATTCAACTGCTTTTATCACGGTTTGCCCGCGGTTCATGTCCAGTTCCAGGATCAATCCCGGCAGCTGTCCCTGGAAGTTCGGACCGGTAGGAACAGGAACTTCTGTCGTAAACCAGGCCACTACCGGCACGGTATCGGTCGCCATTTCGCGTTTCATCTCACCGTTTTCCATGGTAATGCGCGGACGGGTTACTACGTTATTGGCCGTTGCTTTGCGGGCTGTAAAATTCAGGATGGGTTTTGTTTCATCACTGAGTTTCCACTGCAGCCTGGCGACGGTATCCGTTACCACAAAATTTTTATCAAACATTTCCCGCTGCTCAACACGGGCGCCGGTGGCAAGATTGGTATAAATCATCTCGTTGGCAGTGGTGCGCATTTGGATCACCATGCCGCCGCCAGAAAACGTGCCGCCACCTTCTTCGGCTGCCGCATTGGGAAGAAACTGGTACAGCGAATGCTCGGGAGTGAAAAGAAGCTCGTACTGATCGGTACGCGACTTGGGCATCCGGTCGAGTTGGGCCTGCAGTTCAGGAGGTATATTGCCACCGCCACCACCAAAACGAACATTGTTCATTTGAACGGTTCGTTCGTAAACGACCTTTCCTTCTTTGGTTTGGGCCACCGCTGTCAGGCTAAGGGCTACAGCAGCTATCAGTAAGAATTTCTTCATATCAATCTGGTTTTTGTCAAATGTAATACGACAAGTTTCGCAGTGTTGTTAATTGGCGTTGAAACGACGTTAATAATAGTTAAGAGAATGATGAGCGGCAAATTGTTGGGCTATTTTTGTTTGGATGGTGAAAGCGAAGAATATCAAATGGATGCCAACGCTGATGGCAATCACGATCCTGACCATTGCAGGCTTCCAGGTGTATTGGCTGAACAAAGCGTATGAAAGAGAACAGCGTACCCTTGAGATGCGAACCAATATTTTATTTCGTGAAACCATTCGCTCCCTGCAGACAGCCAAACTTCGGCTGGATAGTTTGTCCAACGATTCGGCCGGCACTTCCCGCAGGATTATTTACAGCGAGCTGTCCGAACAACACCCAAGGGTACAGGTGCTGCAACGCGAAAAAATGGCGGGCATGATGGATGTGGTGATGCAGCGTACCCGCGATACATCACGGCCCAGCGTAATCATCCGCAACGGCGACAGCATACGTGTATTCCGCAACAATATTTCGCCACGGCAAAACCGCATCATGCAGTTCCTGTTTGATGTAGATGCGTTGCAGGATTCCATCCGTATATCGGAAATCGAAAAAGCGTACAACGCCAGGCTGGAAGAACAAAACCTGGCCGTTCCTTTCCGGGTAAGCCGGATAGAAACAGTTGATACCATACCGGATCGCCGCCGGTTCAATGAGGTCACACTCGGTTTTGTAAACCCCATCACGTACCGGCTTGACCTGGAGAATACGTTTCCGTTTATCCTGAAGCGGATGAGCGCCTCCATTATTTTTTCCGTTTTCCTGGTTGGCGTTACCCTGCTTTCTTTTATGCTGCTGTACCGTAACCTCCTGCGGCAGCGCAAATTGGCCGATGTCAAAAATGAGTTTATCTCCAACATCACCCACGAGCTGAAAACACCCATCGCTACGGTCAGTGTGGCCATTGAGGCTTTGCGCAGCTTCAGCGCCAGCCTCGATCCGCAAAAAACAAAAGAATACCTCGACATCTCGGCCAATGAACTGCAGCGTCTTTCGCTGCTGGTAGACAAGGTGCTGAAGCTGTCGATGTTTGAAAAGAAAGAAATTGAACTGCGCTACGAACCGCTGAACATGCAAAGCCTGGTAGATGAAGTCACTTCTTCGATGCGCCTGCAGTTTGAAAAAAAGAAAGCCGATGTGCGTGTACATGCCGAAGGCGACACCTGTTTGCAGGGCGACCGCCTGCACCTCGTCAGCGTGTTGTTCAATCTGCTCGACAATGCCCTGAAATACAGCAATGAATACGCTGAGATTGACATCTGCCTGAAAAACAACGGCGCTCATTTGCAATTGGTAGTGGCTGACAACGGAATTGGCATTCCGGAGGAATACCACCGCCGCATTTTTGATAAATTCTTCCGGGTACCGCATGGAAATGTCCACAATGCCAAAGGCTACGGATTGGGACTGAGCTATGTGTCGCATGTGGTGAAAAAGCACGGCGGCACTATCGAAGTCGCTTCCGAAGAAGACAAAGGCAGCCGGTTTACCATTACACTTCCAAAGCAAAAAGTGTAGTAGCTGGTAATACTCATTTCACTCACCACGCACAAAAAGCCTTTGTGCCTGGGCTAATGGCTTGCCGCTTTTCTTCCTAATTTCACCACATGAAAAAAACAAGGGTTTTATATGTAGAAGACGAAACATTTCTTGCCAAGATCGTCAGCGAAACACTGGAGAGCCGTGGCTACGAAGTGGTACTGGAAGAAGACGGCGGTAAGGCTGTACAAAAGTTCTACGAAGCAAAACCTGATGTTTGTGTTCTCGATATCATGCTTCCCAACAAAGACGGTTTTGCCATTGCCGATGAGATCCGGGAAAAAGATACAGACGTTCCTATTATTTTCCTGAGCGCTAAATCACAAACAAACGATGTGGTGAACGGTTTTAAGCTGGGTGCCAACGATTATATCCGCAAACCGTTCAGCATTGAAGAGCTCATTGTGCGTATTGAAAATGTATTGCGGCACAAGGCTGCTCCGGCCGAAGGGCAGGAAGAAGTGGCCATTGGGCAGTATACCTTCAACATTCTAAGGCAAACACTGCATCATTCCGCCGAACAGCGCAAATTATCCTACCGCGAAAGCGAGCTCCTGCGCCTGCTGTACGAGAACCGCGACAAGATTGTGGAAAGAAGTGAGATTCTGACCCTGCTCTGGGGAAGTGATTCATTCTTCAACAGCCGCACATTGGATGTATACATTACAAAGTTGCGCGGCTACCTCAAACACGATCCTTCCATTGAAATCATCACCATCAAAGGCATCGGCTACCGCTTTGTGATGAGCTAGTGGCATAGCTTTTTACTGCACTGCCTGTATGGCCGCAGTGAAGAAAAAGTGGACGCTGAAACGATGGCTCCTCCTCGGTTCGGGCGGATTGGTGCTGTTTGTGGCACTGATGATTTTCCTTGCTAATTTTTATGTGGAACCCGTTTTGCGCAAACGCCTGCATACCCTGATCGTGGATGGTTCCGACAGTTTGTATAGCTATACCCTGGGCAGCCTCAACGTAAACTTCTGGGGCGGGCACGTTGGCGTTAATAATTTACGGGTACAACTGGACAGCAGTCGCTACCGGCAACTAAAAAGCACCGGCAAATTACCGGCACTGGTTATGCAGCTGGATATAGCCCGTGCCGACATCAAAGGCATCGGGATTCTTTCGCTCCTGTTTGGAAGAAAGATCGTGATTAGCGAGATCTCTTCAAGGGAGGCCAACCTCAAATTAAACCGCTATGTAAAAAACCGGGAGGAAGAAGGACCAGCGCAGCAAAAACAGCCCCTGTGGAAAGCCATTCAGCCCGCCATCAAAGATGTACGGGTTGATCGCATCAAGCTCGATGGCATCAAGTTCCTTTACAAAAACGAAGACGGCGAAGAAGGGAAGCTGCAGTTCGACCATTGTGATGCCCTTTTTGAAAATATCCGCATCGACAGCGCTGTTGTGGATGATACCAGCCGTATGGGTTATGTCGAAAACATCTCGTTCCGGCTGAATGACCTGAAATACCGCACCACCGATTCTACCTATAAACTGAAAGCGGAATGGATTACCTATAATTCAGCGCAACGCCTGTTGCAGGTGGAAGATTTTAAACTGCAGCCCACCATCAAAAATGAGGACCGTATTGATTCGATGCGGAAGTCGTGGTACACCGTAACGTTTGACAAAGTGAGTTTTATGGGCCTGCGCCTGGACAAATACCTGCAGCAAAACCGCGCTGTTGCCGACAGCGTGATTTTTCAACGTCCCACGCTGGCTGTTTACCAGGATAAACTGGGACAAAAAAACTACGGCAGCAAGATTGGCCGCTACCCCCACCAGCTACTGTTGGCCGCAAGGTCAGTGATCGATATAAAAAAATTTGTTGCCAGCAACATGCAGATCGATATTACCGAAAAACACGAGGATACCCGGCAGGTAGGAACGCTGCAGCTAACGGATATCAATTTGACGGTAATGAATATTGTGAACGACCCGGTGCTGATTCGGCAAAACCCTGTGAGCACGGCAGATGCTTCCGGAAAGATCATTGGCAGTCCTATACAGGCTTCCTTCCGGTTTTATCTCGATTCGGCGGATGGCCGCTTTGATGTACGTGGACGCATCGGTGCTACAACGGCCGCGCAGCTCAATCCGGTCTCTACACGGCTGGCCAATATCGAAGTGCCGACGGTGCAGATCTCTTCGGTTGATTTTTTTGTAAGGGGTGAAGACTACGAAGCCACCTCGAATGTGCAGATGCTGTACAACAATCTCACCCTGGTTTTTCGCAAACGGGATGAAGAAACCGGTGCCAACCAAACCCGTAAGTTCTTGACAAAAATTCTTAACCGCTATGCCATCAATACCTCGAATGGCGGTGAACGAAAAGCCACAGACGTTCGGGTAGCCCGCCTGACCACGCAATCTTTTTTTGGCATTATATGGAAAGCCGTTTTTGAAGGCATGCAACGCATCATGCTGAAGTCGGGACAGATCAGGTAGAAAGATACCAATGGGCAATAGACAGCCGGCAAGTGATGGCTGTTCTGCTTTGATACCATGGGCAGTACAGGCTATTCCATTGTAAAAGCACGTGGGCAAAAGAAATTAAATGGCAAGACGACCACCTGTGAATATTTCTTCTGCCCACACTTTTTATCACTCCACAGGTTTGACAGGTTCTTTGATTGCCTTCCTTGTAGCTTCTAAGATGGGAAGATTGCTTTCGGTTGGTATGTAAATGACTGTTTTGTCGTTCAGGTTATTTTGCTGCCGCACCCAGAGGTATTGAATGTACTTTTCCGTTAAAGCGCCATTCTCGATTCTGATGGCCTGGCTGGCACCTTTTGCCCGTTCAACTTCAGCTGCAGCGTTGAGTTTTTCGGCTTCCAGGTTTGCTTTTGCTTCTTCAATTTTAATTCTTCGGTTTTGTTCTGCTTTTGCAAATTCAGCCCTTCCGCTCATTTCCTGTTGCCACACATTGTATTTTGGACAGCCTACAAGGAAAATAGAAGTAACAAAAACTGCCGTCAGTACGGCTAGTGTCGACCATTTGATAAGAAGCCTTCGTTCTCTCATCGCTTCCACATTGTAATTTGACATTTGTTTCGGTTTTATGGTGATTGATTATTTCTTATTCCTGTTCCCAATGGGCAATATAGTACCCTGCAGCTTTCAAAAAGAAATGCAGCAAAATCGTTGAACGTCAAAACCAGGAGCGGGAAGGTACGGGACAATCCTTTATGAACAGCAGTTTGGAAAGGGGATAACAGATAGTTGATAGCAAGTACTGGTTTCAAGATAATCCGCTTTCATGCGCTATAAGCTACTCCTGTTTCACCTTCAAAAAGCAGTGCAGGATGCAGGCAGGAGCATTTTACTGTAAATAGAAAAGCAGCACATATATGCTGCTTTTCTTTGCGGTGAACTGATCAACGATCAATGCTGGCGCAACAGGTATTTCTCCAGTGCATCCACTGCCTGCTTTTTAATATCGGGTGGCAACAATTCCTGGTCATGCCACTCATCATTTTCACGCTTAAAGCTAAAAGCGGGAAACTCGTTGTTGTCGGCTTCTGATACAAAGGTGTAGCGGTCATCTTCAAAAATCACCCGGTAATTGATGTTCTGGTTGTTGACCGCGATATTGGTTGAAAACAAATCTTCCATGGTTTCGATTTTGGGTTAATGGTTAACGTTATATACTTCCTTGCCGATTGCTTACTGCTTAATTCGTTCCTCTTTCTGCCACCTCTCCCGTTTGTTCCAGCAGTTGCAGGATCTGGTCGAGCTTGGGTGCCAGGATAATCTCGGTACGACGATTCCTTGCCCTGCCTTCCGGTGTGCTGTTGGTGTCAACAGGCTCAAAATAGCTGCGGCCCGATGCGGTAACCCGGGTAGGATCAACAGCGTACGTGTTGGTGAGCAGGCGTACGATGGAGGTAGCTCTTGCTACGCTCAGCGCCCAGTTGTCTTCGTAGGTTCTGCGGATGGGAATGGAATCCGTATGACCTTCCACCACCACGTTGATATCAGGATTGTTGTTCAATGCCTGTGCAACAGTTTGCAGCGCTGTTTTGCCTTTCTCATTTACTACTGCACTGCCCGAAGGAAACAGGAGGCTTTCCTGCATGCTCACATACACACGGCCGTTCTTGGTAAATACACTTAGTTCGTTGGAGTTAAAGCCAACCAGCGCATCGGCCATTTTCTTGCGCAGGTTTTCCACCGCATCGCGTTGCTGTTGCAAAAGGCGGCGCAACTCCAGCAGGCGCTGCTGTTCCTCTTCCAGCTGCTTCTGGGTCAGGTTGGCCTGGCCGGAAGCTTCAGAGTATTTTTTCAGTGCTTCATCAATTTGCGAAATAAGACGTGCATTGTCCTTTTGCAGGTTTTCCACCTGGTTGCGCAACCGCACAACTTCGTCGTTCAGCTGGGTGTTTTGATTGAGCAGGCTTTGCTCACGGTCGAGAGCAGCCTGGTATTTTTTCTGCGATACACAGGAGGTGAGAAAAAGAACAGCGAAGGAAAGGATGAAGAGACTGGTTTTGGATCTGATCATTGAAGAAGTTTTGCGTAAAGTTCGGGAAAAAATTATGCCAGTGGAAAGCAGTTATTCAAGAATAAGTTATTGGGTTGTTTGTTCGTTTCAGGTTCAAACGAATATCCTAATAACGCAATAACCCAATAACTGTTTTCTTACCTTGCCTCCATGCACATCAATTTTGAATTCAAAGCAAGCCACAGCAACATTGAAGAAGCTGAAACCATTTTGCAGCAACAAAATCCCCTTTTTGTGGGAGAAGACCATCAGATCGATACCTACTTCAACGTTCCCAACGGACGGCTAAAGCTGCGGGAAGGCACTATCGAACAGGCCCTGATCTTTTACCAGCGCACCAATGTAGCCGGTGCCAAACAATCGGACGTGATCCTTTACCAACACCCTTCCGATGCATCACTGAAACAGATCCTTACCCGGTCGCTCGGGATTAAAACAGTGGTGGACAAACGACGCAGGATCTATTTTATCGACAATGTAAAATTTCATTTTGATACTGTACTGGGACTGGGAACTTTTGTGGAAGTGGAAGCCATCGACAAAGACGGCAGCATCGGGCTGGAAAAGCTGAAGGACCAGTGCCACCGCTACCAGCAATTGTTGGGTGTAAAGGAGGACGACTTTGTTGCCGGATCGTACAGCGATCTTTTACTGGCAAAAAAATCCTCAGTTGCCTGATCACCCCTTGCGATGGGTTAAAAGGCTAAGGGTTTGAGATTCTAACAATTAGATTGGAATGAATTTCTGGCATAGCTTTTTGAGTAGTCTTAAAAAAGCGGCTATGAAGAAAGAGAACAAATACACCGAGCCGGAACTCTCAGACCTGACAATAGACGATCTGCTGAACAATACCTCTGCAGATGTAAACGGGCACTACGTTCCGGAAGACGATGATATGGATGAAGACGACGAAGATACCGGAGAGGAGGATGATCTGATCCTTGGCGATGAGGACGAGCTGGAAGGTGATGAAGAAGAATACGAAATTGAAATGGACGATGATGCAGACATGGATGATGTGGATGACGATGACCTGATACTTGATGCTGATGACGACCTTGATGAAGATGATGAAGAAGATGAAGAACTTTGATTAGTATCCTGGATCTATAAAATAGTCACGCAAATCATTTGCGTGACTATTTTATTTTACCATCGCTCCTAACCGTTGCGCATCTTCCGGTGCATAACCGTTAATGTCGTTATTGAAATAAGCCCATACATCATGCCCTTCAGCCGCCCACTGCTTAAACTTCCTTGCATAGGCCAGCAGCATTTCATCGCTGTAAGAGGAAGCGTACAAGGCCGCGGGACCGTGAAAACGGACATAAATGTTCCGGGCCGTGATCATCTCCGAATAGGGAAACACCTGGCCTGATTGCGAGATCACCAGTCCTATGTCATACTTTGTCATCAATGTAAGGCTATCTTCTTCCAGCCAGCTGGCGTGCCGCACTTCCATAACAAATTCGTATGCGTGGTAAGAAAACTTCAGGAGGCGGTAAAAATGTTCAGCAATGTTGTAATTGAATTTTAGCATCGAAGGCAACTGCACCAACACGGGTCCCATTTTGCTCTTCATCGGGCTAAAAACAGTGAAGAAGCGTTCGAGCGGTTCTTCCGGTTCCCGCAGCTTTTTCATGTGGGTAAGAAAGCGACTCATCTTTGGGCAAAACATAAAGTTGTCAGGAACGGCCGCTGTCCACTTCTTTACTGTTTCCACCGATGGCAGGCGGTAAAAGCTGCCATTGATCTCCGTTGAATCAAAATACCCCATATAGTGCTGCAACCATTTGGTGGATGCCAGGCCCTGTGGGTAAAACAAGCCCCTCCATCCCTGGTAACTCCAGCCCGATGTGCCAATGTGAATGCTGCCTGCCATGTTCTTAACAAAATAAATTTCAGACCATACAACGGTAGCCAATTGTCTATCGTCAATGAAAAGGTGCTATTCCCGCAAGGGTAAAGAAGCACTGTTCAGCAAAAAATGATACAACTCTTTCGCAAAAAAGCGCCTGTGGTAGTGGTTGAAGAAAAGCCAAAACAAATGCCTTCTCTTTTGGCTTGTTTGTTTTTTGATTTTATTGGTTACGCTTCCTTTGGCGTTCCTATCCTGGGTGAGTTCCTGGACATTGTATGGGCACCGGTTTCGGCCCTCATTTTCTGGAAGATGTTTGGTTTTAAGAAAGGGTTCCTGGGTGGAGCCTTCAGCTTTTTCGAAGAGCTGATGCCGGGTCTGGATTTTATTCCAACATTTACCATAAACTGGGCCCTGCTGTATTTCAAACGCAACAAAGAAGCCATGTCCATCCGGCCTGTTACCAGGTAGGGTTCTCCACCACCTCTAATTGCTTGTTCAACACTACAAATTGCGCCGCAAATCCCGGCGCAATTTTGCCATAGAAGTGGGCCATCCGCAGGGCTCTTGCGGGGTAAAGGCTGCACATGCGCAAGGCTTCTTCTACTTCAATTCCCACGTTCTTCACCAGGTTGTAAAATGCATCGTACATGCTGATGGCCGAACCGCTCAGGGTTCCGTTGCACTCGTATTTGTTACCAACCCGGTGATGCCGGTAAGCACCTTCCGCTGTTTCCGTCACCGCATCGGTAATAGCAAACAGGCGATCACCCATTAGGCTTTTGGCAATGCGGATCGCTGCAAAAGCGACATGGTGACCATCGGGAATAATAGAAGCCAGCACGCTTTTGTGTTGCAGGGCGGCTCCCACCAGGCCGGGCTCGCGGTGGTGCAGGGGACTCATGGCATTAAACATGTGTGTAACTGTTGGAATGCCTTTGTCGAAGCTTTCTGTGGCCTGCCTGTACGTAGCGTTGCTGTGCCCTGCAGAGAGAATAATATCAGACGATAAAAGAAGTTGCAGGACCTCGTCGCTGCACACTTCCGGCGCAATGGTAATGGTTTTGATAATGCCTTCGCCGTAGGCCAGAAGTTCTTCCACCTCTTTTACTGTAGGCGAATGGATAAGGCTTTCAATATGGGCACCCCGCCGGGCCGGGTGCAGCCAAGGGCCTTCGAGGTGCAGGCCCGCTACGCCTTTTCCGCCCCCTTGCCAATAAGCCCGTACCGCATCGATGCTCCTGTGAAAAACCTCCGGTGTATTGGTGGCCACGGTGGGTTGAAACAAGCAGGTGCCTTCCCTGGAAAACACGTCGTACATCACCTGCAGGGTTTCGGCCTGGGGATAAACGGCCAGGAGTTTTTGCGCAGCGCCGTACACCTGGAAATCGATAAACGCCGGTGCCAGAAAGCTGGGCGCATTGTTCGATACGAATGGCGTTTCGGGGTCCGGTGTTACCGACCGGATAATGCCATCCTCAATAACGATCTGCTGGTTGTAAAGCCAGTCTTCTCCCGTGAAAAGTTTTTCAGCCCTGAGAATTGTTTGCATACCCTAAATGTAAGTACCTTATCATCGAAATTTCAATTGGCAATATGCAGCAGGCAAGTACCAAAACAATATCACAATATCCTATTCTCTCAATATCAAATATCTACTTCACCCTCACCAGCACCATCTCGCTGACTTCTTCTTTTCGTGTAGCCGGATTCAAAAAAGGCAGCTGCATCGTGGTGATCTCGTAATCGACATGCGAAAAAGTTTCCAACACCGGCAGGGTAATTTCATGCAGCCGGTTTTTATCGGTAAGGATCCAGATGGGTCCCGGTTGCTGCAGTACGGAGTCATTGAATTCTTTGCGCAGTTCTGCCGTATAAAAATTATAAGAGGAGCTGTAAATGCCCGGCATAAAATAAACCTGCGCCGGATCTACTTTTCTCTTTGTGCCAAAGGCAAGCTCATTGCCGCCCTGGTAGGAGAGAAGTTGCGGGTAGAAGTTGGCATTGAGCAGGTAAAAGACAAGAAGGGAAGTAACCACTGAAGCACCGACCAGCTTTTGCAGGTTGCTTTTCAATCGCAACAAAAAAGAAACACTAAAACCCAGCAGAAAGAGAAAGCCGAAGATCACAAAAGCCCGCTCTACAGGAAAAGCCCAAACATTCACCACGCCTGCTACCAGCAGGCAGAGGGTGCAGAGCACTACCTGTGTGATGAGCAAACCTTTCAGGTTCTTTCCCCTTTCTCTTTGTTCCACCAGGTAGGCGGCCGTCAGTACAGCCGTTGTGGGGAAAATAATGGTGAGGTAATGCGGCAGTTTAAATCCTGAAAAGGTCATGAGCAGGAGCATGGCCGCAAAGGTGGAAAGGGTCAGCCATTCCCATTGCCGGGTGCGAAAACTTTTCAGCCGTTTGAAAAATGCCAGAAAAGCAAGGATGCTCCAGGGGGCAAAGGCCCACAAAAAGGAGTGAAAGAAAAACAGGTAATCGTTCTTGCCATCGGCGCCAAAAGAATCGCCCTGCAGGCGTTCAAAATTTTGTTTCCATAAAATAAAGGCCACGCCGGAACGGCCGCTTTCCCCACGAATAACTTTCTCCGGGTGGAGGTCAAACTGCAGGTAATAACAATACACTACCGGGGCAATAAAAACGGCAAACGACAGCAGGATGAGGAGGATCTGCGGATGGTAAAAGCTTTTCCAGTCTTTGCGGTAAAGAAGGTAGAAAAAAACGCCGGCCGCGGGAATCACCACGCCGATATGCCCCTTGGTGCAAAACCCCAGTGCCAGTCCCAGTGCGGCACCAACAGCGTGCATCCATTTTTTGTTGTGTACCCATTCTACCAGCTGCCAGGTGGCAAAAATGATGGAGGCCGTTAAGATGGCATCCATGCGTACATCGTTGTTGGCAAGGATATAGGCAAAGGCAGACGCGGTGATGAGAGCCGCCAGTCGTCCCACCTCGCTGTTGTATAAACTTCTGCCTAAGCGATAGGTAGAGTAGGTGCCCAGGATGGTGAACAGAAAGGAAGGGAACTTGTACGCAAACCCCGTCACGCCAAAAATGGAATAGCTCCATGCCGACAACCAGAAGTGCAGGTGCGGTTTATCAAGATAGTCTTTGCCGTGATCGATCAGGCTAACATAATCGCCGGTCAGGTACATGCGCAGGGCAATAACCGCGTGGTGAGCCGAGTCGTTGTCCATCAGGGGTACAAACAGGCCGATAACATACACCAGCGCTAAAAAGGAAAACAACAGGACATATTGCGGTCGGGAAAACACGGTTGGCTGCACTGCGAAAATTTTGCGCAAAGTAACCGCGGATCGGTGGGATTTTAGAGGGATTTACAGGATTGTTTAGACTTCCTGCAGGCTGATTTGACCCCGTTACCACATGGGGCCTTTTCATCTATTCTTCTTTGGGTGCGTTTGCCAGTTCTTCTTTCAGGAGGTCTTTGATCTTTTGCTCGATAAAATCACGTACGCCCCTGAACTCGTTTTCATCCATGTGCTTAGGGTCGGGAATCTGCCAGTCCACAAAGCGTTTGGCGGGCATCCATGGACAGGCATCGCCACAGCCCATGGTTACTACCACGTCAAACGGTGCCTGTTCTTTGGCCTCTTCCAGTGACTTGGAGTGATGTTTCGTCAGGTCATAATCCAATTCTTTCATGGCCGCAATGGCTTTTGGATTGATGACACCCGAAGGTTTGGATCCTGCACTGAAGGCTTCTACCGCATCACCGCCATGGATGCGGGCAAAGGCTTCGCTCATCTGGCTGCGGTTGCTGTTCTCCACACAAACAAAAAGGAACTTTTTTTTCATAAAGCGGTTTTAGGCGTTCTGTAAATTTTGTTTTGCATAATATTTTCTTCTGAACCAAAAAGCCACGTTCACCAGGGCAATGAGAGCCGGCACTTCTACCAGGGGACCAATAACACCGGCAAAGGCCTGCCCGCTGTTGATACCAAACACGCCAATGGCAACGGCAATGGCCAGCTCAAAATTGTTGCCCGCAGCCGTAAAGGCAATGGAGGCGTTGGTGGAATAATCGGCACCCAGCTTTTTGCCCATGAAAAAGCTGACCACAAACATCAGCGCAAAATAAATAACCAATGGGATAGCGATTCTGACAACATCAAACGGTATGCGTACAATGGTTTCACCTTTCAGGCTGAACATAACCACTATGGTAAAGAGCAATGCAATAAGGGTGATGGGTGAAATAAAAGGAATGAATTTCTGCTGATACCATTCCTCACCCTTTGTTTTGCGAAGAATGATCCGGGTGAGCACACCGGCCGCAAAGGGAAGGCCCAGGTAAATGGCTACGCTTTCGGCAATTTCGCCTATGGTTATGTTCACTTCCGAACCGGTAATGCCAAACAGCGGCGGCAGCAGCGTCACAAATACATATGCATAAAGGCTGTAGAGCAGCACCTGGAAGATGCTGTTAAGGGCAACTAATCCGGCTGCATATTCGCGGCTGCCCTCGGCCAGTTCGTTCCATACAATCACCATGGCAATACAGCGGGCCAGCCCAATGAGGATGAGACCCACCATGTACTCGGGGTAATCGTGCAAAAACAAAACAGCCAGCAGGAACATCAGCACCGGGCCTATCACCCAGTTCAGGAGGAGTGACATGCCCAGCACCTTTGTATTTCGGAACACTTCTTTCAGTTTTTCATACCGCACTTTGGCAAAGGGCGGGTACATCATCAAGATCAATCCTACGGCTAAGGGAATATTGGTGGTACCCGAGGAAAAGGAGTTGATAAAACCGGATGATGTTGGGAAGAAGTAACCAATGGCCACACCCAATCCCATGGCTAGGAAAATCCAGAGGGTTAAATAGCGGTCCAGAAAGCCCAAACGTTTTCTCTCCAGAGCAGCCGGGGCACAGTTGTTTGCTGACATAGACTTTAGTAAGAATTCGCCGGAACGGCGTTGTTCATAAGGTTCTTTTTCATCACCGTAGCACTCACAGGACATACATGACTGAACTCCGATGAGACTTGTACCTCGGCCGGCACTTCCCCGCGGCTGATGGTTGTATAACCTTTCCGGTCAAAATATTTCTCCGCCGTTTCAGTGAGCAGGTACATGTCCTGTATACCCGATGCGGCGGCCTTTTCTTCCAGCAGCTGCACCAGCCTTTCGGCAATCTGCCGGTTACGGTAAAGGGGATGCACCACCATAGAGCGCAACAGGCCAAAAGCACCGTAGCGCTCCATGCCAATCAGGCCAATCACTTTTTCATCTTCCTCCGCCACATAAAAATCCTGCAGCACGTGCGGTAAGTCTTCGGCGGGCAGGTTTTGCGATTGCAGCAACATTATGATGGCATCACGTTGCGACTGGGAGGCTTCAAGAATGTTCATAGTAAAATTGTTTTTCATTTATGGAGTGGCCAGTGCTGAATGGTGAACAAAAATAGATTCCAGGCACTCACCACTGACCACTCACAACTCACGATTAGCAACAATCGCTACCGGGTTCGCAACAGGGTTTTTCGGCATACACCGTAATGCTGTAAATACCCAGGTCAGAGCGTTTCAGTTCCTGCAGTTCATCCTGTGAAATGTATTGCAGCAGGATATCATCCGGGATCACGATCTTTTTTTCCTTCAGCAAAGAAACATTCTGAAAACCGGTTTCTTTTACAATGTTCAGGTAGTCTTCCTTCTGAATGGCACCGGATACGCAGCCTGCATACATTTCGGCTGCCTTCTGCAGCTTCTCCGGCAGGTCTCCTTCGAGCACAATATCGGAAATAGAAAAATGTCCCTTGGGCTTCAGCACCCGGAAGATCTCGGCAAACACGGCTTTTTTGTTGGGCACAAGATTCAGAACGCAATTGCTCAGGATGACATCGGCACGGTTAGGGGCAACCGGCATCTTTTCAATGTCACCCAGCCGGAATTCAATGTTGTTGAAGCCCAGCTTGTCCACGTTGGCCCTTGCTTTTTCAATCATGGCTTCGCTGAAATCAACACCGATCACTTTCCCCTTTTCGCCTACATAGCGGCGGGCTACAAAGGCATCGTTCCCGGCACCGCTGCCCAGGTCAATAACAGTGTCGCCTTCTTTGATTTTTGCGTATTGCGTGGGAATGCCGCAACCAAGGCCAAGATCCGCATCGGGGTTATAGCCTTCCAGGGCTGTGTAGTCATCGGCCATGATGGTGTAGGCTTCATCGGTACCGCAGCAGGAGGAAGTGGCGCCGCAACATGAAGAGAGGTTTTGCTCCAGTGACTGGCTGGCGATCTGGCTGTATTTTTCTTTTACCAGTTCTTTCAGGTCGGTTTCGTTGTTCATTGTATTTAATTTGAAAATGAGAAAATTTGAAAATGTGAAAATGGTATGCTAGCGATCACCTTTTATCTCTTGAATCTGCATATCCGCACATCAGCAACATGCTTTTTCATTTTTTGCTTTCAGGTTGATGAACAGGCTGGAGAGCTCGTTGGTGAACTTCTCAAACGCCTTCCAGTTGATGCAGTAGCAGGAGCGAGGCCCGTCAACAGTGCCCTCAACGAGGCCTGCATTTTTCAACTCTTTCAGGTGTTGCGATACGGTGGACTGTGCCAGTGGCAGCACTTCCACGATCTCGCCGCAGATGCACTCGTTCTTTTGCGCCAGCACTTTTAAAATGGCAATGCGGGCAGGATGGCTCAGGGCTTTGGCAAACTCCGCCAGCTCCTGTTCCTTTTTTCCGAATTCTTCTTTTTTGTGAAATGCCATGTTTTAATCTTATATCGCAAATATACGATGATAGATTTCAGACAAACAAATTTTTTTGGATAAACGGTCAAAACCGGCTTTACTTTTCCTGAAAGGGTTTACAATTGGTTATGTGTTTATACAATCCACGTATAGGCATTCACTGCGGCAAACAGTACTAGGTAAGTTTAACCAACCGCTCAATGGCAGCGTCCAGGGTTTCTTCCCGTTTGCAAAAGCAAAAACGAAGCACCTGGTGATTCACGTCCTGCTGGTAAAACGCAGAAACCGGGATGGTGGCTACGCCAAATGCTTTGGTAAGATGAATGGCAAAGTCTTTTTCGCTTTCGCCGGAAAGGTTTTTGTACGAATAGATCTGGAAATAACTGCCATGGGTAGGCAGGGGTTGCAGTTTGGTGCCTTCCATGCCTTTTTGAAAATAATCCCGTTTTTGCTGCATAAAACTTCCCAACTCCAGGTAATCTTCTTTTCGTTTCAGGTAGGTGGCCAGCGCCACCTGTTTGGGTGTATCGCAGCTAAAGGCATTAAACTGGTGAATCTTCCGGAACTCGGCCATCAGCGCAGGTGATGCAATGCTGTAACCCAGTTTCCAGCCGGTGCAGTTGTACACTTTTCCAAAGGAAAAAGAAACAAAGCTCCGCTCGAGCAGGTCGGGGTATTTTAAGATGCTCTCGTGCTGGTAACCATCAAATATCAGGTGTTCGTACACTTCATCGGAGATAACAATAATGTTGGTGCCGTTGACCACGTCCCGCAGCTGGCTGATGTCTTCTGCCGACAATACACTTCCTGTTGGGTTGTGTGGCGAATTGATCAGGATAGCCCGGGTCTTTTCCGTGATGCTCTTCTTTACCTCTGCCCAGTTTATCCTGTATTCCGGGAACGTGAGCTGCAGGGTAACCGCTTTGGCGCCGTTCAGTTCAATCGCGGGAATGTAACAGTCGTAGGCTGGTTCAAACACCATTACCTCATCGCCGGGTTGCAGGATGGTGGTGAGTGCCGTATACAGGGCATAGGTGCCGCCGGGTGTAACGGTGATCTGCGTATCGGGGTTGATGGTTGCCTTGTAAAGGAATTCCACTTTTTCGGCTATACTTTCCCGTAAAGGGATATAACCGTTCATATGCGTGTACTGGTTAAAGCCTTGCTGCATGGCCTCGGCCGCAAGGGCCACCAGTTCTTCGCTCATGGGGAAATCGGGAAAGCCCTGGCCCAGGTTGATGGCATTGTGCTGAGCCGCCAGAACGCTCATCGTCGTAAAAATCGTTGTGCCTACATTGGGAAGTTTGGATACAATCATGATTCACCTGAAATTTCTTCTTTTATTTTTTTGGGTAAACTGGCAACAACCAAATCGTATGAAGCATCGATCCATTGCTGCAACAGTTTGTCACTTACGGAACCATCAACGATGATGGTGTTCCAGTGTTTTTTGTTCATGTGATAACCGGGCAGCACGCTGGGATATTGATCCCGCAGCTGAATAGCCTCTTCTGGATCGCACTTGGCATTGAACTGCAGTGGAATGGTGTCCAGGGAAGCCAGCAGGAACATTTTGCCACCAACCTTATACACCAGGTTATCGGGGCCGAACGGCGTTTCTTCCGTTACCCCTTTTTTAGAAAGGCAATATTGCTGCAGGGTTTCGATGTTCATGAGAGAATGGCGGTGGCTTCTATTTCAATCAGGTATTCCGGGGCCACCAGTCCTTTTACCTCCAGCATGGAGGTGCAGGGTTTGATGGAGCCAAAGACTTCACCGTGGGCCCGCCCGTATTCGTCAAAGCGGGAGATGTCGGTGACAAACATCCGGGTGCGAACCACATCCTGGAGCGAAGCCCCGGCCTGCTGCAGGGCCTTTTCTATTTTTTGGAGAATAGCTTTCGTTTGTTCATAAGCGTTATTGCCGCCAATCACGTTTCCTTTTTCATCTGAGGCAACAGTGCCACTTACTTCAATGTGGGCTCCTACTTTCACGGCACGACAGTAGCCGACTTTGTCTTCCCAGATAGCGCCGGAGCTAATGTTGATTCGGTTGTTCATGTTGCAAATTTACCAGTCCGTTCCATTGTTGCTAAACTGTAATAGTATCAGTGAATCCGGCGTGTCTTTTAACACAATCTGTCGCCCGTGATAAAGTGTAGCAGACGTATCGCCACAAAAGCGTTCGCGGGTAACGGATGAATAAGTGGTGGTGTTGGCCGGCTTATAGGTCATCTTTCGACGGTGATAAAATGTTTGGCAGTAATTGCAGTTTACCACTACTGGTGTTCCGGCGCTGGGATTGAAACAGCGGATATAAAGCTCGGCTCCTTCTTTTGGCATGTTTGGCAGAAAGTTGCCATTTGCCAACCAGCATAATTTTTCTCCGTCATTTTTATAATACATACAGTCGTTGGTATAAACTGCCTTCATTTCAGATGCAGTTTTGTTGCAAACCTGTTCCAGCGGATTTCCATGACTGTCTATTCGTTGCCAACAATGTTTCTGTTCCAGCAAAGAAGCGATATCGCCATTTTTTACGCATCCTGCCAGCAAAAAAGCAAAACCGTAAATGATCGTCTTGATTATGCTTTTTGTGCTACACATCCGCTTTGCGAAGCGTTTTGATTTCAACATTTGATGTCTTGATCAGGGGCTCGCAATGAAAACGCAGGAGCACCTGCGCCAGCGTAATCACATCTTTCTGGCAGTATTCTACAATCCGTTCGAGGTCTTTTTCGATCCAGTATACTGAGTTCACCATGCTGCCGTCAATATCATCTTTGGGCGAAGGAATGCCCAGCACTTTGGCCAGCAGTTTCAGAGACGTGTAGCTTTTGTAATCACCAAACTTCCACATCTCCATCGTATCCAGGTGACGCACCTCCCAGGGCTTGCGACCCGAAATTTTCAGTGCCTCCGGTATCTCGATGCCGTTGATAACCATGCGGCGGCAGAGATAGGGATAGTCAAATTCCTTCCCGTTGTGGGCACAAAGAAATTTGTCGGCGCTGCCACTCCAGCCCTGCAGCATATGGGCAAAATCGGCCAGGAGCTTTTTCTCGTCGTTGCCGAAATAGGATTTGATCACAAGCTTTTTGTCTTCGCCGCTGCCCATGATGCAGCCGCAGGAAATGCAGACGATCTTGCCAAACTCCGCGTAAATGCCGGCACGGTGATACACGTCTTCGCTGGTTTCGCCATCGCCGCCGCGGGTAATGGCCCTTGCCTTGTGATCCCACAGTTCTTTCCACTCGGCATCCAGGTGATCATAGGTTTCGGCTTGCGACACTGTTTCTATATCGAGAAACAAAATATTGTTGAAGTTCATAAGCTAGGTGGTGAGTGGTGAGTTGTCAGTGGTGAGTTTGGCTCCTTCACTGCCGATCAGGCCACACAGTATTTTAAATGTTTTTATCAATTTTTCACCCAAAACCTGTACATCAATCGTTGTACAGTACATCAAATCTACGGCAACATCCATTGCGGTATCAACTTCGATAATAGATCCTCTGGAAATTTCAAAAAATCGCTTGCGTTCCTGCGGTGATTTGCGGGAGCAGCCTTCGGCCACATTTAAATGGGTTGAAAGTGCGGCTCTGCGGATTTGCGAAACCATCGCAAACTTCTCTTCCGGCGGGAAGGATTGTGTTACCCTGTAGCACTCCAGTACAAATGCTTTTGTGGCTTCAAAAACATCGAGTTTCGTATGCGCAAGTTGTAAGAACATAAGCAGCCGTTTGTACTAAGTTAACAAACTCACCACTGACCACTCACCACTCACGTTATAAAAACTTCTCTCCCGTATTCCGTTTCACTTCTGCCACGTATTCTTTAATGGCTTGCTCTTTTTCTTTCTTGCAAATGAGCAGTACATCCTTGGTATCAGCGATAATATAGTCTTCCAGTCCTTGCAGCACCACCAGTTTTTCATCCGGTACATGCACCACGCATTTGTTGCTGTCGAAAACAATCACCTGGTCGCCGGCAACGGCATTGTCAAAATAATCCTTTTCCATGTTCTCCCAGGCGCTGTTCCAGGTTCCAAGATCGCTCCAGCCAAACTGTGAGGGAATCACATACACATTATTGGCCTTTTCCATTACACCAAAGTCAATAGACGTGTTGGGACATTGCGGGTAAATGCTATCGATTACAGCCTTTTCTTCCCCGGTGTTCAACTTTTCGGCTTCCCCGGAAAAAATATCGTACATCTCGGGCATGTACTGCTGAAATGCATGGAGCCCGTTTTTCACCTTCCAGATAAAAATGCCGGAGTTCCAGAGAAAGTCACCGCTGGCCAGGAAGGTCTTGGCCAGTTCCAGGTTCGGCTTTTCGGTAAAGGTCTTTACCTTGTACACACCCGGTGCCGCTTCGGCAGCATCGTGCTGGATATAGCCATAACCCGTGTTGGGATAGGTAGGTTGAATGCCGATGGTCAGCAGGGCGTCTTGTGCGTTCACAAACTCCAGGGCCTCGGTGCATACGGAAAGAAATTTTTCCTCCTGCAGAATCAGGTGATCGGCCGGCGCAATGATCAGGGAAGCCTCGGGATTCAACTGCTGCAGCTTGAAAGAAATATAAGCAATGCA
Organism: Flavisolibacter sp.; assembly: GCA_035998945.1. Taxonomy (GTDB): domain Bacteria; phylum Bacteroidota; class Bacteroidia; order Chitinophagales; family Chitinophagaceae; genus Flavisolibacter. Next base: position 381,926 of record DASYHD010000031.1, on the reverse strand, counting down.
GGGCGCCGTGTTCTTGCGGAACGGTTCGCCAAGGATGTTCTCCGCCGGCAGGTCCGGCAATTGCTCCTGTGTAATGGCCAGGTACTCATTGGCCGTTACCACGTAAATGTTTTCAGTGGGTACCAGCTTGGCAAAGCGTTCAAAGGTCTGCTGGATCAGGGTTTTGCCGGTTCCTAAAATATCAAGGAACTGTTTCGGATGTCCCACGCGGCTGATGGGCCAGAAACGGCTGCCAATGCCGCCGGCCATAATGGCCACGTAGGTATTTTTGTTTTCTTGCGTACTCATTCTATGTTGGTCAGGTTTCTAATTCGTGTAAAAATTTGTGTTTAGATCAGGCCTTCCTTCACCAGGTCATGCAAATGAAGGATGCCAAGGTAAGATTCATTTTCGGCAACAACTAATTGTGTGATCTCGCCCTTGCGCATCACGTCCAGCGCATTCACGGCCATCTCCGAGGGAAGGATAGTTTTGGGATTCTGCGTCATGATATCCCGCGCCAGGATGTGGCTGATGCTGTCGCTTTTTTGCAGCATGCGCCGAATGTCGCCATCTGTAATAATGCCAATCAGTTTTCCGTCATCGCCGGTAACGGCAGTAACACCCAGCCGTGTCCGGGTAATCTCCATAATCACTTCTTTTACAGGCTGCATGGCCTTTACTTCGGGCTTACCGTTGTCGGGGTACAGGTCGGCCACCCTCAGGTACAGCTTTTTACCCAGCGTGCCGCCGGGGTGCAGCTTGGCAAAGTCCTCCATGTTGAAGCCTTTTTGTTCCATCAGGCATACCGCAATCGCATCGCCCATCACCAGTTGGGCCGTGGTGCTGGTGGTAGGCGCCAGGTTGTTCGGGCAGGCTTCCTGCTCTACGGTGGTATTAAAAACAAAATCGGACTTTTTGGCCAGGTACGAAGCCGTATTGCCGGTGATGGCCATCAGGCAGCTGCCAAAATTCTTGATGAGGGGAACCAATACTTTGATCTCCGGGCTTTCGCCGCTTTTGCTGATAACGATCACCACGTCTTCCTGCTGCACCATTCCCAGGTCGCCGTGGATGGCATCGGCGGCGTGCAAAAAAATGGCCGGTGAACCGGTGGAGTTCAGTGTGGCCACGATCTTTTGGGCAATGATGGCGCTTTTGCCAATGCCGCTGATCACGATCCGTCCTTTGCAGGCCGACAGGCATTCAATGGCGGCTTCAAAGCTTTCGTCCAGTCTTTCCAGCAGTCCTGTTATCGCTTCAGCTTCCATGGAAATCGTCCGTTCGGCAGCCCTTCTTATGGTATCCTTCATGTTCAAGGGCGCAAAAATAACCGCTGATCGGCAGGTTTGGGGAGGAGGGCAATGATTTTTCAAGTTTGGGTCGCCAATGGCTTTCCACCAAAGGGTTCCTTTAACATTTCGGTACCGGAAAGCGGTAAAAAGAATGACGAAAATCAAGCCTGCTTCTCCTCGCAACAGCCTGGAAAAAAGCCTGCTGCATATCCGTCTAAAAATCCAACCCATCCGTGGAGAATAGTTGTCATTTTAACTAATTTCTCTTTTAAATGATTTTATTGCGGATTAAATTCGCTGACTTTTACAAACAGCCCGCAAGGGTTTCCTGCTTTCCACAATAAAGCTGTACCTTTTTAGAAAATGGTTGAAGCCCTGAAGGTTTACACTTGCTGTTGATAAGAGATGTGATCGAATGAAAGCTTTTTAAAGCGAAAAAATTTAATAGAAGATGCCTACGGTAAAGAAAAACCAGACAAAAACCACCAAAACCCCTAAAACCCCCGCTGTTGCAAAAAGCGGTATTGATCTGAAATCTCCCCTGTTAGAATATTTTGGTTTCAAAGATTTTAAAGGGCAGCAGGAAGCGGCCATCAACTCGTTGCTCTCCGGCAAAGACACCTTTGTGATTATGCCCACCGGTGGCGGTAAAAGCCTTTGCTACCAGTTGCCGGCCATGATCAGCCCCGGCGTAGCCATTGTGGTAAGCCCGCTGATTGCCCTGATGAAAAACCAGGTGGACCTGGTGCGCAGCTACAGCAGCAAGGACGATGTGGCGCATTTTCTCAACTCCACGCTTTCTAAAAAAGAGATCAAGGAAGTGCACGACGACCTGAAGGCCGGCCGCACCAAAATGCTCTACGTTGCCCCGGAAACCCTCACCAAGCAGGATAACCTGGACTTTTTCTCCGACCTGGAGATTTCCTTTTTTGCCGTGGACGAAGCCCACTGTATCTCGGAGTGGGGTCACGACTTCCGCCCCGAATACCGCCGCCTGCGGGAAATGATGGACGGCATCAGCCCCGGCTCGCCGGTGATTGCCCTGACGGCTACTGCTACGCCCAAAGTGCAGAGCGATATTGTCAAGAACCTGGGCCTGCGGGAGCCAGCCGTATTTATTTCCTCGTTCAACCGTCCCAACCTGTACTACGAGATCCTGCCCAAGGTGAAAAAAGACCAGACCCTGAAGAGCATGACGAAGTTCATTGTGCAGAACAAGGGCAAGAGCGGGATTATTTATACCCTCAACCGCAAGACCACCGAAGAACTGGCCGAAATGCTGATGGCCAACGGTATCAAAGCTGTTGCCTACCACGCGGGTCTGGATGCCAAGCTCCGTGCCGAGCGGCAGGACCAGTTCCTGAACGAAGACGTGCAGGTGATTGTGGCTACCATCGCCTTTGGTATGGGTATCGACAAACCGGACATTCGTTTTGTGATCCACTACAACATTCCAAAGTCCATTGAAAATTATTACCAGGAAACCGGTCGTGCCGGTCGTGACGGGTTGGAAGGAAAATGTATCCTCTATTATTCCCATAAAGACGTTTCCAAGCTGGAGCACCTGATGCGTGACAAGCCGCTTTCCGAACGGGAAGTAGGTGCGCAGCTCATCAACGAAAGTGTTTCTTTTGCCGAAAGCGGGGTTTGCCGTCGCAAGATCCTCATGAGCTATTTTGGCGAGGTCTATCCCGAAGAAAATTGCGGCGCCTGCGACAACTGCCTGCATCCGAAAGAAAAGGTAGAAGGGAAAGACTGTGTTGTACAGGCCATCAAGGTCATCAAGGCCCTGGACGAACGTTTTGCCACCGACTATACCGTAAGGATCATCACCGGGCACCTGACGCCGCAGATCAAGATGTTTCGCCACGATGGGCTGCCCGAGTTTGGCATAGGCAAAGCGCAGAACGAGCACTTCTGGAATTCCCTCATCCGCCAGATGCTGCTGGAAGGCCTGCTCACAAAAGACATTGAAGAATACGGTGTGCTGAAGCTGACCAAAAAGGGCGAGGACTTTGCCAAAAAGCCCAAATCCTTCCCGGTGGTTGTCAACCACCTGTACGACGATGCCAACGAAGACGACGAAGAAAGTACGGTGGATGCCGGTACCGGCACAGCCCTGGACGACAAGCTGTTCAACATGCTGAAGGAGCTTCGCCAGAAGGAAGCTAAGCGCAAGAACCTGCCGCCCTTTGTCATCTTCCTCGAAACCTCCCTGCAGGACATGGCGACCATGTATCCCACTACCACGGCCGAACTGGAAAAGTGCCAGGGGGTGAGCAAGGGCAAGGCCATTCGCTACGGCAAGCCGTTTATCGAGATGATTGCCCAGTACGTAGAGGACAACAACATTGTAAAGCCCGACGATTTTGTGATGAAGAGCGTGGTGAACAAAAGCAGCAACAAGGTGCACATTATTCAGCAGGTAGATAAAAAGATCCCGCTGGAGATGATTGCCAAAAACAAGGACCTGCGCCTCGACTCCCTGCTGGAGGAGATGGAAACCATCGCCGCTTCGGGCACCAAGTTGAACCTGGATTATGCCATCTCCGACATGCTGGACGAGTACGAGCAGGAAGAGATCCTGGAATATTTCAAAGGCTGCGAAACCTCTTCGCTGGAAGTGGCGCAGCAGGAGTTGTCGGACGGCAACTACAACTGGGAGCAGTTAAAGATCATGCGCATTAAGTTTTTAAGCGTGTACGGAAACTAGTGAGTGGTCAGTGGTGAGTGAGGAACTGCGAACAGGCGAATAAGAAATAAAGAATAGGGAAGGAGAGGGGGCAACAGCCTTGCTCTCCTTTTTTATTTGCCTCTGCCTGGCTTCTTTAAAAAAACATCTAACCTGTTTTCCTCGTTATATCTCTTTGCCCTGTTGCCTCGTTGCCTTGATGCCTCTCCCACTCACAACTCACCACTGGCCACTCACCATATAATTTTTTTAAGAAACTCTTGGCCCCATTTGCTTTTTTATCCCGCCCTTTCCCTTATTTTTGCTGCCCGCTAACGCGGAAAGGCTGGTGCGGTAGCTCAGTCGGTAGAGCAAAGGACTGAAAATCCTTGTGTCGGCGGTTCGATCCCGCCCCACACCACAAAGAGCCCTCGGTATTGGACCGGGGGCTTTTATTTACCTCGAAGAGTTACCCAACTACTTCTTTAATGTTTGCTGAACATGTGTCAAAAAAGTCGTTTTCTGACATGTGTTTTATTCATGTGTGACAATTTGAAGGGTTTTTGAACTGTATATAGCAGTTTCAGTTGGCTCAACAAATGTTTGTAACCCCCTTTTCCGGGTAAAACGCAGTGAACGACATTTTAAAAATTAAGAGAATATAAATAAGGCCACATCATTGGTTAAAAGGAGAGATTTTTACCGATGTTGTTTACCTCCTGTATAGAAAAATCGGTTTTCTATACATATCTGAAACTGCGTGAGCAAAAATCCGGCTTTTCTATACATGTTTTACCGGAAAAATGTAGACAATGTGTCCTGCATTTGGGGTCCTAAAAAGTAACACCCGGTGGCAGATTCGCATAGCAAAAGAAAAACAAGGCCTAACGGAAAGTTTATCGCTGAACGCAAAAACTGTATCAACGCAAAGCACTTTGTTTGAAAGCAGTGACCACACTATCTTTAAAACGTATGGCATTTACACAGGAGCAGCTTTCCCAGATCTCTTCAATGATGGATGACTACCTCGCCAGGCATCGTCCGCCGGGAGCCATCCGCATGGAGCTTGACCTTGGCTGGCGGTTGGAGGCGCAATCGGTTTACCTGTTCGAGATCCGACCACAGTGGGACGATAAATCCATCATTTGTCAATTCGACTACGCCAAGGCCACCTGGGTGGAAACAAAAAAGCAATGGAACATTTACTGGCTGCGGACCAGTGGCAAGTGGGGCCGCTATGAGCCGCTGGAGTGGACAGCCAACCTGCAACGGTTCCTGCTGGAAGTGGAGAAGGATCCGCATCATTGTTTTAAAGGATAACCAACCGAAAGGGTTTTCTTCAAAGCCTTTATGTTCAATACGGGTTGGTACAGCCGCTACCGATACAAAACTACCCGGTATCAATACACTGCCTTACTAGGTGCGTCCCTTTTGGCAACCTTAAAGGCAGCTCATCTCCGAAAACAAAACGGGATGAGGATCCGGAAAAATATTTCCTATTCCTCTTTAACACCAGGGTATGATTTGATCAATACCCGCATACACATCGAAGACGGCGATATGGGATTAAATGGCAGCTTTATGAGAAAGACTATGAACATTCAAGCTTTGCTACCTACGGGCGCTATTGCTTCGACGACTTCTATGAATTTGGCAAACGGATAGGATTGGTTCCGGGATAAAAAAATGCTGTTGAAATTTCTGGGGAAACAAAAGCTGTGCAGGATAAGGTAGAGAACAGCTTCCTGGATCAGAAAAGAAAGAGGCAAGACTTGCGTCATTACCACGATAAGCATAAACGCCTGTCAACATCACTCAAGGAATTGATATGAGCAAATGGTAAGCAAAGCGAAGAGTTGAAAATCCTCCTATCGGTGGTCCCATCCCGCCCCACACTACAGAGAGCCTTCGGATAATACCGGGGGCTTATATATATTGCCCATGTACAAGTATCTATTTGTTATTCGTCAGTTTTGTCAAAGCTTGCCGGGTTGTTGGTAGACGCACCCACAACAGCTTCGCCTTAACACCGATAAACGCAGCAAAGGCCGTGTGGCCAAAACAGAAACGCATGACGAACTACTGCAGCAAAAAGATTAATCAAATATTCGGTGCTTACCCAACATGCGGAATGCTGGCCGTAGTTTGGGCCTACGGCCCGAACCATCAGTTGTATTTAGCTTGGCAAGATGCTGATGTAACGGACGGACCTGAGTCTTAGACTGGGGCCAGCAAGCTTAGAGTTGAGGAACTACGGATGCAGGGGTGGTACTTGCGGCAGCAATACAGTAAAAACAATCCGCTAATTCCTGATCCGCCCATTCTCATTCTCCAACGCCGAACTGCGGTTCCGTGGTGCCTTCGCAGCCGCATCGGCAAACTTGTACGTAAAATTTAACCGCACCTGCCTTGTTTCATAATAACCGTAGCTGCTCAAATAAAAGCCTTCAAACCGCTGCTCCGACCGTGTGCCCGTGCCCTTAAACATGTCGTTGAAGGCCAGCCGCACCGTTGCCTTGTTGTTCAAGAAATTTTTCTGCACCGCAAGGTCCACCTGGCTGGTAGCCCGTACAATTTCATTGGCCCCAACCAGCCGCCGTGAATTGTAATAGGCACTGAGTTCCGCTGCCATAGCGGCCGGCAGCTTAAACCGTTGCTGCAGGTTCAGCCGGGCGGCTGTTTGTTCTAGGTTCAATTGCCGGAAGGCATCAAACGCCACCTTGTTCTTCAGCCGGTACAGCGTACCGTTGAAACTCGCTTCCCACCACTTGGTCAGCTTCAGGTTTTGTGTCAGCGTCAGCGACCAGTTCTGCTGCTCACCCAGGTTCCGCGGAATCATCACAATCTTGCTCTGCTCAATCGTATCGGTAATGCGGGTGCTGTAGTCAGCCGTATGCGAAAAATGCAGGCCGATGATGGTGGATGACTTGTACAGCCACTGCACCGAAGCCCGGTGCGTTAGCTGCGGTTGCAGAAACGGGTTGCCCTGCCAGAACGATAGTTCGTCCAGCAGGTACACAAACGGGTTCAGGTCCTGGTAAGCCGGACGATCAATGCGCCTGGAATACGACAGCGAATAATTATGGTTCGCGGAAGGCTTGACCGACACACTGAACGAAGGAAAGAGTTTGAGCTGAGCCCTCTTCGTCACCTGCGACGTATCGCTGCCATTCTTTTGAAAATGGAGTGTGCCGGCAGATGAGGCCTGCTCCATCCGCAGCCCGCCCTGCACCGACCATTTGCCCAGCGCTTTTTTGTAGTTGGCGTATGCAGCCGTAATGTCTTCGCCAAAAGAGAAGGAATTGGAGCGCCGGTTATCCAGGCTGTCGCCGCGGGGCATTACATGATAAAAATCCGCGGCATTGCCCGAGCTGATGGACGAGAACTTAGCGCCGGTTTCCAGCACACCTTTCCAAAGCGGCACCGTATAATCCAGCTTCACCGCTTTCAGCGGGATGTCAATGCCGTTGAAGATGCGGTACTGGTTCTGCAGCAGCGGCACCTTCTGCGCATCGGTGTACAAATTGCTTTGCAGGTTGCTGTTGTTTTTATTGAACCAGCCCCAATCGGCATCCACGTTCAGGAGCCTTCCCGCCGCGTCTTCGTAGCGGTAATTCAGGTTGAGGTTGTAGCGGGCTGTTTGCTGAAAATAGTAATCGTTGTCGGCGTACAGGACCTGCTCCAGCTGCGTGGAGCCCGGCCGGCTGATATCGGTTTGCGTACGGGTGATGCCACCGCCAAAAACAAAATTGCTGGCCAGCAAAATACCGATGGTGCTCTTTTTATCCAGGCTGTAGTCCAGGCCCAGCCGGGCACCGCCGCGACTGCGTTTATCGGTATCGTCGGTGGCGCTGTTGTAGGTGCGGTGGTTCTGCTGCCGGCTGCCGCCATACACGTAGTTGCCATAACCCACAAAATGATTGTAGCTGCCGTACAGCGAGAGGTTGTTACGGCGGTAGCTAGCCGAAAAATCGGCGTTGTGCTTTGGGCTGATACCGTAAGCGATGCCCGCCGTGGCGCTGCCGCTGAAACCTTTCAGCACCGTTTTGGCCGTTTTGATGTTAATGATGCCTGCCGAACCGGCGGCGTCGTATTTGGCGGTGGGATTAGCGATGATTTCAATGGACCGAATGTGGGATGCCGGTAGGGACTTCAGCAGGTCGGTGAGCTCCTGGCCTGAGAGGTAGGTTTGTTTTCCATCCAGCAGGATCAACACACCACCTTTGCCGTGCAGCGTAACGGCGCCTTCGTTCAGTACAAAAACACCGGGTGCTTTTTTCAGCACTTCCAGGGCCGTGAGCCCGGGTGCATCCATGCTTTTGGAAACGTTGTAGCTTATGCTGCCCGCATCGGCTTCCACCAGCGGCTGATCTGCTTTTACCACCACGGCATCCAGGGCTTTGGAATATGGAATGAGTTGAATGAGGCGTAGTGTTTCGGGTGAAGGATTCTCCAAACTGTGCTCGGTATAACCAGCGTGGGTGATGAGAAGGCGGTAAGGCCTAGGGGGTGTGGTAATGGAAAAGATACCGGCACTGTCGGTGAGGGTTTTGAAAGAATCCGTGGCTGACCGGTGCAGCGTAACGGTGGCGGCTGCGAGTGGTTTGCCTTCTTCGCCTACGACTTTTCCGCTGACAGCTACTCCCTGGCCAATGGCAAGAAGGCAAGTGAATGAAAGCAGCAGGCAAAGGAGAAGACGTGAAAGCATGAAGAATTAAGGTACGGTGTTTTGTGGAGTGGGAAGGAGAGAAATGGGATGGAAGGAAGGACTTACGTCTTAGAAGCAGGCCTGCAATCCTTTTTCTTGAAGAGCAATATGTCATACCTGACAAGCTTGTTATTATAAAATCACTTTGGTTATTAAGCAAAATATCTATTGTTCTCCATCAGTTTTGAGAATGACTAATCCAATCAAAGCATATCCAATTATATCTCTTAAGGTGTCTTGAATACTTTCGAAGTTTGGACTTTCTCCTTGTAATAATTTTCGTTCAATTAATGTTTTATACCTTTTTACTTTATCCCACAAATGCACCATATTTCCATTTAGCCCTAGATCAAAGCTTGCGCCACCGTAGTCTTCATTTTTTTTGAGCAGGATTTGTATAACCTCCTCCATCATTTTTTTTAATTGTTGCTCATCTAATGTATACTTCTCTTCCATAATACTCAATGATTTGATTTTAGTTGTTTTTGTTGATGTATTTCATTCAGAACTGGATTAGCAAATTTTATCGGTTCTTTTTTTACATGGAAAGAAAATAAAACTTTCGCCCAATCATCGAAAAAATCGTCATCAAATGCGATTAGTTTTTTAACGACTGAATTTCTCAAATCATCCTCAAATTTTTCTAGTCTCGTAATCTTCAAATCAAAATCCACTAGGCTATTAAAATCTTTTTTGTAAACGAAATAGTCATCCTTGTATTCAGTTAGGTTTGCTAGTGTTTCAATTTTTTTCTGAAAATCTTTATAATAGTGAAGATTATTTACAATATGGTAGTAATTGCCAACTTCCAAACCCAGAATTCTTGCAAAATATTCTTGTATGAAAGTAAAGTTGAAAATATTAACTGCTGATGCGCCCCAAAAGAAATCGTTTGATCGCATATGAGTAATTAGGTCTAAACGGTTATTTCTTCTTATAAACTGTATATTATTAGTACACGGAAAGTCTTTTGTCTTTTTTAAATCATAGTTATTGTCGAAATAATCTTTTGCAGGGTCCGTTATTGAAATTATGGCTTGTCTAGTAAATGGATCTCTTTGGAATATTTTCTCAATAAAGGCAAATTGATCAACTTCTATGATCTTCTCAATGTGTACTTTGATTGACTTTTGATTAAGGTCACTCTTGTAATCATTGGGAACACCGCTGAAATATCTTAGCCTTGGACCGTAAGCGGCTCGCATACTAATGTTGTCATCGGAGAAATCATACATTTTCTTCAGGTATGCGCCAATCATGCCCATATCATTACGGCCAGATGCGATCCAAAGAGATTCAGCATAAGGAAGCACATGATTCCAATTTCTTTCTTTCAGAGTTACAAGTCTTGCGAGTGGGTTCTTTATTTTTATAATGATTGGATGATCCAATTCTACTGTTTCGAATCCTCGAGTTACCCTTCCCACTCCATTATTTAACAGCAGTTGTGAGACACCAACTAAAAAAGAATTAATTCCTTCGAATTCTTGTATATGCATTGGAGATGATATTGATCTTTTAGAAAATACAGAAAGTTAAGATTCCGCAATCACGAATGCTATCGAACAGGTGGACGAATGCGTAATGGTTATATGCCATGAACCTATACCCATTTCGTCCGCAACCTTTTTTATGTGCCCCGACAACTCAATGATTGGCTTTCCTGCATAGTCAGAAGTAATTTGAATGTCCGTCAAGGATATACCATCTTGCATTCCTAACCCAACACACTTTAATACGGCTTCTTTAGCTGCGAATCTTCCCGCCAAAAACTTAATGGCCTTGCTAGAGTCATATAAGCTAAGTTCCCCAGGCGAAAAAATTCTCCCCTGCACTGACTTATCAGATTGCCATTGTAGGGTTTCTGTTATAGCATGTTCAACAATATCACATCCAATTCCAATCACCATATTATTTTTTCTTTAAAATTTGATCATAGTCAAATTCAAAGACCTTCAAAAAGAGAATTATTTTTTGAAGGCTTTATATTTTGATTAATATTCCATTTCGGCGGAAACCAGTAATTAATCGTCTTTGAGTTAGCCTTAAAGACTTGTTTTATTCTCAACCGATCACTGTTTCCTTTAATTTCCGGATGTTTTACTCTTGCATATTTATCTACCTCACAGAATAAATTTTGGCAATCTATAAGTTGCAGCCTTCTTCCCCACAAGTTTTTAAAAGTTAAACCCAGCCGATCAAACTCTTTTTCTTGTCTATCTGTCATTAACTTAATTATTTCAACATTACTCAAGCCACCAGTATCTAAGAAACATTTGCTAATTCCGCCCTTTGCACCTGGGCCAGGAACAACAAATTCGGATTCAGAAAAGTTTACAACTGGTGAGTAGTTAATATCGATTAGTAATTGGTAAGCTAAAAAATCACCTAGGCTTGGAAAACTCTTAATGATTTCGAAAGCTTCTTGCATAGTCTTAGCATCCATTAACTCTTTATGAGTCTCTCGCTTTAACATCAATTCAATCAACTTGAGATGATTTGTGTGTTTTCTTTCAAATCCGAAAAACGATTTTCCAGATGGCATGATGTAAGCAGCGGAATATATTCTTCTTCCATTAGCAATAGCTTTTGTGAGAATACTATCATACTTATTGAAATCATAGTCGTCAAACGTTAGAGGGCCGATTTTTGAAGAAAGCAGTTCCCATGTTTCAATTTTGTTGAATAGTTTAAACAACAAGATTCGAAACAGGATTTCTTTAGGTGAATTCGGCAGACACTCGTTATAGATAACGTGTTTGATTAAGTACTGACTTACTCTATCTGCTGCACGATATGCATTTGTAAATTTAAATTTATTCAGAATAGGATCAGAACTCCATGGGTATGGCTTTCCTTCTATTCTATTAAAAAACGCTTCTTGGCGAATTACTGCGAACTTCCAGTAGCTGTCGTAAACCTCTGTGGTTTTAGCTGGAGATAAAGGGTTATGGATTGTTAACGTAGAATTTACGGTACTGTTTTTCGTTTTAAGTGTCACTTTTCAATTGATTAGTCTATGAGCAATTTGTCAAAGATAATTTTAGCTACTTCTGTAACTTAATTATTAAGTCTTGGGCATCACCTTTTGACAGATGATCTAAGTGTTCGATTCCAACGTAACAATTAAATCTCTCTAACTCTATTTGTAGTTCGTTTGCAACAAACCTTCCAAGGTTGATTAGCCCCAACCAATTCCCATAAGCACGGCGATATAAATACTGTATAGCATAAAAGCTATTCATCACAAGGCCACCATTGCTTGATCTATAGAACGTGATATGTTGTAAACAAGGAAAACCTTGAAAAGGTCTATTTGTATGGTCTTTACGTGGGTCGAAAACCGATGCTTGGAGCTTGGAACGGCGCTTGATATTTTGATTTTGCAATGATGAAATAATAATTTCTAATTGATTTATTTTTTTCTCGTTCCCGTCAAACGCAATTAATCTTTCAAAATATGTTCCGTTACGGTTGCTTGAATCTATCCGCTTTATCCGAGTTAAGTTCTTAAGATATTCTTTATAAAGTTCTAGTCGATCTTTCCCTAGAAACTGAAATAGAGATTCTGGAAAAATTGTTTCGGAAACTGTTTGAATCGAAGCCAGTCGATTACTTTGCAAATGCGCATCTAACGTTTCTCGGATTGTTGAACTCTCTTTAAAGTCAGTAAGAGTAACTATTAATGGAGTTATCTCATGAGGTGAATTTTCAAGTGTACTTTCTAATACTTTCAGCCAAACATCAGATAAGTTTTCCCCTTCTAATAATAGTGGACGTGTATTCATGTTTAATCTATTTCGTTTTCCAGATGACGATTTTCCGCGAGTCCAGTGTAGCGGTAGTTTTGTATTCTTATAAAACAGCCGACTGCGTTATCATTTGAACATACTCGAACTATTCCGGACTTAGTTGCTATATAACCGGAACCTATAGAAGTATCTTCGATTTTTTCTAGATGATTGCCTTCAACAACAAAATTTGATGGTAGGACTACATAATTTGAAACCTCTAAGTCAACGAGACTTATTTCAGACTTGCCATCAATTATTTTGAAAAAAGCAGTATCTACATCCGACCGGAATATCTCTTTAAATAGCTTGGCAGGTTTAGCTTTCAGTAAACTAGTCGCTTTGGCATCGCTTATTATCCTATTTGCTCGGCAATGAATAATTAAAGTTTGGTAGCCTGTACCAAAAATTGAACTGATTGTATAGAATTCAATTGGTGTGGCGGCTTGGGCTTTCCAGTTTCTTTTCGCAAACTCTGCCTGAATACCGGCTATCGGCATCAACAATGCACCTGCGAATGAATCTACTAACAACTCTTCGGTGTCATTTGAGGTTGATGGTTCGTCAGCATCCAGCAAACCATCTATTTTGGAGCCGTGCTTGAAAACATGATGTCCTAGTTCATGTGCACATGTGTAGCATCTTCTTGGAAGGGGACGCAAGCTTGATATTACAATAGTTGGATGACTTTCATCTTCCTGCACTAAGTACATCCCCTCCATATTTATATCCACGAACCGCAATGTTAATCCAAGATTAACGCAGGAGTCAAAAATATTAACCGGTTCAAACATATCTAAGCCTAATTGCATTCGAACCTCGTCAGCCTTTAGAAGGGCTTTTCTAAAAAGTGGATTCATCCTTATTACTTTGGGAGGATTTTTAATAAATCAAGCAGCTTTTGCATATCATCTTTACTTAGTTTACTAAGTTCCCTTGCTGCGAATTTGTACTGCTCATTTTCGGATTCTTGTAGTAAGAGCCAGTTGCTATCTACTTGGTATAGGGTTGCAAACTGAATGATTTCTTCTGCACTTACTTTTCTATTACCTGATTCTATTTCTGATATAGCTGGCCGCGGTATTCCTAGCTTTTTGGCGGCTTGTTCTTGTGAAAGGCCAGCTAGTGTTCGTGCTTCTTTCAGTCGGGCGGCAATTTTCTCCCGATCTTGGCTTGAGTTGCTATTTTTCATATTGAGCTTCGTTTATAAGTTTTTGAGCAGATTCTTTAATTGTTAATTGCTTTAGAGTTTTTTTATCAAGGAAGATGTAACAGTTGTCAGGAATCTTTACTTCCAAGGCGTCAGCCAGACGCCCAATGAGTGTAACTAAAATTTGGCTGCTTATAAACTTCCCCGGGCAAAGCTCAGTGTCCACTGTTACGGCGTCAAGCTTCAACTTATGTTTAATTTCTTCAACAGCTTTTATGATTTTTGCTTCTACTAAAGCACCGTCTAGATTAATCATATGTATGAATTTCCTACAAATATATGTAGGAAAATCTTACAAACAAAAATTTATAATATTATTTCTATGGCATTCGCAGGTACGCAAAGTCTTACTGAACTTTTGGAAAGAACAAAGGCTATTGAACCACTCGATCTTAAGCGAATTAAAAATGGAGCTTATGAGTTGTCGCTCGGAGATCAAGTATTTCAAACCGATACAAAGCCTCGATCAGTAAAATCTTTAAATGCCGGACAGAAAATTCATATAGAACCTGGACAGTTCGCATTACTTCTTACAGAGGAAATAGTAAAAATTCCGAAGAATAAGATTGCATTTATTTCGATAAAAGCAGGCGTTAAATTCAAAGGCTTGGTAAACGTATCAGGTTTTCACGTTGATCCCGGGTTTGAGGGAAAACTGCTTTTTTCTGTTTATAATGCTGGACCTGCAACAATTGTTTTAAGTCGAGGTACAGGATACTTCCCAATTTGGTTTGCTGATCTAAATGAAACACAAGATTACATTGGAGGGCACTCAAAGCAGGCCAATATCCCTAATGAACCTGTGGAAGCTCTTAGTCAAGGTGAAATAGCTTCACCAAATGTGCTTAGCTCACGAATAGACGATGTCAAGCACATGAAAACGAAAATTGAATGGGCTGTATTGGCAATCTTAACACTAATGATTGCCCTCACTGTAAAATTTTGTACTGACTCAAATAAGTTAAAGGAGGCGGTTGATCTAGGTTATAAAATAAAGTCTGAAGAGATAAAAACTGATTCAACGTATAAAAACGTGAAATCTGAAATTAATTTGTTAGCTAACAAAATCGATTCTTTTCAGCGGATCATACAAACATATGAGAGTGCACAAAAACTGAAACCCTAAATACTTACTCTGTCAAATCGATGTTATTTGCTTTGTTTCAGCAAATAAAAAATAAAGGTCGCTCAATAGACTTCCCGAACGTACAAGAGTGCGACGCAACAGACGATCAATAGTAGTACTGCTGCTGGTCCCAAAAAAATAAAACTTCATAACCCACCCCTTTCAGTCAGCCTTTTAGTGGTACAGTCTTCCGCCCCTCCAAGGAGGGGATGTGCCGTCCTTTTTTTTACGTGACACAGCGCACTACTTCAACTGCTTCTTCACCAAATCGCCCAGCAGTTTGAGGCCCCAGTCCATATCGTCGTTCCAGGGTTTGCCAAAGAGGATAAGCAGGCATTGCGAGGGCTTGCAGGAAGCCTCAACGATTTTGCCGGGCACAATGGCAATGTGCTGCGCCATGGCGTCGGCCCTTAGGGTAAACACATCCACCGCGGGGTTCAGCTCCACCCACAACACAAATCCACCCTCGGGACGGGAAAGCGGGGCGTCGGCCGGGAAATGGGAAAGGAGGCTCTGGCTGTAGCGCAGGCACTGGGTGTGCAGGGCCTTGCGCAGGGCTTTGAGGTGAAAATCGTAACGGCCATTTTGCAGGAAGTGGGCCATAGCGGCCTGCGTTAGCGTGGGGCTGCTGATGCTCTGGATGCGTTTGAGCTTTTTCACTTCGACACCAAAGCGGCCGGGCAGGATCCAGCCGATGCGGTAGCCCGGCGCCAGCAAGTTTAGAGTTTGAGGAACACTACGGATAGCAAGGGTATAGAAGTGCCTCTATTTACAGCTATAGTAAACAGCGTGTAAACTACCCCTTAAAGTATCTTTCAACTATTTTAGCATTTCTCGATGCCTATCCAAATAGTTATAATTGTCAGCTGAAAATTGGTGAATTTGTTCCTTCCCGGTAACACCTAATTGATCATACTTTGTCTGTGAAAAAGTATTTGAAAGAATAATCTTGCCATTATTTTCAAAGCTAATTAGATTCCTGTCAAACAAGGCGTCATAAGTCGGCGACAACAAAATGCCATTGGCTACGTCCAGCCGCTCTTCGTTGTTTGCATTTTTCCAGGGAACAATATGAGAGGCAATTAAGACATCAGATCTAGAATAACTTGTGACTGCACATTTGTAGTTCCACCGGAACAAAATACTTTTTCGATAAGCACCCTGACCTACTCGAGAAGTCACCAAGCCTTTTCGCTCAGTTTCATTGGGAATGTCTCTGATATAAGGGTTTGCTTCTGCTTCAGCCCAGCTTGCAGCCATGGGTTGGTCAACCAAGTAATCCAAATTCTTGCCAGCTCGTTTAAAAAAAAAATTAATAGCAGTTCTATCTCCTCCCTCCCTGTCTTTGCCAACATAAAAATCAACATCAACTAATTCGAGTTCTGCCTCAAACTTCACAAAGCTGCGCTGGGCTTCTGTGAAAAGAAAGATACGCTTACCAAGCTTCATGTGATCCCGCAGCGAAAGATTCCCTCTTACAAACTGCATATCACCAGTTTGGCCTTCACCAGTGTAAGAAAAGATGTTCTCATTTTCCCATTGATCTTTATAACCATGCTGGTGGCCAGATTGCAACGAGAAGATAAAGATGAAAGGGAAATTGGCGGCTACGGAGATACCCGCCTGGCGATTACCTCCATACATGTCGTGAATGCTGGATCGCTTATAGATTTGATTTTGTATGAATGGTAACGGCGTCAAGTGTCTGTTGTAGGTAACAATTTTAGGAAAGACCTGAAGAAAGAGTAAATTTTCATCTGTCTACAATCACTTTCCCAAACGGCATCAACGAGACTTCTACCAGCTTAAAATGCTGACGGGCAAAGGGTATTCCAATGATCGTGATTAGCAAAAACAATCCGAAAATGATGTGCCCAATAGCGATCCATATACCGCCGCAGAGAATCCATAAAATATTCAGGAAAAGTGCCAGACAACCACCGCTGGTAGCGGTACTCACCGCCATACGTCCAAAGGGCCAAAGAATGAAACCAGCAAGTTTAAAGCATTGAAGGCCGAATGGTATGCCGATGATGGTGCAGCAAAGTACAAAGCCGCCAATAATATAACCTAACGCGGAAAATAGACCGCCGAAAATTAACCAAATAATATTGCCTATTGCGTTCATTTGGAAACATGTTTGAAAATAAAAATGCAAAGCTGATGAAACTTAACTATGAATGACTTCGTTAAAAAAATTTGCTTTAAAAGCTACATGCATTTGGTTTTGGGTTTTTGTTTTGGTTAATACAGATTGTAATTAAATATACCGGAGTATTGTGCTCTCATTATCCAATTCGACTGTTATTTTGAACTTATTTTGCCTTTAGTTTTCTCACATATTCTTTTGTCATGTACGAGAAAGCCGGCTTTTTTATTGCTGTAGCTCTTAGTATAGTTTTAAAATTGCTTCAAGTGACCAAATCGTAGGCTTCCCTGATTATGCTACTTTGTTGAGACCAGCAACTCCCTAATATCAACGTCCAAAATTTTGGCAATCTCATACAATGTCTCAACCGACGGCTGCATATCATTGGTGCACCACCTCGAAATTGAGGTTTCTGTTTTACCAAGTTGAATTGCCAATTCACGGTTTGTTACGTTCTTTTCTGCAAGGACTGCTTTGATTCGATTGAGGTTGCGTTTTGGCATGCTTACTAGCTCTTAAACGCAATATATAACAACCTATTTCCTGCTATAGATAGTATTAATTTACATCAAACTACAAATATTTATACTTTAACTACTATTATTTTAATTAATACTACATATATTTATAGTGTGAATTAAAAATAATCACATGAGCGCTTTACCAGAAAAACTTATCTCCTTCCAAAGAAATCTCCACCAGGAAGAGAGCAAAGCCGCCGCCTGGGCCATCATCCATGACTACTTCACCTTCTTCAACCGCGAAGAATGGCGGCAGGATCTCTGGCAAATGCTGGTCGGCACCCTCACCTCCGAGCAGATGGACAAGCTGGAAAAGGGCATCGACCGCCACAACCTCTTTTTCTTTTACGAATACACCACCCTGCTCCTCGAAGCCGTCTCCCTGCTCAGGAATAAACAGGGGGGCAAAAAGCGGCATAAACGCAGGAAAGTATGCACAGCACACCCAAACCCCTAACGCCAAAACCCAAACCCCAAACCTTCATAACATGATTCTCAACATTCATCACTTCAACGGCCAAAGCCTCATCTCGCACCACCATACCTACAACCCCGAACTGGTCGACGTTTTCCGCCGCTTTTTTATCGCGGCCGAAAAACGAAACGAAGCCTTCAAAACGGTCCTGCAAAAGCTCGCCGCCGAACGGGATGCAAAAAAGCGGGAAGGCCTGCTCTCCGAACTGGCCTTTCAGGCCGAGGACACCGAAGTGGATATCGAACTGGTCAAAAAGCTGCTGCCTTGAGCCGCCCTGGAAGGAAAAACGATAGGGCCGAACAAACAGGAACAAAAACAACGATTGGCAAATGATGGCATCTTTATACAGCCCCTCAGGTAAAAACAGTTACGCTGGTGAAACGGAAAACCTCATAGCCTTTATCCGGGGCCGCGTCAGCCCCGAGGCTGTCTTTCTGCTGGGCAGGGAGCAGGCGAGCCGCAACACCACCAGCATCTTTTTAGACAGCGGCATCACCGCTTCCTACCCTTCCCATTACTACCTGCTTTTGCTGGTCGAAAAGGACGACGAACACACCGCGGCTTGCGTGCAGGACAAGCTGGAGAACAGTAGCCAATATATCGTGCCCCTCACCGTCATGGTTCTCAGCACCACCGCCTTTGTTAGGCTGGCAGGAGAGGGCCAACAGTTCGCCACCACCGTTCTCCGCAAGGCCAGCCTGCTTTACAAGTCCGAAACCTTCCTGCTGCCCATCCCGGCGCCAGCCAATAAAGAACAGCGGAAGGCAGAAGCCAGCGCACTCTACACCCAGGCCGCCGACAGGGTAGAGGCCTTCCTGACCGGAGCGGACCTCTACCGGCTAAGAAAAGAATACGGCATGGCCGCTTTCATGCTCCACCAGGCCGCCGAACAGGCCCTGCGCACCCTGCTCATGATCGGTACCGGTTACCGGCCCCATACCCACTCCATCGATAAACTGTTACGCTACGGCATGCTCATTTGCCCCCAGCTGGCAGCACTCTTCCCCAGGCAAAGCGAAGGGGATAAAAAGATCTTCTCCCTGCTCCGGAAAGCCTACATCGACTCCCGTTATAAGGAAGAATACACCATCACCGCCGCCGAACTGGCCCAACTCGAAGAAAAGGTCCACCGCATCCAGGCCCTTTTCAAAAAACAGGGAGCCGCCACAGCCGCACAACTCACCAAAGAATCTCCCGCCCACCCCTGACCTGCGGGCCATCACAGGCACTTTTGTGAATGGTGAGTGGAACTAAAACATTCTTTGTGTTCGGTAAAGCAAGTACATTAACAACTGCCTGTAAAAACCCCTCCTTCCCAATAACGCAATAACTCAATAACTTAATAACTCCTCAATCTTAACCTTAACCTCTTCCTTACCCTTCAACCCCCTCGTCCAGCGCCTTATGGCGCCACCTGCACCTGCAGGAAAGACTGTACCTGCCACAGGCGCCATAGAGCGCCTGCAGCATGTTATACCTTCAGCCGACTGCACCAGAAGATACTTGCAACCAGTCGTGCAGACCGCACAGAAAAAGAAGGACAACACAGAAAAGAATGACCACGACCAGCAGGAAAGGAACTTGTGCGCTGGCCCGGAAAAGGCAGCGGAGCAGTTGCCTTTTCCTTGACTTTTTGGCTCCACCTTTTGTGTCGAAGACAAAAGGTGGAAAACACCAAATAACACCCATTCTTGAATACCCTTGTAATGTCTCAACCTCAACCTGCTATCTTCCTCCCTTCAAGCTTCATTCCGCTTTCGTTTTACCTGCGGGGCAAAACGCTAACAACGTTTGATCAACATCCTGCCAACGCCCCACAAACGCCTCTTGCCTCCTGATTGCAGAAGCTGAGCAACCCTTTGGCAAAAGCATAACGAGTGTATGAAGAGTGCATGAGATTCACCATAAGCCAGCATCCATACAAAACCAAATACTGTCATCCATTATCCGTACTGGACATACACGGGAGTTATAGCAGAGTTATACGGGACTTATACCGGAGTTATAGCGGACAAACGAAAGAAATACCCCGCACTTCCTCCCGGTAAACGCCACCCACGTCCCTGGCAGAACGCTAACGACACCCTATTGCCTGCGCAGGAAAGGCCAGGTAAAGGCATAGAGAGTGTATGACGAGTGTATGAAATCTACTCGCGGCAGTTATCTCCCCCGAGATGGTAAATACATAGGAAAGGGGGAGTACGTAAAAACAGCATAAATAGGTCCCGGCAGGGGCATTTGCGCCAGCAAGGCCCGGATACCATGCAGCAATAGCAACTTGCCTCTCACCATCCACCACCCGGCACAGCTTCTTCTCCCGATGATGACCGCCGGGGAAAACCACCCTTGGATCCTCTTCCGCATAACCCTTTCTCACCAGCTCCCCTCCGGCGGAGGGGAGGATTGTTGTAGGTTGCGGATTTGCGTCTGTGAACTTTTCCTGTTTGCGCCCTGTTCTTATGTGGTGATGCGTGGCGTTGGTACCGAAAGCAAAGAGGCCGGTCCTTTAGGCACCATCTCCTCCCCGGCAGGATCGTCTGCCAATGGCTTGTGCGGTGGTAGGCCAGGGGCAGTACCCCCGCCGGTCAACCGGAATCCGGGCGACGGAAGCTGCCCCTGTTTCGGTTGAGAGGAGACCCTTTTCCCGTCGGTAGGCGGTGGCCGCCTGCTTGTTTTTGCTCACCTGCCGCCGCCCTTTTATATTCGCTTTTATTTCTATGTCAACCGTTCCGGCAACGGCCTCCGTCCGCAACCGTTCACGCAATCAAAAACCTGAACAGGATGTACGTAAAACGTTATTACAGTCTTTATATGACCATCCGTTGGTCCCGCTACTCCCTGCTGTACGGATTGCTTTATTCCGCCGCCGTTATCGTGGTATACGAAATCACGCACATTCCGTTCAGCCTGCCCTGGCAACCCATTTCGGTCATTGGTATCGCGGTGGCGTTTTTCCTGAGCTTTAAAAACAATAGTTCCTACGACCGTACCTGGGAAGCCCGCAAAATTTGGGGACGCATTATCAATGAAAGCCGCACGTTTGCCACGGCTGTACTAACCCTGCCGGGGCAGGGCACCAGCCGGGAATGGAAAAAAGCGGTCGTGCACCGCCACCTGGCCTGGCTGCTGGCCCTGAAGCACACGATGCGCAAAGGACGAACCTGGGAGCACAATGGCGACATCGACATGCTGGTGTTTGCTCCCAAATTCCGGCAGGAGCTGCGGGACGGCATGGACGCCGAAATAGCAAACTACCTGTCAGAAGCCGAATTTGCCGCTATCAAAAAATACACGAACATTCCCACCCACCTGCTGAAGGCCCAAAGCCTGGAAATCGAACGGCTGGCCAACAGCGGCCAGCTAACGGAATACAAGGAGGTGTGGCTGCATGAACGCATCGCCAACCTGTACGACCTGCAGGGGATGACGGAGCGTATCAAAAACTTTCCCTTCCCGCGGCAGTATGCCTCCACCGGTTTGTGGATCATGTATATTTTTTGTGCCCTCATCCCCTTTGGCCTGCTGGATATATTCGAACAGTCGCGTTCCGTGCATTACTGGCTCACGATACCGTTTTCCACGGTGATCATCTGGCTGTATTTTTTGGTAGACCGGATAGGCGATTACTCCGAAAACCCTTTCGAAGGGGCCTACAACGACGTGCCTATTTCTTCCATTTCCCGTACCATTGAAATCGACCTGCGGGAGATGCTGGACGAAGACAATGTCCCGCCACCGTACCCGGTAGAAAACGGGTTTCTGCTCTAGGTCTCACGTCTGGTGCATGCGGCGTTTTGCGGTGGTTGCTGTTCCGGTGAGCCTTGGTGCCCGGGGCAGCACCAACAAGGCATTGGCGCCAACGGCAACCCTTCTTTCATGGGCATAATCCTCTTAATGCAGTTTGATGGACTTCCGGCAATTTCATACCCACCGTTTTTTATATTCCGGTTTGTACAAGCTGCTTTTAATCACCAGGTAAAAGGGTAATTCAGAGTGAACCATTCCCTCCGGGGAGGGGAGCAGTTTTTGGGTAACCGTACGGTGAGAAATTCAGGGGTGGGTCCTTTGCTGCTTTTAGCGTTTCGGGTATGTATGGTGTGTCGAAAAACCTACCCCCGTCACTTGTCTTTTATCGCTCGGCACTTGTTCCCCTCCCGGTGGGAATAGACGTCTGAGGTCTCAGCGTTTGTTTTCGTTTGTCCATCCCTGTTTACCCCCTAATCGACAGGAGAGCAACGACAAGCCCTCAACCCCAAACACCTGGCACCAAACACCAAATCCTAGCCCTAATCCCCTTCTATCAGCGCCTTATTCCGCATGAACATTCAGTGTCAACCTGCTGTAGAAAAAGCAAAGCGGAATACAGCGCCTAACGCTTCTTACCGCTATAGGCACAGACTACTGTAACCCTTCGCCACCGGTTGTACAGACCGCAATAAAGACAATAATTATGAAATATAGAATAACAGCAACCTGTAATGACTGCCCCTTGTGCGCTGGCGGGGCAAAAACAGCGGAGCGTTTGTTTTTGCCTAGCCTTTTTGCCGACTTTTGGGGCAATGCCAAAAGTCGAAAGCACCACACATTGACCAATTCTATTACCCCTGGCAGGTAACAACAAGTATCCCTAACCCGGTTCTTACGGCTACCAACATCCGGTAACGAACATTGCAATCAGCAAACACCTGGTTTACAAAAGGAAGAGGGGAGTCCTTATGCTTTCGCATGCAATAGCTATCACCGTTTCCCTTTCTGGCAGGATTGATACAGGAAGTCGAATGCTTTCCGTACCTGTTCCAGGGATTGCTGAAAAAGGGGTTTCCGTTCATCTACAAAGCAGAATTGAAGAGCGTCCATGTATTGTGGCTGGTTGTTCCAGTCGGCCTTGTTCCGGAATTCATTTTCGTCGTAAACGGCACCGTCCACGTGTTTGGAAATTTCTACAATGGGACGATGGTTGTTGGATTTTACGTTCTCCGCCAGGCCTGCAGAACTGAATGGATTCTGCCCGGGAGACCCGGCCAGGTCGATCTTTACAATGTAATAATCCGTGCTGACAAAATCATAGCCTTTCGAGGTATAGAACAGGTATAAACTGCAGCCCTCAAGTTCAGCAAACCGGAAGCAACAGCGGTTAACGCTGCTCTCCGGAAAACTGTACTGCTGAAGCCATTGATCGATAATCTTCACGGCGGCCTGTTTCAACCGGTTCTCCACAGCATCGCCAAGCTCCGTAACTTCTTTTCCGGGTTTGTTGCGGAACTGTTTGCTCTCGCCCGGGTATTGCCCTGTAGCAAAGGAAAGAGAGGTTTCAAGTGGGGGAAACGTCACCAGAAATGTATCCGTTGTCACTTCGGTAACCACACCAGAGTAGAGGGCCTGCTGGCGGGTAAGGAACCGGACCTCCTCGCCAACCGTTTGCGAAAGGCAAGGCGTCAGCAAAAGACACTGCAGGAAAGATTGTATCGTTTTCTTCATAGCAGGTGTTTAAAAGCCAGGGATAGCGTTGATACGGACCGCAAAGGTGGGATTCGGGGGCGGTAGCTGTGTGATACTAAAGGTAGCGATTTTCCGCAACGCCTCAAATTCGTTTTTGCATCGATAGTGTTCACCGGAGTTTCAAGAGAACACGACTAACGCACATCTATACCCCATAAATCCTGCAATAGGTGCAGGCCAAGGAGTTGCCGAAAGCAGGAGCCCCGGGTGAAAAGCAAAGGGGTTCCCGGTTTTTTCTTTCCGGATAACGGCAGTTTTCCTTTTCTGCCAATTCTTCACCACGGTGCACACTTGCCCGCAACTGGCATTACGCTTTCCGGGGCGAAGCGAAGGGGATAAAAAGCTTTTCTCCCTGCTTCAAAAAGCCTATATCGATTCCCGCTACACAGGAGATTACGCCATCACCCCGGCCGAACTGGCCCAACTCGCAGAAAAAGTCCACCGCATCCAGGCCCTCTTCAAGAAAGAGGGTGCCGCCGCTGTCGCAGAACCCACCAAAGCACATCCCACGAATCCGTAATCTGCGTGCCATCGCACAGGCACTTTGTGAGTGAGAGTAAATAATTCTTCGTGTTTGGAAAAGCAAACACATTGACGCTGCCTGTAAAAACCTCTTCTTCCCCACGTCAACCTCCCTTGCTCAACCTCAACCTCAATCTTAGCCTTAACCTCACCCTCACCCTCACCCTCAACCTTGACCTCCAGCCTCCCTCCATCCTTCGTTCTGCTTTCCTTCTGCCTTCAGGGAAAAGCGCTATCCACCCCTGGTCAACCTCCTGCCAACGCCTGGGCAACCTTGCCCAATACCCGGCTTGCCTGCAACCTGCCACAGCCAGAGCAGAAGTATAGCTGAAGCATAGCTAAAGCATAGCGAGTGTATGAAGAGTGTATGAAATCTCATACCGCACCAGGATTCATGCTGTCGCAGCCGGTGCTCAGTAACCGTCAATGGCAGTGGCAAGACAAGTCCGAATGAACTGCTCAAAAAGTAAGGTCGTTTCCGTGCAAGACACTCGCAACCTTCCTGTGGATGCTAAATTGATGGTAAAGGTTTTTGACAGAAACAGCATATACAAGTGGCACTTGCGCCAAATTTAATTTGTCTCTCTGCGAAACCCTCTGCTCCTCCTTTTCTCTGCGGTAAAAGCAACAGTTAGTCACACCCCCACAAAATACTTCACTGCTGCGTTTCCACCTCCGGCCTTGTCATTCAAAGCGACTTACGAACAGCTCCATCCAAAAAGATATACAGGAGCCAAAAACAAAAAGCCCTGCTACAACAGCAGGGCCTTTTACAGGAAGCCTCATTTATTATTTGTTTCTCACCAACCGAAAAGGATAGAGTATAACAGAGCTTCCGCCTTTGTTGATAGGATCCAGGTTGGCGGTAATGCTGTTTGAGAACCGCCGGATACCAAAGTTCCAGGCCTGGCTGCTGTTGTCGGCATATGTGGTGCCTGTCCATAGATAACAATTCGCATTATAGCCATTCATTCCTCCGCCCAGTGTGTTCTTGAAGTCGGCCGGAACCGCCCCAAAACCCGTGGCATTGACCGAGGCGCTACCGCCGTTATCGGCCCTGCCGGCCCAACGCGAATTCGCCAATAACCGGTAAAGCTTTTGTGCACCGGCAGTGCCATCGTTCAGCTCTACCGTTGCCGTATAGCCCCAATCGTCTATCGTTACACCTTGGGAGGCCAGCAAGGCAATAAAATCCTCTTTGGTCGGCAACCGCCAGCCGGCCGGAACGGCTGCTGAACCGGCTACGGCCACCGCATCCTGCCAGGAGTAGTACTTGCCGTCTTCCAGTGCGGTATAGCCTGAAACAGAACCTTCGGCTAAGGGAGAAGGGCCTGCATAGTTAACCGCCATCCATTCTTGGGCCCCTATGGTTACCGTAGGATAGTATTGGGCACCAATTTTTACATACGTGCCGCTGCTGGGTGGTGTGGCGTAAGGTCCGCCCGGTGTGCTGCCACCGCCGCCATTACCGCTGCCGCCCACTTTCCGGTACGATACATCCATTTCACGCCGGCCGGTGAGATTGGTAATGCCGCCATTGGTGCTGACCTGGCAATTGGTGAGTACACTGTGAAAAGAAGGGCTGTTGGCAAAATCCGACTTGGTCATTCGTCTGTCGGTGGTAATAGCACCATTGCGGTGAATGCGTAAAAAACCATGTGTGGGATAAAAGCGGAGGGTATTGCCTTCCTGCACCAGGTTCCCGACATATTTATAAAAATACCCCACGCCGTTGGCCAGGTTGGCTTTGTACTCAATCGAATTTTTACCGTCGGCCGTAAAAACCATCGTACGGTAATCGGCAAAGCCTTCGCTGCCCACAAAGGTTTTATTCTCCCAGTCCTCGCTAAGCGGGTGATCCAGGGTAATGGTAGGGTACCAGGTCCCTACAAATTCATCACTGATAGCCGTGGCGGCCGGTACATTTGGCAGCTGGTACTGCCCATCTTCCGGGCCTTCTGTGCTGTTGTTTTTAGAACAGCCGGCTACGGTTAAGGCCGAACAAAAAAGGGCCAGTAAAGAGGCCAGAGCGTTCCATCTTTTTTTCATGATCATGGTGTAACGTGTTTTATTGGTTTCGTTTTTATGCGTGTCCATTTCGCCAGGTGCGCTGCACGGATTTTGCGATCGTAGCGGAAATAAACAGGACCGTAACAAGGGAGATTTCCAGTTGTTTATGCATACGAAAGGGCAGGTGATACCGTGTGCTTTTCTGATTCGGGTTCAAAAATCGGCTATCACCATAGAGGGAAAAACAGCATCCTTCCTGAGGCGACAAAATTTGTCTATGGGTTGTAAAAAAGACGGTATAAAGCAGGTGAGCCGGATGGGTGAGAAAAATGATGGATGCGGCATAGAAAAGAGGAGGCGTAGATGATGTTCTCCTGCAGACCCATCAACCAACAACAAGCCGGCGGCAGCGGTGTGGCTTCCCTATAGCTGAAGCACAGCGAAAGCATAGCGAGTGTATGATGAGTGTATAAAAAACGCCAGCTGCCCCTCCCTCTTTCCGGCCATTCTCAAACCGGCTGATTCCGATTGTCAGGCGATAGCTGTAATAACAGCCGTAAAGTGTAAAGTTTTTTTCGTACAAGACAGTACAAGACACCTGCAGGATGGTAAATAGAAAGTAAAGAGATACTAAATAGATAGTAAAGGTTTAGTAAAGGTATCCGGCATAAAACCGGATGACCAGGGGGACTTGTGCCAAATAAAAAACCGCTCTGCGAAACCCTTTGCTCCTCTTCTTCTCCGCGGCAAAAGCTGAGCGCTGTCTCTCTTCCGGGCACATTTACCCATCCATTCCCACAAAATACTTTGCTGCCGTTTTCCCAATGATCCTTGTTGTTACCGCGTCCACACTGCCGCAAACAATACCGCCTACAACAGGAACCGCCTTGCTGAAATTAAACACACCGGTTTTGCCAAATCGTGTCAGCAGCCGAAGCCCTACCAGGTTGTTTACCTTGGCGGCCACCTGCGTGCCGATGGCTTCCATGGCCAGCAGGGCCGTTTTTTCGCCCACCCGTACACCCAGCTTTTTCAGCAGGTCCGCAGCCGCATTGCCTGTCAGGCAGATAAAGGCCAGCGAACGAACCTGGTCGCTCCGGGGATCATGACCACCAATGACCGCAATGGCAGCAATCATCTGGAGCTGGAACAGGAGCACCGAAGCAATATTGGCGGGGATAGACAGGGGCAGGGTAATCACACCGCCCATACCGGTCAAAAAACCGGTGGTAGCGCATTTGGCCGTTTGCCAGTTGATCAGGGTCGTCACCGCCTCCTGGTTGCTCCGGCTCTTTTTACGGTAATCTTCTGCCAGGTCATAGGCACTGCCCAACACACCGGCGCCGGTGATCGCTTTTCCATAACTCCATTCCAGGGCCTGGAGAATGATCTTTTCATCGAGTTTCCCTACCATAGTTTTTGAAGATGCCCGGGCTCTCCCCGTCTTGTGCAAGGAACGGAGCAACAGCTTACTGAATGAAAGAGTCGTGCCTGTTTTTCATTCCTTACAGCATCTGAACACGGGTAGAAAAAAAGCCCCGGGTACAAACCGGGGCTTTGCTTTTCCTCAAAGCATTGTTTACACATGGATTATTCACAACAGGCAGGACGGACCGTCTGCTTTTATGCTTCCTCTTCACTGTTTCTTACCCGGGAACAGGAGCCAACACCTACACCGCCGTCGTTGGTTGCAATCCCCTTGTAAGCGTAGCGCTAATCTTTCAGCCATTCCGAAACAATAAATTTTCCCAGTTCATAGCCCATCTTCAGGCCGGTTTCGTTATCGGTGCGAAAGTGGATGCCGGCATAAAACCGGGAATCCGCACAATCCTGCGCCAGTTGCTGAAACTGTTGGGCATCGGCAGGAAAAAAATAAGAAAGAATAGCGCTGGAAGTAGCCGCGCCGGCGGCGTGTCCTGAGGGATAACCGGGGAAAGGCGGCGTGGCAATAAGCGGTTTGAAGGTACTGTCGTACTGGGCAGGCCGGATGCCCCAGTAGGCATATTTAGCATCCATAATGGCAATGGCCATGTCGTGGTAAGCCGAAGTCAATACGGCATACACACGGGCAGCCGTTGGCGCATCATCCATCATCCGGTACTCAAATAGTTTCTGGTTGGCCTGTTCTGTCCACAGCTCCCCGGTATTGGCCCAGTAAAGGGCCTGGTAGGTTGTTTTGGGGGTTTGCTTGAATTCCTTCAGCTCCTTCATTTCCTTTTCAAAATCGGGCGGCGCCGGTGGCCTGAACTGGTTGGCCGTACGCAGGATCATGGGCGACCAGTCTTTGGCTGTAATGCCCAGGGGATAAGGCCCCGTCCATTTTTTCGGGTCCCTGTTCATGGTACCATCCCACTTGTTAGCCGATCCATCGGCCTTTGCTTTTTCAATGATTTGCTGGGCCACCTGTTCCCCTAATTGCCACCCGGCTTCTACATCGCTGGGAAACTGCACGCCTGCATCCAGCCGCGACTGTGAAGCCATCTTCGCCAGGCCCAGGATAGAATCTGCCTTTTCGGGGTAGAAATAGGCCAGTACGGTGGCCGCCGCCGCGGCGGTAACCGAATGTTCGCAGGGATAGGAATAAGTTTGCGGCGCCGACACAAGCGGCACAAGGGAAGGATCGGCCTGGTGGGGCCGCGGCCGTTTGTGCTTCTCTTTTTCTTTCCATGCCAATACGGTGGCATTGTAGATGGCGGCATTCATCCAGGCGGAAGGCGTCCGCAGCACAACATCCGGTTTATTCCAGGAGATCAGTTTGGGGGCAACCTGGTTCCACCGGTACGCTGGCGCCCCGGCATTCCAGTACCGGATGGCCGAACGCTTTTTTTCATCTGCGCTGCCCAGGGCCTTCCGCACGGCCTGCAGTTCCTCCCGGGTCCTGGCCGGTGAAGGCGGTGGCGGGGTAACGATGACGGCCGTGTTCTCGAGCAATACAGTTTTCCATTGGGCGGCTTCATGATTGACGGCAAATGTTTTTTTGCTGGTCTGGCTCCATGCCGCAGTGGCCGCAAGAAGCAGGAGGGAAGATAGGAAAGCTTTTTTCATACAGTTTGCTTTGAGATGAGGAAAGTGTTTTAATGGGATGAGGCGGTTTCGTTGTCTCTATGCGCCTACCCGGTACAAGAATAGCGGAATTGAAAAAGGGGAAAGTTGGCCTGTCAATAAACAACAGCTTAGCGTATACAAACAGCAGGTTGACAGCAATGAGGCCGGCACAAGGGGCTCGCAGGCGGGCAGGATGGTCCCGCGGCAACAGCTTGTTTGCTGCCTTCTATTGACATTGCAGCACCGTTGGTTTACCTTAAGCCGGCTTCGGTAGACAATCGTGCAAACCGGAAGAGATTTGCCGATATTTAGTTGACAGAGCAATCAGTATGAGGCTGCCAATTGATAAAAAACGGGTCCGGTTATATCTCAGCATCGGGACAGCTTACCTGGCCCTCTGGCTGTTGATTGATATGTTGAGTAACCCGGATACTTTTTTTAAAAGAGCTGTCAACAACACCTGGCTGATCAGCTATCTCGTTGTGCTGAATTTTATTCTTTACGAATACGCATTACCGTTTATCCGGCTTACCTGGAAACGCCTGCTTCTTGGTATTTTTCTTATCTGGGCCCTTCTGATGCTGTACTCCTTTGGATTTTATGCCTGGCGATGGGTCGGTATTCAGTCGGGTATCTACTTTGCGCTTCGTACCCACCCTTCGCTGGAAATGGGTGTGGAATACCATGTTCCTTACAGCTTTATGTCACTCCTCTTTTTTGGCGTTATCCGGTACACCTACGACTACCGGAAATTAAAGGCCATGGCGCAGCAACTGCGTATCGAAAAACAGGAAGCGGAACTGAACTACCTGAAGTCGCAAACCAACCCGCATTTTCTATTCAATACCCTGAACAATATTTATGCACTGGCAAGGGATAAATCAGACCTGGCACCGGAATCGATCCTGCGCCTTTCCAAGATCCTGCGGTTTATGCTTTATGAAACGGGCAGCGCTTATATCAGCATCGAGCAGGAGTTAAAGGTGATGGATGATTACATTGCCCTGGAGCGCCTCCGCTACGACGAATCGCTACGGGTGACATTCAACCATGACATTGAAGAAATGCGCCAGGCCTTGCCGCCACTGCTGCTGATTCCGTTGGTGGAGAATGCATTCAAACACGGCGCCGCCGAAACAAGGGGACAGCCTTTTGTCGACATCCACCTTTCGGTACGGCAGCGGAAGCTGACCTTCCAGGTAAAGAATTCCACTGAAGCCGATGCGGAAGAAAAAAGGGTGACGGAAAACATCGGTCTTTCCAATCTCAGGCGCCAGCTGGAATTACTTTATACAGATTACAGTTTATCCGTACAGCAGGAAAAGACCCGTTTTGTCGCCACCTTACACATTAACCTCGCCAGCCATGTCTAAACTAACCTGTATTGTCATAGAAGATGAACCCTTAGCCGTAAAAGTGCTAACCGACTATATTGCCCAGGTGCCTTTCCTGGAGCTGTTGGGTACGTTCAAAGATGCCCTGCTGGCAACCGATTACCTGCGGGAGCATTCGGTCGATCTCCTATTCCTGGATATCCACCTGCCGAAACTAAAAGGCATGGCCTTTTTGAAAACCCTCATCCATCCGCCGGCGGTTATTATCACCACCGCCTATCATCAATATGCCGTAGAAGGCTTTAACCTGAATGTAACGGATTACCTCTTGAAGCCGATCGAGCTGGAACGTTTTTTAATTGCCGTCAACAAGGTGAAGAAGGGTCTGGGTGAGAAACTGTTGCAGGGGGAAAGCGGGGAGCCAAAAGATCACCTGTTTATTACCGTGCAGAAAAAGAAAGTAAAAGTCCTGTTTTCAGACATCATCTATATCGAAAGTCAACGCGAGTATATCAGGCTCGTAACCGTAAAAGGAGACTATCTGCCAAAAATGAGCACACACGAAATCGAGGCCCTTTTGCCACCCTCACTTTTCAAACGCATCCATCGTTCGTTCATTATTTCGGTCAGCAGGATTGATTCGTATACGGCCGAAGAAGTAGAGGTGAATGGCATAGCTATCCCCATCGGCAGGGGCTATAAAAATAGCCTGGAAGAACTGTAGCGGGCTTTCCGTTAGGCCCGGATGTTTGAATATAGTTTTAAAGCCGAAGCATCAATTTTGTATCGGCTGCTGCCTGTTGTTTTCTCTAAACAATGGACATGCTGGCAAAGGCTTGCTGGTTATAATATGCTTTCTGCAGCCAGAACATTTTTTTTCCCGATCCCTCCCCTGCAGATGAACTAACGGATTGCAACAGGTGTAAAGCCATTGGTTTGCGTTCGCTGTTCTTCTTCACGTTAAGCAGCCTGGCACGGCAGTCTGTTTTCCTGCATTCCTGCGGCGAATAGAGGGATCCAATGGTGTGATTGTTGCTTGGGAAGCAGAGGCTGTCAAGGTTTTGTGTTTTGACTTTTATAATCGTTAAAACCTACCCTTTCCGTTGGCTTCCTGCTTTGGGCGGGCTAACTTGCAGTCACGAAACCATTATGCTCAAAGTATTATTCTATACCTTCCTGTTCAGCATGTTACCCTTTGGCGAAGCCCGGCTGGGCATTCCTTACGCTGTATTCAACAACGTGCATTTTCTCGTGGCGTTTGCGGTAGGGCTGGTGGGCAACATCCTGGTTTATCCCCTCTTCATGTGGCTGATCGACCGCTTCCACGAAAAGCTCTGGCCGTATTCGTTTTATAAAAAGAGGATGATCTGGTTTTCACGCCTGGCGAAAAAAGGTGTGGGTGATAAGCTGCAGAAATACAGCTTTTGGGGACTGATGATTTTCGTGATGGTTCCTCTGCCCGGCACCGGCGCCTACACAGGCACCATTGCCGCCGCCCTGTTTAAAATTGAACGAAAGAAAGCTTTCCTGGCCATTAGTCTTGGCGTCCTGATCTCCTGTGCCCTCATGGCAGCCGGCGCTTATTTAGGCATCCTTGGTTTATCCATGTTGAAGTAATGATAGCAAGGGATTGCTGCTCCCTGTAAAAGTTATCGCTAAAACAATCAAGGCTGCCAGGCTATTGCTCGACAAGCTCACGATGATAATCAAAACCGGTAAAATAAGGCCATGCTTCGTTACCTTCTTCGGCAAGCTCAGGGTGACAGCGCAAAAGCTGGCGTACCAAAGGCTCAGGCAGCCATCCTTTTGGCAAGGTCATTCTGCGCACATTCGTAAGATCGGTGTGGCAGCGCAGGTGTAACTATTACGAAATTGGTTTCAGTATTTTTCAAATTACAGGTTTGTTCTCCCTGTATCGCCTTCATCCTGATCTGCATGTTACCTTCCGCTTTGCTTCAACTATCCCCACCCATAAATTATTTCATAAGCACCACCAGCTCTCTCAAATCAAAAGCAGATCTCTTCATTGTTTTGTAAAATGCCCGGTATTATACTATGCGCCGCAACTCAATGCCTCCACAAAATCAACACCGGACAATATTATCCCAGGAAAATACCTGGTAAACACCCTCAACCTAAACCTCAATCTTTACTGCAACTCATCTCCACCGAAACTTACCCTCTCCAGCGCCTTATGGCGCCACCTGCACTTCAGGAAAAGACTGTAGCTGTCACAGGCGCCATACAGCGCCTAACGCTTGCTGCACCGGAAGCCGACTGCATCTGCAGCCTCTTACAACCCAAAGTGCAAACTGCATAAAGAAGACAGACTGAACATAAAATGAATAACAGCAACCAGTAATGAAGGGCTGTTGTGCACCGGCCCATCCCGCCAGCGGAGCTATGGGCCGGACTAGCTCTTTTGGGTTATTTTTTGGAGCAATGTCAACAAGTAACAAGCACCAATCGGTCCATAACACAACCCCACCTGCAATAACTATTTTAGGACAAGTCACCCCTGCAGCTTCCCCGTAGACGAAAGAGATACTAAATACATAGTAAAGGTGACTGTCAGAAAAGGCGCACCTGGGGTGCACTTGCGCTATTTCACCACTGCATCAACCAACTCCTTCTTCAGCCAGAACTTTTCCTCTTCCGGCAAAGCCTCCAGGTAAACCTTCACCTGGTCATGCCCTTTTTTCATGGTATAGCTCCACTTTTTATCATCCAGCAGGCCCACGCCTTTCAGGTCCATCTCGAAATAGAGAGACACTTTTGCCTTCGTCGCTTCCTGCCGCTGGCGGCTGTTCAGCGTCAGCGAATTAATGATCAGTGAAGCAATGCCCGGAACCCGGAACCGCCGTTTGCCGGTGATTTTATCCCAGAGCAGCATGCGTACAGTAGGCGTTTCGGCATAATCCACCCGCCGTGTCGACAGGCTGGAAAGAGAGATGGCAATAATGTGCCGCACCGGGTACCGGTACATCGGCTCTATCGGCAGGTTATCCACCACGCATCCGTCTACATGCAGTTGCTGGTCAATCACCACCGGCGGAAAAACCCCCGGGATGGCAATGCTTGCCTGCACCATCTTGCTGGCCGGCCCCCTGTCGTGCACCCGGGTACCGGAGCTGGAAAAATTGGTGGATACGCAGTAGGAGTTGACCCAGATATCTTCCAGTTCGGCATCGCCAAACATATCCTTCATAAAACGGGTCATTTTCTTGCCTGTCATGATCGATATGAGGGGCCACGAATAATCATTGGAAGTAAGCTTGCGCCGGGCCGATTCCGCACAAAGCGCATCGATCTTCTCAAAGTCAAAATCGCAGTGGCTCATGCCAATGCCGTACAAGGCACCGGCGCTGGTGCCGCCCAGGAAGTCAATCTCAATGCCGGCTTCCAGCAAAGCCCGCAGGGCACCCACGTGTGCATAACCTTTTGCGCCGCCACCGCCCAATACCACGCCTACTGCCTGGTTGGAAATAATCCGGCAAAAGCGGCGGATATCGGAGGGGTGATTCCTGCGCACATGGATGTGCAGGTTCACCTTTCGATCGGCGAGCCAGCGGCTTGTTTTCCGGGGCAGCGAGCTTGCCTCTTCGTGCAGGAAAACAATATAGATTTTCCTGTTCAGGATGCTTTGTGCATACAGGTCCAGTGTTTTTTCAATCGTGTACAGATCTGGGTCCGCCCTGAAATCAGTGGCCACGATCACCAGGTCGGCGTAAAGCAGGCTTTGTTTCGACCATTCGGGATGCTCCTCGGAGCACACCAGGATGTTGAGGCCATCGTGCTGCTCCAGCGAATCAAACACCGTTTGGTGCGGACCTTCCGGCTCCGAAAGGTGATCGATGATCCGGATCGGGATGCCGCTTGCCACAAGGGTTTTTTCAATATCATCGGTCCAGGGACTAAGGTCGTGCTGGGCCTGCAGGTTGATGAGGGCAATATTCCGGGGATTGGCACTCATGTGTTGTTCCAGGATGTTCCGCTTCAGGCGTTTGATCAGGAAGCTTGTCAGCGTGCTGGCAAACGCGGGGTTCTGCGCTACCAGGGACAGGTATTCCTCGCGGGTGATTTCCAGCACGGTGGTTTTCCGGATGGCCAGTACGGATGCCATCCGGGGTTCGTTGGTAAACAGGGCAAACTCGCCGGTGGGTTCACCCTCTCCGATGTCGCCCAGGATATGCATGCCGCTGCTG
The DNA here is from genome assembly GCA_035998945.1 of Flavisolibacter sp. Lineage (GTDB taxonomy): Bacteria > Bacteroidota > Bacteroidia > Chitinophagales > Chitinophagaceae > Flavisolibacter. The sequence continues at coordinate 347,386 of DASYHD010000031.1, read as the reverse complement.
TCCTGCACAACGGCCCGCAGCCGCCCGCTGAGTACAATATAAAGCGCCGTATCCTTGTCGCCCTGCCCGAACAGGTAGTCGCCGGGTTCAATGAGGTGCTTTTGTCCGGCTTCCAGGATGGTCTGCAAGGCAGCAGGCGTTAAGCCTTCAAACAGCTGCCCTAAAATATGGAGGTGGTGTGCGTTGGCAGTTGCGTTCTTTTCCAAGCAAGTTGTTTTAAAAAAATGAAGAAGTTTTTGGGTATCCTTTCCGGGTAGAAAAGAATGTAACGAATGTAACCAAACTTATTTCATCAACACCCGATTGAGGGAGAGGGCTTAATTTTACCCGCATAGCAAAAAACCATGAAATACTTGTTGACAGGCGTTTTCCTTTGTTGCACGTTTATCGCCCTGCAGGCGCAAAGCACATTCCGGGCAGTTGTTCAGAACGGGGAGGCCGAAACACTCTCCGGTGCAACCGTTACCTGGAAGGAGGGTGCCCGGTCTGCTATCGCCGATAGTGCAGGCATTGTTGTGATCACGGATATTCCTGCCGGTACCCAAACCTTTTCCATTACACATGTAGGATACGAAGAGGCCACGGTCTCCTTTGTTTTTCCCCTTCCCGCCGATACTGCCATCGTTATCACCCTTGCAGCGGAAGAAGAAGAGCATGAAGAAGAGGTGGTGGTAAGGGCTACCCGCACCAGTCGTACCATCACCAATACCCCAACCCGCATTGAAGTCATCTCCGGCGAGGAGCTGGCGGAAAAAGGCAACATGAAACCCGGCGACATCCGGATGCTGCTGAACGAAAGCACGGGCATTCAAACCCAGCAAACTTCTGCCACATCCTATAATGCCGGCATTCGCATCCAGGGCCTGGAGGGACGGTACACGCAAATCCTTCGCGACGGCTACCCCTTGTATGCCGGCTTTTCCGGTGGATTGAGTATCCTGCAGATTGCCCCGCTGGACCTGCGGCAGGTGGAGGTCATCAAAGGTTCCGCGTCTACCCTTTATGGCGGCGGGGCTATCGCCGGCCTGGTGAACCTTGTGTCCCGAACACCGGGAGAGGAAAGAGAGTTGAGTTTTCTGGCCAATGCCACCACCGCCGGTGGACTGGACCTAAGCGGGTTTTACAGTGAGCGGTACGGAAGGGCAGGACTTACGGTGTTTGCTTCCCGCAACAGCACGGCACCTTTTGACCCCGCCGGCATCGGCCTAACTGCCATTCCCAAGGCAGAACGCTATACCATCAACCCCCGCCTGTTTTTGTATGGCAAGGCCACAACCGCGGATATAGGTATCAGTTATATTACAGAAGACCGGGTTGGCGGGAACATGGCCTATATCAAAAACGGCGATCCCGGTTTTTTTGAGCGGAACAACACCGATCGCATTACCACGCAGCTTGGTATTGCCCATCGTTTGAGCAGCCGCTCCACTCTTCAACTGAAAAATAGTTACAGCTTATTTGACCGACGTATCGGGATACCTGCTTACAGCTTCAATGCAAAACAACAGTCTTCTTTTACCGAACTAACCTGGAACCATAACCGTAAACAATCGGAGTGGATTGTTGGTTCCAACCTGTTAACCGATGATCTGGCGGAAGACCGGGCCGGCAGTACGCCTCTACGCAACTATCATTTCAATACCATAGGCGTATTTATACAAAATACCTGGTCGGCATCCGAACTGTTTACGCTGGAAACCGGCCTGCGTGGCGACCGTGTCAGCGAGTACGGTTTCGAGATCCTGCCACGTGTTTCTGCCCTGTTCCGGCTTTCGCCGAAGCTGACAACACGGATCGGTGGCGGCGCCGGATACAAAACACCAACAGTCTTTACGGAAGAAGCTGAACGCATCCAGTTTCAAAACATTCTGCCCATCGACATCAGCCGGACGCAAAACGAACGATCCCTTGGTGGTAACTGGGACATTAACTACCGCACAAGAATGGGAGAGTTGGGGCTAAGTATAAATCACTTGTTTTTCTACACCCGTCTAAACAGGCCGTTGGTACTTGTTGGTGCGCAGGGCGGAAAAGCGGAGTTTCTCAATGCGGCCGGGCACATTGATACACGGGGAACAGAGACCAACCTACGCCTGCTGTATGGCGACTTTAAACTGTTTGTCGGGTATACCTATACAGATGCCAACACCCATTATTCCGGAATCAAATCATGGCTGCCGCTCACGGCCCGTCATCGGCTGAACAATGTACTGATGTACGAGATTGAAGACAAACTAAAACTGGGGCTCGAAGCCTATTATTTCAGTCGCCAGCAACTGGGCGACGGAACGTTTGGCAAGCCTTACTGGATCACCGGTTTTATGGCAGAAAAGATCTGGGAAAACTTCTCGGTGTTTCTCAATTTCGAAAACTTCACCAATACCCGCCAGACCAGGTTTGACACCATCTACACAGGGTCCATAGACAATCCGGTATTCCGCGACATCTACGCACCGGTGGAAGGTTTTGTGGTGAACGGTGGCATAAAAATCAGGTTATGATGACCAGTGAATTCGAGAGCAGCTGCGTGCTGCGCTGGTCAAATGATACGTTGCTGTAACCGGGAAAAATCCCAGGACTATCAGGCCTTGCCTGGCAACAGGCATCACGCTTCTTTCAGCAAAATAATCAACACGGACCCGATCATCATGATGGCGGCTCCTGCCAGTTTTTTACGGATGTCTTTTTCCTGGAAGAACCGGTAACCCAGCAGCACACTGACAAGGGTAGAGAGTTGAAAAAGGGCCAGTGCATAGCCAACCGGCATTTGGTCAAAAACATAAATGGTGGTTAGCTGCATGGTGCCGATGCAGATGATCAGCAGGAGGGCTTTGGAAAAGGTATTTGCCGCGAGAAGCATTCTGTCCGCTGAAAGGTTCACGTGGTAAAGCGGTAGGAGTAAAAATGAAAAGAGGGCACCAAACCAGCACCAGCTGAGAAAAGAAGTACCTACATCCGAAGCAAGAATAACCTTTTTGATAAAAACCGCTTCCACAGCCGTCAGCAGCAGGGCCCACAGGCGGTACTGTATTTCTTTTTTACCCAACAGGGCAAGGGTAAACTTTTCTTCCGTTGTGTCCAGCACAAGGTAGCTGCCGCCAATAATCAGCACGGTGCCCAAGGCACCCCATACGTTTGGTATTTCGCCCAGCAGAAAAATACCCGCGATGATGCCCACCACCGATTTATAGGCATTAATGGGACCCAGTACGGAAAGATCGCCCTTTTGCAGGGCCTTTACCAAAAAGGCATTACCGAGGGCGCCGGTAATACCACCCAGAATAGAGTAGAGCCAGAACTGAGGCGGTAGCAGGTGCCATGAAACGCGAAAGGCAATCACCACACACAGAACACTCAACCCAAAGTAGGAAATAAAATTCACGATCAGCGGGTGGTAACCTTTTAGGGTTAATTGCTTCTGAAAAACATTGGCGGTTGGATTGGCAAGGATCCGTAGAATAACCGCAATCGATGTAAGAAGAATCACCGGCAAAATACAAAAGGATGGTAAGGGTATAAAAGTACACGATGCTTTGCTGGAAACCTGCCTGCTGTCCGGGCGGTACTTCTGGCCTTAGCATATAAGGCGCAGGAACTTGCGTGAATGGCGCCAAATCGCCGGGAGCTTGGGTGTAATTTTTTCAAGCTGCAGGAATCATCTCTCGTTGTTTGGCTTTTCGCTACATTTACCCTTTCCCCGTCTTCAATAAACAAGACCCCTTATTCAATATGAAAGTAGAAATCTCCAAACTGCTTCAGAAAAAGAAAAAGCAAATTTTAGAGAAGTGGATGCAAAACCAGCTGGCCGATGAAAGCCTGCGTGATGACCTGATGAGCAACGAAGACCTGCGGGCCCAGTCGGAAGAGCTGCTGGATGAATTGGTAAAAACGATCAGCGACCGTAATATCAGCGACAGCCAGTCAAGCGACTTTGACCCGGTACTGGAGATTCTTTCCGGGATTTCTATTTCACGGGCACGCCAGGGATTCTCGCCCCGCGAAACCGGCGCCTATGTGTTCAGCCTGAAAGATGCCATGCTGCAGGTGTTGCAGGACGAGATCAAAAACGACCCGGCCACCCTGTATACACTCACCATTAAAGTCGGTAAGCTGATTGACTCCTTTGGCATTGCCACATTTGAAACCTTTATCAAGGGACGGGAAGAAGTGATCCTTCGCCAGACCGACGAAATTGCGGAGATCTCCACGCCGGTGATCCGGGTATGGGAAGGCATCCTGGCCCTGCCTATCATTGGTACGCTGGACAGTGCCCGCACACAGGTAGTAATGGAAAACCTGCTGCAGCAGATTGTAGAAACCGGCAGCAGCATTGCCATCCTGGATATTTCCGGTGTGCCGGCAGTGGATTCGCTGGTGGCGCAACACCTGATCAAGACCGTTAGTGCTACCCGCCTGATGGGTGCCGAATGTATCATCAGCGGTATTCGTCCGGAGATTGCGCAAACCGTTGTTCACCTGGGTATCGATTTATCCAACATCATTACCAAAGCTTCCCTGGCCAGTGCATTGAAATATGCCTTTACCATGACCCACCTGGAAGTGAGAAAAACTTCAAAAGATAAAACAATCTTATAGCCTCTTATGGATAGAATACCAATTCTGCAGATGGGCAAATTTCTGCTTGTTACCATTCAGGTAGATCTGTACGACCGTCTCGCATTGAACCTGGAAAGTGACCTGGTACAGATGGTGAGCAAGACCGGGGCAAGGGGCGTTTTAATTGATATCTCTGCCTTATCAATCGTAGATTCTTTTATGGGGCGCATCATTGGCAACATTGGCAACATGAGCAAGATCATGGATGCCGAAACCGTGGTGGTGGGCATGCAGCCCGCAGTGGCCATCACACTCATCGAGCTGGGGCTCGAACTGCGGGGCGTCAGCACTGCACTCAACGTAGAAAAAGGCATGGCTTTGTTGCATCATAAAATCGGTTCTTTTGAAAACTTAGAGGAGGAAGAACACGATGATAGTGGTATTGAATAAGGATAGTCTCCAGATTCAAAAAGAACAGGATGTGGTACCATTTCGCAACCGGGTAAAAGAATACGCGGTGAAGATCGGGATGAGTCTTGTCAACCAGACAAAGCTGATCACCGCGGCCTCAGAACTGGTGCGGAACATGCTGAAATATGCCGGCGGCGGCACTACGCTGATCGAAGTGGTGAGCAAAGGCCGGGAAAACGGCATCCGCCTTACCTTCCAGGACAAAGGCCCGGGGATAAAAGATATCCAGCTGGCTATGAAAGATGGCTTTTCCACGGGCAAGAGCCTGGGTCTTGGGCTTCCCGGTGCCAAACGCCTGGTCAGTGAATTTGACATTAAAAGCACAGTAGGCAAGGGAACAACGGTAACGATCATAAAGTGGAAGAATGGTTAATGCAGTGCACTTCCGGTTAAATGCAGCCGACAGAAGTTACTTCGCGATCCTGAAAAAAGAGGTGCATGCGCTGGCAGTGGCGGCACAATTCAGTGCCCGCCGCCTTGGCGAAATTGATATCATCATTGCCGAAATTGTCTCTAACCTGGCCAAGCATGCCGGCGGCGGCGAATTGTTTGTCAAGCTCATTGAAGAAAAAGGCCTGCAGGGTATCGAGATCATTTCAATAGATAACGGTCCGGGTATAACGGACCTGCGGGCCATGATGCAGGATGGCGCTACTACCAAAAACACCCTGGGACAGGGCTTAGGCGCCATCAGGCGGCTGTCGCATTTCTTCCAGGTGTACACACAAAAGGCGTGGGGAACTGTTTTGCTCTGCCGCGTCTTTACAAAAGAGCTCCCCCTGGTAAGAGGACCCGAGCCGGTAGAGGTCCGATCGTTTGTGGTGCCAAAGCCAGGGGAGGAAGAGTGTGGCGACGGTTTCTATTACAAGCAAACAAAAGAACACATCAAGCTTTTTTTAGGTGATGGCCTGGGACATGGCAAAGAGGCCGCCATCGCCGTGCAGAAAGCCATCGAAGCCTTCAAGCTTTGCCCGGAAGAGAGCGCTGTGGAAAACCTGCGGTATATCAACCAGCACGTAAAACGAACACGGGGGCTGGTGGCCACGGTGGCTATTTTTCATATCAGGGAACAGAAGTGGAAAATCTGCGGTGTTGGGAACATCAGCACCCGCTTTTATGGTCCTTCCCTATCGAAGAGCCATAGTCCGTACAACGGCATTGTTGGGCTGAACATGCCCAATTCGATGAACGACCAGGAAATTGATTATGAACGGGGGCAATGTGTTATCCTTTGCAGCGACGGTATCAAATCGAAATGGGATATCCTGAAATTCCCCGGTATTTTACGCAATGACCTTTCGCTTTTGGATGCGGTCCTTTTCAAGGAGTATGCACGCAACACCGACGATATGTCGATTGCAAGCTGTAAACTGAATGTATGAAGATGGAGGAATTAGCTAAGGTGACACTGCAGAACGAAATGGACCTGATCCTGGCCCACCGGCGCAGCATGCGCCTGGCCGAACTGGCAGGCCTTTCGTTGTCGGCACAAACAACGTTTGCCACAGCCGTTTCCGAGGTGGCAAGAAGCACCATCGAACACGGGAAGAACGGGTGCCTGATCCTGAACGTTTCCAACACGCAGCGTGAAAAATACCTCGTTGCCCGCATCACGGAAGACGATCAGCGGCTAAAGGCCAACGAAGGACTGGAATACGCCAAGCGGCTGGTGAACAAATACAACATCTCTACCACGGGAGATGAAACGTCTATTGAACTGTATTATCATATTCCTGCACCCGGCAAACTGGATCTTCGGATGCTGGATGAATGGCGGTCTTTGTTCCGCAACGAGCCCGCCGTCTCACCCTACGAAGAGATCAAGCGAAAAAACGAGCAGCTACAGGACCTGACACAGCGCCTGAAGGAAAGCGAGCATCAACACAAAACCCTCACCAATGCGCTGCCGCTGATTATTTTTTCGCTCGACAACAAAGGGGAGATTATCTATGCCAATGAATGGCTGCAGCGCTTTACCGGCTTTTCCACCGATCAGCTGAACAAAACAAAGTGGAAAGAAGTGGTGCACCCGGAAGATTATGATGCCTTCTCGATCCTGATCAACCCCCACCTGCCACAAGGTGCCTCGGTAATTAAAACCCAGTGCCGCCTCCGGCACCGGAGCGAAGAAGATTACTACTGGCACCTGGCCTCCATTTCCCCGCTGAACGATGAAAGCGGGAAACTGCTCTACTGGACCGGTTACATTGTTGACATCAATGCGCAAAAGCTGGTGGAGGAAACGCTTCACGACAACCGGGAGCTGAAAGAAACACAGGACCGCTTAAGGCAGCACCAGGTGGCGTTGGAAAAAAATATAGCAGAACTCAACCGCAGCAACCGCGAGTTGCAGGAGTTTGCGTACGTGGCATCGCATGACCTGCAGGAGCCTGCCCGTAAGCTTAGTTTTTACAGCGATTATCTGATCTCCAAATACGAAGCTGCCCTGGACAAAAAAGGCCTTGATTACCTGCACAACATGCAGTCGGCCTCGCGGCGGATGCGCAGCCTGATCAACGACCTGCTGGCCTTTGCCCAGGTGGAGCGGGAAGGATTAAAGCTAAGCCGCATTAACCTGAACCAGGTAACACACGACGTGCTGCAGGACCTTGAAATGAGCATCGAGGAAAAAGGGGCGTCGGTGCACATCGATCCCATGCCGCTGATGGAAGCCGATGCCGGCATGCTGCACCAGTTGTTTGAAAACCTGCTGGGCAATGCCATCAAGTATGCAAAAGATGGCGTGCAACCGGTGGTGAAAATATGGGCCGAACAAAAGGGGAATGCCATCCGGATCCATGTAAAAGACAACGGCATCGGCTTTGATGAAAAATACCTGCCGCAAATGTTCACGCTTTTCCAGCGCCTGCACTCTTCTGAAAAATATACAGGTACAGGCTTGGGGCTTGCCATTTGCCAGAAAATTGTAGCATTGCACCACGGCAGCATAACAGCCCACAGCCAGGTTGGTGAGGGGTCTACGTTTATTGTTACCTTGCCGGTAACGCAACCAAAAGGCCAATGAAAGAAAACAGCGTATCCATACTGATGGTGGATGATGACGAAGAGGATTGGATGCTCCTGAGTGACGCATTTGAAGAACTGGGCTACCGCTCCTGTCTTCATTATGAAGAAAACGGCGAGGCGGCGGTGCGGTATCTACAGCGTTGTGTTGAAGAGGACAGTCTTCCCAAAGTGATCATCCTTGACCTGAACATGCCGCGGCTCAATGGCAAGCAAACACTAAAGCATATCAAGAGCGAAGAAGCCCTGAAAGATATTCCTGTAATTATTTATTCTACTTCACTCAATCCAAGAGAAAAGGAAGAATGCATGGCACTTGGTGCTTACACGTACGTTATCAAGCCTGCTTCGTACAAAGATTCGATTGAAACCGCCAACGATTTTTACACCCTTTGCAGCGGCATCGGTAAAACAAAAGAGCCAAATCTATAATCGCCCTGCACATTCCTGCCGGTAGAATGATACCGGCTTTTTTGCACCTGGAAACGAAACGCCGCTGCCGTTTCATCATTTCGTTTTGCTGTCAATTGTTTTGTCTGTTTACATACAAGCTGGCTGTGTTCAGCTAATATTCCATACGGTTAAAACCCTCTTCTTCTCAATTCGATCACTCCTCTCTTGACATCCCTTTTTGCAAACCCGATGTTTGATAGACCAAACCAACAAAACCAAACATCATGAACAATCGAACACTTGCCACTTTTGCCCTTTTAGGGGCACCCTTCTTACTGGTGGACTCCATGAACAACGGCCTGAATCCTTTTCAAACCAGTTCTGTTTCCGGCTTGCTGAACCTAGTTTACATCACGGCATGGATGTGCTCTGTGGTAGTCCTGAGACGCATGGGCGCCTTTGGCGAAAGCCGTTTCGGAAGGCTTCTTTTTATTGTGCAAATGCTCTTTCTCACCCTGGCTAATTGCTGGAATATTTACGAGTTTGTTCAGCCGCATGCCGGTACAACGCTGTACACCATCCTGGACCTTTTCTGGCCACTCAGCAATCTTTGCATGCTCGTTACGGGAATTACCATAACGGTAAAAGGTACCTTAACGGGCTGGCAACGCTATGTACCCCTGGTGGTTGGCTTATGGCTTCCGTTTGGCATGGTGCTCTGGGCTGTTTTTTCTAGAACGCCGGAAGTTATTTTAGCTGTAAATGTGTATTCGGCAGTGTCCTGGTCCTTGCTGGCAGTAGCGATTATGACGCAATTGAATAGCGCCGGGGAAAACAAACCTCAGACGCAATTTTCCCTGCGGGAGCCTGCTTATTGACAATTGTTTTAACGCAAAAGGCTGCCTGCAAACCTTGTTCTGTTGCAGGCAGCCCGTTCTGTTGTTTTTCTTTCCTGGTCAGATGGTAGGTGTACCGCCTGTTACTTGTATGGTGGAGCAGGTCATGTAGCTGGCATCCTGCGAAGCCAACAGTACATAGGCGCCTGCCAGTTCTGCCGGCTGACCGGCCCTTTTCAGCGGCACGTCCTTTCCAAAGTTTTTTACATTCTCTTCCGGCATGGTCGATGGGATCAGGGGCGTCCAAATGGGACCCGGTGCCACGCAGTTAACGCGGATGCCTTTCTCTCCCCAAAGTTGTCCCAGCGCCGATGTAAAGTTTTGAATGGCACCTTTGGTAGGCGCATAGGCCAGCAGGCTGGGAGAGGGCTTATAGGCCTGCACCGACGTGGTGTTGATAACTGAGCTGCCAGGCTTCAGGTGAGGCTCTGCCGCTTTGCACAGGTAATACATGGCGTAGATGTTAGTGCGAAAGGTGCGATCCAGTTCTTCTGCGCTTATTTCCTGAATCGATTCGTAGGTGTTCTGGTAGGCTGCATTGTTCACCAGGATATCAATGCCTCCCAGCTCACTTACGGCTTGTTCGACGATCTTTTTGCAATGTGCTTCATCCTGGATATCGCCTGCCACCACCACAGCTTTGCGTCCGGCTTCTTCCACCCATCTGGCTGTTTCCTTTGCGTCTTCGTGTTCGTTCAGGTAGGAGATAAGTACATCTGCTCCCTCGCGGGCAAAGGCAATGGCAACGGCACGACCAATGCCCGAATCGCCACCGGTGATAATCGCTTTGCGTCCGGCCAGCCGGCCCGAACCTTTGTACGATTGCTCACCATGATCAGCCTTTGGCGTTAATTCTTTTTCGGTACCGGGCATATCCTGTTGCTGCTCCGGGATCGGTGGTTGGGGATGTTGCTCCACCGGGTTTTGCACCTGCTTGTTATCTTTCTTGTTCATACTGTTTAAATTAAGAAGGAGAGACCTTAAAAAATCAAACCAAAGCAATTGTGGCTTGAATAAAAAAGTGTTCGTTTCATACAGTTTCTTTTTGCCGTATTTGTAAAACAGCTTCCTAACACCGCAGACTTGCCAATTGTTGCAGCACCAAAAGACGGCGGATTAGCGGCAGCTCTTTTTAACATTCTAAGCAGCAACAGGCCCTGCCATTGAACGCCCCAATCGCAAATGGCTAAAACCACGTACTTTGCAGTTCTTGAATGTATGAACGCATCTCACTCCGACATTACCCTTGACCGTCAACTCTTTGATGAACTCTATGGTGTACAACCCCAGGCCATCACCTGGATGAAGCCTGTGTGGGATGACAAAGGAGCCGCTATTATTGATTTCGCTTTTGTGTACAGTAACCTGGAAGGCCTGAACTACCTGAATCTTACACAGGAACAACATGAGGGATTGCTGCTTTCCAATTCACCAACGCTAACCGATCATCTGCGAAAAATATTTTTTGAAGAATTGATCCATGTGTACCTGACAGGTGAAGTTGCCAAGACCAATATATACAACCCAGCCCTGAACAAGTATGCCCGGATCATGCGTACGCGGCTACGTGACGGCGTGCTGACGGTGGTGCAGGAGCGTACCGAAGAAAATCGAATCATCCGGGAGTTGGAAGAAAAAACCCGGCAATTGGAAGAGCAGAAAATGCTTCTCGACAACATCCTGAAAAATTCATCCAACGGTATCTCCGTAAGCCGGGTTTTCCGGGATGCGGCCGGGAAAGTGGTGGATGCGCTGACCATCATGGCAAACGATGCCGCCGTAAAATACATAGGCTTTCCAAGAGAGATTTATCTCACCAAAAGGGCAACGGAAATTGAGCCTGCCGTCATGACATCACCCTACTATCAAGCCTGCATTCGCACATTGGAAACGGGTGAGCCCTTTGTAATGCGCTACCAGATGCAATCTACCGGCAAATGGCTGGAACTGACCGTTTCAAAACTGGACGATGATCACCTGATCCAGATCTTTACGGATGTAACACCCATCCGTGAGGCCGAATTAAAACGCGAGCAGTCGGTGGAAGAACTTCGCCGCTCCAACGAAAGCCTGGAGGAGTTTACCCGTGCCGCTTCGCACGACCTGAAAGAACCCATCCGGAAGATTCATTTTTTTACAGAACGACTGAAGACAGCAATGGAGGGAAAGCTTTCGGAAGCCGAAGGAGGCCTGCTGCAGCGGATAGAAAATGCCAGTGCCCGGATGAACCTCCTGGTAGATGACCTGCTGTCGTATGCCCAGTTGAACAGCGGCACCCTTATTCCGGAAGAAATAGACCTGAACCAAAAGATTAAAACGATTCTTGCCGACCTGGAGCTGATGATTTCCGAAAAAGGAGCCCTGATTGAACTGGGACCTTTGCCTACGGTAAGGGGTTACCGCCGGCAGTTGCAACAATTGTTTCAAAACCTGTTGAGCAACGCAATAAAATACAGCCGGCCCGGTATCAAGCCATTGGTACAAATCAGCTCGCAAATTGTGACCGGCGCGGCATCGGGAATGGAAGTGTTGCAGGAAGACCGCGATAAAACGTTTTACCGCATCACTGTAAAAGACAATGGTGTTGGATTTGAGCAACAGTACGCCGACCGTATTTTCCAGGTATTTACCCGCCTGCATGGCAACAGCGAATACCAGGGAACCGGCGTAGGTCTGGCTATTGCCAAAAAAGTAGTGGACAACCACGGGGGCTACATCAGTGCCGAAAGTGCTCCGGGAGAAGGCGCTACGTTCCGGGTGTTGCTGCCAATGGTGAGTAGTGAGTAGGAAATAGAAAATTTCTTTACTCACCACTGACTATTCACCCTTTACGAAAGGGATTTGTACAATGGCTTCCGGCTACAATCAGGCTTTGACCACTGGTAATTTGTAACCGTTGTGATAAGCCTTCATCAGGTAATCCCTGTTCAGCTTTTCATCCGTAAACTTTTGCTCGGTCTTGTTCCACGCCACCCGTTGTCCGCTTTGATAACTGATGTTTCCCATTTGCGCAACAGTAGCCACATGGGCGCCGGCTTGCACAGGACAGTTCAGCTCTTCGGCCTTTCGGGAACGAACAACCGAAATAAAGTTTTCCCAGTGTTTGTTGAGGCCATTGTCGGAAGGTTTCACCAACGGCTTGCTTACTTTGGCTTTGCTTTGCCGCTCTTCAATCACTTCCCAGCCACCGCGGTTCAGGATCAGCGTACCATTGTTGCCAATGTAGGCAATGCCATGGTCTCTTCCGTACGAGCCGTTATCAATGCCCATGGCATGATCCCACACCAGATTGAAATCATCAAATTCATACAAGGCGGTCAGCGTATCCGGTGTTTCTTGCAGCAGGTCGGGATAGGCAAACTTACCACCAAGTGAAACCACTGTTTTGGGTACCGGTGCATTCATGCCCAGCAAGGCATAATCCAGGAGGTGAACGCCCCAATCAGTCATCAGGCCACCGGCATAATCCCAGAACCAGCGAAAGTTGAAGTGAAAACGGCTTGGATTAAACGGCCGCATTTTAGCGGGCCCGATCCAGGCTGCATAATCCACACCGGCTGGTGGTGCTGTATCAGGTACGGCAGGACCCGGCTTCATCCATCCCTGGTAGCACCACACTTTTACGGTGCGGATGTTGCCCAGCTGGCCGGTACCAATAAAGTCCACCGCATCGCGGAAGTGCTGTTGGCTGCGTTGCCACTGGCCTACCTGCACCATACGGTTGTAACGCTGTTGTGCAGCTACCATCGCCCGGCATTCGGCAATGGAGTTGCCCACCGGTTTTTCCACGTACACATCCTTGCCGGCCTCACAGGCATGGATCATCATCAGGGCATGCCAGTGATCGGGAGTGCCGATGATCACGGCATCTATATCTTTCTGATCGAGCAGCTTTCGGTAATCAGTATACGTTTTTATGTTTGCAGCAGGCACATTCAATTTTGCCAGTTCGGCCATACGGTCGGAGAGCACATTTTTATCTACATCGCAAAGCGCTACCAGGTTAACACCGGGTTGCTTCAGCGCCGCTGTGACATTGGACCAACCCATGCCCTTGATACCGATAGCGCCGATATTGATTTGATCGGCCGGCGAAAAACGGCGGTTAAGAATAGCGAAAGCAGGCGTGTTGATGGCGGAAAGAAGTGCGGCTCCACCCACTAATTTGGTGGATTGTTGTAAAAAACGGCGGCGTGTAGACATAGCAAGAATTTATTCAGGGAAAAGAATCGTTTTCTCTGCGCTTAAAGTTAACTGGAATGCCGAAAAGAGAAAATGAATTTTATGCGGGAGGATCTTCTATCTCGCTGCTCTTTATAAGAAAGCCGCCTTTCTCCAAAAGGTCTCTTCGGGCTTTTTGATAGCCTTCTTCATCGATGGCTCTTGTTGCATCTTCTATCAAAAACACGGCAAAATCTTCTGCCAGTGCATCCTTAGCGGTGAAGTAAACACAGTAATCGGCGGCAAGTCCGGCCAGGTAAACGGTGGTTACGCCACGACCTTTTAAATACGCAGCAAGGCCTGTTGCTTTCCGATGGCCATTGTCGTAAAAGCCGCTGTAGCTGTCAATTTCGGGGTTGGTGCCTTTGCGGAAAATGGCTTCGGTTCTTTTCCAGTCTACTGCCGGTGCAAGGTTGGCCCCGGAAGTGCCCTGCACACAGTGGTCGGGCCAAAGCACCTGTGGAAGACCATTGAGCTCTGTCTGCTCAAAAACCTTTTTGTCGTAGTGATTGGAAGCAAAACTTTTGTGTGACTGTGGATGCCAGTCCTGCGTGGCCACAACCAATTCAAATTTTTGTTGAATTGCATTCACAACAGGAATGATCTGGTCTCCGTTGGAAACAGCCAGTGAGCCACCAGGCAGAAAATCGTTTTGAATATCGATCAGGAGTAGGGCGTGCATGTTTATTCAATCAGGTTGGAAAGTTCAAAAGTAAAAAGGGAGCTTTTGATACTGCCCCCTTTTTTGATTTTTACTTTTGACTGTTAAATTGTTTTAGCCCGCCGGGTGTTCACCACTGCGTTTACGGCCTTCCAATATTGGTTTTGCTTTCAATTCTACTGCGTAACCCAGGTCATCAGACAAGCCATTGTCAACGCCATCGCTGACCCAATGCCTTCCTTCTTTTCTTAATTTTATCGTGTGTGGTGGTTGTTGGGCTGGGTTACCATTAAAGCTGGAAAGTCGAGCAAAGCACTCTCTCCCACTTTCTACCCGCACATCGTAATGTGCCAGGGATCCACCGTACAACACCGCTGCTGTTATTTCCATTGTTGTTCAGTTTTGTTATATCCATCCAAAGATGGTGCCTATTAAGTGCTTGTAAATGTGGAAATTGAGCGGCAGTTACTGTTTCTCATTTTCCTCGTCCAGGGGCCGTCCGTCAGCCTTTTGCACATCGGTGCCCATATGGCGGACGGTTTTTTCGCCTGTATCCTGTGAGCCGGAGTAGGTGTTGTTCTCTCCTGGTGCTCTTCCTTTTGCTTTGAGGTCCTGCTCCACCTGCTCGTTGGTCAGGGTGCCGCCTTTATTTTCTTTTCTGGCCATACAATCTGTTTTGCCCATGCTAGTGCAAGGCCCAAGCCACTTTAGACAGGAAGCAGGAATGACTGATCCCGAAAGCCGGCAAGACTTATTGGGTTGTTTCGATTGGGAAACCTGCCATTGCTCCGGAACCAATGACAGAACAGGTTTGCGTTAGCGAGTGCCAATTGATACAGGTGAATAGCAGTTTTTCACCTACAAAGACCAATAGGTAAAGCGGAAAGCCGAAAGAGAAAGGAACTGTCAGGCCGCCTGGTTGAAATCACCGTTCTTCTGCATGTTGCGCTCCAGCACAAAGGTGCCGGCCGGAACCACCGACGCTGCAAACGCTTTGAACAGCCAGGGAAGGTTTTTATTCAGAATACCTTTGACTTCTACAGCCAGGGCAAGAAAAGCCACAAATAAAACGCCGTGGGCCCAGCCAACGACGGTGACAAATTGCGGCAAGCCAGCCAGGTATTTCAGCGGCATGGCAATCAGGAGAAGAACAAGAAAGGAAACGCCTTCAGCGAAGGCTATTCTTCTGAAAAGGTTCAGGGTTGTGTTTTTTGTTTTCATGTTAAACTGTTTTCCATCACACGGTGATCCTGCAATCGGGCTGCAAATTACCGGATGAGCACCACAGTTCCTTTGGCTTCTACAGAATTATTCAGCCAGGTGTCACCTTTTAACAACCACACATAAGCTCCTGTTTCGGCGGGTTTGCCGTTGTAGGTGCCATCCCAGCCTTCACCAACCTTGGTGGAACTGAACACCTCCACGCCCCAGCGGTTGAAGACTTTAAAATACCGGATGGTTTTCAATCCGCCCTGCACCTGGTACAAAAACCGGTCATTGCGGCCATCACTGTTAGGGGTGAAGGCCGTGGGAACAAAAAACTGGGGTTTCACTTTTACAGTAACTGCCTGAACGGAAGAACAATCCGATACGTCCGTTCCCTTGATGTAATAAATCCCGCTCTGGGAGATCTGTGCCGGGTTGGGAACCGGTACGGTCAGGTCGCTGTTGGCCCAATAGGAATAATCGAGCTGCCGGTTGTCGGGCAAAAGGGTCAGGTTCACCCCATCGGGATACGCCACAATGGGTGGCTCGGCAACCCCGAAAAGAGTCGCTGGCAAAATGGAAACAGCAATCTTTTTCGTCTGCACACAGCCAGAGCGATTGGTGCCCCTGATGTAATAAATACCCGACCGGGTAACTTGTTGAGGATAGGGAAGAAGGAGCGAAGCAGATGAATCGCTGAAATATTCCAGCTCCAAAAAGGGTGAACTGCCTTGCGTAACCCAGGGAGCTGTAAGGTCAAGACCGGAAGCGCAGCCCGTTATACTATCCGGCGTTACGAGGTTCATGGGCTCTGTGCTCGATGTGATTTTGGTGTAGAAGGTATCGCGGCACCCGAGGTAGGCAAACGGTACCAGTTCCACGGCAAAGCTGTCACCCACGGTGGGCTGCTGAATGGTAAAATTGCTGCCCGACGCCAGCTTCTGGGTGAAATCGCCAGAATACCACTGGTAATCAGCAAAACCTGTGGGGGCATTTAGTGTAAGCTGGCTACCCGGAGGGCAAAAGACATTTCCAGTAATAGTATTGGTGCATTTTTCCACCACGTCAAAATAAGCATAGCCAAAATGAGCCCCCCGTGTACAGTCGTTTACGGTAAACTCCAGTCGCACCCGTTCGCCTTTGAAAGTTCCCAGGTTGATGGAAACCGATGACCAGGGTTTGTAAAGTACGCTGTCGGCGAGTTCCGATACCAGGAAACCGGGCTGGTTGAAGCCTGCTACAAAATCAAAAGAACTGCAATTGATATACTCATCTCTTGTTTCATTGTAAACTTTTACGGTAAAGCGTGGCTGCTCATGTTGCTGGTGACTGGGGTTTTGCAGCACAATGGCGTAGTTGAATATAATACTGAACGCATCGGCATTGGTTGGAACCGAAAAAACATAAGCCAGTTGTTCGGCCTTTCTTCCCGGTCTGTCTATTCCCAGGCGTACCGAATATTGGCTGCCGTTTGGTGCTGTTACCGGGAACTTACCATAAGGATCAAGTTCCGGCTGCTGCCCGTTGTCGCGAAATATATGGTGCTGACCATCGGTCATCATTAACTGCGGTGTGCCATCTGGGCCAACAATACCGGTCATCCGCTGCCAATTGCTGAACGTGCCGTCTTCAAAGCCAATATTGGGCGGGCAACGAAGTTGTGCCTGCGCAGAAACAGTAAAGAGCAAAAGGAGCAAAGCAACGGAAAGCTTCATGCCGGGATAGCCAGTTTTTTCAGTTAGCTGCGAGGCTTACCCTTAAAAATACGGCAATGTTTGCAATCAGGCATAAAGAAGCCTTGCTGACAGGTGAGGGGTGAGTGGTCAGTGGTGAGTAGACTGAGAACGGAGTAAGCACCAATGGGCAGACGTGGGAGGGCTGCTAACAATGTTGCTCCGCTACTTTAGTGGGGGTTAAGGAGAGATCTTTATCAACAAAACAACAAAAACGCCCTGCCGGGAAATGTTGTCCCTGGCAAGGCGCCTGTCTTTATTATCAGGAAAAAGAAAAATGCTTTGAGCTTTTTGCATGCCTGTCATTTTCCTGCTCCTGAGTGGTAAGCAAAGAAGGTTTCCGACTCACCACTCACCATTCACTACTCACAAAAGGCATTTGTGAGATGGCTACTAATAATTCACCACCTGCTCTTCGATGGCCTGCGGCAGCTCACGCCACTCGTATTGCTGGTTGCGCAGCTGCGGCTCAAAACCAGCTTCACGGATAGCCTCCTGAATGGTGCGGGACGTAAAGCGGTGTGGTGCACCGGCAGCACTGACTACGTTCTCTTCAATCATGATGGAACCAAAATCGTTGGCGCCGGCATGCAGGCAAAGCTGGGCGGTTTGCTTGCCCACTGTCAGCCACGAAGCCTGGATGTTGATTACGTTGGGCAGCATAATGCGGCTGATGGCGATGGTGCGGATGTATTCTTCCGGCGTGGTCAGGTTGTGCACGCCACGGATGCGGGTGAGTAATGTGTCCACATCCTGGAAGGTCCAGGGAATAAAGGCCAGGAAGCCTTTGGCGCTTTCTGGTTTTTTGGCCTGTACCTCGCGAATTTTCACCAGGTGTTCAAAGCGTTCACGCACCGTCTCCACGTGGCCAAACATCATTGTGGCGGAGGTAGTAATGTTGAGTTTATGTGCTTCGTGCATAATGGCCAGCCACTCATCGGCACCGCATTTTCCTTTGGAAATCAGGCGGCGTACCCGGTCCACCAATATTTCGGCACCGGCACCGGGCAGAGAGTCCATACCGGCCTCCTTCAACGCTTTCAGCACTTCATGGTGACTCTTTTTTTCCAGCTTGCAGATGTGCGCCACTTCAGGAGGTCCCAGTGCATGCAGTTTGATGGTAGGGTATTCCTGCTTAATCTGCCGGAAGGTGGTAGTATAAAAATCCAGTCCCAGCTCGGGGTGGTGGCCGCCCTGCAGCAGCAGCTGATCACCTCCGTAGCGGATCGTTTCTTCAATCTTTTTCCGGTAAGCGGGCATATCGGTGATATACGCATCCGGGTGGCCGGGTATACGGTAGAAATTGCAAAACTTGCAATTGGCAATGCATACATTGGTGGTGTTCACGTTCCGGTCGATCTGCCAGGTTACTTTGCCGTGCGGCACTTTTTCCTTGCGCAGCGTATCGGCTACCAGCATTAGTTCGGAGAGAGGGGCCGCTTCAAAAAGATGCATGCCTTCTTCGATGCTTAAAAATTCCTGCCGGAGCGCTTTGTCATAGAGGGAGGAGAGATTCATAACGCCGCAAAGGTACAACGGGATTTGCAGCGGACTGGATAAACGGTTTTTTGATCTGGCCGACTCTTCCTATTTTTAAAACAAAGGCAACCACCGTTGCCAAAGCGTTGTCTAATTAAAAGCTGCTATATGTAATGCGGGTGTTTCCCACGATACTTCTTTGCTTTTTTCTGCAGATCGCATCTGCACAGGAGGAGTTTATCACACCCTCAAAAATGCTCACCAGGTTTAAATTTATCCAGTTGACCGGTGGGGTCATTTTATTGCAAGGGCAGTTTGATACATTCAAAGACACCCTCAATTTTGTGCTCGACACCGGCAGCGGCGGCATTTCGCTTGATTCTACTACCGCGGATTATTTTGGCGTAAAGCCCGAGCCTTCAAACAGGTTGATTCGTGGCATTGCCGGTGTTCGCAATGTAAGTTTCCTGAATGGCAGAAAGCTCCACCTTCCCGGCCTTACCATCGACAGCCTGAATTTTCATATCAGCAATTATGATATCCTTACCGCTGTTTATGGTGAGCGGATCGACGGCATTATCGGGTACTCGGTATTTAGCCGGTATATCGTTAAAATCAACTACGACAGTACGCATGTTGAATTCTGGACCAAAGGCGCTATCAAATATCCGCGGGGCGGTCACCTGCTGCGGCCAGCCATTGCTTCGCTGCCGGTACACGCGGCCAGGGCAAGGGACGAGAACATCATCGAAACACGGTTTCTGATTGACCTTGGTGCAGGCCTCAATGTTTTGTTCAGCCGCGATTTCATCAACGACAGCAGCCTGCTTCGCAAAAACCGGAAGCTGTATGTAAAAGAAGCCGAAGGACTGGGTGGGAAAGTGGATATGCACCTGACGGTGATGAAGGAATTCAAACTGGGTCCTTATAAATTCCGCAACGTGCCGATCAATGTCTTTGATGATGACTACAACGTTACTTCGTACCCGCACCTGGGTGGGCTGATAGGCAACGACCTGCTGCGCCGGTTCAATGTTATCATCAACTACGAGCAAAAAGAAATGCACCTCTTGCCCAACTCGCATTATTACGATGCGTTCGACTATGCCTATACCGGTCTTGAGCTGTACCTGATAGATGGACGGATCCTGATTGGCGATGTAGCTGCAGGCTCGCCGGCCGAGCAGGCAGGCTTGCAGGAAGGCGACGTGGTGCTGGCGATCAACAAGAACTTTTCCAACAACATCAGTTCGTATAAAAACATCCTGCAAAATGCCGGCACCGTTACTATGGTGATTGTACGCAAAGAAGAACTGATGGAGATAAAGTTCAAGGTGAAGAATATCTTGAAGAACAAGTGAGGAGACAGGAGCCGGAATTCAGGAGTCAGGAGGGGAGCAATCAGCAATAGCCAAAAGGGTGGTTAAGTGTCTGCTGCGTACTTCCAACTACCCACTCTCCTGTATTCTGGCTCCTGTCTCCTGACGCCTTCTCCCAAGTTTAACCCTCCCATTCCCGGCTTTTAAATAATTTTGCAGGCCAATGCTGAATTGGTGTTAAAACGAAAAGGAGATAAACTGTGGTCAATTACGAACGATTTACGTTAGCTAACGGACTAAGGGTACTGGTACACCAGGATACGTCTACGCCCATGGCCGTTGTGAATGTGCTGTACGATGTAGGTGCAAAAGACGAAAACCCGGGCCGCACAGGTTTTGCTCATCTTTTTGAGCACCTGATGTTTGGCGGTTCCATCAACATTCCGGTGTACGACGAGCCCCTGCAGATGGCCGGCGGCGAGAACAATGCCTATACAACAAACGATCTTACCAACTATTACATACAACTGCCGGCCGAGAACCTCGAAACGGCATTCTGGCTCGAAAGTGACCGTATGCTGTCGCTGGCCTTCAGCGAAAACAGTCTGGAGGTACAGCGCAAGGTGGTGATGGAAGAATTCAAAGAACATTATCTCAACAAGCCCTATGGCGATGTATGGCTTCGATTGCGGGACCTTGCCTACGAAGTGCATCCCTACCGCTGGATGACAATCGGTAAGGAACTTTCGCACATCGAAAACGCAAGCCTGCAGGATGTAAAGGACTTCTTTTTTAAACATTACCGTCCCGTCAATGCTATTCTCGTCGTGGCCGGCAACGTCACTACAGAGCAGGTAAGAACGCTTGCAGAAAAATGGTTCGGGCCTATTGAAAGCGGCGAAAGATACAACCGCATTCTTCCGGAGGAACCGGCACAGCAGGTTGCCAAAAAACTGGAAGTACACGCCACCGTTCCGCTGGATGCCTTTTACAAAACCTGGCATATTTACCCTCGCATGGACCAACGCTATTATGTTTCCGATCTCATTACCGAGATCCTGAGCGGTGGCGGTTCTTCAAGACTTTTCCAGGCTCTGGTAAAAGAAAAAAAGCTTTTCAGCAATATTGAGTGTTATCATTTTGGTACCGTAGATGCCGGCCTGCTGACCATAGAAGGCAAGCTGGTTAAAGGTGTGAAAATGGAAGATGCCGAAAAGGCCGTGGAAGAAGAACTGGCAAAGGTGAAAAGCGAAACGATTGCCGAATCGGAACTGCAGAAAGTAAAGAACAAAACCGAAAGCCAGATGGCATTTGAAGATATGAGCCTGATGAACCGGGCCAACAGTCTTGCATTTTACGAACTGTTGGGCGATGCATCGCTGATCAATAGTGAACTGGATAAATACAACCGGGTAACGGCAGAAGATATCCGGTCGCTGAGCAACGAAATTTTCAGGGAAGAAAACAGCAGTACGCTCTACTATTACGCAGGAAGTTAAGTTGTACCTTGAAGGGGCTTCCTTTGACGGCAGGCGTTGGAGGAAGCCGGCTTTGCAAGTGGTGGAAAGGATGCAGTAAATCTTCAGGTTGCGTCTTCTCTGGAAACAGTGCGGAAGCAAAAACCGGTTAAACGACCATAAAACAAGATACTGCCATGTTATACAAAGATGACGAAGATTTTACCAGCCACCTGTCGAGTGTGTACGATACCGACGATGACATTAAAGTGGCTGCATTTTTCTTTCATGTCAACAACACGGCACCCAATAAAAAACAGTTTTACCGCATCGACTTTCTCCCGCTGGACAAGGAATTAAATACCTTGTTTCCGCACCGTTGGAAAGACGATTATACCGAGCAGGAATTTATCAAGCGGGAAGAAAAATACCGGCAAAAGCACAAGATCTGGTTTTTGGAAAAAGACATCTGGGTACGCTACCGCAACGATTACGAAAGCAAGGCTGCTACATTGTATTACCTGTCTTCTGCCGATGCGACAACGCTGCAGACTGCCGAGCAGCTTTTGCAAACACTGGTAAAAGAAAAAGAAGAAGACCATAAAGGCGCTTTCAGTTTCATTACTACCATTCACGGTCATTTTCATCTCAAAGAATTCAGGCATATCGGCGACAAAGTGGATATTGAAGATCATTACAACGAAGACTTTTATCCTTTCAGCGAACGGGTGATTGAAAAACTGCAGAAGCCCAAAAGCCACGGCCTGGTGCTCCTGCACGGAAGGCCCGGTACGGGAAAAACAACCTACATCCGCTACCTGGCCGGACGGATCAGCAAACGCATGATCTATTTCCCGCCTTACATGGCTTCGCATATTTCCTCGCCTGAGCTCATTAATTTTTTAATGGACCAGGAAGAAAGCATTCTTGTGCTGGAAGATGCTGACAATGTCATCAGCAGGCGTATGGGTTCTGAGAACAGCGCCATCTCCAACCTGCTGAACCTTTCCGACGGCCTGTTGGGGCAATGCCTGCATATACCCGTTATTTGCACCTTCAACATTCAGCAAACAGAACTGGATACAGCATTGCTGCGGAAGGGGCGGCTGTTGGGTATGTACGAGTTCAAGCCCCTGCAAGCCCATGTAGCCAACCGGCTGGCGCAGAAACTGGCGCTGGACCCTACCTTTAGCGGGCCAACAACGCTGGCCGAAATTTAT
Organism: Flavisolibacter sp.; assembly: GCA_035998945.1. GTDB lineage: Bacteria > Bacteroidota > Bacteroidia > Chitinophagales > Chitinophagaceae > Flavisolibacter. Next base: position 324,749 of record DASYHD010000031.1, on the reverse strand, counting down.
AACCGTGAAGAAGAGGCGTATCAGCCTCAGAAAAATGAAATAGGATTTAAACGATGATACAAACACAAACACTCGATCGAACACAACCACCTCATATAAAGAATGCTGTAGAATTAGAGCTTAAACTAAAACCATTTGAAAAGTATACCCTGGGCAACGGTGCCGATGTGTATGCGGTGAATGCCGGTGCGGAAGATGTGCTCGTGGTGGAATGGGTGTATTACGCCGGGAACTGGTTTGAAGAAAAAAACCTGGTGGCTGCTACCACCAATTTTATGCTCAAGAACGGCACTACAAACAAAACGGCTTTTCAACTGAATGAGCATTTTGAATATTACGGTTCTTACCTCAATCGCAATTGCTACAACGAAACAGCCACCATCACCCTGCACTGTCTGAGCAAACACCTGGAAGCCCTTCTACCGGTGGTAAGAGAGATGATCCTGGAATCTGTTTTCCCCGAAGAGGAACTGGTCATCTACAAACAAAATATGCAGCAGCGCCTGCGGGTAAATCTCCGCAAGTCCGACTTTGTAGCCGGCCGCCTGATTGATGCTTATCTCTATGGCGAAGACCATCCCTATGGACGGTATACCCGCTTTGAGGATTTCGAATCATTGACGAGAGAGGAGATTGTCAACTTCTACAAACACTATTACCAGGAAGGAAAATTTGTTGTATTCACCGCCGGTCGACTGCCTGCCGACATTGGTGCATTGCTCGATAAATATTTCGGTGATCTGCCGATGAGCCCTATAGAACTGGCCGATCTGCCACCTAGGCCGGCCGCGGAAAAAAAGTACCGCATTACCAACGATCCGCAAGGTGTGCAAGGCGCCATTCGCATGGGAGCCCAGTTTCCCAACCGTCACCATCCTGATTTCATAAAAGCGCAGGTGCTGAACAATTTGTTTGGCGGCTTTTTCGGCTCCCGCCTCATGAGCAATATCCGCGAAGAAAAAGGTTATACCTACGGCATTTACAGCTATCTGGAAAATCACATTCAGCAAAGCGCCTGGATTGTGAGCACAGAAGCAGGACGTGATGTTTGCGAAGCCACCATCACCGAAGTGTACAAAGAAATGGAGCGGTTGCGTGGCGAACCGGTAGGTGAAGAAGAACTGCTGCTGGTGCGTAACTACATGATGGGATCCATTCTTGGCGACCTGGATGGGCCGTTCCAGATCATTAACCGTTGGAAGAACATTATTTTAAACGGGTTGGATGAAGGCTTTTTCACCCGGCAGTTGGACACCATCCGTACAGTATCGGCAGATGAGTTGCAACAGTTGGCCAACAAGTATTTACAACCCGATAGTTTTTACGAGTTGGTGGTTGTCTGAACCAGGATTTGTAGAGTGATGGGGATGAATAGGATTAAAGAGCCGCGCCTTAGGCGCGGCTCTTTGTTTATCTCATTATCCTATGAATCCAAAAAATCCCGGTTCAGACAAATGCATTTTCATCTGCACTGGGCCCATAGCTGCCGGGGATAGGTATATCCAGCAGGCGCAGGTAAACACCCAACTGGGCCCGGTGGTGGATCTGCTGGCTCAGCGACATACGTATCACATTAACTTTCGGTTCCTGGCTGTAAACTGTTTCGCCGTTGCGCAGGGTCCAGGGTTTGTCCAGCAGCGCTTCATTTTCGGGCAAAAGGGTTGATAAGCCTTCTGCGTAGCGTTTTTCAAAATAAGCCAGCAGGTCGGCGGTGCTATTGATCTGTGGCTGCTCGTAGGGCTGGGCAAAATCCAGCTCGTCAGTGATAAAAGTCATATGAATCCAGCCGGGCAGGTCGGCAATGTGCATAGTAAGCGCCTTCATGTTCATGCTTTTTGGATGCGGCGCAAAGTCCCATTTTCCTTCGGGTACACGGGAAAGCATCTTGCGGGTGGTTTCACCTTCTTCGGTAAACTGTTGTCTGAAAAATTCAATCAATGTCATAGTGTGGTTGTTTTGTAAAACGAAATAACAGCCCCACAGTGACAGCCCTATGTCAGCAGCAACCTGCTGTTTTCCATTTTTTGCAGAATTTTTTCAGCCAGCGCCGAAACGGTGTCCTGCAGGTCGAGCGGTTCAACGATGGTGGCTTCTTCCGCAAAAAGAAGGTACCAGCGGGCAAAGCCGGTAAGGGAAGAAGTAAGAAAAGTCATCCGCACCAGGTCACCATTCTTTTCTTCTTTGACAAACCCGTTGTAATATTTCTGTTCGCCAAAATATTTGATGGTATCGGCATTGACATCAATCACCACTTTCTGCAAGCCCTTTTTTTCAGTTACCCGTGAGAGAAAATTCTGCAGCGGCGGATGGCTTTGCGCCATCTTTTCTTCGGTCAGCTGAAGCCCGTTGATCCGGTCTGTGCGAAAGTTACGGTAGTCCTTTCGCAGGTGACAATAGGCTACAAGATACCAATGGCTGCCCTGGTAATAAATGCCGATTGGTTCTGCTTTCCGGCGCAGGTTTTCGCCACGGCTGACGGAGGTATAACCAAATTCCAGTATCGTGTTTCCGGCAATGGCCTGCAGGATCTTGGAAAGGTGCAGTTCCGTTGGTTTGGTATACACGAAACTAGGATGCGCCACCACGGCAATGTGGTTGTCCAGTTCAGCAATCTGGTGTTTTTCAGTGCGGCGGAGCACTGCTTTTATTTTATCCAGTGCCGACTGGTAATGTTGCGAAATAGGTGCGTCGCTCATTGACTGCATCAGCTTTGCTGCTGTCAGCAGGGCTGAGGCTTCGTCCTGATTAAAAAGGATAGGCGGAAGTTTGTAGCCTTCCATCAGGCGGTAACCGGTTCCCGCCTCGCCGATGATGGGGACACCCGCTTCTTCCAATGCTTTTACATCGCGGTATACGGTGCGCAGGCTGATGGAAAACCTTTCGGCAATATCCTGTGCTTTTACCAGTGGTCGCGACTGCAGCTGGATTAATATGGCGGATAAGCGGTCAATGCGGTTCACGAAAAGTGTATTCAGTTGGTGTAACAATAATCGCTACAAGGTATCAAATCTGCCACAGTCTTTACTGTGAATTTGTACAAAAGAAAAAGCCGCTATTTGTTTTGAACAGCAGCTAAAATCACTTGCATGTTATGGTTACTGCGGCAAAACTGCAGATGGCAGTGGCCTTAAAGAAAAAAGGCCCGCCCTAAAAAGAGCCGGCCGTTGCTAACCTATGAAAAACACCAAGCTCAAATATAGGGCAAATATTATTTGATAACAACTACGGTAAATTTCTTTTGTTAGCACGGCCGCGACCTTTGCCTTCCAGCAGTCGTTCTTTGCGTACGTCCTGTACTTTTTCTACGAATTCGCGTTCATGGGTAAACACTTCGTTGCTGCGTTTTTCGCCCACGACAGGTTTGATCTGATCACGGAATTTCATCCGCACTTCAATAATTTTTTGCTGCAGCACCAGCTTGTCGTCTTTGTGCTCCTGCTTTACATCCCGCAACTGGCGCAGGTAGTCCATAAAGAGGGGTTGAAAACGTTCTGCCTCCGTTTTGTTCAGGCCCAACTTGGTCTGAATGTATTCTACCATTTTTTCCTTCAGGCGGGTAGCACCCGGCCCATCGTCCTGGGCAAAGGAAGTTTGGAGGGAAAAGCAGAAGATCAGTATGTAGAGAATCTTTTTCATAGGTTTAGTCAATTACCATTAAATCTTCGTCAGCAGTGGGTAGTTGATCCAGAAAGGCATCAATCTCCGATGCCGAAACATCTTTCAATAATTCCGCAACTTCCGTTCCTGCTGCAGGAGGAGTGGACTCCTCCTGCAGTTTGGCCGGGTTATAGGGAACATTCTGGATAAAGGCATCAATCTCTTCCGTGCTGGCGTTTTTGATGACCTGTAATACGGATGTGTTTTCGTTCCGGGCCACCAGGTTATCCGAGGTGTCCGCGGTAGGATAGGTTGTTGCAATGGATGCCTCGCCATCAGGCTGATTCAGTAATTGGTAACCACCAAAAAGAACAGCGCCGACAACAGCAGCTGCCACTGCAGCTCTTGCCCAGGTACGGGAAAAAAACGGGACCACTTTCGCCTTTGGACGCACCAGGTTCGCCATGATCTGATCCGGCAACCTTTCAAAATAACCCTTGGGAACCGAGTAGGGGAGATCCTTGCCGATAGCCTCCAGCACCACAGATCTTTCTTCGCCAGCCAGGGAAGGCAGGGCGGAAAGGTTCTGTTCAAAATAACCCTGTGGTACTGCATACGGCATCTGCCTGGATATACCAGCCAAAAGAGAAGACAGTTCCTGCAGCTCAACCGCCGCAGAACTTTCCTGCCCTTTTACCTTGGCCAGGATAGAAGCTGCCAGCCCATCGAAATAGCCCTCGGGCACAGAAAATGGATTGGGGCTATTGGGCGCAGGCAAACCACTGTCCAGGTTCCTCAGTTCATCCTGTATGTTATTCTCGTTATCCATTTTACGGGGCTTATGACCTTTTCCGGTACCTAAGGTTTAATGATTTTTAATGAAGTCCTCAATTTTTTTCACAGCATGGTGATAGCTTGCTTTCAGGGCGCCTTCACTGGTTTCCAGCACCCGGCTCATCTCTTCATAGGGCATTTCATCATAATAACGCAACGTAAAAACAATGCGTTGTTTTTCAGGTAACTGCTGTATCGCCAGCTGCAGTTTCCACTCCAACCTGTTGGGGTCGAAGTGTTTATCGGCTTTAATCTTATTGCTTAGGCCGGTTTCTACATCGCTGAGGCTAACAGCCGAACGTTTTTTCTGGGATTCTATGAATGTCAGGCTTTCGTTGGTGGCAATACGGTAGAGCCAGGTGTAGAGCTGCGATTCTTCCTTGAAATTCTCCAAGCCATTCCAAACGCGGATGAATACATTTTGCAGCACGTCGTTGGCATCATCATGGTCTACCACCATGCGGCGAATGTGCCAGTACAGCCGTTCCTGGTATTTTTTGATGATGGCGGTAAACGCCGGTTCTTTGGTTGTTGGATTTCGGAATTGCTGCAACAATTCTGCGTCTGAGCGATCAGTAAGTGCCATTCATTATAATTATCAAATCTTATGCTATTGGCGTAAAGATAGTTGTTCCTGTGAAAGCAGGAAGACTGTCAAAGGCCGTAGGCCCTAAGCAGCCGGTATCTATTATCGATACTATATTTTGCCGCCCCAACCTTCCCGGACAATTCATAAAAACAAAAGAGACGCTGCAAGGCGTCTCTTTTGTTTTATAAGATTCATGGCTTCTTAATTCAATACTACTCCCAGGCTCTTGATAACGGCACCCACCCGTACGGCATCGTGGATACGCTGTTTTTCGCTGCCATGCTTGATCAGCGTGGCCTCATGCGAGGTCACGCAAAGCGAACAGCCATTGACGGCGCTCACCACCAGGCTTACCAGCTCAAACAGTTCTTTACCTAAAACAGGGTTGGCCATGATGCTCATGCGAATACCCGCCTGCGCTTTGTCGTAAAATTCGTCGTGCATAAAATGACGAAAGCGGTAATACACATTGTTTGCATTCATCAAACTTGTGCAGGCAATTACTTCGGCAACTTCGGCTGCGGTAGCGCCATGCTCCAGGGCACGTGCTTCAAAGCTTTGCTGCAGCACGGTGGTCTTTTCATTTACAGCAACGGCAAGTGCAATTAAGTACGCATCTTTTTTGCCAAGGCTTTCGGCGTTCAGTGCCGTGGACAGGTTCAGCTTCAGGTCTTTCAGGTAGCGGCTTTTGGCTTCTTGCAAGGCAGTCAGTTGCGGCGTTACCTTTTCTTCGCTCACCTGCAGGTCCTTCAACAGGGCCAGTGCATCGTCCTGGGTCGCTGCGGTTCCAAATAACATACGTTCTTTTTTTCTTGTTTATACGCGGATTATGCGGTCAGTGTGGCTTCGCCTTTCTGCCAGTTGCAGGGACAAAGTTCATCGGTTTGCAGGGCGTCCAGTACACGCAGTACTTCCTTCACATTGCGGCCAACATTCAGGTCGTACAACGATACCCAGCGTACATACCCTTCCTGGTCAACAATGAAAGTAGCACGGTACGCAATTTTTTCATCGGACTGCAGAATGCCCAGTTCTTCGGCCAGTGATTTTGATGTGTCGGCCAACATAGGGAACTGCAACTCACGCAGGTCTTCGTGATCTTTTCTCCAGGCCAGGTGTACAAACTCGCTGTCGGTAGAAGCGCCTACCAGTACGGCATCACGGTCGGCAAAATCCTGGTAATGTTTGTTGAATTCGGCAATCTCGGTTGGACATACAAATGTGAAGTCTTTAGGCCACCAGAACATCACCATCCATTTGCCGGCATTTTTAATTTCTTCATAGGTAAGATCGTAAAACTCAGCACCTTTCTCAATGGATACGACTGCCTTCTTCTTGAATTCGGGAAATTTTGATCCCAGCGATAACGTTGTGTTTCTCATTTTTGCTTGTTCTTTTTGACGGCGCAAATTTCCGTGCAGGAGAGTTGATAACAAAACGTGCAGGCGTTTATTTCCTGCTAAAGAATGTTAAAGGATGTATAAGGAAATTTTATTGCATAACCGCAACCGTTAACCGAATTATTCTTACCACTTATAAATAAGGAGACTTTTGACAGAAGGAAAAGGTGCTACGGCAAATGAATTTTTAACCAAATACCTGCTTTCCGCACAGCCGCTAATTGGAAGAAAATGCCTAACTATGCACGCTTTTTCAATAGAACAGAGACTATTGTAATCGAACAAAACAAACAGCAACCAATGGACGGCGACAGAAAAAGGCGGTATGTGGTTTCGCGACGGGTGGATGGTTTTTTCACCATCTTTTCCGATGTTACATCCTTTATTGGCCGCTTTTTTAAGGAGCTGTTCCGCCGGCCACTGGAATGGAATGAATTTATCAAGCAGTGTTACGAGATTGGTTACCGCTCCCTGGCGCTCATTACCATGACTGCTTTTATCACCGGTGTGGTGTTTACCAAACAATCCCGGCCTTCCTTATCTGAATTTGGTGCGCAGTCCTGGCTGCCCTCGCTGGTGGCCATTGCGGTGATCAAGTCGCTGGCGCCACTGGTAACGGCCCTGATCAGTGCCGGAAAAGTAGGCTCCGGCATTGGTGCGGAGCTGGGATCGATGCGGGTGACAGAGCAGATTGATGCAATGGAAGTATCGGCTACCAACCCGTTCAAGTTCCTGGTAAATACACGCATCGGCGCCACAACCCTCATGATGCCTGCCCTGATGTTGTTTTCGGCCTTTGTATCCATGATGGGTTCTTTCATGGATATATATCTGAACGAGCAGACGAGTTTCACCACGTTTTTGCAGCAGGCCTTTTCCAAGATCACCTTCCTGGATTACGCGTCTTCCATTTTCCGATCGCTGGTCTTTGGTTTTACCATTGGCGCCGTGGGTTGCTATAAAGGCTTTCATGCATCGGGTGGTACACAGGGTGTAGGCCGTGCCGCCAATGCAGCGGTGGTAGTGTCTATGTTTTTAATTTTTATCGAGGAAATGCTGATCCTTCAAATCATTAACACCTTCCGGTAATATGCGGCATATTGTCAAACCACAACAAAAAGAAACGGATATCAACATCCGTAATCTGTACAAAGCCTTTGGCGACAACGAGGTGCTGAGAGGGGTGGACCTTGACCTGCATCACGGTGAGAACCTGGTGGTACTGGGCCGGTCGGGTACCGGTAAATCGGTGCTTATCAAGATCATCGCCGGGTTGCTGAAACCGGATAGCGGGACGGTGCATGTTTTGGGAAAAGAAGTGCCCCTGCTGAAAGAAAAAGAGCTGAATGCATTGCGCCTGCAACTGGGTTTTTCGTTTCAGAACAGTGCCCTGTACGACAGTATGAGTGTGAGAGAAAATCTCCTGTTCCCCTTGAGCCATCACCGCAAGCACCTGACAACTGGCGAGGCCACCCATGCCGTAGACTCGGTGCTGGATGCTGTGGGCTTGCTGCAGGCAAAACACCAGATGCCTTCGGAGTTATCAGGCGGACAAAAAAAGCGCATTGGCATTGCCCGCACCCTGATCCTGCAACCCAAGATCATGCTGTACGATGAACCCACAGCAGGGCTGGATCCCATTACCAGTACGGAGATCAATGACCTGATCAACGAAGTGCAGGAACGGTTTCATACCAGTTCCATAATTATTACCCACGACCTGACCTGTGCCAGGGATACGGCCGACCGGGTGGCCATGCTACTCGATGGCAAGTTTGCAAAAGAAGGAACGTTCGACGCGGTTTTCAGTTCCGATGACGAGCGAATCAAAAGCTTTTATAATTATAATTTTACCCAATAAATGGAAAAACAAAATAAACGGGCAGTCATTGTGGGCATCTTTGTTTTTGCAGCCCTGGTGATATTTGTCTTAGGTGTGATGACGCTGGGTGGCCAGAAAAACCTGTTCAACAAAGGCGCAACCATCCATGCGGTTTTCAACGAAGTGAACGGGCTGCAAGCCGGCAACAACGTATGGTACGCAGGGGTGAAAGTCGGTACCGTGCAAGCCATTCATTTCAACAAAGAAGGGAAAGTGGATGTGGAAATGAACATCAACGAAGATCACCTGCCCATTATCAAAACCGATACAAAGGCCAAGGTTGGCGCCGATGGTTTTATCGGGAACAAGATTGTGGTGCTGGCAGGCGGCAGTGCGGCGGCGCCGGTGGTGAAGGATGGCAGCACGGTGCAAACAGAATCATCGCTGAGCACCGAAGAAATCATGGCCACCCTGCAGGAAAACAACCGGAACATCCTGGCTATTACCAGCGATTTTAAAACCATCAGCAATAAAATGCTCAATGGTGAAGGTTCTGTGGGCAAACTGCTGAACGATGAGCAGCTTTACCGCGACCTGCAAACCAGCATGGCTTCCCTGCGCATTGCCGCAGCCAATGCACAAACACTTGCTGCCAACGTAACCGATTATACAGAAAGGCTGACCGCGAAAGGTTCGCTGGCCAATGACCTGGTTACGGATACGGTGCTCTTTTCGCGTTTACGCAGCACCGTTAGAGAGATTGATGCACTGACAGTAACAGCCGGCCGTATTGTAGGCGACCTCAATGCCACCAGCCAGAACATCAACCAGCAACTGACTGATCCTGCCTCACCTGCAGGCTTACTGCTGAACGACAAAGAGGCGGCTGCCAACATCAGGGCCACATTAAAAAACCTGCAGACCAGTACAGAAAAGCTGGATGAAAACATGGAAGCCCTGCAGCATAACTTTTTGCTGAGAGGTTTTTTCCGCAAGAAAAGAAGCCAATAAGGTCAATGGTATTGACAATAAACAATGAAAAGGGGGTTTGTTCCCGCTTTTTTTGCGAAGCGGAACTGCTCATGTGAAAACGCAGGCGGAAAGGTATCAGGCTGTAGCCGGGAGGATACGGTCTTTTTCCGCAACATCGGCGGTTAAAAACCAGGCAAAGCCAAACAGCAAGCTGTAAAATTCAAACCTGTCGGTAAATGCATTTGGCGTGAGATCACTGGTTCCTACTACCGCTTTCTCGCTGTTGAGCAATACGAGTTTCTCATCTTCGATCCGGTGAAACATCTTTTGACCGTTGATGGTGAATTGCCCGGGCGAAGGTTTGCTGGCAAACGGCGCTTCGCCGATAACAACGCCATACTCGCTGCGTAAAAGGATCTTTTTATTCAACAGCCCCTGTACCTGTAAAAAAAAGAGCCGCTTGGTCAGCCCGACCAACCGCAGGGAGAGCCGTTGAAGGTTAAAGATCAGTGATCGAGTGTTTTCTTCCTGTTGCAAAAGCCAGTGATGAAGGCCATCGGTTGCGTGTGAAAGAACCCATTTCATATGCCAATAGTTTGATTAGGCTCTGAAAAATTACAAAACATTTTGAATGCTGCGGCAGGGTTCCAGGCAATGTGGAAAATATAATGGGATTCTAATTAAGGTAACCAGGCACAGCTATATTCCTGCATCGGCATAAAAAAAGCTCCCGAAGGAGCTCTATACATTTTCCACAGAAGTTATTTTTTCTTTCGTTCCATTACTTTTTCGGCAGCAGCTACAATATGCTGAACGCTCAGACCATACTTCTCAAGTAGCTGATCAGGAATTCCGCTCTCGCCAAACGTGTCGTTGGTGCCTACATATTCAATCGGAATGGGAAAATGACGCGAAGCCACTTGCGCTACAGCATCACCCATCCCTCCCAGTACGTTGTGTTCTTCGGCCGTAACGGCGCAACCGGTTTTTTGAATGGATGCCAGTATAGCTTCTTCGTCCAGAGGCTTGATGGTGTGCAGGTTGATCACTTCTACGCTGATGCCCTTTTCTTCCAGTTGGGCTCCGGCCTGGATAGCCAGCCAAACCAGGTGACCGCAGGCAAAAATGGATACGTCGGTGCCTTCAGAAAATTTCTGTGCTTTTCCGATCTGGAAGGGTTCTTCCGGTGTAAAAATGGGCCAGCTCGGACGGCCAAAGCGCAGGTAAACGGGACCTTCGTATTCGGCAATAGCCAGGGTAGCAGCTTTGGTTTGGTTGTAGTCGCAGGGAACGATCACTGTCATGCCTGGCAGCATTTTCATCATGCCAATATCTTCGAGGATCTGGTGCGTGGCGCCGTCTTCGCCCAGGGTAACGCCTGCATGCGAAGCGCAGATTTTTACGTTCTTGTCGCTGTACGCTATGCTCTGGCGGATCTGATCGTACACACGGCCGGTGGAAAAGTTGGCAAACGTTGTGGTGAATGGAATTTTACCGCCAATAGTTAAACCGGCAGCGATGCCCATCATGTTGGCTTCTGCAATACCTACCTGGATAAAGCGTTCGGGGTTTTCTTTTATAAAACCCTGCAGCTTCAGTGAGCCGGCCAGGTCGGCCGTTAAGGCTACTACATTCGGGTTGGTGCGACCAAGTTCCGTCATGGCATCGCCAAAGCCACTGCGTGTATCTTTTTTGCCTGTTGGTTTGATGTCTTTGAGCATAGGGCGCAAAGATAAGGTTCGCCTTCAAACCAAAAGGCAATGTTACGGATGCAAGAGGCAAAAAAGGGCTGCTGCAAAGAATTACCGGACGCACAAGTGTGCGACGCAACCGGTGCCCCATTGTTATTCTGTTGCTGGTAACACAAAAAAACCTCCATCAAAGGGACTGATGGAGGTTTCTGCGTATCGTGTAAGAGAAGTTCTTAGTTCAATTCTGAATTTGTTGCCGCAAAAAAGGACTCGTCTTCTTTTAACTTCAATTCCCACTTCCAGGCTGTGTCCATCATGTCTTCGATGGTCATGCGGGGATCCCACTGGAGGCGGCTTTTGGCTTTGTCGTTGTTGGCATAGATAGCGATGACATCACCGGGCCGGCGGGGACCAATTTCATAGTTAAGCGAAACACCGCTTACTTTTTCAAAGGCTTTGATGGCTTCCAGTACGGTCACTCCGTTGCCGGTGCCCAGGTTGAACACCTCGCAGCCACCCATATTCCGGCCTTCTTCCAGGTATTTGATGGCCAGGGTATGCGCATGGGAAATATCGCTGACATGAATAAAATCACGGACGCAACTGCCATCGCGGGTATTGTAATCATTGCCGAATACTGTCATTTTGGGCAGTTTGCCAATAGCGGTTTGTGTGATCGCCGGTACCAGGTTTTGTGGTTTTCCCAGGGGCATCTCACCAATCTGTATGGAGGGATGTGCACCCACCGGGTTGAAGTAGCGCAGCAGGATCGTATTTGTACCCACTGCTTTTTGAAACTCGCCAATGATCTGTTCGCCCATTTGCTTGGTATAGCCGTAGGGCGACTCGGCAGGTTTGGGTGGCGTTTCTTCGGTAACGATAGTATGGTCGGGATTACCATAAACCGTGCACGAAGAAGAAAACACAAACCAGGGTGTGCGGAATTCCTGCACACATTTCAGCAGGTTGATCAGCGACACAAGGTTGTTCTCGAAATACATTAGTGGCTTTTCTACCGACTCTCCAACGGCTTTGTAGGCGGCAAAATGAATGATGCCTTTAATGTCTTCATTTTCCTGGAAGATGGCGGCCGTATCATCAAAGTTGCAAAGGTCAACTTTGTAGTTCTTCACGGCTTTGCCGGTGATTTTTTCCACTCCTTTTAGTATAGCAGCGTTGGAGCGGCTGTTATTATCAACAGAAATCACATCGTATCCGTTTTCAATGAGATCAACAAGGGTATGGGAGCCAATGTAGCCACATCCACCCGTTACCAGAATTTTTGGCATGCGTAAAAATTGAGGGGCAAAAATGGGAAAATAATTTTTAATAGAAGAATGCAGAAGGCAGAATCCCCGCGTCAGAAGAAGGAAAAAAGGCAACAAGCAGAATGTTTTTGCGTGTTGCCTTTTGAAAACTATTGGAGCTCTTCTTAGAAGAATAACCGTGCTACATAAAAAATTCCCATGGCCAGCAAGGCACTGATGGGGATGGTTAGAATCCAGGCCCAGAGCAGGTTGATGGTGACGCCCCACCTTACGGCAGACAACCGCTTGGTAGCACCCACACCCATGATGGCACCGGTGATGGTATGCGTTGTACTCACCGGGATCTTCAGGGCTTCGGTTACAAACAGCGTAACGGCGCCGGCCGTTTCGGCAGCCACCCCTTCAAACGGGGTTACCTTGGTGATACGGGTACCCATGGTCTTTACAATCTTCCAGCCACCGCTCATGGTTCCCAAACCAATGGCCGTATAACAGGCCAGCGGTACCCAGGCAGGCATTTGTTCAAAACTGGTGATGGTACCATTGGCAATCAGGGCTGCGGTGATGATACCCATTACTTTTTGTGCATCGTTACCACCATGACCGATACTAAAGGCTGCCGACGAAACCAATTGGAGGCGCTTGAACCAAACATTGGAGCGGTAAGCGTTCAGGGTGTTCAGCCAAAAGGTAAACACCGCCATGACCAATAAGATAAAGCCCAGCAGGAGCCACTTGAAGTTTTCGCCAAAGAAAACAATCTGACTAACCCTGGTGTCGTAGTTGGTCAAATAGGGCGAGGTTGCCGTCAGTGTGTCCCCTTTGCGGATTACTGTATAGGTAAAATTGTTGCCGGAGCCTGTTTTTTTCCATTCATCGTCCAGTTCTTCTTTGCCTGGTGTTGCTACGTTGTTGATGCTTAGCAATGTATCGCCTTTTTTAAAACCCATGCGTTGCCCTGTGGAGCCGTTGGGTACATCGGTAAGCATGGTTACACCGTTGGTGGTCTGGGTTTTCAGGCCGGCAATTTCTGCTCGGTTGATCTTAATGGTTGTGAAAAGAAAGAAGACAATGCCTGCCACAAAAAGCAGCGAAATAACACGGGGCATGATGTCTTTACGGAATGAAAACAGGAACCAGAGCGAGATTACAAAGGCAAAGAACATTCCCACAAGCGGCGCCAGGAAGATGAAAGAAGCCGTACGAAGAATCACATCTGAATTGACAGCCCCGAGACCGCCAGCAGCAATACCGGCGCCGGCAAAGCCACCAATCAGCGTATGGGAAGAAGAGGAAGGAATGCCAAACCACCAGGTCAGGAGGTTCCAGCAAATGGCGGCAATAAGGCCGGAAAATACCACGATTAGCATCACCTTGCCATCCACCTGGTCGGAGTGCACCGTTTTGGCGACGGTGTCGGCCACACCATGATCCTTGAATATAAAAAAGGCAGCAAAGTTGAAAATGGCTGCCCATACCACGGCCTGGAAAGGCGTCAGAACTTTGGTTGATACGATTGTTGCAATAGAATTGGCGGCGTCATGAAAACCGTTGATATAATCGAAGATCAGGGCCAGAGCGATGATAACGATAATAAAGCTCATAAGTTATGATATGCGGATATGCAAATGTGCGGATGTGCGGATAGGCAGATAACACGTTTGAATTTCTTTTCATTCGCATATCTGCGTATCCGCATTTCCACGTATCGGTTAGGCGTATTTTACAATAATGGACTCAATTACATTGGCGGCGTCTTCGCACTTATCGGTGGCCGTTTCCAGTACCTGGTAGATCTCTCTTTTTTTGATTACTTCCTTGGCATCGGGTTCGGTAGCAAAAAGGCGTTCGATGCTCATATCAAAAATATCATCAGCCTCATTTTCCAGGCTGTTGATCTTTACCAGCGAATCGGTGATCACCCGCATGTTTTTCATGTTGCGCAGTTCGCCGACGGCTTTGCGCACTTCACTGGTGCTTTGTAAAACAATCTCGGCCAGCTTGTGCAAACCGATATCGTTGGGATTAACACGGTAAAAATTGATTTTTTTAGCAGAAGCAAAAACAAAATCAGCTACATCGTCCAGAGCCGAGGCCAGGTAGTGAATGTCTTCGCGGTCAAAAGGCGTGATAAAATTGCGGCCCAACTCGGTGAACAGGCTATGCGTTAATTCGTCGTTAGCATGTTCCACATCTTCCATCTTTGATATCAGGCTCTGGCGTTTATCAAAATCGGGCTCCTGTACCACCTGCTGTAGCAGGACCCCCATGCTTTTTACATTATCGGCACTCTTTTCAAACAGCTCATAAAAAATCTTGTTCTTAGGGGCCAGAAACTTAGCAAAGATGTTCATACTGATGTCTTTAAAAATGTTGGGCGAAATTATAGCCATTTCTGCAGAGCAGGGTTGGTAACAGAAAATTAATGATAACTTAATACTGCTTCAGATTTTATTCCTTGCTTTGCACCCTCAATTGCTTCATATTATATGCCAAGTAAAAAAACGGGTTTGTTGCGGGTGGTGATGGCGCTTCTTTTTGGCGCACCCTTAAGCGTACAAGCACAACGCTTTCTGTCAGAATATGATTCTACACTTTTTCTCCGGGACACAGTAGTCAGCACTGTACGCCGTTTCGAGAACCTGCACTTTAGTGGGTATATGCAGCCGCAATTCCAGGTTGCGCAAAGAAAAGGCATCCGCTCGTTCGACGGAGGTGACTTTCGGGAGCATGCTTCCAACCGCTTTATGCTGCGCCGTGCAAGGGTAAAGATGGATTACCTTCTGCCCTCCAAAGCAGGAACAGGTCCCACTGCGCTGTTCACGTTTCAGTTCGAAGCAACAGAACGTGACCTGAATATCCGCGACGTATTTGTTCGGCTTTTTGAACCCAAAAGGCAAAAACTTTCGTTGACCATGGGCTTGTTTGCCCGCCCGTTTGGATATGAAGTCAACCTGTCTTCTTCGTACCGCGAAACGCCGGAGCGTGGCCGTATGTCGCAAACACTGATGCCCTCGGAACGTGACCTGGGTGCCATGGTGGGCTACGAAACACAAAAGCCGGTACTGAAAAAGCTGAGGCTGAGACTGGAAGCCGGCGTATTTAACGGGCAGGGGAAATCCGGCCCGGCCGAATTTGACAGTTACAAGGATATTATATCACGGCTAACGGTAAAACCTTTTTCGCTTTCCAGGACGCTAACGCTTGGCGCAGGCCTTTCGTTGCTGAATGGCGGCTGGCGACAGGATACACGCTACCGTTACGAAACAAAACGGGAAGGGGGCAAAACGGTTTTTGCAGTAGACTCCAGTCTTGAAAACATCGGCAACAAAGCACCCCGCCGCTACTACGGCGCCGATGCCCAGCTGGCGCTTAAACACGGCTGGGGCAAAACGGAATGGCGGGCCGAATACTGGTGGGGAACACAACCCGGTACGGCTTCCACAACCGTAAACCCGGGTGAGCAACCAACCGGGCCAACGTACATCCGGCCGTTTGACGGCGCTTTCTTTTATTTTTTACAAAACGTCATCAATCCCAATTGGGAGCTGATGGTGAAATACGACTGGTACGATCCGAATCGTCTGGCGACAGCATCCGACATCGGCAATACCGGCGCCAACCTTACGGCAGCCGATGTGCGATACGATACATGGGGCGTTGGTCTTACGCATCATTTTTCGGATCACCTGAAGATCCTTGCCTATTACAGCTTTGTGCGCAATGAAGAAACAGGGTTGCCGGCCTATCGTTCAGACCTCGAAGACGATGTGTTTACATTGCGGATGCAAATGCGTTTTTAAAAACGGGCACTGGTTGGTAACGATTTGCTAACGATTTCTTCATCAGGAGGAAACAGGCAAGCCAAAAGTAAAAATTAGTTTTATGGTCGTAGTAGTTATCTAACCAAGACAGGACGGCCTTCTATTCTTAGAGGGCTTTTTTGTGAGTGGTGAATAGTCAATAGTGAATGGTGAATTATGAATAGGTGAGCTCTTTAACTCACCACTCACCAACTTCTTGTTTTGGCTGTACAAATAGTGTAATTTACTTCCGAGTAACGGTGATGTGAAAACGAAAGCCAAACCTTATTCTTTATGCACTTTACTGAATTTAAATCACAAACGCTTTCGCAGCAGGCGGGCCTGCTTTGCCGCAAAGGCGTTTATTTATCGGATCGCACCGCCGGAGATTATTATGTAGCCCTTTACGGGCTATTTGATTTTTATGCCGAAGTGTATTACCACCGGCCCGCAGGCGAACTGGTGATGATCACGACCTTTCAGGGTGAATGGCTACTGGAGCCTTACCTGGCAAAGATCGACCTGCAGGCTGTGTTGCAGCCGGTGCTTTCTTCCTAAGGCGATTGCCGGAATACTGCAATGCTAAACTATGCCTCATCCCTGCCACCTCCTGTTGCATGCCAGCGGGAAATAACCTTGTCTCCTCAGTGGGAACCGCTTAAAATCCTTTATCGCTTCTTATCCCGCATGGATTTTTCCAACCCGTAACAGCAGCGGGAAACAAACTGTTCTCAATTCCTCGCCTCCCCAGTTTTTACGCAGTTGTGATTGAACCAGGTCAACAGGATTGCTGCCATTTTTGTTCTGGTAATGCTTAACCGCCGACCAGGTTTGTAAATATCCCAGAAGATGGTCAAGCGTCCACTGATAGGTGATGCTGAAGTTGGGTGAAGGAATCTCTTGAAACGGAAAAGGAATGGTTTGGTACGCTTCATCAATGTAGCGTCTCTCTTTATCCCAATAAGGTCCGACAACAGCGGTGTAAAAGGTATTAATCACGCTGTCCAGTTCGGGTATGATGGTGACTCTTCCGTACCCGGTGACAACGATCAGTGCACCCGGTTTTGCCGTTCGGGCCACTTCCGCATAAAAGTCATCAAACCGGAACCAGTGCACGGCCTGCGCCACCATCACCAGGTCAAAGAAAGCATCGGGGAAGTTTGTTTTTTCTGCAGGCTGAACGCTGTACTGAATATTGGGCAGATGGATAGCCTGTTCGAGTTGCGAGGGACTGATATCGGTGGCATACACCTGCTGAAAAAGAGGCGAAAGCTTTTGTGCTGCCTGCCCGTTGCCCGTTGCACAGTCCCAGGCATTTTTGTTGCCGGTCAGTAGGGTTTGCAGGTAAACAAACAATTCGTCGGGATACGAGGGGCGGTAACGGGCATAGTTATGCGAAGCTGCAGAAAAGTTGTCCTTCATACTGTGAAAGATAAGCAGCGATGCGGGTATCAGCAGGAATAGGGGGAAACAAAAAACCGGTGCATTTCGCCATTGGGAAACACACCGGTTGATGATGACTGCTTGTGTTTATAGTTTGATGAATTCTACCCTGCGGTTTTGTGCTTTTCCTTCCTTTGTTTTGTTATCGCCTACCGGCGCTGTTTCGCCTTTGCCGTCGGATTGCAAACGGCTTTCGTCAATATTGTAATCTTTTGCCAGCGCTGCTTTCACGGCTTCAGCCCGCTTCTTCGAAAGTTCAAGGTTAGCAGCGTCGGAGCCATCGCTGTCGGTGTGGCCAACAATTTTTATTTTGACATCCTTGTGTTCGTTCAGTAATGTACCCAGTTCTTTCAGCACACCGTTGCTTTCAGGTTTGATGGTAGCCGCAGCCACATCAAACAGGATACCGGTGGTAGAGAACTTGCCTTCGTCAATCAGCTTGTGACGCGTATCGGGAACACCGGTGGCCACTTTCAGGTTAGAGATAAACAGCCCGATCTCGTCTTCCTGGTAGTTGGAGCTTTCCAGGTAAAACCAAAGCTGGTTCATGGTATCTCCCACGTTCATGGCACGGGGAATATCAAATACTTTTTTATCATTGATCCACATCCGGAAACGTGTTTTTTGCACCTGGATGGAATAGTGAACAACCTGGTTGAAGACCTGCGTCATATCGCCCAGCGACATGCGGTCGCTGCGAAAGGTTTGTACCCTTTTGGCCTTGCTTTCTACAAACGCACTTCCGTTGCTGCCCGGGTTAAAGGTGATGAAGGTATTGTTGTATTCGCTCTGCTCACGCAGGAACTCGTTGCCGGCCGGATCTTTTCCGCCGCTGCTCAACAAACCGGCCTTCCAGTAAGGCAGTACATAGCCTTTTACCTTGGGCTGAAAATAAAAAATGGCGTCAAACTCAACGGTGTAATTTTCACCAAAACTTTTGCGGTTGCCGGTAAGGTAAAATGAGTTTTCAAAGCCACGCAGCCATTTCCCCTGCTTGCCTTCAATGGTTTGTACTTCGCCTTTGCCGCTGGCATTCCAGGTCAGGGGAAGTTCGCCAATGGCGTCCTGCGCAAAATCTTCGGTATAAATGATTTTTTCGCCGGGTACAAAATCAAATTTGGAGTAGCTCTTAATGGTTTCTTTTTCAGCTTTAGGAGTTTCAGGTTGCGCCGTAACAGGTGCGGATGCGGGCTTGGCTGCGGTGGTGTTGGTTGCGGGTGAAGCCGTTTGTTTGCCTTCCAGTTGGTCAAGTGAATTGTCAATGCCTTTGTCAACTTTCTGCTCAAGGCGTTGCTCTGCTTTGGACTTTACTTTTTTCATGAAGCCACCCAGTTGCGCCTGGCTTATAGCGGGTACTAGCAGGATCAGGGCGGCAGCAATATGTTTGTTCATACCAATGATTTTGCGATTGAGTGGTAAAACTAGCTTCCGCTTGTAGCCCTGCTAAGGCAAAACTGTATGAACTGCGAAGACCGCCGAATGAAACAGCGTTTGGGCAGGTAGACGAAGAAGGGATTGCTGCATGCAAAGAAAAACAGGATTGTCCCTAGAGGGTAGAAAAAGTCTCAACGGGTTCAGCAACAGGCTAAAAGACTGTAGCATGCTTTATCCCGCCAGGCTGCAGGAACAGTAGCTGTTCAACATGGATAGCATCAGGCCCTGGCAGGAACAAAGCAATAAAAGGCCAGCCTGTTTATAGCAATACAAACAGGGCCGGTGCTGCCGGCAAAATGGTGTTCAAAAATTATCGCAGTTCTGGACGCAGAACTGGCGTTCAACCTACCATTGTGCTTTGAACTTTTTCCACAGCTGCATGATCTGTTCGTCTTCAGCCGGCGCATCTGCCGCATCGTGAACAATCACCAGGTTGTCGTCGCTGTCTTGCGAAGAAGGAAACAATTCAATCAGTCGTCCAATGTATTTTGAATAAAGATTGGCGTAGTGATTTGATAAGTAGTCGAGAAAAAGGGGTAAACGGTACGTTAGCATCTGTTTCGAATTTTTTATTGGTTAAGCGATAATCACAAGACACTGTCAACCCATCAACTGCTGCACTAAAGGAAGGTTAAAAGCATCGGTGGAAGTCCGTTTTTCTAAAACGTGGCTTAATACAGGGGCAGAAAAAACCATGCCTTCCCATACCAATGTTATTCGAAGAAAGCCTGCTATAAACCATTATCCGCCCAGGGCTTTCAGTACGCTTTGGCGGTATAGTTTACCGATGGGAATTTCGGTTTTTTCAATCTGGATGACTTCTGTGGTAAAGGATTTGATCCTTTCTACCGAAGCAATAAAGGACCGGTGTGTGCGAATGAAAAGCTGTTCCGGCAGCATGGCTTCCATGGCGGTGATGGATTGTTTGGTAATGATGGTGCCGCCGGTGGTGATTACTTTGATGTAATCTTTCATGCTTTCGATGTACAAAATATCCTGCAGCAGCACTTTTACCATTCGCCTGTCGGCACGCAGGTAGATATAACTTTCTTTCCGTGGTTCTTCGGCAACCGGTGCTCCTGCATGGGAGGCTGGCGCAGTCACAAACTTCGCTTGCTGAAACGCCCTGCCCACCGCTTTCAAAAAACGTTCAAATTGGATAGGTTTCAGCAGGTAATCAACAATGTCAAGGTCGTAGCCTTCTACGGCATACGCACTGTAGGCTGTTGTCAGAATCACTTTTGGCCGGTCGGGCAGGATTTTCAGCAGGTCGATGCCTTTCAGCTGCGGCATATGAATATCAAGAAACAACAGGTCCACCGGTTGCTGTTGCAAAAAACTCATGGCTTCGATTGCGTTGCCGCATTCGCCGCAAATCTGCAGGGTGGGTACTGTTTCTATATAACGTCTGAGCACATCCCGGGCCGGCGGCTCGTCATCTACTACAAGGCATCGTATGGGTGGTGGGTTATGCATACTGTTCGGCGGTGACAAGGTTTTGCGTGGCGGCAGGTACACCTGTTTTTTCCAGCAGCAGCTTTAAGTTTACAATAAACACTTCGGCTTCGTTGTTCACCACCAGTTCGTGACGGCCAGGATAAAGCAGGGCCAGGCGTTTTTGTACATTGGCAAGACCAATGCCGCTGGCAGGGGAGGGGTCGGTTGCCATTTTGCCGTTCACCAGCTTCATTTTCAGCCAGTCGTTTTCTACCGTTATACGCAGGCTGATCCAGGGCTGCTCCAGCATTTGGCTGGTGCCATGTTTAAAACAGTTTTCAATAAACGGCAGCAGGAGAAGGGGCGCAATGGCGTGACCGGTTTGGGCTGAAGGCAGGTCCATGTTGATATCCAGCTTATTGCCGTACCGGCTTTGCTCCAACAGGATGTACTGCTTCAGCATAGACAGTTCGCGGTCGAGGGGCACCAGGGACTGGTTGCATTCGTAAAGCATATAACGCAGCAACTGCGAAAGACCCATGATCATTTTGGCTGCTGCCGGCGAGGTAAGCTGTGTACCTGCATAGATATTGTTAAGCGTATTGAATAAAAAATGAGGATGCACCTGCGCTTTCAGCAGTTGCAGTTGCGAGGAGATGGCCTCTTTTTGTAACTGCAGGTTGCGCTGCTCTTTTACGTGCCAGTACTTCATTAATTTGATGGCGGCAGCAATGCCGCCGATGGTAAGCCCACCGCGCAGGCCCGAGAGAAGTCCCAGGTAAAAATTAACCTGGTTGATGTGTGCCGGTGTATAAATATTTCCCAGGATAAGTGAGCGGAAATAGCTGAGAATGTAAACGCTGATAACAGCCGACAAAGCACCGGTAATAACAAATAGTCCGATAACCACTAATACTGTTTGCAGATATTTTCCTTTCAGTAAAAACTGCGGAATAGCAAAATACATCAGCGAATAACCCAGAAACATGTGCGGCACCATGTAAATCAGGGCTTCAACAGCCGAAACAGGGAGGCGCTCAAAATAGCTAACATTTAAAAGCCCCGCAGAAAACGAGTACAGGGTGCTATGGAAAATCCACCAGGAAATCCAGAAACAGGCATGCCGTTGCAGGCGGTGGCTAAATTGGTTGGAAAATATAAACGGGTAACGCTCCATACACGGTCAGGCTAAAGGTAAGACAAGCGTTGGCACCGGAAAGCGGCAGGGTCGTGGTTGTCGCCATAAAGCATTCTTTTGTCGACAAAAAGCCCCGCCTTAAAAAAGGCAGGGCGGTTTACTTTTATGTCTGAGAATAAAGCGTTGTCAGCGCTGCAGGGAAAGTCCCTGTTCGCCAGCGGCTCTGCGGCCGTTTGCATAACTGGCCACGGCCACTTCCAGCGACTGTTTCAGGCGTAGCAGCGTTGCCGGGTTTGTAAGCTTCAGTTTTTTGTTTTTGATTTCTTCTTTGTACACCAAAACATGCGCATTGGTATAATAGTATACCACGGCTTCTTTGGGTTGCTGCCGGTTACTTTCCACTACCCAGTAGCCTGCATTCGATATCCAGGATGGCGGTTGGGAGGCGGTTTCATTTTGGGCGCTTGCAGGAAAGGTAAAAAAGAAAAAAGCGACAGCCGGAATTATGGACAAAAGTTTCGGTTTCATATTGTGTGGTTGATGTGGATGAATTATTTGTTCCCTATAAAACTACGGCGCTCAGGTAGCGGAAAACCGGAGAATGGATGAAAGAGGGACCGCCGCAAGCATACGGCCGCAACCCGGCGACAAGGGGGACCCAAAAAGGATAAAGGTTATTTGCAGACAAAAAGGGGCCTTTCATCTACAGATCTCGGCATTTGCTTGGAACAGACAGGCCGGTCAGCAGAAATGGTGGCTGTCCTCCGGAATAGAAAACAACAGAAAAAGCGCTGTGGCATTGCCTTTGAAACAAGGTAATAAACAGACCTCATGAATAAAGAACAAAATCCGCAGGCAGAGAACAACAAACCGGCTGAGCCATTTGAGTCAGACGCGAAAAAACTGGCTAACCAGCACATGGCCGATCCCCATCATATCATCACGGAGGAAGACATGCGCAACATCCGTGTTGGTGTAACGCCACCGCCGGATGGTCCCACGCAGGAGGCCATCAACGAAGCGGATGACAGGATAGCCGACCGCAAAAAACCTGAAGACAATAAAACGCTTCCGGGCTCCCAAAAGATCACACCCTGGGACGTGGTGGATTAATATATCTTAAAAGCAGGCCGCCCGGCTTGGCTTTATATGCAAGCTAAGTTGCCTCCTGGTTTGTGCCTGTAATCAGGCCGGTAATAAACTTGTGCAGGTACACCACCATCCGGTAAAACATATCCTTTTTCGCCTTGTTTATCCTTATTATACAACCGCTGGCGTAATTCCTTGCATTTTGTGTTGCCTTTGCCCTTAATATGCAGCTTTTATGGGCATGCACAAGACTATTTGGCTACTCTTTTTCTGTTTGGCAGCAGCAGGCGTATTTGCACAGGACACCACTTCTCTCCGGTTAACCGTTACCAATCCGCAACAGGAACCCCTTTCCCAGGCAACGGTGGAATTGCGCAAACTGCCCGATTCGGCCCTTGTAAAAGTGCAAATGACAGACAACGAAGGAATTGTTGTTTTTGAAAACCTGGTAAAGGGCCAAACCTATTTCTGCCGGGTAAGCCACACCGGCTTTGCGCTTTATACATCACCCATAATCGCGTTAGCAGACGGTGCTTTTAATAACACGGTCCTTGTACTGGAGCCGGCCAGCAGCGCTCTGACGGGCATCACGGTCACGGCACGTAAACCATTTATTGAGTTAAAACCGGGGAAAACTGTTGTGAACGTGGAGGCGGGCATTACCAATGCCGGCGTTACGGCCATGGAAGCGTTGGAAAAAATGCCAGGCATCACGGTAGACAAGGATGGCAACCTTTCGCTGAAGGGAAAATCGGGTGTGCTGGTGATGATCGACGGCAAACAAACTTATCTCGATCCCTCGCAACTGGCAACAATGCTCAACGGCATGAGCGCTACGCAAATTGAGCAGGTGGAAATCATGAACCAGCCGCCTGCCGGTTACGATGCAGCGGGCAATGCCGGGGTCATCAACATTAAAATAAAAAAATCCCGGCAGCGCGGTTTTAACGGTGCGGTGACGCTTGGTTATGCACAGGGATTTTACCCGAAAACAAACAACAACCTTCAATTGAATTACCGCAACGACCGGTGGAATTTTTTCGGCAGCTATACTTTGAATGCCAACAGGAGCTTTTCACGGATCTATGCCCTGCGGACCTATCTAAATCCCAACGGCAGCGTGGAATCACTCCTGGAGCAACCCAGTTTTTTTAAAGGCACCGGCAGTACGCACAACCTCCGTGCAGGGGTGGATTATACGCTTTCCGGCAAAACAACTATAGGTCTTACCCTGACGGGTCTTTTGCTGGAACGGGGCAGCACCATCACCAACCAGGCTATCTGGATGAACCCGCAAAAGCTTACCGATTCGCTGATCCTTACGGTGGGTGAAAACACCACGGACTGGAAAAATGCCGGTGGCAACCTGAATTTCAAGCACAGCTTTTCTGCAAACCGCGAGCTGACTGCGGATGTGGATGTCATTGGATACCGTATGCGCGGCGACCAGGTCTTTGAAAATCGCTTATCCTTCCCCGGTAGCTACGTGGAAGCATCGAGGGCCGATCTTCCCTCCGACATCTGCATTCTATCCGCCAAGACTGATTACAGCAGCCAGTGGAAAGGGCTTCGCCTGCAAACAGGGTTGAAAGCCTCGCACATCAACACCGATAACCTGGCACATTACGAGATTAACGAGGGTGGCGTTTGGAAGCAGGATGACGGCAAGAGCAATCATTTTTTGTACACCGAACGTATACAGGCAGCCTATGCCAATGCTGAAACCAGCGCAGGACGCTGGAGCCTGCAGGGCGGGCTGCGCTTTGAGACTACCTCGTACGATGCGCGGCAACTGGGCAACAGCCGGCAAAAAGATTCTTCCTTCTCCCGCAGTTACAGCAGCCTGTTTCCAACGGTGTTAACCACCTTTGAAGCCGACAGCAACAACAGCATTTCGTTCACTGCCGGGCGGCGTATTGACAGGCCGGGTTTTCAGAAACTGAACCCCTTTATCTTTATCATCAACAAGTACACCTACCAGCAAGGCAATCCTTATTACCGGCCGCAATTTACCTGGAACACGGAGCTGAGTCATGTCTACAAGGGCAAAATCATTACCAGCCTGGGATACAGCCTCACGACCGATTATTTCTCGCAGATCTTCCCCGTGTCGAACAATGGGCTAGTGATTTATACCGAAGGGAACCTGGGACGACTGCAGCAATACACGCTGTCGGTAAGTGCACAGGTGTCGCCGGCACCATGGTGGTCATTCTCTGCACAGGTGACCGGCGTACACAAAGAAATGGAAGGTGTTATCGACAGGCAGCTGCACGCCAGCATCAACCAGTTTGAGCTGAACCTGAATAACCAATTCCGGTTGAAGAAAGGGTGGTCGGGTGAGATCAGCGGGTTTTATACCTCCCGCAGTCAAAGCGATATCCAGGAGATTGTGGATCCGGCCGGGCAGCTTTCCCTGGGCATTGCCAAAACCGTGTTACAGAACAAGGGCACGGTAAAGCTGAGCGTCCGCGATATTTTGTACACGCAATGGATGAAGGGGAATACTTACTTTCCCAATGCAACGGAATATTTTAAACTGACCCGTGATACAAGGGTGGTGCAGGTTTCTTTTTCCTACCGGTTCGGCAAAACCTTCAAAGCCAATAAACGTTCAGATGGTGCTGCCGGCGACGAGATCAAGCGGGTAGGAAACGGGTAATGGGCAACAGGCAATCGGCAATAGTCAATCGGCAAGTGGAGTAGCCTGGAAGAAATGGTAAGAACCAAATGGAGCTATGTTTTTATGGCCGAAAGGAAAAACTACTCACCATTCACCACTCACAAACTGATTTGTGCGATGGCCTCTCACGTCAATCCAAACAAAGCATATGAAACAGGTTTTTTCCCTGCTGGCTGTTTTGGCCTGCAAGGTTTTGCTGGCGCAGCAACCGGCAACCATCGAGGCAAATACCGAAACGGACCTGATTCCCGAAGGCATTGCTATCGACAACCGGAACGGAAAGATCTACATTACCAGCATCAACCGGCATAAAATCATTGTCGTGGATGGGCAGGGCAATGCAAAGAATTTTATTCAGCCCGGGCAAGATGGCTTTATGGAAGGTCTCGGCCTGAAGGTGGACAAAAAGCGGAACTGGCTTTGGGCACTTTCCGTGCTGCGGGAAGGAAAGCTGTTCTTTTCAAAGATCCATGCCTTTGACCTGGGAACCGGGAAGACGGTGCAGCAGTACGGCATCCAGGATACCTTGCCCCACCTGTTCAATGATCTTGCAATAGACGAAAAGGGAGATTTGTTTCTTACCGATACCTATTTCAGCGCCGTATACAAATTGAATCCCGAAACCGAATCGCTTTCGCTGTTGGTGCAAAGCCCCCGGTTGCGCTATCCCAACGGGCTTGTATTTGGCAAGGGACACCTTTACATCGCAACTTATCAGAACGGGCTGGTAAGGCTGGATACGGCCACAAAACAAGTTCAAAAACTAACCGGCATAAAAGACACTGCTATATCACATGGGCTAGATGGACTGGTATACCGGGATGGCGCCTTGTTTGGTGTGTATAACATCGGAAAGGAGCGCTCCGATGATTGTGTGATCCGGTACAACCTCACAGAAGACGGAACGGGGGTGGAAAGCGAAATGGTGCTGGTCAAAGGCCATCCTGCTATGGAAGATCCGACCACGGCGGCCCTGCACAACAACCGGCTTTATGTACTGGCCAACAGCCATCTTGATGCCTACAATGCCAACAAAACATCCGTAAAGGGAATCGAAGACAAATTAAAAAAACCAGTAATTTTAATACTGCCGCTACGCTGAAAAGCACCCCTGCTATTTTATTTTTGGACCCTGTTTTGCATAGGAGAGGCCCCTACCTTTTGAAAGCGAGAGTGACGAAGGCTTGGGAATGAAAAAGTTTATTATGGTAAATACTCATTCAACCAAGGTGTTTGATATGCGTACAGTTTTCCTTGCCGGCGTGGCCGGCGCCATCATCGGGATGTGTTGGAGTCATGTAATTCAGGCCGCTTTTGCGGATGGAATGCTCTACGGCCTTTTTATCGGTGTCTTTACGGGTTTGCTGCTATACCTGGCGCAACGGGTGGTATCGGCACGGCTGCGGATACGAAAAGAAAAAACCTACGCCGTGGCGGGCTCCGTAATCGGGATTTCCCTATTGGTGGGTGTGCTTTCTGCTATCGTGGCCCTGGCTATCCGGATCCTCTTCTTTTAAGAGAGAGAAGAGGGAATGCAAGCCTTTTTTATTCCCCTGCACAACAAACGGCTAAGTGTATTCTTTAGGTAACTGGCCAAATTTGCAGTCGTGAAATGTGCAACAACAGCTCGTACATCTACGAAAAAACCCCGTGGTGTTTGCGAATAAAAACTGGCTGAAATACGCACCAAAAAAGGGCAGAACTGCTCTTGTATAGCGCCCTCTGCCGTACTACTTTTGTATCAGAAGTTGATTGATAGATAATATCAATCCAAATCCAATACCAACTGAAAACAACCACCAGATCCTTGAAAACCGTTCAGTAAGTTTTTGTAAAAAGTCCAGTATCCAACGAAAAAAACCAGAATCCAATATCAGTCAACTTCTTTTTTCCATTTCCTTTGAACAACCGTTAAACCAGCGTCCTGTAAAAAACCGAATCCACCATCCTGTGTAAAGACAAAAGGCGTCCGACTTGTCCCTTGAAAAAATTAAACAGAAACAAACGCCTTGACATAACTGGCCCCTCTTTTTAAGAGGGGCTTTTTGTTTGTATAAAACGGCACCGGCCACCTTTGGACCTACGCTTAATGGATTAAAGGCCCTGTGCTTTACCATCCTGCCGTTTAGTGTTGTTCTGTAACTGGCCAAGAGGTTATCCCAAAATCCGGATGAACGATTTAGGTCCGTCCGGGTCTCCGCGGTAAGGCTTACAATCAGGGATGATGGCGCCGCCCTTCCTTCCAAATACGTGTTTACGAGTCGGAAGTATACTGAGCAGCCGGATGCATCGGTGTCTGTTTTAGTAGACTGCCACATGGCAGTGTCCAATAATCACCTATGTAAAACAATCCAAACTACTGATGGAAAAAGGGTGCAAAAACAAGCCTGTTGGCCTGCTCAATCTCATCCTGACTGATGGTATGTCCCATGCCGGCGTACACCTTCTCTGTTACAACTGCACCTTTATCTTTTAAAATATTGGTGGTGGCATATACCCTCTCTACCGGCACATGCGGGTCGGGGTCGCTGGTGCCAATAAACACCGGTGTACCGTTAAAGTCTCCGTTGTAATTTTCCGGGTATATTTTATCGCCGATCAGACCACCGGTAAAGGCCACTACACCGCCGTATCTTGTTGCATGGCGGGTAACAAACTCCAGCGTTAAGCAGGCGCCCTGGGAAAAGCCGAGGAAGTACATATTTTCGGTGGGAATGCCCTCGCCCAACAGATCATCCACTACCGCTTTCAGTACCTGCAAGGCCGAAGAAAGCCAGGGCTCATTTTGCGCAGCCGGCGCTAAAAACGAATAGGGATACCAGGTATGGTTCGTGGCTTGTGGTGCCAGCAATGTAAAATCCGCTACCTCCAGGTAAGAAGCAAGCGAAAGAATGTCTTCCGCGCTGCCGCCGCGGCCGTGGATCATGATCAAAACCTTGCTGTCTTTCTGCAAGCTTTTTCCTGCCCTGATGATCTTTTTCTGGTGCATGGTTATCTGAATTTTTCCAGGTTGATGGATACAGGAACCAGTTTCTTTTCAATACTGTCCCTGTCTTCCTTGAATTGGGGTGGAAGTTGCAACGATTCGCCCAGGTGTTCCGGTGCTTCATCCACGGCAAAGCCGGGACCTTCCGTGGCCACTTCAAACAGTACGCCGCCCGGCTCACGGAAATAGATAGACGTAAAATAAGTTCTGTCCAAGATTGGCGATGGGTTGAGCATTCGTTTTACAATGCGCAGCCGCACCTCTTCCTGGGTTTCTTTATTGGGTGTTGCAAAGGCAATGTGGTGAACGGTGCCGCTGCCCGCCAGGGCTTTCATGCTGTCGGGTGCGCAGAGAATATCTACATAATGCCCCGGTGCATCGGCAGCCGCAAAGCGAAAGCGGCCGCCCTTTTCTGCTATCAGCCTGTGGTCCAGTTGTTCTGTCAGGAGGGCTGCAGTGCGTTCGTAGCCTTCTTCCCAGATCTCTACGTTGTAAAAGCCACGGATGGAGTGCTCCTGCGGAACCGTACCGGATGCAAAACCTTCCCGGCTGTCCCTGTCAGTAAAAACCAGCTCCAGGCCCAGGCCGTCGTTATCTTCAAAGTACACCACGGTCTCGCCTTCAAAACGCTCCTGCGGTTTTTTATAAGCAATGGCAAAACGCTGCAGGCGTTCGAGCCAGAAGTGGAGCGAAGCAGCAGGAAGGGAAAAGGAAGTTGTATTCAGTGCCCCTTTGCCATGACGTCCGTTGACCAGCCCCTGGTAAGGAAAAAACGTCAGGATGCTGCCGGGTGTTCCGCTTTCATCGCCGTAATAAAAATGATACACATCCGGTCCATCAAAGTTGACAGTCTTTTTTACAAGACGCAGCCCCAGTATGCCGGTATAAAAATCAAGGTTTTCCTGTGCGTTGCTGGCAACGGCGGTAACGTGGTGTATGCCTGTGATAAGCTGGTTCATAATTTCGGTGATTTAAATGATCGCTGTCCTTCCGTCCCGATAACCGATAATAACGGTGCTGCTTATACGATTTAAAAAAATGCCTGTCTCCAGCACACCCGGAATGTTTTTTAATTGCAGGTTCAGCGCTATGGGATCACTGATGCTACCCAAATGACAATCGATGATATAGTTGCCATTATCGGTGCGATAAGGCTTTGCATTTTCCATTCTGATTTCAGCCTGGCTGCAAAGTGCCGCAAGATGTTGCTGCGTCAGTTCAACCCCAAAGGGGAGCACTTCTACGGGCAGGGGAAAACGGCCAAGCTCTTTCACCACCTTGCTTTCATCGGCTATTACAATAAACTGCCGGCTGTTGAACGCTACGATCTTCTCCCGCAGCAAAGCGCCGCCACCGCCTTTGATGAGATTTTTTCGGTGGTCAATTTCGTCGGCACCATCAATAGTAAGATCAATGTGTTCAATAGCAGAGAAAGCAGCAACCGGGATAGAAAATTCATGCGCCAGCTTTTCGGTTGCAACTGATGTGCAAACAGCCTTGATCGCCATCCCTTCCTTTACCATTTCGCCAATCAGGCGGATGGCCCAATAGGCGGTGGAACCGGTACCCAGGCCAACGGTCATGCCGCTTTGAATAAACGTGACTGCTTTTTGCGCAGCACTTTTTTTGGGATCAATATCTGCCATGATTGTTTGGTTTTAGTGCGGATCGTTTGCAGCTTATCGCTTATTTTCTGCAAGGGCCGTCTCTATGCCTTCGCGAAGCTTTTCTGCTGTTACCTCTCCTTCCATCATTTGGCCGTTGATGAAAAATGTGGGCACCCTTTTTACACCCATGCGCAGGCCTTCGTCTAGGTCGTCCTGCACCGACCAGGCATAGGTGCCGTTGATCAGCTCATCCAGAAAGCGTTTGTTCTTTACGCCAATTGCCTTGGCATAAGATTTCAGGCTGATGGTGCCCAGGTTGCGGCGATTTTGCAGGAGCATTTCGTGCATTTCCCAGAAAAGACCTTCCTGCGCTGCTGCAACCGCCGCTTCCGCCGCTTTCTGTGCTTTTTGGTGAATGCGCCGCAGGGGAAAGTGCCGGAAGCTGAACCGAACCTTTCCTTCGTACTGCATCAGGATCTGTTTTATCGCCTGGTGTGCTGCTACTGCCGCTTCCGTTTCGTAATCGGCAAACTCCAGCACAGTAACCGGTGCATTGGCAGGCCCGATAAAAACATCTCCTGGTGCAATGATCGGTGCGTCGCTTTTCTTCATGAGGTCTCCTTTTTATTTTGCTTCCATATATCGGCATATTCTTCAGGGTGCCGCTTGAATTGCGCTTGCACGTACGGGCAAAGCGGAACTACTTTCAATTCGTTCTCCCTTGCGTATGCTACCATAGCTGTCAGCAACTGCTTTGCCAAACCTTTGCCTTCAGCTTTCGGTTGTACTTCGGTGTGGTAAACGGTGAGGGTGTCTGCAGTAATGCTGACTTCCATTTCACCAAGAGGATCTTCTTCTTCTGTCACCACAAAAGCACCCTTCCCGTTGTCGTTTTTATGCAGCTTTATTTCTTCCATGTATACTTTTTTTATGCATTAGGATTGCAACACCGGCAGTACTTCTTCAATCTGCCTGCGGCTCTTTTCATACTGCGGTGGCAGCATCAGGTGCGTACCCAGTTCCGCCACGGTTTCGTCGGTGGCAAACCCGGGATTGTCGCTGGCAAGTTCAAAAAGAATTCCACCAGGCTCGCGGAAATAAAGCGAATAAAAATAATTCCGGTCGATCTTTTCGGTAATGCGTAAACCGGCGCTCAATACTTTTTCCCGAACGTCCATCAGGAGGTTGTCGTCTTTTACCCGGAAGGCAACATGGTGATTGGTGCCCGCTGCATTGATGCCCGGCTGGCCGGCAGGATCTTCTACGATATCAACACTATTTGCTGTACCCACCGCCTCCGTCACAAACCGGTAACGGTTACCCTCCTGCGTGAGTAGCTTGTAACCAAAAATATCGGTCAGCACGTTTGCCGTAGGTGTACTGTTCCGAACCGTCAGCACCACGCTGTGAAAACCTTTTGTGGCCACATTGCCGGATACTTCGGCAGTTATCCAGGGCTCCCGTGTGTCCGCTTCACCGGCTTCAACCAGGTTCAGGCGCAGGCCATCAGGGTCTTCAAACGGCAGGTACTGCTGGCCGAAGCGTTCGGCAATGGGCCCTTGTTTTACCTGGAGGGCTTTAAAGCGCTCTGTCCAGAACGGCAGGCTGTCTTTCGGTACCGTATAACCGATCTCCGTTGCCATACCGGTACCGGGGCGTCCCTGTTGCATACCTTCCCAGGGAAAGAAGGTGAGGATAGTGCCGGGTGAACCGGTTTTATCGCCATAATAAAAATGATAGGTGCCGGGATCGTCGAAATTGACGGTTTTTTTCACCAGCCGTACACCCAGGGTTTTTGTATAAAAGTTGTAGTTGCGTTGGGCCCCTCCTGCAATGGCAGTAATGTGATGCAGGCCCAGTATTTTATTTTCCATATTGATCGATTAAGCGTGAACAGATTCTGCTACCGTTTCTTTTACCAGTTGCACTTCGGCAAGGATCCTGATCTCATCACTGACCACTACGCTGCCGGCTTCCGTTACGGCATTCCAGGTGAGACCGAATTCTTTACGGCTGATCTTTCCATTGACAGTAAAACCGGCCTTGGTTTGCCCGTATGGATCCACCACAATACCACCAAATGCTACCTGTAAGGTAATGGGCTTTGTGATACCGCGAATGGTCAGGTGGCCTTGAAGCGTAGCGTCGTCGCCGGCCGCAACATATTTGGTGCCGACGAAGCGGAGCTGGCTGTGTTCTGCAGCATTAAAGAAATCAGCCGACTTCAGGTGCGTATCGCGTTGCGCATTGTTGGTGTCGATAGAGTCAATGTCAGCGGTGAATTCAATTTTTTTAGCGGTAGTAAAATCATCATTCTCCGTTTCCACCTGCAGGTCAAATTTTTTAAAATAACCGGTAACAGTTGTGATCATCAGGTGCTTTACTTTAAACTGGATTTCTGAGTGCGAAGGGTCGATTGCCCATTTGTTTGTTGCCATGATTGTTGTTTTAATTTGTTGATAGTGCAAAGCTACCATGAGGGGCAGGCGCCGCTATTGAGGCAGGGTAAGAAATGGCTTTGACCTATGTCAATGGTTTTATTGCTGGGTGGTAATGTTTTTGCGCAAACGGCTGCGTGTTTCGCGACTCACACCAGGAAAAGAAGTGATCATATGCTGCGGTACCCGCTGCACACCGGCAGGATACATTTGCGTGAACTGAATGTATTTTTCTTCCGCCGTTTCGCTGAGCAATTGCAGCAGTCGTTTTTGCGTGGCAATAAGATTGTTTTGAATTAGAATGCGGAAGTAGTGCTCAAAGGGTGTATGCATTGCAGCAGGTGATCCCATGCCGGTTTATGCAGCAGGAGTAGCTCGCTGTATTCCAGCGCTTCAATAGTGAACAGGGAAGGTTCGCCGGTGAGATAACTTGAGAGGTCGGCGATCCACCAGTCTTCCGGGGCAAATTGCAGTATGTGTTCGGTGCCTTTGTCGCTGATGGCAAAAGAGCGCAGCATGCCCTTTTCTACAAATGCCTGGTATCTGCGCATATCACCTTCCTGCAAAAGGGCCTGTCGCCTGCGTAGCTTGCGGGGCTGGAAGAGCGTTTTGCAATAGGCAAAATCCTCTTCTGTCAGGGTTATCTTTTCCGTGATGTTCCGGTAAAGCCGTTCGTACATACAAAGGGGCAAAGGCGATCTGTGCGGTCTTATTCTTTTGAATGAAAATAAGTTCATTCAGCAAATGAAATAAAGGGAAAACAAACGAATAAAGATTGGAAAGATAAAAGCTCCTACAGGCATGAATAGGTTTTGAGCAAGCAAGGTCCTGCTGAAGGATGGAGCCGGGTCCATTCGAAAACATAAACGTTTTTCGTATAGTGCAGCAGTGCCATAGCCTGTCTCTATTTTAGAAAGTGAAATCTAAAACCGGCTTCCTTTGATAATACGGGCACATCCATAAATGGTAACATTAAAAAAATGTAAGTGGCACTTGCTTTGTTTCTGAAGATGTTAAATTAAGAGCAGTATGAATTTGGTGAATGCAATTGAGGGGGGACTTGCCGGGGCTTCCACGATTTCCCTGTTGGGAGAAACATTACGCAATTTTGATGGCCACACTTCGGATAGTAAAAAGATAAAAGGAAAAAACCTGAAAAAACTTTTTAAAAAAGCATCTTCACAGAAGCCAATGAAAGCCGCAAAACAATTCATCGGGCTGGCCGGAGACCTGCTCGGCAGCACCGCTTTCCTTAGGTTTACATCACTTGGCAAACGCAAACACGCCATGCTGCGTGGGGCCATTTTGGGGACAGCCGCCGGTTTGGGTGCTGTATTCCTCAACGATCATCAGCAAAAAGAAAAAACAAAAAAGATAAACGGACACGAAGGTTATCCTTCTACAGAAATGGCCCGTACGCCTGTTGTGCAAAAAGCAGTAGAGGTGGGGTTGTTTACACTCGGTGGTTTACTGGCCGGACGCATTCTGCAAAGCACTGGCAGCAAAAACAAGAAAGCAAAAAGCAAAAAGAAATAACAAGGCAACAGCTCCGTTTCAGGTGTTGGAAAGTTAGCTTGTGTAGTTAGGCAAATAGGCCCTTGGTTAGCTCCTTGTATTTCTTGCGGGAGATGTACCAAGCAGGGAGGCATTAAAATCCTGCTGTGCAATCAGAATTTCGGCGTCGGAAAACACACCGCAAAGGATGTTGTCCAGTTCTTCTACAACGAATGGATAAACCCGGCAAATAAATTCTCTCAACACCGCAGCGGAGGCAAATTTCAGGCAGCTAATTTTCATGGTGGCAGGTCGTTACAAGCGAAGATAGAAAATAAGCAACTCTTTACACAGAAGGCCGCTTTTTATCACCAGCTTCTAAACGCTGGCTTTCTGCACGCAGGGCATCAAAGCTTAACCAGCTCACAGCGCTGGAGCTAAAGCAGGATGTCCTCATAGAAAGCAATAAAGCTAAAGTAGCTCTCTATTGCTTCCTAATAAGTTTTTCAAATGGGTTACGCAGTCAGGAAACAGATTATGGTAACAGCGTAGTTAAGTAGATTGATGGGATACCGCATGGGTATTAGCAGCCCGTTGCTGGCTATGGAAAACATGGTGCGCTGTCTGCAATGTGCGGGTGATCGCATATGTGGAGGAGGAGTCGCGTCTCAAAGTGCTAAAACAAAGAACAATGGTACCAAGTAAAACAATCGCTCACTGAAAAGGTAAAGAAAAGATAATAGACGCAAAGTAGCCATGGCACTTCATTTGAGGATTAATTAAAAAAGTATGGAGAACCCCACACAGGAAAATAGAAATTCAGAACAAGAGCAACCGTTTCAAAGTGATACGGAAAAACTTGCGCAACGGCACCTGAAAGACCCCGATCATGTCATCACAGATGAAGAAATGCAAAACATTCGCGTTGGCATGACGCCACCGCCAGACGCCCCAACTGAAGAAGCGATCAGAGACGCAAAAGAGAAAGCTGCCGATCACAAAGCAGATAATGACGGCGATACCACGCCGGGGGCACAGAAGATTACACCTTGGGATGTGATTGGTCCTTAATCAGGAAGAAGATTTCTCTTGAAGGGGCATTGCATACAGGTCTAAGAATTGCAGCAACTGCGTTGATGATGCTTCATGCAGGTAAACCGACAATTTGAAAATTTCAATGATCAATAGTATGCGCAGTAGTTACCATGTTATTTTCTTGTTTTGCTCTTGCTGCGCCATTACTCTTTCTTCCTGCTTCAAGCAATACAAGGGCCGCATTCAGATCGACGGCTCCAGTACTGTTTATCCCATTACGGAAGCGGTTGCCGAAGAATTCCGCAATGAGCATCCCGATATCCGGATCACGGTCGGCGTGTCGGGTACGGGCGGGGGCTTTAAAAAATTTGCAAGAGGTGAGGTCGACATCGCCAACGCTTCCCGGCCCATCAAGGAAAGCGAGGTAAAAGCCATCCATGCGGCCGGACTCAATTTTATCGAGATACCGGTTGCTTATGACGGACTTGCAGTCGTTGTGAGCCCGGCCAATGATTTTGTCGATTATCTCACCATTGCCGAATTGAAAAAAATGTGGGAACCGGCCGCACAGGGCAAGATCACTTCCTGGCAGCAGATCCGGCCTTCCTTTCCCGATGTTCCCCTGCGCCTTTATGGTGCGGGCACATCCTCCGGTACCTATGATTATTTTACCGAAGCCGTAACGGGCAAATCAAAAGCTTCGCGGGGCGATTACACAGCCAGTGAAGACGACAACGTGCTGGTACAGGGTGTTTCATCCGACAAAGGCAGTCTGGGTTATTTTGGCCTGGCTTATTACGAGGAGAATAAAAACAAGCTAAAGATCGTTCCGATAGATGGTGGCAAAGGACCGGTTATTCCCACAGACGAAACCGTTAGAACCGGGGAGTATGCGCCGCTCTCACGGCCGGAATTCATCTATATCAACAGCCGTTCGGCAAGGGACTCAGTAATGATCAGCTTTGTACAGTTTTATTTGCACAACGCTCCGCCTTTGGTAAAAGAAGTGGGATACGTGCCTTTACCGGCGGAAGCTTACCAACTAGCCTACCAGCGGTTCTTACAAGGGGTGCAGGGCTCGCTTTTTGCTGAACGATCCACGGTGGGCGCAGATATTGTACAGCTTCTTCAACAAAGTCTAACAGATACCCTGCAACATGCGAACAAAAGAGAAAATAATTGAAGCACTGATGGCGCTGTGCAGTTTCGTCACGGTGCTTACAACCCTGGGTATCGTTTTCGTGCTGGCGGTTGATACCTTCCGTTTCTTCGAAGAAGTTTCGTTGGGGGAATTCTTTACCGATACGCAATGGACACCTTTATTTTCCGATAAACATTTTGGCATTCTGCCCCTCCTGAGCGGAACCCTGTTAACGACACTGATCGCTACCCTGGTGGCGGTACCATTGGGCCTTACCATCGCCATCTATCTCAACGAATATGCATCACCGAAATTTACTGCCATCGTCAAACCTGTGCTGGAAGTACTGGCAGCGATACCCACCGTTGTTTATGGTTTTTTTGCCCTTCAGTTTGTAACGCCCCTCCTGCAAAAGATCATCCCCAACCTGGGTGGATTTAATGCCCTGTCCCCGGGACTGGTGATGGGAATCATGATCCTGCCTTTTGTCACCTCGCTCAGCGAAGACGCCCTGCGTGCCGTACCCAAATCTCTGCGGGAAGCCTCCTACGGAATGGGTGCAACCAAATTGCAGACCGCTTTCCGGGTGATGGTACCCGCTGCGGCCTCAGGCATCATCGTTTCAGTGATCCTGGCCATTTCCCGTGCGCTGGGAGAAACCATGATCGTGGCCATTGCAGCCGGCCAGGAGCCAAAGCTGACATTTGACCCCACGGAATCGGTGGAAACCATCACCACTTACATCGTGCAGGTGAGCATGGGCGATGTGCCGCAGGATTCGCTGGAGTACCGCACCATTTTTGCCGCAGGCATGACCCTGTTTGTGTTTACGTTCATATTAAATAACCTGTCGTACTGGCTTCGCAAACGGTTCGCCAATAAATACGAATGATGGATCAGTACCTGAAAAATCAAAAAAGAAAGGACAAGGCATTTCAGTACGTGGCCCTTGGCTGTACGGTATTTGCCCTGTTGGTTTTAGGCATTTTGATCTGGGATATTTTAGCCGGTGGCCTGCGCCGGTTAGATTGGAGCTTCTTTACCAATCTTCCGTCGCGGCACGCTGAACGGGCGGGTATCAAAACGGCGCTGGCGGGTATGGGGTCGCTGCTTTTTTTTACCATCCTCATTGCCCTGCCCATCGGCATACTGGCCGGCGTTTACCTCGAAGAATACGGCACCAATAACCGCTTTGCCAAACTGATTGAAATAAACATTGCCAACCTGGCCGGTGTGCCTTCCGTGATCTACGGCATTCTGGGGTTGCAGCTTTTTGTGCGGACGGCGGGGATGGGCAACAGCCTGATGGCAGGTGCACTTACCCTGGCGCTCCTGGTTATGCCGGTGATTATTGTGGCCACCCGGGAAGCCATCAAGGCGGTGCCCCGGTCCCTGCGGGAAGCCTCCTACGGAATGGGTGCCACCAAATGGCAAACCACCAGCCGGGTGGTGATTCCTTCGGCGATGGGCGGTATTTTGACCGGGATTATCCTGGCGATATCCAGGGCTGTAGGCGAAACGGCGCCCCTCCTGGTGATTGGTGCCCTGGTGTATGTACCGTTTATCCCCGAAGGCCCGCATGACCAGTTCACAACCCTGCCGATCCAGATCTTTAACTGGACAACAAGACCACAGGAAGCTTTTGTGGTGAACGCGGCCGCAGGCATTATTGTGTTGCTCCTGATTACGTTTATACTGAATGCCATCGCCATTGCCCTGCGCAACCGGTGGTACAAAAAAATGCGCTACTGACAATGTACAAGCTGCAAGCAAAAAATGTGAATTTGTTTTATGGAGAGAAGCATGCACTCCGCAATATTTCCATTGGCATAGAGCCCAATTCAGTCACGGCTTTTATTGGCCCATCAGGCTGTGGCAAATCAACCCTGCTGCGCTGTTTCAACCGGATGAACGACCTGATTGAGAACACAAAGATTGAAGGGGAGTTCTGCCTGGACGATAAAAATATTTACGAGGATATCAATGTATATGCCCTGCGAAAGATGGTCGGCATGGTTTTCCAAAAGCCCAATCCTTTTCCTAAAACCATTTTCGAAAATGTTGCCTATGGGTTAAAACTGGGTGGTTTAAAAGATAAACGGAAACTAACCGACAAGGTGGAAGAATCCTTGAAAAAGGCGGCGCTTTGGAACGAGGTAGACGGAATGCTCAACAAGTCAGCCCTGGCCTTATCCGGCGGACAGCAGCAGCGTCTCTGCATTGCCAGGGCCCTGGCCACCGAACCAACCGTTTTGCTGATGGATGAACCGGCATCGGCACTCGACCCCATCTCCACGGCAAAGATTGAAGACCTGATCTACGAGCTGAAAAAAACGATCACTGTGGTGATCGTAACGCACAACATGCAGCAGGCAGCACGGGTCAGCAACAAAACAGCATTTTTTTACCTGGGCGAGTTGATCGAATTTGATGAAACCAATAAATTGTTTACTAACCCGGCGGAAGAAAAAACGCAGAATTACATTACCGGGCGATTCGGATAAAATTTGTTTATGACACACCTGCAGGAAAAACTAAGTGAATTGCGGGCCGACCTGGTTGAAATGGCCGACCTGGTTGCCCGCCAGTTAGACAAAAGCGTGCATGCCTTGTTAGATGGCGATGAAGACCTGGCCAATGAAGTAATCTTCAACGAAAAGCGGGTCAATGCATTTGAATTAAAGATTGACAGCGATTGTGAGCAGATCTTTACGCTGCTGGCACCTTTTGCGCAGGACATGCGTTTTGTTTTTTCTACCGTAAAGATTAACGCGGATCTGGAGCGGATTGGCGATTATGCAGAAGGTATCGCCAAACTGGTGCTGCTGGGGAAAAAAGATTTCGATCCCTCTCTCATCGAAACCATTCATGTAAGAGAAATGTTTGATGCAGCCATGGGAATGTTGCAGGATGTTACCACTGCCTACGCGGAAGATGATTCCCGTTTGGCCCGGACACTTTTTGCGCGGGATGAACAACTCAACGAGATCAACCGGAATGTGGCAGAATGGGTGGGCGACTATGTAAAGCAAAACCTCGGTAAAATCCGCCAGGCGCTGTTGCTTCTTTCCATTATCCGCAAGCTGGAAAGAGTAGGCGATCATATCAAGAACATTGCAGAAGATGTGATTTTTTACAAGGAAGCAAAGGTGCTGAAACACATCGACAAAAAGGATCCTTCCTGAGGAGCGGCATGTGCATGCCGGTAGACGTGAGATTTCAGAACAATAACCTGTTCCTGGCTGCTTGCACTTACAAAATGGAACAAACTGACAAGAGAGCGAGCCACTCCCGTTTTGCGCATTTAAGAAACACCACCAGGGAGAATGAGCCGCTTCATTCTACAACAACGAGAATGCGTATACCCATGAACGTAAGACTTCGGCCGAACAGTGAAATGCATAAGGATTTCACTGTTCGTTCGGTTGTTCTGTTGCTTACCCTGCAACAGGTAATAGCAATCCATGGAAATTTGCTGTAATTACGCTATTTGCCAAAGAAAAAGCAGCAGGCTGTTTTAAGCTATTGTTAAGCAGCCACAATTTAATAATTGCTTTACTTACTGATAACGCAGGCTTAAACCAGTTGCGAAGCGGCCGGAATAGTTTTGCCGCAATCAAATTTACTGAACATGACTGCCTATCGTATGCTGATGAGAGCTGCATTCAGCTTTTTTTTCGTGCTGCTTTCTGTGAGCCTTATTGCACAACAATTTACGGCAAGGGGAAAGGTTGCAGATCCTGCACAAAAACCTGTTTCCGGTGCAACGGTGACAAATACAACCTCAAAAGCTGTTACGGTGACCGATGCAACGGGCAACTTCTCCATTGTGGCGCAAAAAGGCGATGAATTGCTCTTCAGTTTTATTGGGTTCGAAACCCATTCTATCAAAGCGGAAAACGCTACCTTCCTGGATGTTGTGCTTACGCAAGCAGCCGCAAACATGACAGATGTTATGGTAACGGCCTTGGGCATACGTAAAGAAAAAGCAAGGTTGGGTTATGCCGCCCAAGATGTTAAAGGTGAACAACTGGTAAAGGCCCGTGAACCCAACCTGGTAAATTCGCTGACAGGTCGTGTAGCGGGTTTGCGTATCACCAATTCAACTGATCTATTCCAGGATGCGGGTATCTCACTCCGCGGCCGTCGACCCCTGATTGTGATTGATGGTGTACCCGATCAATCCGCCGACATGTGGAAGATCAATGCAGACGACGTAGAA
Source organism: Flavisolibacter sp. (assembly GCA_035998945.1). Taxonomy (GTDB): domain Bacteria; phylum Bacteroidota; class Bacteroidia; order Chitinophagales; family Chitinophagaceae; genus Flavisolibacter. The sequence continues at coordinate 284,626 of DASYHD010000031.1, read as the reverse complement.
AGTATAACCGTGCTGAAAGGGCCCAACGCATCGGCTTTGTATGGTTCCATCGGGCAGAACGGCGCCATCATGATAACGACAAAAAGGGGCAGGGGAAAAGACCTGGCCATTGAGGTGAATTCTTCCACCATCTTTCAACCTGGCTTTATCCGTATCCCAACCGTACAGACAACTTACGGCAACGGCAACAAAGGTCGATATGCTTATGTCAATGGCTCGGGCGGCGGTACTGAAGGTGCCGGCTGGATTTGGGGACCCAAACTGGACAGGGCAGATCCGTCAACACCCAGCGGTTACTGGGAAACGCCGCAGTACAACAGCCCTGTTGATCCGGTAACAGGAGCCCGCCAACCCATGGCCTGGATCTCCAGGGGAAAAGGCAATGTGCGCAACTTTTTCCGTACGGGGCTGATCACCAGCAACAACGTGAGTTTTTCAAAAGGTGGGGAGAACGGCAGCTTCCGCATCTCCGGTGGCCATATCTATCAAAGAGGGATAGTGCCCAACACCGATTTAAACAACACCTCCTTCAGCATAGCCGGCAATTATGCCTTTAGCAAAGCCTTCTCGGTGGATTCCCGCCTCACCTACAACCGGGAGTACACCGACAATTTTCCCGAAACAGGTTATGGTCCCACAAACTACTTGTACAACCTGGTGCTGTGGACCGGTGTGGATGTTGACATCCGCGACCTGCGGAACTACTGGGAGCCGGGCAAAGAAGGGGTACAGCAACGCCACTACAACAACTCCTGGTACAACAATCCTTACTTCCAGGCCTACGAATTCCAGCGGGGCTATTACAAAGACAACATCTTTGGTTCGCTGGACCTGAAGTACGCTATCAGTCCTTCGTTCACGGCCAAATTCCGCACCGGCGTTAATGGTTATGGACTGAACCGTACCTACAAAGAGCCGAAAAGTTATGTTGGCTACAGCAACCGTTCGCGGGGCAATTTCACCACGGCCTCGGCAAACTACATGGACATCATTACCGATTTACAACTTCGGTATGAACATGATTTTGGTTCCAATCTTTCTGTGCATGCCGAAATCGGTGGCTCCAATTATTACCGCAATCACAAATACCAATCTGTCAACACAGACGGGTTAACCATACCGGGTGTATACAACCTGGCCAACTCTGCCAATCCGCTGCAGGGAAGCAATGGCCTGGAGGAAAGAAGAACAGCTTCTTTGTACGGCTTTGTAGATGTAGAACTGATGAAGGCATTTTACCTCACCCTCACAGGCCGCCAGGACCAAATCTCCACGCTGCCTGTTGCCAACAACAGTTACTTCTATCCTTCGGTCTCAGGCTCTGTGATTCTTTCCCGACTGGTGCGTCTGCCCCAGGTAATCTCTTTTGCCAAACTGCGGGGCGGGTGGTCACGGGTATCAAGCGCCACGCTCAACGATAACGCTTATACCTATGCGTATATACAAGCCTACGACAAAGGCAACAACTGGAACAATGCGCCGGCTCTTACCTACGGAAGCGCACAACTAAATCCCGATATTCACCCGCAGACTTCGGACAGCTGGGAAGCGGGTGTGGAACTAAAGCTGCTGAAAAACCGTATTGGCATAGATGCCACTGTGTACAGCACCCTCGATTACAACAATATAGTTTCCATCCCCGTTTCGGTGACCAGCGGTTACAGCTCGCGGCTGGAAAATGGCAACGTCTACCAGCGCCAGGGTTTTGAACTGGTGGTTTCAGCCAATCCGGTACAAACCAAAAACTTTCGCTGGGATCTAACAACAAACTGGAGCACCTACCGCCGGTACCTGAAAGAGATTTACGGCGGTGCCACGCAGCTCAACCGGCTGAAAGTGGGCGACCGTACGGATAGGATCTTTGACTGGGTGTATGAAACCGATGGGCAGGGTAACGTGGTGTTCCAGAGCAATGGCTTTCCAAAGTGGGACCAGTTCACCCGTTATATCGGCAACAACGATCCGGATTGGATCTATGGACTGGAAAACAGCTTCCAGTACAAAGCGTTTTCGCTGCGCTTCCTGGTGGACGGACGCATTGGTGGTTTGCTTTACTCTACCACCAACCAAAAAATGTGGTGGGGCGGCACACACCCGGGTACAGTAAACGCCTTCCGCGATGATGCCAATGAAAACAAGGCCACGTTTGTAGGACCCGGTGTGGTGGTAACCGGTGGCGATATCCAGTACAATGCGGAAGGTGAGGTGATAAAAGATACCCGCACATTTGCTCCCAACACAAAGGCGGTGAACTACATCGATTACATGATCAATACCAGCAACGCCATTGCTACCAACTACAACTACTATGCAGAAACCTTTTTAAAACTGAGGGAAGTGACCCTTACCTGGCAACTGCCGTCAATCCTTTTGCAGAAGGCCGGCTTCAAAGGTGCCAGCATATCAGTAGTAGGCCGGAACCTGCTCCTTTTTTCAAAGTTGGACAATGTGGATCCGGATCCGGGTTCTGATAACCTGCAAACGCCGTCTACCCGCAACATTGGCTTTAACCTGAACCTGCGCTTTTAAACTTCAACATTATTTAGTATGAAAAAAATACTTCTCTTTATGAGTACGGCGGTTTTCTTCGGGATCATTGGCTGTAAGAAGTTCGAAGACTTTCAGACCGATCCCAATAAAACTACCCAGGCAACACCCGACCTGCTGCTGCCCACCATTGTGCAGGCTGCCTTTAATGAAGTAAGCACAGAGGCGGCACTTGCCTCCAGGCAGTTGGTTTATACCGACGGTGTATCAAACCAGCAATACTACGGCTGGCAGCGTGGCAGCTTTAACGACTACAACCACCTGCGGCAGGTAGCACGCATGCAGGCAGAAGCACAACGAACCGGGAAGCCCCTTTATGCCGCATTGGCGAAATTCTTCAAAGCTTATTTTGGCCTGCGGCTTACACTAACCTTTGGTGATGTGCCGTACAGCCAGGCGCTCAAAGGTGACGAAGGCATCTACACCTCGGCTTATGACGGGCAGGAAACTATTTTTGCCAGCATCCTCACAGACCTGGAAGAGGCCAATGCAGCCCTTGCCGCTGGCAACGAAAGCCTCCAGGGTGATATCGTTTACAACGGCGATGTACAAAAGTGGCGGAAACTGGTTAATACCTTTACCCTGCGGGTGCTGATGCTGCTGTCGAAGAAAGAAGCCAACGCCTCGCTGCGGGTAAAGGAGCGTTTCGCAGCAATGGTAAACAATCCGTCACAATACCCCGTTTTTACATCCAATATCGACAATGCAAAGCTGACCTTTTACGACATCCAGGGCAACCACTATCCCTACTTCAACAACAACGCCATTCAAACAGCGTATTACATGGAGGAAAGTTTTGTCACCAGGCTGCAAAATCTGCAGGATCCAAGACTGTTTCGGTTTGCGGCCAAAGCACCAAAACATGCTTCACTTCCTGAAACGGATTTTGCAGCCTATGGTGGTGTAAAAGGCAGCGCAACCATCAGCGAAAACACCACCCGTGTGGTAGCGGGTGAAGCTTCCAAGATCCATGCCCGCTATTACAACAGTGCGGTAAACGAACCCAGTGCAGCCGTCAGTTTCGCCGAATTGCAGTTTATCCTGGCAGAAGCGGTGCTGCGGGGCTGGATCAGTGGCAATGCTGAGAATTATTACAAAAATGGTATCAGGGCTTCCATGGAGTTTTATGGCATAGATGCCGCGGCCATCCACACCTACCTGCAGCAACCAGCAGTACAACTAACGGTGGACAATAACCTGGAAGCGGTCCTTACACAAAAACACATTGCCTCCTTTATGCAAAACGGTTGGCTGTCGTTCTACGAGCAGCGGCGCACCGGTTTCCCGCACTTTGATATAACAGGCGGTGGAGTGCTGAACAACGGGAAGATCCCGCTCCGGTGGATGTATCCGGAAACGGAAATGCAACTCAACCGGGAGAATGTATCCGCTGCCATCAGCCGGCAGTTTGCACAGGGCGATGATGTGAACGGCGTGATGTGGCTGTTGAAATAAATTGGCAACCAAAAACAACCATAAAGCAAGACGGCGCTACCTGTTGTGGGCAGCCTTGCTTATTTTCTCCCTGAAAACAAAAACGCAATGATGAAAAAGTTGATCCTTTCCCTCTTGCTATCACTTTGGTTTGCAGCAGCTGCGCTGGCACAGAAAGGCGCAAAAAAAGCCGTGTTTATCATTGTTGACGGCATCCCGGCCGATGTGGTGGAAAAAATAGCAACCCCCCACCTGGATACGATTGCGGCCGCGGGCAGCTACCGCCGGGCCTATGTAGGTGGCGAAAAAGACGGCTATTCGCAAACGCCGACCATCTCGGCCGTAAGCTACAACAGCCTGCTGACGGGCACCTGGGTGAATAAACACAATGTATGGGACAACAGCATCAAAAACCCCAACTATAACTACTGGTCAATCTTCCGCCTGTACAAAGAACAATACCCAAAAGGAAAGACGGCCATTTTTTCCAGCTGGACGGATAACCGTACCAAACTTGTGGGCGAAGGATTAAAACAAACCGGTAACATACAGCTTGATTATCGGTTTGATGGCTACGAACTGGATACGGTTCGCTTTGCCCATGACAGGCAAAGAGCGTTCATGCACCGGATAGATGAAACCGTAACGGCGGACGCTGTTGCCTGCATCGAAACCAAAGCCCCCGATCTTTCCTGGGTTTACCTGGAGTACACCGACGACATGGGGCATATGTATGGCGACAGTCCGCAGTTCTATGATGCCGTAGAGAAAATGGATAAGCAGATCGGCCGCATCTGGGCTGCCATTCGGAACCGGCAAAAAAAGTTTGGCGAAGACTGGTTGATCCTGATCACAACCGATCACGGACGCGACGAAAAAACAGGCAAAGGCCATGGCGGCCAGTCACCCCGGCAGCGCTCCACCTGGATGATCACCAACCAGAAGACGCTGAATGCATATGCACGGTACTCGCAGCCTGCAATTGTTGACGCCTTTCCTACCATCGCCCGTTTTATGAATGTGCGGATCGCCAAAGAAGCTGAGATCGATGGCGTACCGCTAACCGGTGCCATATCCCTGGCCCATCCAAAAGCGGTCTACGTTCACAGCGAAAAGCAGATTGATCTTTCTTGGCAGGCCTATGCTACCAGAGGAACGGTAAAGCTGTGGCTGGCCACTGCCAACAACAAAAAGGCCGGTGGTGAAGACAGCTATCAGCTGGTGGGTGAAGTGCCGGCTGCCGACCAACACTTCCTGCTGGATGTAAAAGACAGGCCATCTGATTTTTACAAGATCATTGTGGAAGGGGAGCACAATGCCGTAAACCGTTGGATAGACCTTACAACAAAAGAATAATTCTGCCTGGAAAAAGCGTACAGGCATAGCCAGGGCAAAGGGTGGCTTTCGTTGGCCACCCTTATGCATACCCTGAATTTAGCGCAGCGCATGAATCTTCATATTCCTTTCATTTTCCGGTAATAATTCCCTAACACGGGTGGCGAACCTTCGGGCTTCTAAAACCAAATCATGAACAAGATTTCGAAACCGTTAGCCACCTGCTTCACAGTGGTGGCAGCCACCTCTTTGTTTTACGCCTGTTCAAAAAATTTAAAAACAACCACAGAAGGAGATGCGCTGGCATTGTCGGCTGCAGCCCGGAGCGGAGAAGCGCTTGGATTACAGAAGAAACTGGACCTGCAAAACTATTCCCTTACCCAGCCGTTGATCAAAAAACTGGAAGGGTTTGAAAACCTGCAGGTTTATTCCATGATCAGCAGCGAAGATGAATTTCCCGGCTTCCGTTTTGGTGGTTCAGCCGATGGTGCCGGTATGATAAAAGATCCGAATAGCGACGGTTATATTATGCTGGTGAACAATGAAGACAATTATGCTGTTTCAAAACTCTTTCTCGACAAAAACCTGAAGCCTGTACGGGGCGAGTACGCCCTGAACTCGGATGGCGGCACCTGGCGCCTTTGCTCGGGAACGATGGTGACACCGCAGGAACATGGTTTTGGCCCCCTTTACCTTTCGGCCGGTGAAAGCAACGTAGAAGCCATGACCCATGCCCTGGATCCTTTTGCACCTTCTTCTCCCAATGTGGCGAAAGGGTTGGCAGGGTTGGGCCGCTGGAGTGCCGAAAATGCCGTTCCGCTCAACAAGCATGCCTATCCCGGCAAAACCGTTGTGCTGGTGGGCGAAGATGCTTCTGATGCAACGGGCGGCCAGTTGGTGATGTACAAAAGTGATAAGGTGGGCGACCTCGATAACGGCAGCGTTTATATGTTGCGTCGAAAGGATGGAGTGCAGCAGGAAACAGTGATGCAGGCCGGTATATCGTATGCCGTGGAATTTGTAGAGGTGAAGAATCATAAAACCCTGACCGGAAACCAGATGCAGGGCATGGTAAACGGCCTGCAGGCGATCAAGTTTGGCAGGGTAGAAGACATCGACTACCGTAAGGGCAGCAAAGACGCCAACCGGGAGATCTATTTCAACGTAACCGGACAGGACCCCGCTGGTTTTAACGCCGACAGGTCACGTACCGTTTGGGGACGGGTTTACAAGTTGGTGTTGGATCCGAAAAACCCTTTACAGGGTACCCTTACCTGTGTGTTGGACGGAGATGACAGAGCCGGTATTGCAGGCATGTTCCAGAACCCCGACAACATCATGGTAACCGAAAACTTTGTGTATGTACAGGAAGATTCCAACACCTACGGCACCGAAACACATGACGCCTATATTTACCAGTATAACATTGCCACCGGCCAACTTAAAAAAGTGTTTGAACTGGATCACAGGAGAGAGCAACCCGATGCGGCAAAATTCAATGTAGGCGGACCTTCTGCAAAAGGCAGCTGGGAGTATGGTGCGCTGGTTGATATTTCCGATGTGGTGCATGTGCCCAACACGTTTACTCTTTGCATCCAACCGCATAGCTGGACGGACAACAGGTTCGCCGGTGTGGATGGCGGCTCCAAGAGAACAGGAGAAAAACAGGGGAGCCAGGTTGTCATCATCCAGGGCCTTCCCAAATAATTTACATCATCAAATACAGGAGGTGCTCCCCTTGTTGCAGCAACAGGGGGACCCTTGTTTATTACCATGAAGCGCTATCTGATTCTTTTGCTCGTACCCCTTACCGTTATCATCGGGTTGAGTTGTTTTCATTCCGGGAAAGAAGAAACCGTTATTGAAAAAGTGCTGCAGCAATACCGCACCGATATTGCCCTGCTGATAAAAGAAGCGGATGGGTTGGTAACCGCTGTAGAAACAGGAAAGGATAGTAAAACGGTGCAGGCCTGTTTTACCCGGGCTCGCCATGCGTATAAACAGGTCGAATGGTTAGCCGAATACTATCATCCTTACACAGCAAGGTTTATCAATGGCCCGGCACTGGAAGAAGTAGAACCGGAAGATAAGCAGGTGGTGATTCAGCCGGAAGGCTTCCAGGTAGTGGAAGAATACATTTACCCCGATCTCCTGCCTGCATCCAGGGCTGAAGTAGTACGGGAGGTGAAAACGCTGTGTTCCAACATCGGTCGCCTGCAGGTGACGGCTGCTACTCTCCATACAACCGATGCGCACCTGTTTGATGCCTTTCGCCTGCAGGTCTTTCGCCTGCTCACACTCGGCCTCTCCGGCTTCGATTCACCGATAGCAAAGAACAGTATCCCCGAAGCGGAAGCCACTGTGCTGGGACTGCAGCGTTATCTTACCCTGTACCGGTCATTGATAGCAGAGAGGGACAAGGCTTTCGGCCTGCAGCTCGAACAGTTGCTGGCGAAAGCAAAAAATTACCTGGCAGTCAACCAGAACTTTGACGCATTCAACCGGATGCAGTTTACAAGGGAGTATGCCAATCCGCTTTCGGAGCATTTGCTGCAGGTACAAAACCTGCTTGGCTTTGCGCCATTCACAGAACTACGGCCATTAAAGGCCGATGCTAAACACCTGTTTGCCGCGGGTGTTTTCAACCCTGATTTTTATGCCCCAGGTGCGGAGGCCTATGCCACTCCAGCGAGACAGGCATTGGGGCGGCGGCTTTTTCACGACCCCATCCTTTCCCTGAACGGAAAACGTAGCTGCGGTTCCTGCCATCAGCCCGGCAAAGCGTTTGCCGATGCGCTGAAATCCAATACAGCGTTGAGCAGCGGCCTGGCACTCAAACGAAATACACCTAGCCTGCTGAATGCAGCGCTGCAGCCATCGCTTTTTTATGATACAAGGGTTGCCTACCTGGAGGATCAGGCAGAAGCCGTTATTCTCAACAAAGAAGAAATGCACGGATCACTGGCCGAGGCTGTAGAAAAACTCAAGCGTGATCCGGCCTATACCCGCATGTTTACCGCAGCCTATCCTGGCGCAGCCATCTCGGAGCAGGCAATAAAAAATTCCTTGGCGGCTTATGTACGATCGCTGCTCTCCTTGAACTCCCGTTTCGACCAGTATATGCGGGGTGCGGATGAGGCGCTGAAGCCGGTAGAGATCAAAGGGTATAACCTGTTTATGGGAAAAGCAAAATGCGGCACCTGTCATTTTGCACCGCTCTTTAATGGCAGTAACCCACCCAACTTTACAAAGATTGATGCTGAGGTGATTGGCGTGCCGGCAACTTCGGATACCCTGCGTCCCCAACTTGATCCCGATGAGGGAAAATATTATGCATTCGGACTTCCGCATTATCGCTTTGCTTTTAAAACACCTACCGTTCGCAATGCAGGTTTAACAGCTCCCTATATGCACAACGGTGTATTCGCAACACTGGAAGAAGTGGTTGCGTTTTACAACCGCGGCGGTGGGAGAGGCCTGGGGCTGCCCATCGAAAATCAAACACTCCCGGAGGACAGGCTGAACCTGACGGAAGATGAACAAAAAGCAATTGTTGCGTTTATGCATGCATTGAACGATACAACCTCCTACCAGGTGAAATAAAGGGAAAAATGTTTCGGGAGGTGAAACCGGCAAGTATCGGTTCATCCTGGTTCACCTGTATCGGCTAGGGCAACAGACCTTTCCTCACTGTTTGAAAAAATAGAAAAAGATCGTAAACCGGATAAACCGGATTAAGGTTTTCATGCCGCAATCATTTTGCGAAAGTTCTTTTATACAGGTAAATGAATTGTTACGGAAAGATTGCCGTATTGTAAAGAATGCAATACCGCACCACGGACTGCCTGCTGTTCATACAAACATAAAGTTGGCTTTACAGAAAAGACACACAGCAAAAGTTATTTTGTAAAACCCGATGGCATGAAAACGTTCTGGTGTGTAGGACTCCTGTTGCTTGTATGGAATGCACAAGCGCAGTACGGAAAAACAGAAAACATCTTTGTCATTACAACCGATGGCCTACGCTGGCAGGAAGTATTCAACGGCGCTGATTCTTTTCTTCTTTCAAATCCCCGGTTTGTAACAGACACCTCGCTTGCCAGGCAGCTGTACTGGGACCCTTCGCAGGAAAGCCGCCGTAAAAAACTGATGCCTTTTTTCTGGACGGTACTGGCAGCAAAAGGGCAACTTTACGGCAACCGTCAAAAAGGGAGCAGGGTAGATCTGAAGAATATCTACAAGATCTCTTATCCCGGCTACAATGAGTTGCTGACGGGTTATCCCGATCCTTTGCCAATCCTGAACAAGCCGCAATATAACCGCAACACCAGCATCCTGGAGTACCTGCATGCATTGCCGGCCTACCAGGACGACGTGGCGGCGTTTACCTCCTGGAACGTGTTTCCTTTTATCTTAAACAATAAGCGGAATACTATGCTGCACAACAGCGGCTACACGGCTTTGCACGATACGCTGGAAGGTATCAGGCTGGTAAATGAAGTACAGGAAAAAATAGAGCAGAAATACAAAACCCGCTATGATGCCCTCACCTTTTTTACGGCCAAAGAATACATCAGGCAGCACCACCCCCGGGTGGTTTTTTTAGGCCTGGGCGAAACCGATGAATTTGCCCACAAGGGGCAGTACGACTTGTACCTGCAGCAGATCAACGCCGTGGATAAAATGATCGCAGAGCTCTGGTACCTGGTGCAAACCGATCCTTTTTACCGCAATCGCACCACCTTCATTGTTGCCACCGATCATGGGCGTGGCCGCAACAACAAATGGGTAAGGCACCACACCCTGGTGCGTGGTTCCGGCGAAGTCTGGCTGGGACTCCTGGGCGCCGGCATTGCACCGCTGGGCGAAATGCAGGAGGTAAAAACACTCTACCAGAACCAGGTGGCTGCTACCGTTGCCAGCCTGCTGGGCGAGGCGTTCAACAGCAACCGCAAAACCGGTCCTCCCATCCCCCTGCCGGCGCCGGGTTCAGCACCGCTGGCACAACAAACACCACAAAACAATCCTGCCGGTAACTAATCCCTAAAAATAAAACCATGCAAAACAACACGCCTAAGGTATCGGTCATCATTCCGGCGTATAACGAAGAGGCTTATATCGTAAAAACGCTGGAAGCCCTGCAACGGCAGGACTATACAAACTTCGAGGTCATTGTGATCAACAATGCCTCATCCGACCGTACCGCAGAAAAAGTGGCCGCATTCATTTACCGCCATAACCTGCACTTCCAGTTTCGCCTCGTGCACGAGCGACGGCAGGGCACGCAGTGGGCAAGGGAATGCGGCCGCAGGGTTGCCACTGGCGAGATCATTGCGCAACTGGATGCCGATTGCCTGCCGCCCTCCGGCTGGATCAGCAAAGGCATCTCCTTGTTGCAGGCACACCACCTCGTTGCGGTGGCAGGCCCCTACGATTATTTCGACAGTTCCTTCCTTACCCGTGCTTTCACCTATGCCAGCCAGCGATGGATCCTGCCACCGCTGAATAGACTGCTGCAGCAGTTTCGCAAAGGCGGTGTGATCATTGGTGGCAATGTTTTTATCCGGGCATCAGCCCTGGCGCAGTGTGGCGGGTACAACACGGCCCTGCATTTTTACGGCGACGATGCCGACATGGCAGTAAAACTGAGCACCGTAGGAGCCATTCTTTTTACGGCAACAACAACGGTAAAAAGCTCATCGCGTCGGTACAGTGCAGCCGGGTTTTTTCAGGTGCAGTCCAGGTACACCAGGGCCTTTTTTCAAACCCTCCTGCACAAAGGCATGAACCCCGGAGAAAGCAGGGAGATCCTGCATCCGCGGTAAACAAAAAAGGAGAGGAGCAACAGACAAAAAAGCCTGCTGTGGAAACAGCAGGCGTACTACATGAGAAATTCGTTCTAAAACACTTGATTGATTGCTATGCGGTGCAAAAATGGCAATCCTATGTAAAGGGATTGTTACCGGAACAAAATGAGATTGTTAATCCCGGGCATTTCTGCGAAGTGAAATGAATAAAAGAGAGACATTAGTTCTTCGGTTGATCGTCGCCGTTAATTCATTTTGTAGTCCGGTCAATACGGGTATAAAAAGATGATTTTATTCTTGAAAAACCTGCTGGCTTGGAACAAATGAAATGCTTTCCTAACGAATACTTTCTTCAAAAGAAGAAACAGCAGTGAATCATGTGTTCCTTATGCACCAATCGCCACGTACAAAAAAATACTGTGACATGGCTTCAACGATCCTTCTTTCAGGACAATTGTAGGATGTTTCAATACCGGGTGCAATTGTTACAGCAATAACCAATATCCAACAGCTGCACTACCCAGGCTGGTAACAAATTCATAACGTCCCGGTAACATTCCTCTAATCCTTTTTCAATTGTTTTGGAAAAAGGAACAGCAGTACCGGCAAAGGGCATTGCGGCCACCGCTTATGAAAATATTGTATGCAATCCAAGGCACGGGAAATGGTCACCTTACTGTAGCGCTGGAAGTACTGCCTTACCTGATGAAAAGAGGAACGGTGGACATTCTGCTGAGCGGTACCGAAGTGGATGTGACCCTGCCCTACGAGGTAAAGTACCGCTTTCAGGGACTTTGTTTTGTGTTCGGGAAAATGGGCGGCATCGACTATCTGGAAACCTACAAAAAAGCAAAACTCCGCACTTTATTTGCCGAAATCAAAAGCCTGCCGGTAGAAGACTATGACTTGGTCTTCTCCGATTTTGAACCGGTGAGTGCCTGGGCCTGTTACCTGAAGAACAAACCCTGTATCGGCTTCAGCCACCAGGCAGCAGTGGTCAACAAAGCAGCCCCGCAACCGAACAATGCAGACCTCATCGGCCGGGCCGTTTTAAAATATTATGCACCGGTTTCAGTAAAATACGGGTTTCATTTTGTGCCCTACAACAAAAACATCTTTACACCCATCATCCGCAAAGAGATACGGTCCGCTGACGTCACCGCCAACGGGCACTATACGGTTTACCTGCCCTCATATAGTGAAAAGCGGATTCATCGCCTGCTCTCCTGTTTTCCCGACAAACAGTGGGAAGTGTTTTCCAAACGCCGTACAGAACCAGGTGTGCAGGACAACATCACCTTTCGTCCCGTCACTGGCAAAGCCTTTGTGCAAAGCCTGGTGTCTTCATCCGGTGTGTTGTGCGGGGCCGGTTTTCAAACCCCTTCTGAAGCCCTTTTCCTGCAGAAAAAGCTGTTGGTGATACCAATGAAAGGGCAATACGAGCAACAGTGCAATGCGGCCGCCCTGAAGCTGCTGGGCGTTCCTGTTCTCAAAAATCTAAAGCCAAAGCAGTATAAAAAGCTGAAAGGCTGGCTGGAAACGGAAAACCAGTTGCGCATGCATTTCCCCGACGAAACCGAATGGATTCTTTCCGACATCATTGCCCGGCACCAAGGCCAAATGGTTCCGCCGCGGGTACCGGGAAAACCGGTTTCTTCTTTTTCCCGTTTCCGGACCCTTATCCTAGATAAAATTTTTTATGGGGCAAGCACCAGATAGGATGGTACACAGTACACAGTTCGGCGATGACTTTGTCTGGGGGGTAGCCTCCTCGGCTTACCAAACAGAAGGCGCTGTACAGGAAGACGGCAAAGGCCTGTCCATCTGGGATGTGTTCACCCGGCGCAAAGGCGTAATCAGGAACAACGATAACGGGTATGGAGCAACAAATTTTTACAACCGCTTTATTCAGGATATCATCGTGATGGAATTTCTGGGCATCCGCAATTTCCGGTTCTCCCTTTCCTGGCCGCGGCTGATACCCGAAGGCACCGGCAAAAAGGCAGAGAAAGGGGTGGAGTTTTACAACAAGGTAATTGACTTTTGCTTGGAGTGCGGCATTGAACCCTGGATCACCCTCTACCACTGGGACCTTCCCCAAGCCCTGGAAGAACGGGGTGGGTGGACCAACCGCGATATGCTCCGCTGGTTTGAAGACTATGTTGCGTTTTGTGTGCAGCAGTTTGGCGATCGGGTAAAGCACTGGATGGTATTGAATGAACCCATGGCTTTCACGGGTGCCGGTTATTTCCTGGGCCTGCATGCACCGGGGCGGAAAGGCCTCGCTAATTTCTTACCTGCCGTACACCATGCGGCACTCTGCCAGGCTAATGGCATCCGGCTGATGAAATCCCTGGACAGCACCCTGAAGGTGGGTACCACCTTTTCCTGTGCCCCGGTAGATTCCTTCGATGATACCCGGCTCTCGACCGAAGCAGCACGGCGTGTTGACGTGTTTAGCAACCGCCTGTTTATCGAACCCTTGCTGGGAATGGGTTATCCCTGGCACGAAGTGAAGGTGCTGCAGCAACTCGAAAAATACATGCGCAGTGATGATGAGCAATCACTAAAGGTAGAACCTGATTTTATCGGTCTCCAGAATTATACCCGGGAAGTGGCAAGGCACAGCACCATCATGCCCTACCTCAATGCCCGGCTGGTGAAAGCCTCCAAAAGAGGTGTGCCCACTACGGCCATGGATTGGGAGATCTACCCCCAGGGGATCTACCGCGTATTGAAACGCTTCCACGCTTACGGAAAGATCAATGAGATCATCATCACCGAAAACGGTGCGGCCTTTCCCGATACGGTAGAAGAGGGGCATGTTTTCGATGAAGACCGTATTCAATTTTACCAGCAATACCTGGCGCAGGTACTGCGGGCCAAACAGAAAGGTGTAAACGTAAAAGGTTACTTTGCCTGGAGCTTTACCGATAATTTCGAATGGGCTGAGGGATACAGCAAACGGTTTGGTCTGGTCTATGTCGACTATCCCACGCAGCGGCGTATCGTCAAGGCATCCGGTTTTTGGTTTCAACAGTTTTTGCAGGGGCAATACCGGTTACAGCATGCAGGGTAGGCGTTGAAGATACAACTGGCTGCTTTGTTCAGTTATCTGTCACCAGCAGCCTTTGTTTTTATGCCTCGCCTTCTCCGGGAGCGAAAAAAATCAGTGTGAAGGCAACCGATCGGTTTGGAACCGTGTACAGCGAAGAACTGCAACTAAAAGGAAGTGTATAAGCAAGCCCCTACTGCAATGGAAGAAACTTCCTGGCCTCTTGTTAATGCAAGAGGCCTTTTTATGCAATGGGTTTACAACGGCAGGCTGGTTACCGGAAAAAGAAAATCTATCTCCTCGTAACACCTGGTAAAATGCAAAATTCGGTAGGAATAGAACTGCAGGGTACTTGTTGTAGTGGCCATCACTACGCAGAGGAATCAATGATGCAGGTGATAGGAAAGTACCGGGCCAGGCGAAGCTGCATACATTTCTCCACTCCTTACGTTCAGCTGCTATTGTGTTATCGAAAGAAATACCCAAAGAGCGCCGGAAGCAGTGCTGTCAGCAGGGCTATTTTACCAACGAAAAAATCAGCGGTCGATGGAGTTGGGAACCGTACGATAAAACTTCTTGGTAATTTAACCTGCTGCCATCGTTGAACCCGTTATTTTGTAGACTGCTATGGCACTTCATCATTTTTACTGGGCGGGAAAAGAGCGGACCGTCGCTATCGGCAGAAACCCTCAAAACCAACTTTCCCTTCAATTCATTGACCCCGAAATCACCCGCAGGGGAATTGAAAAAATCACGTTTGCCCCCACCGATGGTGTTCAGGAAATCCTCTTCCAGGTCGATGCTTCGGGGCAGGAAGACCTGAAAGAGATCCTGGTGGCGATGCACAACTTGGTTCGTTATTTTAGCAGCAGGCAATAACGGCGCTGCCTTTCCCCCTCTTGGAGTGAAGCCTTACATATATGCGCTCCCACTACATTTTCCCGCAGCAAGAGCCATAAGCCTGTCCTGGGTACTTGCTTCCTGCCTTTTGCTTACCCGCCTTGGCGAACACCTACCTTTGCTTTATGCGTCTTATTATAAAGAACATGGTTTGCCCACGGTGCATTACATCGGTTGAGCAAATTTTAAATAAGCACAGGCTTGAGGCAAAATATGTACGGCTGGGCGAAGTAGAGCTAACGGAAATACCGGGTAAAGACAAACTGCAGCAGTTTGCAGAAGACTTGAAGCAAACCGGTTTTGAATTGCTCGACGATCAGAAAACGCAGCTCATTGAACAGGTCAAAAACCTGCTCATCCAAAAAGTGCAGAGCGGTAATGTGGAAGACCATTTCAGTATCAGCAAATACATCAGTGAAAATATCTATAAGGAGTATTCTTCCGTCAGTAAGCTATTTTCCGAAGTGGAAGGCATCACGATCGAGCAGTTCTTTATTTTGCAGAAAATTGAGAAAACGAAAGAGTGGCTTGTATACGACGAACTCTCACTAAGCCAGATCGCTTTGAACCTGGGCTACAGCAGCACACAACACTTGTCCAGTCAGTTTAAGAAGCTCACCGGCATGACACCTTCGCAATTCAAAAGCCTTGGAGCCATACACCGCAAATCCATTGATGGGGTAATCAAGTAAGCTACTGGCCTTCCACTGGCACAATTATCTGTACATCTTTCCCAACAGAATGTAACAGCCAGCCTACACCCTTTCCGGACCTTTGTAACAATAAAGGAGGTGAAAGATGAAGCAAGAGATCAATACCATCAATATTCCCCTGGCTGGTGTAGAAAGCGAACACTGTGCACTGATTGTTGACAAGGGGCTGGACAAAGTGGAAGGTGTAAAAAGCCATAAAGTAGAGCTCAATAACAACCGGGCGGTTATAACAACAGATGATGAGTTGGAAACCATTCCCAAAGCGGTAAAAGCAATCAGGGACCTGGGTTATGATGTGGATACCGTGAAGAAAACATTCCCGGTGCTTAACATGAGCTGTGCGTCTTGTGCCAGCAGCTCGCAATCCATATTAGAAAATACACCCGGCGTGGTAAACGTTGCCGTCAATTATGCTAATGCAACGGCACAGGTGGAATATGTGCCTACCATCACTGATCCGTACAAATTAAAGGCAGCCCTGCAAGGCATCGGCTATGACCTGATGATTGATGAAACAGAGGAAGCGAAAGATGCATTGGAAGAAGTCCACCGAAAGAAGTTTGAAACGCTGAAAAAGCGAACCATCGGCTCCTTGCTCCTGTCCATTCCGCTTGTGATCATTGGAATGTTCTTTATGGACATGCCGTATGCTAACTACATCATGTGGGCATTAGCAACACCTGTAGTATTACTATTCGGTAAGCAGTTTTTTGTGGGAGCATGGAAGCAGGCGGCTCACCGGTCTGCCAACATGGATACCCTGGTCGCATTGAGTACAGGAGTGGCTTACCTGTTTAGTGTGTTTAATACCCTTTTTCCGGCGTACTGGCAGAGCCAGGGTTTGCATGCACACGTTTATTTTGAAACGGCAGCAGTTGTAATAGCTTTTATTCTCTTGGGTAAAATGCTGGAAGAGCGGGCCAAAGGCAATACGTCATCAGCCATCAAAAAACTAATGGGCTTGCAACCCAAAACAGTAATCGTTGTGCATCATGGCGGTCACCAAATGGAAATGCCAATCGCATCTGTAAAGGTCGGCGACACGTTGTTAGTAAAGCCGGGTGAAAAGATTGCCGTTGACGGCACTGTAAGTACAGGATCATCCTTTGTAGACGAGAGCATGATCAGCGGTGAACCGATACCTGTTGAAAAAAAGCAGGGCGACAAAGTGTTTGCCGGCACCATCAACCAGAAAGGAAGTTTTCAGTTCAGGGCGGACAAGGTAGGCGGTGATACGGTGCTGGCGCAGATCATTAAAATGGTACAGGAAGCACAGGGCAGTAAGGCCCCGGTGCAAAAGCTGGTGGATAAGATTGCCGGCATCTTTGTTCCGATCGTTATAGGAATAGCAATATTGAGCCTTGTTGCATGGATAGTGTTAGGCGGTGAAAACGGTTTTACACAAGGCTTGTTGGCATTAGTAACTGTGTTAGTTATTGCCTGTCCTTGTGCGCTTGGATTGGCAACTCCCACGGCTATTATGGCCGGTGTAGGCAAGGGGGCAGAAAACGGTATTTTGATAAAAGATGCAGAGAGCCTTGAACTGGCAAAGAGAGTAAATGCCATTGTGCTGGATAAAACCGGCACCATCACCGAAGGCAAACCTGAAGTAGTTTCCATTCAATACAAAATAGGAGCAGCCGAAAAAGAACTTTCTGCTTTGCTTTTCAGTATTGAACAGCAGTCAGAGCATCCTTTGGCAGAAGCCGTGGTTCGTTACTTCAAACAAAAGGGCGTTCAATCATTTTCGCTTAACCGTTTTGAAAGTATTACAGGGAAAGGTGTGAAAGTAGAATATGCTGATAACACCTACTTTTTGGGAAGTCCGGCTTTATTAAAAGCTGAAAACATTTCTATAGAGCCTGCCTTGGAGCAAGCAGCTAATGAATGGCTATCAAAAGCACAAACGGTTATCTGGCTCGCAGATAAAAAGAATGCTTTGGCAGCGATTGCTATTGCAGATAAAATCAAACAAACATCCAAAGAAGCAGTAAGAGAATTGAGGGCAGCAGGCATAGATGTTTACATGCTTACAGGCGATAACCAGTTTACGGCGAAAGCCATTGCAGAGCAGGTAGGCATTCTTCACTATAAAGCAGAAGTATTACCGGCAGATAAAGCAAGCTTTGTAAAAGAACTACAGCAAAAAGGCAAAGTGGTTGCGATGGTAGGTGACGGTATCAATGACAGCAATGCCCTGGCACAGGCAGATGTTAGTATTGCCATGGGCAAGGGCAGCGACATTGCTATGGACGTAGCCAAGATGACCATCATTTCTTCGGACCTGTCCAGGATACCGAAAGCCATCAAACTTTCATCGAAAACAGTGAGAACAATCAGGCAGAACCTGTTCTGGGCGTTTATCTACAACGTGATTGGTATTCCAATTGCAGCCGGCGTTTTGTACCCGTTTACCGGGTTCCTACTGAACCCGATGATAGCCGGTGCAGCGATGGCATTGAGCAGCGTGAGTGTTGTATCAAACAGTTTACGGCTGAAATGGTTAAGACTATAACCAACAATAAAGTATAACTCTTTTCCAAAATCCTGTAACAGTAAGTAGACCAGTTTAAAAGACCTTTGTAAAAAAGAACAATATGAAATACCAATTTAAAACAAACATCATGTGCGGCAGTTGTATAGCGAAAGTGACACCCTATCTGAATGCCAACAACGAGATCAAACAGTGGGAGGTAGATACCCAAAATCCAAATAAGATTCTGACGGTTGAAACGGATAACCTGACAGATGAGATGGTACGGGAGATCGTGCTGAATGCAGGTTACAAGGCAGAACCGATTAACCAATAACGTTTCACAATGAGCAGGCATTTGCCTGCTCAACTTTACAAGGAATAATTTTTGAAAGCCTAAGACCACAAACACAGATCATGAAATACCTCATGCTTATCAGCTTTGCAGTGGCTATAGCTGCCTGCAATGCAGGCTCAAATACGGCTGAAAATAAGTCGGGCGCAGCTGACCATGCTGCACATAACACTACCACAGGTGGCGATGCTGCAGGGCAAAACCACATGAAAGCCATGCACGATGCCATGAACGGCATGATGGAGCAAATGCACAACATGAAGCCTACTGGTGATCCTGACCATGATTTTGCAATAATGATGAAGCACCACCATCAAGGTGCTGTTGACATGGCAAAAGTTGAAATTGCAGGTGGCTCGGATACGGCTTTAAAAACCATGGCACAGCATGCTATGAATGAACAACAGGGTGAGATGGCGGCTTTTGACCGTATCCTGCAAGGTAATCAGCCATCGGGTAATTCCGACTATGGTCAACGGGCAATGAGTATGATGACCCCTATGAATGCTATAAAAATGGAAGGCGGCTCTCTGGATGCCATGTTTGCCAGCATGATGATACCCCATCACCAGGATGCGGTGAAAATGGCAGAAGCGTATCTGAATGTTGGCAAGAATGAAGAGTTGAAGAGAATTGCACGCAGCATTATGAAAACCCAGCCAAGAGAAATTCAGGAGTTGCAGCAATGGCTGAATAAAAACTAAACAGTTTGTGAAAGATGCGCTGTGGCTTCTTCCTGGCGACTGTTATTTTGCATAAAAGAGAGTAAAAAATAAAAAGACTATACCTTTGTCACGCATGAAGCGGCTCCTTGTCTTCATATTAGCGATAGTATACCTGGTTACCACAACCGGTGCTACTATGCACTTGCACTTTTGCATGGGCAAGTTGGCTGATTGGTCGCTATGGAGTAATGACAAAGGGCAAGCCTGTGGAAAATGCGGCATGGATAAGACAGCGCAGGCAAATGGCTGTTGTTCCGATGAAGCCCAATGGATCAAAATAGATGATGACCAGAAAGCTACTGTTGCAGCTTACAATCTGCAATCACCGGCTGATACAGAGCCCGTTTACTCCTATGAATTTGAGCATGAGTTATTTGTTTTAGAAAGCACTGGCTTACATCCGCAAAGTCATGCGCCACCTGATTCTTCTTCTATAGCTATCTACAAGCGCAACTGCGTTTTCCGCATTTAATACGACTCTCTATGGTATAGCCGGGCATTGTATGTCTGGCTGTTGTCGTTTCTGTAAGCAATTCATTACATACGCCCTCTGATTGAATCACATAAAAAGATTCAGATGCTTCTGTTGGCAGTGCCAATACATGTGACTTCCATTTTACCCGGCAGCCAATCAAAAGCACAGTGCAGGTCAAAAGGTGTAATCCCGGAATTACAGTATTAAAGGAAAATAGAAAATGGTACATCGTATCATAGAATGGTCACTGAGAAACAGGTTTATAGTGCTGATGTTGGGCATTGGCATTTTCGTATGGGGTATCTACTCTGTTCAGAAAAATCCGATTGATGCTATTCCTGACCTTTCAGAAAACCAGGTAATTGTTTTTACCGAATGGATGGGTCGTGGGCCGCAATTGATAGAAGACCAGATTACATACCCCTTGGTGACCAATCTACAAGGCTTACCCCGTATCAAATACGTAAGGGCAAACTCCATGTTTGGCATGAGCTTCATCTATGTCATTTTTGAAGATGATGTAGACGTTTACTGGGCTAGGGCAAGAGTATTAGAGCGACTCAGTACAATTTCACAATCACTTCCGGAAGGCGTGAGCCCCCAGTTAGGTCCTGATGGTACAGGTGTAGGTCATATCCTGTGGTACACACTCGATGCACCACAGATGGATTTGGGTGAGCAAAGAGCATTACAAGACTGGTATGTGAAGTTTGCCTTGCAAAATGTTGCAGGCGTGAGTGAAATAGCATCCTTTGGTGGCTTCCAAAAACAGTATCAGATTACTATCAACCCTAATCGGTTGTTGTACTATAACCTGGCAGTCAATAATGTCATCAATGCTGTCAGAACAAACAATAACGAGAGTGGCGGTAGCAAATTCGAATTAAGCGACATAGGTTATGTTATCAAAACAACCGGCTATCTGAATTCAGTGCAGGAAATTGAGAACATTCCCATCACAACACAAAATGGCATTGCTGTAAGAATCGCAGATGTGGCAACCGTACAAATGGCTGGTGAAACAAGGTTGGGCATTTTTGATAAGAATGGCGAAGGTGAGGTAGTAGGTGGTATTGTGGTAATGCGGTATGGAGAAAATGCAGCACAGGTCATTGAAAATGTAAAGGCCAAAATGCTGGAAGTAGCAAGAGGTTTTCCGCAGGGAGTAAAGTTTGACATTATTTATGACCGTGGCGAACTGATTAATGAAAGTATAAGCAGTATCAAAAAAACACTCATTGAAGAGATGATTATTGTTTCTCTGGTAGTAATTGTTTTTCTCTTTCACTGGCGCAGTGCCTTAAGCATTATTATCCAAATTCCCATAACTGTAGTTACAAGTTTTATTCTGCTAAATGCCTTTGGCATTTCGTCAAACATAATGTCATTATCAGGTATAGCGCTGGCGATAGGGGTAATTGTTGACAACGGCATTATCATGAGTGAAAACGCATATAAAAATCTTGCAGAGCGGTATGCATACTGGCAGGAGCAACAAAAAACGAAACCATGATCTGGCGTAGAAAAAAGAAGGTTGAAAAAGAAGCATGGATAACAGAAGAAGAGCGGCTTGCCATTATTGAAAAATCAAGCAAGCAGGTTTCCCGTGGCGTTTTCTTTGCTACCATTATCATTATTACATCATTCCTGCCTGTATTTATGTTAACGGGTCAGGAAGGGAAACTGTTTCATCCGCTGGCATTCACAAAGACCTTCATTATGATCGTAGATGCTGTACTGGTGCTTACGTTAGCTCCCGTACTCATTTCATTCTTCATGAAAGGTAAATTCAGGCCGGAAGGGTCCAATCCCGTAAATCGTTTTCTTGAACGTGCATACGAACCGGTTATAAGATGGGTGCTGAAATGGAGAAAAACAGTACTTGGGATCAACATCATTGCACTGCTTATTTCTGTTCCACTCCTAAGGAGTTTAGGAACGGAATTTATGCCACCGCTGGATGAGCAGAGCATTTTATTTATGCCGGTGACGCTGCCGGATGTATCCAATGCAGAAATCAAACGGATACTACAGATTCAGGATAAGATCATCAAGTCTGTCCCGGAAGTGGATGAAGTATTAGGCAAAGCGGGTCGTGCCAGTACAGCTACGGACAACTCGCCTATCAGTATGATTGAAACCATTGTCATGCTCAAGCCTCGGAGTGAATGGAGAGACGGGATAACAAAAGCGGATATTGTAAGTGAACTGGATACAAAGCTGCAAATACCGGGTGTGGTGAATGGATGGACACAACCCATCATTAACCGTATCAACATGCTGGCAACAGGTATAAGAACGGATGTTGGTATCAAAGTGTATGGTCAACAGTTAGACAGCATTGCAGCAGCATCAGAAAGAGTAAAAGCTGCGTTGGAAGGTACTCCGGGGATCACTGATTTATATGTTGAACCCGTTACAGGTGGAAAATATCTTACTATTAATCCCCGTCGGACAGATATGGCCCGGTATGGGTTGAGTGTCGATGACGTAAACCAAACGGTAGAAACAGCTTTGGGTGGCGCACCGGTGGGGCAAACAGTGGAAGGCAGGCAGCGATTTGCCATCAGCGTCCGATTGGCACAGGAATACAGAAACAGTGTAGAGCAGATAAGAAGGATTCCTCTTCAGTCACCTGGTTTTGGTGAAGTGCCCTTGAGTGCAGTGGCTGATATAGCATTCGAGGACGGACCACCCATGATTACATCAGAAAATGCTATTCTGCGTGGCGCCGTCATGTTCAATGTAAGAGACAGGGACTTGGGTAGCACCGTACAGGAGGCCATTGCCACTATCAACAGGCAGCAGGGCATTTTACCACAAGGCTATTTTTTAGAATGGAGTGGCCAGTATGAAAACCTCATAAGCGGACAAAGAACATTAATGATTATCGCACCCATTGTACTGGTGATCATTTTCTTCTCCTTATACTTTGCCTTCCACTCCATTCGGGAGGCGTTTCTGAGTTTAATATCTATTCCTTTTGCACTGATTGGCGGTGCCTATATTATTTTCTTTTGGGGTGTAAACCTTTCCGTAGCGGTTGCCGTTGGTTTTATTGCACTCTTTGGTATTGCTGTGGAAACAGGTATTGTCATGGTCATCTATCTGAACGACGCCATGAACCAGTTGGTGCAGTTAAAGGGTAATTCAAGAGAAACCATCACGAGAGAAGATTTAAGAGAGTTTGTTGTAAAAGGTGCCGCAAAACGGCTGCGTCCCAAGCTGATGACCGTATGTACCACTTTGTTTGGACTGGTACCTGTCTTATGGGCTACAGGTGTAGGTACAGACGTAATGAAGCCAATTGTACTGCCGGTGATTGGTGGGGTCATTACTTCCGCTACACATATTCTGTTGGTGACACCTCTGATATTCCTCATGGCGAAAGAATATGAGCTACGTAAACATGGAAAACTGGAAATCTATGATGCGGTACATTAGTCAGATAGCGGTATCAGTCCTGTTGCCCTTATTGTCATTGGCACAAAGGGACAGTGTCATGAGCCTGCCGGAAATATTCCGGGAGATAGCTGAGAATAACCTGTTGCTGAAAAGCTATGGACAACGGGCAGAAAGTTACCAGTACAGTGCAGATGCCGCAACAGCGTGGATGCCTCCAATGGTAGGTTTAGGCTCATGGCAAACACCTTATCCCTTTCAAAAGCTGATGGATGCGAGAGATAAAGGAATGTTGATGCTACGAGTGGAACAGGAAATACCTAACAGGGCAAGGCTGAATGCTACAAGGAGATATATAGCATCGCAGGCAAATGCAGAACGGGTAGGCAGGAATGTAGCCTTGAACGATTTGAAAGCAGAAGCAAGAAGACAGTATTATAACTGGCTTGTTGCTGTGCAACGACTGGCAATCCTAAGAAAGAATGAACAGGTGTTGTTGCTGATGCGGAAAGTGGAAGAAGTGCGGCTGCCGTACAATCAGTCTCAATTGAGCAGTGTGTACAGGTCCGATGCAGCGCTGGAAGATAACAGGTCAATGATGTACATGCAGGCAGGCGAAATAGCAAGAGCAAAGGCTTACCTGAATGCGTTTATGAACCGACCGGCGGACCTTAATATCAGCATCGACACAACGTATGAAGTTCGGTTTACACCGGTTGCGCACTTAGATACCGCTTCTATTGCCTTAACAAGGAGCGACATTCAGCGAATGAATGAGAACATCCGTTCAATGCAGCTGAACATAGAAGCCATGCAACTACAAAGGAAGCCAACATTTCGAGTGCAGCTTGACCACATGCAGCCTTTCGACAACATGATGCCGAAAGCCTTTAGTGTGATGGGTATGATGAGTATTCCCATTGCTCCCTGGTCGTCTAAAATGTACAAATCAGAAATCAGAGCCATGGAGCAGAACATCGACGCTATGCAGAATGAAAGGGCCGCTATGCTCTTGGAGACACAGGGAATGGTAAGGGGGATGCAATCGGAAATTCTATCGATGCAACGTAGGATTGATGCTATGGAAAGCAAAGTGATTCCGGCACTGCAAAAAACATTCGATGCAAATTATATACAGTACCAGGAAAATAAACTCTCAATAACTGCACTGATCGATAGCTATGAGGCACTGAACATGATGCAGATGGAAGTACTGGACGAGAAACAAAGATTATATCAAATGATAGCAGATTATGAAAAACAGATTTACAGGTAAGCTGATAATGCTGATACTGATGGTGGCTGCTGTCGTTGGTTGTAAAGATAAAACGACCGCTGCTGCACAGCAGGAGCATCAATATACATGCCCCATGCATCCGCAGGTGGTAAGGGATGAGCCGGGGCAATGCCCTATATGCGGGATGGATTTAGTACCCCTGGCAACCGGGAATGAATTACCCATTGACAGTGCCCTGCTGCCTTTACTGAAGCCATCCAATACGCAAATTTCATCCAATTCACCTACAACCACGGCTGAATCAGAGATACGCATTTTCTCCGTTCCTGTACAGGGCGTGGTAAGTTATGATACAAAAAGACAGCAAAGCATTTCCAGCAGGGTAAGCGGCAGGATAGAACGACTGTATATCAAATACAATTATCAGCCGGTACGGAAAGGGCAAAAGATTATGGAGATATACTCTCCTGATCTGGCAGCAGCGCAACGTGACGTCATCTACATCAGCAGGAATGATAATAATCCGTCTCTGTTACAGAAAGCAAAACAACGTCTGCTACTATTAGGGATGTCGTCTACGCAAATAGCGCAGGTGATACGTAGCGGAAGACCTGTGTATAGCGTACCCGTTTATAGCAGCGTGTCTGGCTACATTGTTGACAATTCGTCACTTTCACCAGCACCAAACACCAGTACACCAATGGCCGCAACAAGCAATCCCTCAACGGGTGATGGCATGGGCGGCATGGGGTCTTCAGCTACCGCAGCACCGGCCCCTTCTGCGCCGCCAGTCAATAATGCACCTGTAATGATACGTGAAGGGCAGTATGTAAGTGCTGGTGAAACGGTTTTCAATGTTTACCTCTCAAGTGGACTGGTTGCTGACTTTTATTTTGATCCTTCGCTGGTATCTCATATTACACGTGGCGTAAAGCTTACTTTTCATCAGGTAGGTAATCCCGATGATATACATGCAGGCACCATCAGTTTGATAGAGCCGGTACAGCGGGCAGGTAGCAGCTTCGTCACGGCAAGGGTTTATGTAACAAATAATAGCTTTCAGCCAGGACAACTGCTTGCGGGAAGGATACCGGTGGTGGCAAGGGGTTGGTGGCTTCCTGAAACAGCCGTTGTCGGTTTAGGTAACAGGTCAATTGTTTTTAAAAAAGAAGGTGGTGTTTTTGTGCCAAGGGACGTTCCTGTTGGCATAAGGGCGCAGGGACTTGTACAGATATTGGACAGCGTAGCAAATTGGCAAGTGGCCAGGAATGCAAGCTATATGGTGGGAAGCGAAAGTTTTATCAGATTACAGAATAAGCAGTAATGGAGAAAGTAGTAAACTATATTGTTGCTTTCCTGTTTTTAGGGCTTACAGCATGTAAACCCAATACAACAGTTACAGCAGAAGCAGAGACGAAACAAACCTACACATGTCCCATGCACCCGCAGGTTGTACAGGAGAAGCAGGGCACCTGTCCTATTTGCGGCATGGACCTGGTTCCATTTGACAAATCAAGTACAGAAGCGAATTTAATGTTAGGTATGTCCCAGCGTATGCTTGCAAACGTTGTCACGGATACTGTACGTACAGGTTCTTTTTCTTCTGTAACACAGTTCAATGGAAGAATAGCCATCAATCCTGAACAAATTGAAATGATTTCAAGCAGGGTGCCGGGTAGAATTGAACAATTGAATGTAAGAGAAACGGGTGTCTTCGTAAGACGTGGTCAGCCGCTTTACAAAATTTATTCAGAACAGCTTTCTGCTTTACAACAAGAGTACTTGGTGACAGCAGCGCAGGCAGACCAGTTTCCCGGCGATGCTAAGTTTCAGCAAATAGAAAGTGCGGCACGTCAGCGCCTGTTATTATTTGACCAGACAGAAGCACAGATAAGGGCATTAAGAACCAGCAAAAACCTATCTCCCTATGTAACCTATTATGCACCGGCAACAGGTGTTGTGTCAGAGCTATTTGTTGCGCAGGGGCAATACGTTGCAGAAGGTGGCCCTGTCATGCGGTTAGAAAACTATAGTTCCTTATGGGTGGAAGCAGATGTGTATCCGTCAGAAGCAAATGCAGTGCGTGTAGGACAAACAGTTACAGTAAGAGTAGCTGGCTTTGAAAGTGGGGAGCAGCAGATGCGAATTGAATTTATAGCGCCTTCCCTGCAATCGGGCAGTCAGTTGCTAACAGTAAGGGGCAGCATACAAAACCCGGCAGGCAGGTATAGAGTAGGTATGCAGGCAACCGTGGAGGTGCCTGTCACTACAATTTCAAATGCGGTTACGTTGCCTGTAGATGCCGTCATCAGGGATGGCAACGGAACACATGTCTGGGTGGAAACGGAACCCGGAACATTTGAAGCAAGAACGGTAAGAACCGGTGCAGAGAATTACAATAGAGTAGAAATATTGGAAGGCTTGAAAGCTGGTGACGTAGCTGTTATCAGCGGAGCTTATCTGTTGTACAGTGAATTTATTTTGAAAAAAGGAACAACACCGGCAGGTGAACATAATCATTAATCATTAAAACAATAACACATGAAACAAGTACGTAAAGCATCATTTGCATTGACAGTTGCCATTTCATTAGTTGCCTGCGGCAATAATGAAACGAAGAAGACAGAAGACCACTCCCAACATCAAACGACAAATGAAAAAGAGCAGGCAGCGCAAACAGGCCCCGTTCGTATTCAGGATGAGCAACTGAATGCCGTTTATCAGCACTACATCCATTTATCAACAGCATTGGCAAACAGTGATATGGCAGAAGCAAAGGCAGCATCCAATGCCATTGAAGCAGGAACAAAAGATTTGCAAAATGCAAGCAAAATTGCTTCGGCAGCAGCCAAAATTACAGCGGCTAAGGATATTGAAGAACAGAGAGTAGCCTATGAGGCCTTGAGCAGTGAAATGATAAGCCGTGTAAAAACTGCAGGTGTTAACAACGGCGAAGTATATGTTCAGCACTGTCCGATGGCATTCAATGATAAGGGGGCGAACTGGCTAAGCTCAACTAAAGAAATCCGCAATCCCTACTTCGGCAACAAAATGCTTACCTGCGGCGAAACAAAAGAAACGATTAAGTAAGATAACACCTGATGAAAAGATTACTGCAATAGTCTGCAATGGTGATGCTGCTGGTGACATCCCTGTCTGCACAGGCACAAAAAGAAGAACTGTGTTACAATACAAGTTTGGTAAAAGACACGACTCAAAAGAACAGTAAGTCAATGGCAGCCGGCACTGTCGGTGGTAATACGGTCACCATCAAGTACCGCTCCCCGGGTGTTCGTAAAAGAATTATTTGGGGCGGTCTTGTGCTTTATGGCGAAGTAGGGGTAACCGGTGCGCATGATGCTACCTTGATTGAAATAAAAAAGCCCTTTATAGTCGCAGGTAAAATCATTCCGTCCGGTAAGTGTGCCTTCTTTAGCATCCCCGGGCAGGATGAGTGGACGCTGATCATCAACAAGCACTGGCAGCAGCACTTGGCTTCTGAATACGATATAAAAGAAGATGTAGTGAGGTTGAAGGTAAAACCTGTCAACGTGCCGCATACCGGGCGTTTGCAGTAAAGGTTACGACCCCTTCGCTTTATCGCTTTTTCCTGCTCACCACGCACCGCTTACAATTCAAAAACGCTCCTGCGCCTACACCCCCTTGTTAACATTGGCGTAACATTGGCTTCATCTTTCGTTAATATGCCGCTAACAATGAGGTAACAAAGGAGGCGTTGCTTTGCAGCAAATTACAAAGCATGCCGATCCGTTCGTGGTTTACTGTCTGTTTTCTGCTACTACTTTCCACCGTTTTTGCACAAACTTCCCGCCTGAGCGGCAAGGTCACCAACGACAAAGGCGAACCGGTTGCCGGCGCCTCCATCAGGATCAGCGGCACAACAACCGGCACCACCACCAATGTGGAAGGTGTCTATTTTTTAGCCCTGACACCCGGCACAAAATATACCATTGAGATCACCGCTGTGGGATATACACGAAAAAGCATCAGCGATGTGGATGTCACCACCGGCGGTGTGAATGAAATGAACATTGTGCTGGAAACGGCTTCCAGAACACAGGATGCCATTATTGTAAGAGCTACTTCTACCCGCCGCCAGGAATCCACCTCGGCCCTTATCGCTTTCCAGAAAAACAATACCGCACTTTCCAGCGGCCTGGCTGCTGATTTTATCCGCCGCACACCCGATCGTAACACCGGCGAAGTACTGAAACGTGTCAGCGGTGCCTCTATCCAGGACAATAAATATGTGGTGGTACGGGGCCTTTCAGATCGCTATAACCAAGCCATGATCAACAATGCTCAGTTACCCAGCTCCGAGCCAGATAAAAAAGTATTCTCCTTCGACCTGGTGCCGGCGCAGATGGTCGATAATATTGTGATCAACAAAACCGCCACACCTGACCTGCCCGGTGAATTTGCCGGTGGCCTGGTGCAGATCCGCACAAAAGACGTTCCTACCCGTAACCAGCTTTCGGTAGGATTCTCAGTAGGCTACAATACTCAGTCAACGTTCAAAGATTTTACCAGTAATCCCAGGAATAAATACGACTGGCTGGGTTTTGATGACGGTACCCGCAGCCTGCCGGCTTCCATTCCTTCCACGACCGCCTACAGGGCCTTACCCGATGCCGAAAAGATCCGCCTGACCAAAGACTTTCCCGGCGATGTATACACAGAAAAAACGGTAAAGGCAGCACCCATCACCACGCTGAACCTCACATGGACGAATTTCAGTCGCTCGAAAAAGAACGGAGGCACCTTTGGATCCATTGTATCACTTTACCACCGCCGGGGCATGATCGTTTACAACGATGTGGAGCGGGGTCGCTTCGAGCAGGTGCGGACGCCCATCTTCACCGGTACCGAAACGCAGAACCGTTACAGCATAAATGCCGGCGGTCTGGTGAACCTTTCCTATGTAAGAGGCGCTCATAAGATCTCCTTTAAAAACCTGTTCAACCAGGCCTTCGACGATGTGTATTATGCCCGTAACCTGGTGAACACAGGACGCTTGCAGAACGTATCCCTGCGGTCATCCTTCCTTAACCAGCGCTTCCTGTACAGCGGACAGCTGGAAGGGGAGCATGCACTGACCAAATCGGGCATCCGCCTTACCTGGAACGGGAACGTTTCCTACAACACCAAGGAGCAACCCGACTTCCGCACCGCACAATATGTGCAGTCTCTCGGCGACCCTTCCGCTCACTACGAGATGGATGACGACGATACCCGCCGCTTTTTCTCCCGACTGAACGATTACAGTGTAGGTGCCAACGGTTCGCTGTCGATACCTTTTACCATGGGCGGCGAAAAACAAACCTTTAAAGCCGGTGGCAGCACCCTGTTGCGCTTCCGTGACTTTGGTGCCCGGGTGTTTCGTTACCGCCCGGCCTCTACAGCCACTGATATTACCATCCCCTACAACCAGGCCTTTCAGCAGGACAATATCAAGGGCACAGGCCTTTACCTCGACGAGCAAACCCAGAACACCGACAAATACTTTGGTATCTCTGCCCTCAATGCAGGTTATGCCATGTTCGACAACAAGATCGGCAGCGATCTGCGGGTGATCTGGGGTGTTAGGGCCGAATTCTTCGAACAGTTCCTGCAAAGCCGCGACCTTTCCCTGAAACGTATTGTTGTTAATACGGAGAAATGGGACATCCTTCCCTCGCTGAACCTGACCTACAGCCTGAATGCAAAAAACCAGGTTCGACTGGCAGCTTCCAAAACAGTCGCTCGTCCGGAGTTCCGTGAGATTGCCCCCTTCCAGTTTTTCGACTATGAGCAGATCTGGGGCATCAGCGGGAATACAGACTTAAAACGAACTTCAATAGTGAACGCTGACCTGCGGTACGAATTCTATCCCCGTTCCGGCGAAATAGTTTCCGTAGGTGCACTGTATAAAAGATTTGATGATCCCATTGAGCTGCGCATGGACGCCGGCAGCAACAGCGACCGCTGGTTGTTTACCTATGCCAATGCCGATAATGCAACCCTGTTGGGTGCCGAATTCGAGGTTCGTAAAGGACTGGACTTTATCAGCGAAGGCCTGAAAAACTTCACTTTTATCGGCAACGCTACTATTCTCGATTCAAAAGTAACCCTCACCACCACGCAGGCTTCGGGTAAAGAAGCCGCCCAGGACCGTCCGCTTTACGGACAGTCGCCTTACCTGGTAAATGGTGGTTTCCAGTACACAACACCGGATTGGAACGCATCGCTGCTGTACAACCGGGTGGGCCCCCGCCTTTACCTGGTGGGTGATCCCAATGGAGCCGGCTTTTACGACATCTACGAAAAGCCGCGCAACCTGCTCGACTTCCAGGCTTCCCGCAGGGTGATCGGCGGCAAAGGAGAGATCAAGCTAACGGTGTCCGACATCCTGAATAACCGCTTTGCCTTCTACGACAATCCCTCCGCCAAAGCAGGTTATAATTTCAGCCAGGGCGACCGGATCAACTACGCGTATACGCCGGGTACCACGGTAACCATCGGCTTCACTTACGATTTTTCACTGAAAACCAAATCAAACGATTAAAAAAGACGCATTAAAATGAAAAGCATGAATAGGTTCAAACAATTGTTGGTAGTACTTGCCTTAGTGTTAACACTGCCGGCATGCGTAAAAGTTAATTTCGAAGACGACAACGGCACAACAACGGGCAGCAACGCTGAAGATCCCAACACCTCCCGTGTGCTGCAGGGATCGTACAGCCGCGACATCGCATTGACAGGCGGCACCTACACCATCAAAGGCTATGTGTATTTTACCTCCGGAACCACCCTCTCCATTCCAAAAGGTACTATCCTGAAGAGCGACATCTCCCAAAAAGGAGCCCTGATCATTGAAAGAGGCGCCAAAATTGAGGCCCTGGGTACAGCACAGGAGCCCATCATCTTCACCTCGGGCAAACCAGCCGGCAGCCGCCAGCGTGGCGACTGGGGTGGCATCATCATCCTTGGAAATGCACCCACCAACCGTCCGCTTTCACCGGCACCGCTGATTGAAGGTGGTGTGGACCGCCGTTATGGCGGAACCAATGCAACAGACAACTCCGGTACCATGCGCTATGTGCGTATCGAATGGGCCGGTATCGCAGCCGAACCCGGCTCCGAGATAAACGGGTTGACGCTGGGCGGTGTGGGCGCCGGCACAACGCTGGAATATATCCAGGTTTCTTATGGTAACGACGATGCTTACGAGTTTTTTGGCGGTACCGTAAATGCGAAATACCTGGTATCCTATGCCACTTCGGATGATGACCTTGACTTTGATTTTGGCTATACCGGTAAGATCCAGTATGCTGTTGTGCAGCGTCGTCCCGAGATTGCCGATACCGATGCCGGTAACGGTGTGGAAGCCGATAATGATGGTACCGGAACCACTGCCGAACCATATACCAAACCCGTTCTTTCGAACATAACCTGGATTGGTCCCAACGGCGATGCACAAACGCAGGCGAACCTGAACTTTGCCAACCGCTGGAGAAGAGCCGTTCGTTTTGAGGTGCACAACTCCATTATGATGGGTTTCCCCGATGCCGGTTTGTCGCTGGAAAGTGCGGCTACAGCGGAAGCATTCAAGTCAAACATTTCGATGTTCAAAAACAACCTGGTACATGCTTTAGCCGCTCCGTATAAAGTGGATGCTGCTGCTGCGGCTGTAATGACTGCAGATGAGGTAAAAGCCAAAGCGGAAGCCAACGGTACGGTGACGTACACAACTGCCAACGACATTATGCTGGAAGCTCCCTTCAACTGGGATGCACCGAACTATATGCCCAAAACCGGTTCCCCGGCCCTCACCGGTGCCAGCTTTACCGGGCTTGATGCCTTCTTCACCAATGGTACCTTCCGTGGTGCCTTTGGTACCACCAACTGGCTGACAGGCTGGGCCAGCTTTACGCCCCAAACTAACATCTACGAGTAACACATGTCCTGATTACTTTTGCAAGGCCGCTTTTAAGAGCGGCTTTGCCTTTTTATGTCACTCCTCCCAATATGAAAAAGAATTACATTTTCCTTTCTTTTTGTCTGCTGCTGGTGGCAGCCTGCACCGGTAACGACTCCGCAGAAAAAGAAGTTGCACCCGGTATAACAGCTGCCGGAATGGTGCCTCTGACAAAAACAGTGTTTGACCTGGAACCGGCACTGGCGAACGCCGATAGCCTGCAGGTGCTTTTTTATGATGATCCCGACGGCGACTCCCTGCGTTACTCCCGCTTTTTCACGTATTCGGAAACAGCCGATACGGCACAAATCCGCCCCTTGCTCCGGGAGCTGAACAGGGTGTATGTACAGCAACAGGAAACAAGAGCCTGCCGCTCCGAAGGGAAGCTGTATTTGCTGAAAGGCGAGGATGTGCTGAAGACGGTTTATTTCTCGGCAGGGGAGGACAGCTGCCGCTATTTTTATTTTATCAAGGATGGAACATTTATTTACCTGCCCTTAACCGGTACAGCGGCGGATTGGTTGCAAAAACACCGGAAGGTGGCAAAAAAGCCATGAGGCAAAAGGCTCGCTGGTAAGGTTGGCAGGCCTGGCTTGACTTCATCGGGTGATCCGGGTATCTTTATGCCGCTTCGATGCCTTCATTGTGCAAAAGCGAGGGTGCCGGAAGCGGCAAGTAAGGAAAGAAAAATCAAAACCCAACGCGTTATCGTGAGAACAAAACAACTCGGCTTATGGCTCTGCATCCTGGTGCTCAGCGGATGCATGTTACAACAGGGAAGCAGGGAAAAATCAGTGGAAGGCTCGTGGCAATTGTATGATATCACCCTGAAGGATGAAACGGATCTCAGTTTCTCTTCGGCAGTGGATCTGAAAAGCAGCGTCAAAGAAGGCTCGGTCCTGAGCTTTTTTGCAGACAACAGCTATTCGGAAATGGATGGGCCCGGGAACTTTAAAGCCGGTGAATGGAGTGCAAAGGGCGGTGATGCGATTGAGTTAATCGGCCCGGAAGCAAGGATAAAAAATGCCATCGTCACAGAAGAAAAAAATGGCGCCGGCAAGAGCTATTATTCCTTGCAGGTTGAAAAAGGAGGCCTTGTTCTGAAATACCGCAAGATAGCAGCGCCGCTAAAGCACTATGAAGACGATCCTTTTTATGCGGCCAATAACCAGTGGCGAACAAAACCGGTGAAGCCCGAAAACACAAAGGAACTGACCCAAAGGCTGGCGGGATATATCAAGCATCTTGCATTGGTGCTGAAGGCGGCAAAAGAAAGGAAGCAGGATATAGTGTCGTTTGAATTTTCGAAAGGCCCCGTAAAGATCTACAACGGTGGCATCGGCATCTATCCTTACGGGATGGTTCCCGCGGAATGGAAAAAGAGCTTTCACAACGACAGCAGTGCACTGGCTGCTTATGGCTTATACGAGAATTACCTGCGGACCACCTCCTATAAAGGTGCGGCCATTGGCGACTGGGTGGAAGATGATTACAATATCCTGCTTAGCACATACGCCGATTTCACGAAATAAGCTACTGTCTTTGCTGTTACCTGCAAACGGCACAACCAAGGACGGACCATGGTCTTTGTATAAAGCTTTTGTTCGCCCGGGTCTTTGCGGTAACTCCCTGTGGCAGGAAACCGGCGAATGATAAGAACAGCAGGCACATGCTACCCGCCATAGGGAGTGCAGAACAAACTGCGGCTCCTGTTTACAAGAATCGTTATATTCAGTACGTCGCAAAACCTTTTCGTGTGCAGAATATATCGGTCCTCGCTGTAAAGAAATTAGCTGTCATCTTTGTTGTAGCCTGTGGGATTTTATCGGTTGCACAGGCGCAAACAATACAGCGGTTGGACGGCAGCCGGATTTCGGCTGCTACACTGGATAAAACAATTGAACGGTTAAGCAAAGCCGCCAACGTACACGGGATTGGCGTCAGTATTTTCAACAACGGGAAAGCCGTTTACAAAAAAACATTTGGCTATCGCCGGGTGGATACAAAAGAGCCTTTGCAAACAATCACTACTATGTACGGGG
Source organism: Flavisolibacter sp. (assembly GCA_035998945.1). GTDB lineage: Bacteria > Bacteroidota > Bacteroidia > Chitinophagales > Chitinophagaceae > Flavisolibacter. The sequence goes on along the minus strand of DASYHD010000031.1, from coordinate 250,148 downwards.
CTTCCTTAAGCAAGGCTGTCTTTGCCGTACTGGTAATGAAGCTGGTGGAGGAAGGGGTTCTGGATTTGGACAAACCCTTGCAAAGCTACCTGGACAAACCTGTGTATGAATACCCGCCGGCCACAAAATGGCACGACCATTACGAAGATCTCAGGAGCGACACCTTGTACAGCAAGATCACAGCCCGGATGTGTCTTTCGCATACCACCGGCTTTCCCAACTGGCGTTGGGATGAAAGCGATCAGAAACTGCGGGTGAAGTTTAACCCCGGCTCCCGCTACGGTTATTCCGGTGAAGGCCTGGTGTACCTGCAGGTGGTACTGGAAAGGCTCACAGGAAAGCCGCTCGAAACCCTGATGCAGGAAAAGATTTTTGGTCCGTTGGGCATGCAGCATTCCGCCTATTCGTGGAAACCAGCGTTCGAACAGAACTATGCCTGGGGACATAACACGGAGGGAAAGACGTATGAAAAAGACAAGGACAACGAACCCCGCTCCGCCAGTACGCTGGAAACTACCCTGGAGGATTATACGCTGTTCACAGAAGGGGTGCTTCAGCACAGCATAATAAGTCCGGCATCTACAAGGGCTATGTTTTCGCCACAAATCCGGATTCGCTCCGTGCAGCAGCATGGACCCCTGCGGTTGAAAGACTCTACACTCAACGATGGCATACAACTGAGTGCGGGTCTCGGCTGGCTCCTGTTGCAGTCGCCTTACGGCGGTGGTGCTTTCAAGGAAGGGCATGGCAATGGCTTTCAGCATTATTCCATCTTGTTTCCGCAAAAAGGTACCGGCATTGTGATTGTAACCAACAGCGACAACGGGGAAAGCATCTTCAAAGAGCTCCTGGAAAAAGCCATCGGCGATGCCTTCACACCCTGGTACTGGGAGAATTATATTCCTTACGATCAGAAGAACCGATAGCAAGAGAGTCCTTTCTCCACCGGATGCCTTGCCATAAGACACTGCACAAAGCTGTAGCTGAAAACCTCTATCGAACAGGCAAATGTGCTTTGCCAGGTAGGCCTAAAAAAACAGCCGATTCCGTATTCTTCCTGATTTCGAAAAATTCCGCTTCTCGTAACCTGTTTTTTCCAATGCATACATCATCCGCAATGGTCTTGTTGCAGCTTTGCGGCAAAAGATAAATACGCTGAAATGACAAGATTGATGTTGATTTTTTCGCTACTCCTGCTTTGTTTAGGCTCCTCTGCACAGAACGAACAAGGAACAGGCACACTGAAAGGAACTGTTACCACCACCGATGGCAAGCCCGTTGTAGCGGCTACGGTTCGTGTAAATGAAACTAAAAAGGCCACTCTTACCGATAACGGGGGTGCCTTCATCCTGGAAAGAATACAGGCCGGAATGTACCGCCTGGAAATATCCAGTGTTGGCTATGAGTCGCAGGAAAAAGAAGTAACGGTTACGGCAGGTGGCACAGCAGAACTCCTTATCCGGTTGCCGGAGGCGCAAAAAGGCCTCACAGAAGTGATTGTTTCTGCCGGGCGTCACCGGGAAACCATTGACGAAGTGCCTTCTTCTGTATCGATCGTTGGATTACGAACCTTGCAACAAAACATCAATATCACTTCTAACCTGGGCGATATCCTCGAAAACCGGGTAGCGGGGCTTGCACCCAGCACGGGCCTTAGCAGCAATTTTGGCCAGACCCTGCGCGGACGCAGCCTGCTGATTATGGTAGATGGTGTGCCTCAATCCACACCGCTTCGCAACGGTGCTATGGACCTCAGGGCATTGGATCCCGCCGTGGTCGAACGCATCGAAGTGGTAAAAGGCGCCACGGCTATTTATGGCAACGGCGCTGCAGGCGGATTGATTAACTATTTTACCCGGACTCCCAAAACAGGCAAGATCATCAATAGTCAGACATCGGTGGGGACAACCGGTTCGCTGGTGAAAGGCGCCAACAGCATGGGTGGCCGCATCAGCCAGATGCTTTACGGCGATAAGGGTGCGTTCAGCTATGTACTCAGTGGCGTATACGAGCAAACCGGTGAGCAAAAAGACGCAAAGGGTGATGTGTTACCGCCGGTTTATGGTTTGGGTGAAACCGATTCTTACAATGCCTTTGCCAAACTGGGGTATGCATTCCATACCAATCACAAAGCTCAAATCACCTATAATTTTTACAGCAGCCGTCAAACTACCAATTACCTGACAGTTAACGGCGATTACCGCAACGGCGTTAAAACAACAGCTGCGTTAGGCCAGAGCAAGGGCGTGCCCCAGGGAGTGAGAGGCAACCATAACCTCAATGTACAGTTTTCGGGGCAAACAGGCATTGCCAATACCCGTTATGATGCCGATGTGTATTATCAAAGCGTGGACAATGTTTTCTTCTATTCTGAAGTGTTCGTGGATGGCGGCGTGTCCCGTATTCTTTCTAAAAAGAACGGCGCCCGCCTCGTGTTGAACACACCCGTTCTGCTCCATAACATCGATGCCAATTTTACCTATGGACTGGATGCACAACGCGACGTTACCTCGCAGCCTCTGGTAGATGGAAGAACCTGGGTGCCGGAGATGGACATGCTGAACCTGGCACCTTTTGTCCAGACGAAGTTTACCCTTTTTGATAAACTGGTGTTGAAAGGAGGGGTGCGATACGAAAAAGTTGCCATTGGTGTGGAGGATTATGCCACGCTGCCCACCCGCAATACGGCCACCGGCGTGGTTACACCATCCATGAATGTAAAAGGCGGTGATCTGAAATACGATGCCGTAGTGTCCAATGTAGGCCTGCGCTACAACCTGTCGGATTATTTTTCACCCTACATCAGCTTCTCGCAAGGTTTCAGCGTGTCTGATATCGGGCTCGTTTTGCGATCAGCACGGGTAAACGAAATCGCCAAAATCAATACCGAAGCGGTGATTGTGGATAATTACGAAGCAGGCTTCGTGAGCAAGTACAAAAAGCTTCGCTTTGAGGCAACGGGCTATATCAGCAAGTCGAGCCTCGGCGCCAATAGTGTATACGACAACGGTGTATTTGTAGTGGTAAGAACACCGGAACGGATTTACGGTTACGAGCTGACCGCCGATATGCAGGTGCTGAAAACCATGCGGGCAGGGCTTTCTTATACCTATGTGGAAGGAAAGCTGGACGCCGATAACGATGGCAAATTTGACGGCGGGAAAGATGAATACCTGCCCGGTCAGCGCATTGCACCACCCAAGCTTGCCGGCTATATTGATTATGCCGTGTTGCCCGGCAAACTGAATGTACTGTTGCAGTACACTGGTATCAGGGGCAGGGACCGGTTTAACCGGAACAGCAGCGGTTCCTATGACCCTTATAAAGCACCGGTAACTGCATATAATTTGTTCAATACGGCTATTGGGTACCAGTTAAATGAAAGCACTTCCCTGAACCTGGGCATAGAAAACATGCTGAATGAAGATTATTTCACTGCCCGTTCGCAATGGGGTGCCTTCAACGACAGCTATACAAAAGGAAAGGGCGCATCGTATCGCCTTACCTTGAACGTGAAACTATAATTTTGATGTAGATAGAATACCAATAGTCCCGGCATGCCGGGACTATTGGTTTAAGCAGCGTTACACATGGAATGGAAAAAATGGTTTGGTAAAATTCACCTCTGGCTGGGGCTGACAACCGGGCTTGTGGTCTTTATCATTGCCCTTACCGGCGCCATTTATTGCTTTGCCCCCGAACTGCAAAACCTGCAGCCGTATCGCCATGTTCAAAAAGAGGCCAGACCTTTTTTGCCGCCTTCGCAAATCCGGCAAATTGCCGAAAGCCGGTTACCGGGCAAGACCCTGCAACGCATTTATTACGATGCCGGGGACAAAGCAGTGATGGTTTTGTTCGGGCAGAAAGATGTTTACAGCTATTCGGTTTTTATAAACCCCTACAGTGGTACGGTACAGAAGGTACGGAACAACAACCGCGATTTTTTGAGTGTGGTGTTGCAGATCCATCGTACGCTAAAGCTTCCATTCGGCCATGAGATCATCCGTTGGTCAACGGTCATTTTTGTGTTGATGCTGATCAGCGGCATTGTGCTTTGGTGGCCAAAAAACCGACGGACGGCGAAACAAAGTTTCCGCATCATGTGGAAGGCTTCACCCAAACGCCTGAATTATGACCTCCACAAGGTGCTGGGATTTTATGTCAGCTGGATCGCCCTGTTTATGGCGCTGACAGGATTGCTGTTTGCCTTTGAACGCTTTGCCGATTTTACGTATAAGCTTACAGGTTACAAGCATTCCGTTGTGCAAAAAAAGCCGCCGCTTTCTGATACAACGTTCCGTGAAAACAGTAAAACAGCACCAGTGGACCTGGTTTGGCGAGTCGTGGAGCCGGACCTGCACCGGCAATATGCTTCTGCCATGTTAGTTTTGCCTGCAGCTAAAAATGGCTCCATACTTTTGCGTGCCAATCCGGAAAAGGGAACGCTCTACAAAACTGATTTCCGGTATTTTGATCAGTATACCGGGAGGGAAATTCCGGGTGCCTATGTTTGGGGAAACTACAAGGATGCACAAACGCTTGCCGACAACATCAAGCGAATGAATTATGACCTCCACACAGGTGCCCTTTTTGGATTGCCGGGCAGGGTGGCTCTTTTTTTTGCAGCCCTGGTAGTGGCGAGTTTGCCCATCACTGGGTTTTATTTCTGGTGGGGCAGAAGAAAAAAGCGCAAAAGGAAAAGGGGCATTTCGAAAAAAGCAGATTTGGCAACGCAGACTTAAAAAGAATAAGGCAAAATAGTCTTTCGCTGATATTATCCTTCCCGTTAATTGGAAAGGAGGCTTTGCAGGGTGAGCCATTCTTCAAACCGGTTAATCCAATTTGTGGCAGCAGTACTGCCTTTTAATCCGTGTCCTCCTTTTGCATAAATGTGCAATTCAGCCGGACGTTTGCCGGCCACCCAGGCATCGTACAGCCGGGTGCTGTTGGTTGGCGGGGCCAATGCATCGTCTGTGGCACAGGCAATAAAAGCCGGCGGTGCGTCAGCAGGAACCGGATCATATAGGGCAGGGTTGTAAACAGAATAGATCAGTGCAACGAAATGAGGCCGGGAGGTTTGGTTTTTATTTGTTGCCAGGCGGATAGCCATGGAGCCACCGGCCGAAAAGCCAATAGTCCCGATTTTTTGTGGGTTGATCTTGTAGTCGGCAGCATGCTGCTGTACGTACGCAAGTGCAGTAGCGGCATCGTTGGTTGCCAGTTGCCGTACGATTGCCGTTTCCTGCCGTAACTTCTGCGTGTCTTTTAAGCTGTTGATTGTTTCCTGCCAGGGATCGTCGGTTTTACTTTGCACCACCCTGTATTTTAACACAAAGACAGTGAGCCCTTTTTTGGTAAGCACATCGGCCACGTGAGAGCCTTCATGCTCAATATTCACCACACGGCCGCCGCCGCCGGGAATCAGGATTACCGCAGTGCCGTTAGGCGTATCGGGTGTAAACACGGTAAGCGTAGGTTGGGTAACGTTGTACGCCACTTTCATCTTCAAGGGTGTATTGCTGGTTTCACCTTCTTTCCAGTTCCAGGTTTCGGAGCCAGGCGCCGGCCCGTCGTACAAACGGATGACCTTCTGTGCATCAACGGAAATGGCCAGAAAAAACAGGGTTACGGCAAAAAAGGAATGGCAGCCCCTTCTATGTTTTCTCTGTTGAATAAAAGCATGCATCGGTCAATGTTTTGGTCAGTAATCTAATTTATACAAAGAATTGCGGATCAGCACATACACTTCATTGTTTATTGTAGCTAAGGCGACGCCATATGGTGATTCACCATTCACATCCACAATACAAACCTTCCATTCGCCCATACGGGGATTGTAGATGTCGAATTTATGTTTTTCCTGGCTGACACCTAAATAGAAAACAATAGAACCGTTCTTTATAACAGCAGCGTCATTACCGTACCATGCTGTTGGTGATGAGATGCAGGAGTTACTTCGTTGCATTGTTGGCAGCGTAAGAATCTCAACATTTGCTGTTAATTGTTCAAAAGGGTACATTCGAGCCACGCCGCCAGCGATAACGATTTTATCGTCTACACTTATGGCTGAGAACCCAGTTCTCACAACTTCCATGTTTGCGGTTGACCACCCGCCGGAGGAAACATTATAAATATCGATTGTACTGGTTGGAGTGGTTAGCGCATATCCACCACCAATCGGTCCCCCCGGGTCACCCCAACCGGTGTATCCTCCCAAAAAGTAGATACTCTGCTGATTGGTTACAACACGCTCTATCGCCCGGGGTTCTCCAATCAATTCGGACGTTGTCCATTGATTCGTCTGCACATCGTAAATATCCACTCTGTTTGAAAGTACATTGGATTTTAACCCGCCTGCAAACACCACTTTGTTACCGACAGTTGCTGCTTTTACAAATGCTCTGGCCTGACTCAGTTTTGCCTTTGACCAAGTGTCGGATGCCACATCGTAAATGTCAACAACATCCGTAACGCTGGGGTTTATGTAATCATTAAAGTCAGTAATGCCACCTGCAAAAAACACTTTGTTGCCAGCAACAGCCGTAGCAGCGCCAAATCGTGGAAAATCGAGTTCTTTTACCGTATACGTTCCCGTTGCAACATCGTAAACAAATAAGTATGATCCCGCTAATGGATCATATACATCCACCGGGATGATCAGTTTGTTACCGACCGCCAGTAGTTTTGCAGTGTTGTACGGTGAAAAGGTAAACTGTTTTAGTTGGATTAGTTGCGCAGGCACTTCCGTTCTGCTCACCGTACAACTCGGATCCTCCTTCACTGTCACATGCGTTGTATCGTAGGCTATCCCGTTCATGTTCGAAACCTTAAGCTCAAACTGGTATACACCTGCGGTAGAGAGAACCACACTGGTGGTTACTGCAAGGGTATTTCTGATGTGAGAGACAGGTCCCTCAATCTGGCGCCACTGGTAACTCAGCGGCAAGCCCGAAGAGTCTCTCGACGCTGACGCATCTAAAGATGCCTCCATCACAGGAAGCATTATTACTTTATCTGGCCCGGCATTGGCTACAATATTGCCAGATGAGGATAGGATCCTTACATCCACCGTATCTGTTGAGAAGGAGCCACTGTTGTCACTTACTTTTAATTCGAACGAATAAATGCCTTGCTTCAGGCGTTTTGCTTTACCCTGCTGCCTATCGGTATCATAAAGATCTGCAGTTGAGGGGCCAGCAATCTGTCTCCACAAATAACTCTCAATTCTACCGTCAGGGTCATGAGAAGAGCTGCCGTCAAGTGCTGCACTATCAACCGGAAGCCGGATAGTAATATCTTTTCCCGCATTGGCAACCGGTGCTTTATTTGTTGCTGTGGAAGAAGGGTCTTTTTTGCAGGAAATAAAGCCAGCAGTAGCCAGAATCAGAAAGACAAATAGTGTTTTGGACATGGTCATCAGGTTTGAAATCGTGAAAAGATCACGGTGTAGGGTGCGCAGTGCTCAGGTGTTGCCTCGTATTATGATCAAGAAAAAGATAGCACCGTTCATTCTGCTAACGAAAGTGTTTTGGCTTCTTTGCGGCCCCTCGCAATACTGTTTGAACTGCGAAGTGCTTCCAGAACTGCTTTCCGCCATTTAACTCTGTCGCTTTACGGCCCGTGCGCAACGGCCGCCTTTTCTAAATAAAAAAAAGCATGCGTAACCATCGGCCCTAAAAAATTACTTTGCCATTATACGAGGGTTTTGTAACGCTTTATTCTTCCCTAAAAAGATTGTTGAATACATAGCCGGCAATCCGTCTTCCCATTTCTTCTCCATCCATCACCGATTTTCTAAAATCCCATCCGCTGTAAATCATGCTCAATGAATTATCTCTCGCTGCTTGTGAAAAGCTTGAAAAATGAAAAGAGGGCCTGGGTTCGGTTATAGCAGGGTTGATACTGGTAGTCGTAATCTCAATTGAGGTTTCATCGGAACCAAAGAACAATCGCAATATTTCTGCTGTCGTGCCCCCATAAGCCGCATAACTATTAGGATAACCCGGTGCCCGCGGCGTAACAGTAGTTGGCTGTTCAGAAAGAAATGGCAACCAGGTATTATCTGCATCCGTATTATCATTACCGTCAGTTGCAGCCAGGCGTATAGCCGTCTCCGGCCTCCATGAATAAAAATGATAGGCTGCATTAAGTTGAGAGCTGATGCTTTCGGCTATAGATACATGCATGAGTGCAAAAAGCCTTGCCGTCTTCCAGGCATCGAGCTTTTTATTCTCAATAGCCTTCCGTGCAATATTATTCCAAAGAAAAGATGCCCTGTCTTCGCTCCAGAATTTCGCGATCTTTTCTTCCTCCGCATTGCGGGTACTGCCAACTCTTGCCCCTTTTGCTTTCACTTCAGCAAAATCAGTTGCGTATTCATTTGAGTTCACTGTGTAAGGGCCCGCAGGTCTGAATTGATGATTGCTTTCTATCACCCAGGGTTTCATTACGGTACCCCAGTTAGGTAAGGTTCTGAACTGGAACTGCGTTTCTGTTGGCATCCAATTTACGGCGGTAACGGTGGATTGATATTCGCCGGGGTTATTCCCATTGGGAGGATTGACAGAATTGATAATAAGTTGCGTAAACCCATCATTGGCACGTTTGGCAATGAGCGCATCGGCAGACCGCTTTCCCAGGTCCTTTCCCAGTTCTTTGCTTTCTCCGTTGGGAATAGTAGCTAAGCTTTCAGTGTACCATTGATCAACCGGAGGGTTTCCAACAAGTGTAGTTCGCTTCATGACCCAGTAAGCGGCACTGGCAACGGCTGCATCCGGGTCAGCATGCTGTTCTCTTTCATGAAAAGCATAACGTTCATACTTTGGTTTAATACTGTTCAGCGCATCGTGTACAGCAATTTGGATTCTTGCAAAAACACGGGTACGTGCCGGCTGAGAAAAACCCACGCTAAGAACTGTGTTAGCCTTATCATTCCAAAACATCACCATATCATTTTCTGCAAAGCCAGGATCATTGGGTTTCTTACTTGCAAATTCTTCGGGCGTCTCTGTTTTGGCCTTTGCAATTTCTTTTTTACAGGAGTTGAATACAGCAAGCAAGATAAATGCACTCACAATCAGGAGATTTGAATACTTTTTCATGTTGAATGGTTTTTAGCAAAATTTTTATTGCAGGTCAAGATTATTTTTAGGGATATACTAATCTCTCTTTCATGCCGCCGCGCCATCAATTAGCATTTCGCCAAACAAAATCACTCAACGACACAAAATGGTGGCCCGTGCGTTCGTCCTGCCAAATATTGTATTTGGTAGGGTAATACCCTGCCTTCGCAAACTTTTGAGGTTGTGAATACTCTTTTGAAACCGATTGTCCGCTTTTGAGGTAGGCAAGCGTGGCCATAGGTTCAATGAAATTAAACGTGCCATTGTACGTCCCCAAAATCATTACGTGGTTGAACGGAAGGAAGGTCGGTGGAGGTGGCAACCAATGCTTGCCCATGGCTGGCTCAGCACCGATGGCACCGGGAGGTGCGCTGTAGTTAGCCGGCATGTAACCTGCCGGAGGAAAGGTGTTGAAAAGCGCATCCGTGGCCGGCGACCAAGCAGGAATCGCCATTCGTTCAGCCTCCGTCATCATGTAAAAATGAATGTCGAAGTGCGGTGTGCCAAAGAAAAGCGGCGGGTGACCTTCCGGGTTCCAGTTCAGTGTCAGGTGGTCAAAAGGCGTTACGCCCCTCACTTTTTGATGAAACGGAATATTCCAGTTGGGATGAACTTCCCCTTCGTTGTGATGGGGCAGATCTTCCAACGCACCGGGAGTCATTTCAATGCCAATTTCAAGCGGGACGTTCTCCTGCGAGATCTTGATCCAGCTTCGAACTTTACCACTACCGACGTGTACCTGGGGGCCGTAAAAGGTGTTGTCTTTTTCGGCGATTGCGCTGTTCTTTTGGCATGAACCCAAGACCAAAATCAATGCGAAAAGGAAAGGAAAACCAGCAAATTTTTTCATAACAGCTCGTTTTAAGTGATTACAAGAATTCTATGAATCTACCACCCGACGGGGGCGGAATTTTGGGCAATGCGACTGACAGCAGAGAAAATCCGTCATAATTTTTTTATCGGCATTTGTGCTTTATATCCGCGACCAAAAACGTTCGTCTTGCAAACACCAACATCCGGCGCAAAACCATGAATTACGTTACTAACATTTATTATATTTAGGAAAAGGCTACATGGGCATCCAGGATTTCATATTCTCCGAAAAACGAAGCGAACGCATTAAGCAGCACTTGCTCTTTTGGGGAATCTGGTATCCCTACATCACCCTTACACACGCTGCCAACCCGATGGGGTATCCAGAAATGTCTTTTTACAGAAACCCGTTGTACACGTTTAGCGAAAGTTTTTTTGTTGTCTTCGCGCAGGTTCCAACCGTGTATCTCATGCTCTATTTCGTCTTTCCAAAGTTTATTTTGAAGAAGAGGTACCTGACAGGACTTGTATGGATTGTTGTGCTTTGGTTCTCGTGCGGCGCTTTAAACCTGGTTTTATTGAGTAAAGTGATGCAGCCTTTCCTGGCTATGATCTTGCCGCCCGAAAATCTGCCAACGGCGCCGAGAGATCCAGGCATGTCGTTTTTTATGGCCGTGATGGCCACTAACAAAGGCGCAATGACTATCACTGCCAGCGCTTTGATGTTGAAGTTTGGGAAACACTGGTATCATCACCAGCACCGCAGCCTGCAGTTGCAAAAACAGGCCACCGAAGCACAGTTGCAGTTGTTGACGGCCCAGGTGCACCCGCACTTTCTGTTCAACACCCTGAACAATGTGTATTCAAAAACGCAAAAAGAATCGCCGGAAGGTTCGCAGATGATCATGGGTCTATCGGACCTGCTTCGCTATGTTTTGTACGAAGGGCGTAAGCCGTTGGTTCCGCTCGATAAAGAGTTGCAGATGATACTGGAGTACATCAACTTAGAGAAAATCCGGTACGGCAACAAGCTTGACCTGCATTACCTGGTGACCGACAATACGAAGGATGTTTACATCGCGCCGTTGTTGCTGTTGCCGTTTATAGAAAACTGCTTTAAACACGGCACCAGCAACGTGCTGCAAAATCCCTGGATTAACCTTACCATCGAACTGAAGGGCACCACGCTGGTGATGAAGCTGATGAACGGCAAATCCAAAACCGCCGAAGCGTCGCAGGGCAAGTCTGGTATCGGCATCGTGAACGTACGACAGCGGTTGGATTTATTGTATAAAAACGGCCACGAATTGCAGATACGGGAGGAGGAGGAAGTATTTGTCGTTGACCTGCAGATTGAGTTGGTACGGATCGAGCAGCCAAAACCAGCGGCGCCTTCACCAACAACCGAAACTGCTTATGCCTAAGGGAAATACAATATTGGTAAAATGCCTCATCGTGGACGACGAGCCCATGGCCCGTGACGTCATACGCCGGTACATCGAGAATATTCCATCCCTAACCGTGGTGGGTGAATTCGGCAACGGCATAGACGCCATGATGTTTTTGCAGGAAACGACCGTCGACATCATCTTCCTTGACATCCGCATGCCGCAACTCACCGGCACCGACTTTGTGCGAGGCCTCCGCAACGTTCCGAAAATCATTTTTACCACAGCGCACAAGGAATACGCCCATGAAGGCTTCGAATTGGACGTGGTTGACTATCTCCTGAAACCCATCCGTTTCAACCGTTTTTTAAGGGCCGTTAACAAAGCTTTTCCGCAACGGCAACAGGAGGCCATTGCAGAAATGAGTACCGGCAAGCACGAAAACAAATACGCCTTGCCGTTTATCTATGTCAGCGTAGACCGGCGCATGGTAAAAGTTCTATTGGATGAGGTGTTGTACATCGAAAGCGACAAGGACTACGTGAAAATTGTGACCGCCAACGCCACTATTACCACCCGGCAAACAATAAGCTCCGTAGAGGCCATGCTGGGCAAAAGCAAATTCTTCCGCATCCATCGTTCCTTTATTGTTTCGCTGGATAAAATCCGTTCTTTTTCGAATGAAATGGTGACCGTCGGCAACAAAGAGCTGCCCATTGGAAAACTGTACCGCCTTAGTTTTTTAGAAGTGCAGGGAAGCTAAAGACGGTGCCATTCGCGTTCCTGTACATTTTTCAATCAATAGTACACTGATATGAGAAAATTCATTTTAATCATCCTCCTGTTTTCTATCCCTGCTGTTTTGTTTTCACAGCGAACCGGTTCGATTCAGGGAAAAGTTACCGACCAGCAGACAGATGAAACACTGCACGGCGCTACGGTTATTTTAAAGAGCAGTGGAATTACTGTGCTCACCAGCCGGGATGGCGCCTTTGTTTTTTCTGCACTCAATGCCAGCAGGTATGTACTCCTGATTTCGCATGTGGGTTACGAAACCATCGAATGGCCGGTAACGGTAAGGGAAGGAGAGACTGCACAAGCCCATGTAAGCATGGCGCCGGACAGTCGCCCGGGAAGTGAAGTGGTGGTAACTGCTTCGCGAATGCCCGAAAAAATTACGGCTGCGCCGGCCCCGATCCAAATTATCAGCGCAAAGGACATAACGCATTTTGCCGGGTCAAATGTCGGGGAGTTGGTGTCGCGGGTGCAGGGCGTGGAATATACCCGCTCCGGTGTAGATGAGATCACCTTCAATGCCAGGGGCCTTCATAGTGCATTTAACATCCGGGTTTTACAACTGGTGGATGGTCGCAATACCATGGCAGCAGCCAGCGGCAGTTTGCCCATGTTCAACAATGGCAGTACACAAAAAGACGATATTGACAGAATTGAGATTTTGCAAGGGCCGCAAACGGCGCTCTATGGTCCCAATGCGCATAACGCCCTGTTCAACTATATCACAAAAGATCCCCGGAAATATCCGGGTACGACGGTGTCAGTTAGTGCCGGCAGCCAGTACCAGTTCAGCAGCCGCATCCGGCATGCAGGTATTGTCAATTCAAAGTTCGCTTTCAAGATCACCGGTGAGCATGCCACGGGGCAGGATTACAAGTGGTATGATACGGTGTACGTACCCAATCCGAATCTTCAAACAGCGATAGGCATACCGGAGCGTATTTCTGATTTTACGTTTAAGCGTATCCGTGGTGAGATGCATGCTTATTACAAAGTTTTACCCCAAATGGATTTTATCGTATCGGGTGGCGGCAGCCAGTTTACCCGCCTGCAGGTAACCACGTCGGGTCGCAACCAGATGCGGGATATGACCTATGGTTTCTTACAGGCCCGCCTGGTGAACCCCCGGTTTTTTGCTACGGTGTATAACACGTGGGGCAACCTCGGGGCCTCGGTTATTCTTCCGAATTACACCCGTGATTTTTACAACAGCACTCGTCCTGGGCCAAATTATCGACCGCCGGAAGAAGCCGAGATCTATGCAACAAGATTGGGTAACCGAGTAAAGGAGCGGAGCCAGCGGCTGAATGCGGAAGGGCAGTACAATTATTCCTTTTCAAAAGCGGGCTTGCGGGTGGTGGCCGGTGCCAGTTACCAGATAGAAATACCTAACGGTTATGGCGTTAGCCTGGTGGATAAATTGGAGCGGATACGGGTAACACAGTATGGTGCCGTATTGCAGGTAGAAAAAAACCTTCCCTGGAACCTGCGTTTTGTGGGGGCAACACGGCTGGATCATCACAGCAATTTCGGCGACTTCCTGGCACCGCGGCTGGCACTGGTGAAAAGCATCAACGAAGGCAGCTTCCGGGTCACCTGGGGCAAGGCTTATTCTATGCCCAGCCTTTTGAACCAGTATGCCGGCATCAACGGGTTTTTGTTTGGCAATGGCGGGAAAGGCATCAAGTATATTCCTGTTGGCGCAAGCCTTAACGATCCGGAATCAATTGTCAATACAGAACCTTTGAAACCGGAATTGGTTCGTACCTGGGAGGCAGGTTATCGTGGCCGGGTCACGGAAGAGCTTTTTGCCGATGTGAATTATTACAACGGCACCAGTGAACAGTTCATCAGTCCGGCCATCACGGTCCGCGGCCGTGCCGTATCTGTAAACGGAATCCCGGTAACACACAGCATGCCATTCGCCGGTACAGCGGATGCCAACGGCAAACTGCAAAGCGCATCCTTTCTGACGTTTTTCAATTATGGCAAGGTGAAAATCTATGGAGCGGATCTGGGCATGAATTATACGTTCAGCAAATTCGTTGGCCTGGGCGTAAAATATTCCTGGTTTGATTCGGACATAACAGAGAATAATAAAGAAAACGACGCAAATGGTGATGGCTTTGTTTCTTCCGAAGAAAGAAGCCTGAATGCACCGAGGCACCTGGGCATGGCCCTACTCGATATAAGAGACCTGTTGAAGCAAAAACTCTTTATCACTATCGCAACCCGGTGGATAGAGCAGTATGATTTTTACAGCGGCAACCAGATCGGCACGGCAGCAGGCAAAGGTAAGCGGGGTATTATCTCTATCCCAAACGGACTACCCCTTCTTAAAAATTTCGACTGGGGACCTTTAGGGGGCTTTACCACGGTTGATCTGCAGGCCGGTTACCAGTTCACAACCCAGTCCCGGGTTAATCTTGGCATCACCAATCTTTTTAATACCGAACAAATTGAATTTGTGGGTTCACCCTCCATCGGAAGATTGATTATGGTAGAGTTGAAAGTGCATTTGCCCGGAAAATAAAGAAACCAAAAAAGCAGTCATCTAAGTTTTTCCTGCTTTTGCGAACGGGGTTCTGGTAGAACAAAGCTGTTATCGGATACAACGCAGTATGCAACTTCGGGACGCCATGCTTCCGGCTTCATGCTGCCAATTTTACCATTCATCTTTCTTTCTTCGCAGTTGATCAAACCTTTGCTTTCTAGCACGTAGGCAACCCCGTTAGTTTCGCGGTTTGTTAACCCCTTAACCAGCCAACATGCCACACGCAAAATCGAGATGGACCATTGTCCTTTTTTTATTCGCTTTGCTCACTGCCTGCAAAAAGAACCCGGTCACTCCCTCCGCAATCGACCTTTCCAGAGTTCTCCTGGAAAATTTTCAACTGGAAGAGACCGGCTATGCCGGTATCAGCCTTACGCATCCCATCATAAACAATGGCGTGGAAACACAACAGGGTGAGATCCGCGTAACGGTCCCCCGCGGCACAGTACTGACAAGCCTGACGCCGAAACCGTCCAATTTCACCAACAACGATTTTACGGTAAATCCCCAACTGGGCAGGCCGCAGAACTTTCAGAACCGGGTGCAGGTGTATAGCATCGCATCCAAACAGGATGCGTCAAAACGGGTACACTACGCCGTTACCATCACCGAAGCACCACCGGAACCCGATCCTGAAGCTGCACTGACTTCTTTTACTTTCGAAAAGGCAAAGAATCCTTTTCTGCCAGCTGATGTGGAAGCTGCCCGGATCATTGAAGGCGTGGGAACCATCGGAAAAGTGTTTGTGTTTGTGCCGGCGGGAACTTCTTTTTCTTCCCTGACGCCAACCATTGGCTTTAGCGGAACCGCTTTGTATTATATGCAGGATGCGGCCGGCGTTCCGGAAAACAGCACAACAGTGTATCCGTCTGCCGGTTTGCCCATTGATTTTACTTACCCAAAAGTATTTTATGCCGTGGTGAAATCCGGGACAACGGTAAAAACCTATAACGTAATTGTTGATGTAAAAGCACCGATCCACTTCGACAACACAACGGCAACAACAGCCGATGTAGCTGTGGGTGCTGTCCGGTTTATACAGGCCACCACCTTTCAGAACCGGGGCAATCATCCCATCACCATAGCCAGTGTTGCGCATACAGATCATGTGCCGGCGGGTATCCAGGTAATTCGCGGGTCTGGTGCTGCACCTAACGGTGGTGTGTTGTCGAACAACCGGGGAGAGGTATTTGCTACCATCAGTGCCCAAACCTTTTCTGCGGGTTCTTACGAAGTAACGGCTTCTTTCAAGCCAAGGCTCGTAAATCATCGTGAAGCTGATGACCTGCTGGAGAGCACATCGTTGCGGATAAAGTCTACCATTGTAGAATAAGCAGGTGAAATTTTGATTTTTGGCAGCAAGCCAGCAGGATACTGTAGCTGACTGCAGGTAGGTAGTGTAGCGAACCGCAAAGAACTAAAGAGAAGCGTATCTGTCACCACAGCAGTAGCCAAAGGCGGTGCGGTAATTGAGGTAGGAAAGGGCCTATGGAAAAAAGAGAAGGATACCGGAAAGCACAATTGCAGGCACGTCCGCTTAACAACACCCCGGCCGGTGAAACAACCAGGGGTTTGCAACAACTGGACCTGAACCAGAAAAAAGAATGCTTGTTGTATGTGCCTGCTGGCTACTGTCCCGATACAGCGTCGGCACTCATTCTGCTTTTGCATGGCGCCGGCGGCAATGCTGCCCATGGATTGTTCTACCTGCAGCAATATGCCGATAAGAACAACCTGATCCTGCTGGCACCGGCATCGCAAGATTATAGCTGGGACATTATTGCGGCCGATGCCTTCGGCGTTGATGTGCTGTTCATCGACCGTGTCCTGTCCTATGTCTTCGAACGGTTTTTTATCAACCCGCAGCGCCTCGCAATTGGCGGCTTTTCCGACGGTGCTTCGTATGCCTTGTGTATAGGGCTGAGCAACGGCAACCTGTTCAGTCATGTAATTGCTTTTTCACCGGGGTTTTATTATACCTACGAGGAAAGGGGGAGGCCATCCCTTTTTGTTTCGCATGGCGTAAAGGATGATGTGCTGCCGATTGATCCCTGCAGCCGGCGCATTGTTCCCAGGCTTCAGCACGGCGGTTATGAAGTATTGTACAAAGAATTTAACGGCCGCCATGAGATTCCGGCAGCTGTATCACAACAGGCAGTGAATTGGTACCTGGAGGAAAGCAGTCATCAGGCTATACCAACGCTTATATAATTTCAATAAAGCAGAAACGAGCCGTAAACGGTGAGTGCAAAAAGTCATGTTCCTTTTAGGTACGGTGGTCAAATGAAGAGCGATAGGTCTTTGCCAGTGAAAACGTAAAAAGGAGATGGGCTATAAACAACTGCTGGTAAAATTGTTGCCGGTTTGTCTGCGGCGGGTTAGGGTGATGCCGAAAGAGGGCTCTCCAGATAACAACTCCCAGGGTGCCGCTAAAGCAGCCAAAGAGCACCATATGCCGGAACGATGGTTTGCGAAGCAGGCCTTCCGTCCAGGATGTGTACACACCAGCCCAGATGCAGCCCAGTGTATAATGCAGCGGCCAGCCCGAAGCATCGAGAAACTTATTTTGCTTTGCTGTCAGCCGCTTTACAAAAAGCGAAAGCAAGAGGGGTTCTTTGAAGTTTTCTCCTTCAACAGCCGATACTGCATAGCTAAAGGCCGTCATCACACTGGTGGCTACCACTCCCGTACGGATGGTTTCTTTTATTGGCATGTGTATTCATTATGTTCCTTCACTCAATGGCGCCGACACCCATTGCCTGGCTTCTTCATATTCGCGCAAGGAGTAGCTTTTGATCTTACCGTGCACCAACGGGCTTAATGCTTTATAGGCAGTGCGTAGCCAGGCTTCATCCGATACAATGGCCATCCGGTTCCATTTGGTAAAATGCTCAAAACTCACCTTCAGGTAATCCAGGAAAGCTGCAAAGCTGTAATTGTCCATATCGGTTTCCAGTCGCACCAGGAAGTTGATTTTGCCCCACTGGTTGGCTACTTCATCTACACGGTGCATTACTACGTTTTCGTATTCTTCTTTGTGCACCTTGCCGCTGGCACGGTAGGCTGCCACATGCGGGGGAAAACCGGGTAACAGTTCAACCATAGAATCTTTTCTTTACTGGAATTTATTGGGTACAATTATCAGGCCTTTCCACCATGCGGAACAGCTCAACAAAATCTTCACGGCTGTAGAAGAATGAGAAAAGGAGCAGCATCGGGATGAGTAAACGAATGGCTGCAAAACGGGTGAGATGGGTGAGCTTTTCTTTCCCCAAAGCGCCAGAAATACGTAACCGGATGCGCCTGTCCCTAACAGATTCGTGCAATTTGCTACACTTCATACGCCTTTTTTTCCCTTTTATGTAAACTGTCCGGAATTGCATGCAGAAATGCTCCAATTTACGATCCGTTTCGTAATGATAAACCACAACCGCTTTTATGAAAAAGTATGCTTTACAAGGACTGGCTCTTTTGCTGCTGCAGTGTTTTGCACTGCTGTCAACAGCACAATCAAAAGCAACCATTGAAGGAACTGTTGGCGACAGTACAGCTGGCAAACCGCTGCAATATGTAACAGTTGAATTGCACAAAGGCACCACCCTGGCACCGCAGCCCCTGAAAGTGGGCTTTACCAACGACAGGGGAAAGTTCAGCCTTAGCGGCATAGACACGGGCAGCTATATCCTGCTGCTGACGCATACAGGTTTTGCTGAAAAGCAGCTGCCCTTAACCGTTACTACGGGCGGCGTTACAGACCTGAAGCAGTTGCAGCTTGCGCCTGCTGCTGCAACCATGAAAGGAATAGTGGTAACGGCCCGCAAACCCCTGGTAGAACAACAGGACGATAAAATCATCTTCAACGTGGAGAACGACCCCGCCACCAAAACGGAGACCGCCATTGACATTTTACGCAAAACTCCGTTTGTTAGCGTGGATGGCGATAACAACGTCACCGTAAACGGGCAATCGAATTTTAAAGTGCTGCTCAACGGCCGCGAAACGGGAATGTTTGCGCAAAATCCCAAAGAAGCGCTAAAGGGTTTTCCGGGTTCTGTTATCACCAAGATTGAAGTCATTACCTCGCCTTCTGCGAAATACGATGCAGAGGGAGTTGGTGGTATCATCAACATCATTACCAAGAAAAAAGTAGTGGGCTACAACGGTTCCGTGAACATCTGGGCCAACCAGATCGGCTGGTATAACGTCAATACCAACTTCAGTGCAAAATTTGGCAAGTGGGGCATGACGATGTACTACGGGTTGAATGGCGGCAGCAACATCCCGGCAAAGAGCCGCATGGTAACGCAGCCCCTGGTGCCCGCTGATTTTACCCGCCGCGAACTGGCCGGTGCCCGTACCATGAACAACCTGTGGCAGTTTGGCAATGCAGAGATCAGCTATGAGGCGGACTCGCTCAACACCTTTGCTTTTTACGGCAATTTAAGTGGTGGCAAGAATCGTCACATTCTTGACCAGACCATCACCACTTCCTATCCCAATGGTATCGACAGCATCAGTTATTATGACCTCGACAGCGAGTACAATATGCCAACAACCAGCATTGGTGCCGATTATATTAAAAAGTTCAGTGGCAACAAGGAAAAAGAATTCAGCATTCGCACCAACGCAGAATTTGGTATCAACAACACGTTTTTGAACAGCGTGATGGATAACCAGGTAGCAAACGATCGTTATGTGATCAACAACAGTGAGGCGGTTAACAAGCAGTACACCGTGCAGTCGGATTATATTCTGCCCCTGGCAAAAAGTCAAAAGCTGGAAGTGGGGCTGAAGGCCATTTTACGCAAAGCCGAATCAGATTTCATCAGCCGGATTAAAACCACCAACGCCGAAGACTACCAGTTGAATGCCAGCAATACAGACCGCTTCCGTTACGATCAGAACGTGCTGAGTGCCTACAGCAGCTATAGTTTCAAAACCGGTAAGACTACCTTCCGCCTGGGTGCCAGGTTAGAGCATACGACGGTTGACGGTAATTTTATTTCGGCCAAAACCAGGGTTAACCAATCCTATCTTAATGTGTTGCCCAACCTGCAGGCCACCACCAAATTCAGCAATTCGTTTACAACGGTTATTACCTACAGCGACCGGATCCAGCGTCCGTTTATCCAGAACCTGAATCCTTTCCGCAACGACAACGATCCGCGTTACATCACGTATGGTAACCCCAACCTGCAGCCGCAAACCATTCACAGCCTGGCTGTTCAAACAAGGCTGATGAAGGGCCGCACCTTTGCCGGCCTAACCTTCACCGGTTCATACAGCGATAACCTGATTGTGCAGTATGCCACCTTCGACGCACCGAAAGGTGTAACCACCACCACCAGCGATAACGTGGGTAAGGACTGGTCGCTCAGTGTACAGGGCAACTTCAGCACCAAGATCAACAACGACTGGTCGGTATTCCTGAATGGGAATGTGCGGTATAACCGGGTGGAGAATAAGTTCCTGCCGGATTTGGTAAACAGCGGTATCAGTGGCAATGCCAATCTGAATACGAGCTATTCCATTTCGAAGCGTTTTACCACGAGTGGCTTTGCCGGCTTTTTCCGGGCACCCGTTACCATCCAGACAAGTTATCCGCTGAACATCTGGTACGGCATTCACGTGGGCTACAAACTGTTCAACGAAAAGCTGACATTATCGGGTGGCGTGACCAACTTTTTCGAGAAAGAACGGAACTGGGAACTGCGCACCATCGATCCTTCTTTTGAATACATTTCCAGCACCACCAGTCCGTTCCGGGCCCTCTCGTTCAGCCTGACCTGGAACTTTGGTAAGCTCTCTGAAAGTGTATCCAAGAAAAAAGGCGTAACCAACGACGACCTGTTGAGCACCGGCAGCAACAACTAATACGAAGACCGCTCACAAATGCTTTTTCATGAATGGTGAGTGGTGAGTTGAAAATGACCTTTGCTTAACCGGCCCTACTTAAAGACAGTTTAGCTAACTGTTGTAAGCTGCCTGGTAAAAAAAGATGCCCTCCTGGTGTGCAGGAGGGCATCTTCTTTCGGCATGATCAAATGTTTGATTACACTGCTTTACGGTTTGGGATGATAGGCATAGGCAACCTGGTAAGCTTTTTTGGAAAGTTCCGGAAGGAGCTGGCCAATGCGCAGGTCCACACCTTGCGGCGAGGGTTCGCAAATCGTATACTGATTGCCGTTATAATTGATCGTTTTACCGTACGGCTTGTCAAATGCCACGGCCACCGTTACATGCTCGGGGTAGGTTAATACCAGCATGGGCAGGTTGTAGATTTCTTTCACCAGGAAAAAGAAAAGGGCTGCCCTGTCTTCGCAGTCGCTGTATTCATACAACAGGGTTTGTTCGGGAGAGAATCGTTTTTCATTGCCAAATACTTCCGCATCGGGTTTGAACAGGAAGGCATAGCGGGTAAAACGCATCAGGAACTCCACACCATCCTTCGGCTTCAGACCTTTTACCTGTTTTTTCAGCGAAGAGATCAGGGATTCATATGTTGCCCTGCTCAGCGGCATGTTGAATTGCAGGTCATAATCTACCGCCGGATAGTTGATGAATAAGGTTTGCACCTGCGGGTTTACCTTAATGCGAAAGGCATACTGCCGCAACCCGTCGGAGAACTGCACTTCTTTTTCGGTATAGGCATCAGGACTGAAATCCGGCAGGCTGCTGACTTTGTAAGAGAACGGCCTGGTGCCGGCCACTACAAAAGGCGTGGCATCGGCAAAATTGTATCGCTGAAAATCAATACTGCCGTAGTCGTGGTAATTAAGGCAGACATACTGCCGGCCATCTATGATCTTGGAAGGAATGTTGTAAATATTTTCATCACACTGCACGTAAAACAGGAGGTAGTCGCCGGCAACTGTAAGCCGGGCATCGTAGCCCGATTGTACCAGGAACCACCATTTATAAAACGTATACTGGTAGTAGTTATCCGTTTTAGGACTGATGTGCTGTGCCATCTTCCGCACCAGTTGGTAATAAAGCCAGTCATCAGGGCGCTGATTGGCTTTGTATTGCAACAAAGCTGAGAGGAAAGGCTGCAGGGAAGCGGCATCGATCCGTTTACTATAATCCGCTACTGCTTGTGGCGAAAGGGAGGTTGTAAATGCCGGCTTACTATACGCAAAGGGTAAAGAAACAGGGTGGCCAAAAAAATCAATTGGACTTTTCCCGCCCTGCCCCCGGGCGATTTGTGTCAAAAGGCTCAACAATAATATGAACTGGTATCCCTTCACGCCTTTTAAAGTTAAGAAAGGATAACAAAAAGATAACATGGAAAAAGCCGGCATCCGGAAAAACTACGGTCAACCACTGCCTTTTTTATTCTACCGGCTGAGTAAATCCGCTGTTTATGCTACCCGGTTGACGCTCTCAACTCATTAGGCATTTTTTACAATTGAGCCTGCAAATGCAGCAGCAGGTGTGGTTTCGCATTGACACAGGCGTTTCAATGTTTCAACTTTAACGTGCTGAAATGCTGAAGATACAGGCTTCTGCTTTCAGCACATTTGTAAACCAAACCAACAACCATGCAACCAACAAAAACGGTAAAAGCAGGTGTACTTGCCCTGGTACTCACCCTGCTTTTTATTGCAGCCTGGGAACTCTTCTGGCGAAGCAAGGGTTTTCTCCCCACCTATAACGACGACAGGGCACTTTGGGCAGCCGAAAGAAAGGAAGCACTGCAGCCCGCCCGTGATGCGACGGTTTTTATCGGTTCTTCCCGCATTAAGTTTGACCTTGACATCCCGGAATGGGAGCGGAAAACGGGTGAGGACGCCGTGCAGCTTTCCCTGGTGGGCACCTCACCGCTCCTGTTGCTGCAGGACCTGGGAAACGATACCGCTTTCAGGGGAAAACTGGTGGTGGATGTAACCGAGGTACTGTTCTATGGGCAAAATCCCGCGTTTCATCTTTCTGCAAATGAAGCTGTTTCGTATTACCAGAAGCAAACGCCATCGGAGAAGTTGAGCGACCAGTTGGGGTTTGCCCTGGAAGCCAACCTGGCTTTTCTGGAAGAGCGGCGGTTTTCGCTAAACACCCTCCTCGAAAGCCTTGCCTTGCCCAACCGCCCGGGTGTGATGGCGCTGCCCGTCTTTCCCAAAGGATTTGAATGGACCACCGGTGACCGGCAGACCTATATGGCAGACATGTTCCTGCAAAGCAAAGAGGACATTGCCTTTCAAACCAACGTCTGGAAAATGCTCCTGATGGGTGATCCCACACCGCCGGTTGAGGGAGAAGTACTGGCAAAAATTTTTCAGGAGATTAAAACCGCCACCGATAAAATAAAAGCAAGAGGAGGGCGGGTCATCTTTGTTCGCACCCCCTCCAGCGGTCCGTTGTATGAATTTGAAGCCGCGAAATATCCAAGAGAAAAATACTGGGACGGAATGCTGCGTTCAACGCAAAATGAAGGCATTCATTTCGCCGATAACCAAACAACAGGCGGCATGATCTGCCCCGAATGGTCGCACCTTTCCCGCACCGATGCCACCATTTATACAAGAGAATTGATTGCTGAACTCCGCAAGAAAGACTGGTTTTCCTCTTCCATTACCATTCCGTAAAAACAAAATTCTTCCTTATGCTATTCAACTCATATTCGTTTGTGCTGTTTATCGCCATTGTGGTGGGACTGCACTATATGCAGCTGCCGTGGAAATTAAAAAAGATTAACCTGCTGCTGGCCAGTTACCTGTTTTATGCCGTTTGGAACCCGCCCTTTGTTCTCCTGCTTTGGGCTTCCACTGCACTTGACTTTTTTGTGGGCAGGAAGTTGTATGTCACCCGAAAGCGCCACCAGCGCAAAGTTTTGCTGGCCCTGAGTCTTGCCCTTAACCTCGGCATGCTGGCCTTTTTTAAGTATGGCAATTTTTTACTCCAGAATTTTGTCACGCTGGTTTCCTGGTTAGGCTTCGATTACCAGCCGGCGGCACCGGATATTATCTTGCCGGTCGGCATCTCGTTCTACACCTTTCAAACGCTTTCGTATACACTGGATATGTACCGCCGTCGTAGCCGGCCCGAAACCTCGCTGCTCGACTTCTCCCTTTTTGTCACGTTTTTCCCGCAACTGGTAGCCGGACCAATTGTTCGTCCCACCGAACTGCTGCCCCAATTTAAAACACCTAGGCAGGCAAATGCTGCCCAGTTTACCAAAGGATTGCTCCTGCTTTCGCTGGGTTTGTTCATGAAGGTGGTGCTGGCCGATGCGCTGCTTTCCGGTGCCGCCGACACTGTGTTCAATGCACAGCAGTCGGTGGCAATGATCGATGCCTGGCTGGGAGTGCTGGCCTTTTCGGGACAGATCTTCTTTGACTTTGCCGGCTACTCTACCTGCGCAATCGGTGTGGCGGCCTGCCTGGGTTTTCACCTGCCCGAAAATTTCAGGTATCCTTACGCCGCATCGGGCTTTTCTGATTTCTGGCGGCGCTGGCACATTACGCTTTCCTCCTGGCTGAAAGATTACCTGTATATAGCCCTCGGGGGCAACCGTAAAACAGAAGGCCGTACATACATCAACCTGATGATCACCATGTTGCTGGGTGGCCTTTGGCACGGCGCTTCCTGGACCTTTGTGGTGTGGGGTGCATTGCACGGGAGCTTCCTGGTGCTGGAAAGAATCATCCGGAAAATGCAGCGCCAACCGGCCATTACCAAAGAAATGAATGCCGGCGAAGCGGTGGTGGCAAGGGCTTCACTGTTGCCGGCCTTTGTTTACGGGAAGCGCTTCCGGCTTGTTTTTTCTATGCTGCTGACCTTTTTCCTGGTGAATATCACATGGGTGTTTTTCAGGGCAGCTGATTTTGCTACGGCGGGTCGTATGCTGGCCTCCATGTTTGGAATAACAGAAAACGGCATAGCCGTGCTGCCCACAATTGATATGATAAAGGTGGCAGTGGTCACCGTATTGTTGGTGGCGACGCATTGGGCCATGCGCAACAGCAGCGTATCGGAGGTGGTGGCAAAAGCCAGGTGGTGGAAAGTGGGTATCGGCTGGGCGCTGATGCTGATCCTGATTGTACTAAGCCAGAAAAGCAGTGATTCGTTTATTTATTTCCAATTCTAAGAAATCAAAATCCCGGCAGTCCGGGGCCGGGATTTTTACTTATACTGATTCGCAGTAAAAGCAGCTTTATCAGGCTTCTTTTTTACGGTCCAGCGTAAAGCCGATGGTGGTGCCTACATCTTCCTTGCTGCGCACATGGATGGCATGGCCATGCGCCTCGATAATGTGTTTGCAAATGGCCAGTCCCAGTCCGCTGCCCTTCACATCTTTGTTGCGGCCGCCGCTGGTGCGGTAAAACCGTTCGAAGATGCGGCCCAGGAATTTTTCGGGAATGCCAATGCCGTTATCACTGATCTCTGTCAGGATCGTATGATCATCCGTGTTATACACGCTGGCTACAATATGGCCACCGGGTTTGCCGTACTTGATGGCATTGTCAATCAGATTATATGCCACCTGGTGGATCTTTTCTTTATCAGCATAAACGCTAACCGGTTTTTCGCAGCCTTTTTTAAATGAAAAATCAATACTGGCACCTTCGGCTTTAATGGAAAGACTCTCGAATGCTTCACGGATCACATCCTGAATGACAAAATTCTGTTTGGAGAGTTTGAGCTCCCCACGTTCCAGTTTGGAGATGGCATCAAGGTCGTTGATCAGGTTGGCAAGCCGTTCGGCATTTTTGCCGGCTTTTTCCAGGAATCGCCGGTTAACCTCGGGATTTTCGAGGGCGCCGTTCAGCAGTGTATCAATATAGCCCTGGATGGCAAACACCGGTGTTTTAAATTCGTGGGAGAGGTTTTGCAGAAATTCTTTGCGGTAAACTTCATTTTGTTTCAGGATGTCCATTTCGCGGCTCTGCTGCGCCGCCCAGGCTTCCACGTCTTCCCGTACATTATCGATGCTTTTCTGGGGTAGAATGTATTTGTAGTACATCTCCTCCCGCCGGGTTGCCTTTGTTTGATGAATGAATTTATAAATCAGCTTGATCTTGCGGTAGATAAAATTCTGAATGATATTAAAAACAAGCAGGTAGCTAACCAGAAAGATCAGCACAAATGCTCCCACACCGATCTGCCATGCTCTTTCGAGCAGGTAGATGCCTGCACTGATAGGAATGGAAAGTGCCAGCGCCGTTAATGCAGACAGTTTCCGGGGTGAAAGGTTTTTTGTTTGAAACATGATAGGGAAGCTGCTAGCTATTCGCTTTTGGCCGCTAGCTTTTTCAATCAGGCGAAAATAGGTTGGTTTCTATACTTAGCGAGTAGCCAGTAGCCAACCGCTGTTCTCACAACTCAAATTTATATCCAACGCCCTTTACCGTTGTGATGCAGTCGATGCCGAGCTTTTGCCGGATCTTACGGATGTGTACATCAATGGTGCGGTCGCCTACAATCACGTCATTGCCCCACACCTGGCTCAGGATCTCGTTGCGGAGGAACACCCGGCCCGGTTTGGATGCCAGCAGGTAAAGCAGTTCAAATTCTTTTTTAGCCAGGATAATCTCTCTTTCTTCAAAATTTACCACAAACCGCTCGGGGTCTATTTCAAGGGCGCCCGTTTTGAGCACTTTGTTCTCCGAAGGTTTTACACGGCGAAAAAGAGCATTGACCTTGCTTACAAAAACCGAGGTGCTTACCGGCTTGCTGACATAGTCATCTGCCCCGGTGTCAAAGCCTTTCAGTTGTGTTGTCTCGTCATTCAGGGCCGTGAGGAACATGATCAGTGTGTCCTTGAACTGGCTTTGTGCCCGCAGCAGTTCGCATACCTCCATGCCGCTTTTCCGGGGCATCATCATGTCCAGCACAATCAGGTTGGGAGAGGTTTGCCGGGCTTTGTGCAGGGCTTCATCGCCATCCTTGGCCGTAATCACTTCATACCCTTCTTTCTCCAGGTTATACTTTAGTATCTCAACAATATCCGGCTCATCGTCTGCAATCAAAACCCTGCGGTGCTTTGCGTCCATCAGTCAACTACTTTGCGGCAAACCTACAGGAAAAGCATTTACACCGGCCGGGGTGGCTTTCTTCCGGCTGCAGAGTTAATGATTAATTAATAGAGCGTTCACGATTTTATTAGATAGATACGTTTTCAGGACAACCAAAAGTCTGGTTGCTTCGTCAGCAGAAAGGAAGATTAACCCCGCTTTCGCACTTCGGGTATTAAATTTGTTTTATGAGGCGCATGTCTTACTCTAACCGAGCTGTTTTATCTCTGTGTTTTAGCTTTTTCTCGTTTGCACTTTCGGCTCAATCCGTTGCCGATCTTGCCTGTAAGCCGCCGATCAGCCGTCGGCTCTGGCACGACAATGTGGACAAAGCACAGGCTGCTGCACTGAAAGCGGGCCTTGTAAAAGGCGACAACGATGATGTTGTGCATTTTGTAAATCATGCCCTGGTTCAGCAGGTAAATGCCCTGCAGTGCCGGATTGATAGCGACAGCATGGGCGACCAGCGTAAAATTGGCTACCTGCGTGGCCTGGAGCGGATGCTGAGAAAGGTTACGGCGGACTTTCGCAGCCGGGCTTTTACCCCTTCCAATTTGCCTGTGTTGTTCACGGCCTACGACGAGGCTATTCAACAGGATAAAAAAATACAAACCATTGAACCCATTATAGACCGGCAGGAATACGAAGTAGCCAATGTGCTGCTGGCTTCCGAGGCCTTCGACGGAAATCCCGGCCTGCGGAGTGTGCAGAGTAAAGTGGTCCTGAAATTTGCCACACTTTATCCCGATAAGGTTTTTATTACGCTGAAAGACAATCCCGATGTTCTGTTCCGGGACAGCCTGATTAAAATTGCCGGCTATAAAAATCCGCGCCAGTTGTACGATTATGCCGCCGCCGATAACAAGCTGGGACGTGCCATCCGTGCCATTGATGATCCATTTATCCGCACCGTGTCCAAAATGGCCAGAAGCACCAGCGGCCAGTTGTACTTTCCTTTTCTGGACAACCTGATCAAGGGTCGTCAGACCATTGACGAAATTGACGCGGTAAAAGACGATCCTGTAAAATATTATAAGCTGCTGGTAAAAACCCGCATGGACTATGTGCAGCGCCAGTTGGAAGGCGAAAAGATCATGGAGATGAAGGCGCTCCAGGCGATGCTGACCAAAAAGGGGCTGGATAATTTTATTAAGAGCATCAACGACCTGCACGAGGTAGAAAACCCGGCTGTTCGGTTTGCCGCACTAAACCCGCTGACGGCACAGGAACTGTATTACCTGGTGATTGCCGGCGAAACTGACCTGTATACCTCCAGCTATACCAAGGGTGTTTACCCGCGGCTGATGCAAAAAATTGGCAACCGCGGCGACTCGCTCCTGATGAGCGTTGGCTTTGATTATTTCAAAAAGTTCATCAAGGTGGCCGCTGGTTACAACACGCTATCCAATTTCCTGGCTTCTTTCCCCGACCGCGACCGGGCACGGGTGCTGATGACGGCTTTTGTCAACAACCTGGATAAATCAGAAGGATTGGAAGATGGTGTGGACGTAGCAGACTCCTATGCCAGTATTGCCGAAACCATGAAGCCTGTGGCCGAACAGATGCTGGCCAACGTACGGCTGAATTACGAGGAGGCCATCCGCAGCAGCAACAAGCGGGGCATGGTGATGTATGACCTGCTGTACAAATTATTCCGGTCTTCGGAGGATACGACCATTGATCTTTCCAAAGAATTCAACATACCGCCTGTATACAGTGTTAACTATAAAACGCTGGCTGGTGGAAGCGACTCTGGCCAGGTAGTGATCCAGGTGTTTTTTTATGGTGATAAGGATGGCCGGATGAACTACGCCAATTTTGTACCGCAGTTCCCGTCCAGTCTGTGGCGTCGCGATGAAAACAGGCAATGGATCAGCTTTACCTCTATCAAAGGCCGGCCAATCAAGGTTTTTGCCAATAAGCCCCTGGACGAAGCCTCTGGTGAAGTGGACCGGGCACAGGCTGCTCTGGGTGAATACCTGGCGGAAAAAGGCCTCGAACCTACGGTGGTCATTCACCGCGGTCACAGCTATTATGCACCCTACACCATTGAACAACTGGCGCCAACCGCCAAGATCGTGTTCATGGGTTCCTGCGGCGGCTACAACGTGATTCATGATGTATTGCAGCATGCCGAAGATGCCCATATCATCGCTTCCAAACAGATCGGGAAACTGGTGTTCAACCAGCCGCTGATCGATATGATGATGGAAAACCTGCGGACCGGAAAAAACATCGACTGGATACCCTTCTGGCGGGAATTTGAGCGGAAATACAAAAACATTGAAGGCTTTGGCGACTACGTACCCCCGCACAAAAACCTGGGCGCCATTTTTATCAAGGCCTACAAAAATGCGATGGGCGGCGAGGAAAGGGGCGCTTAAGCGTATAGCTTTGGGGGATAAAAGTTTTCAGTTTGCGGTTTGCAGTTTACCGTTTGTGACTACACTAACTGTAAACGGTGAACGGTAAACGGCAAAGAATAAACATGAGCACTACCGGCGGGAAGAAGTCTTTTTTTGATTTTGGCTTACTCAACAGGGTTCTGGAATTTACCCGTCCATACCGGGGCCGGTTTATCGGTTCTATTGTGCTGGCCATAGTGCTGGCTGCTTTTACCCCCGTCCGGCCTTTTCTTATCCAGCTTACTGTAGATAAGTATATTGCCAATGCAGACCGGACCTTTGCCGACAGGGCGGTGGATGCGCTGGTATGGGTGATTGTGCTGCAGATAGGATTTACCCTGCTGGAAACAGTGCTCCGGTTTTATTTTTCTTACACCACCGCCTGGCTGGGCCAGACGGTAGTAAAAGACATGCGGGTGAAGGTCTTTGGCAAAGTGCTCAACCTGAACCTGCGCCAGTTCGACCGTACTCCCATTGGCACCCTCACCACCCGCACGGTAGATGACATCGAACGCATCAACGATATTTTTGCCGATGGCCTGATCCCGATCATAGCCGACCTGCTCTCTATCCTCTGCGTACTGGGTATTATGTTCTGGACCGACTGGCAACTGACCCTGATCTCACTGATTCCCTTTCCAATCATTATTATTGGTACCTATTACTTTAAAGAAAGTGTCAACCGGTCGTTTCACCGTGTCCGTAATGCGGTGTCGGCCCTGAATGCCTTTGTACAGGAGCATATCACGGGAATGTATATCGTGCAGGCCTTTGCCGCGGAAAAACGGGAGCGGGAAAAATTTGATGCCATCAACCGGGAGCACCGAAACGCCAACATCCACGCCATTTTCGCTTACTCTGTTTTTTTTCCGCTGGTAGAAATTGTGCTGGCCCTTTCCATGGGGCTGATCGTCTACTGGGCGGCCAAAGAAGCCATTGCCGTACAGTCGGGACAGGAAGGGAAAATAACGGCCTTTATTCTTTACCTCAACCTGATTTTCCGTCCGCTGCGGGTGATTGCCGATAAGTTCAACGTGCTGCAGATGGGCATGATCGCCAGCGAAAGAGTATTCAAAGTGCTTGACAACGAAGACGAACTGCCACCTTCATCCCCCGGTGCCTATGCGCCGGCACAGGTGCAGGGAAAGATCGAATTCGACCGCGTCTGGTTTGGTTATAACGAAGAGCACCCGGTGCTGAAGGATATCTCTTTTCAAATAGAGCCCGGGCAGACCGTGGCCATTGTAGGCCATACCGGCAGCGGCAAAACCACCATCATTTCGCTCCTGAACCGGCTTTACCAGATCAGCAAGGGATCCATCCGCATTGATGATGTGCCGATTGAAAAATACAATACCGATGTCTTGCGGCGCAACATTGGTGTGGTGTTGCAGGATGTATTCCTCTTTCCCGGATCGATACTGGACAACATTACCCTGCTGAACCCGGAGATTCCGCGGGAGAGGGTAGAGGAAGCGGCCAAATTGATTGGCATGCACGAATTCATCCTGCAGCTCCCGGGCGGTTACGATTATAATGTAATGGAACGGGGCGCCACCCTTTCGCTGGGACAGCGCCAGTTGCTTTCCTTTATCAGGGCACTGCTTTATAATCCTTCTATATTAATATTAGACGAGGCAACTTCATCCATTGATACAGAAAGTGAATACCTGATTGAAAAAGCCATTAACCGCCTGGTGTCCGATCGAACCTCCATTGTCATAGCCCACCGCCTGAGCACCATTCAGCGGGCCGACAAGATCATTGTGCTGGATAAGGGTGAATTGAAAGAAGTGGGTGCCCATGCCGAGCTATTGGCAAAGGGTGGCTTTTACAGTAAATTGCATAAGATGCAGTTTGAAAAGAAAACTACGCTTGTTCAATGAGCAGGACAATAAAAAAGGAAGAAATGGAAGAGGCCCAAAAGGCTGGAATACATTTTTATTCTTCGCCGGAAGAGCGTGATCTTGCTTACCTGCGGGAAGGTGTGGCCAGAACCGATAAAGAAAAGTTCTTGTTCCTGATGAACCTTATAAGACTACAGCGTACCATGTAAAGAGCCAAACAAGTAAAATAAATGGACATCAACGGGGCTTCTTTTCTGGAGTTCAGGCAAACATTAAATCACTATAATGTCCGGTATATTCTGGTCAGCGGATTTGCCATGTTCCCGGATGGGTTGACTTTCCGCTCCGAGATGGAACCCGGTTAGGTAGTATGACCTCTATGGCAGGCGTGGATGCTACCTACGAAGAATGCTTCAATTCGGCACAAATAAGGGAGATTGATGGCATCAGGATACCCGTTTTGCATATTCAGCATTTAATTCAAAACAAACGAGCGGTTGGCTGCCCAAAGGACCAATCGGATGTAGAAAAGCTTGAGGCGATTAAGATGTTGCAACAAAAAAATAAAGGCACGGAAGACTGAATTACCGGTCTGCTTTTATAAAAAAGCTTAAATCTTACAAACTTTTTCAACCGCTCCCGCTTTTCGGCTATCCTCCTTATCTTTGCGCCAAATTTCAGAAAACGTGATGGCTTCCGGACGATTCAAATCCTTATCAGTAGCGGCTTTCAGCTCATTGTTAACGCTTTTTTCGTATTCTTCTTTTGCACAAGATAATCCTGACAGGAACCTGCAGGCGGAAGACGAGCGTCATCACAGGGCTGATGAAAAAGGCGGCGAAGGCGAAGAGCATGGCAAAAAGTTCGATGCGAATGCAGTGATCTTCGGTCACGTTATGGACGGCCATGAGTTTCACTTTTTCTCCTGGACAGATAGCGAAGGTGAGGCCCACCACGCCACCATTCCCCTGCCCATTTTATTATATGAGCCCGGCAGAGGTCTTTCTTTCTTCAGTTCGTCCAAGTTTCACCATGGTGAGGAAGCCTACAACGGCTACCGCATCATCACCGCTCATTACAAAGAGCAGTTGAAAGAAGAAGGCATGAGCGAGGACGAGATTCGCCTGCTGAGCGACGAGCAGATTGTAGCCGTAGACAACGAAGGCAAAATTCTGCCGCATATCAAAGTATACGATTTCTCCCTGACCCGGAACGTGGTGCAGATGTTCATTGCCCTGATCGTATTGGTGCTGCTGATGACCTCCGTGGCCAAACGCTACCGCACCGGCCAGGGGCTGACCACAGCACCCAAAGGCTGGCAGAATGCCATCGAGCCGGTGATCACTTTTGTTCGTGATGAAGTAGCCAAACCCAATATCGGTCATCACTACCGCAAATACATGCCTTTGCTGCTGACTATTTTCTTTTTTATCCTGATCAACAACATCTTTGGGTTGATCCCGGGAGCGGCCAACGTAACCGGTAATATCGCTTTCACGGCCGTACTGGGACTGATCTCCTTCCTGGTGATCACCTTCAGCGGCAACAAGCATTACTGGGGACACATCTTCAACCCGCCGGTGCCGTTTGGTATCAAGTTCATCATGATCCCGGTGGAGATCCTGTCCATCTTTACCAAACCGTTCGCCCTGATCATCCGTCTGTTTGCCAACATGCTGGCGGGCCACATTATTATTATCTGTCTGATCTCGCTGATCTTCATTTTTGGGAACATGAGCGCTGGTATCGGGATAGGTTTTTCGCCTATCTCCATTGCTTTTGCGGTGTTCATTTATATAATTGAAGTACTGGTTGCTTTTATCCAGGCCTTCATCTTTACCAACCTGACAGCGGTGTTCATCGGGCAGGCCGCCGAAGACCATCATCAGCACGAAGGCGATGCCCACCACGGCAACCCGCCGACAGAGCCGGTGATAATTTAAAACAGCTATGAGCCACTAGCCATGAGCTGTGAGCCAGAAAAGCTCGAAGCTCACCGCTCAAAGCTCACAGCTTTTCCGACGTGATTTTTTTATCATTATAAACAAAACAAACATGGATCTTTTATTCACATTGTTGAGCGAAGTACCTTGGGCAAATGCCGGTGGTGCGATTGGTGCAGGTTTAGCTGCCATTGGTGCCGGTATCGGTATTGGTCAAATTGGTCGCGGTGCAGTAGAATCTATTGCCCGTCAGCCGGAAGCTTCTAACGACATCCGCGCAAACATGATCCTGACAGCAGCCTTCATCGAAGGTGTTGCCCTGTTTGCCGTAATTGCCGGTATCCTGGCGATGTTCGTTTAAAAAAAATGGACTGCATCCAAAGCACAGGGCGGCGGGTGCAGTTTTAATTTGCCAATTAGCCAATGTGCTAATTCGATAATGAAAACCTTCTAAAAAGATATATTCATTATCAAATTATCGAATTATCAAATTATCACACTTAGTATATGAGATTACTTACTCCTGAATTAGGATTGCTGTTTTGGACCTTACTTGCCTTTCTGATTGTATTTTTTGTACTGCGCAAGTTTGCATGGGGGCCCATCCTGAACTCGCTGGATCAGCGGGAAAAAAATATTGCCGGTTCACTGGAGACAGCCGAAAGGGTAAAGCGTGAAATGGCCCAGCTGAAAAGTGAGAACGAAGAGCTGATGGCCAGGGCCCGTGAAGAAAGAGCGGCCATGCTGAAAGAAGCCCGTGAAACCAAAGACCGTATAGTGGCAGAGGCCAAAGAGCAGGCAAAAGTGGAAGCCAACAAAATCATCCTGGAGGCGCAACAGCAGATCAATGCCCAAAGAATGGCGGCTATCACCGACGTGAAAAATGAAGTGGGTAAACTGGTTATTGAAGTAACAGAAAAAGTGCTGCGCAGGCAACTGGCCACTCCCGAAGCCCAGGAACAACACATCAAAGGTCTGATTGACGATATTAAACTGAGTTAAAGAAAGCTTTGAGCCATGAGCCATGAGCTTCGAGCTTTTTGCTCACAGCTCACAGCCCGCAGCTCGCAGCCAAAAGAATTACACAATGCCGAATCCCAGAGTAGCCTCCCGATACGCAAAATCACTGCTTGACTTCGCGGTGGAAAAAGGTCAGTTGGAGACCGTGTACAGCGATATGCTGTACTTGCAGCGCCTGACAAAGGAAAGCCGTGAATTTTTAAACCTCTTACGTAGCCCGGTGATCAAG
This sequence comes from Flavisolibacter sp., assembly GCA_035998945.1. GTDB lineage: Bacteria > Bacteroidota > Bacteroidia > Chitinophagales > Chitinophagaceae > Flavisolibacter. The sequence continues at coordinate 216,021 of DASYHD010000031.1, read as the reverse complement.
TCCGAAACAAAGCTGAAAGCTTTGGAAGCGGTAACGGCAGGTAAGATTAGTGACCTTACTATGGGGTTTGTTCGCCTGATGACAACGAAAACCCGCGAAGGTCTTCTGCCGGAAATTATTACGGCATTCATCAGCCAGTACAAGGACAAAAAAGGCATCCGGGTGGTAAAGCTGACCACGGCAATGCCGGTGAGTGATGCTGTAAAAGCTGCGATTATTGAGCAGGTAAAAAAAGCAACCAGCATTGATAAACTGGAACTGGAAGAAGTGGTAAACCCTTCTATCATTGGCGGTTTTATCCTGCAGGCCGGCGATCAACTGGTAGATGCCAGCATTGCCTACGATCTGAAACAGGTTTCGAGAAAATTTGAGAACAATGACTTTGTATACAGAGTTCGTTGAAATAAAAGAAAATAAATATGTGCAGCCGGGTACTTTGCCCGGCTTTTTTATGCTTTGATGCGTAGCAAGGTTAAAACAATGGCATGTTGCAGGACTTGATGAATGACAGAAAACTAAATACATCAATCCTTTTGCAATAAGGATCTGTAATCGTCAAATTCTTTCGTCTGGAAGAGGAGAAATCATCCAGTAACTATGTTTAAAACTCTTGTTTCTAAATGTAAAATGACAACGGTTGGGATTACCTCATCTTTTTATTTAGGCCGTCTAAATATTTGTATTTTTTGGCAAAAACAAGCTTTTGAACACTTACCTTTGCGCCACTAAAAATTTGTGTAATGGCAGATATTGAAATAAAACCAGATGAAATCAGTGCCATCCTGCGTCAGCAGTTGAGCGGTTTCAACGCCGGTGCCGACCTGGAAGAGGTAGGAACGGTTTTGCAAATGGGCGACGGTATTGCCCGTGTTTACGGCCTGGGTAATGTACGTGCCGGTGAACTGGTGGAGTTTGAAAATGGTGTGCAAGGTATTGCCCTAAACCTGGAAGAAGATAACGTGGGTGCGGTATTGATGGGTGAAATGGGAACGCTGCAGGAAGGTTCAAAAGTGCGTCGTACCGGCCAGATCGCCTCTATTAAAGTGGGCGAAGGCATGGTTGGCCGCGTGGTAAATACCCTGGGTGAGCCAATCGACGGCAGAGGCCCGATCGCTGGTGAGCGGTACGAAATGCCACTGGAGCGCAAAGCCCCTGGTGTAATTTTCCGTGAGCCGGTAAAAGAGCCGCTGCAAACCGGTATCAAAGCCATCGATGCGATGATTCCCATTGGCCGTGGTCAGCGTGAGCTGGTAATTGGTGACCGCCAGACAGGTAAAACGGCCATCTGTATCGACACCATCATCAACCAGAAAGAATTCTACGAAGCAGGTAACCCTGTTTATTGTATATACGTTGCTATCGGGCAGAAAGCATCTACCATTGCCGGTGTGATGAAGACCCTGCAGGATGCCGGCGCTATGGCGTATACTACCATCGTTGCCGCTTCTGCATCTGATCCTGCGCCGCTGCAGTTCTACGCTCCGTTTGCGGGTGCCGCCATTGGTGAGTTCTTCCGCGATACCGGACGTCCGGCCCTGATCATCTACGATGACCTGTCGAAACAAGCCGTGGCTTACCGCGAGGTATCCCTGCTGCTGCGTCGTCCGCCGGGTCGTGAAGCCTATCCTGGTGACGTGTTCTACCTGCACAGCCGCCTGTTGGAGCGTGCCGCCAAGGTAATTGCCAATGATGAAGTGGCCCGCCAGATGAACGACCTGCCGGAAAGCATTCGTCACCTGGTAAAAGGTGGTGGTTCGCTGACGGCTCTCCCGATCATTGAGACACAGGCTGGTGACGTATCGGCTTACATTCCAACAAACGTAATCTCCATCACCGATGGACAGATCTTCCTGGAATCAAACCTGTTTAACGCCGGTATTCGTCCTGCGATCAACGTAGGTATCTCGGTTAGCCGTGTGGGTGGTAATGCGCAAACCAAGTCCATGAAAAAAGTGGCGGGTACGCTGAAGCTTGACCAGGCACTTTACCGTGAGATGGAAGCCTTCTCTAAATTTGGTGGTGACCTTGACCCGGCTACAAAACTGGTACTGGACAAAGGTGCCCGTAACGTGGAGATCCTGAAACAGCCGCAGTACGCACCGGTGCCGGTAGAAAAGCAGGTGGCGATTATTTACCTGGGTACACAGGGTTTGCTGCGTGATGTTCCGGTGAATAAAGTAAGGGAGTTTGAAGAGCAGTTCCTGATGGAAATGGAAAACAAGCATCCGGAAGTATTATCGGCCTTCAAAAAAGGTGCATTACCTGAAGACGGTATCGCCAAAATGGTAGAACTGGCCAACAACATCAGCGCACAGTATAAAAAATAACCATTAGAATTTTCATAAGTAAAAACCCTTTGCCTTGCAAAGGGTTTTTTTATCGGCCAATTCTGTCTGTTCATCGAAAGAAGGAGTGGGAGTGATAGCAAAATTTGATGCAGACCTGTTTTTTTTATTCTTTTACGGCCAATTCCAGTATCCTAACACACTGATATGAGAAACCTTCTGCGCCTTTTGGCTGTAACAGCCGTATTTTCAATTTCTAATCTTGCTTTTGCACAACTTCCCGGACAAATCGTTAAACGGCATTCTGTAAATGCAGTTCTTGATCCCGGATCTAACGGTTTTACGTCTACCAACACCACCGGTTTTATCAGTAATGATATAACAGAAAGCCGTATTCCGTTCAAAGTTGTAAGACTACCTTTTACTGAACCTGTTGGTGATCTGAAAACGGGTGCTACGGGAAGCTTTACCGACCTGGTGACCACACCCAGTGATGAAACAGGTTTAATGGTACATTTTGATGGTAACAATCTGCTTTTCCGTCTTCGGGTGAGTGGCATCAGTGCTGGTGCAAAAGCATACAGTGTGTTGATTGACGCTGATATGAAAGCGGGCAACTCCGGTCCCCAGGCCGATCCAAATTATGTGGCTCCCACTACCACAGGGAATGGAAATCCTGGATTCGAGTGGGAATTGGTGTTGATGACCGGCAATACGACCCGTGTGGTGCTTTATGAAGCAGACGGCAAGGCAGGTAGCAGTATTGTGCAACAACATGCCGTTGAAAATGATAATTACCAAATCTCGAAAGCCCTATCCATCACCAATAATGACGCTGATTATTTCTTTGATTTTTATTTGCCAATTGCACAATTTACAGGGCTGCATCAGATCATAAGCAGTAATAAGTTCAGGATGGTGGCCACCACGGTAAGCTCTCCCACTTCTGCCTTGCAGGGAAACAGGTCGGATGTGTTTGGGGTGAATGATGCCAATTATGCGCTGACAGCAGATGCCTGGATGGCGGCTCTTGGCGGCACCCCTGGCGTAAGTTTAAACGAGCTAAGTGGCAGTACAACGACTACGTTTGGACAATGTACATCTACACCTGCGATTACGAGCCCCATTACGATTGGCAATAGTGTAACTGTTTCCGGAACGTGGACGGCTGCTTCCGGAGGACAGGCGTCCGCAACCATTAATCTGTACAAACAGATGGCCGGTGTGTGGACCTTTGTTGCGGCAACACCATCGCCGGTAACTTCCGGTGCAGGTTGGAGTATAAGCGGCGTAACCGTTAGCGCGGGTGAAGCTTATGCGGCAAGGGCTGTAGGAGCAGGAGAATCGGAGTGTTTGTATTCAACAAGGGTATTTTCGAGTTGTAACACCACCATTAATCCGTCTGTATTAACCCAATCCAGCAGTAAAGGAATTTGTGGCTCTATGACCATAGGCGCAACAAGAGCCGATATATACAAACTTGACGGGACAAGCATAGAGCTGGTAAACGTCAGCAATATGACCTATACACCAACATCATTTACATGGTGGGCATGTTCAGGTGGTTCAGGTAATTTAAGCAATGGTACGTACATGGTCATCTTAGCCGGGGCAGGATGCTCGTCTACCCCTGTTTTTACCTGTATTACGACGGGGTCTTCTGCTGTGGCACCACTTACGCAAAACACAGGAATCACTTTCCCCAGTGTAATCTATCCTTTCCACACATCTATATCCGGATCTGTTCCTACCAGCGCAAGTTTGCAAAGGGCCTATCTGTTTATAAACGGAAGACTGATAAACTCTGTTTCCATTCCGGCAAATACAACGTCATATTTATTTGAAAACCTTCAGCTAAGAGCAGCAGACAACATCGCCGTGTATTTGGGTACAAATGCTAGCGGTTGTGCTGTATTTAATACTGCCGCGGTGCAATGTTATAATGAACCGCCGATCATCACTGCGCCGGGTAATAAAATTCCGGAAGGAACAACCTCCATTAGCGGCACATCTGCTCCCGGGGCTTCCATTACCCTGAACCGGACATCTCCAACGACTGCTTCATGGACTGCCACAGCTAACGGCTCAGGCCTGTGGTCAGTCAGTGGGCTGACGCTAACAGCAGGACAAACATTTACGGCTACGGTTACTTCGTCAGGTACTTGCGGAACAGCCAGCGGGGCATCGCCTGCAGTAACAGTGGCACCAGTTACCACACAGTGCCCCACCTTTGGAGCAGCTTCTTACGGCACAAACGCTCCTTACACCGCAAGTGGTACGGTGAATGTTAGTACATCTGGAAGTATTGTAAGACTATATCTCGATGGTGCACTGGTAGGCTCACAAACACTGAACACCACCGGCACCGACATCGCCTGGAGTATTACATCGTCAGAACCATTTTACAACGGCGGGAAATTGACTGCCACTTTTCAATCCGGCGCTACCGGAACCGAAAAGCTGGATTGTGCCCCTTCCAATTCAGAAAGGGCAATAAGCTGTAGTGCGCCTGCATCACCAACGATCAATCCTCCATCTGCCACCATAAGCCAGGGAGAAACCCAAACGTATACAATCAGCAATGTTCAAAATGGGTTGTGGTATTCCATTATCAATGCTGCATCAGGTACCACCTATGCAGGGATGCAGGCTTCGGGCACCAGTAATTTGTCATTAACAACCCGTGCATTCAATACGCTCGGAAATTATAACCTGGTGGTGGAAGCCAATGATTTCTCGGGTTGTCCTGCTGCTACTGCGGCGGCCACATTAGCGGTGCAAGCTATCCCTTTACCTGTTCGTTTCGTCTCCATCGCTGCTCAAAAAACGACAGGTGGCAACAGGGTGAACTGGGTAGTAGCTTCTGAACAACAGGTGAAACATTATGTGGTGGAAAGAAGTGCCGATTGTTCACGATTTGAAACGGTAGGCATCGTGGATTTCAAAGCCACGAATGCATTCCAAAACCAGTATTCATTTACGGATGCTACCGCCCTTGAACAAAGGTATTGCTACCGCATTAAGCAGGTGGATGGAAATGGAAGTTTTACCTATAGCGATGTTGTCATTGTACAGGCCAAAGAACAGCAGGCTGTCTCGCTCTTTCCAAACCCGGCGCAAAGCCAGGCCATCATCAACTTTAGAAGTTCCCGTAGTGAAACAATAAAGATTGAGCTGGTGGATTTGGCAGGAAAAGTGGTGCACAGTCAAAAAGTAAAGGTGCAGCAAGGTATAAATGCCATTAATTTGAATAATCTGTCGCAGTATGGAAAAGGAAGTTACTTGGTTAAAGTGATCACACAGGAAGAGGTTAAACTGCTGAAACTTATCATCCAATAAACAGCATTGAACCGGCTCAGCCGGTTCTTTTTTTGGTTTATATCAAGGGATAAGTCGCCTTAGTGATTTACAAGGTGATCCGACAAGTGTGTAGAATGGCGGGTGTGTTTCGTTTGGCAGGAACATCAATGACGCAGTTTCCTGATCACACCCTTGATGACAGAAAGCCTGGTAAAAAGCCCTGGGTAAACGCTTAGCACTCGTGTCCCATCAATGGCATGTCTTTAAAAATGCCTTTTGTAAAAATGCTCAAAGGTCTGGTCTGTAAAACGGCTGGACCTTCCTCATGAAAAGAGAACCAGTAATTGTACCGCATCGCGTTTGCCAAAAAGGAAACTATGTTCTGCTTACTTGCTCATTGCCGATTGGCAATTACATTTGCCACATGCAGGAATTAGTTAATGCGGTATCGCAATTATACAAGAGCTGGTGTGGCCAGGAGCCGGCACAGGTAGATGTATTACCCCAGTCGGGCAGCGACAGGCGATATTTCCGGTTGTACAACGCAGCGGGGCAAACGGTTATCGGGACCTATGGAATTAACGTGGCCGAGAACGAAACCTTTGTTTACTTCTCAGACCAGTTCCGCACCAAAGACTTGCCTGTACCGGAAGTGGTGGCCGTGAGTTATGACAAGACCATTTACCTGCAGGAAGACCTGGGCGATGTGTCGCTGCTGGATGTGCTGGAAGAAAAAGGTTTTGCACAGGAAGTGTACGATCTTTTTGATGAAAGCCTGCGCCAACTGGCAAAACTTCAGGTAAAAGGGGATGATGGGCTGAACTATGAAAAATGTTTGACCAACAAAGAATTTGGTAAGCAGGCCATCATGGCCGACCTGCTTTATTTCAAATTTTATTTCCTCGACGCCCTGCGCAAGCCCTATGATAAGCAAAGCCTGATTGATGATTTTGAAGCGCTGAGCAATTACCTGACCCATACAGAATACAAATACTTTATGTTCCGCGATTGCCAGAGCCGGAACATCATGGTAAGAGGTGAGAATACAGTTCATTTTATCGACTACCAGGGTGGTATGAAGGGTGCCCCGCAGTACGATGTGGCCAGTATGCTTTGGCAGGCCCGGGCAAACCTTCCGGATGAGTGGAAGAGTTCTTTACTGGAACGCTATATTGATCATTTTGAAACCGTGGTGGAGAACGGCATCGACCGCGATGTGTTTCGCAGCCAGTACAACGGGTATGTACTGATCCGCCTGTTACAGGTGCTGGGTGCCTATGGCTTCCGGGGCTTGTTCGAACGGAAGGCACAGTTCCTGACCAGCATTCCGCAGGCCCTGAAAAACCTGAAGTGGTTTGTGGAGAACAACAGCCTTGGGATTGCCGTGCCGGAATTCAAAAAAGTACTGCAGTTGTGCATTACCGATGAAGTAATCGAACGGTTTACACCCATTCAGGCCGATGAAAATACACCGCTGGTGGTGAAGATCTGTTCCTTCTCTTACAAGAAAGGTATACCCGAAGACAACAGCATTCACGGCGGCGGTTTTGTGTTCGACTGCCGCGGTATCGACAATCCCGGCCGTCACCAGGAGTACAAAGAAATTCATGGCCGCGACCGGCCCGTGATGGATTACCTGGAGCGGCAAACCCGCATACAGGATTTTTTGAACAGCGTCTTCGACATTGTAGACATTACCGTGGAAGAATACATCAAACGGGGCTTCGATCACCTGGCCATCAACTTTGGCTGCACCGGTGGGCAGCACCGCTCTGTGTATTCTGCCGATGCCATGGCCAAACACCTGCGCAGCAAGTACAAAGTGAAAGTGGAGCTCTGTCATCGTGAGCAGGAAGCAAAAGGTTGGAAAAATCCTTTACCCAAAAAAGAAGATGCATGAAAGCAATGATTTTTTCGGCCGGCCTCGGTACCCGCTTTAAACCCTGGACCGACAAACACCCCAAAGCACTGGCCGTCGTAAATGGAAAATCGCTGCTGCAACGCAATGTCGAATACTTGCAGCAGTTTGGAATCACGGATGTCGTAGTGAATGTGCATCATTTTGCCGATCAGATCATTCATGCAATTGAAGAATCAGGTGGCTGGGGAAGTAACATCATCATCAGCGATGAAAGGGAAGAAGTGCTGGAAACCGGTGGTGGCCTGCTAAAAGCAAGAGAACACCTGCAGGATGGTACCTTCTTAACCATCAACGTTGATATTCTGACCGATACAAATCTCAAAGCCTTCCTGAGCTTTCACCAGCAGGAAGGGGCAGACATTTCGTTGGCGGTGAGTGATCGCCCTACGTCCCGTTATCTTCTGTTTAATGAATACAACCGGCTGTGTGGCTGGCGAAATACGGCGCCGGCACTAATCGAACGCATTGCTGTGCAGGCCGATGAATATGTACAAAAAGCCTATAGCGGCATTGCCATTTTTAACCCTGTGGTTTTTAGCGCCATGACGCAAACCGGAAAGTTCTCGCTGATCGATGTTTATCTTACCATGGCACCGCAGTATAAAATAGCAGGCTTCGATCATACCCAGAACAATGTGATTGATGTAGGCAAGCCCGAAAGCGTGGCCATTGCCGAATCCCTGTTTCCCTGAAACAATTGCCCGGGCATAATTTTATTAGCCGGGTATGATAAGCCTTCTCATAAAAGCCTTTTGTGAGTTGTCAGTGGTGAATGGTGAGTACGGAGTGACCCAAACTCACGACTGACCACCCATCATTCACGAGTAGGCTTTGTGCGATGGCTTCTACCTTCATTTGACGCATAAAGTATTTACCTGATGAAACGAATCTCCCTCTTTTTACTGGCAAACCTTGTTTTGCTGGCGGCTTTCGCACAACCCTCAAAATTTAACCCACGGGAACTCTTTGCGCTTGATTTTTATCCTAACAGTGGCACGGTATACCGTTCGGCCAATGGTTCGCCGGGACCGCAGTACTGGCAGAACCACGCCAACTACAAACTGGCTGTCACGCTGGATACGGTACAGCATAAAATTTCAGGCACGGTTGAGATTACCTATACCAACAACAGCCCTGATGCGCTGAACTATCTCTGGCTGCAACTGGACCAGAATATCTTCCGCAATGATTCCCGCGGCACCGGCAGTGCGTCGTCACCAGGAAGTGGTCGCTATGCCAATGCAGGCTTTACCGAGGGCCATGTCATCAAATCGGTTGCTGTAGAAGTAGACGGAAAAAAATACACCCCCAAAACCATTGTGAGTGATACCCGTATGCAGGTATGGCTGCAGGAAGCCCTGAAAGCAGCCGGAAAAAAAGCGGTGCTTTCCATTGCTTTTGAGTTTACCGTTCCCGAATATGGTACCGATCGTATGGGCCGGCTCAAAACCCGGAACGGCTGGGTTTATACCATTGCGCAATGGTATCCCCGGATGTGTGTGTACGACGATCAGCAGGGATGGAATACGCTTCCTTACCTGGGAGCCGGCGAGTTTTACCTGGAATACGGCGATTTTGATTACACCATCACCGCACCTGCTAACCTGATCATTGTAGGATCGGGCGAACTGGTGAACGAAAAAGATGTGTACACATCCACTCAGGTATCCCGGCTGGAACAGGCCCGTTCCAGTGATAAAACAGTGCCCATTCGTGCGGCCAGCGAAGTGACCGACCCGAAAAGCCGCCCTTCCGGTGGTACCCTGACCTGGCGCTTTCGCATGCAAAATGCAAGGGACATTGCCTGGGGCGCTTCCCGGGCTTTTGTGCTGGATGCAGCCCGCATCAACCTCCCGGAGGGGAAAAAATCTCTGGCGATGAGTGCTTACCCGGTGGAGAGCATCAAGCCCAATGGCTGGCAACGCAGTACCGAATTTGTCAAAGCTTCCATCGAACATTACTCCGAAAAATGGTTTCCTTACCCTTATCCGACCGCCATCAACGTGGCCGGCATCGTGGGTGGAATGGAATATCCCGGGATTGTTTTCTGCAGCTACATGGCTGCCGGTGCTGATCTCTGGGGCGTAACCGATCATGAGTTTGGGCATATCTGGTTCCCGATGATCGTGGGCACCAATGAGCGGAAGTTTGCCTGGATGGACGAAGGCTTCAATACCTTCATCAACAGTCTTTCCACGCAGGCCTTCAACAAGGGAGAGTTTGCCGGGTTCTCTTATTTCAGCGGGGAGGATTTGGTACGCTATACGTTTGGCGATAAAATGGAGCCGCTCTACACCAGACCCGATCAGATCGCTGAGTTCAACCTGGGAATTGCCGCCTACGAAAAGCCTTCCCAGATGCTGATAGCGCTGCGGGAGGTGGTGCTGGGACCCGAACGCTTCGACGCTGCCTTTCGCGAATACATCCGGGCCTGGGCATACAAACACCCTGCACCCTGGGATTTCTTCCGCACCATGGAAAATGCTGCCGGCGAAGACCTCGCCTGGTTTTGGAGGGCTTGGGTACTGAACAATTACAAGTTGGACGTGGCCGTGAAAAGTGTAACGCCAACCAGCACCAAAGTGGAGCAGGGCGTTGCCATTACCCTGCAAAACCTGGAGCAGATGGCCATGCCCGTGCCGGTGCAGGTAAAAGAGGCCAATGGTAAAATTCACAGCATCACTGTTCCGGTAGAATCGTGGATGCGGGGAAGCGAAGCGACGTTTTATGTATACCCTGCCAGCAAGATTACCGAAGTAATTATCGACCCGGATAAAAAACTCCCCGACCTGAACCGGAAGAACAATACGTACAAACCGGCGACCTAGAGAAGGAGTCAGAATGCAGGAGACAGGAGGGTGGGAGATAGGCAATCGGCAGTAAGCAAGTGGGGAGACTTGCTGGTAAAAAATGAAAGATGGACTTGCTTCGGCAGGTCCATTTTATTTTCAGCCAGGATTACGGGTTGTCTTTTGGGGAGAATGCCTGCAAATAAAAAAGTGCTTGGCGTTTCGGCTAAGCACTTTTTTATCTTATCGCTCAAGGCTCGTTGCTCATAGCTTCCCTCCTCATCTCCGCAAACTATGTCTTTCTTCCGAGATCATTTGCAGCATGCTTTCCAGTTCGGCAACCCGGGCAATCTCAGTTTTTAATTTCCGGTTCGATTCGGCCATTGATTGCATATCAGCATTCAGGGATTCGAGCAGCTGCACTTTTTTGGCCAGTTGCTGGCGTTGCAGGTTGGCTTCTGCGAGTCTTTCCTGCAGTTCGGAGAAGGTATCGTGCAGGCGCTGGTTTTCCAGGCTCAGGTCCCGCAGTTTTTCTTCTTTTTTGGCCAGTGCCTCTTCCAGTCGCAGGGCCGTTTGCTCGGTATGCTCCAGTTGTATGGTCAGTTCGGCAGTTTGCCAGGCCTGCTGTTCCATCTGCTGCATTTTTTCCTGCAGCGTTTCAAACTCGGCCTGCACTTCTTCAAAACGCTCCTGCATTTTCTGTGCATAGGTTTCCTGCTGCTTCAGCCGCTGGATCTCCGCATCTTTTTTCTCCAGTTGCAGCCGTAGGCCTTCCAGCCGTTGCTGTTCGGCAAGGATGGTAGCGGTTTTTTCTTCAGCGGCCGAATGCTGCCCGATGTGCGCCATCTTTTGCAGGGCTCTTTCCAGCTCCTGCTGCTGCAGTTTTACCTGCTGCCGCAGTTCGCGGATCTCGCTTTTGGTAGAATCGGATGAAGTCGTTTCCGATGAACGGAAGAAAACCCTGGCGGCCGGTTTTGCTTTTGGCGCCTGCGACTTCGGAATCAGAAAACCACTGCGGTCGAAGCCAAAGGGCAAAAGTTTACGGGAATTTACAGTGCCGGGAAACTGCTCTTCAAGGCGCTTGCGGCTATCCATAAAAAACCGTACAGCCAGTACAAAGGCTACAACAGCAAACCCAAAAATGGTGATTTCTAAAAGTCCGGAAGGAAGTGTAAAAATTAGCATGTGGTGTCTCCAGTCAGTTTTGCGGGGACAAGCTAAGGCTTTTCTGCAAAACTTTATACGTAGTTCTCCCTCGTAAATTTACGGTCAGGCGGAAACCAATGTACCTACCTTCTCGCCAATTACTACGCGACGTAGATTTCCCGGCCTGTTCATGTCAAAGACAACAATCGGCAAATTATTTTCCATGCACAGCGTAAATGCTGTCATGTCCATCACATTCAGCTTTTGCGTGATACATTCCTGGAAAGTGATCTTGCCGTATTTGGTGGCAGAAGCATCTTTTTCAGGATCGGCAGAATAAATTCCATCCACACGGGTTCCTTTCATGATGACATCGGCTTTGATCTCGATGGCCCGCAGCGAGCCGGCGGTGTCGGTAGTGAAATAAGGATTACCGGTACCGGCGCCAAAGATCACTACGCGGCCTTTTTCTACGTGGCGGATGGCACGGCGGCGGATGTAGGGTTCGGCAATCTGCTCCATTTTAATAGCACTTTGCAGACGGGTGTATACGCCGATTTTTTCAAGGCCGGCCTGCAGGGCCATGCCGTTAATAACAGTAGCCAGCATACCCATGTAATCGCCGTGTGCCCGCTCAATACCGGTTTCCGCTTCGTTCATACCCCGGTAGATGTTACCGCCACCAATCACAATGGCCACCTGTACACCCAGTTCAGTAATGGACTTGATGTCCTGTGCATATTGGTTAATAACATTGGTATCGAAGCCAAAGCTTTTATCACCCATCAGGGATTCGCCCGAAAGTTTCAGCAGAATGCGTTTGTATTTTGGAAGCATAGTTTTTTGTTAGCGGTGCGAAGATAGGGGATAAGGTTTGGTGTTTGCGGTTTGGCGTTTGGGGTTTTTGCATCAACTTTCCGGGCTGTTAACTGTTGAATGAGTATGGGTAAAGTGTATTCCTTGCAGAGTGTGCAAAAAGTGCCGGCCGGTATCGAAGAAGTCTGGGCGTTTTTTTCAAATGCGGCTAACCTGGCGGCCGTGACGCCGCCGCACCTGAACCTGAAGGTGACCAACGCCGTTTACGGCAATGGGGTGTATGCCGGCCAGGTAATGACGTATAATGTAAAACCCCTGCTGGGCATTCCGCTGGCGTGGATGACGGAGATTACCCATGTGGTGGAGGGCCGGTATTTTGTGGATGAGCAGCGCAAAGGACCTTATAAATTATGGCATCACCAGCATCATTTCAAAGCCATTGAAGGCGGGGTAGAAATGACCGACATTGTACATTACCGTCTGCCGTTTGGTGTTTTGGGAAGCCTTGCCCATGGTCTGGTGGTAAAAAAAGAACTGGAAAAGATCTTCACATATCGCTACCAAAAAGTGGCGGCTTTGTTTGGACGGTGGGAAGGGGAGAAGATGGAACTCCGGATGACCTGATAGGTGGATTGAACGATATGCGAATATGCGGATAAAAGAAAAAAGCCTGTCTTTTGGGACCGGCTGTTTTTATGCTGTAAAGTTGGTATTAATGTATCCGCAAATCAACCCGGTATTCGGGAAATGTATTTTTCAATCTGCTTGATCTGGTCAACGATCTGCGGCGTGCTGGGCTTCAGCGCTTTTGCCTTGCGGAAAAAATCCTTGGCAGCACGAAACTCCCGTTTGTTCATCATAATGGAACACATCTGCAGGTAAGCGGCAGCCTGGTTTTCTTTATCGGGCAAACCTTTGCGCAGCGCCTGGCGAATGTAGCTTTCACCCTGTTTCAGGTCATTTTTCTGCAGGGCCAGCATTCCCATTTGCAGCAGGCTGGCGCCTTCGGCTTCTTTCATGGGCATACCCAGGTCAAGACCTTTTTTCATGTTCTTTTCCGCCCCTTCAAAATCCTGCTTCATCATGGCCAGGTTGCCCTTCAGGGTATAGTACACCGAGCGGATGGGCTTGTACAGCAGGTTGGGATAACGGATGGAGTTCACGATACGTTCGGCTTCGTCCATATTGCCTTCTTCCATGTGCACCTGGATAAGGCGAAGCGGCCCAAAGAAAAAATGACCGGCAATAAGGATCACACCAATCAGGTAGAGGGGAAAAACCGGCCAGAAGCCGCTTACTGTCAGGTTCAGTGCCAGGCCTGCAACGATCAGGATCAGGCCAATGTAAAGGCGGTATTTGATAAGCCAGTTGTAAAACTTCATAGAAAATTATAACGGTGCGCAAAGATACGCCGCCAAGTGAACAAATCTTTGTTATTTTGCGTCCCGCTGCGGAAGATAGATTCTGTTTTATTGTTCAGCGTCAACTCATTGCAGACGCCAAAACAGTAAAAAAGCACCGGCCCCGTAGTTCAATGGATAGAATAGAAGTTTCCTAAACTTTAGATACAGGTTCGATTCCTGTCGGGGCTACACTGAACATAAGCTCTTTTGTTTTGCTTTCGTTTGTTACGTTATGAAACCCTTGACTGTAAAGGTTTTCAGCCAAACAAACAAAAACAACACAAAACAACATGATGCAAAAACCGACTACCATTCCAACTACGGATCTACTTGGTAGTCGGTTTCTTTTTTACCTTTGTGCTATACTTTTTGAGTATGGCACGCACTAATCTAAACCTCCGCTATAACCTTCGTGATCCACAGGCGACACATGCAACCCCTATCAATCTTATTGTTCGGTACAGCAACAAGAAGTTCATCTATCCTACCAACGAGCGCATTCATCCTAAGAACTGGCAAAATGATAAAGCAAAGAAATTTTACCAGTTACCAAAGCCATCAGGTACGCATGACTATGCTGAGCTGACGGCGAGATTAACTGATTTAAAAAGTGCAGCTGAAAGGGTGTTTTTAAAGTTCCAACTGGAAAATGGCAATGATGTTGTTCCGACCCCTAAAAAATATAAGGAGCTACTAGATATTGAAAGGGGGAGAAGCAAAGCGCCAGCAAAAAGTTTATTGCCCTTCATTAAAGACTTTATTGTCGAGGCTAAAAGGAAGCCATTTTCAAAGGATGGTGCCGCAAGGGCCGCAACTACCATTAAAAAGTATAATACCACCTTGAGGCATTTAGAAGCTTATGCAAAGCATATTGGGAAGCGTATTGACTTCGATGACATAGACCTTAATTTTAGAGAGAATTTTATTCGGTTTTTGATGGATGAGCTTAATTTGGCAACTAACTCCATCGGCAAGTACATTACGACCCTTAAAACGTTCTTAAACGAGGCTACAGAACGGGGTATAAATAAAAACCTAACCTTTAAAAGCAACAGGTTCTTTTCCCTCGCAGAAGAAGCTGACACCATTTATCTAACTTCTGCTGAGATTAAGTTAATAGAGGGGTTGGATTTGACAGGCAATAAAACATTAGAAACGGTTCGGGACATATTTGTCGTGGGGTGCTACACAGGTTTACGCTACTCTGATTTGAAAGCATTAAGGCCGGAACATATCAGTAATGACATCATCGAAATTGAAATGGCAAAAACGAAAAGAAAAGTAGCTGTACCGGTATTGCCATCTGTTGAGGTAATTTTAAAAAAGTACAATAACAACTTGCCGAGGGTATTTAGTAACCAAAAGACTAACCAGTATCTAAAGGAGATTGGTGAGAAGGTTAAGGAATTGGATGTGCCAATTACAAAAATAATTACCAAGGGGGGAATAAGGCAAACATTGACGTTTAAAAAGTGGGAGCTGATTACTACCCATACAGCCCGACGGTCATTTGCAACAAATGCTTATCTGAGCAAATTTGGCACAATTGGTACGATGCGACTAACGGGACATAAAACACAAAGTTCATTTCTTAAGTATATAAGGGTTACTCCAACTGATGCAGCAAAATTATTTAAAGAGCATAACGAAAAGCTGTTAGCCAGTTATACTATTTAAATCAGATAAGCCGTACATGAAAAAGGGCTCTTGTATGAGCCCTTCGTAATATTTCGATTTTAATTTTAATGTGATTTTTTGTGCTTACTTGAAAGTAAATTTTTTTCAATCGTTGTGGAGTTTTTTCCCCCCGCTGAATATACATCTGCGCTTCTTCTAGAACCAAAAAGTGTTTTGGCGGGAGTTTGTGTGATATGCGCCACTGTTCCTAAATCATAAGGGTTAACTTTAGAAAAGTTATCTTTTACAGCTTTTGCTTTCATGTGCTAGTATTTTGATAAATAATAATTCCAAAAAGTATTAGCGAGAAGTTTTTCGCCAGAGGAAACGCGATAAACGCTATCCGTAAGCGCTTCTCTCAAGAATACGTACGGAATATCGGCTCGTGTTTCTTCAACAACTTTAAACTCCAATTGACCTAAGAGCACATTCCGCACCAGTTTTGCACATTCCCCAATATCACGGGTTACAATAACACCATTTGCAACTCCAGTTTCAAGGTTAACTTGAATACCGAGTGGGTGGGTGTCTTTTAAAGTTCTGGCACGACTTTCATATTTTGATTGAACAACCTCATACAACTTCTGCATGCCATAATCTAAAGATGCGTCTGCATCAACCATCCAGTCTCTAAAGGCTGCGTCAGTCCAGCACAGGCTTGGATTAAAGATTTGAAGTTGCTCCAAAACTATTTCTTTTTCTGGTCTGGAGGGTTCAAGGGCTTTCAAATCTGTTAACAATTGATCCACAAAGGCTTTGTCACCCCTAGGTATATAAGCAATAACTGTTTTGCCTTGGGCCAATGTTGAAGCTAACTCAGAGTCTTTGCCAAGAGTATCTGTTTCCTGGGCAAGATAGATAGTACAAGCTGCCCTTTTTAACATCAAGGCTTCGGCAATTCCTTTATCAACTCGATCAGAACAGTAGGCTTGCGTAGGATCGAAATATCTTACATTTAACTCGCGAAGATCCTCTTGATTAAAAATGGCATCTGTTATTCGACTAATAAACAGGTATTCGTGTTTTAAACGCATTGAGGTAGCAACGTAAACGTCCATATGATCACTTGCTAGATATGCTTGATGGTTTTTACGTCCTTTTTCAATCGCAGTAATCATTAGCTCTTTTTGCGCTTTAGTGCCTTCATCATTAGGATTTAAACTAAGTTTTCTTTTAATCTCATCTTGAATAATGTAGCCAAGTAAATACGTATCAGCGTCGTTGATCTTATCAATCGCAATTAAGGGCAGATGGCGTGACGTAAATTCTTCAGCTCTCCTCGGCTGAAATTTTTCATACCACTCTACAAAATCTTCTTCCTCTAAGTCGGAAGAGAGGCGCTTATATCCAAATTTTATATTACCAAACAATCGTAACGAGTATTCAACCACCTTGTCAACTTGCCTTGCAAACTGATCCAAACTGTGAAGTGATGATGCAGAGTTAAACTCAACGGTGCCATCAACAAGAAACTGAAAAAAGGAATAGCTCACACGATCATACCCTAAAAAAAGCAATAATTCGTTGAATTGACTATACCCGAGGTCTAGTCTTCCGTCTTTGAAATGGTCTACAATATGCAGATTTTCTTCCAAAGGAATTTTTTGGCCGGTAAGCTTTTCAAGCAAAGGTTTAAGTTGCAATTCCATAAGCGTTAGAGATGTTTTGAAAAATGAAAATATTTCTTTTATCTAATTTCCATTGGATGCTGAAAGATGTTGGTTTGTTATTGTTTTAAGTAAAGAAGGTGTCAATACTAATCTCATCTTTTAGTATGTCAAGTATTTCATTAAGCCTTGTATAAAATGGGTCCGATGAATAGTCACTTCTCCAATGAGACTGATGGCATGTATGGATAATGTGTTTGTTATCTCTCTCATTTTTTAAGTACCTAAGGTGTTTTTTTTCTTTTACAACAGAATAGTTAGGTACATCCAAGTAAGCATTACAATCCCAGCAAAAAATTATGACAATATCCGGATTAACTGCATCTGCTAGCAGCTTTAAGCTATCTAATGGCTTGCATATATGTCTTAATGTATCCCAAGTCTCATAAGTCAGTTCGGCATTATTTGCCTTGAATGATTTGTAATTTAATATTGAATTTGCTTGAGCCCACACAAAGCTGGATAAGATATCGTTCCTTCTACAGCTTGTCAAATCCTCCTCAGGAACATTATATATCTGCGCCAGTAGATAGATAACTGCTGCTGCGAATTGTCCATAATTTCTGTTCCAGTTTAATATATCTATCTCATTCATCAAATCCGATGAGAACTGGACAAACAAGCTTATGTCATCTAAGTTTTGTTCTAGCTTTTTGCCAGCGCCCACATCTTTCCCAACAAAGGCAATTTTGGGAATATTTTCGTTATTCCAATAAGTGTGTCCGGCTCCAGGTATATGCGGCCCGAATAAATTTTGATAGTTAGGTAAGGCTTTTAAAGCAGGCGAAATTGATGTAACTATTTTCTCATAGTTGAGGAGGAAGCTTTCCCTTTTTGTAAGCATGGTTTTGGCTTGGCAGAAGTAATTAATAACAAGTAAATATACCCGCTTTGACCAAATTTAAGAAATTATCAACCGAAGTTGATATGAAAATTAAATATTGAGATTGGGATTTAAGCGTAAGAGTTTCTTTTTGGCCATGTTTATTACAATGGGGTCAAATAATTTTGAGTATTCCGGCTTACAGATAAGGTACTCAAAGGATAGCTTCAGTTTGCCTTTAGCAGCTAATTGTTCAATACCAGTTTGTATATTATTCCCTCCTTGCGATGTAGCAAGAAACTTGGCTGTACCTACTGCTGTAAAAATTCGCATCCTTTCTTCAAGTCTGTCAAAGTTTACTTTTAGTTTTAATTTTTTTGACGCGTACAGGTTTTTTACTGCTTCGCTTTCAAACCGGTTAGCAAGGGTGAATAGCATGCTATCCTCGGTTTCAAGTATAGCTCTTTCAATACTAACATCTTTATAGTTTTTGAAGTTCTTTATTTCTTGTGCAACAGTGATAAGCTCATTGAAGTAATTCAGGTAATCAACGGCAATTGCATGCTCATTATCAATGACTAAGATATTCTCTTTGTGATAATCAGCAGAGTAGCTCCAGTTGTAAGAACCAGTGATTACTATCTTATTGTCAATTATGCAAAACTTGTTATGCATAAAAGAAGTGTTGGTGGTATTCATTATCCATAATTTGCCGTTTAAATCGATAATTGTTTGAAAGGGGAGCTTTTTAAAATTATGTTCATGATCGCTAATGAGCAGTTCCACTTTAACTTTCTTGCTCCTAAGCTTTTCTACGAGAACTTTAAACATTATAGGATTGGTAAACCATGCTACAGCGACGCAGATCGTTTCTTTGGCTGCATCCAAGTAATTTGCTATGCAGATTGAAATATTATCTTTCACCAGCCTCATAGGGTCAGTTGTGCTTTTCGTTTTAAAATAAGCTTTCGTAACTGCTCAACGGTAAAATAACCGTTAGTTGTGTTTTTTCTGTGTAACATTCTATGGCAATTTGAACAAACAAGTGCTAAGTCTTCAAGCTTTGTAATCCTCTTGCCAGCAGCAACATGAATTTTATGATGGCATTCTATAAAACCGTCGCCGTGTTCTCCATACGTGTGATTAAAGTCAAAGTCGCAACATTCACAAAGGATGTGACCATTTCCTTGTGTACGTGCTTGGTTTTTTTTTATCTGCACAATTTTTGAATTACGTCTGGTAATTTCTTGCTTAATGTGATTTTTGATGATTTTGTCACCTTCTTCTTCACCAAAAATGCCAACCGGGCTTTCCGGGTTGAAAATTTTGCTCCTCACATTTGAGCATAGGTGCTTCTCAAATAACCTCCAAATTTCCTCTTGGGTTGCTACTTCCGATAAATTCAATTTGCTTTCAAGATTGATTATTGGATTTGTAAGTCCTCGGTTCGGAAGAAAAAAACTGAAATGACCTGGGTTTGGGATTGCTTCAATTGGATTTGGCATAGCAATCAATTGGACCCTCCTACACCATTTGTGTTTTGGATATTTTTCGTCGGGTATTATGTCGGGTGAAACTGGCGTTACCAAATGAGTAAGGTGAACTTTGTAGTTTCTTTTACCATTGATGTAATTTGGTTTCTGAAATAGAACTATTATATCGCCGACTTTTGGTGTTCCTGCACTTCCTCTTTTTCCAGTTGGCCAGTTTAGTAAGAAGGTTTCTTTGCATGAGATATTATCATAAGCCCAACCTTCTCCTTTGTTTCGCAGTACATTCTTTATCCAAACAATGTCTGATGGCGCAAATGAAATGTCTGGTGTGTCCAATACAGTTACCACAAAGAAAGACTAGGGGTTCTTGATAACTATATCCCTGATTTTTTCTTGTAGTGCTTTGGGAAAAGAGATTTCGTTTCCACTTGTGATTTGAAAATAGTCTGTAATATCAATATTAAATTTTGGCTCAAACCTTATATTAAGCCTTCGCTTTGTTCCGTCTTTTAGATTGCAAAACTCAGCCACTTTAACATGGGAACCCCAAAGTAGCAATTCTTTTCTTCTGTCTTTAAAAGGCTGTTGCCATGAAATGTTTGAAAGCTGGATCAATTTTGCCATTGTTGTATGCAGTGTTGTTAGAATATATTGTAAATGGGACATTGCTATCCCAATCTATAGTGGCAGTTGTTTGCGATTTAGGTTATAAACTCACAGTGATCACACTAATGACCGACAGTTTTTTGGCGTCATCTTCACAAGAAATTAACAAGATAAGAAGAATAAAAAAATATTTTAGGTTAACCATCAGGGTTTTCAGAAGAAAGAAATGTCTGGGCGTTATTAAGTCGGAAATAACCAGACAATGAACAAAAATGTTTTTCAAATTTTTACAGAAAAGGAGCTAAAAACGCTCATAACGGAAAGTATTGCAGATTACTTTTCGCAAAGCCCAGCCTTAGAAAATCAGAATAGCGAAAGTGTTTGGCTAACCTGTGAACAGGCGGCTGAGTACCTGCACATCTCCCTTCCTTCACTTCATAAGGCTACTAAGGAGGGTAAGCTGACTGCTTGCCGCATCAACCGGATAAAGCTGTACAGCAAGGCCGAATTAGACAAGGCGGTTGCTAACCTTAAAATTCGTTACAAATGAGCGAAAAACTTATTATTCCAGCCGGTACGGATTTGAATGCTTTGCTCATGGAGCCGGTAGGTGAAAAGGAAAAAGGTAGGGAAAACGAGCCATCCCTAATATTTGAAGCCAATACACTGAAAATGCCTGATTTTGTCTATGAAAACTTGCCATATCCATTAAGTCGCATCCATGACTTTTTAAAAGACCCTCAAAAGCGTGACCTAACGTTACTGACTACGTTGGTAATCCTAAGCGGAACGCTGCGTAACTATACAGTTCAATATGGCGACAAAGAGGAAGGTTGCCAGTTGTACATATATGTTTTAGGAAATGCGGCTCAGGGTAAGGGGTTCGCAGCCAATTTAAAGAGATTGGGCTCAAAATGGCACAAGTATCTCGCTGAACAATATAAGAGCCAATTTGCCGAGTATAAACGACAATTAGAGGAATATAAAAGAGAAAAGGATAGTGAGCACCCCATTCCACCGGTACGCAAGTTTCTTTTTCTCGCCGGTGACAGCAGCAAAGCCAGTATTTTGGACCTTTTAGAGGGGAATGATGGCTACGCACTCATTTTTGAGACTGAAGCAGACACGTTGGTTGTTGCGCTGAGCAACGATTACGGGAACTTTACTGATATGCTTAGGAAGGGCTTTCATGGCGAGGATTATATGGTAAGCAGAAAAGATACCGGGTTACGTGAAATTGATAGTTTACGCATTGCTGTTTTCTTAACCTCCACTTTAAACCAGTGTTTCCGGTTATTGCCTTCATACGAGGATGGCACATTTTCAAGGTTTGCCTTCTACATTATCCCAAGCGGTAGCGGTTTCCAAAGTGTGTTTACGCAGTCCAATAGTGATGAACTAAACAAGTGGATAGAAGAAGTAAGTGAACTGATTTTGCAAATTGGTTTGGCTGACGGTAAAAATAGTAAGCCTTTAAGATTTCAATTTACCGAGTTGCAGAAATTGAGGTATGAAGCTGCATTCGTCAATATTGACGAGCAACTGAAAAAACTGTACGGTGATACTCTTGACGCCAGCATAAGACGTTTGGCGCTAACGTTCACAAGGTATTGCATGCTTCTTTCTTACCTAAGGGCGATTGAAAATACTGGCTGCATTCCATCTGAAGATATTACCTGTGGAAATCACGATTTTGAAACGGCATTGCTTATTGTTCAAAAGCAGGTACACCATCTACAGCACGTTGATTTCTTATACAAAAAACAAAATAAGAGGTTTAGTAGCATGGTTTCGATACCTACAAAAGGAGGTGTTGAGCAGAAAGATAGATTTACCGACGAGCAAAAGATTAATGCTGTAAAGCTGCTAAAAACTGGAAAAAGCTCAAGGGAGGTTGCAGAAGGGTGCTTTGGAGACAAGGGCAAGTATGTTTCAGTTTTGAGGTGGGAAAAGGCTTTCGATGCGGGGTTGTTACATGTTACGCAACATGTAACAACTGGCGGAAAAGTTTTGCCGAAGGCCGGTGAGAACATCATTGAGGACGTAGAAAGCCTGTTAGCAAGCACTTTTGTAAGCTCCTTTAAAAATGTAAGTGAAAGTAGGTTCGTGGAACGGGTTGAATGTTTACTCTCCTTCTTGATTAACCCACAACATGAAGCCTTTGTAAAAAAGGTACGTAATGCCCCTGCGGACGAATTTAAAACGTTTAAAGCCTCTTTACCGGCTATTACGCCAAGTGGTAGGTTTAATAAAATTAGAAGCAAAAACAGCTTAAAATCCCACTCAGGTTTTATTTGCATAGATATTGACCAAAAGGATAACCAGCACATCAAAAACTTCCGTTATTTGTGGTTTCAATTGAAGAATATTTTGCAAGTTGCTTTTTGTGCCAAGTCGGTGTCTGGCAGAGGGTATTATGCTTTGATTCCGATTAAAGATGTGGATAAGCATGAGCAGTATTTTGATGCGTTGAAAGAAGCCTTTGAAATGTTGGGTATCAACATCGATCCTTCGGGTAGAGACGTGAGTAGACTAAGAATAGCAAGTTACGATGATGATTTTTGGTTAGCTGATAGTGCTTCCTATTTTGATACCGTGTTAGAACTTAACCATCGGCGAAATTTGGTGGCTGCTGAAAAAGGCAATGGTGATGAAGCCATTGATGATCTTGTCTCCTTAATACAAAGCAGTGGTGTTGATATAACAGCAAAATATGAATACTGGTTTGCCATTGGTTGCGCATTGGCAAACGAGTTGGGTGAAAATGGACGAGAGTACTTTCATGCCATTAGTTCCTTTTATCCTACCTACACAACACAGCAAACTGACAAACAATTTGATGCCTGCCTTGACGGGAGGAGAGAGAAAGGTTTTACAATCAGTACTTTGTTTTATATAGCTAAGCAATATGGCCTATCATTTTCCTGACTATAAAGCGAGTCCGCAATCAAAGTGGGCTCGCTTTACACCATCTGCCAAGCTGGTCAATATGTATGAATATGCGACTTTGTCTTAGACTCTCTCTTTGCTCAAGTCCTAACTTTTACAAATAAACAACTGTGGTTAACTCTCCATCACTTCGTCAATAATCTGCTTAATTTTTTTGTTATTAAGCTGCGTCTTAAACTCGACTTTGTAGCCATCTACCGATAATTGCTTAAAGAACTCTCCGGCGCAATCAATTTTTGCCTTTTCAATTCCTCTCAACGTTGCTTCATTTTCAACCGCTTTCGTTTCCACGATGATATTCAAAATTTTCTCGCCATTGTCCTTTTTCACAACGTACATGAAGTCAGGACTGTAGGATTGGCCAGTTGTAGTTGGTATAGCAATGCTGCTCCGGGGTATTTTTCCGTAGACCACGATTTCCTTTATGCCATCCACCAAAAGATTTTCCTTTTCCAATGCAGAATCAAAAGCATATACGTCATACAGGTATTTTTCCGTAGGTGTACCCTCTATAAACTTAGTGCCGATTATCCCTTGAGTTATCTGACTTCTTGGGGTGCCATCGGAAAAGGTCAGAGCCGTTCCCTTAACAGGCAGATTAGCCTTAGTATAGCTGAAGCGTCCCGCGAGTTTTTCAATCTTCCAATCGTTAAACAGCTTTACAAAATTGGCGACACTTTGCTCGTTAATTTTTTCCGTTGATACTGTTGCCTCCTTTGCATATGCTACGATCACCTTATGCAGAAACTGAATGGACAAGGTTGTTTGTCGGTTAACTCTTTTCAGGAACTCATTGTATGGTAGATGCCGATCTACTTTGAATTGAACGCCTGCATCTTCGTTCAAAGTTGCTTCTGTCCCGGAAGTATTTAATTCTGTCCGGCTGCTTTTCATGTAGGTACTGGCAAAAACACCTTGACGAAATAGCCCCAATACTTCATTGAACAAATAGTTTTCTTCCTCTACTTTTTCATAATGCAAAATGTAACGTTGGTTAATGGCTTCCCACAAGGATTTCAGTTCCTCAAACACAACTTTACGCAATCGAATTTTTCTTTCCTTCTTTTTATTGCGGTCTTCAACCTTCCCTTGCTGCAGGCCAACTGTGAAGGCGGGATATTCCTCAAAAAACTTTTCAGCGTTTTCTGCCCTAATATTCTTGTTTCGGTCGATGTATTTTTTGGTCAGTAGTTCAAGGAACAAATCGTCTGCATCCAGATTCAGCTTTTCTGCCACCGCTGCAATCTGTTCCTCAGTTAGAACAAACCCTTTCGGCAAGTCTGCATTGATTTCCTCTACCAGTCTTTCCGCAAAATCGGCTTCGGTAAAGTCAATGATATAATTCAACTTAAATTCCTCATTAGAAATACGGTTGCCCCATTCGTCCACCGGCAGACGAAGCCCCCGGCCAACTTCCTGAAGCTTGCTGTTCTCGCTTCCACTACTTCGTAGCTTTGCAATGGTAAACACATTAGGATTGTCCCATCCTTCTTTTAATGTCCATTTAGAAAAAAGGAAACGCCGGGTATTAAATCCGCCGTCCTCGTCTTTAATGGACAACAATTTCTTTTTTTCGTAAAGTATTTCCTGCACTTCTTGTGCAATGGCCTCGTCAGAGCTGCTGTTGTCCTGCGAGAAGTATCCTGCGTGGGTGGCTTCGATGTTTTGTTTGGAAGACAGCAAAAATGCTTTGTATTCACTTTCCTGTTCGGACAAAGTAGGAAGAATCTCAGTTATTTTTTCAAGCAATAACCGCTCAAAAATTTCTTTTACATAGGGTGTTTTTTCCTGTCTTTCTTTTATCCGATAAGCATAAATATCATCAATGAAAAAGAGGGCCAAGGTTTTTATCTTGTTGGCTCTGCTGAAATTGACCCGCTCTGTTTCGAAATGGCGCTCCAGAGCCAGACGTATCATGCTCTCCTGATAGGAGGACGAATAAATGTCAGTGTTGAATTCTTCGTTGGTGAATTTTACTTGCCCATTGGAAAGCTCAACAGAGTTGCCTGTGATGGCTTCAACTGTGATACCTTCAAGTTCAGGAGCAATGATGCCCAAGCTATTGCCTGTAGTCAATTCAAAACTTTTGGTAGATGTGTCTTTCTGAACGAGGTTGAAACGGGCAGATGTTTTGGGTGTAATGGATGCTATTTTCACTTTATCCTGCTTTTGCGAAGCCGGAACAAAATGCTCTTTGGCAATCCCCTTAATGAGGTTTTGGTTGAAAGCTGCAAAAGCAGTTAAATTATACAGTAGGTTGACATAATCTTTTTTCACCACTTTGGTTTTTCCCTTACCCACAGTTATTTCGGGAAACGTAGCTCCAAAACGAATAATGACTTGCGGGTTAAGCTGGCTTTCTATAAACTGGAAGGAGCTTTGCGACCGGCTAAAGCGGTGAGGCTCATCTATGATAACAAAAGGGCGGGTCGCTTTTAAGCCATCAACAGGTTTGTAAAACCCTTCAACACCGTAATCATACTTATCAGTAAGTAATTTAGAGGTTCCGCCAAGTAGCGACATATTGGTTAGCAGTACATAAATTTTGTCTGTGATTTGGCTACTGCCGTTCACAAACTCTCGCACTGGTGGAGGAAAGTAGTTTTTGCCCTTTTTCTTCTTTTTTGAAGCTTCTAATGTCAACAAATCCAGTTCGGTGCCATAACCGCAGCCATCCCTAAAGTGACGCTGCGTGTATCCATCTTCCATAAACTGTTTTGCACCAGCCTTAATAGCAAGGCTGGGCACTACTACTACAAACTTGTTGATGCCATAGCGCTTATGCAACTCAAACATGGCAGCAGTGTAAACATAGGTTTTACCCGTCCCGGTTTCCATCTTCACGTCAAGGTTTAGGTATGAACCTATTGAGTTTTGTGCAGTTAGATCAGAAGGGATGTTATTTCTCTTTTGGACATTCGAGATATTTTCTGCCAATGTTTGGCGGTCAAAAACCAACAACGGGTTCTGATAATTCAATGCATTTTTTGTAAAAAGTTCTTCGCTAAATACATCTGCTATGGCGTTATATCCATTTACCTGATGTGGCAAGTCGTTTTTCAGTATAAGTTCCATAAGCCTTAGTAGCGCACTGAATAATTAATTTTCAAATTCTTTTCACTGTCGTTCAGAATACGCAGGTTCTTTTCCACCATTTCATTGATGCTCCAGAGCGGAAAGCTGTAGCCGAACAAAACAATGTTTTCGGGATTAAACGCTCCTTCTGCGTCGTATTTTACTAACAGGGCTTTCATGCTATCCAATGAAAAGCCAGGGTCTATCAGATAAAGGTGCTTGCTACAATGGTAAGCCGTATAACCAGCAAGGTCTATTGCTTCAGCATTTGCGTTTAGCCCATAACCGTCAGCATTAAGCCATGTAAAGAGAATAGTCGGCTTGCCAAAATCATCCAATACAGATGTGTCGGCAATCATCGCTGCCTTATCAAAGCTTTCCAGTTTATCTAAGGTGTTTTGATTTGGCTCTACCAATGTAAAGTGTTTAAAGCCCAAGTCCAGATCTTTGTCAGGATATTGCTCCTTTATTTTGGCGGCAGCACGTTTGATGCGTTCAAAGCCAATGTAATCCAATGTGGTTGGTAAGCTATTCTCTTGCAGGAAGTCATAAGCAGCTTTTTGCGAAGCATTGTCTGGACTTAATGTTTCTGGCAGTTGTATCGCAATAAAATTCCGGTTACCATCATCTTCGGCGTTAAGTTGTATTACAGCGTGTGCTGTAGTTGCAGAACCCGAAAAGAAATCTACAACTGTATCGCTCGGATTAGTTGCAATCGACAAGATTGTTTTTACCAGACTTACAGGTTTTGGAGAGTCAAATACATTAGGTGTTTCAAACAATTCAACAACCTCCTTGGAACCCTCGTCATTGCTCCCATAGTCAATGTCCCAAAAAGACGGAACTACCTGTCCAAGTGATTCACTTAGAAAATTCTTTATTCTCGGAACGCTATTCCCTTTTTGCCCAAACCAAATTCTGTTATCAGAACGAAAATTTTTATAGGTAGCTTCAGCAATGCCCCATGATCTTCCTTTAGGAGGAACAATCCGTTTTCCACTCGGAAGCTCAACTTCAAAATATTGATCCTTTGTCGCTCTCCCCGTCATGCCTGTCATGTCAACTGATGCCCAAGGGCCTCGTGGATCATTGTCTGGATTTGAAAAAGATGCTAACCTTTTTTCGCTCAAAGGCATTTTAGAAATTGCCACTTTAGCATTTTCTCAATTCCGTGTGTAGCAAAGTATATAATCATGAATACTTCCAATGGTGGCTCTCGCATCAGGAGAGGAACGTTTTTTCCAAACTATAGTTGACAAGAAGTTTGCCTCTCCAAACACATCATCACAAAGCAGTTTTAAATTGGATTGTTCGTTGTCATCAATGGAAATAAAAATGACGCCGTCTTTATCTAATAAGTCTCTCGCTAACAAAAGACGGCTATACATAAACAATAGCCAGGCCGAGTGGGAGGCAGAGCCACGCCGTGTAAGGTCCAATATTCTTGCTGCTTCTTCTTCGCTCACGCCCAAATGTTGCTGCAAGTTTTCGATAGTGTAGGTAAATTTATCAACGTACACAAAACCATCAGTGCCGGTATTATAGGGCGGGTCTATATAAATGCACTTAATGCTGCGGGAGTAGCTTTTGAGTATGTGCTTCAAGCCGTCAAGGTTGTCGCCACTGATGTAGATGTTTTCGCTTTTCTCGTTTTCGGGTGAGGAGTTATGCTCCTCATCTGGTTGTATTACTGTTGTAGTTCCAGTGCTGGCTAAAAGTTTGCCGTAGCTCTTCCCCAAAAACTTTAGCTCATAGCCCTCATTTACAACATTAGTGTTGTTATTGATCTCTTCTTTAAAGCGCACAAAATCAAAGGAGCCATCGGCTTTGAAACAAGCCGGGAAGTGCTCTCTTAAAACAGCCATCTGCTTATCAGTAGCCTGGACGTTCTCGTTTTGGTTGATAATTTCTTGTATCATGAGTACTATTCAAAAAGAAAGGCTAAAACTTTAGCCTTCTGCCTTTTTTATGACTTGTAGTTTCAAAAACACAAATCCTTGGGCAGTTAATTGCGAAAATAGCCTAGTAAATGTAAAAAATAAGGCTGAACCTGGCCTTTGCAAGAAATCATTTCTTTTCCTAACAACCATCAGGCTAAAAGGACTTGTCACAAGTTTTATGCAGAGGGTCTTTTCAGCTAAAGCCTTTACTATTTGGAGATTGTTTATTAGAGGCAAAAAATAGTGCATAAATAACCTGCGCAATCCCTTTCTATCCCTTTTCGACCCTTTCTGATCAGTTTTTAATAATTCCGTAATGGAAAAGACAAATTAAAGTTTGTGCCTATTTCTCTATGTCTAATCTAAAAATCAATCATTTGTGCAGTTTGGAGCCCTTCTTTTTTCGGTATTCAATAATTATCTTTAAGACCCACGACTAATGACTTTTGAGAAGATATACCAATTACTGAGAACTCACAGGACGGTTACCTTGATAACCGCCGATAATGCTGCATTGATTATCAGCTTCTTATATAAAGTCTTCAAGCAAGAACAAGACGGATTTATAGCCAATACAATCGTCGAAAAGGATTTGATAGAAAAACTTTCGGATTACTTGTATAACCTGAATAGGGACGAAATTCAGTTTCCGAGAGAACCTAAACATTACCTCACCGATTGGGCGAATGCGGGTTATCTAAGAAAATTCCCAACCAAAAACGACGAATTTTTATTCGAACTCACACCTGCAACAGAAAACGCTTTTAAATGGATAGATAGTTTAGAGAAAAGAGAGTTTGAAGGGCAAGAATCAAGACTTAAAAATCTGTTTAATAGCTTAAAGGAACTATCCACAAAGTCAAAGAGAGATTATCGTGCCCGTATTCAGGAATTAGAGAAGCAAAAAAAAGAGATTGAGGAAGAGATTGAAAATGTCAAGATGGGGAAGATGGAAGTGTTGGACGACCGTCAAATCAAAGAGCAATATTTCCTGATTGAAGAAACAGCTAAGAACCTTCTAGCTGATTTTAGACAAGTAGAACAAAACTTCCGTGACATTGACCGGTCTTTTCGGAAAAAGATTATCACCACAAGCCAATCCAAAGGAAAAGTGCTTGAAGAACTATTCGAACAACACGATAACCTATATGATACAGACCAGGGTAAAAGTTTTGTCGCTTTTTGGGAATTTCTGTTATCTCAATCAAAGCAGGAGGAGTTTGAGAAGCTGATTAATGACGTTTTAGGTATTCAAGTTATTAGGGAGCTTCAAAAAGATAACTTCAATATTGGTAATGTCAGAAACAATCTTATTGAGGCCGGTGACAGAACGAAGAAGTCTACGAATTCTTTACTGGAACAACTAAGAAAATACCTTGAGCATAAAACATTTTTTGAGAACAAGAGGATACATGAAAATATCCAAGAGATTTTAAAAATCATCAGTGAACATTCACAAGTTGATTTTGCAAAGCTGGATTTGCTGCATCTTGATGATACAATAAGTATTGACCTAACGCTCAATCGACCACTATTTACACCACCCGATAAATTAAAGTTTGCCAAAAGCAATCCAGAAGAAGGAGTTGCGTCAGGCGATAACGAGACGCTATTTGACCAATTTGAAATCAGTATTGCCGAATTGCGAAAGAATATCAAAACAGCTTTGAGAAGCAAAGAACAGATTTCTTTTGTTGATTTCATCAAAGAGTACAAGATAACAAAAGGCGTGGCGGAGGTTGTGGCCTATGTTGAAATCGCATCGAAAGAAAAAGGAAAACATGTTATAAAGTCATCTGAGTCAGAATATATCGAAGTTGAGAATAGCAAAACAAACAAGAAGTACCGAGTTAGGATTCCACAAATAATTTTTTGCAAATGATTAAGCCCTATTCCCATGTGCTTGTGGCCTTGCTGAAAGGAATTATTTACAGCGACAATGAAAAGCTGTGGAATGACCTTATTAAGCCAGAAAATGAAAACGACATAAAGAAATACTTTTCAGAGATTTTTTTAGATGTTGTTATTGATAAATCCGAAGGATACGCCTACTTGAAGCAAAAAGTAAGTGAAGATGAGGAAGAGCAATATCCTAAGCTGATAGAAAAAAGACAACTGAATTACCATTTTTCCCTTCTGTGCTTGTTGCTAAGAAAGCATCTGATCGAGAATGACAGAGAAGGTGAATCCTCCAAGGCAATTCTTACAAAAGATGCTATTATAGATATGGCAAAGCCATTTTATAAAGAAACCACTAACGAAGCCCAGCAGCAGAAGCAGATTGAATCTGCAATTGCGAAACTGGTGGAAGAAGGTTTCCTTAGAAAAATGAAGACCGAAGAGGAGCAATATGAAATAAATAGAATTATTAAGGCTTTTGTGAATGGTGACACTGTGAGAGATTCGCTGGAAAGACTTAAATCTTACGTCAAACAAACTGCCGAATGAGCGAACTTGAATTCAATATTGACAATACCCAGATAGGCTTTCGCCTGCAAACGCTTGAAATCCTGAATTGGGGAACATTCCATAACCAAATATGGAAAATCGAACCTGATGGAAACAATTCGTTGCTTACAGGTGATGTTGGTTCGGGCAAATCGACGCTTGTGGATGCCTTAACATGCCTTATTGTTCCGCATCATAAAATTACGTTTAATAAGGCAGCGGGTGCAGAAAGCAAAGAGCGAACACTATACTCTTATATTAGAGGTGAATACAAGAATACCAAAAATGAGGACGGAGAATCCAGGGAAAAAGCCGTTACACTGCGTTATGGTAATCCTGAAGACGCTACGTTCAGTGTTATCATAGCAAATTTCATTAACAAGGGCTACCAATCCAACGTTGCTTTAGCACAGGTTTTTTGGATTGAAAATGATAAAGCGCAAAAGCTTTTAATCATTCGAGAAAAGAATTCGCTTTCAATCAAAGAGCATTTTACCAACATTGAGGATGTCAAGGGCCTCAGAAAACGATTGAAAGAACTATCGCATGTTGAATTGTTTGACGATAATTTCTCCAAATATAGTCAGCGATTCCGACAGTTGTTTGGAATGAACTCTGATAAGGCGATTGACCTTTTCTACCAGACCGTCTCAATGAAGTCTGTAAGCAGTTTGACTTCTTTTGTTCGTGAGCAAATGCTTGAGAGGACGGAAATCAAAGCTCAAATTGATGACCTAAAGAAGAGATTTGACGACTTAAACAAAGCTTATGCGGCTGTACAGCAAGCCAGGAGGCAAAAAGACATTTTATTGCCATTGATTAAGCTTAGTGAGAGCTTTAGAACTTTCCAGGAAGCAATTACAAACATTGATAATCTTCTTCAATGTCTACCGAGCTTCTTTTCTTACAAAAAACAATCAATTCTTGAAAGTGAAATCATGTATTGTGAACGAAGACTTCAGCAACTGGAGGGGCAATTATCGAGCATCGATACACAATTGAATGAGAAAAGAGACACGATAACGGACTTAAAGCAAAGTATCCGGGAAAACGGCGGATCTCGATTAGAACAAATAGCCAACGAACTAAGGGTAAAGGCAGAACTCAGAGATAAAAAGAAAAAGCTTCACAAAGAATACACTGATTTAGCTACTATCTCAGGTTTAGAACAATCAAATTCCGAAATTTCTTTTTTTCGGAATTTGAAAAATGCCGAACAAAGGATCAAAGACTTTCAGGAAAGGCATGATGAAATATTGGGAGAACACGGTGCGTTAGTTGGAAAAAAGTCGCACATAATCGACGAAATAGAAAGAGACAGCAAAGAGTTGGAGTCGTTAAAAAGCCGGGAAAACCAGATTCCTTTAGAGTTTTTAAGTCTACGTCGAACTCTTGCTAATGATCTTGATATTCTGGAGGATGAGATTCCTTTTGCCGGTGAATTAATGAAAGTTGCTGACAACGAAAAAGAATGGGAAGGAGCGCTGGAGAAATTGTTAAGAGGTTTTGGCATCAGTATGTTGGTGCCAGAAAAACATTACAGAACGGTCAGCCAATATGTTAACGCTAAGACTTTACGAGATAGAAATAAGGGGCTTAAACTTGACTATTTCCCCGTTCCTCACAATTTCAATTATAGAAATTCAAATATTGATTCTGACGAAGACTCTGCAGTCAACAAAATTGAAATCAAGCCTAATACCAATTTTGAAGAATGGCTTCAAAATGAACTGGAAGTTCATTTTAACCTTCGATGCGTTTCCTTAGAAGAGTTCCAGCGGCAGAAGCGGGACGTGATGACAAAAGAGGGACAAATGAAAAGAGGAAAAAAGCATACTAAAGATGACAGACGAGATTTGTGGGATAGGAAAAATTTTGTTTTAGGATGGACTAACCATGACAAAATTCTGGCTTTACAGAAGCATTTAAACGAACTAAGAAACAACAAAGATGAAATTCAAGAAGAGATAGATAGCCTTAGCACTGAGTTGAAAAAGAACACAGAGCTTCAGGGCAAGCTTGGTCAGCTTTTGACCTATAAGAATTGGTTCGATTTAAACTGGCAAGATGAGGCAACAACAATTAACCAGTTGGAAAAGGAAAGAGATGATTTGCAGGATAGTAACAATATTCTTAAAACGCTAAATAATCGCCTTGAGGAAGTAAACAGGGATGTAAAAGAACTTGAACTGGCCAAGTCAAAAGCAGATCAGGAAAAGGGAAATCTTGACGGTAAACTCAATGAATATTACGCTGATGTAATTGAGTGTGATAATATGGTGGATTTGCTGTCCCAAGGCGAAAGAGAAAAATACTTTCCTATTTTGGGAAATGAGCTTAATGGCATTGAGCTTACGATTAAGAACATCATTAAGGTCAGAGACGAACTCCACAAACAAAAGACAAATCAGCGAAAAGTAGCATCAGACAAACAAAATGGCGTGCGGGATAAGATAATTAGTCAAATGAAGGAGTACAATGATCAATTTCCGTCGGACACTTTGGATGTGACGCCTGAAATAGAATCGTTACCTGAATATTTGTGGAAGTTTGAAAAGATTATGAACGAAGGCTTGCCAGCTCATGAAGCAACGTTGAAAACAATGCTGAACAAGAATACTATTGACGACATCGTTGCATTCGACAATAAGCTTGATATTCATGAAAAGTCCATAAAAGAAAAGATCAAGAATATAAATGAACATCTAAAAGCTATTGAGTTTAATAAAGGGACTTATATTGAACTGATAGCCGACAGAAACAAAGACATTGAGATAAAAAGATTTAGAGATGACCTAAAAGCTTGTTACAGCAATATCTTAGACACGAATGATGCCTACACGGAAGATAGATTCAATGATGTCCAAAAAATTCTGAACAGATTTAGATGCAATGAATCGAAAGATGTAGAATGGACGAACAAGGTCACTGATGTTAGGAATTGGTTTGACTTTAATGCGATGGAAAGATACATTGCCGATAATTCCGAAAAGGAGTTTTATGCAGGTAGTTCCGGCAAGTCCGGTGGACAAAAAGAAAAGCTGGCATATACAATTATTGCTTCAGCATTGGCGTATCAATTTGGCCTAACCTATGGAGAACCCAGGAGCCGCTCCTTCAGGTTTGCAGTTATTGATGAAGCATTTGGAAAGGGAAGTGACTCGAGTGCCGAATATGGGCTAGAACTTTTCAAAAAGCTCAATTTGCAGTTACTTATTGTCACTCCACTTCAAAAAATACACATCATTGAGAACTATATAAAATCGGTTCACTATGTGTCAAATACTGAAGGTAATAACTCCGAGATTCAAAATTTGGCGGTAGAGGCGTATAAAGCTGAAAAGCTTCTGCACAATGTTTCTGTGGAGGGAGTTCAAATTAAAGAGTTGGTAAATGGTAACGCCTAATGAAATAAAAGACCAATGCTTGAAATGGTGGAAGGATGTTTTGATTTCAACGATAGATGAAATTGAGCCTTTTCCAAGGGAAATAACAAGATTAGGAAAAATTAGCTCAAAGGACATCCTGAGCAAGCTGAGTGATTATAAGAGCAGTATCCAATTGTTGCGAGACAATTCCAAAGAGTACAAGGGTTATGGTTATAGAGTTATTCTTGGCGAAAGGCAATTTGAGAAAATCGGTAGACAGCTAGTTCCGGAAAAGATCAGCATTGAAACTTTAGAGGATTATCTGAAGTTGATTTCTAAGCAAAAGGAGTATAGCCATTTCCTTGCGAACTTTTCTTTGATCAAGTTAGTACTTCCAAGGCTGGTTGAATGGATTAAGAGCAATCCATTAAGGTTGATTGAACATAACACTTGGGAAGACACTCTTAAAGTCTGCAAATATTTCATTCAAAATCCTTGTCCTGATCTTTACATCAGACAATTGCCAATCGAGGTTCATACAAAATATATTCAGGCGAATAAACCATTAATCCAGTCTCTTTTAGAGTTTCTGATACCCGGCGCCATCAATTATGATGAGAATAAGTTTGAATTGCGCTTTAATTTAAAATATGCTGAGCCTTTGATTAGAATTCGATTTTTAGATGGAGAGGTTTCTCCATTGTCAGGCGTAAGCGATATGTCCTTGCCATTATCTGAATTTTCAACTTTTAATCTCGTCTGTAAGAAAGTTTTAGTCACAGAAAACCTAATGAACTTTCTCACTCTTCCGCAGCTACCACAAACAGTGGCTATTTGGAGCGGGGGTGGCTTTAGTGTTAGCTATTTAAAGAATATCGGATGGCTGGATGATAAGCAGTTTTATTACTGGGGAGATATTGATGCGCAAGGTTTTCAAATCTTAAATCAATTTAGAACATACTTTACAAACGCTGTTGCTTTGATGATGGATCAGGAAACATTAGATAGTTTCGGGCATAGTAAGGGAGAAAGGTGTGCTAATCAAAATCTGCACATGTTGACAAATAAGGAGCAGCAGCTTTATCAGTACCTGCGAGAAAATGATATAAGGTTAGAGCAGGAGAAAATAACGCAGTCCTATGCCGAAAGTAAAATCTATTCTATTTTAAAAGATAAAGAAGGAGTATTTGAAAATTGAAAGTTTTTTACAGCGACTATACCTTGTTCGCTCGTTTAGAAGATCGTTGTTCTATTTTTCAGTAAAACAGAGGCGGTGAAGAAAGGTAGGAAGCCAGAATTGATAGAATAAAAAATTGCTCATTCACAGCTTATGCACACCTACTGTACGTTGGCACGGTTTTGCCGCAACTCTCATAGCTCTTTCAATTGCAAGCAATGTGTAGGCTGCACTTCTTCAATGTTCTTAATCATGAAGCAGCCTACGCTTGCTTCTTTTCCAGTGCAATCATGCACGAGGGCTTGGTTCTGTCAAAGAACGCTTGCCCTGCAGGGCACCGGCAATGTGAACTTCGTTCTCCATATTAAACAAATGAACAAAAGAATAAAAAAGGCCGCATGGAAATGCAGCCTCGTGTAAAATCCAATATCCTATGAAAAACCAGTGTAAATTTATCAAATTCTGCTCCAAATCTAAGTACACTTAAAATTTGCCTTCCTGGCATTAAACAGACTGTAGGTTAAGTAGTTCGTTACACAATTCAATCACACATGATTGGGCAGGCAATAAAAAGGATGGATTTATAATTCGATAAGGCATCTAAGCATTATTAGCAACAACAGAAAAATACTTACTCTTCTAATCGTAGCGGTACGTTTGCTGGTATGCTGGTTGGGGAAAGATGCTTTTCCTTATTAAAATGTACCCGTGGCGAAACGACTAAATACTATAATGAAAGTGATGAATCACGCCGCCGCGAGTCCATTTTTCGCATTGCAATTCAGCCTTGGTAAAAGCCTGACACAGATAGACTAAGTTTTAATATTTTTGAAACCAGTGAAAAGGGTTTGCACGATATGTTTCTTTGTTGGGTTTGCACTCCTATGTGTTGCCAATAAAAGTTCGTGGCCTGCCATTGCACCAGTCAAATTTGAAGGCTTGAAGATGGCTGGTAAATTTTTTACCTCGCTCTGCAAAAGTGCTTTGCCAGACAATTTGATTGATAAAGAGTGTATAACCTTTGGTGAGCGGAACAACCGGCTTATGCGATCACCTTTTAGTGTTTCGAGCCCCATAGCCTTTCTTTCTTCATGGATATATGCGAACCATAGGTCGTTTAAACTACACAAAAACCTATGTGGTATTCAAACCCTTAGCCATAACTACCCATTTCATGGGTTTTGGTAAACCACCAATTTTAATAGTAAGGATTACAAATGAGCTGTGCTGATTGGCGGTTTGCCCATCAGCATAATGGACTTAAATAAAAATCGTGTTCTGAACATTAATCAGTGGTGATGACAGCAACATCCGGAAATATTCTTCTGATTGGATCAGTTTTGTTATTGATAAGCATTTTGGCCGGTAAAACGTCCAGCCGGGTAGGGGTCCCTACCCTGATCTTATTCCTGGTCATTGGTATATTAGCAGGTTCAGAGGGAGTTGGTGGGATTCATTTCAACAATGCCTATACGGCACAATTTGTTGGTATTACGGCCCTCAACTTTATTCTCTTTTCCGGCGGGCTCGACACTGACTGGAGGAGCATCAAGCCGATTTTATGGAGAGGGATAGCACTGTCCACTATCGGTGTATTTATTACAGCCTTTGTGGTTGGCATGTTTGCTTATTTCATCTTGGATTTTTCGGTATTGGAAGGACTTCTTCTGGGCTCCATTGTTTCTTCCACTGATGCGGCAGCCGTTTTTTCCATATTGCGAAACAAAGGAGTGGGGCTAAAAGGTTCACTTCGTCCGGTCCTGGAATTAGAAAGCGGCAGCAATGATCCAATGGCTTATTTCCTCACAATTGCATTTACTGGTCTTGTGGCCAATGCTGAAATGAATATTTGGGAGCTATTTCCGATGTTGATTCGTCAGTTTCTGATAGGTGCTGCCTTTGGTATCGGGATGGGGAAAGCGAGCCAATTAATTGCCAATCGTATTAACCTTGATTATGATGGCTTATACCCCGTTCTTTTCATTGGCTTGGCCTTTTTCACCTATTCAATCACTGATCTGATAGGCGGCAACGGTTTTTTAGCTATTTACCTCTCCGCTGTCGTTCTTGGCAATAGTAATTTCATTCACCGGCGAAGCATCATTCGGTTCTTCGAAGGACAAGCCTGGCTTATGCAAATTATCCTGTTTCTTACGTTAGGCCTCCTTGTCTTTCCTTCACAAATGCTTTCGGTGGCAGGCTGGGGCTTATTGATCGCTATATTTTTGATGTTGGTAGCTCGTCCGGTCGGTGTGTTTGCTTCACTTGTATTTTTCCGGATGAACATCCGCAGCAAACTGTTTATTTCCTGGGTCGGTCTCCGTGGTGCTGTTCCTATTGTTTTTGCAACTTATCCTATGCTTGCAGGACTGGAAAAATCGAATGCCATATTTAACCTGGTGTTTTTTATTTCCGTTTCTTCTGTACTGCTGCAAGGAACGACCTTATCGTATATCGCCAAATTATTAGGTGTGGCTTTACCACCTTCTGTAAAGAGAAGAGATCTACCTGGCGTGGGTGATTTTGATAAAGTAAAATCAGAGATGGAAGAGGTGTTTATCGAGGACGGCTCGAAGGTTACCAATCGAAAAATTGTTGATCTTAATATTCCTTATACGGTACATATCATGGCCATCAAACGGGGAGAAACGTTTCTACAGCCAATTGGATCAACCAAGATATTAGCTGGCGATCAGGTGTATCTTTTGGCAGACAATAAAAACGAACTGGAAAAAGCGTTTGAAATTCTTGATGTAAAAAGCAGGTTATGACGGCAGACTATCTACAGATATATATGCTTAGCTTTTTGGCCATCTTCATCTGGATCTATTTTTTCTGGAGAGCATTCCGGTTTGTTTTCGGGGGCCTGTTCGGCCTTAATACGGAACTTTTACGCAAAAACAAACGAATCAACAGACCTCACGTTCTTCACCATGTTTATCAGGTGCTGGTGATTAATTTTACGGTGATGATCGTCGTCTACTCCCTTTTTCCAAAAGCTTATGCTATGTTTTTGCCAATCGAAAAAATGGATCATCCATTGATCAACACATTTGGCGCAATGCTGCTTAAAATTGCCATTGTAGCCTTGTTGCTTTCACAGGTTCAGATTGATAAATTTATTTGCTGGCGTTTATCTGAGAAACACATGGATGAATCCTCTGCTCCCGAACTGCATTTAGAGGATGTTCGCCTAGCACAAAGTCTTTTATTTTGCTTTGTTTGTATTTTTATCACCCTCTCCAATTTTTTTGGCTTAGTGTTATGCGGCGTTGCCGTCTATTTGTATCTCAAACATTTTGGCAGCTTTTTTCGTTTCAACTAATCTAAAGGCAGTCTGCCCTATTCGGCAAACAATTGGTCTGTTTTCCTTTTTTCGCCCACCACAAACACCACATCACCCGCTGCAAAAACAGCATCCGAGTCAGGATTTAAGATTCTTTCGTTTCCTCTTTCAATCCCCACCACCAGGCAATTGGCCTTTTCCCGGATGCCCGTCTCCCTGATGTTTTTCCCAACCAGGCTATTTGTCCCCCGTAGTTTGTATTGAAGCAGGGAAACCTCTCCCCTGATGCTTCCGCTTTCATTGTGGCCATGTGGCCGGATCAAAGCCTGTACTTTCTTCAACTGCCGGTCGGTTCCAAGAATCAGCAGTTCGTCCTGCGGGTAAATGCGCTCCCACTTGTCCGGGACCGGTATCTGAAATTCTCCTCTTTTGATTAAAACTACATTGACGCCGGCTTTTTCCCTCCACCGGAGTTCCTCCAGTGTTTTACCTATGCAGGTGGCATCAGGCCCAATGGTGACCGGAATAATATGCGCATCCCAGGGGGCCAGTTCAATCCGGTTCCGAACCGATTCAGCAATTTCACGTTGATTGAAATTGTTCAGAAAGCGGGATTCAATCCTGTTATAGAAGCGGTGTATCCGGCTGGAAAAGCGTAACACCACGGCAGTAATGATGAGCGAGGCAATTATCCCTACTGTAAAATCAAAAAACTGGAAGAAAAGCAGGCCAACGAACAGCGTAGCCAGGCATAGCCGCAGGATACGCACAATGGCCAAGGGCCTCCGGTACGTGTTTTCTGTCACCATTCTCCTGTAAACGGCAGACGGATTCCGCACGGCCAACGCCCAAAGAAAAGGCAGCATCATCATCAGCGACATCAGGGTAGCACTCACTTTCACCAGGACGGACGGGGGTTGTTCATCTGCCAGGATAGGAAGCAGGTATCTCGACGTGACCACCACAATGGCCATTAATATGATACTGATCAGAACAACATTCATCAAGGTACTGCGCATATATACTCTCCATTCGCTGGCATGGCTGACCACCCTGGTTTCGGAACTGTACCGGGAAAGCCGGGCCACGAGGTTTTGCGGTAAAGCTTTCTGTAACCAGCCTGCAAAAACAGTAGAAGACCTGATCAGGTAAGGCGTGGTAAGCGTTGTAACCGCCGACACAGCAACCGCTATCGGGTAGAGGAAATTGCTGGTCACCCCCAAGGTTAACCCCAGTGTGGCAATAATAAAGGAGAACTCCCCAATTTGCGCCAGGCTGAACCCCGCCTGAATAGAGGTTTGCAGGGTCTGGCCGGAGAGTAACGCACCGATCGTTGTACTCAGCACTTTGCCAACGATGGTAACCAAACACAAAATAAAAATGGGGACTGCATATTCGCCCAGTACGCTTGGATCAATCAACATCCCAACTGATACAAAAAATATCGCTCCGAACAGGTCCTTGACCGGCTGAATCAGGTGTTCAATTCGTTCTGCTTTTGTTGTTTCGGCCAGCAACGAACCCATAATGAATGCACCCAGCGCCGGCGAAAATCCCGCCTGGTGGGCCAAGACCACCATCAGTAAACAAAGCGCCAGGGAAACGATCAACAGCATTTCATTGTTCATCAACTTTTTTGTCCGCCGAAGGAAGGTGGGGATCAGAAAGATGCCCATCAGAAACCACATGACCAGGAAAAAAAGCAGCTTGAGGATCGAAAAGAGCATTTCCGTGCCGGCAAATTGCTGACTGACCGCCAGTGTGGAAAGCAGGACAAGCAGGACAATGGCTACCAGGTCTTCAACGATCAAAACCCCAAATACCAGAACCGCAAAATGCCTGGCCTTCACACCAAGTTCATCGAATGCCCGGATGATGATGGTGGTAGAGGAGATAGATAAAATGCCACCCAAAAACAAGCTGTCCATGCTGTTCCATCCCAGCAAACGACCAATCCCGTAGCCGATCAATACCATCACAATTACCTCGGTCAGGGCCGTTATCGAAGCCGAACCTCCTACCTTGATCAGCTTTTTAAAGCTAAACTCCAGGCCGAGGCTGAACAGAAGGAAGATAACGCCGATCTCAGCCCATATGCGGATGTTTTCCGCTTCATAAACGGTAGGTAGGGGTGTAAAGTAAGGACCTACCAGAAAGCCTGCGATGATATAGCCCAATACCAGGGGCTGGCGGAGCCACTTAAAAAGCAATGTGACCAGGGCCGCCGCCCCTAGTATTAATGCCAAATCCGCTATGAGATGTGGTAGATGAGCCATAGGCTTTTTTAACTTTATGCCTTTACCTTACCAATTACTTCTTTTATCCTTTTCTCCCAAGATGCCGCTCTTGGGCGCATTTCCCTCATTAGATTAATGCCATGGGCAATATAGTCATAGAAGGTGATGACGAAGCGCTCGTCGGTCTTTGAATAGCTTAGTTCCAGTGCAATCTGCGCAATAAAGCTATCTTTCTGTTTCTTTTCGTCATCCAAGTAAAAAGTTTGTACGTTTTCTGTCACCTTGCAGTTTCGCACCTCGTTCAAATCAATCAGGATGCTTTCCGGATTTTCGTTGAAATTTTTTATGTACAGTAGCTTTTTATTGTTTTTATCGAGGGCCAGTACAAAGTCACGTAGTACGTCTTTTGTATCAATGCTAAGCTTATGCTGGTCAACTTGCTGTTGAAAATATTTATCAAACGCCTCTTCTTTCTTTTTTTTCTTTCTGTTTGCGTTCCAAAAAAGGAAGAGTATGACAATAAGGATTCCGATGCCAATTACGGCAGTATATAGTTCTGACATGTTTTAGATTTAAAGGATAAAAAGTTGCAAACAGCCGATGGCTGTTCAGTGTAACTGGAAAATAAACGGGAGGAATGACAAACTTTTACCAGAAATGATGTTTGGGAAAGAGCCTGTCTTGTTTGATTTGATAAAGCCAGGTAGAAGACTTTTTCCGTTCCAGGAGCATAACAGCATACGGACAGTAAAGAGAAAGTTGAAACGGGAAACAGCTAAAATGGTCAGGCAGAACTTCCCTGCCGTGAGATGACGAGTCGGTTCTGTTCGACCGAAAGGCTAGCTGGTGTAATCTTCTGTCATAAAGGAAGACAATGCAGTTATTGTTCTCGTTCGCATCCTTGATGAACGCAGTTTTCTGCTTTGCTGCTTCATCTCTACCTTGGGAGGTGGGAGCCGCTGACGCAGAGAAAAATACAAGACAAAAAAGATATAGAAGAATCCCTTTCAACGCCGCAAAGATAGCAGGTCACAATAAATACGAAGGGCGAATCTTTTATAGCCGGTCCTTAGCGCATCATCTGTTAAAGAAGCGGAAAAGCAGACTTAATAAAATCGGGGTAAGAATAAGAAGTGTCCAGTACAACAAAGGGGTTAACATATCTGAAGACCTCAGATATATCAATCCAAAATAAATGGATAATAATAAAAAAACACCCAAGCTCTTTTGACTTCTGCTCTTAAACATAGTCTGCGATTTATTGGAACCACCAACTTCACGGCATGATAAGCCAGACCTTTTCCGGGTTGTACAAAGTTATTTCAAACAAAAGAAAGATTTACAGCGTTGGTGTTAGACTTTCATTAGAACGGAGGTACGGAAAATATCAATTTAATTCTTCTGAAAGTAACTTTATTGCTATAATTAAACGAAACGGAACATATGTCCAAATAGGCAGTTCACCAAGATTTTACCAAAGTTGCGACGGGCTTTACAATCCTATTGATGTGCTATAAACATTCTGATATGAGAAAACGGTTTATTATACTCATTGACTTTTCAGAATACTCTGGCAGCTTGCTAAAATATGCCTCAGAATGGAGTAAAAAAGTAGATGCACAACTCCTGTTGGTTCACCAGGCCATAGTATTAGCACCTGCACTCACAGATAATGAAAGCAGACTGCATATTGCTCAATACACCAATAAAAAGGCACGTCAAAAATTAAAATTGCTTGCAAATAGTATAGTGCCTCCAGATACACAAGTTTCCTATTCAGTTTCAGAGCAGCCCTTACAGATCACCCTATCTAAAATATTAGCAGAGGAATTTGAGGATTTGATTTTCATTGGGCTGAAAGGTACAGGATTATTGAAAAAGCTGTTTGTTGGTAGCGTTGCACTGGAAGTTATTGATAACACGAAAAACCTAATTGTGGCATTGCCAAAAGAAATTGAAACCTTTTCCCAGAAAAAAATTTTCGTAGCTGTAACTGAAAAGTATCCTATGAATATTTCGGAATTGAATAAATTTTTTGCCTTCCTTGAAAATAAAAGCACGAGTATAACCTTTTTTTATTTGGCAAAACCGAATGAAAAAACACATGGAATAGAGAAGCAACTTCAAGATCTATCTGATTTGTTTGCCGAAAGATATAATACCGAAACTGCCATTTACGAAGGTGCCAATCCTTTTGAAGACATCAAGAAGGTGATAAATAACAGGATGGATGAAATGCTGATCGTACAAAAAGGCTCACGCTTATTATCGGATCAACTCTTCCGGAAATTCCTAATCAACGAGTTGGTATATGAGGGACAAACTCCTTTGATTGTTTTGGCATAAAATCACAAATAAATAAATAGAACTAAAGGCAAAACAGCCACGAGGTTGATTAATGGGCCACGACTACCTGTGCATAACGGAGGCTTTTTCTTAAGACCTTTTATCTACTACACTTAACATTGACTGTCGGCAT
Source organism: Flavisolibacter sp. (assembly GCA_035998945.1). GTDB lineage: Bacteria > Bacteroidota > Bacteroidia > Chitinophagales > Chitinophagaceae > Flavisolibacter. Next base: position 173,136 of record DASYHD010000031.1, on the reverse strand, counting down.
TCAGACATGCGAACCTTTGCTATGCTATCAAAAGGATCACTTATGCAAAAAATCAATTCCTTTTGTTTTCTTGACCACTTCAAATGCCCGACAAGCCATTGATGCCGCCTACCGGATTACCAACCTGCAAGGCCATTTTCAAAGAAACCACACCTCAGCCGACCTCTTGGCATCAATCTACGATCGTTAGATAGTCGAGAATAGACCTTGAAAAACTCGAACCTTTTACTGGTCAGTTTTACCCGTTAATACGCAATAAGGGGCATAAGTCCCGTAAATCTTGGAGTAAAAGGTTCGAGTTTTCGAACCTTGGGGCTACTTTTAAAAATGTATTTGCCTTGTAGTTCAATAACTTACGAGGCATTTTTCTTATTGGGCTAAATAAGGGGTAGCGTTGAAACTTTATTGTATAGATGCCAATAATTATTCAAGTTTCAAACCTGCATTAATTAATCTCTTTTTCTTTTAAGGAAATAAGAAAGGATAGGATTACTTGCATCTCACGTATTCAAGATTTTCATTAGATGTTTGCAATCTGCCCCTCAAGAAAAGGCCTTAAAAGGAAAACTCAGCTTTATATCATTCGGTCACATTCAGAAAACGCAATATTTGGTCGGCAGCCAGAGCTAGCAATTCAATTATCCCTTCTCGAAAGCTAACCTCTTTGATAAAATTATTTTTAAATTTTATTCTTTGTTGAACTTCTTATGGTTAATTCAGCTTTAAGTACTGTAGAATTATACACGTCTGATTTCATTGAAGTATCTCCTGTTTCTTTCATTTCGGTGATCAATAACTCTGCTGCAATTTTACCCATCTCTGAAGTAGGCTGAGTGATTGTGGTAAGTCCTGGAGACATCAAAGTTGCTGAATAATAGTTGCCAAATCCAACCACTGAGATATCGTCGGGGATTTTTAGACCTTTCGAAATGATAATCTCCATTGCAGCAATAGCAGTTGAATCATTTATAGTAAAGATGGCATCAGGGGGGTAGTCTAAGTCTAAAAAATGTTTTACATAGATTTTTACTTTTTCAGTAGAGAGATCATATGATATGATTAGTTGTTCATCAACAGGTAATCCATTCTTTTTTAAAGCATCTAAATAACCCTGCAATCGAAGTTTGCTGTTGAGTAAGGAATCTGGTCCTGCTAAATGGGCAATTCTTTTGCAACCGGTCTGAGCCAGAAAATCAACAGCCTGAAATGCAGCTTCATAGTCATTGATAACAACTTTCGGTACCGTTAATGATTCCGGTACTCTGTTGAACATCACTAAAGGGGTGTTCCTTCGCTGAACAAGTTTGAAATGATCAAAGTTTCTTGTCTCCTTCGTATGTGAGGCTATAATCCCATCTACTTGTTGCGAAAGAAGCAGCTTTACGTTTGCTATTTCATTTTCATAGGATTCACTACAATTACAGATAATTACTTGATAGCCAGCATCTACCAGCTCTCTCTGGGCAGTGATGATAATAGAAGGGTAAAAGTTTGAAAATAACTCCGGAACAATGATGCCTACAACTTTTGTCTTGTGGTTTGAAAAGCCACTGGCAAGGATGTTCTTTTGGTAGTCTCTTTGGTCGGCAAGACTTAAAATCTTATCCCTCGTTTCTGCTTTCACGTTTGGATGGCCGGCGAGTGCTCTTGATACGGTGGATTTTGATATTTGTAATTCACGTGCAATATCAATGATGGTGACTGTCGATTTTCTCATATAAAAGAAAAAGTTGTTTCAAAGATAATAATGTTCTCGAATTATGGTAAAATAATTGGGAAAAACAAGTAAGTATTGGGAACAGTTGCACTCATATTGGGAACAGTTGCAGAAAAAATAATCATTTTAATTCTCAATTTCTTGAGAATTGTTTCTTATGTTCGATTCGTTAAGTATTAAAGCACATCTTCAAAACGCTTGCTGTATGATTAAAAACTGCACACCTTATTTTCTTGCTTGCTTTGTTACGCTGATTTCATCAATTGGCTTATTTGCCCAAAATGTTATCAGAGGAAAAGTTTCAAACACGGAAGGCTTGGGAATTCCAGGTGTTTCTGTGCAAGTGAAAGGCGCTTCAAACGCGACTTCGACAGATTCATCGGGATCATTCTCGATTAATATAGGTCCTAATTCTAATTTTCTTGTCTTCTCGTCAGTAGGTTACAAAGAAAAGGAACAGGCAATCACTCCCGGTAGGCTCATGCAGGTGGTGTTGGAAAGTTCCAGCCAGGTGATGAGTGATGTGGTGGTGGTTGGATACGGAACCAGGCGGAGAAGGGAAACGACCGGAGCAATTGCCTCTGTTAAAGCGGAGGAATTAAGACAAACGCCGAATGCCAACTTTGCACAGGGGCTGCAGGCAAGGGTGTCCGGTGTTCAGATAACACAGAATTCGGCGGCACCAGGCGGCAATGTCAGCATCAGGATCAGGGGAACGAATTCAATCAATGGAACTTCGGAGCCGCTGTATGTGATTGATGGGATTCAGTTCAGTAACAGCGGAGGGCCCAACCAGGTTAGCCCACTTTCTTTGATCAACCCCAATGATATTCAATCCGTTGAGGTTTTGAAGGATGCTTCTTCTACAGCGATTTATGGTGCCAGGGGTGCCAATGGAGTCGTACTGATCACCACGAAAAGAGGAAGAACAGGCACGACGGTGAGTTATGACAGCTATTATGGCGTACAGCGGGAAAGCAAACGGTTGGATGTTTTGGATGCTTCCCAGTTTGCACGGCTGGAGAACGACGTTTATGGCCGGGCTGTTTATGATAATCCGGATGCACTGGGAAAAGGAACCGACTGGCAGGACCTGGTATTCAGGCGGGCTCCCATTCAGGACCACCAGTTGTCCATTTCAGGGGGTTCGGAGCGTACCACCATGGCCTTGTCTTTTGGCTACTTTGATCAACAGGGTATTATTAGAAATACGGGTTTCAAACGGTATTCTTTACGGCTGAACCTCGATCATTCCATCACCCCCTGGTTGAAAGTGGGAACAAGTACCTACGGAAGTGTTTCCAACAATAACGGCGTCAATACCGCCCCTTCCAATTCAGATAATTACGGTACCGTACAGGCAATCCTGGGTGCTACGCTGGCTGCACCGCCAACGTTACAACCCTACCGGGACAATGGTTCCCTTTATCCTTTTCTTGACCAGAGAAACGGATTTTATGCAGAGGTCGTTAATCCTTTGACTTACCTGAACGAAACGCGGGTAGACAGGCAGAACAGGGTTTTGTCCAACGTTTTTGGAGAAGTCAGCTTTCTGAAAAATTTTACCTACCGTGCAGCATTCAATGTAGATCTGGGAAGCGGCCTGTATGATTTTTACTCTCCAAGAAGTAACCTGAGCCAATCGCAGCTCCTGGCAGGTGGAGGAAGCGGCAGTAAGACGAATTCTTACAATCAGCTGCTGATGCACGAAAGTATTTTAACCTACAAAAAGGCCTGGGCCAATGAGCATTCACTGACTGCAACGGGTGTTTTCGGAACCCAAAAAGAACGGTGGAGCTTCAATGAAATCAATGCCAGTATTTTTCCCAATGATGCCACACAGAATGAGGCGTTGCAATTGGCAGCTAACAGATCGGTTCGATCGGGTAAGCAGGAGGAGCGGCTTGATTCCTACATGGGTAGGTTAAACTATGGCTTCCGGGATAAATATTACGTTGACCTTACAGCCAGGGTGGATGGTTCCAGCAAGTTTGGTGAAAATAACAAGTATGGCTTTTTCCCGGCAGTGGCCGTGGCCTGGCGAATCATCGAGGAGCCCTTCCTGCAATCGGTAGATTTCCTTTCTGACTTGAAGGTGAGAGCAAGTTACGGGATCACCGGAAATGCCGGTGCCCTGGGCCCATACCAGTCCCTGGCAACCGTGGCAAACAATGCCGGCGACAACTACTTCCTGGAAGGAGGATCATTCAATGTAGGCATCCGTCCCACAGGCATTCCCAACCCCGACTTACGATGGGAGAAATCGACGCAGGTAAATTTCGGTCTTGATATCTCTTTGTTGAGAAACAGGATAAGTCTGGTGGCTGATGTGTACAATAAAAGAACTGATGACCTGTTGTTTGTGAGACGCCTGCCGTTGTCTTCCGGATACGAAAGCATGACCGGAAATTATGCGCAACTGCAGAATCGTGGGGTGGAGCTGGCTTTCAACGCCAGGATCCTGGATGGTGATCTTCAGTGGGACCTGGGCGGCAATTTCACGGTTAACCGCAATAAAGTGCTGTCGCTTGACGGAACAGCGCAGGAAAATGCCCGGACCAATTATTCGGTACTCCGCGTAGGTGAACCGGTGGGTGTATTCAGAACTTATGTGTTTGATGGAATCTACCAAACCGGCGAACCTTTCATTCCCGGTTCTGATGGCAGATTGGGTGGACATAAAGTGAAAGATGTAAATGGTGATAAGGTGATTACTGCAGATGACCGTATTATCACCGGCAACCCTAATCCTGATTTTATATTTGGCGCAACAACATCACTAAGGTGGAAAGGCTTTGATCTGAGTACGCTGATTACAGGTGTGCAGGGGGCTGATGTCATCAACCTGATGCGGTATGCGTTGGAAAATCCTTTGGGGCAGCGCAACCAATTAGCGGTTATGGTGAACCGGTGGACGCCAACCAATCCTTCTCAGCAGTATGCCAGTGGCTTTGTAAACGGTCGCCTGCCATACAGCGACACGTTTATCGAAGACGGGTCATTTGTTCGGATCAAGAACATAACGCTGGGTTACAACTTTCGGAATTTCTCTGTCTTCAAACAGGCCAGGTTGTACGTGAGTGCAAACAATCTGCTCACCATCACCGACTACAGTGGCTACGATCCCGAGGTGAATGCGTTTGGTGGAAGCAATACCATCCTGGGTGCAGACAATGGCGTGTACCCGGTGGCAAAGTCCTGGATTGTTGGCTTGCGTGTATCCTTATAATTCATTCAAAAAAGATTTATTAAAATGAGAATCATAACAATACTGGTTGGAATACTGGCTCTTGCAGGTTGCAGCAAATTAGCGGAAAAGCCGTATTCTGAAATTTACACAAATACATTTTATAAAACAGAACAAGATGCTGAAGCCGCTCTCGTGGCAGCGTATGCACCTTTAGCGCCGCTGCATGGAATGGTTACGATGGTGGCTTCTGATTTTAGTGCAGATCAGCTTTATCCAAGACCTGTCGTAGGCCGGAATGCGCTGACGCAGTTTACCTACGATGCTGACTATTCTGTATTTAAAAGTTTTGGAAGACTGGGCGAATCACCGCAGGCTATCTGGCAGGATGCTTACAGGGGCATTGACAGGGCAAACTGGGTGATTGCAGAAGTGCCCAACACGCAAATGAATGCTGAAAGAAGAAAACAGATTATTGGGGAAGCGTATTTCTTACGGGCATTATACCACTGGTACCTGACGAAAAATTTTGGGTCTGTGCCTGTACGGGTATTACCAAGCAGAGGTGACTCTACCATCTATGTTGGGAAAAGTAATCCCAAAGAAGTGTATGCACAGATATATGCCGATTTAGACAAGGCTGTTGAAGCATTGCCTTCTTTCCCGGCAATTAAAAAAGGAAGAGCATCAAAACAGGCGGCACTTTGCCTGTATGCCAAAGCCGCTTTGTACAATGAGGATTGGGCAACGGCACTGGCAAAAGCAGAAGCAGTGATAAACGATCCTAATGTAGGCCTGCTTGAAGATCCTAACGACTTGTACGATTTTACCAAAGAAACCGAGGCTGCAAGAGAGATCCTGTTTGCTTTTCAGGGGGAAAGTGGACCGGGGGCTCGCTTTACTTTTTTCACCGGCTTGTTTGGTCCTCCCAATAGTGCCGGTATCGATTATGCGAAGTTAAGCTTCGGGTCTATTTTCGCTTACCAGGCCTTCTTTGATTCATTCAATCCACAGGATGAGCGTCGGGAATTACTCGATACCAACTATGTCAATCGCCAGGGTGTTGTTGTGCCACAAAGGAGTATCACACCTATCACAACACAGGGAGTGCTGGTAAAGAAGTACCAGGATCCTGAAGGAACCGATGCCTTGGGAAGCAGGGCCAATGTTCCAATCCTTCGTTACGCTGATGCGCTTTTGATTGCGGCTGAAGCGGAAGCCCGGTTAAATGGACCCACTCTTAAAGCATACGGTTACATCAATCGGGTTAGAGATAGAGCCGAAATTTCTGACTTGCAAGCTTCCCTTTCTCGGGACCAGTTTATCAATGCTGTATTGCAGGAGAGATCCTGGGAGTTTTTTGCCGAGGGTGACAGATGGTACGATCTGACACGAACCAACACCTTCTTGCAAGTGGTGCCGCTTGCGGTGAACAATGTTTATCCCACAAGAAGTCCCCAGCCAAAGCACAGGTATTTTCCAATTCCATTGGATGAAGTGCTGGCAAATCCAAAGCTGGAGCAGAATCCGGAATGGAAATAACATTATCCCTGTTCCTTTGCCCGGGCATGAAGAGAGGAAAATGAACGGACATGTTTTTGTAAGGGGAATAGGGGTGTTGAAATGCGGTGTGGCTTTCGATAGTTCCTGAGCACCTTATCGCTTGTCACTTCGCTATTTTTCGTCGCTCGTCTGGCGATTTGTCACCGCTTGTTCATTCATATAGTGGGATTGGTCATTCATCTCATAAGAATCTTTGGAAAAAGCAGTCATATTCATCCTTAAACAAACAAATCTCAAGCATACTTCCATTATAAATTTTTCCATCACCTTTTACATATACGAATAAACGTAACTGAAAAAACTAAAATATCATGGTCACTTTTATAAAAGAGGAAACACGAGAAATACCTGTCATTGCTACGCCTGATGTACTTGTTGTTGGGGGAGGGCCGGCAGGACTTGGTGCAGCCATAGCAGCAGCGAGAAACGGGGCAAGCGTTTTATTGCTGGAAAGATATGGCTTCCTGGGAGGGAACTTAACCATAGCCATGGTGAATCCTATGTTCACCTTTCATGATGTAAACGGAAGACAAGTCATTAGAGGAATTGCCGGTGAGCTTGTTGAGAGACTCGTTGAATTGAAATCTTCAATGGGACACGTAACGGATCTAACGTTCGATAACGCATCCATGACCCCGTTTGACCCAGAGGGTATGAAATACCTTCTTTTTAAGATGGTTCAGGAAGCCGGTGTTGAATTGTTGCTTCATACCTGGGCGGTTGGTGTTACCAGGAATGGATCCGTTGTAGAAAGTGTTATTATAGAAAATAAATCAGGGAGGCAGGCCATTTCACCAAAGATCATCATTGACTGTTCTGCCGACGCCGATATTGTTGCATGGTCAGGAGCACCTTACGTGAAAGGTAGAGAAGGCGATGGTGCCATGCAGCCGGTAACGCTTTTCTTCCGAATAGGAGGCATCGATAATGAACGCATGAGAGCATGGATGAAAAATTATCGTGACCTGCTGAAGGACTCACCAACAGATGAGGAAATTGATAGTTCTCAAGCCATTGCATTTTTAGGATTGAAAGCTCTTGTTAAGAAAGCGATGGAGGATGGAGAATTTCCAAAAGATGCAGCGCCACGAATTCTGTTTTACCAGCTGCCGCAGCTTGACCAGGTGGCGGTAAATGCAACGCGTCTGCAAGGTATTGATGGCACCAATGCTTTTGACCTGACAAAAGCGGAGATACTAACCCGTGAACAGGCCTGGTTGATCCATAAATTTTTACAGAAGTATGTAGGAGGATTTGAGAAATCCTATATCCTGGATACGGGCGTCCAAGTAGGCGTAAGAGAAACAAGGCATATTATCGGTGATTATAAGCTTACGGAAGAAGATGTGCTGGCGAATCGTGCTTTTGAAGATGGCATTGCATGTGGTACGTTTGCCATTGATATTCATCCTCCGGAAGGTGAGCAACAGGTATTTACCGGTTCGGGGAAAGCTGTTTATGAAATTCCTTTCCGCAGTTTACTTCCTCAGGGGCTGGATAATGTATTGGTTGCGGGCAGGGCCATTTCAGCTACCCACACTGCCTTTGGTTCATCAAGAGTGATGGCTACCTGTATGGGGATAGGCCAGGGTGCCGGTACAGCTGCTGCTATTGCTGTAAAGGAGAGTATGGGATTACGTAAGATTCCTGCTTCGCGAATCAGAGCCAGTCTGATCGAACAAGGGCAGTATTTACTGAATGAGGACATCAAGCCTTTGATTGATGAGAATCTTGTGCTCAATAAGGTAGATGGTTCAGGTGCAACGGCCAGCCATTTCAATCCATTTAAAGATAAAAAGAGTGTAGTATAGATGCTGACGCAAACAATTACAAAAAGTACCAGCAATATCAGGTGGGGAATCGCATCCATGCTTTGCTTGTCGGCAGCTTTGAACTACATGGACCGGCAGGCATTGTCGGTACTTGCTACCACCATACAGGCGGAGCTGGGGCTGACTGATATCGATTACGCCTTTATTACCTCGTCTTTTCTGATTAGCTACACAATCATGTACGCAATAAGCGGAAGGCTGACTGATATCATCGGTACCAAAAAAGCGCTCCTTTTTTCCGTCGGCGGTTGGTCGATAGCGAACATGCTTCATGCCGTTGCCAGAACGGCAATGCAGTTTTCTGTCTTCCGGTTTTTTCTGGGGTTTGCAGAATCGGCAAACTTCCCCGCAGGAATAAAGGCCGTAACAGAATGGTTTCCGGTGAAAGAACGGGCACTTGCTGTCGGCATATTTAATGCAGGTGCATCCATCGGCGCCGCAGTAGCAGTGCCATTGGTATCGTTCATTGCCGTGGCCTGGGGGTGGCAGTCGGCTTTTGTTGTTACAGGCGCTTTAGGACTGGTCTGGGTGGTTTTCTGGCGGAAGTATTATCACCTGCCAAAAGATCATCCGACAATTTCAACAGAAGAAAGGAATCTGATTGAATCAGATGATAGCAAAGACATTACCAGGAAAGAAACATTTTCTTTGAAAAAGCTGCTCACCATGCGGCAAGCTTGGGGGTGCTTCGCTGCCCGTATACTGATTGATCCTGTTACCTATTTTCTGATATTCTGGATTCCCAAATACCTGCAGCAGGAGCAAGGGCTAAGCCTGGATAGGCTTGGCTTTTTTGCATGGATACCCTACGTAGCGCTGGCAATAGGAACCATATCGGGTGGAATGATACCTGGATTTTTGATGAAGAAAGGATGGTCGTTGGACAAGGCACGCAAAACAGTCATGTTGTCCTCCTCCGTTTTGATTCCAATTTTCTACTTCCTCTTATTCCTGTCGCCCAATCCGCTCTTAGCCATTGTGGCAATTGCCGGTTTGATGTTCGGCCATGGTACCTGGTCCAATATTACGATTCCAACAGAAGTATTTCCGAAAACTGTACAAGGTACAATCACCGGAGTAGGAGGAACCTTGGGTGGTCTGGCTGGAATCGGATCTCAACTTGCAATCGGCTGGACGGTTCAAAACGTTTCCTATACACCCATTTTTATAGCGGCTGGACTGGCGTACATGACAGCATTTATCCTTGTAAAATTGTTGATTGGAAAGCTTGGCGTAATCATAGCGCCAGCGAAAAACTAACCCTAATAAACCCATTGATCAAGCGTATGGACAGACGTAATTTTTTAAACCTATCTACACTTACCGGTGCCGGCATTTTTACAGGGCTGGATTCGCTGGCAGGATCGCCATTTGTAAGTTCACTTTTTGCTGAACAGGCCAGTGTGACAATCCACTCGAAAAAAGAAATCGGCAGAATTGATAAAAGAATTTATGGCCATTTTTTAGAGCATGTAGAAAATGTTGTGTATGGTGGGATATATGATCCCTCTTCTAAGTTTGCTGATGAAGCCGGGCTTCGTACCGATGTTATGAAGGCCATCAAGGAAATGGGCGGTGCACAGGTTATTCGCTGGCCCGGAGGAAACTTTGTGAGCTATTACCATTGGAAAGATGGTATTGGTCCGAAGAAGAACAGGCCCACAAAGTTTGATGTCGTATGGAAGCAAACTGAGAATAACCATTTTGGCACCAATGAATTTTTGGATTTATGCAGAAAGCTGGAATGTGAGCCCTTCATTACGGCCAATATGGGCAACGGCACCATTGAAGAAGCCTGTGAGTGGGTAGAATACTGCAAGAAGGTAAAGAACGCTCCGCCTGTAAAATTGTGGGGCTTGGGAAATGAACATTTCGGCCCCTGGCAGGTAGGGTATTATACTGCTGAGGAGTATGGAAGAAAGTCCCAGCAGTTTGGACAGTTTATGCGGGCTGTAGATAAAGATATTGAGCTGGTGGGAGTTGGTTTTACAGAGCCGGAATGGAATGAAACGGTGCTGAAGCACTGCGGCGATCAGTTAGACTGGCTGACGATTCATTTATACGGTCATAGAAATCTTTCTGACGGCGGTGAAGACTTTGACCAGCTCATGATCACACCTGCGTTGTTTGAAAAGGAAATAAATGAAATGAGTGACGTATTGGCTGCTTATGAAAAGAAATCCGGTAAGGAAAAGCCAATAAGGATATGCCTGGAAGAATGGAATGACAGGCATAGGAGAGACGGTAAATTATGGCGGGAAAGTCCCCGGAATATTGTGGATGCTCTTTTTGTAGCAGGTGTTTTCAACTCCTGCCAGCGGCTGTCATCCCGTGTGGCAATGAGTAATTACGTATTCCTGCTGAATGCACATGCGCCAATTGTTGTAAAGAAAGAAGGTGTCTTAAAGTCGGCAACGTTTGATGTATTTCGGTTATATGCTACTGCAATGCAACCAGTGGCTGTCCAGGCAGATGTGGAAGCGCCTTCTTTTACCGCAAAGCCAGTCGACGAAATAGGCTATAGGGTAGATCGGGAGACGGCCACAGCAAAACGGTTGGATGTTTCTGCCACAAGAAGTGTTGATGGCCGTAAAATGTCCATTTCTCTTATCAACCGTGACAGATCAAAAACAATGAATGTAAAATTGAATCTGAAAGATCAGAAGCTGGCACCGGGTTATACATGGCATACGCTGCATTCTTCTGACCTTACGGCTATCAACACAATAGAGAATCCAAATAAAGTCAGGAGTACAACAAAAACATTTACAACTTATCCTGAATCTGTTGAATTGAAGCCCAATTCACTAAACATTATTGAATTAAAACTTGAAGCGTAGCCAAGAGCAAAATGAGAGTTAGTTTACCGCATGTAAGTAATAATGTGGATGTAGAAACGCTAATGTCCGGTCAAGTAAGGAAGACGAGAATACCGCAGAAAAAAGTCCAGTTAATAAGCAATCGTTAAAGTCAGCTGTTTCTACAGCAGGCTTTTTATAAAATGCAGGGAAAAGCCAGGATTATATACTTAATAATGAAACGTGAAGGCGTTCATTTCTTCTCATGATTGCTTAAAGACGTGAATTTTTGTTTCAAATAAAAAGGGCTGAATGATGTGCTGCTCTCGATGTTATACTGAAGGAGAATACCCTGCGTTGTCTCATTCAAGCAATACCATGAAAGAGACTTAAAAATTGAAAGCTCCTAGAATAGGCGAACCACTATAATTACGTGTATCCAAACTAATGTGTACAAAAACTGCAAAAAATTCTATTATGAAATTAAAAAGTCTAGTATCGTTTGTATTGTGTTGTGTATTGTTCATTTCGAACGGCAATGCCCAGCAGGGAAAGTGGTCAGCGCAAAAGGCAAAAGACTGGTATGCCAAACAAGGATGGCTGCGGGGCAGCAACTTTCAACCTTCTACTGCCATTAACCAGTTGGAAATGTTCCAGGCAGAGAGCTTTGATACGGCCACTATCAACAAAGAACTCGCATGGGCGGAAGAGTTAGGTTTTAATGTCATGCGGGTATACCTGCATCATTTGCTTTGGACATCCGATAAAGAGGGTTTTAAAAAGAGATTAAATGATTATTTAGCTATTTCTTCAAAACACGGCATCAAAACGTTGTTTGTGTTTTTCGATGATTGCTGGAATGACACAGCCTGGGTAGGCAAACAACCTGCGCCTAAGCCCGGCGTACACAATTCCGGCTGGGTAAGGGATCCCGGTACGATGATTTATTCTCATCCTGATACGATGAGGGTTTTGGAAGCGTACGTAAAAGATGTAATGACCACATTTAAGAATGACAGCAGAATCTTAATGTGGGATTTGTATAATGAACCTGGAAACAATAAGCAGTTTGAAAAAAGTTTTCCTTTGTTAAAGAATGTGTTTCAATGGGCAAGATCAGTGGCTCCTTCTCAACCGGTAACCGTAGGTGTTTGGAACAACGATGCGGAGTTTCAAAACCTCAACCGCTTTCAATTGGAGAATTCGGACATCATTACTTATCACAATTACAATTACATAGATAATCACCGCAATGCCATTGATACACTACGGAAATTCGGCCGTCCTTTGATTTGTACCGAATACATGGCCCGGAGAAACGGCAGTATTTTTCAGATCATCATGCCGATGCTGAAAGAGCAGAATGTTGGTGCTATCAACTGGGGTTTTGTTTCGGGTAAGACCAATACCATCTATGCATGGGATACACCCATTCCAAGTGGAAAAGAGCCGGCACTGTGGTTTCATGATATCTACCGCAGGGATAAAACACCGTTCAGTGAAGAGGAGGTGCGTTTTATAAAGAACATCAGCAAGCCGGCAGAAAAAAATGCGGGAAAGAGCCAGGCAAGTGCGAAATCAGTTAAAAAGTAGGCGTCTGAAAAGGTAAGAATTGCAGATGCAATGAGGGTGAAATGTCTATCTTTTGGCCCGCACTTGCAATAACGGGAAGCTGGAATTATCCCATTCATACAAAAGAAACAGGAGTTGGAAGGAGCAATATTGGCATATGGGATATACAGAGCAAATAGGTAAATTACACTAGCCGGAAATGATAGCTGTTTCTTGATAATAGGGAAGGACTTGGCAGTTTCTCTGACGAAGATGCCTGTAATCTGCTTTTTGAATTTTGGGAATGAATCATTCTTTCTAAAACGATTTTGTTAGATTCGGTTTTCCGGAATAAACGCTGGGAAATAGAACCAAATTCTATCAGGTATGAACGTATTGTCGCACATTTTGCATCACAAGCTTGTTGCGATTATCAGGGGAGTTTATCCTGATGACGTGCTGCAAATTACAGAGGCATTATACCAGGGAGGTATCAGAACTCTGGAAATTACGTTGAACTCCCCAGACGCACTCTCTGTAATAGGAGCAGTAGCACAACAGATGCAAGGAAAGGTTATTGTCGGGGCCGGAACTGTGCTGGATGCAGCATCGGCAAAAGCGGCCATATCATCGGGGGCTGAGTTTATTATTTCTCCATCTTTGGATATTGATACAATTCAGCAAACCAAAAGCCTTGGCAAGGTTAGCATACCCGGTGCATTGACGCCAACGGAAATCTTCCAGGCATATAAAAGCGGTGGTGACATCATAAAGGTGTTTCCTGCAAGTGCCGGCGTTCAATATATGAGAGATCTAAAGGGACCATTTCCTCAGATTCCCTTAATGCCAACCGGGGGCATCAGCATTGAAAACATTCAGCAGTTTCATGAAGCGGGAGCTGTTGCCTTTGGAATCGGGAGTACACTGGTAAATGCAAAAGAACCTGTTACGGAAGCATCTTTAGAAGCATTACGGGCAAGAACCCACCAATTGGTACAAGCCGTTTATTCATTTTCATCTATATGACAATAAAAGGGTATGCGTTATACACCGTTCCGCCACGCTGGCTTTTTCTTAAAATAGAAACCAGTGAAGGACTTACGGGTTGGGGAGAACCAGTCATTGAAGGAAGGGCTGCCACTGTGAAAACAGCAGTGGAGGAGTTAATGGAAGGACTGGTTGGCAAAGACCCCATGCATATAGAAGATCACTGGAACAATATGTACCGCTCGGGTTTTTACCGGGGCGGTCCCATTTTAATGAGTGCCATTGCAGGAATCGACCAGGCACTTTGGGATATTAAAGGAAAATACCTTAATGCGCCGGTACACCAGTTATTGGGTGGCAAGGCAAGGGATAAAATCAGGGTTTACTCCTGGATCGGAGGTGACAGGCCCGCTGAAGTTGGGGAGGCAGCAAAACTGATGGTTTCACAGGGCTTTACTGCGCTGAAGATGAACGCGACAGAGGAACTGCAGTATGTGGACAGCTATGAAAAGATTGATCAGGCAGTGGCACGCATTGCAGCGGTTAGGGAAGCTGTAGGGGCGAACGTAGGTATTGGGATCGACTTTCATGGCCGTGTCCATAAACCGATGGCGAAATTCCTGGCGAAAGAACTGGAATATTATCGCCCTATGTTTATTGAGGAACCTGTACTGCCGGAAAACAACGAGGCACTTCGGGAAATTGCAAAACATACTTCAGTTCCGATTGCTACCGGCGAAAGAATGTTTTCAAAATGGCAGTTTAAAAACCTGCTGATGGACGGGTATGTTGATATCATCCAGCCTGATTTGTCTCATGCCGGCGGTATTACGGAGTGTAAAAAAATTATTTCCATGGCGGAGGCGTTTGATGTGGCAGCCGCACCGCATTGCCCCTTAGGACCTATAGCACTGGCTGCCTGCCTGCAGGTAGATGCAACCTGTCACAATGCCTTCATCCAGGAACAGAGTTTAGGCATCCATTACAACCAGGGCAGTGATCTGCTGGACTACCTTGTTGAAAATCATGTTTTCAAATATGAGGAAGGGTTTGTCAAAATACCAGGTGGTCCCGGTTTGGGTATTGAAATCAATGAGGACCATGTGCAAAAAATGGCTGCCATCAGCCATAACTGGCGTAATCCGCTATGGCGTCACAGAGATGGAAGCATAGCGGAATGGTAGGCGATCAAATTTCTTGATATGTTCAATGTAGTAAGGTCAGCGCCAAACAAGGCAAAAGGTAATAAGGCAAGCCGGGTCCGTTACCGGATACTGGCTTTTGTTTTTCTGAATGTTGTGATCAATTACATGGACAGAAGCAATATTTCCGTTGCCGGAGCAGCGATCAGCGAAGACTTAAATCTAAATTCTGTGCAATTGGGTTTGGTCTTCTCTGCTTTTGGCTGGACCTATGCGGCTCTTCAGATACCTGGAGGTATACTGGCTGACCGGCTCGGACCGCGTTTGTTGTACACCATTAGTTTGATAGCCTGGTCTACAGTAACCCTCTTGCAGGGGTTTGTAAAAGGTTTTGCTGGTCTGTTGGGATTACGGATGGCTACCGGTGCTTTTGAGGCGCCTGCATATCCAACCAATAACCGGATAGTGACCAGCTGGTTTCCTGACAGCGAAAGAGCTTCGGCTATTGCCGTGTATACCTCGGGACAATTTATTGGGCTGGCCTTTTTGACGCCGGCATTGATTACACTGCAATACTATGCCGGCTGGAGGGGCTTGTTTATCATAACTGGTCTTGTTGGTATTGTATGGGGCGTGTTCTGGTATTTCCTGTATAAGGATCCGGCGAAGCATCCTGCTGTAAATAACGAAGAACGCGATTACATTGAAAAAGGGGGTGGTTTGATACAACATGAAGACCCAGCTGGTAAGGAAAAACAACCATTTCAATGGGTCCAGTTGAAAGAAGTTTTTATGCATCGGAAATTGTGGGCTATTTACATTGGGCAGTTTGCTGTAAATGCTACCCTATGGTTTTTTCTTACGTGGTTTCCGACGTACCTGGTCAAATACCGGGGCCTTGATTTTTTGAAATCTGGTTTTTTAGCTTCACTTCCTTTTCTTGCTGCGTTTACCGGTCTTTTATTATCAGGCTTTTTATCGGACTATTTCTTGAAGAAAGGTGTTTCCGTAAGTGTCGCCCGCAAAACACCCATCATTGCAGGCCTCCTGCTGTCGATTTCCATCGTTGGTGCCAATTACGTGGATAGTGCAAGCCTCATCGTTTTTTTTATGGCGCTTGCCTTTTTTGGTAACGGGCTTGCTTCCATCACATGGGTGTTTGTTTCCGCCTTGGCACCCAAACATCTGATTGGTCTTACAGGTGGTGTCTTCAACTTTATTGGTGGATTGGCATCGATCATTGTTCCTATCGTCATTGGTTTTTTAGCAAGGGACGGCAACTTTGCTCCGGCATTGGTCTTTGTCGGTACGTTAGCATTCATCGGTGCCTGTTCCTACCTTTTTCTTTTGGGTAACGTGGAGCGGATAACGGTAAAAGCAGTGAATGAGCACACCAAAACAATCTGACGTTCATCTGTCTGATGGAATAGACAGTACCTGTTTGTATTTACTTCAAAAGAGACATTGGAAATGGAAAGATTCTTGAGCTGCGATTGGGGTACATCTGCCTTCCGGCTAAGGTTAGTAGAAACACCAGGAGTGAGAGTAATTGCTGAGGAGGCCACACAGCAGGGCATTGCTGCGATGTATGCACGATGGATCGAGAGCGGGGAGGAACGTTTTCCTTTCTATCGCTTTTATATCAAAGGCATGATAACTGCACTGGAGAAAAAAGTAAATGTTTCTTTGGAGGGGCTGCCGCTCATCATGTCCGGCATGGTAACATCGACCATGGGAATGTTGGAGTTGCCGTATAAAAAGCTTCCATTTTCCATAAGAGGGAATGATTTGGTTGTAAAAAAAATTGATGCTTGTGCAGAGTTCAATCACGAACTGATTTTGATATCTGGCGCAAGGACTGATAATGATGTGATACGGGGAGAGGAAACGCAGCTGATTGGTTGCGTACAGGCTGCTGTGGATGAGAAGGAGTTGTTAATTATACCGGGTACACATTCTAAGCACATTGTTGTGGAGGGAGAGCAGGTGGTATCGTTTAAAACATACATGACAGGTGAATTCTTTGACTTACTGTCCCATCAAAGCATCTTGTCTTCTTCAGTAGAGGATGGAGAAGGCTTACAGGTGCAAGCAAACAAGAATAGCTTTGACCAAGGACTGCTGATTGGTGTTCGGGAAAACCTTTTGCACAGCAGCTTTCTTGTTCGTACCAACTATATATTGCATGCACGTGCTAAACAGGAAAATAGCCATTATTTAAGTGGTCTTTTGATTGGCACTGAGCTCAAAGAAGTGATAACTAGCAGATATAAAACTATTACTGTTGTAGGCGATGTATTGCTAGCTGACTTGTATTGCTTAGCAATTCAACGGCTATTTCCTGCAGAAAACGGCGTGTCTCTTAAAAGAGAAAATGCTGACACTGCTATCATCAATGGACAGTGGAAAGTTTGGTCAGAAATAATACAGAAGGAGGGGCAATAATTGACTTCAGATCGACAGGAAATGAAAAAGGGTTGGGGTACCTGCCAGCCCATACGTGTGAAGGATTTCTTTTCTGTCGCATTTCAATTTTACACCTCAGGCAAAGCCACTCAAAAGAAAGCCGTGGTTGGTCAGCGGTAGAGACCCACACCAAAGCCACAGCAAATATAATACAGCGTAATCCTGAAGGTGTGTATTGGATTAGTGTAGAAGATGATCTAAGCACTCCCATTTTGAAAAGAGGAAGTTCTTCAGAACAAGAGAAGTGAATTAAATTAATCTGTTAACTGGTAGGGAGTGTTACTACGAAGACCGAGTCTATTCCTTCTTTTGACTGAGCTGAGCGGATCACCGAAATCGTTTTTCAAAAACTTACCTGTAACGACGATTCCTATGTGGAAACATTTTTTTGCTGTCTGGTTAATAAAAGAGTTGGTATATAGATTGGGCATCTGGTGGAGAGGGTTATTTAGTCTCCAAATTAATGGTTGAAAGCAGCATATCAAATCAATCAATAGTAGCTGAGGATACAGATATTGTTTCATGCTCCTTTTGTGAAGCGACTAGGATGTTTATAATTAGATCAAATGTACCTTAGCCAGAACCATGTTGACCGAAACCAAAGGGACTGATCTTCATTTTCTTCATCTTCCCGCCTTTGCAGCTTGGCTGCTGCAGCACATTGATGAATACACTACGGAACTGGTGCGTCTGTTCTATGCTGCGGATTTACCACTTCTAAGAGCCATTCAGCACCTTTCTGAGGAAGAAAAGTATGCCTTCTCTAAGCGGCTGAACATTGAGTTTCTTACCAACATCAGTCAAAACAATGCGGCGGGCCATCTTGAGGCGGTCACCAACCGCTGGCTGGCGGACCAGTTTGAACACGTTGGTAAACTGGTCGTGGAAGCAAAGGACATTACCCTGATCAACCATGTCCGCAGCAAGGCGCAGAAGACGTTTATCAACCGCTACACCACTGATCCAAAGGTTGCGCATCAGTTACATTCAGAAATTGATGACCTGTCGTTTGCGTATAGCACCCGGTCCATCAATGACTACCTGCAGGTACTGCGGGAGAAGATTCAAGCTGAGGAACACTTTTCAAGTCAAATTATTCAAGCCTCTCCGGGTATTACATTTATTTACGACCTGGTGGAGCAACGTGAGGTTTACATCACCGGAAGGGTTGAGGAAGTTACCGGGTTCACGCCGCAAGAGGTACTGGCGAAAAAGGACCTGATCGCACAACTCACCCACCCGGATGATCTTCCTGTTGTATCTGCGTTCTTACAGAACGTGATTGAGGATAAGCAGGGTAAATCCCATTGTGCAGATTACCGCTTCCGCAGTAACCGTAATAGCTATCAATGGATGCGCTGCTATGCTGTTGTGTACAAGCGCAACAGCAACGGAGAACCCCTCCAGCTTCTTGGTACAGCCTACGATGTTACAAATGAAAAACAAACGGAGGAAAGTCTCCGCCAGAAAACTCTTGATCTGGAACGTTCCAACGAACAGTTGCAGCAATATGCATCCATCGCCTCACACGATCTGAAAGAGCCGTTACGAAAGATCGGCATGTTTAGCGATATCATCATTTCTACTGATTGGGATAATCTCACGGAAAGAACGAGGACCAATCTGCAGAAGATCGCTTATGAAGCCACCCGGATGCAAAAACTAATTGAAGGGGTTCTATTGTATTCCTCCATTAACCTGCCACTACAAATAGAAAAGGTAAGCCTTGAACAACTGTTGCAGGAAGCCATCAGCAATCTGGATTACAGCATCAAAGAAACCGGCGCTGTGATAACATCGGATGGCTTACCTAATGCAGATGTAATCCCACTGCAAATACAGCAACTTTTTCAGAACCTAATTTCCAATGCACTGAAGTTCTCCAAAAAGCTAGCTACACCTGAAATAACCATAACCCACCAGATCATACCGGCTGATCAGCTGCAGAGAAAGAACCTCCTATTCGCTAATCAGTACCTGCAGATCAGCGTTGCAGACAATGGTATCGGCTTTAACCCGGAAGCAGAGGAAAGAATTTTCGGACTGTTCCAGCGCCTCCATAACCGCTCCGATTATGAAGGCTCCGGTATAGGTCTTGCGATTTGTAAACGCATCGTGGAAAACCATGGCGGGGCTATTTCCGCCAGTTCAGAAGTGGGGGTGGGTGCAACCTTTATCATCACACTTCCCTGTGTTGACTAGCGATTATTAGCAGAATACCTGTAGAGAATTTCCTCCATACCTAATATTCATTTGTCAAACAATGGGTCAGAACCGCAATGCTTACAGCGAATGGATCAATGGGGTCTACGCCCATTGCAGTTTCTGGTTTGCAACATGGTATGTGCCGGGTAGTGATTCAAAGCGAAGGAGAAACGCGGAGTGGGATATTCCTTAAGAGCAACAATTAGCCTCGACAAAGCTGATCCTGTCATCACAGTTTAGTTACTGGAATACATAGAAGCCGCTATCATGAGGCTTCTTCAGTAAATAAAAACAGTTCATGTACAAAACAGTTCGATAATCGCCACCTGCGGGCTACCGAAAACAGAAAAGTTGAACGTATTAAAGTTCGGCTTTTACATTTTGCGGCTACCCAGGTCGCATTCCCGGTCTTCAGCAACCTGCAGCCTTGCCTTCCGGTATGCAATCGCAGGCTTTTATTGATTCCAACCTGACAGGAAGAAGAAATCCATAAACGGCAGCCGATCTCTGAGACAGCTTGCTTATATTCATCTGCCAATTAAAACATATGAAAAGATTGATTGTTCTGCTGCTGCCCTTTGTGGCAGCGGGTGCTGCACAGGCCCAGATTGATGCGGGTCTGTTCCGATACCCCGATGTATCCGCTACGGATATTGTGTTTACGTATGCCAATGACTTGTGGATCATGCCGAAGAACGGAGGTGCTGCGGTTAAACTCAGCTCGCCTGCCGGTGTGGAAAGCTTTCCGAAATTCTCTCCCGATGGAAAGCAGGTTGCCTTTACCGGCAACTACGATGGCAATGCCGATGCCTATGTGATTCCCACTACCGGCGGTGTGCCTGTACGGCTTACAAGCCATGGCTATCCCGACCGGGTGGTAGACTGGACCCGCGACGGAAAAAAAGTTTTGTTTGCTTCGAGCCGGGAGAGCGGGAAAGCAAGATTCAACCAGTTTTATACCGTATCGGCAGCCGGCGGACCTGCTGAAAAGCTGCCGCTGGCCTATGCCGAGTACAGCTCCTTTTCTCCCGACGGGAAAGAGATGGCCGTGGTGATCAGGAGCGAACGCCTGCGCAACTGGAAGCGCTATCGCGGTGGCAATGCGGCCGATATTCACATCTATAATTTCGCCAACAAAACATCGCAGAACATTTCGGCAGGGGATGATGCCCCCTACGATTTCCCGATGTGGCACGGGGGTAGCATCTATTTTCTTTCCGACAGGGGTCCCGAGTTGCGGGCCAATATCTGGAAATACGATGTGGCCACCAAAGCACTGACGCAGATTACTAAATACACCGATTATGATGTACACTTCCCTTCCCAGGGGCCAGAAGACATCGTTTATGAAGCGGGGGGCAAGCTCTATATTCTTCCCTTTGCTACGCTGCAGCCAAAAGCGGTCAACGTGAACCTGGTAACGGATAAAGCCTTGCTGAAGCCCCGGCTTGAAGCAGCCGACAAAAACATTCAAACCCTGGCATTGAGTCCCGACGGGGCCAGGGTGTTGGTAGCGGCCCGCGGCAACATTTTTTCCGTACCGGCCGAAAACGGGTTTGTGAAAGACCTGACCCACACATCCGGTGCGGCAGAGCGCTATCCCGCCTGGTCGCCCGATGGAAAATCCATTGCGTACTGGAGCGATAAATCAGGCGAGTACGAGTTGTATGTGGCGCAGCCGGATGTGGAAGGATCAGAGAGAAAACTCACCTCCTATGGTGCCGGGTTCCGTTACAATCCCTACTGGTCGCCCGACAGCAGGAAGATTGCCTTTATTGATAAAGCCATGAAAATTCAGGTGGTGGATGTTGCTACCGGCCAGACAACGCAGATTGACCGGGGCCTCCGCATGATGCACGGTGCCCTGAACGGCTTTACCGTCCGGTGGTCGCCCGACAGCCGGTATCTTATCTACAACAGGGACCTGGATAATTACCAGCAGGCAGTGTTTATCTACGACTACAACAACAAAAAGCTGCACCAGGTGACCTCCGGCTTTTACAGTGCCTCCAGTCCTGTTTTCGACCCGGAAGGCAAATACCTCTACCTCCTGACTTCCCAGTCCTTCCAGCCCATTTACAGCAGCATTGATAACTCTTTCATCTATGCCAACTCGGGCCAGGTGGCAGCCATTGCGCTGTTGAAAACAACGCCTTCCCTGCTTTCGCCAAAGAACGATACCGTTACGCTGAAGCTGGATGCACCGGCTAAAAAAGAAGAGCTGATCAGCAAGGCAGAGAAGGCCCGCAAGGATACCTCGTTGTCGGTAAAGCCCCTGCCATCGGCCAACAATGTGCTCATCGATTTCGACGGCCTGGAGCAAAGAATGGTGATCCTGCCCCTGGCCGCCGGCAACTACGGGCAGCTGAATGCGGCAAAGGGGAAGATCCTTTACATGAAATACCCGAACACCGGTACCACCGGCCAGGGTTCTATCAAGTATTTCGATATCGACAAGCGGGAAGAAAAGACGGTCCTGGAAGGCGCTACGGGTTACCTCCTGTCAGAAAACAAAGGAAAAATACTGGCCGGGCGGCCGGCCAACCAGTATGCGGTGATTCAGCCTGCCGAAAACCAGAAGTTTGAAAAACCCCTGCGGGTATCTGAAATGCAAATGCTGGTCGATCCTGCTGCGGAATGGAAACAGATTTATACCGATGCCTGGCGGATCCAGCGGGATTATTTCTACGATCCCAATATGCACGGTGTGGATTGGAATGGAGTACGGGAGCGTTACCTGAAAATGCTGGAAGGCGCCACCACCCGTGAAGAAGCCAATTACGTGATTGGTGAAATGATTGGCGAGCTCAATGCATCACACACCTATTTTGGCGGCGGTGACCTGGAGAAATCCAAATCACAAAACACAGGCTACCTGGGTGTGGATTATGAAGCGGATGGCGATTATTACAAGATCAAAAAAATTATCCGCGGCGCTGATTATGATGCAGAAGCCCGTTCGCCGCTCGACATCTCCGGCATTGATGCCAAAGAAGGCATGTATATCCTGGCCGTGAACGGCGTACCCATTACCACCGCGCAGGATCCCTATGCCGCCTTTGAAGGACTGGCCAATAAAGCGGTGGAGATTACCTATAACACCAGGCCAACCTTCAGCGGGGCAAAAACAACCGTGGTGCAAACGCTGGCCGATGAATACCGCCTGCGCCACCTTGCCTGGATCAACGATATGGCCAAACGGGTGGAGGAAGCAACCAACGGCGAAGTGGGGTATATCTATGTGCCCAGCACCGGCGTGGACGGCCAGAATGAATTAATCCGGCAGTTCAATGCACAATGGCAGAAGAAAGGACTGATCATCGATGAGCGGTTCAATGACGGCGGACAGATACCCGACCGCTTTATTGAATTGCTGAACCGTGATCCTTTGGCTTACTGGGCAATACGGGATGGCAGCCCCTGGCCTTGGCCACCTTATGCGCATTTTGGACCCAAAGTGATGCTGATGAACGGCTGGAGCGGATCGGGTGGTGATGCCTTCCCGGATTATTTCCGCCGGAAAGGTCTGGGCCCGCTGATCGGTACCCGCACCTGGGGTGGCCTGATCGGTATCTCTGGTACACCGCCACTCATTGATGGCGGCAACGTCACGGCTCCGAGCTTCCGCATGTACAATCCCGATGGCACATGGTTTAAGGAAGGACATGGCGTAGATCCGGATATTGCTGTCGATGAAAATTTGGGTTCGATGGCCCGTGGAGTTGATCCGCAACTGGAAAGAGCCATCGCCGAAATCAAAACCCTGATGAAAACCAGGGAATACAAAAAGCCCGAACCGCCAAAAGTGGAAAAAAGGGGTATTTAAGAAAGAAGCGAATTCGTCATAAAAAAACATCCGGACTTTCCTCCGGATGTTTTTTTATGAATAGTTGCCAGGTTAGGTAATCGACTGAAAAGGCCCTCCACCAGTTCGGGAGCCTGCCCCTAAGGAGCGTGTGCTTGCCACCGGTGCAGCAAAAGTGCAGGTGCAAAGAACCTGGTCGCAACTCTCTGTTCCAAACCTTAGGGATTGGTAGAAAATATACTTGCCTCTTTCACAAACACTCTCCTGTTTAACTTCAGCTGTGCAATGATCAGTTCTGCAAAATCTTCGGGGTGCATCACCCGCTCGGGATCACCTTTGATCAGGTTGGCGCTGTGCGCCAGGTCGGTGACCACAGTGCTGGGAGCCAGCGCCGTAACCCGGATATTGTGCTTGCGCACTTCCTGCATCAGGCTTTCGCTCAGGCCGAACACTGCAAACTTGGATGCCGCATAGGCACTGGTTACGGCGCTGCCGGCCTTGCCGGCCGTAGAGGAAATGTTGATGATATCACCGGTCTGCCGTTCGATCATCTGCGGCAGCACGGCACGGGTGGTATAATACACACCAAAAACATTCACTTTAATCTGGGCTTCCCAAACCTCGGGTTCCAGTTGCAGGAAGTTGCCAAAGGTGGCAGTGCCCGCATTGTTGACAAGGATGTCCACCGGGCCCAGTTCGTCCTGGAGCCGGGCAACGGCAGCTTCCACCTCGCCACGGTTGCTGATATCGGCTGTAGCATAGGCCACCTTTACCCCGTGTTTGCTGATTTCTTCGGCTACCGCCTGCAGGTCTTTTTCGGTACGGGCCATCAGGGCCAGGTTTACGCCTTCTGCGGCAAGGGCAAGGGCCACAGCCCGCCCGATTCCTTTACCGGCACCGGTAACCAGTGCTACTTTGTTTTGTAAGCTTTGCATGATGATGTTTTAGACTATACAGGAAGGCCTTGCTTCCTGTTTTCTGGTAAGAAATAATTTCTGGTTACGAGCAGCTGGCTTCTTGGGCAACAGCCCGCCGGCCGGTATGATCGGTTCTAGCAGTTCCCGTTGATGTCGCAAAATCCTTCACCCGCTGCTGCGATCACCGCCGGTTTTTCTTCCTCCCATACCTGTTGCAAAACCTGGGCAAAGGTTTCGGGACGCTGTGCGCCACTAACGGCATATTTGCGGTTGAAAACAAAAAATGGCACACCCTGTACACCAATCTGGTAAGCCATCTCCTGGTCCTGCCGCACCTCGGCCGCGAAACGCTCTTCCTGCAGGGCTGTCCGGGCTTCTTCGGCGGGCAGACCAACTTCGGCAGCCAGTTCTGCCAGGGTCTCCAGGTCGGCTGTGTCCTTGCCCTCGGTGTAATAGGCTTTGAACAGGCGCTCCTTCATTTCGTTTTGCAGCCCCTTTGTTTTGGCAAAATGCAGGAGCTGATGCGCCTTTAGCGTATTGTTGAGAATAGCCTTGTCAAAATTGTACTGGAGGCCTGCTGTTTTGGCCATCGCCGCCATCTGGTCGTTCATGCGTTTGCCATCAGCTTCGGTGCCGCCTTTGCGTTTGCCCAGGTAGGCATGCACACTCAGTCCTTCACGGTTGTCGAGCTCGGGATCAAGCTGGAAACTTTTCCATTCGATTTCCACCTGTTCTTGGGCGCCAAAGCTCGCAAGCGCCTGTTCAAATCTGCGTTTGCCGATATAGCAAAATGGGCAAACAACATCGGACCATATTTCTACTTTCATCTTTGTTGTGGTTTTATCGTGATCAAAATGCCGGCAGGTGAAGCGTTCCGGTAAAGCTGCACGCTGGTGCCGAACCAAATGCATGCTGCACGTTTCACGCCGGGTTTTTGCGAAGCAAAGTTACCCGGAGGGAGAGCCTCCGGCTGTTGAGAAAGGATAAGAAAAGGGCTTGATAAATGTCAAGGGATTTGCAGCTGCTGCTACGCCAAGGCAGTTTGCCTGCTACAGCGGGTGTGCACCTTTTGAAAACAGTTCAGGCGTAAGCTTGCGAGGCAGACCAAAAGTGCACTTCATTGCCAACCGGAAAATGAAATCGCTGCTGCATATGGCTGCCATCAATGCCATTACATTTAACCAAGAGCTCAAAGCCTACTACCAGCGCAAAGTAGCCCAAGGAAAAAATCCAATGAGTGTGCTAAACGCAGTTCACTTCAAATTGATCTGCCGCATCTTTGCTGTCGTTACAAGAGGAAAGACGTTCCAGAAAGATTATCAAAAATTAGCAGCTTAATTAGTTGGTGGAACCATAGAATTCTGAAAGCTGCTGTTGGCGGCTGCCTTTCTATTTTCTCTTTTAATTATCAACAAAGCCCATATTCCAGTTTTTCTCTTTGCTGTGATTCCGTATGTCAACACCAAAGTCGGCGAACGCTTTCAACGCTAGCAATATCGAAACCCAACCTGCTTTTGTTTCTTCATATTCGTAAGCTGGAACATTTTCGTTGATGATTGTTATATCTGTCCCTTTGTCTTTGCTGTTTGAAAGCTGAAATGTTACTAATGTATCAAAGTAGACGATTGAGAATTCAGTGTTGGGAACCCTTCGCACAATTTTACCGATATATGTTTGTCCATTTGGGAAAGAAAAATGAATATACCCATTGATTTCCTCTGCTGATTCTGCCCAAAAACTTTTTCGTCCTTCATTACTATCAAGCAAATGAAATATTTTCTCAGTCGGTGAAGCACAATGAACCTTCCATTTTATTTTTCGATATTCACTGTTCATATTAACTATCAAGTGAGGAAACATGGATTTCTAAATTCATTTGCCTTTTATTATAATCCTGCGTCCATTTATCGTTTAAGGTTGCCGCCAACGTCAGACTGCTTGCCGAAGTAGCGGCATTGGCAGTAATGTCGTTGATATATGCTCCAAAGTAAACAAATTATTCCTCAGCTTAATAGTAGTTCTTCAGCCGCTATTTTGGCAAGCAAATGTTGTGCGTATGGCTTTCAGTCATCGCTTTTAAAAAACCAAGGGTCCCACTTCTTATTTGTCCAAAAGCCCTTTTGCTTTTTAGTTACCAATTTGCCCTCTTGAATTTTATACAGTCTGCCTTTTTTGTAAAGCAGTTTGTCAGGATAATTCATTCTATTCTGTCCACCAGATGAAAGAAGCATAGCTGCAAATTGCTCCTTGGTAAATCGCTCAGGTGTTTCGTCCGTTGATAAAATGAGGCTGTCTGTAGTCACGTTGTTGCTGTTGGTGTAGCTTAACGTGTCATAGGTGGGAACTATATTAAAGAAAACTGTGTCACCATGCAGCTTCCAAGTACCTTTTGTCCAACTTGAAGCCAAGTCAAAGTTCCATGTGTATTTGAAAGAGCCGTCGCTATTTAATAATATTCTGCTGCCGAAGTAGTCACGATAGCGTCCCGATATTTTGTCTTGAGCAAACAAGCTAAAAGTAAGTGTCAGCAGAAACGTGATTGTCAATATTCTCATGGTAGTTTGGTCGTTCGCCAGCTTACGCACAACGTCTCAGGTATTGCCGAAGGCAGGGGTTTGGCATTCCTGAAGTTGAATAAAGTTATGTTGTTTACAAATAGTTCATCCGCCTCATAGTATTGCGTCCGCTCTGTTTTTGGCAATACCCTGTTGTGCGTTGCCTTAGCTGTAATAAAGACTGCTAAAGCTCTTTTCGTATCCAGCCTAAAAATCTATCAAATAGTCCTTTCTTCTCAATGTAGTCGATTGTCGCACTGCCGCCCTCAATGACAACACCTTCGATGTTGTTCAAAACACGTTCTCTTTTCATTATTTGAAACTCATTTCGCTTGAAATCATCAGCGTTCAAGCCTATGAAACAAAGCTTGTCAATTGCCTGCTCATCTTCCTCCTTCAACCCATCGAAGTCTTTGTCAACCTTACCAGACTGGCGAAGCTGTCGCATGATGTGGTTTTTTATCTCCGTGTCATATACCTCAATTGGGCTTAAAGTGTGTAGGCGGTTAAGAAAGTCAAAGGTTTGGTCAACAACAGACGTTGGACTTAAAACTGAAAACCGCAAAGAAAATTCATCAGCGGTGGGGTCGCCAGGAGCAGTAGTAAGATTGGCCTCAACCAGTCCATTTGCGGTTCGTTGCTCAAAATAGTGACTGCCATAGTTTTGTTCCGTCTGGCAGTTGCTTCTTTCTTTGAGATAGCTCATTCCTGCTTCTTCAAGCAAAACGATTGCGCCTGCCTCTGTAGGCGGCATTGCAAATCTTATCTGAAAAAGGTATGATTCAAGTCCCATGAAGGTTACGCACAACGGAACGGGTGTTGCTGTCAGTATGGGCATTTAAAAACGACAGCTCCACTTTATTCCATTTGATTAATAAAGTTAATTGGTTTAGCCCATGTTCCTTAGCCCATATTGCAGCAAAACCATGTTGTGCGTTCGTCTATTCTCCTAAAGCTAATTTTATCCTTTTTTCCGCCTCTTCAAGTGAAATTCCACTGTAATAGTCTGCTACAAAAGGATGTCCTTCTTGGTCATTATGCGGTATTACTTCAGGTCTATTGCCACCTGGAGACAATTCAACATTAGTTTTGATTGACGTCGTGTCATCGTAACCTGGAAGCCAGCTACTCAAATATCCAAAGTATGTGGCTTCATGACTATCGTTTTGAAAATTGTCTTTGTAGTCCTGAAAGCTCTTCTCACTTAAAGACACCCATACCCCATAATGCAAGTCTTCACAATGGCCATTTACTTTTTGAAACAAAACTGCTCTGATGAAGCGGTCTGTCTGGTCTTCATATGTAATTGTACAGAAATCACTACTCAGTTCCGCAATGGCATTTTTTTCTTCATCAGTGAGGCTATGATAATGATAGGGAGCATCAAAGCCAATGGCTGGCCAGCTTTCATGTTCTTTTCCGCAAGTCGCACAAGTATATTTCATTCTATAGGGGGCAGTTAGATGACGCACAACGTTTTACAGCTTTCAGAAGTAAGGGAATTTGGAATGCATGAGCTTCAATTACTTCTTGCTGTTCAATAAAGATAATCGGTTCAGCACATGTTCATCAGCCCTTATTTTTGAAAGCTGCTGTTGTGTGCTGCCTTTTGTATAACATGAAGCTGCTCTTACTTATTCTATGGTTTCAACAAGCTTATTTGCTTCAATTATTTTCATAGTCAAGTCCTTGAACGTCTGTATGTCCCCAGAAAGCAATGTATATCTGTCCTTATCGAAAACGTTGATGTAATTAAAAAATCCCTTTTTCTTTCGTTTAAGTGTCAACTGGTCAAACACTTTTTCACCTTTAGCAAGGATAGTTGTTTGCTCCAACATCGGTGAAAAGTATTTTTCCAAGTAAGGCGTTATACTGCTTGATGGTTTTAAATTAGTCACATCAACTTGACGCCTCTGCAAATGCTTTTTTAGAGTAATAAAAACCGCTGCAGACAAACATTCTTGACCGAATAATTTCATAGGTACCACTGCAGAATATGACAATTTCTTGCAGATAAAACTGCATACATCATAAAGTGTCCGTTCATCGGACGGAGTCAAAACGTTTTGCCATTCTTCCTCTGTTGCCGAAAAATTAAATTGGTCGTTCAGATACCTTGAAAGTGGTCGCCACGGTAAAAGGTCGTTGGCGTTTGTCCAATCATCAATAGTGGAGTTCATCGTTAACTCTTCGGAAGGGTCGGCTTCTGGGTCAAGTGGACTGCAAAGCCTGTGTTGCTCAACGAAAATTTTGAGTATGTCTTCTGGTGTCATCGTGAACTATTGCAATGTTAGAAATAAGGTTGCACACAACGTCCAAAGGCTTTCTGCTGTGCTGGTATTCTATGTTCGGTCAGCCCGAAACAGAAGCCGATTGGAAAACTAATGTACAAGTTTTATTCATTTGTTCAACTGCGTTTCGTCTGCCGAATGTGCCGATGATTAGCGATTTGCTGCGGATGTTTATTCAGTCTGCCAGCATAGCAGAAAACCGCTGTTAGGCGATGCTCTATCCACTGAATTTCTCGCACAATTCTTCAAACTTTGTTTGGTTTCTCCTGAAATGTTCATCTAAAAGGTGATAACTACTCGCAAGCAAATTTGTAAATGAATGGAGATAAGGTACGAGGATTGCATTTTTATGTATTGCTGTTGTGCAATCACCCATTCGTACATAATTATACTCTAGCGAAACGACGCCGGCGTCCTCGAAAATAATTTTATTATGGTTGTTGCAGCTATGAATATGCTGTGTCTTATGTTTACAAACGCAGTTTATAAAGTTCAATACTTCGGTGTAAATGTCTTTTCCATACCACTGAGAGTAAAATTGTCGAGCAGCTTCGTTTGATTTTCTTGATGGCTGTAATTTCTCTAAATGGATATAGATGTCTTGAAAATCAGTAAGCATTTCAGAAAGAACGAGCAAAAACCTTGAATAATATCGGAACAGGATCTTTGCTTCACTTTCGTCAGTTAAATCCAAATAGTCATAGCGGTTTTCTCTAAGGATGTCAGTTATATTGCAACCCCACTCACCTAAACTGCAAAACAGATTTACGTGCTTGTCCTGATAAGCATTTTGCCATTTACATTCGAAGGCGCCTGCAAAGTTGTCTGATGCGAGTTCTCCAATTTCATCAGCAATTTTTCTACCAGTAACACCCGCCCAACTTTCAAGAGCTCTTCGTCGTATTTCATGAAATCGCATCATAAGAGTATCGCCTAACGTGCAGAGGCTTTCTGCAGCCGTTTAGCTAAGATATCATTTTACTGTATACAGTGCAGGTTGCAGAAAGCCTATGTAATACGAAGTTGTAGGTCGAACGCTGGCAATCTGTCTATAAAGAACAAATCATTTTGCAAATCCCTGATTTGCGAAGTGATTTGTTCGGGAACATCTGACAGCATCCACTAACGCTGCAATGACAAACCCTTACAGGTAAACGTCTTGGAATGACCGCTTGACAATGTGGAAAATACAGGCTAACTTCAGTGAGCTGCGTCGAAGGCGCTGATAAGTAAACTTCCCGCCCCTTCGCCAGCAGCTCACCCACAGCGGAAAGCTTGCACTCTTTCAGACATCCCTACACGCAAAGCACCAGAACATCCAAACCGATTGTTTTATGAAAACTGTGACACAGAGGCGGACGACAATTTCGTTGTTACACGTTAATATACGCATGTTCTTGTTCAACTTTCGATTGATAATCAATATTTTTCTGCACAAGAAAAGCGCATAAACGTTATTTCGGCAATAAAGAAAACTAAAAACTCTGGAAAATAAAAGTAGATGCCTGTAAATCAACAAAGTTTTGCACAAAAGCTGTACCTTTTGTGTTGTGAAGCACCGGATTCACTTTCGCTATTATAACCCTCGCCTTCAACTGGCCATGGTGGACATCAGGCAGGTTTATCAACTGCAACCCGTGCTTCTGCAACTTAACACGGAGGTCTACAGGGGAAAGCTGGTCTACAGGGCAAAGGGGTCTTCCAAACGCATCAGCTACGACCAGTTGAAAAAAGGGCTGATCAAACAGAGCTTCTTTCGGGAAGAAGATGTTCCGGACTGGCTATGAGCGGCTCAACAGGCAAAAAAAATCAAAATCCCCGCAGAGCATTGCGAGGATTGTAGGCATAAAGAGAGTTTCTATTTTACCGGTAAAGCTCTCTTGCTTCTTTTTCCGATCTGGCTAGCGGTACGGCCGTGTCTCGTACGTGAACAATGATAGTTTCTGCCTGTGGGTTCTCCTGTACGTGATTTTCAAACTCCGCCTCTGATAGTGTTCTGCCTTTATACTTGTAGATCGCAGGGCTTTCAGGCTTTCCGCTTTTCACGACTGTTGTTTTTACCCAAACCTCTTTTTTCTTGGGCAAAAGCTCTTTCGGGTTCATTTCACCGGCTGCAATTTGCGTCAGTAGCTTAATTTTCTGTTTTCTGTTCATAGGTTATTTTTTAAACGGTTAACTATTTCATCCAACTGTTCGTCGGTCATGTTTTCAAAGGGGTTGCTGCTTTCGGCTTGGAGTTTCGGTAAGCCATATTGTAGCAGGTCTACGTAGGCTTTTACCTTGTCCTTTGCCGGAAGGGACTTGAATGATTCTGCTACGGCTTCAAAGTTGTCAGAGAGGAAATTGTTCACAATCTCCCGTAGCTGCGCTGTGCTTTTATTCGTTGAACCTGGCTTCCGGCCTGCCGGGTTTCCGCTTATTCCTTTTTCAAATGGCATAGGATTGCAGATTATTGTTGTTTACAATGAGTTTAGATAACCATTTTTGGTTGCTTCGGAATGAAAAACATGGGCTTGCTCTGGCTTTCTTGGCTGCGTTTATAGAAAGTCAGAAATGTTTTGTAGGCCGATTTCCTTTTCTCTAAACCTTCCCATGCTTCCATATCCGTAAGGATTTTCATAAACCTTTGTGAGCTATGTTCGGGAAAGTAGCTTTTCCTAATTAAAAGATACTGCTCAATGGTGAAGGGTTGCGGCATCAGTGCAACCGTCGGGCAATGTTCCCATATCCATTCCTGCATAGCAACAAACCTTTTTATTTGTTCTTCACTATATTCTTTCTTTATTATTAGTTCTTTGTTTTTAGCGCCGGTTTTTTCGCCGTCCTGTCCGGCTGTTTGTTCAGCTTTCGTGTCACTACTATTTGCTTCAAAATGTTCACTGTGGCTCATTTCAGCCTCCTCGCTGTCCGGCTTTCTGCACCCGCTTTTTTGGCTTTCTGTCCGGCTTTGGTATTTGTCGTAGTTACAGACCGTAATCAGCAGCTTTCGGGAGCCACTTTTTACCGCCGTGATTGCGCCTTTAGCTTTGAGCCGGTAAAGAGCTTTGTCGATTTGATCATACGTGTACCAGTTGTTCAACCCCGCTACCAGTTCAGGAATGTTTGTCAGCCGTTGGCCTCTCCGTATTACAATGTTCCCAAACGGCCTGTCTGCATGATTCGCTTTTCCAATCAGGTAAATAAAGAGCAAAACAGTTTGCGGCTTTTCCTCTTTCCAGATTTCATCCTCGAAAAGTTCCCGGTGCAGCAAAACAAATCCTTCGTTCATGCTACGTAGATTTTGTAGTGGCAGAGGGTGACAGCAATATGCTTGTCAATTCTTCCAGCCTGTGATATGACAGTTCTTATTTCTGTCGTGATTTCTCCTAAATCTTTTAGGCGCTGAAGCAAGGCAAAAACACGGTCTACGTCGTAGGTATTCATCCATGTAAATAGTTGATGAAGCGTAACGGTAATTTCTCCATTGTCATTGGCTTCAAATAACAAGCTGACAAGTAATTTTAGCGGCCTGTGTTCTTCCCAAACAGGTCGCTCTTGAATAGTGCGTTTCAGTTTGATGTAGGGTTTCTTTTCCATGTTCTAATTTTTTCAGTTCAATAAATCACAGTACAGTTTTCTTAGCGGTTTTAGGTCTGTTTCTTTTACCTGTTGTCTTTTTGCCGGTGTTGGTTCAAACAAATCTTTTCCCGCCTTTATCAGCCTGTAACGCAGCTACAACTTTGTTCCAGTCGTAGCGGATGGCTGTACCAATCTCCATGCGGGGAATTTTGCCTTTTTTCTCCAACCGGATAACCGTTGGTTCAGTGATGTTTAACCGCCTGCACAGTTCTTCGCGGTCAATGATTTCAGCGTTTCTATCCGGCGTAGGACGGCTTTGGCCTAATGCTCTGGAAACAGCGGCTTCGATGATGGCGGTAAGTTCATCGGGAGTGATGTTATACATTGTCGTTTGTACCATTATTCCCGGTTTTTGGGTTCATCAATCGGTTTACTTCTTCTTTAGAGTACCGTGGTCGCCCGTTAATATGGCAGCAGGGCTTGATCAGGCTTTTCTTTTCCCAAAGTCGAACGGTCTGTGCCGTCACACAAAACATTTCAGCAATCTGCTTTCTGTTCAACATAATGTTCACTTTTTATTATTAATTAGTGCTTCTGTGACTAAATATTGATTGGCTGAAACTGCGCGGAGACATTTGGCAGATTTGCGGTGTTTTTTAGTACGGGCAGCGTATGAAAGCCCTTGTCTGTAGCGGGTTTTAGGAATATTTCAGCGACTTTTCCACAGGGCAACAAAAAAGCCTGCACATAGGCAGGCCGCTTTTCTACGTAGGAATTTTGCTCTTAAATAACCCGTTTTAGTTTGACTTCACTTGGCGCTTCGCCCCAGGCTTTCAGCATCACAACTTTCTTTCGCTGTTCTGTGACCTTGACGTACCGTTTGAAACTCTGGTAGTCTTTGTGGCCGGTGATGGTCATGACCTCCTCGGCACTCATACCGCGTTCCAAAGAAAGGGTGGCAAAGGTTTTTCGTCCGGTGTGTACACCAATCAACTCGTACTTCGGGTAGGTTGTAGCAATGCGTTTCGCACCGCTAAAGCGAACGATCTCCACCGGCTCGTTAATGCCTGCTTTTTCACAGAGTTCTTTGATGTAGGCGTTCATCTTTTGGTTACTGATAATGGGCAAAGGCCGGTGCATCTCTTCGTATTTGGCGAGTATGGCCTTAGAGTAGGGGGTAAGCGGGATGCTCAGGTGTTCTTTTGTTTTCTTTACTGTCAGGCGGATTTCATCTTCTTTGATGTGTTCGCGCCTAAGCTGATTTAAATCCGAATAGCGAAGGCCGGTTGTGCAGGCGAAACAAAATACATCCCGCACCTGTTCGAGTCGTTTATTGCCATTCAAATCGAAATAATATAGGGTTTCAAACTCTTCGTTGGTCAGAGCAATCACTTCCAGCTTTTCCCGCTTGATGGTGAAATCGCGGTAGCTGTCCGGAACTTTAACGCCGTGCTTCCGTGCATAGTTCAGAAATGTTTTGACGGTGCTGAGTTGTTTGGCAACCGTGGTATTGTTGAGAGGCGTACGCGGCATTTCTTCGCCTTTGCGGTTGATGGTTGTTCCCGCGCCGGTGATCAGGAAATTCTGGAAAGACTGAAAGAATTCGTAGGTGATCTTTTCAAACGATACTTTCTTTCGGGTGTGGCGTTGGTAATCTTGAAGGTGTGTACGTAGCGACTTATACACCGTCAGGCTTCCGGCCTCCCTTGTTTCCTTGTGTTCGCTGATATAGCGATCAATAAAATCGAACAGAAACTTGGAAGGTGAGTCTTTTTGGGTGGTGGGTGTTTGCTGTTCATTGAGTTTTTGCAAAACCATTTCAACGGAATAAGTAACCTTGTCCAGTTCGAATCGTTTTTCAATGTTCTCAATATCCCTCACCAAATCCTGCAGTTCACGGTTAAACTCCTGTACTTCTTTTTCGGATAGCAGCAGGGCGTAGTCAACTTCCGCTAACAGTTTCTTTGCGGCCTTTTTGTCTAAATAGAGCGCCTTTTGTGCGTCGCTGTCCCATTGTCTGGAAAAGAGCTTTTTGCCTGTTTCGTAGTATTTGCGCTGTCCGTGAAGTTGGTAAATCAGGCGAACGGGTGACTTGCCTTGTTTGTCAATTTTATCGGTTCGAAGCTGAAAACGGATAGTTCCCATGTTGCGGTTTGTTTTCGCCAAATATAGAAAAGGGAGCAAATTAGGGGAGCAAAAAAGGGAGCAATTTTCTTGTTAATCCGGTTTAACCGGGATTAGCTCTATTTAGACAAGAAGTTGTATATCAAT
The DNA here is from genome assembly GCA_035998945.1 of Flavisolibacter sp. GTDB lineage: Bacteria > Bacteroidota > Bacteroidia > Chitinophagales > Chitinophagaceae > Flavisolibacter. The sequence goes on along the minus strand of DASYHD010000031.1, from coordinate 138,291 downwards.
GATTACGTGCTCTTGTGACTTATCCCGGCTTGCCCAAAATTGCATAGGTTCAAGTCCCTCTCTCTCCGCCAAAACGAATGTCAAAAAGAGTCAAAAGCCTGCAAATCGCCTGAAATGCAGGCTTTTCTGTTTTACTCCTTGTCAAATTCACCCAAACTGCTCCGAAATGTAGTGAGTAATTCTGAAGGCGTTTCGTCTGCAGTTGTTAAATGACATTCGGCAAATGTTTCTACTTCTCAGGCCAAACCATAAAAGCAGTGGCTGAAAAACAGTGAAGCACAAAAACTCCTAAATGTCTCTTCCAACATAGTAAAATGCTAGCATATCTCGGGTAAGTTGAAGTCGTCAAAGATTGGTGGCGTTCATTACTACCGCATCTGTCCTACGAGCATTATGATTCAGGCGGACATATCTATTGATATGGCTCAAACAATTTTTCACTTTAGGACGATGCAAAGTGGTCGCCAGTTAAAATCACACTAACAGGGAACGAAGAAAACTTAAAATACACTTTGTCAATCCACCAGCAAGGACAAACTGATTACCTTGCTTTCTGCATGCAAGCAGCAGAAGCAGGTATGCAAACCATGACCTGCACCTACTTTGACCAATCAGGGAAAACAGTGCTCGTGGAAAGCATTCCGATGCCATAAAAAAACTGTCTACAACATTCTGCATTGCTTTTTGTTGCCCTTGCTTTTTGCTTTATTGCGGAGACCTGTAGTTCAAAGACAAGTCCCCCGTGGCGCATTGATTGGATTGGCAACCTTGTTCATTTTCCCGGTGGCATTCGCCCTTTGCAAAAACCTTGTCAAACAATTAGCCTGAATGCAAAGCCTGTATCAACCACTTCGCAATCGGGATGCTGAAATGCTGTATTTAAGTGGAAAGCTTTGAAACGGCATTACTCCGTTCGTAAACTCTTCACGGGGTTACGCCTGGCCGCACGAATGGCCTGGTAGCAGATCGTTAACAGGGCAATACCAATGGCTAGTACACCGGCAACAAGGAACATCCACCATTCTACCTCAATATGGTAGGCATATTCCTGTAACCACTTGTTCGTTGCCCACCAGGCAATCGGGAAAGCAATCACATTAGAAAGTAGAACCAGCTTTAAAAAATCCTTTGACAGCAGCGAGGCCAGGCCGAAAACGGTGGCGCCCAATACTTTTCGAACGCCGATTTCCTTGGTCCGTTGTTCGGCCGCATAGGTTGCCAGGCCAAACAGTCCCAAACAGGCAATAAAGATCGTCGCAATGGCTACCCAGAGCAATATAGTCTGCCGGCGCTCGTCTTCCACGTAAAACAAGGCAAGTTGTTCGTCCAGGAAATGATATTCAAAGGGATCTTCTTTGTCGTTGTTGATCAAAACCGTTTTGAGCTTTGCCAGGGTTTGGGCAATGTTCCCCGCATCTATACGTACAGAATAATAATCGATGCCGTGAATCGGGTTTTGATGGTAGGCCAGTACCAGGGGCTCCACCTTTTCGTGCAGCGACTGGAAGTGAAAATCCTTTACAATGCCAATCACCCTTGGCGTATATGGAACCGCCAAGGATTCAAAGGCCGCCGCTGCACGGTCATAGGCAAAGGCGGGAATTTCCACTACCTGCCCGGATGGTTCCTGGATGCCCAGCATCTTCGCCGCAGTTTCATTCACTAAAACACCGGATGAATCAGCAGCTGTGTCAAAGTTGCGGCCACTGACAAGCGGGATGCCGTAGGTCTTTAAAAAATCTTTATCAGCTCCGAACAGGTAGGCTTGTTTGGGCGCACCGCCATCGCCCTGGTTTTTGATCTTCACCGTCCGGATGGCCTTCCATTCACCGGGCACACGAGAGGTGACACTGACATTTTTCACCGTAGGAATCTTTGCCATTTCGGTTTTGACGGCTTCAAAGTTCTTCTTCGCTTTGCTGGTGTTCATATCAATCACCACCAGCAGGTCTTTGTTGAATCCGAGTTGCGCCGTATGCAGGTACCGCACCTGCAGGAACAGCACCAGCGTAGCAATGATCATAACAACAGAAAGGGTAAACTGGAAAACAACCATTCCTTTTCGTAACGACAGGTCAGTTCTGTTTTGCAGCTTCAGGTTTTTCAGCAGGGAAACAGGCCGGAAGCGGGAAAGCAGCAAGGCCGGGTAACTACCCGACAGCAGACCGGTGAGGACTACAAAGAGGATGGCAAAAAGCCAGATCCGGTAATCGGTTGAAAGGTTAAGCGATAACGCTTTGTGCGCAAACTGGTTAAAGGCGGGGAGAACCAGGTTCACCACTACCAGGGAAAGCTGGAAAGCAATCCCCGTCACCAGCAGGGATTCAACAAGGAACTGCCAGGTCAAATGCCGTTTCAACGCACCCACGGTTTTTCGCACACCAATTTCTTTCAAACGGCTGGAGGCCCTGGCCGTGGTAAGATTCATGTAATTGATGCCGGCTGTCAGCAGCACAAAAAGGGCAATAAAAGCAAAGAGTTTCAGGTACATAGGATTTCCCTGGGGGATGGCCGCTACATTCGGGTTCCGGGCACCGTCCACAATGCCGGCCGACTTCAGGTGCAGGTCCTGCAGCGGCTGAAGACGATAAGACAGGCTTGTACCCACCGGGGGCTTAAAGTTGGCGTGAACCAGCTGCGTGAGCTGGCTTGAAACAGCACCGGGATCTGCCGCTGGTTTTAAAAGGCAATACACAGTATAGGCATCAGACGACCAGTCACTGGCAGCCTGCTGCTGGTCGGATTCAGCCCCATAAAAAGAAGATTCAGAAATAAGCGAGGTGAAATCAAAACTCGAATTGCGCGGATGGTTTTTCAGGACACCAGTGATTTTCAACGGTGCTTCCATATGGCTGAACTGTACCGTTTTTCCCAGGACATCGGTGGTGTTAAACAGGCGATGCGCCAGGTCCTCACTAAGAACAATGGAATTGGGTTCTTGTAAAGCTGTGTGCCTGTCTCCGGATAATAAGGGGAAATCAAATATTTTCAGCAACTGCTGATCGGCGATGGTGATGGTTTCCTGGAAAAAATGAGTGGGATTTTCCGGGTTTAGCAGGTTCGCCCGGCCGGCCCGAATCATCCGTGTCGCGTTTTCTACCCCCGTAATTGTTTTACGGGACTCTTCGGCCAATGGATAGCTGCCCGCTGCTATAACCGTGGCTTCGCCATTGTTGTTCCTGTGTGCAATAACCCGGTAAATCCGATCGCCCTTTGTATGCTGCGTGTCAAAGGTGAGTTCATCAAAAAGATAAAGACCGATGAGTAAAAAGCAACTAAGCCCAAAGGTGAGCCCCCCGATATTCAACGCTGTATACAATTTATTCCGCAGGAGCGTTCTTACCGCGGTCTTTAGATAGTTTTTGAGCATGCATGTGGTGTTTTAAACTGGAAAAAAAGCAGTCCTTCGGGTGATCCAAAGCAAATGCCTGAATGTAATGGTATGAAAGCTATGAAGTTAGGTAAGTGTATGGTGAAAGTATTGTTCGTTTTCAGTACAAAATATGTGCGCTTTTAATACAGCAGTTTGCCTGCCGATCAGGATACAGCTTCTGAACCAAAACGCCTCCTTGTGCCTGTTGGTTTTTGCAGGGTTTGGATAAAAGGAACAGCCGGGTGACGCCAGTTTTAGACAAACTGTCGTTAGGCGCAACGCTGATCCGATGGTTACTTCTTCTCGGTTGCTGCGAGTGTACTAAATTGAAAGATTAAAGTCTTCATCATGAAACCATTTCTTCTTCTCCTATACCTAACCATGTCCGTCATTGGCTACTCACAAAAAGTGGATTCTATACGATACGCAAATGGCTATCTTTATTACCACAGCTACGGAAAGGGAGAACCCGTACTTATTTTAACAGGAGGACCGGGGGCAAGCTATTTACAATTGGAAGAAGTAGCAAAACGGGTGGGACAAACACACCATGCCCTGCTATTGGAACAAAGAGGCACGGGCCGGTCTATGCCTGTTCCTTATGACACTTCCACTATCAATATCCGCACGGCGCATGAAGACATCCTACGTTTGCTGGATCATTTGAACATCAAAAAAGCTTCCCTGCTTGGTCACTCCTGGGGCGGTATGCTTGCCATGAGCTTTGCAGCGCAACATCCGCAACGCGTAACCTCACTTCTGCTGATTGATTCCGGCCCTTTCAGTGTTGACCGCAACTTCTCTGATATCTATTCTGCCAATATGGAGGTCCGTTTGTCCGCTCCTGAAAAAGAACAGAGACGTAAGGTGTTTTCAGCAGGTAAAAACAATATGACAAAGGAAATACAACAAGAAATCTACAAATGGGAGCTGGTGCCGGTCTTGTATGATCGAACAAAAGTGGACAGCCTGATACAGGTTATCAACAAAGGAGAGTTAAATCCAAAGACAGGTGCTATGCTTTTCCAGAGTTTTATGAAGGGGAGTGGGGGATTGAAGGAAAAGTTGATAAAGCTACCTGTTCCTGTTTCTATCATTGCCGGCGCGCAAGATCCGGGAGCCTTTATGAGTTATGAGATCAAGCAATTAATCCCGCAGGCAACAATTTTTTGGATTAACCGCTCGGGTCATTTTCCTATGTATGAGCAGCCGGAAGAATTTTATAAAGCGCTGGAAACGGTGCTTCCGAAATAACCGGTAACTTCTGCACCTGAAAGCGTGATGATACAAGTGTGGCTGGATAGCAGGCATCTGACTGCAATTGGCTATTTTGCTTTTGTGGTTAATTGAAGGGGACATTTTTTTATTGCCACAATTTCATAAAAAGGCATTGAAAAATCATCGCATGCATCCCGGCCGTTGATGCTATTCATCCCATGATTTGTGCAATTGATTCGCCTGACTTCGCAAACCATAAATAACAACCTTCGTCAGCAAAAGCTTACAGTCTACATTCGCCAAAGAAGTTCATCTGCTGCCCCTAACACCCACAAACAAGGATCATATTACCTAACATAAAACCTTCAACCATGCGAATGACCATTTCCCGCACTGTCCTCCTGGCGGCATCGCTGCTGTTTCTGTCCACATCCTGCACAAAAGAACTGACAAGTGAAGTTGCAGAAGACAGCCTGTCCTCTCAAAATCTAATAAATGCTGACAAGACCGCTGCATCTGCCGCTGCAAAAAAATCGGCCGATGCACAGTTGTTGAAAGATGTCAAAAAAGCTACATCGCGTTTTCATTCTACCACCCAAGCTATTAAAGCAGGATACGTTCCGGATAATTTTTGCGTTTCTGTACCCGGCCTTGGTGGCATGGGCTTTCACTGGGTAAACCCAAACCTGATGGATGGCATATTTGATCCACTGAAACCAGAGGCGGTTCTTTATGCGCCGGGACCTGATGGTAACCTGCGCCTGGTGGCAGTGGAGTATGTTGTTCTGAAAACAGGGCAGGCGGCGCCTACGTTCGGCAGCCAGCCATTTGATGTAGACGGTGTACCAGGACTGCCACCACACTGGAGCCTGCACGTATGGCTGTACGAAGACAATCCATCGGGCATGTTCATGCCGTTTAATCCAAATGTTCGTTGTCAATAAAAGCAACGTATACACTTACCATTTCCCGGTTTGCCTGTTGGTGAACCGGGACTTTTTATTCTTCTTTATGTCAATCACACAGTAAAATTTAGGTTAACGTATTAAGGCATTTGCTGTTCAAAGGTTACAGTATAGCTTTATGGTCACCAAACGGGAATTGCTCCGGGTACACAACAGGTGCATTGCTCTGCACCATCTTCGACATACCAAGGGTGTTGCAGCTTTGGTTGTCCAGATCATTGATCATTTTACTGAAAAGAAAAAGGCTACAGGAAAAAGAAAAAGGAAGGCCTCGAACTGGCTTTCCCCGGCAGTAATCCATTCCAGAAGCTCTGATTAGAAAATCATATTGGAAACATGGGCAGGTCAACTACTTAACAGAATCCTGGTGAAGGAAAGGAAGCCTTCCCTGAACCATGGTTATTGATACTGGATGTACTGTAGTTGCAAATGTTTAATTGACTATTAGAGTCGAATCCCATCCCAAAAAAGAGAGTATACCTGGTTGACTTTGTCTTTGCTTAGTTTTTTGCCGGAGAAATGAGCCTTTTTTATCAGTTCATGAATGATTCCGAACATATAGGTCATTAATGTGTCACTGTCAACAGCTTTCAGCTTTTTTAAAGCAATGCCCTCTTCAAATAACTCCAATAAAGGTTTGAGGGCTGTTTGCTTTTTTTTCAAATCGGTTATACATACGAATGGCGAATGGTAGGTTTGTTCTAAAAAGACGGACACCTCGAAGCGAACAACTTTATAAGCAACAATATTGGTAAACACAAGCTTCAATCGCTCTTCAAAAGGAGCGTTTGCTTCCAGGCCTTCAAAATATTGTTTTGCTGATTGATCGCGGCATTGCCAGAACAGCTCTTTGATCAAATCTTCCTTGTTCCTGAAATAAATATACAGGGTGCCGGTTGCGATCGATGCCGCTTTTGCAATATCGCTCATTGTGATGCCGGCAAGGCCTCTTTCTTTCACCAAATTAAGTGTTGCGTTGTAAATGGATTCAATCTTCGCTTCGTCTTTTATACGCATTGTTGCAAAAATAAATGAATAATTATTCATTTTTGCTGTTACTTTGCTTTTCCTTATTCGATAACTACCTACCCTCTTATCGAAACCGGATAACGCTTGCTCGCTGTTAACGCTAGAATTACCTTATTATGAAGAGAATTTCTGCATGGCTGTTATCTTGCCTTGCCTTTTTGTCACTGGAAGCCCAGCAACGGGATCCCGATACGCTCCCTGTTGTTGCCACACTGGAGCAGTGCATTCAGTTTGCCCTGAAGCACCAGCCTCTCATTGCACAAGCCCAGCTTGACGAACAAATTACAGAAGCCAATATTCGCGGTCGCCTGGCTGACTGGTATCCGCAAATTGGCGCCAGTTATACGCTGCAGCATAATTTTCAACGGCAAACGAGCTTTTTCAATGGGGCGGCAGTGCCGGTTGGTGTTGCCAATACGTCAACAGCGCAGCTTTCCTTAAGCCAGGCCATTTTTAACCGTGATGTGCTGCTGGCAAACCGGACACAAGGTGACGTTCGCCTGCAGACCCGGCAAAATACCGCTGCACGAAAGATTGACATTGCAGCCGCTGTCAGCAAAGCCTTTTACGATGTACTGACAACCCAGCAGCAGATAAAGGTGGCTGCGGAAAATATCTTACGGTTACAGCGGAGCTTAAATGATGCCTATTATCGTTACCAGGTAGGGGTAACCGATAAAACAGATTACAAGCGGGCACAGATAACATTAAATAATACAACGGCCGCGAAGCAGGCAAATGAAGCGGCCCTTGTCGCCAAAGTGGAATACCTGAAAAACCTGATGGGTTATCCTGTTACCCGTCAGTTGACCGTTGCCTATGACAGTTTGCAAATGGAGCGGGATGTTGTTTTTGACACGCTGCAACGCCCCGACTTTTCACAAAGGATCGAATATAGCCAGTTGGTCACGCAAAAACGTTTACAGGAAGCAAACCTGGTTTATCAACGTAATTCATTTCTTCCAACAGTCTCTGCCAATGCAATCTATAATCTCAATTACCTGGACAACAGTTTCGGAAAATTATATGGCACCAATTATCCCAATTCCTTTGTAGGAATAACAGCGGGTATCCCCATTTTCCAGGGAGGAAAAAGTAAAGCAAACGTCAGGGCTGCACAACTACAGTTAGCACGGGTTGATCTGGACATTATCAATTTGGAAAATGCCATTAACAGCCAGTATGTAACAGCTTTGGGAAACTACAAAGGCGCACTGGCAGCGTATCGTGCATCAAAGGAAAACGTGGCGCTGGCGGAGGAAGTCTATGCAGTCATTCAATTGCAATACAAGGCCGGCGTGAAAACCTACCTGGAAGTCATCACTTCGGAAACAGACCTGCGCACTGCACAAATCAATTATTTCAATGCATTGAACCAGGTGCTGGCAAGTAAGGTAGATGCCGAGCGTGCATTGGGAACAATCACTTTCTAAAATTCATTTTACAAGCCGATAAACGCGAATCATGAAACCAGCTCATAAAGATTTATTCATTTCTGCATTTTTAGCAATAGCCTTGATCGCCTGCAGCGACAATAAAACGGCACAAGGTCCCGCAGCGCCGCCACCTGTTTTTGTGTCGGTCGCAATGGTAAAAGATACCGCTGCCGTATACCATGACGAATATCCCGCAACCGTTGTTGCCCTGAACGAAGTAAAGCTGACAGCCCAGGTGAATGGTTATATCACGGGTGTTTATTTCCGGGATGGTGATAAGGTAGCCAAAGGCCAGCGTTTGTATAGTATAGATCAACAGGTGTATGGTGCGAATCTTCAACAAGCCGTAGCCAACCTGCAGGTGCAGGAAGCGGCTTTGCAAAGAGCCCAAAAAGATGCGGACCGCTACCACGAGTTGGATAAACATGATGCGATTGCCAAGCAACAGGTAGACTATGCAGATGCAGCACTGGAAGCGGCCAGGAAACAGGTGGCTGCAGCCAAAGCCAACGTCTCGGCAGTACGGGCCAATGTAGGCTTTGCTGTTATCCGTTCTCCATTTACCGGTACGATCGGTATTTCACAGGTAAAGACAGGGGCAGCCGTTGTAGCCGGACAAACGGTTTTGAATACCGTTTCTACCGATAATCCAATAGCGGTAGACGTAAATGTCGATCAAAAAGAGATTTTTCATTTTCACCAGTTGCAGCAGCAAAAAAGTAGTGTGGGGGATTCTACGTTCACGCTTGCATTCGGCAGCGATATTTATCCGTACCCCGGTAAAATTTCACTGATCGACCGTGCCGTGGACCCGCAAACGGGAACCATCAAAGCAAGACTGGTTTTTCCCAACAAAGATGGCATGCTCCGGGCAGGCATGAATGGAACGGTACGCATTGCCAATAACAGGGCAGCACAATCCATCGTTATTCCGTTCAAAGCGGTAACAGAGCAATTGGGTGAATACTTTACTTATGTGGTTGGCGACAGTAGCAAAGTTATGCAGCGCAGGGTTGAATTAGGACAGCAATTGGGGGCCAACGTCATCATCCGCAGCGGATTGACACCTGGCGACAAGATTGTTGTGGAAGGTGTGCAGATCCTTCGTCAGGGTTCGGTGATTACGACTACGCCACCACCGGCAGCACAGCAACCCAAAAAGTAGGAAGGATGTAGTCATTGATCATTATCGCCGCCTTCTGCGTATTTATTACTCAATATTTATTACTCTTTTCTGATGATAGCAGAAACTTTTATTAAGCGTCCGGTAACCGCCATTGTCATTTCAATTGTGCTTGTGCTGGTGGGTATCATTGCCATGATGACATTGCCGGTAGCGCAGTACCCCGACATTACACCACCCACGGTTTCGATTTCCGGCAACTTTACCGGCGCCGATGCAGAAACTGTTGAGCAAACCACCACCACCGCTATTGAAACACAGGTGAATGGTTCGCCGGGCATGTCCTATATTACCAGCAACAGTACCGGAAGTGGCCAAAGCTCCATCACGGCTACCTTCGATGTCGGTACGGATATCAACATGGCCACACTGGATGTACAGAACCGGGTAAGCGTGGCACAACCTGGCTTACCTGATGCGGTGAAGCGTTTGGGGCTTGTTGTTCGGAAACGCAATCCAAGTATCATGGTGGCGCTGGCCTTTTATTCGCCCAACGGTACACACGATGCAAAGTTCATTGGAAATTTTACCAACATTTACATGAAGGATGCGTTGCAGCGGGTGCCCGGTGTGGGTGATATCGTTACCCGTGCGGCTGACTTCAGCATGCGCATCTGGCTCAATCCCGAAAAGCTGGCTGCGCTTGGCTTAACACCCGCTGATGTTACGGCTTCACTTACCGAACAAAACCTGCAGGTAGCTGCGGGTACGGTTGGTGGAAATCCGCAACCGGCCGTGCAAAGTTTCGAATACAGTGTACTGACCAATAGCCGTATCAATACAAAGGAGCAATTTGAGAACATCATCGTTCGCAATTCGCCTTCAACCGGTAGTTTGGTTTATCTGAAGGATGTTGCCCGTGTGGAGTTGGGGGTATTTGATTACAACAGCAATGCCTTTGTTAACGGCAAACCGGCCACTTTTTTGTTGGTCTACCAGGCACCTGGTGCAAACGCTCTGGACACGTACGACGTGTTGATGAAAGCGTTGGAAGAAGCCCGCAAAACCTTTCCGAATGATATTGATTACCTCGTTCCGCTGGAAACGGTTAGTGTGGTAAAGACATCCATTCGTGAAGTGGTGCAAACGCTGCTGGAGGCGTTGATCCTGGTGGTGATTGTGGTGTTTCTGTTTCTGCAAAACTGGAGGGCTACATTGATACCTTTGCTGGCCATTCCGGTATCATTGATTGGAACCTTTATCTTCTTTATTCCTTTTGGATTCACCATCAACACGCTTACCTTATTCGCTTTTGTATTGGCCATTGGGATTGTGGTGGATGATGCCATTGTGGTGGTAGAAGCGGTGCAGCATTATATCGACCACAACAAGATGTCACCAAAAGAAGCCACCCGTGCTGCCATGAAAGACATCTCCGGGCCGGTGATTGCCATTGCCCTGATCCTGGCTGCGGTGTTTGTGCCGGTAGGTTTTATTCCTGGTATTGTTGGCCGGTTGTACCAGCAGTTTGCTATTACCATTGCGGTATCTGTGTTGATATCTGCTTTTGTTGCCTTGTCGCTGACACCGGCACTTTGCAGTATCATGTTGCGTCCATCAAAAGAAGAAGGAGCAAAGAAAAACTGGTTAGAGAAATTCTTTGCCGGCTTTAACAGTCGCTTCAACCGTCTTACCATCTCGTACAGCAAAGGGGTCGGAAGCTGGATCCGGCGAACACCGTATGTATTGGTGATGATGGCTGTTCTGTTTGTAGGCCTTGTGTTTCTGTTTAAAAACAAACCAACCGCCTTTATTCCGACCGAGGATGAAGGCCGCATGTTTGTGACCTACGAAATGCCCGAAGCAACGTCCACCACCCGCAGCATTGCGCTGTTGCAAGACCTGATGGGAAAAATTCAGCAGATACCGGAAGTAAGGGTAGTAGGGGGACTGGCTGGATTGAATATCATTAGTTTTTCCAACAAAACAAACGTGGGTACACTCTTTGTAAACCTGAAGCCCTGGGAAGAGCGGGAAGGGAAAGAACACCATGTACAGGCGGTAGTGGCCAAAATCCAGGCTATTGCTTCCACCATTAAAGAAGCTCGCATTCTTGCCATTACGCCACCCGCTATTCCGGGATTGGGGCAGTCATCGGGTTTTACATTCGAATTGCAGCAAACCACCAGCACCGACAACATTAAACAGTTTGATGCCGTTGCACAAAAATTCCTGGCAGCCTTGAACCAGCGGCCTGAGATCGGTATGGCGTATACCTTCTTCAACACCCGAACGCCATCTTACAAAATTGATGTGGATCGGGAAAAAGCTAAACAACTCAACGTAAACATAGCCAGCGTGTACAGCACCTTATCAACGCTGTTGGGCAGCAGTTATGTAAATGACATCAATCTGTATGGGCGTAATTTCCGGGTGGTGGCGCAGGCTGACAGCAGCTACCGTTCGTCCTTATCGGAACTCAACCGTTATTATGTGAGAAATGGCAGCGGAGGCATGGTGCCTTTGGGTTCGCTCGTAACCACCACTTTGATTGAAAGCCCGGCACTTATTTCGCACTATAACATTTACCGCGCCATTGAAATTAACGGCGCTGCCAAACCTGGTTACAGCAGCGGCCAGGCCATTGAGGCTTTGAAGGAAGTGGCGGCGCAAACGCTTCCCGCCGGCTATGGTTACGAGTTTTCGGGCATGAGCCGTGAAGAGATCAAAGCAGGCGACAGCTCTATTTACATCTTTGCCCTGTCGCTGGTGTTCGTGTTTCTTTTTCTGGCGGCCTTGTATGAGAGCTGGTCCATTCCGTTTTCTGTACTCTTTGCTGTACCGATTGGTGCATTGGGATCAATACTAACGCTGACATTTATCCCCAGCCTCACCAATAATATTTATGCGCAAATTGGATTAATTACATTGATAGGACTGGCAGCGAAAAACGCTATCCTGATTGTGGAGTACGCAAAAGAAAGGGTCGATCATGGCGTCGATTTAATCCAGGCCACCCTTACTGCGGTTCGGTTGCGCCTGCGTCCGATTGTCATGACATCACTGGCCTTTATGCTGGGCGTACTTCCCTTGGCACTGGCCTCGGGTGCTGCCGCAGAAAGCCGCCGCACAATTGGCTGGACTGTATTTGGTGGCATGATTGCCGCTACCACACTGGCCATCTTCGTCGTACCGGTGTTATTTGTGCTGATCACCCGGATGACAGAGGGAAGACGGCTGAAAAAAGTGCAGCAGGAGGCAGAAGCAGAACATAAAGTGGATCGTGAGATCTTTGCAAATCATCTTTGACCTATAAACATTTCAATGGGCTGGCGGATAGCAGGAGTTCCCCATTGACATATGTCAAAAAGTTTATGATCGTCAAAGCATAAAACCGAAATATCACTTGGTATTTGCTTGGTGAACTTTTGGAAGATTTTTAATTCTGTTTATGCATAGATAACTGGTGGTAGAAAGTAAAGCATCCAGCCTTGGTGTTTCAAGAATAAAAGAATCAATCAATTTGCGGGAAGAACTGGTGATAACAGCACTGAGAAAGCGCTACAGGCAAGACCTGTCACACCAGGCTTTATTATATACCCTGATCGTGGTGGTCAGTTTACAGGCGGCGCTTTTCGAAAGCTGCTGCTGAAAGAAAAATGACGCAATCCTTTAACAAGGCCGGTGACCAAATGGTAATGCTTTTATGGAACCCTATTTCAGTCGCTTTAAAGCAGAACTATTGGAAGACGGGATGTTTGATAACCTGGAAGAAGCCCGAACAGTGATAATTGAATAAATCAAAATGTATTACAACATGCAAGGGAAACATTCAGCTTTGAATTACAGAAATACAAGGCAACACGAAAACTACTATTTTTATTCTTTAGCCAAGCAAGTCAACTGCCCCTAAAAACCGGTACACCTCAAAGAGCATCAATAAACCCGTGAAGCCAACAAATTGAATGCACGAAATGAACAAAACAAACCAGGCAGCAAACGATATTTCCTCTATGTCCAACAGACATGAGCCAGCTGCCGTTCGGGCGGAGAATAGCCAGCCTTCCATCGAAAACATATTACAGGCGCTGGTTGAAAATTCTTTTGACCTTGCCGGTCTGATTGATGAAAAATTCAATTATCGCTTTGTTACCGACTCGGTGAATCAAATCTTCAACAAAAAAGCCGATGCTTTGTTTGGCGTTGCGGCCGAACAACTGCTAGGTAAAAATTGCTTGGAACGGGTTCATCCCGATGATCAGCAACGCCTGGCAGAACAATTAAGCTCACTATTGGAGAACGAGAAGAAAGTTCATCTCCTACCATACCGTATCAATGATGCTTATGGCAACTGGCACTGGCTGGAAGCTATTGTGACGAACCAACTCGCCAACCCCACCATACAAGCCATTGTGGTGTCGGCAAGAGAAGTGACGCAACAGGTAGAAACCGAACAAAAGTTAAAGGAAATGCTGTTACTGGAAGCTCTGAGAGAAGGGGAGGAAAAAGAGCGTAGCCGAATTGCCCGTGACCTGCACGACGAAATATCCGGCATGATTGCCGCAGCCAAAATGCAGTTCTCGTCGCTGCTTGCACATGTGCCGCAAATTGCAGACACCACCGGTTACCAACAGGGCATACAACTGCTGGAAAACGCCGCCCTGCAGGTGCGGCGCACTTCACACAACCTGATGCCTGAGATCTTGCTGGAAAATGGATTGTCAGAAGCCTTGCGCCGTTATTGCAGAAATGTAAGTAGCGATTCGCTGTTGATTGATTTTATTTCAATCGGAGAAAATCGACGTTTCTCTCCCACATTTGAGTTATCGCTATACCGTATCGCACAGGAATTCATCAGCAATATCCTGAAACATTCCCATGCTACCACTGCCTTGGTGCAAATCAGTGTGCATGATAATATGCTCTCGTTGGTAATAGAAGACAACGGCAAAGGGTTCAGTACAGATGCCGAAAAGAATGGGACCGGTTTAGCTTCTATCCGCCGAAGAGTAGAGGCCATGAAGGGCACCTTGGATATTTCTTCCGGCAATGGCGTACAGGTTTACCTCGAATTTGAGATGTAATTCTTACCATTACTAAAACTTTCAAATTCTTCTTTAACTGTTATTCAATGAACTGACAAGAAGATCAATCGGAACTTGCGGGACTAATAGCAGGGTACCAGCTTTCTTTGTTCATTCATCACAAGGCAGAATCCAGTAATCAAACATTCGGTAGACCAATGGTGCCGAAAGTCTCTGGTTAGCTGACCGGGCGATGATCGAACACAGATGCAGGAAAGGAGTAAGTTCGTAAGCTGTAAATAATCAGTGTTTAGCTGACAGAACAGTACTAATTTTTACAATAGTGTATACGATAACTGTTCGGTCCTCCCCGTTGATTGCCTTTGAAGGCAATTCCTTTTAATTATAGTGAAGAAAAACAGTATTGGTACACCAAGTTACTTATAGCGGAAACATTGGTGAACAATGACTTCGTTACACCGCAGATGGCATCGTTCGATTTTGCCATTGACGTTCAAAAGGAGAGTAGAGGGATCGAAAATTAGCAATCCAACTATTTGCCTTTAGTTGGATTCACGCCGATTTATACGTCCGGCAAGAAGTGTTGAAGTGGCGGAAAACAGGGAAAAAGAGATCCACCTTACGGAAGACCTTTGAGCATTTTATAGAAGGCTTCGGCGTAGGTGTCACTAATGGGGATGATTTGTTCGGCAATCCAGATTCTGTTTTTTTCGATGTGGTCTATTTTGTCAATTGCCACCAGAAAGGACCGGTGCACACGGGCAAAATCTTGTGAGGGTAATAACTCCTCCAATTTGGCAAAACTGAGAAGCGTCATGATTTTCTCTTCCCTGGTATGAATCCGCAGGTAATCTTTCATGCCCTCCACGAAAAGAATATCACCGGTAGCCACTTTCTGAATACGGTGGCCCACCTTCAGAAAGATGTATTCGGGCACGCTTTTCTGCTCCCGTTTTGGCGCCTCCTTTGACGGTTCAACTCTAAGACTTTGTTCCTGGTACAGGCGCAGGACGCCTTTGTAAAACCGTTCAAATGAAATGGGTTTTACAAGGTAATCTTTCACCTCCAGTTCAAAAGCCTTCAGGGCATACTGATCATAGGCCGTGGTGAGGATGATCGCCGGTTTTGTTTTCAGCATCGGAATGAAACTGAGCCCGTCCAGGTCCGGCATGTTGATGTCCAGAAACAGAAGACCAGGGCTGTCTTTCTCCAGAGAGCCTGCGGCTTCTAAAGGGCTGGAGAAGACTCCTTTCTGCTCCAGAAAGGGAACCTTCGCGATGTACGCTTCCAGTATCTCCTGGGCGAGTGGCTCATCGTCAATGATATAGCAGGTGAGCTTTTCTTTCATGCGGCTGTGATTGGAGACCTTTTATGGTGAGAACAACGACAAACGTTTCCCCCGAGTTGGTAATTTCCAGTTTGTGTTGTCCCGGGTACAGCAACGCCAGTCTTTTCCGGACATTCGGCAGGCCGATACCGCCTGGTTCATCAAGGGTATGGCTCTGATTGTGACCAACCGGGTTCTGCACGCTGAAGGTAAGGGTATCATCCTTTACCTCCACCCTGACCTTCAGTTCACCAGGAGCCAGACGGGCAGGGCTGTGTTTGTAGGCGTTTTCAAGAAGGTGGATGAACAACAGTGGAGCAATATGGCAGGCTTCTGTTTCCCCTTCTATCCTTAGATCCACCACCGGGTTTTGTTTATACCGGAGTTGCTGTAAACTCATATAATCCTGCAAGTATTCCATTTCTCTTGTGAGCGGTACTGTAGGAGCATTTGACTCATAAATCATATAGCGCATCAGAGAAGCCAGCTGCATGACAGCCTCCGGTGCCGTTGGAGCTTGTTTGTACACCAGCGTGTGAATGTTATTCAGTGTATTGAACAGAAAATGCGGGGCCATTTGCGATTTGAGGTAATACAGCTCGGCCTCCACGGCTTGTTTCTCCAGTTGCTCTTTTTTGACGGTATTGATCACCAGGTTCTCGGTAACCCGTGCCAGCCAACTCAGGAAGATAAAGGGGGTCACAATGGAGATCAGGGAAATACTATAGTGTTCAAAGAAAATGTCCAGCGTATCCAGCTTTCGGTAATGGAAAAACAAAAATGGAAAAGGCCCGGTCAACAGGATACCTGCCAGCCTGAGAAAATAAGCACCCTTCGCCCTTTTACCTGAATAGCGGGTCAGCAGGAAGAAATGACTGTAAAAAACATATAAACAGGTAAGGATTAATCCCACAGTTAAGGTCCGCCAGTAGGCGGTATCCTCACGTAACTGGATAACTGCTAAAAGGCTGAACAGGCTCCATAGAACGATGTGGATCCGCACGAATATGTTTTTTATTCGCTTCATAGAATAAAGGTATTTTTTCCTGTCATTCGCTATCCACCTTCTCTACCAGGGCTATATTCCCATCTATGAAAGGCCAGATAGAGCCTGCAAGTGTCCTGGCGGAAACAGGGCAGCCATTGGTCGATTACTTCACAGCCCTTGCAGATCGCTTTTCGCTTTCTATTCCGGTAAGGTTTGTTTTGTACTGAAATAAAAAGAGAGCGTATCCATAAAGGAGCTTCCCTTTCTTCTTTAAAAAAACGATACGAAGTAAATCAGGTAAAATGGAAAATCAACAGTTGGGCCTGTCCATCCGCAATGTCTCCAAAACCTATGCAAATGGCGTACAGGCATTGCATAATATATCGCTGAACATTCCCCGGGGTATGTATGGTCTGCTTGGCCCCAACGGTGCCGGTAAGTCTACCCTTATGCGCATCCTTGCCACATTGCAGGATCCTGATAGTGGAAGCATTCAACTGGACAACCTCAATGTACTGGATCAAAAAGATGAGGTACGCAAAACACTCGGTTACCTGCCACAGGAGTTTGGGGTGTATCCAAAGGTAAGTGCAGAGGCTTTGCTTGACCACTTTGCCATTTTAAAAGGCATTACCAGGAGAGGAGAGCGGAAAGATTTAGTGGAAGCACTGCTGCGGCAGACGAATTTATGGGAAGTGCGCAAGCAGAAGCTAGGCGGTTACTCGGGAGGAATGCGACAACGCTTTGGGGTTGCCATTGCACTGTTGGGCAATCCGAAATTGATGATTGTAGATGAACCTACGGCCGGTCTGGATCCAGCAGAAAGAGTACGTTTTCTAAACCTGCTGAGTGAATTGGGAGAGAACAGTAGTGTGATACTTTCAACACATATAGTGGAAGATGTTTCAGAGCTATGCACCAGGATGGCCATTATCAGGAAAGGACAAATTCTACTGGAGGCTGAACCAATGGGTGCCGTAAATGAATTGGAGGGAAATATCTGGCGCCGAATGATTGCTAAAAGTGCATTGCATGCCATTGCGCAGCAGTATGCGGTAATATCAACAAAACTACTGGGGGGGCAAACGGTTGTACACGTATATAGTGAGCAAGATCCAGGCAATGGCTTTGAACATGTAGAAGCCGACCTGGAAGATGTTTATTTCTGTACCATGGCGGGTCATTATGGTAATGGTTCTGCAAAGCAACAGGAGGTAATAGCATGAAGCTGCTACAAATTTTTCGTTTTGAGGCTGCTTGCCAGGTACGCACGGTATCAACATGGTTGTATTTTTTAGTGCTGTTAGCAAGTTCATTTCTTCTTACAAGCATGAATTTTGCTGACGATGCCCTCGAAGGTTATGTACTGGTAAATGCACCGGTGGTTATTGGGGCGGTTACTGTTTTGACTTGCGTCTTGTGGCTACTGGTTGGTGCATCTGTTGCGGGTCATGCAGCCACACGCGATGTGCAAACGCGAATGCATCCACTTACGTACACTGCTCCTGTACCTAAGGCTGAACACTTGAGCGGCAAGTTCCTTGCAGCCTTTGTCATCAATGCTGTCATCATGCTGGCGATACCGGCAGGTATACTGATTGCCATTTATTTAAACGATGTCGAACCGGAGATCATTGGTCCTTTTCGCACAGCGCCGTACCTCGCCTCTTATTTCTTTATTGCGTTGCCAAACTCCTTCTTTGCTACGGCTATTCAATTTTCGCTAGCAGCTTTAAAGCGGAGTGCTATGGCTAGTTTTCTCGCCGGCGGACTGCTTTTCTTTCTCGCTTATATTCTTGGATCGGTACTAAATCAATCAACCGAAAGTAGTGGGTATGGTAACCTGGTTGATCCCATGAGTTTCAGCATCATGCTGAATAAATATTCGATTGAATACACACCTATACAGGTAAACAGCTTCGGCATAAGTTTGAAAGGTCCGTTGTTATTGAACCGACTGTTCTGGTTTGGTATCAGCCTGCTTGCACTTGGTTATACGTATTTCCGCTTTCGAGCCGCTCATCCAATAGTTACTATTTCCTGGTGGAAGCGAAAGAAGGAAAAGCAAAAAATACAAAGTGCTTCGTTAGCACCAACAAGTATTGGCATTGTGGAGACAACACCGATCACAGTACCAACGGTAAGTCAAAGCTTTGGTTTTGCAGCACAAGCAAGACAAACACGCACTATAGCGATGGTATCGTTTAAGCAACTCGCAAAGAGCCGTGTGGGTATCATCTTCCTTGCATTGATTGCATTGCTGGCGTTTGTAATTGTTCCATTTAAAATGGAATTCCTGAATGTGCCAATGATCCCAAGAACGAATCATGTACTGACTTATTTAACGGCTCCTTTAACCAATGCACAAACGCCATGGATCATCATTCCGCTGTTGATCATGTTTTATTCCGGTGAACTGGTGTGGAGAGAAAGGGAAGCAGGTATAAGTGAAATATGGGGTGCAGCACCTGTACGGGAGTGGGTGCTTTTTACCGGCAAGTTTTTAGGGTTGGTGTTTATCCTGCTTGTGTGGCTGACACTGCTCATGCTGGCTGGCATCCTTGTACAACTGCGCCTTGGGTATAACCATTTTGAGATTGGCCAGTACCTGCAAACTTTATTTGGCATCCAGCTGGCAGATTACTTGCTTTTTGGTATGCTTGCCTTTGTGGTGCAGGTACTCGTTAACCAGAAGTACATTGCTCACCTTGTATTACTGATTGCCTATGGCTACATAGCCTTTGCTCCAATGCTTGGTATTGAAAATAAGTTGCTCATTTATGGTGCCGATACCGGCTGGTCATACAGTGATTTCAACGGCTTTGGGCCTTCACTAAAGCCGTGGTTATGGTTTAAGTTGTATTGGGCTGCATGGGCATTGCTACTGGCTGTACTGGCAAGGCTGCTCTGGGTGAGAAGTAAAGAGGTTGGATTGCGATCCCGCCTTCAATTGGCAAGTGGCCGCTTTAAAGGTTTAACCAAGTGGGCTGCGGTATTCTCAGTGTGCCTTCTTATAGCAATCGGAGGCTTCATTATTTATAACAACTATGCGTTGAATGATCATGAATCAGCCTCGGAAAAAATATACAAGAGTGCGGAATATGAAAAACAATTTATACGGTTCGAACACTTGCCGCAACCTACAGTCGTAGCTACCAAACTCAATGTAGATCTATTCCCCAAACAAAATAAAGCTTGCATTAGTGGCACTTACCAGCTTGTCAATAATAACGCATTGCCTATAGACTCTATCCTGTTATCAAGCGTAAGTGGCGTTTCAACCAACGGGATCGTTTTTGACCGGCAGGCAAAGCTGGTGTCTTCTGGAAACAATGTTACTGACCAGGTTTATGTTCTTGCGAATGCATTAAGACCCGGCGACTCCCTTCGGATCAACTTCAGGGTGGTTTATGAACCGAAAGGGTTTACCAACGATGGCGTTGAATCGTATGTGGTAGCGAATGGCACCTATTTTACCAACAGGAATTTGTTGCCTGTTGTCGGCTTTCAGCCTAACCGGTGCATAAGTGATGTAAGCCTGCGGAAAAAGCATGGACTGGCACCACGTCCCATACTGCCTTCTCTTTACAATGTTGCAGCCCGTAACAACTTATACCTGGCTGATCAAACAAATGTCGAAGCGATTGTAAGCACGGATAACGGCCAGGTTGCCGTTGCGCCGGGAAGGCTGCATCGTTCATGGGCAGCAGGTAGCCGCCGCTATTTTCATTATGCTACCAATGCACCCATTCCAAATCAATATGCTTTCTTCTCTGCAAACTATGCAGTGCATGAAGTGAAATGGAACGGCGTAAGCATCCAGGTCTTTCATCAACCCAATCATAGCGCAAATCTCAACAGCATGCTGCATGGAGCACGTACGGCGCTCGATTATTACACGAAACAATTTGGGCCCTATCCCTATGAGATATTCAGACTTGTAGAGCATCCGGGTTATGGTTCGGGCATGCATGCGGAGGCAAGCACCATCGATTACCAGGAAGGGTTCTCCTTATTAAATCCAACCGACAGCAATGTTTACGATCTTCCGTTTTATATAGTAGCACATGAGGTAGCACACCAATGGTGGGGCGCTGCACAACAACTTCCGGCAAGGGTAGAAGGCGCTTTTGTAATGACAGAGAGCTTTGCGGTTTATGCAGGCATGCAGGTATTAGAGGAGGCGTATGGCAACGAACACTTGCAGCGGTACCTCGCAGAGATCCGTAAGGCGTATGAGGTTCCACGTGCCAAAGGGGCAGTTCCTCTGCTTCGTGCCAGCGATCAATACCAGGGTTATCGCAAAGGCCCTTTTGCTTTGTACGCGCTAAGCAAATACATAAGTAAGGAACAGGTGAATAGTGCTTTAAAAGACTTACTGGCAAAGCATGGCTCGGGTAAACCACCCCTGCCCACTACACTTGATCTTTACCGGGAACTAAAAAGGATCACTCCCGATACACTTCAATACCTGTTAAAAGATCTGTTTGAAGTGAACACCTATTGGGATCTTAAAACCGACAAGGTAACTGCGCAACAAACCAGGGAAGGTAACTGGCAGGTTACGCTTGACGTACAGGCACGCAAAGACGTAGTTGATGAAATGGGAAACGAAACCCCTGTGCCCATGAATGATTGGATTGAAATTGGCGTATTTGGGCCACCGGAAAAAGGAAAAGAAGTAGACAAAGTACTTTACCTGCAGAAGCACCGCATCCGCACAGGGACACAGACAATCACTTTGACTGTACCGGATAAACCAACACGATCCGGTATCGATCCCAATCATTTATTAATTGATTTAAAGATGCATGATAATTACAAAATGGTGAAAGCAAAAAAATAGCTTGTTACGAGCTTTTCAATCTTTAGGTAGTTATGTGATAGCTGACCGAACATAGTTCTATGTATCAGAATAGCAAAGTGGACAAACAATAGGAAACGCTTTTCTCCAAGCAAGAATATTCGAATATTTTGTGGAAGCCACATTTGCAATCAATTGTTGCGATAGTTAATTTAGGTTACCTAAATGCTGAGGTAATACTATTATGGCTGTAAACTATAACGAACGGATCGAATACATTCTAAAAGACTATACCGCAATCTCACCTGCCACTCTAACAACTGTCATCCAAAGCGGAACACTTGCCAGTTACAAACGGGGAGAGACGGTGTTCTTGCAAAAAAAATACAACGCCTTTGAATACTTCCTGCTGGAAGGCATTGCCCACCGCTACAATGTAGATGAAGAAAGCCAAATGCTCACAACAGGCATCTACATAGAGAAAAATGTGATCACACCACACTTTGCCCGAACCATTAACAGCATCAGCATTTTTAGTCTCCAGGCACTCACTGATTGTACCTTCTTCAAAATCCCGATCGGTGCCTTTGATGCACTGCGCTTGCAAAACGAGCAGCTCAGGGCTTTCGGGCAACGGGTGGTCGAAAGAGAGTTTATCCAACACCTCAACTATGAAGCCCTGTTTCGCAGCTACACGGCAAAAGATCGCCTGCTTTTCTTCCGGCAGCACTATCCTGCACTGGAAAACCTGATCCCCCATACCGTAATTGCTTCCTTCCTGGGCATTACACCGGTTTCTTTTTCCCGCCTGCGCAATGAGCTCACCAAAAACTAAGTTTTCTTTTCTTATCAATTGATAAGTGAACCCCTATCGGGGGCGAATAGTTTTGTCATATAAAATTAAATTATATGAAACAAAAACTATTCTTTCTCTCCCTGCTGATCACAGTAACGTTACTGGTAAACGCACAGGAAAAACCTTCCAAAGAACTGCACCTGTATGCCAGCCTGGGTGTTAAACCACTTCAGCAAAAAACCTTTTTCTTTGATCAGGATGTGTCGCCGGCACTGGCCACAACGGTGGGCGCAGGCAGCCTGCTGCAAAGGGGAAAGTTCCAGTATGGCGTGGAGTTTTTTTATGCAAAAGGACAAAAACATACCGGTGATTTGCATGCAGATTATTCGGGTTTGAACTCCCAGTTCCTGGTTGGTTACCGTTTCCAGCTCGATGAGAGCTGGCGATTGAGTCTGCAGTCCGGCTTTGGGTTCTCGCTGAACCACCTCTATGTTACCAATGAAAGCCACCAGAGCGCTTCCCGTTTCAATACGGTTGTTTTTCACAACAACAACTACCATCTACCTGCAGCCGTTTTCCTGCAAAAACTAGCTCCCAACGGAACCTTTATAGGTTTGAAAGCAGGCTATAACATCGTCTTGAAAGCCAACCATTGGGAGTTCAGGGAAGGCGGAAACGCACATCAGTTCCATTCCCCCTCCGAAAGCTGGTCTGTGCAGTTGAACCTGGGGGGATTGTTAAACCTAAAACCCTGAACCATGACAAAGAAGATGATACTGATCCTGCTGCTGATGGCAGCAGGTCTGAGTTTTACACTGATTGACAACAACCGTTTTGACATGCGACACATCGATAACTTTTTAAAACATGAAGTAGTGGAAGGGAAGACACCCTCTGTTCAATACTGCTTTTTTGATACAGATTCCGTTATCTATACTTTTACTGATGGCTATGCCGATGTTAAAAACCGCAGGCCTGTTGATGCACACACGACCTATAACCTGTTCTCCGTCACCAAGACCATTACAGCACTGGCAGTTCTTCAACTAGCTGAGGAAGGTAAAGTCGATCTGAAAAAACCCGCTTCGGTTTATTTGCCCAATTTCCCTTATCCAAACAACATTACCGTAGAGCAGCTTCTGAACCATAGCAGCGGTATCCCAAATCCAATGCCGCTGAAATGGATACACCTGGAAACGGAACACGTAGCTTTTCAAAGAGACCCTTTTTTTAGAACGGTTTTTCAAAACAATAAAGCATTGAAGAGTGAACCGGGAACGAGGTTTTTCTATTCCAACCTTGGCTATGTATTGCTGGGACAAATTATTGAAACCGTTTCGGGAAAAAGCTATGAAGCGTATGTTACAGAAAAGATCATCCAGAAGGCGGGGATTGATACCAGCAGTTTAGGGTTTACCATTCATCCTGTCCTTCATGCCAAAGGTTATCAGAAAGCCTGGTCTTTTATGAACCTGGCGCTGGACTTTCTGCTCGATAAGCGCAAGTACATGGATACCAAAGAAGGGGCGTGGAAGCCGTTTAAACATTTCTATAGCAATGGTACCTCCTATGGCGGCATGATCGGCTCCAGGCAAGGGCTGGTCAAATACGGACAGGCACTGTTGAAGAGTGATTCTTTACTATTGAGGCCTTCATCCAGGCATTTGCTGTTCCAGGAAAATGTGATCGGGGGTAAACCCACCGGCATGTCATTCTCCTGGTACACAGGAAACGTAAAAAACCATTCCTATGTCGCCCATGCGGGTGGTGGAGGCGGCTATTACATCGAGCTGCGGTTGTATCCTGATCTGGGCGTGGGCAGTGTGATTCTTTTTAATCGCTCCGGCATGAAAGATGAGCGCCTGCTGGACAAAGCAGACAGTTTTTTTCTTACTGAAAAACAACAAGCAGCTTCCATGTAAATAAGTCTTCATCCTTGCTGCCATCAAAAACAATGACAATTTACCTGCCGCTCACTAGTACAGGTAAATTGTCACTTCCCCGGCAGATTAAGAACAACGTGATTGCCACAAAATCACTGGCAGCGGTGAATCAATTCATAAACACCTTGAAAGGTTAAACATAATCGGCTCTTCTTTTAATCAAACTGTTTCTTTAACAGCAATCAGGGATTGGTAACCTTGAAGAGACCATAGGTTTGAGCGCTTGATTTTGCCATGAATTCGAGCGGGAGTGAAGAAGAAGCGAAAACAATCATTCTTCAACTTGCTTTGATGGTAATGAATAAAGCCTTTTCCATTGAACCATTGGTTCTTCGTCAATATATTGAAAAAGAAAGAAGTTGCTTCTTACCAGCAACTTCTTTTCCTTTCTTATTTACCTAAAACAAAAGACCTCACATACTGCACTTCTCCTGCTTTCAAGGTTAGGTAATAAACACCCGCCGGCCATTTTGGAAGCGCTATTCTCAATGAATTGTTGCCCTGCTGCACTCTTAGTTGCCCGGAAAATGTTATTCTTCCGGTATTGTCGGCTATTGTGATAAAACCTGACTGGACTTTTGCAGAGCGGAATTGAAGTTCCACAAACTCTTTCGCCGGGTTAGGATAGAGACGCAAGTCAGGTGATGTATCAAACAGGTCGGAACCCGTTGCAGTGCCTCTGTTTACAGTCAATGCAGCATTAGCGTACATGGCATCGGAAACGGCGGTGAGCTGGACCTGGTCAAAATACATGGTTGCCGTCTTGTTCGAATTATTTTGCACCACCACTTTCTTTATGGATGCAGGATTGCCGAGTTGGCTCATAGTGATGATAACTTCTGTCCACTTGTTGGCAGCTGGCTTCAAATAAACCTCGGCACTTTTCGCTCCGGTTGCCGATTCTGTGAAGATTTTGATTCCATTTTTGCTGGCGTTATATGTCCAAAAGCGAAGTGTTGTATTTGCCGATGTGTTGACAGCCGTGCCTTTTGCAAATGCTAAAGTTCCGTTGCCGCTAAAATCAACCCGTATCGACCTTACGCCTACTTTTACGGTTCCTGTATTCGTAAAGTTTCTTACGGAAGATGCAGAGGCATCTGTCCAGTCGCTTCCAATTGCATCATCGTAGATAATGTTTGCAGAGAGGACAACGCAATTTTTGGTGGTTGCCGACGCGGTATTGCTTGCTTCGGAAACATTGCCTGCCGCATCTTTTGCTTTAACAGTAAAGTGGTAAGCGGTTGCACAGGTCAGTCCGTTTAAGGTTGTTGTCGTACCCGAAACACCGGCTTGCAAGAGCGAAGAACCCTGGTAAACGTCGTATCCTGTGACAGCCGTGTTGTCCGTGGAGGCACTCCAGTTGAGCGTTACGCTGGTTTCAGTAATGGCGGACGCAGAAAGGTTCAGCGGAACTGAAGGGGCTTCCGTATCTGTTGGCGTCGGCGTGGCCGAGGGCAGCATGAGACGGGCCAGTAACATTACATACGATGCCTGATTGTATATAGATGGTTCGGACAGCTCCCAGGAGTTATCCGGCCAACCGGTATTCCAGTCTTTATACGCTTTTTGGTGGGGCTGATCAGCAATTCCGGCTACACTACCTGCGTATTGCTTATTGGGGCCACCGGTTACGTAGCCGGGTGCCGGTCCGTTTGATGAAGTAAGGGCATTGTCCCATACCGAGCCATGCGCAAACCAGGCATGATAAATTTCGTTGATGCACTTCTCAGCTCCATGCTGATACATATTTGATAACATCACCATGCCCATTGGATTAACGCCATGCATCCAGTGTACATATTGTTCCGCTACTTCCCGGTACTGCGCATGGCGGGTTGTGTTTAAGCCAAACGCGATGTAATCCAGGTTCAGAATCCCTGCGTTCGCTCTGACCTGGTTGTGTCCCCAGTGGAAAGCATCATCAGCCATGTGTGCACGGTAAAGGTCTGTTCCTGCCGTATAAGTTGGGATGGAGTAGAGGTACTCCATGCCTGCTTTTTGGTTTTTGATATTGCTAACAACAGTAGCCGAAATACCGGGAAGTGCTGTAAGCCGAAGCAAGGCTAGTTGTTGCGGTATCCAGTAGGGACCCCACCAGCCGATCTTGTAAGGATTTACTTTGGTATAATTGGCTTCTGCAAAAGTCTTGTATTCCGTTTTGCCTGTGGCTTCGTATAAATAAACAGCCGCAACAAAGGCATTGTCAAGTTGCTGTTCAGCGGTATTGTCGGCGTCACCGCTTTTAATATCGCCGTCATCACAGGCTGTTTGCCAGGATGTGAAATTCGAAGTCGTAAGTTTTGCTCTTGCCCAGGCAAGTTCTGCCCGGTTGATCAGGTCTTGCCCGTAACCGGAAAGTGCCGGCACCGCTTTTAGTGTGACCCCGGAAACAGCAAACATAGAGCAACCCGATAATGTTGCCGAAGTGCATTCCGGGAGGTAATACCTGGGCCGGGAATCGGAACTGGGTGGCGTTACTTCGTTATAGTTGTCAACGCCTACTTTCAGGAAAAAGCCATTGGTGCCGGAGGCATCCTGCATGCGTTTCAAAAAATCCAGTTCCCATTTTACTTCATCCAGAAGATCCGGAATGCCGTTGCCCGATTCGGGAATATTGTAATTGTCTTTGAACACACCAGGGTTCATGCGATACGCTTCCATCAGCTGAATGACGGCACTGTTGGCAAACGTCGTGTACTTGTTCATATCACCGGCATCCATCCAGCCGCCGTGCAGATCTTTGGCTGTGGTTAAATTCCCCTTTGCATAACGACTTGTTGCAAAACGGTCCTGGTTAGCGCCTTCATGACTGGCTGCATCAGCCCACCTGCCATCCGTATACGGAGAGGCTTTGGCAAAGTTGATTCGTTGGTAAAAGAAAGTACGTAATGCCTGTTTTAAAACCTCATCGTAAACGTTATCGCCAATTTCAAAGCGAAACGAACCGATGTTGTTTGCTGCATCAAACACGTAATAAGACCCTGGCGTTGTCAGGGCAGAAAAATCAAACCACCAGCCCCGGTCTCCTGATTGCGTGTGTGTGGCACCACCATTCCACACTTGCAAGGTGCCTGTAAAAACTACCACATCATCATTCCAGCGCCGTACCTGGTACTGATTCGAGCCTGTGCCGGGTAAAAAGCTTTCCGCTGCATTGTAGCCTGTTTGCGGGTCCGCTATAACGGCAACTTTTCTGGCGTTTGGCAGGTAGCCGAATTGGTCAATTTTTATGTGGTATGTTGTCTGTGCCGGCGCGGCAAAAGAGATCTGTAACGAAGAAAAGAATAGCGCAATCAAGAGAAAGGCTTTGCTTGTATTTATCAGTGCTTTTCTGCGCCTGAAAACTGAGAGGAAGGAATGTTTATTCATTTCTTATGGTTTAGTTGATCAAATAAGCAGTTTCTCAATAAAGCCTGATAAATGTCTTGTTCTAACGCTGATGCTTATTGGCTAAAGCAAGGGTTTTTCCCAGGAAAACCAATTGACAGTAAAATGGTAATTGCCGGAAACGAAAGCTGACTGGCTTATCAGGGTTATAGGAAACGGTGCGGAACCACCGCTGGTCTTTCCAAGGGTATCTGGAGTTGAAAACAGATAAAACGTGTGGCAAACATAATGGTGTGTTTTCATATTTGCAAGTGCCCCGGTTTATCAACGTATTTGTGATGGTACATTTCTCAAACCTTGCCAAGCTACAGGCTATAATATGATGCCAGCTAAGTATTGAGGTCTTAATGGCCTTAGTTGGATATAGGAACTCTACCTGCATACTTGTATTTTTATTGAATGAAGACCATACCAGTAAGGCAAATTGCATCTGCTCAAACACTACAAAGCAGTGCCGGTCGGTTTAGCATTCGAAATCTGCAACAAGTGCTTAATGGCAAAGACCTGGTTCACGACCTTCACAAACATGACTTTTACTTTGTACTTGCCGTACAGGATGGCGGCGGTATGCATGAAATAGACTTTGTACAATATCCGGTACATAACCTTTCTGTCTTCATTCTACGCCCTGGGCAAGTTCATCGATTAGAATTGACCGCAGATACGACAGGCTTTCTGATGGAGTTCGACTTGTCCTTCTACCAGCCAAAGAGTACAATCAAAGAGCATAGATGGAAAAAAGCATCAAGTAAGAATTATTGTGAAGTGGAAGCTGCAAGATTTAGCAGACTGCTTGCTCACTTAGCTGCCATTTTCGATGAGCACTCTGAAAAACAGGAAGGGTATTCAGAAGCAATCAGAGCTTACCTTGATCTTTTCTTCATCGAGTACATCAGGCAAAGCCGCTACCCCAGCAGTATTGTCCAATCTGCAAGTGGGTACATGCAGGAACGTTTCGAAGAATTTGTACGTCTGCTTGAAACGAATATTGTCAGCATGAAGAATGTTTCTCAATATGCTGACCTATTGAGCTTGTCATCCTACCAGCTAAATGCTATAACAAAAGCATCAGTGGGAAAAACTGTGTCAGACCTTATCGATGCGCAAATCATCCTTGAAGCAAAAAGATACTTATTGGCTACACCTAACCAGGTAAAGGAAATAGCCGACCACCTGGGCTACGAAGATCCTTCCTATTTCATCCGGTACTTTAAAAAGCACACCGGACAGTCGCCGGATGCCTTTCGGAAGAACTTTAAATAAGTCCTGTTCAACTTCATAACTGTCCTACCATATCCCCTTTTGCCCCATCTATTTTTGTGAGTGAAAGATGATTGCTCACAAAAACAAATAAAATGAAAGCAAAAGCAAGACTGCTAATGGCACTGAAAATCTGGATGGTGATTTATCCTTCCATTACACTGTTCCTGTTTCTGTTCGGACAACAGCTAGCAGCACTTCCATTATATCAGCGCACATTTATCCTCACTATTTCATTGGTGCCCTGGATGATGTTTGTAGGAGTACCAGCTTTAGATTTTCTCTTAAAGTGGTTCTCTCCAAAGCCGTTTTCAAAGTAAACGCATGTTAGAAAGACGTGCTTTTGTAAAGCAAACCAGAATAGTGTTGAGTGGAATGATCATTCCCTTGCCCTTTCTGAGCAGTTCAAAAAAGGAAAAAATGAAACAGGAAAAACAATTTGATGTCATCATAGTCGGAGGCAGTTATGCCGGTCTTGCAGCAGGTATGGCTTTAGGTAGGGCGTTGAGAAAGGTATTAATCATCGACGGTGGCAACCCATGTAACAAGCAAACACCACATTCACATAATTTCCTGACGCATGATGGAAAGACACCGAAAGAGATTGCCAGCCTTGCGAAACAACAGGTAAGGATGTATGGAAACGTAAGCTTTGTGGAAGGTTTCGCTTCGGCTGGTATAAAAACAGCAAATGGTTTTGAGGTCCAAATTCAATCAGGTGAGAAGTTCACAGCACGTAAGCTGGTATTTGCAACAGGCATAAAGGACATCATACCAGGAATTCCAGGATTTTCAGAGAGTTGGGGTATTAGTGTGCTTCATTGCCCCTACTGCCACGGTTATGAAGTAAGACAGCAAAAAACCGGCATTCTTGCCAACGGCGATACAGCGTTTGAATTGTCGTCATTGATCTCCAATTGGACTACGGATCTAACGCTGTACACCAACGGAAAATCAACACTTTCAGAGCAGCAGAGGGTAAAGCTGGATAAACATCAGATTAAGATTGTTGAAGCCCAAATCAGCAGATTGGAAAATAAGAGCGGCTACATCCAAAATATTGTGTTCGCAGATGGAACAAAAGCACCAGTAAAAGCCCTGTATGCCCGCCTTCCCTTTGTACAACATTCTTCTATGCCACAAGAGTTGGGATGCGAACTGACACAAGAGGGATACATCAAAATTGATCCTGCTCATCGTACTACTGTACACGGCGTGTATGCCTGTGGCGATAACACAACCCGGATGCGTACCGTTGCCAATGCAGTATCAATGGGTACCACAACAGGGCTGATGGTGAACAAGGAATTGATTGAAGAAGATTTTTGACAAATCCTTTAGGCAACACGGTAAAAGATTTAGCTGAAGCCTTGCTCACATTCGATCAACGTTTTTTAAAACACTAAAATCATTTTTACATGAACACGAACCTTGTAATTTCAAGTGTCGCCATGCCAGCAAATAATAGTGCCGTAAGTCCTCACCGTAAAGTTTCCCTCACTGCGGGTGTGCTTTATATCCTGACTTTTATATCCATACCAACTTTTGTGCTTTATGGTCCGATACGTGAACCAAATTACATCACCGGACCTGCAAACAACAGTGCTGTCATCGTTGGTGGGCTCCTGGAAATCACAGTTGCTCTTGCTGGTATCGCTACCGCTATTGTACTCTATCCTGTGCTGAAAAGGCAGAATGAAAGTCTTGCCTTAGGCCTGGTTGCATCCCGGGTAGTGGAAGCAGGCACGATGTTCGCCGGAGTGGCTTTCCTGCTGTCAATTGTTACATTGCAAACGACAGGAACGGGAAAAGATGCTTTGACAACCAGTCATGCACTCGTTGCTTTATAAGACCGTATTTTCCTGTTAGGGCAAGGTTTTATACCGGCTATCGACGACCTGTTGTTAGGTATTCTTTTGTACAAATCACGCTTGGTTCCACGTAAGCTTTCCCTTATAGGTATTGCGGGAGCTTTACCGTTGATTGCAGGTTACTTAGCAACAATGTTTGGCTTGATTGATCGCATTTCACCTTTGGCGGGTTTGTCAGCCGTACCTGTAGCCGTATTTGAATTTTCATTGGGTGTTTACCTTGTTGCAAAGGGTTTTAAAAAGGATTCAACACTTTTTGCGAAAGCTTAGTGCTGTTCTGCACAATACGATCTTTGATCTTCTTTTAAAAAGCGTAAATAGTGAGTAGCTTAACCTTAAAATCAGATCGGTTGCGGAATAGGAACTTTTTTATTTCAGATTTGCTGGATTTTCACCTGTACCTTTCACTTCTGAGGTGACCAGATAAAGTAAGCGATGCCGAAACGGGAATGGTTGCATGTGAATAAACCAGCTAATCAGAAGAGCCTTGTTTAATACAAAAATTAATTGCAATGAAACGCTTTTTATCTGTAGTAATCAGCTCCATAATTGCTCTTTTCTCTCTTAGTGCTTTTGGTCAACATTGTGGAAACCGAACGTTAGACCCGGAAATTGCAGGCTTCCTGAAATTAATCGGCTATAAAGATTTGACACTGGAGCAACTCAGGTCCCTTCCCATCGAACAGATAAAATTCCCGCAAATACCATTGGTCCCCTATCCGAAAGAGGATGTACAAAGAATTAAAATAACAAGCGATAGCATTCCAGTTTTAGTGTTCAATCCACTGCACAAGAACAACCTTCCTGTGATCATACATTATCACGGTGGCGGCTTCATCTCACCGTTGGTGCCTGGTCTTGAACAATCATTATGGCAGGACGCACAGACATACGGTGCCATTGTCTTTGCCGTTGATTACAGCGTAGCTCCTGAGCATAAATTTCCAGCTGCCGTGAATGATAGCTACCATGCGTTCAAATGGATCACGGAAAATGCAGAGAGGTTTGGCGGCGATACAGGTAAGGTAGTGCTGATGGGAAATAGTGCCGGGGCCAATCTTGTTGCTGTCATTTCACAAAAAGCAAAGCAGGAAAACATTGGTGACCGCATAAAGCTGCAGGTAATGAATGGGCTTCCGGGTGACTTAAGGCCTCAAAACATGGAAAGGTCTGTTTCCTATCAACAGAATGCCTTAGGCTTTTTCCAAACAAAGGCACTTTGCTATTTCGCCGTTGAAAACTATGCTCCTGGTCAGGCTGATCATCCTGAAGTATCTCCCCTACTTTCGAAGGATTTTTCAGGTTTACCCCCTACGGTTATCATCAATGCAGAATTCGATCCCCTGCGGGATGATGGCGTTTTATATGCTTCGAAATTGCGGGGAGCTGGCGTAAAGGTTTGGGAAAAATGCTTTGCCGGGCAAATCCATTGTTTAATTGGACTCATGCCCGGAGCCGAACCACTGAAGGAGTTGGAAGACATAGTCAAAAGCGCCATGCGGGAGAGTTTCGCAAAATGACCATGCAAATAGGCAGATACACAGACAAAATCAAATGGACGTTCATTGGTATGCTTGCTTTTTATTCTTTCGCAATTCAGGCCCAGCCAAATGCTATCGACAGGGTACCGAATTATATCAATGAAGAGCGTTTTATTCACATCAATGGCATCCAACAATGGGTAACGATCAAAGGTGACAGCACCAAACCGGTTGTCCTTTTCCTGCACGGTGGCCCGGGCAGTCCGCTGAGCCCCTATGCGGATGCCCTGTATGGGTCATGGGAAAAGGACTATCTTCTTGTCCAATGGGATCAACGGGGGTCGGGGAGAACCTACGGAGCCAATGCACCGCTTGAACTGACACCTGCTTACCTGCAATCAAATCCATTAACACTGGAACAAATGACAACGGATGGGATTGAACTTGCCCAATACCTGCTGGCGTATCTGCAGAAAGAGAAGCTGGTACTTTTCGGTTCGTCGTGGGGTTCTGTTCTTGGTGTAAAAATGGCGCAAAGAAGGCCGGAGCTGTTTTATGCCTACATCGGTCATTCCCAGGTTGTCCATCCTGCCGCCGCAGACCTATTTGCTTATCAGGAAGTGTTTAACCAGGCACAAAAAACAAAAGATGAGGCTTCCCTCAGAATCCTTCAACAAATTGGAAAGCCACCTTACGATACAGCAAGAAATGCGGGTCGTTTTATGCGCATCCTAAAAACGTATCAGCAAAAGAATGCATTGCCTGCACCGGCTTCGTGGTTTGTACTTTCATCAGCTTATAACAATGAAAAGGATAGCCTGCACCGGAGAGACGGCGACGATTACTCCTTTGTAAACTATGTTGGCGATAAGCGATTGGGAGTTGCGTCCCTACGTTCAACGATCAATTTTTTAGAGGATGGATTAACCTTCAAAATACCTGTTTATTTCATCCAGGGAGAAGAAGATATACAAACCCCGGTGTGGATCAATAAAGACTATTTCAACAAAATCAATGCTCCGTCTAAAAAGTTTATTCTGTTGCCAAAAACAGAACACGGCTTCACTCAGGTAGTCATTGATGCCCATTTCAATCTCATGAAAAACCTCATTATTCCTGCGATAGGAAACAAGAATTAAATAAACTCTTAAAAAATTTCGCTTTGCATGAAAGCCTATACAAGAACAAAATACGGCGGTCCTGAGGTTCTCCAATTGGAGGAAGTAGCAATGCCGGTAGTGAAAGCAGGTCACATCCTGGTGAAAGTGTTTGCGAGTTCCGCGAATCCTGCCGACTGGCATACCCTTAGGGGAGAGCCTTTCTTTGCAAGATTTACATTCGGTTTATTTAAACCTAAGGATAAACTCATTGGAGCCGATTTTGTCGGTGTTGTTGTAGAAGCAGGCAATAACATAAAGCAATTTAAAGTGGGTGACCGTGTTTTTGGTGAAGAACTGAAAGGTGGCGCATTTGCAGAATACGTAGTTGTGCCTGAGACATCCTGTGCTCATATTCCGGAAGAGATAAGCTTTCGAGAGATAGCAGGTGTTCCGATTGCCGGGCTTACGGCGCTTCAGGCACTTGTTACTCATGGAAAATTGAAGGAAGGAGAAACCGTACTGATAAACGGTGCTTCTGGTGGTGTCGGTCATTTTGCTGTACAAATTGCGAAAGCTCACGGAGCCACGGTAACAGCAGTTTGTTCAGGCAGGAACACAGACTTTGTGAAGGACCTGGGTGCAGATAAGGTGATTGCATATGATAAGGAAAATATTCATCAGCATGATGGTAAGTATGACCTCGTTGTTGATACCAATGGCAATCTCTCCTTTAACGATTACAAACGAATGGGGCATCGGGGTGTTATGGTTGGTTTCACAACCATGCAGCATATGATTTCCGTATTATCTAAGAAAGCATTCAGCAAGTTTCCATTGGCTCAGTTTACAGCTCAGGCAAACACCGCCGACATGCAAGTTTTAGCTACACTATTACGGGATGGAAAGATCAAAACCCACATCGAGAAAACATATTCGTTTCAGAATATACCTGAAGCCATCAGTCATATAGAAAGCATGCGTACAAGGGGTAAAGTGGTGATGGTTTGGGAACATACCATCAATTAAAAGTATTCTTTGGCAAGAATTGCCTAAATGTACTATACAACTAAGTGAATGTCCTACCGGCAGGGCTTTCTCAACGTCTAATTTTGTTCAACTGATTTACACCGGCTGTTTATTCAGCTAATCAAACAAAATCCCTGAATTTTTAAAAGTGCCACAAAAGCTTTCGTAAGGAAGGTCAAGGCTTCTATTGTCCATTATTTAAATCAATTTATATGCAATCAAAAATCAGATTACTGACATCATTCGCTGCCGTACTGCTTCTTATGAGTATTTCAGGCAGCTCGTTCTCTCAGTCAAGCAAGTTCAGTGTAGCAATCAACTCACTGATAACAAATTTCAATTATGGAAAATCAAACAGCTCCCTGGAACCCTATAAAAAGAACTTTAGAGGATTACAGGCTGGCTTCTCTTACCAGGTTGGTATAACACCTGGGTTTTCGGTCGTTCCGGAACTTTATTTTGCAATGAAGGGTGGTGCGCTAAAGGAGAGCAACCCGCTTACAGGTGGCAAGTCAACTTTACGGGTAAATAGTTTGGAGATGCCGGTTTTGGCTCGTCTTCACTGCAATTAATTATACCTGAATGCTGGTCCTTATATTGGCTACAATGTAGGCGGTCGCCTGAAAATTGATGTCACCAATACAGCGCCAGAAACTACAGCAAAGGTCACATTTGGCAATTCCGCTGCTGACCTAAAGCGTTGGGATGTTGGCTTCCAGGCAGGAGCAGGTTACAACTTCAACTTAAAGCAATCAGTACTCACGTTGGATGTTCGCTACGGTTATGGGTTTGTAAGCATATCCCAGGACGTTGAACGGTATAACAGAATGCTGAACATCAGTGTACAACTGTCAAGACCAGGTAAAAAGATTGCAAAACAAAAGCAGGGATAGAATTTATTGCATAACATCTTCCACAACAATCGATAAAGCAACTTCAATGAACATCTTTCTTAACACACAAAAGCAGCTTAAAAGCATTTGGTGGATAGTTGTTTTCTTCCTTGTAATGGCAGCTTTTACCTTCCCTTTGGTTATGGTTTCACAGCAATATGACTGGGAAATAACAATAACGCAACAGGCGGTAGTAATAATTGTTACCACCTGGATTTTCCAGCCAATGCGGAAAGAACCGATGGCTGAGTTGTTAGGAAAGTTGGACCTTGATCTTATCAAGAACACATTGATAGGCATTGTTGCGGGAGCCTTGCTGATGTTAATGCCTGCGATGTTTTTAACGCTGTTCGGTTACATACATTGGCAGCAAGGAAGTGGAGATGGATCATCTATCCTAAACGCCACCTGGTTTTTTCTTTCAATAGCAGTTGCAGAGGAAACCCTTTTCAGAAGCTTCCTTTTTCAACGCTTCAGAAAAAGCACGGGCCAATGGATCGCTCAGGTTTTGATAGCCGCATACTTTTTACTTACACATATAGCCAACCCGGGAATGACAGATAGCGCCAAAACACTGGCGTCCAGCAACATCTTTATTGCCTCCGTGATGTTTGGACTTGCTTACCTAAGAACCAACAGCCTAATCATGCCAATAGCCTTTCTTTTTATGGCGAATTGGGTGCAGGGTACACTCTTAGGGTTTGGTGTGAGCGGAAATCAGCAGGCAAGTTTGTTGAAGCCGGTTTTCAGTAACGCTCCGGAATGGCTTACTGGTGGCGCTTTTAGTTTAGAAGCAAGTGTTCCGGGTTTGGTATGCGTTATTCTCACAACATTTATTCTCTACCGCTGGCGTTCAAGTTCAGCCATCATTACTCATAACCAGCCAGTTCAGGTTGTGCAGTACTCAACTAAGTAATTCATCAATAATCATCGATTAAAACAATAAGTATGAAAATTGTAATTGTTGGTGCCTCAGGCACCATGGGCAGTTATTTGTCCAAAGCATTTGAAAAAGAGCATGAAGTGATTCGTGCAGACAGAAATAATTCGGATGTTCAGGTAGATATAACATCACCAGCGGCAATCGAAAAAATGTACCAGGAAATAGGTGCTTTTGATGCACTGATCTGTACAGCGGGTCCGACTTATGTAGGTCCATGGAAGAACCTGAACGAAGAAACGTTCCGCATAGGGGTTGAAGGCAAGATGTTGGGTCAAATCAACTTAGTCTTGATCGGTCAGCATTACATCAATCCGAAAGGATCGTTTACACTTATCACTGGCGCATTAACACACGATCCTCAAAAGAACTTTGCCAATGCTTCAGCCTCCAATTCAGCAGTTGAAGGGTTTGTACGGGCAGCAGCAATTGAGCTGGAAAATGGTATTCGCATCAATGCAGTGAGTCCTACAGTGATTGAAAACTCACCTCAATATTTTCCTTTCTTCCCAGGTGAAATACCGGTAACAATGAAGCAGCTTGAGTTTGGCTTCCGGAAAAGTGTATTTGGTGCAAATACGGGGCAGGTTATCAAACCTTATTAGCCCTGTTTAAAATCTCATATTATAGGGTCGTTACCGTACTTGGTAGCGCCCCTAAATGTTAGAGAGGTATGAAAAGGTAATTCTGGAAATTGGTTTCATACTTAGTTCTTCATTCGCTTTTACCCAGATCCAGTATCTGCACTACAATGGTAGCTTCATCTAGTTAAACGCAGATACTATTGCTAAAAAGGGACTTGAAAGAATGCAGCCGTTACAAGAGATACCTATTGTCCGCAATTGGATACGTGGCTGTTCAGAGACGACACCAAGGAAGTTTTTGGCTTTGTTTCCTTAGTAGATAATTAGCTGGCTTGTCTATTTGTTCATCACCAGAAGCAGGGCAGCGGCATCGGCAGCAAGCTACTGACAAAAGCCAAAGAGCTGAGGAGTGGTTTGCGCTTAGCTGTTTAAACGAAAAATGAAAATACGGTAAGGTTCTAAACGAAAAGTAGTTCCTGGTCGAAATGACCCGTGTCAATCCTAAGTCGCAGGAAGAAGAGTAGGTAATGTTTTGGAAAAGAGAAGGCTGTTGAACCAAAGCCGTGGTGGTGCGGAAATGTTACTGACGGCAACCAGATAGACCGATCTTCTGCCTGTTTTTCAATTTTTGTTTCGCCAGTCTGTTTCTGCTGAGTGTTTCAGCCGATAGGAGGTAAGGATATTGTTTCATTTTTTGCGAATTAGTTTGATGGTAAAAAGGTCTAAAGGCGGAAGATGATCGGGATTTGCAATGGTCAAGTAATGCAAAAATGTTCTTGGTAAAAGTTAAGAGAATGGTGTTATCTCGTTCTGCTACAAAGGATATAATTCCCACTACCTGCTAAACACTGCTTCAAATTCAGTTTATTTGATGCATATTTTTAGCAATGAACAGTCATCCAATCAACTTAGCCCTCCGGTTTCTTTTAGAAGTGGCCATTCTTGTAGTTTTTGCCTGGTGGGGATGGAACAAATTCAGCGGCCTCGCCAGGTACAGCATTGCCATTGGGCTTCCCTTACTGGCCGCTGCTGTATGGGGTATCTTCCGGGTGGACGGTGATCCAGGTAAAGCTATAGTTGCTATATCAGGGTGGCTTCGATTGTTGTATGAACTTTTGCTTTTTGCTTCAGCTTCTTATATGTTGATTACTTTTAAGATGGAAAAGTGGGCATACATCTTTATGGCGATTTCTGTTCTACACTACCTTATCTCTTACGACCGGATTTTGTGGTTGTTGAAGAATTGATATTTTTGGCACACCATTACTAACTCTTTAAAAGATCTGCATGTTTATTGGACATTATGGATTGGCTTTGGCTACAAAAAAATACAAGCCTTCTATCTCACTTGGCACAACCATCATGGCTACGCAATTCGTCGACCTGCTCTGGTCAGTTTTTATCCTGACAGGAGTAGAGAAAGTATCAATTGAGCCGGGAATCACAGAATTTAATGCGCTGAACTTTACGCATTACCCTTACACACACAGCTTAGTAGCCGGTGTTGTCTGGGGAGTACTATTTGCCATTGTCTACTATTTAATTACTAGAAATAGAAACGGAGCCATTATATCAGGCATTTTGGTGTTGAGTCATTGGATTTTAGACGTTATCACGCATCGTCCTGATCTGCCTCTTGGTTTTGGTGAAAGTACGAAAGTTGGCTTTGGTCTTTGGCATAGCAGGTCGCTTACCCTGGCTGTTGAAGCAATCATTTATATAGTAGGTGCTTCTTTGTATTTGTCAGCAACTAAACCAAAGAACAAGTTAGGCAGTATTTTGATTTGGGCTTTTCTCCTTATTATGGCAGCATTATATGTAGCAAGTGCCTTTGGGCCTGTGCCTGCCTCCGTTGAAGCAATTGGACAAGGGGCTTTGATTGGGTGGCTGATCGTGCTTTGGGGGTATTGGATAGATAAGAATCGGACAGCCAAAACAACATAGTGAAAATTAAAGTGAGGTTTCTTCTTTTCTCTTTTTCGCAGCCTTTTGAAGATCATTTTGCCTCCTGATAAATAGCAACATCCACCACTATGATTTCAGGTAATGGGAATCAGGAGAAAAAGCCATGTTACAGCAATCACATTCGTTCGTTTCAGGATACTGAAAATTGAACTCAACAGTGCTGGAACAAATAATTTCTTCAGGAATGCCTTCCGTTTAATTACTGGTAGGTGTTGATGTGTAGCCCACATCTCGATTTTAGGAAAGTCCGGTTTTACGGGAGGAGGTTATCTTTATTCAAGCATAGCTGCAAATAAATTAGAGAGTAGAAGGTTGCAGATTCAGGTGATCAAGGAATTCCCAAACAGGGATAAAAGAACAGGTAAACTGTTACCGTTCATCAACTTCCTTCGGTTTTTTAGAAAATTTAGAACGCATGATTTCATCCCATAAAGAGGAGCTTACACCAAAACCCTTGGTTGGGTCCTGGTAATGGTGCAGCATATGGTGCTGCTTTACTTTTTTTAAGGTACCAGTTTTAAAGTTGTAGTGGTGCATGGCATAATGCATCATATCATACAATAAATAACCCAGCAAAAAGCCGGGGAAGAATGCATATAAGACTGCTTGCGTAAATAGCAGCGAGAATAAATAGTAAAACAATGCTGCCAGCGGAATACTGGCAGATGGCGGCAACACCAGTCTTTTTTTATCTTTTGGATAGTCATGGTGCACCCCGTGAAAAATAAAATGAATACGCTTGCCCCAACTGCTGCTTGGATAGAAATGAAACACAAAGCGGTGTAAAAAGTATTCTGTTGCCGTCCACACAAGGAGGCCAAGAAGAAAGTGCAAAAAAAAGGTGGCTATATCAATGTCATAGGAAAAAGCCAGGTAGCAAAAGAATAAAATGGCGGGAATATAAATGAACAGGGGAACGGAGAAGTGCACTTTCGAAAGCGCCTCCATCCAGTTGCTCTTAAACATTCGTGTTGATTCTTCGCTATTGGAGATATAATTCTTTGGCATCTGCTTACCGCTTCAGGTTTGTCATGACAGCTGCTCAAAGCTACACAAAGCAAATCCTTAGCAGTCATGTTCTGTGGCAAAAGGAGGTTAAACATGTGCAGCGCCTTTATTGCAGTGTAAAAACATGCCCCATTCCTTACACACCAGGCTGTGTAGTATGCAAGTGTTAATGT
Source organism: Flavisolibacter sp. (assembly GCA_035998945.1). Classification (GTDB taxonomy): domain Bacteria; phylum Bacteroidota; class Bacteroidia; order Chitinophagales; family Chitinophagaceae; genus Flavisolibacter. The sequence goes on along the minus strand of DASYHD010000031.1, from coordinate 98,556 downwards.
AAGCAATCCATGCAGAAGCATTGGTGGTTGAACTAAAGGATACCCATGTTACGATCACCTCGCTAATGCCGTTCCCCACTGACACGGACTTCTTCAACAAGGCTGAGATGGAGCATACCTCCATGGTGCAGGAAATGCTGATGGGTGATCCGTCAAAAGTGGCCAGGCACGGGTACTATGCACTTATGAGCGGCGATACGAAAGTGATCCCGAGTATGAAAAATAAGCTGCAGTCAGGAATGGCAAACATGTTGCCCGATGAAAAAATAGGTGAGTACATTAACAAACAAAAGCAGCCCAGCGATAAAAAAGCAAGAGTAGGAAAGTGGCAGCATAAAAGAACAACTTTATTTTAGTAAGTCTAACGTTAAAAATTATATAACGCGTCACATGTGCGCCATGACTTGTTATATTCGAGACCTTCACTTCTGCAACACTACCGTAGCAGTCAGGCTCTGTTCTTAAGATGGCTTTTCTTACCTGTCCTGAGCGCTTTAAAGAAAAAAAGTGGCATCAATATGCCACTTTATAAGATAATCTATCGGAGTTTTTATTCGTTTGCTACTTTGATCAGTTTTAGCTGCTTTCGTTCTTTACCCAACCAAATTTCTAGCAGGTACACGCCTGAACGATAGTTTCTACCAAGTTCGAATACGGTGTTGAGAGCAATATTGCTCCTGTTTTCAACCAGCCTTCCTTTTAAGTCATACACTTTCAGCTGTGCACTTTCGGCAGATTGACCGTATTCAATGCTGATCCTAAAGTAGGTATTGGAAGGATTTGGGGCCACGTTAACGACTAGCGCCTTCTTTACTGCTTCTGCTACATTTTGACCCTGTCTGTACGTGGTTGCTGCCAACATACACAGTCCGAGACGGCAGCCTTTTTGTAAATGTGCTTCTACGGCATTGGCATCCAGGCACAAGGTTTTTTCGTGCAGGGGATTGTTGTCTGATTGATGGCATAAGGCAACCTTGCCGTTTCCGCAACGGGCATCCACCACTGTGATGCTCACATTTGCAGTGGACTGACAACCGTATTGATTGGTTGCTGTTACGGTAAATGTATAGTTGCCTGGTGCGGTGGGTGTAAACAATGGACTAGCCGCTGTCGCATTAGACAGGCCATCTGCCGGCACCCAGCTAAAGAAGCTTGTGGAACCCATAGTATTGTCCGCTGCGCTCAAGATTAGCGCTTGTGCTCCATATCCCAAGAAGAGTGTGCTGGCATCGCCACCCGTAAACGTGTTGTCAGTCCGGGTGATTGTTACCACCGGAGCTGGTATTGCACCCACCACTGTCACAACAGCTGTGGCAGCAGCCTTATTGCCATTGTTGTCGGTAACCGTTAGCGTTACCGTATTGGGTCCAAGGTGGCGGCAGTCAAAACTGGTCTGGTTTAGTTGATAACCATTTGCAGGAATACCACAGTTGTCTGACGAGCCATTATCAATCTGTTCTACAGAGAGCGTTGCCTGCCCCGTTGCATCCAATGAAAGGGTAAAGTCCTTGGTTTTTACAATGGGCGCACTGTTATCTTCCACTGTTACACTAACCGGGTCCGAGGTAGTGCTGCACCCTTCTTTGCTTGTAACCGTCACTGTGTAGGTACCCGTTTTGTCTACTGTCGCTACGTTGCCCGATGGTATAATCGTCGCTCCTGATGGACCCTCAAATGTGTAGCTGGCAGCATCGGCCGGTGAGGCTGTCAGCGTTACCGGCTGCCCGGGACACACGGCTTGTGAATTTGGTGATAACGTAGCTGTGGATACCGGATTTACAGTCAGGTTGACGGTGGCTACTGTTGTCAGCCCCAGCGCATCGGTCACTGTTACCGAATATTGGCCACTTTCCGTAGCTGTACCGACAGCGCCGGGTTCTGTTTGGCTGACGCCTTTTGAGAAAGTGTATGTGTAAGGAGCCGTACCGCCCGTGGCTGTCGCTGTCAGTGTAGCCAATTGGCCAGCGCAGATGGCACCATTAGACGGTGTGATGGCTAATGTGGATGATAGTGGCGCTACATCCTGCACCCATACCGAATAACTTTTGGCGGGCAGTTCGATGTAAATTCGGTCTTTGTCATCTACCTGTGCATAGGGGAATGCCGATTTGCCCAATATATCGGTAAAGCGGGTGCCTTGTGCAATGCCGTTACGAATAGTAATGAGGTGATCGACCCTTAGCCGGGTATCACCAAAGTTGATAGCGACGATGACTTCCTTACCAGTGTGGCCAGGTGCTTTCAATTGGTAGAGCAGGCAACGGTTGTGCGATCCTTCGATGTAATCGTTCGGTGCCGAAGGGCCATTGCCGGTACCACCGTAATGATTCAAATAGTCAACGCCCGGCGAGTTGTTGATATACCGTTGCAAGACCTTGATCAACTGGTCGATCTCCTCTTGCATTGGGTTCAATCCTGTAGGGTGGTAGTCGAATCCGTAGGTGTCGGTACCAAACTTTGAATTACGGGCCGGGTAACCGTAATAGTCAGGATAGAAAACAGTGGGTACACCCAATTGATTATTCGTGAGCAGGTATGCATAGCCTAGGATTGGATTGTTATGAACCAGGGCATCGCCGTAGCTCGGGTTTGAACTCCGGAAATCGTGGTTGTTCAAAAACGTCATGACGTTGAACCCACTCATGCCTTTTGCGTCTCTCAGGCTGCTGAAAAACACCTGTCGGGCGTTGGCCCCATTATCTAGTGCGTCCTTCAACGCCCGACGGAGTGAAAAGTCGAATACCTTCACCGGTACAGCGCTTCGGGTTTCAGAATTCAATCCACTGGTGACGGCATCAACCCAACCTTTCAGTTCATCAGCGTTTTCTGCATACCATTCGCCCACCACCATATTCGGTTTCCGGTTGGTGCGGTTCATTTCGTTAAGCATATTGGCCACAAAGGAGGGTTCAAAATGCTTCACCGCATCCATTCGTATGCCTTTCGACCCCAATTCATCGTAGGCCCAATTTGTCCATTCGATCAGCAGGTCCCTGGTAGCCGGGATGTTGTGGTCGTAGTCGTAAAAATAATCCAGGCTTTGCATGCTGAACTGTGGCCCCAGGCTTGTGGTCTGCGACCAACCGGCAGGGCTGCTGCTGGTGAAATGAGGACGGAAGCCGTTCCAGTCAAGTGCACCCCGCCCACTGGGCATGTTGCTGAAATTGGTATAGGTCTGAAATACAAGTTTGTAATTAGGGGAAAACGGATCCTGGTAATTAGCAATATTGTAGGTAATGCCATCGCTGGCACGCTGATACCAAATTTCAATTGGCAAGTGGTCAGAATACTCACTTTCATAGTTAACCGCCTCAATGACAAGAAAATCGCCTGCGGCATTAAAATCATTGAGTGTTACCGTCACCGCAAATTCATCTACGTCACCATCGCTGTCTATGCGGTTGAGGAAGTTTCGGCCTAATTGTACTGTATACTGGAATTGGTCAGCGGAGGTAGTAAGGTTTATATCAGGCGCAACAACCGGGCTCCAGCGTGAGCCGCCAATTTTGTTGGTGGTAGCATGAAAGGCATATTTAGCCCCGTTGAAGATGTTTCCCCGGGAGCGCATTTTGATAAAATACGTACCAGCGCCTTCCGCGGCATTGCCACCGATGGGGATCACCATCCGGTAGCGATCGGACGGGAAAGGTCTCTTAAATCCATATTGCCCTGAACCGCTTGCAAACTTGGTGATATAATCTTTTACAGCGGGGTTATCCTCAGCCGCCCCTGCATCACGGTGGTTATACACCATGTCGGCTACTGGTGTAATTCCGGCCGCTGTAAACGAAGACACCATCGCCTTGATCTGGTCAAGGTAGCCCAGCGAGGTTTGAGCCGGGCCCACAAAGAGATCTTTGGGGTCGTAGCCGCCGCTTTTATTTCCGTTACCAGCAAAAGGTGGATACCAGACGTGTGTAAAACCAGCTTGACCCAGCGAGGGTGCTTTGAGCCGTAAGGTGTCAGACCAGTTGTAACCCTGGCCGGTTTTGGGATAGTCCCAATACCAGCCCTGCATGGCCACTTGCTGCGCATTGGATAGTTGACTGATGCACCAATAAAGCGAAAAGGAAAAAAGAAGTAGCAGTTTTTTCAAAGTAGCAAGGTTGAACGATTTCATTCTCCCAAACTACTGATTATTTAATCTTATTGATAACTCTTTATTGAAAGATGAAGGATTTTTTTAAATGCAGGAGAGTAGGCGAGCTTTCCCTGAAGAACAAAAAGAACCCGTTTCTGGCCTTCAAAGTCATCAAATGAATTCCTGCGATTATGCCGTTTGTGTAATTGCATACATCATGCAACGATTCTTGCGCTAATGCCTATTCTGATTTGTTTGATTGTAATATTCTGTCTTCAAAAAACAGACATCTTCCTGCCGGCAGATTTGCGGCAAAATAGCGAGAACCTGAGGGCTGCCGCTTTCGAAAACCGGCCATCACTCGAGACGATAAAAGGTAAATTCGTCTATGTTCTCACGGATTGCACCATTCTTAATAAACGAAAACCGTTGAATGAATACCAGGAGGTGCAGAAAGAAGACGCAGTTTGTTTTATTTCTTCACGCGTCTCTTCAGTTAAGGAGGTATACCATCTCAAAGGGCTTTCTGCATTATCGGCACAGAACGTTGTTTTTACAACCTGAAAGACCACCACAGTAAACTGGCAGAAGAAATCAATCGCCTGGATGGTATATCGCGGGTATACAGTTCTGCTAAAAGAGAAAGCAATGAACAGTACGAACGGCTATCCGGTTATAAGGTTAATTTTGTAGCTGTTTACAATTACAGGATTGTAAAAGAAAAAAAAGAGGAAATAATGCCGATGGTTATCACGGAAGATACACTTTGAGGTGCTTGGATTATTGGACTTTATCAATCTGAAACTAGTCAATAAAATAGGCCGCAGAAGGAGAATGTGCCATGGTTTTTAGGCTATTGTTCGTCAATTCGCTTATCCGAAAGCGACTCAACCCTGAATAGCCAAAAGCGCAAACGCCTGCAACTATGCTGGACTGCCAGCTGACGTTTGACCAAACAGCGGTTCAGGTGGTGAAAATAGTGATCATTCCGATTGCGAAACTTCCGCCCTGTACCTTGGAAAGGGACAAAAAGCCTGGGTTTTCCAAAATGAAGTTTTCCTGCATTAGCGATATCTAAATGGAAACCGGATCAGGCTGCATGTGTCTTATTCTTCCCACGGTAAACCTTTTTGAACAGCACCACCATTTTCTCCACAATAAAACCTATAAAAAGTCCGGCAATAGCGCAGGCCAGCGCCTTGGCCAACCACGCCAATGCAGGCAACTGGGCTAAGGCAAGTTCCAAATCGTGCAGCAAATGAGCAGTAAACGGAATACCATGGGCAATGATTTCGGCACCGACCCAAAGCATGGCTGCCGTACCTACATAACCAAGGATTCGCAGAAAGTGCGGCATGGCTTTCACAATACCGCGACCGAATTTTTGCGTAGCAGGGTGATTTCTTTCCTGCGCCAGGTGTACCCCAATATCATCCGCTTTTACAATGAGGCCCACAAAGCCATACACGGCCACGGTAATAAAAATGGCCACGGCCAGCAGCACCACAATTTGGTTGACGATGCCCTGGTCGGCTACCTGACTGTATGCAATGGCAATGATTTCTGCCGACAATATAATATCCGTGCGAACGGCACCGGTCACCCGTTCTTTCTCCAGTTCCTCCGGCGTAATTATTTTTACCGTTTCTGCTTCAATCGGTGCATCGTGGTGCTTGCTAAACATGGAATGAACTTTTTCGTACCCTTCAAAACATAAATAAGCACCACCAACCATCAAGATCGGCGTAATTGCCCAGGGGGCAAAGTACCCAAGCAATAAGGCCGCCGGACTTAGAATCAGGAGTTTATTGATCAGCGATTTTTTGGCGATCTGGAAAATGATAGAAAGCTCCCGGGAGGGATCGAGACCCACGACATATTTGGGTGTAACCGCCGTATCGTCAATCACAATGCCCGAAACTTTCCCGGTTGTCTTGGCAACCTGTGTAGGTACATCATCCAGGGTGGCGGCGCTAGCTTTTACCAAAGCCGAAATATCATCTAATAAGGCAAAAAATCCTGAAGGCATAGTCTATGAGTTCGTTACCTGGTTTTCGTTAACAATGGCTATCGGTTTTTCCTTTTTCCAGCCGGTCAGCAAGTTAAGGGCAGCTTTTCGAATAACAAGTTTGTTGGTTACAGTGTATCGGTTTTCTGTCTCAAACGCTGTCAGTCAGATTGAAATACTGCTGCCACCTGGAGGCAAATTTTGAACAGAATCTGACCATGCACCCAATGTTTGCTTTCCCAGCTATACTGTAATATCCAGGGGAAGAGAGGAGAGAAGGCAAACACTTCAAAATTGAATCAAATCTATACGTTGCCTCTGAACTGTACTTATTTTTGAAGTGCAACTATATTTGTAAGAATAAATTCTTCATTCATAAACCATTACCATGTTATCGAAATCTATGCAGTCGGCGCTGAATAATCAGGTGAAATTAGAGGCCGCTTCCTCACAGGCTTACCTTGCAATGGCAAGCTGGAGTGAAATTCAACCCGGGCTTGATGGAGTGGCCGAATTCTTTTTTATGCAAAGCGAAGAAGAGCGCCAGCACATGTTGAAACTGATGCGGTTTATCAATGAACGGGGTGGGTATGCTATCGTGCCTGAGCTGGAACAGCCAATCATCACATTCAAGAGCCTGAAGAGCCTTTTTGAAGATTTCCTGAAACATGAAATTGAGGTATCGAACAGCATCAACGAACTGGTGGACCTTGCGTTGAAAGAAAGGGATTATGCTACCCATAACTTCCTGCAATGGTACGTAAGTGAGCAGATTGAAGAAGAAAAAACAGCCCGCATCCTGAACGATAAACTTGAATTGATTGGAGAGGACAAGAGTGGACTTTATCTTTTTGATCGCGATATTGTCGGCACCCGGCAGCAGGGGAAAAAGTAAATGGAAAGGCAACTTATGTAATTATTCATCAGGAAGCCTTTTCGATGACTGCCATATATTTTTAACAACGGAAAAAACATCAGTTATATATAAAGCATCCGCTTTTTTACAATCACGCATTGGAAGTTTACAGCAGTCCAATTCGTTGCATAAGGCAAAAGTCCATCAACAATGAAGTAATTTAAGTGTTGGTGACAGGTGATTTTTTATTCCTGTTTGTCAGGAAACAACTCCTGGAAAAGTACTCTTCCGGTATGCAGCCACGGAAATCCTTTCACTTGAGACTCGCTCATCCTTACTTCGAACAGCAATTAGCAGGTTTCGCGAACATTTTGCAATATTCATCCCGTACGCATTCGTATCCTTGTTCTCAACTATCAAAAACAACAATTCTCATAAATTAAAAGGGTAACAACGGGCGGTGTCTACTGCCCGTTTCTTTCCTGCCATATACATGATGATTTGGAAACAGCAATATGAGAATCTTTATTCTATAAGATTGATGAATCTTGCGGCCTTTTCTACTACAAGCCCTTGCTGACTTTCGTAGCGTTCCGTCAACTTTAAAGGTTTTTACATACCATGAATACGCCTATGGAGACTTTCAATCATTAGCAAGTTTAGATCCCTGTTTTAGGACTTTCACAACGAAAGGCAGGACTCTCAACTTTCCCGACATAACTGCGCTAAACTGATAATTACAAAATATAAACAGCACATCATTTCCCATCCGTTTGGCTTAGCCTTTCCCTTTTCATTTTTCAGCAACCCTTTGTCATGCTTCGGTTTTATAGGGTTCATAGCTGAATATTTAATTAAGATATTGGCTGCTTAAAAAATCTGCTGATGAGAAAATTCTTTCTTCTTCTTCCGTGCTTTTTGCTTTTATGCCTGCAAATGCTGGCGCAGAACCGGGTCATTTCCGGTCGTGTTACAGATGACAAAGGCGCCCCTGTTTCCAATGCTTCGGTAATGGTAAGGGATACAGACATTGGTGTTACGGCTGATGTCAATGGAAACTTCACCATCAATGTTCCTCCATCTGCAAGGGCATTGATTGTATCCTCTCTTAACTATGAGGCCCGTGAGATTGCCTTAACCAGTGCAAACAATGTTTCCATTACGCTTTCCGGAAAAAACCAGACCATGAATGAAGTGGTGGTGACGGCACTGGGTATCGCCAGGGATAAGCGGTCATTGGGTTATGCCACCCAAAACATCAAAAACGAGGAGTTGATAGACAGGGGGGAAGTAAACGTTGTAAACCTGCTGCAGGGAAAAGTAGCAGGTGTTGACATTACCGGAGCCAGTGGCGCAGCCGGTGCATCTGCCAATATCAACATCCGCGGCATCCAGTCGTTCAATGGCAACAACCAGCCGCTTTTTGTAATTGATGGTGTGCCTATCTCAAATGATGTGGACCGTACCGGCAACACCCTGCAGGACCATCAGCCACCAAACCGTGCGCTGGATTTAAATGTAAATGAAGTTGAATCCGTCAACATCCTGAAAGGTCCTGCGGCCGCAATTTTATATGGATCACGGGCGGCATCCGGGGCAATCATCATTACCACCAAAAGAGGTAATGCCGGAAGAGGCAAGGCAAGGGTAACGTTTACCTCCTCGTTTAACCAGCAACAGGTTACAGGGTTCCCTGAGTTCCAAAACAAGTATGGCGGTGGCGCAAACGGATTGTATGACCCGGTCAGTGTATTTTCCTGGGGTCCTGCTTTTGGTGCAACACCGGGCCTGAATAACGGCCTGCTTACAGCTACCGGAGAAGTGATTGATTACCGTGCTTACCCCAATAACATGATCGACTTTTTTGAAAAGGGTAATACGTTCGAGAACAACCTGAATGTAAATGGCGGGGATGCCCGTCAGAACTACAACTTTTCTATTGCGAACACGGACCAGAACGGGATTTTACCCAATTCATTTTACAAGCGTACGAACCTTGGAGTAAAGTTCAATACTCCTTTAACGGAAAAGCTTTCTCTTGGTGCTTCTGCCAATTATGTAAACTCCAGGCAACGTGGCATCACACAGGGGAATGGTACAAACAGTGCATTGTTTACCTTGTTTTCCGTTCCAAGAAGCTTCAATTTACCCGCCTATAGGAACAATTATAAAAACCCTGACGGCACGAATAACTGGCCCCTCAGCAGCACCCGGAACAACCCCTATTTTGGTGCATTTGAAGATCCTGTCAACAGTACCGTACACAGGGCAATCGGTAACATCCGTCTCGATTACAATGTGCTGAACTGGTTAAGTGTGGCATACCGACTGGGAGTGGATGCCTATACCGATCGCCGTAAAAAAATTGTTGCCATCAATTCCTTTGCTGCACCCGGTGGCGCAGGCCGTGTGATTGAAGACAACTTTTTCCGCAGTGAACTGAACGGCGATCTACTGATCTCGGCTAAGAAAAACAATTTCCTGACCAATGGTTTAAATGCGAATCTTTTGCTGGGTCAGAACATCAACAACAGAACCTATCAGAATGTTTATATACAGGCTGACAGCTTAAGCATTCCAAACTACTATAACGTAGCCAATGCTTCCAAGTTTGACCAGTCCGGCGAAACAAACAACGTCAGAAGATTACTAGGTTATTATGCGCAACTTTCCCTTGCCTACAACAACTACCTCTTCGTGGAACTGACCGGAAGGGTCGATCAATCTTCTACGTTACCGAAAGCCAATAACACCTTCTTCTATCCGGGTATTTCAACCTCTTTTGTATTTACCGATGCATTGCAGATTAAGTCCAATGTATTAAGCTATGGTAAACTGCGGGCAAGCGTTGCCAAAGTAGGTAAGGATGCAGATCCGTTCTTGTTGGACAACGTATATGTTACCGGTGGCTTTGGTAATAATGTCGCCCAATTTGGTTTTCCGTTTGGTACCATACCAGGCTGGGGCCAAAGCTCACGTATCGCTAACAATGAACTGACACCAGAATTTACAACTTCTTATGAAGGTGGTATCAATATCGGGTTTTTCAATAACCGTTTGAGCCTTGATGCCGCCTATTTTTATACCTCCAGCACCGACCAGATTGTGAACGTTGGTGTACCTGCCTCCACTGGCTTTTTAACTAAAACAGCCAACGTGGGTAAAATGACCAACCAGGGGGTTGAATTATTGATCAATGCAAGACCATTAGCAAGCAAACGATTCTCCTGGGATGTAAGTGCCAACTTTACGCGGATCCGCAATAAAGTGGTAGAAATAGGCGGTGGCATTACCTCTTTCAGCATCAATGGTAACCGTTTTACAGGTGCATTGCCAACTATTATGGAAGGACAGCCTTATGGTGTGATTGTAGGAAATAAATGGCAACGCAGCCCCGATGGTCAACTGCTGATCAACCCGGCAAATGGTTTACCGTTGGGTACAGTTGCCGGTCAGGTGATTGCTGATCCAAACCGTGATTTTATTGCGGGTCTTACCAATACCTTCAACTACGGTAAAGTATCATTTTCCTTTTTGTGGGATTACAAGCAGGGTGGTGATATCGTCTCCTGGGGTGTGATTGGATACAGAAACCTTGGTGCTTTAAAAATCCAGGGTGAAGACAGGGACCTGCCAAGGATTTTCCCTGGTGTAATCGAAACGACCGATGGTAAATATGTTCCGAATAATATCCAGATTCCTGCGCAAACATATTGGGTAGGAATGGGGCAAACTTCCGGCGCTGGCGATATGGGTGTTTTTGATGCCACTGTTTTGCGCCTACGGGAAGTATCGCTGAGCGTGGATATTCCGGGAACAATTGCCGGCAGAAAAATTTTCTCCGGTGCCCGTTTCACCGTTTTTGGCAGAAACCTTTTCTATTATGCTCCCAATGCACCATTTGATCCGGAGATCAACACCCAGGGCGCAGGAAACCTAAGAGGTCTGGAACTGCAAAGTGCGCCTACCACCAGAAGCCTTGGTGCCAGTTTACGCGTTAGTTTTTAATCACAAAGCATTTAAACAGAATGAAACGAATACTCATTTTCTCTTTGTGTGCGCTGTCTTTGAGTGCATGCCAAAAATTTCTTGATGTAAATGAAACGCCGAACAACCCAACGGATGTTCCGGCAAGATTGATGCTGCCCAACACAATAATTGGTACGGCCTGGGCCAATGGAAACCAATTGGGCAGAGCAGCTTCCATCCTCGTACAATACAACGCCGGCCTTGCAGGCGATCCGGACGATTTTGACGGTTACCGCCTGGAGGGTTCTTTTGAAAACCAATGGAACAGTGAATTGTATTATGGTACCATTGGTAACCTGCGCACACTGATCCGGAAAACAGAAGGGGAGAGCCCCGCCTATTCCGGTATTGCAAAACTGCAGCTGGCGTATATGTTTGCGCTTACAACGGACCTTTTTGGTGATGTGCCTTACTCACAGGCAGGTTATGGGCTGGAGTATCAACAGCCACGGTTTGATGATCAAAGGGACATTTATCTGGGGAACAATGAAGCCGGTATCCAAAGCCTGTTCAACCTTGTAAGAGAAGGGTTGGCCGACCTCGAAAAAAACAGTGCACTGAAACCCGGCACCGATGATATTGCTTATGGAGGGGATCTGGCTAAATGGAAACGTATGGGAAATACATTGCTGTTAAAGCTGGCCATGCAGGTAAGCAATGTGGCTCCGGATACCACCCGTTCGGTAATCAACAGTGTTTTAGCAGGTGATAACTACATTAAAGACAATTCGCAGGACTTCCAGGTGTCGTTCAGAAGTTCGTCCTTGAATCAAAACCCGATGTATGCGTTTGACTATGCCAACAGACCCAATGAAGAAATGATGAGTTCACGGTTTTTGAATCTTATGCAAAGTCTCAATGATACCGTTCGGTTGGCAAAATATTATACAAAACCCGGAGGTGTTTTCAGGGGCTTTAACAATGGCGAAGCTGTAGCAGCGCCAGTATTAGCTACCCGCTCCCGGTATGGAACGTATGTGGTGGGTACATCAGGCGAAGCACCTGTTCGTTTGATCACCAATTTTCAGCGTGCCTTTATTCTTGCCGAATCTGCCTTGTTGTTTGGAACTGCCGGTGATCCGAATGCTTTGTACCAGGAAGGCATCAAGGCTTCAATGCGTAAAACAGGCATGACAGAAGCCGAGATCAACACCTATTTTAACGATAACCCGGATGTTGTAAACCTCAGTGGTACGGATGAAGAAAAAAGAAAACAGATCATCACGCAGAAATACATTGCCTGGGTAGGAAATGGTGTTGAAGCCTATAATGATTTCCGCAGAACCGGTTATCCTCCTTTGGAACTGGCGCTGAATGTAACGGGAGATGATCCGAACACACTGCCCAAAAGGTATCCTTATGTAGATACGGAAAGACAAAGAAATCCTAACCAACCGAACCCCAGGCCACGGACGAATGAAAAGGTTTGGTGGGGCTTATAAAACAATAAAACAAAAGAATCATGTTCAATAAAACTTCCATTCTTCTCTTCTTCACCCTTTTTGTGCTGGGTTTTAGTGCCTGCAAAAAAGAAGGCCTTAATCCATTAAGTGATTTCAGGCCAGATATTCCGGTTACCGTTTCCAATGTGTTTGACTACAGGCCCAACCCTACTGTAAAGGCCTCAAAGGCGGAAGACAAGATCACGATCACCTTACAGATTCCGGCCAACAGTGGCCGCACCATCAAGGAAATCACCAAGGTGGCAGCTGCTTCAACAGGTAACTTTACGCCAATCCAAACAGCAACTACGGTAAGTGCTTCCGGTTTGTATACCAATACACCAATTCCAGGAAACGGTACTTCGGTTACTTTTGAAACCAGCTTTACCGAGTATAAAACAAAAACAGCCACTACCGCCACTCCGGCCTCCAATGCTTTATTGGCAAGAGCTTTTTATTTTATCCTCACGCTTGACAATGGGGAAACCATCATTCCTCAATTTGTAAGGGTATGGGTGGTTGACTAATTTTTGATGCATTCATCTTAACTGACGAAAGGATTGCTTCGGCAATCCTTTCTTTTTGCGATTATAGTTAGCTATCGATTCTGATGCACTTAAAGGCAAAAAAAGATTTTCTCCCGGCATAACAGTACAGTCGTATTATGGACGAGGCATGGGTTGAAAACAGATTTGCTATGATAACTTATTCGAATTGTAATAGTCGAGGAGAAAAACGTCAGTTGGCATTGCTGCACGATCCAATGTTGATGTTTGAAATTCATCTCGTTGCCAGGGTGAATCTGGTTTTATGATCAGTAGCTCGTACAGCATCATGCCATTCAATACAGCTGAATTACGTGTGCAAAATCGTTCTGGAATATATAAGGCGTGACAACTCCAAAAATTGAGTAGCAGGAAAGCGTCAGTAGATAATTCGCACTATGATTGATAAAAAAAGCCTTGTACATTGTACAAGGCTTTGCAATCATGAAAACAACACCTACTGTTTTACAAACCGGAAAGTCTGCAGGTTGCTTGTCTCGCTTCCATAGCTGATGAAATAGATACCGGCGCTGTAGTGAGCTATTGAAAGGGTATTTACACCGGCCTTTGCCTGCACCTGCTGTAGCATTCTACCAGAGGCGTCGCTGATGAACAGGCGGCCCCTGGCCACTTGCGGATCATTGATGGTGACAAGCACTTGCGTGGTTACTACTGTTTGCTTTAGTTCCATTGAACCTTTTTGATCAACCGTTGTTTTTACAACAGGCGAGTAGGAATACTTTCCATCGAAATCAACCTGTTTGATGCGATAGAACTGAACACCGCTTTTTGCCTGCTTGTCTACCCACTGATAGCTGTTTTCACCATCTCCCTTCGATGCGATGCTTGTTGCTGTTCGATAAAGGCTGCCATTTTCGCTCTGCTCTACTTCAAACCTGGCATTGTCTTTTTCCACGATCTTCCAGCTTAACTGCACAGCGGCATTTTGCTTTGTTGCTGTAAATGAAATCCAGGTTACCGGGAGGGTGGCGCCAACAAAAGACGCAGTGGGTATATTGGTGATGCGGTAACGGGGCCCATCGGGAAAGAGGTTGTATTCAAAGACGGCAAAATAATAGGTCTTTGTTTTTTCCAGGTTGGTCACGTTGACAAAGTTGTTGGTACCGCTGAAGACAACATAATTCTGGTTGCCTACCATCTGGCCTGAACCAAAGAAACTGTTCGGCGTGTACATGACCTTATCAACAGGTGTAAAGTCAACCGGGCTGCCTTCTTTTGCAATCACCAACCGCCTGTGACCACTTCCGATTGTCCAGTTTAATTGAACAGAACCGATCGACAAAGGGTTCGTGAAATGGAGGTCATACGCGGAAGCAGTTGGCGGGCCAATGGTGGTGATTTCGCCTTTTGCTGAAGCCGTTTTCAGGTAAACGGGACCTGTGTTGCCGTTGTATTCAAACACGGCAAAATGATAGGTGACGCCGGCCTGCAGGTTGGTAACTGTCGTGGAGGATTCTGTTCCGCTGTAGATAGCAAAATTGCCGTCACCAAGATTGGCTCCCGATCCGAAAGCGGTGTTCGCCAAATACGATAGATAATCCGACGGAAGTACATTCACCGGTGCACCGGCCCTGCCAATAACAAGGCGCTTTTGCCCGTTTCCAATGGTCCAGCCAACATTGACCGTGCTGGCGGTTGCACCCGACCCTGTCACATCCTTGGCCTGAATGGCAGGAGCTGTCAGGGTTTTTTCTGAAAAGCTGAGAACATGGGTTGTATTATAGGCAGCATTGGTGCCAAGGTCATCATATTCAAAAACCTTGATAAAGTACGTTGTTCCTGCCTGCAGGCCTTTCAGGTCAACAGACGTCAGGTTGCCGTCAGCCACAACATATTCCCCGGCTTGCAGTTGCTGTCCGCTGCCGAAGATTGCATTGGCCGTGTACTGCTGGCCGTCCACCGGAATCGATGTTACTTCTGCCCCTGCTCTTGCAATCACCACCCTTCTTTCGCCGTTGCCGCTGGTCCAGGAATAACGGATGCTGTTTCCTTCGATATTATTAGTTTTCGGATCCGTAGCGCCGGTTGTAGGTCTGGCGGCAGCTACCGCATCACCTGTAAGAACTGTACTTTGAAGGTAAACCGGACCGGTAAAGCCATTGTATTCGATCACTTTAAAATAGTAGCGGGTGCCTTTTTGCAATCCATTTACGTTGGCCGAAGTAATGTCACCGCTTGTAATCACATAATTGCCATTTCCCAGGTTGGAACCGGTGCCGATGGTTAAGCCCGAAGTATAGCCTTTCAGGTCTTCCAGCGTAGCTGTAACCGGTGATCCGGCCCTTGCAAGCAGGATACGCCTGTTTCCATTGCCACTCGTCCAGTTAACAGTAATGGAGTTGCTGGAAATGTTGGTGTAATGAATGTTGGTTGGTGCCTGTGTTGGTGCGCTGACAGTAGCCCTGCTGGCTGCCGGAAAGCTGGCTGTCAGGTAATAAGGTTGTATACCATCCAGGCTGTATTCGAAAATGGCAACATGATAGGTTTTGCCGGGTTGCAGGGCATTCATGTACATGCTGCCGCCGTTGTTGTTGTATACCACGTATTCACCGGGAGCAATCTGCTGTCCGCTGCCGAAGTTGGCACTGGCCGTATAATTCATGCCATCCTGTGGCAAGGCCGTAACGGCAGCACCTTCCCGGGCAATGATGATCCGCTTGATACCGTTTCCGGATTTCCAGCCGATGCGCATGGAATTGCCCTCGATATAGGAGAAGTCAATGTCTGCAGACGGGGTGGAAGGTCGGGCACTGGTAGAAAAACTGGCCTCCGGTGCATTGGTGGTGTTGTACATGGGAAACGTGTTGCCGTTGGCTTCAAATACCTTTACATGAAACGTTTTATTGGTGGGTAAGGCCGCAATGGAGGTGAAAGCCGCACTGCCGAATGCAATGACGTAGTTCCCATTCCCGATTTGCCCGCCACCGCCGAAATTGGTGCTTTGCGCATAGGCAGTAAGATCGGCAGGTGTTGCATCCACTGGCGAACCTTCTTTTACTACGACCAGTGCTTTTTCACCGTTCCCTCTTGTGAAACTGATCTTGGCCGATGTGGTCAGTATGTCGGTGACAACAATCTTGGAAGCCTGTAAGGTTGGCGCCACGACAGTTGCTTTGGAGCCTTTCAGAAATGAAGACGTAAGATACCTTGCTGTCGTTCCTTCACCGTCAAATTCAAATACAGCTACGTGGTAGGTTGTTCCGGGTTGCAGCCCCTGGATTTTATAGCTGTTGCTGGTACCCGTACCAACAACATACTGGCCACTACCCAAATCTGCACCGTTGCCAAAAACAGGATGAGAGGTGTAGCCGGTGCCATCCTGCGGAACGGCTGTCACTTCACTCCCTTTACGGGCTACAATTATCCGTCTGGTTCCGTTGCCGGAAGTAAAGCTAATGGTAAGTTCACTGCCTTCTATACTGCTGAAAGCCATGCCCGTTGCCGGGGCCGTGGGACGGGCCGCTGTTGAAACGGAAAAACTGGCCGGTGTTGTTGTCTGGTAAACCGGGCCATAGTTCCCGTTGTATTCAAACAACGCAAAATGGTAAGTGGTGCTGGTTTCCAGCCCGGTGATAGAAGCCGTGTTCATCCAGCCCGATTGAACAACAAAGTTGCCGCTGCCGATCTGTGAGCCGCTACCAAAAGTGCTGTTATCGTCATACACCGTCAGGTCAACGGGATTAATGTTAACGGGAGAACCTTTGCGGGCAACTAGGATGCGTCCCTGCCCGTCGCCGTTTGTCCATTTGAGGTTGATCTTGTTTCCGGTTACTTCAGTTTGTACAATCCCTGATGCCTGTTTCAGGGGCGCACTGGCAGTCGTAAAATGCGATGTCGCATAGGATGATGTTAAATACTCGGTTTGAAAACCAGTTCCGTTGCTTTCAAACACCGCCACATAATATTTTGTTGCGGGTAAGAGACCGGTAACATCCACGGAAGAGGGAACACCGGAGGCATACACAACGTACTGGTTGGGCTGAATCGCTGATCCCGATCCAAAAACCGTATTGGCGGTATAAGTGGTTCCGTTTACAGGAAGCGCCGTTACAGCCGCATCTTTGCGTATCACAACGATCCTGCCGGTGCCGTCGCCGTTTGCCCAGGAAATACGGATCCTGTCACCGTCGGTATAACTAAATTGAATGTTAGCAGGTGGTTTGGTGGGTGCAGCCGCAAAGGCGGCATTGCAAAGTGTTTGCAGAAGAGTAATGAAGAGCGTTGTAAAAAGCCATCTGAAGGGTAAAATCTGTTTCATGTAAAAAGGTTTTGGCGTTGACAATTGAGGGTTTAATTGGTAAGTTTTTGTCGCTCACAAAGATCATCTCCGGCCTGCCCCTTGGAAATCGCATGATGATGTGAAAGATGGCGCAGCAGTAGTTTCAGGCTAACATAAATGTGTTAGTACAGCTGCTTTTTTGACTGTTTTCCTTACAAAGAATGGCCATGCTGTTTTTCTTGCCGCATACCGCAACGAAAGAAGATGATTGGCACCTGTTCAGCACACATACACATATTCATGTGGTTTTGCTGCCGGCATTTTGCCGGGGACTAACATTTATTAGATTTGTTGTTGCTGATGCGTGTCCTGTTTGTCATACTGCTGCTTATATCCACCTACTGTTCCTCGGGGCAACAGGATTTTGTTTTCACCCGCTTTACAATCGATGATAACCTGGGACTCACCAGCAATGTGGTGAGTTCACTGCACCAGGATGCGAAAGGATATGTCTGGGTAGGAACCGCGAACGGCCTGCAGCGTTTTGATGGAACCAAGTTTGTTCATGTCAAACCCCTGACAAAGGGAAGTGATATTTTGCCGCATAGCGTGGTATCGCAGATAATTCCTACGGAAGGTGGAAAGCTGTTTTTAAACCTGGGTGCATTTCGTGAGTTCGGCATTTTCGATCCTTCCACGTATGTTTATAAAAAGATACCGGTTCACACGGCAAAGCCTTTGAATGCACGTTCCGATCAGCTGCTCTGGAAAGATTCGAAAGGTGACATCTTCCTGCTGGTGTTTCGCTATGGCGTGTTGCGCTATGATAAAACAAAAGCCTCGTTTGTAGATGACAAGCCCTTCCCGTTTCCAGCGGGTTATGTTCCTTCCCTGATCGGCGTGCATGATGATCCTGTAAAGCAGCAGGTTTGGTTTGCCTGCGAAAAAGGCCTTTGCGTGTACGACCGGAAGAGTGGGCAAATGTGGTACAAGGACTTCAATCCAGAGAACCTTCCATTGCTGGTAAATGAAAAGCTGAATGCAAATCCTACGCAATTCTATATTGATAAGTCACGCCGCTTTTGGGTGTTTGCCTGGCCAAAGAATATTGTAGGGCAGGTACGGTACTGCCTTGACAGTACCGGTACGATGTTTTTGCAAAAGGATACAGTGGGTTTGAACAGCGGTCCAACCGGTTATTCCGAATACAACTTCTTATTTGAAACCTCCCGGTCTACACTATGGATCTACGGTGTCAATAACCTGTTCAACTGGGACGCGGCTGCCAAACGTTTTCACTACAACCGGAGTAGAAAAGATGGGGAGAAAAACAGCATTGAATACTCGCAGGTTTACCAACTGCTGGAAGATAAAGATGGTAACATCTGGATAGCCACTGACAAAGGATTGTACTTTACTTCCATCAGTGCCAGTAACCTTGCTGTGATCAATTTTTTATTGAAGGAAGACGGAGCCAAAAACAACATCTCAGACATGGTGGAGATGCCAAACAGTGAAATGTGGATTACCTCCTGGGGCAATGGCGTACTGGCACTGGACAATAACTTTCAGCAGCGAAAACTTGCTTTCCATTTAAAGCCGCCGGCGCATTGGCCGCATCTGGCAAAAGATGCCGTGAAGCTGACTTGGACAATCTGCCGGCAAACGGCTACAGGCAAGGTATGGATTGGGTGCAACTACGGTGTGCTGCTTGTACACAACCCGGCGACAAACAAAACGGATTATCTTTTTCCACCGGAGGCCGGTCAATCCACAATCCGGTATATAACGGAAGATGAAAAGGGAAACCTTTGGCTGGCCACACAAAGTGGACGCTTGCTAAAATGGGATGGGAAGCAGTTCACATTAATGCTGGATATTGGAACAATCATCTATAAAATCTTTTTTGACAAAGAAGGATTGATCTGGTTGGCTACACAGGAAAAAGGGTTGTATTGCCTGGATACTGATGGTAAGAGGATCATTCGTCACTATACGGCTGATGGAAGCAAGACAGGACTCTATGCCAACACCGGCCGGGATATTGAACAGCTAAACGACAGTACCATTGTGTATGCGGCCGGTGCGCTGAACTTTATCAACAAAAAAAGAGGTACCGTACAGCTGCTCCGGTTTGAAGATGGATTGCCTTCCAACAATGTGCTGCGTTTACGTACCGATACCTCGGGTCATCTTTGGTTTATTACACCCAACGGCCTTTCGCGGTACAATCCACGCAATAACCGCATTACAACATATAGTTCAAGGGATGGCATCAATGTTGCCGACCAAACCGTTTCAGCAGACTATCGTACCAAGAACAATTACCTCCTGTTTGGCGGCGACAATGCGTTGCTGCTTTTTCAACCGGCTAACCTTGCATCCAATCAAACGCCACCCGATGTAGTGATCACGGATTTTAAATTGTTCAATCAGTTTCTGCCCGTTGATTCCTTGCTTCAACAGGATCAGATCAAACTGGCAGCAGATCAAAACTCGTTCAGCATTTATTTCTCTTCGCTTAGCTACCAGCAAAACAACCGGCTAACTTATTATTTTAAACTGGATGGCGTGGATAAAGACTGGATCGTTTCCGATGGCAACAATTTCCGCAACTATTCCTTGCTTCCCCCCGGCGATTATGCGTTCCAGGTATATGCCGAAAATATTGACGGGGTTCGTTCTCCTGCCATCACCCGTTTGCATATTGTGATTACACCGCCTTTTTGGCAAACATCCTGGTTTGTCGGTGTACTTGTTGGGCTGATCATTGCTGCCATTTACTACCTGCATAATCTCCGCATACAGCGGTTGCTGGCAATGGAAAAACTACGAAGCCGTGTGGCAAGGGACCTGCATGACGATATGGGCAGCACACTCAGCACCATCAACATCCTGAGTTCGATGGCAAAAAGCAAGATGCACACCGATGCTGTAAAAACGGCAACCTACCTGAGTAAGATCAGCGACAACAGCCAGCGGATGATGGAAGCCATGGATGATATTGTATGGAGCATCAAACCTGCCAACGACAGCATGCAGCGTGTGGTGGCCCGCATGCGGGAATTTGCCACCAATATTCTGGAAGCAAAAGATATTTCGTTGCATTTCAAAGTGGATGAATCAGTGTATCAGTTAAAGCTGAACATGGAAGCCCGAAGGGATTTTTTCCTGCTGTTCAAAGAGGCGCTGAACAACGCGGCAAAATATTCGAAAGGGAGTGATGTCTGGATTGAGATCAATACGAAAAACAAGGTGTTGTCCCTGCTGGTAAAAGATAACGGGACCGGCTTTAACGTGGCGGCTACGGACGAAGGAAATGGCCTGGGCAACATGCAGAAAAGAGCTACCAGCCTGAAAGGTAAACTACACATCCACTCCCAGGAGGGTAGGGGTACGGCAGTACGGCTATTGCTACCCACTGAATAGTGGTTGGAAAAGAAAACTCAAAAGTTCGTGGGTAGGGCAACTTAGGCGTGTTTGATTTGCACATCAATATGTGATTGTCTTCTAAATAGCGTGGGTGTACTTTTGACCATATAAATTGATTATATGATAAAAGTGCTTTTATATGAAGATAATCCGCAACTCCGTGAAGGGCTGACGATGCTGATAAACGGCTCCGACGGGTTTGAGGTATTGGCAGCATTCAAGAACTGCGACAATGTAGAGGAACAGGTAGCAGCATATGCGCCGGACGTAGTACTGATGGATATTGACATGCCTGGCACCAATGGCATTGAAGGATTAAAGAAAATCAGGGGGATAAACGACAATGTAAAAATTTTAATGCTGACGGTGTTCGATGATAACCATAACGTCTTTCAGGCCATTGCCAACGGCGCCAACGGCTACATTCTAAAAAAAACACCGCCGGCACGTCTGCTGGAATACATAGCCGAAGCGCAAACCGGCGGCGCCCCCATGACAGCATCAGTTGCCACACAGGTGCTGAAAATGTTTTCCTCCATGAATCATCACCGGGGTGAAGATTACAACCTTTCGGACCGCGAAAAACAAGTCCTTCAGTTGCTGGTGGATGGTTATAGTTATAAAATGATTGCATCGGAGATGTTCATTGCACTGGATACGGTTAGAAGTCACATTAAAAAGATTTACGAAAAACTGCACGTCAACAGCAAAAGCGAAGCAGTGGCAAAAGCCTTTAAAGACCGCATCGTATAGAGAAGAAAGTAATTGGATCGATTCCGGTATTCTTCACCTTATTGTAATATTGCCCACTGGAAACAATTTGTTGGGCTGATAGCTGAATAGCAGTTTCAATTCTAAACGCCACTAAATGAATCAGGTATATAAACCTTCGGAAACAGAAGCTGATAATAGCTGAAAGTGGCTCCTTGCTACGTTCTTAAAAACAGCGATTATTCATTAGCCGTTGAAACACGAAGATGTAGCTCAGACGGTACAACAATGTCTTCTTCCTGCAACCGGTAATTTTGTTTCCCAAGGACATTGAACAAAATAGTGGCCGCCACTTTTCCCATTGTAAAGGCAGGCTGCGTGATGGTAGTTAACGCAGGACGTAAAATTTCTGCTGTCGGCAGGTTTGAAAAGCCTATCAGTTTTACCTCTGCAGGCATGGCAATATTCAAGTCGTTACATACACGGTAAAATGGTGTAATGAGTTTTTCTACGGAAGCAATGACACCATCTGGCTTTTGCGGTCCTTTCATCAGTTCCGATAGAATAACATAATTTTCTTCATCATTGTTGGTACATGGAATAACAAGACTGTTCTGGTTAGTATTTTGCGATGCCGCTAAGGCAGCCTGGTAGCCATGCAGCCGTTTTAAATTAATGTCGAGCTGCTGGGAGATGGAAAGGAAGGCAATGCGACGGCATTCCTGTTCAATTAGGTGTTGCGTGGCCATATACCCGCATTCAAAGTCGTTCGTCCGCACCTTGGCTGTTTTCAGTCCTTCAAGTGCACGGTCAAAGAAAACCAATGGAACTTCCGCAGCATGCAGCTCCTCGATCGAGGTTGCAGAACAGGTTTCCGCTGATACAGAAAGCAGCACACCATCAACCCTTCCGTTCTTACAATCCTCAAGGATCTTTTTTTCTTTTTCAGGACTTTCATAGGTCAGGTAGATCAAGACGTGGTAACCTTTTGCCTGTGCGATTTCTTCAATGCCTTTAATGGCCAATGAAAAAAAAGAATCGGCTACCTCGGGTACCACAACGGCAATGGTATTGCTCTTTTTTCTTCGAAGGCTGCTGGCATAGGGATTGGGAGTGTAGTTGAGCTTTTTTGCCAGCGCCAATACTCTTTTCTTGGTTTCGCCGCTGATCTCATAACTGTCTTTCAGTGCCTTTGAAACCGTGCCGATAGACAGGTTGAGTTCACTGGCAAGAAGTCGAATGTTGACAGGGTTCATACAGCAGCGTAACTTTTAATGGTTTTTTCGAAAACGGTTTCGTGAATAAAGTTGGTTCCTGGGTTCGGATTATGATTAAAAAATATGACTTTAGTCATGTCAATTTCGCACTGATTTCGACGATGCTTGCTAAAACAACTGCTGCTACTTATATCTGCTAACGTAAACCTGTGAAGACCATCAATGGCAAAATCGTAATTCGTGCGTTTGTTTCAAATTCAGGAACAATTTAAACCTTTTTTTATGCATGAATCAACTGCCGTGAATGCTCCTTTAAAAAGCCTCGATGAATGGGAAGAGGACCTGTTAAAGCGTTATCCCGATCCACAGTCTATTGCAAAAGAAAAAGAAACAGAAGCCTACCGCAACTACGACAATCCTGAACGGGATACGGTAAAGGAATTCTACCGGTTAAACCATACCTACCAGACCTATGCATTCGTGCAACAAAAAAGGGAAGAGTTTCTGGCCTTCAATAAAAAAGAAATGACGGTATGGGATGCTTTTGAATTCCTGAACCAGTTGGTGGATGACTCGGATCCCGACACGGACCTGAGCCAAATGCAACATCTATTGCAAGCCTCAGAAGCCATCCGGCAGGATGGGCACCCCGACTGGATGGTGCTGGCGGGTCTAATGCATGACATGGGCAAAGTGCTTTGCCTTTTCGGAGAACCGCAATGGGCGGTGGTAGGAGATACCTACCCGGTAGGTTGCGCTTATTCCGATAAAATTGTTTACCCAGAGTTTTTCCAGCATTGTTCTGACTATTCTGATCCCAGGTACAATACGAAGTATGGCGTTTATACACCCAACTGCGGGTTGAAGAACGTTTACATGTCCTGGGGACATGATGAATACATTTACCAGATGATGAAGGACTATCTTCCGGAGCCGGCCTTGTACATGTTGCGTTACCATTCTTTTTATGCACAGCACAGGGAGAATGCCTATGACTACCTGCTTGACGACCATGACCGGAAAATGTTTGAATGGGTTAAACTATTCAACCCGTATGATCTTTATTCCAAAAGTCCGACGCCGCCAGATTGGAAAGTGCTTCAGCCGTATTATGAAAACCTGGTTCGAAAGTACCTGCCGCCAACATTGAAGTTCTAAGCAGAAATCATATCCATGTGATAATGTCACCAGGTTTTGAAAAGCTTCATGGGAGAGATATACCGCTTTGATGGGAACATCGCACTCTCAAAATTAATAAGATGCACGGCGAAGCAACCAAAAGGATGGTGGAGCGGCTATTTGTTGGGTAGTCAACATTCAAATGTATGCACGAGGAGCCATGGACTCGGTAGATATCCAAAAGCCTTTCCTGTTACCTGCATCTTATCAATTCAAAGGAAACAATCATCCTGGTGAGGTGGTTCTTGTCGGGTCTGAAGGATAATGTTTTTCAATTGTGATAAACATTTTTTTCATCGACCGCTATCCAATGTGATTATCATGTGGACAAGACCTAATAACCTTCGCTTAAACTTTCCTTAATAAATCAATAATATTGCTAATAGCTTTCCGCACTCGTTTATCTCAACCTTTGTCACTCCTCTAATTGCCATAGAAAATGAAACAAAGCTGCATTTGGAAAAGCCTCTTCTCCTTTCTAACGTTTATGTTTCTTGCCAGTCACCTGTTTGCCCAAACCAATGCCTCGGTTACGGGTGTCGTCCGCAATGAAAAAGCTGAGCCGATGCCCAATGTATCAGTTACGGTTAACCGTGAAGGTGGCACCTTCCGACAGGCCACTCAAACGGCCTCGGATGGAACCTTCCGCCTGAGTCTTCCCTCCACGGGACGTTACAGAATCCTGTTCTCGCATGTAGGCTTTGGTGAGAAATCAGAAATGGTCGACTTCAATGGCCAGGCGGTTTCGCTGAACATCACCATGGATCCTGGCAACGGCACAGTGAATGAAGAAGTAGTGGTAGTCGGTTATGGCCGTGCAGCCAAACGGGATGTGACAGGTGCGGTAAAGTCGCTCAAAAGTTCGGAATTCAATCGGGGTATCATCAATTCGCCGGAAGAACTGCTACAGGGAAAGATTTCCGGTGTAAGTGTAGTCTCCGCCAGCGGTGAGCCGGGTGCCGTACAGAATATAACAGTGCGTGGCCCTGGTGGCATCCGTACAGGCAGCACACCACTTTTTGTGGTGGATGGCGTAGCGCTGGACAATGCCACAGCCGGTGGCGCTACCAACCCGTTGAGCTTTATCAACCCACAGGATATTGAATCGATAGACGTATTGAAAGATGCTTCGGCCACAGCCATTTACGGTGCCCGCGGTGCCAACGGCGTAGTGCTGATCACCACCAAACGCGGAAAGGTTGGTTTTAGCAATATGACCTATACTTTCACCGGTGGTCGCAGCACCCTGGCCCGTGCGCTGCCGGTTTTCAGTGCCGATGATTACAGAAGAGAAGTGGTAAAGCTGGGAGGTACCCTGCAGGATTTTGGTGCCAGCACCGACTGGCAGAAAGAGGTAACCCGAAATGCGTTTACACAGAACCACAATCTTTCGCTCTCCGGTGGCGCCAACAAATTTTCCTATTATGGTTCCTTCAGCATGCAGTTACAGGAAGGCATACTAAAAGGAAATGACATGAAGCGCTACACCGGCCGCCTGAACCTTACACAAAAGCTGCTCGACGACAGGCTGACTATTGATGCCAACCTGAGTGCAGCCAATACAGTCAATCTTCGCCCGGATATTGGCGGATTGATCGGCGGGGCAATCTCTAATAACCCCACGATCCCCGCCCGGGATGCAAACGGAAATCCCTTCCGGTTTGAGAATGGCATCAATCCACTGACCTTGCTGGAACTGGAAAAAGACATTACCACCATCAACCGGATTCTGGGTAGCCTTTCCGGCTCACTCACCATCACCAGGGGACTGGTATATAAACTGAACTTCGGTGTTGATAATTCCACTGCCGACAGGGACATTCAATCATTGCCGAACCAGGTGCCTTTGCGCCTGGGGCGTCTGGTAAATCTCACCAACCAAAACCGTAACTACCTGGTAGAAAATTATCTGACCTACAGCGGCACCACCGGCGACCATCGCTACACTCTGCTGGGTGGTCATTCATATCAGAAAATCACCCTTCGGGGCCGCGGCTGGAGCATCAATAATTTTCCCATCTCGGGCATAGAGCCCATCTACAATCCCGGCATTGGCCAGGAACTGACCCTTGCCAATAACCGGCCAACAGGGTATGCCGTTATCAATGAACTGCAGTCGTTTTTCTCCCGCCTGAACTATCAGTTCAAGGACAAATATCTGTTCACCGCAACGGTAAGAGCGGATGGTTCATCCAAGTTTGGTGAAAACAACAAGTACGGTATTTTTCCATCTTTCTCAGCAGCCTGGGTGCTGAGCAGAGAATCCTTTTTGCAGCAATCGCTTTTCTCCAACCTGAAACTGCGGGCAGGGTGGGGGCAAACCGGTAACCAGGAGATTCCTTCCAAGATCACTCAGCCCCTGTTTACCTCGCAGGTATCGGGTAATACAAGTTATCCGCTCTACCCAACGGGAGCTTACCCGGCAGGTACCTCGTATACACGGCTTGCAAACCCTGATATCCAGTGGGAGGTTTCTACCCAAACCAACATCGGGCTTGACTTTGAAGCGTTCCGCGGACGCCTATCCGGTACGGTGGACCTGTTCCGCAAGGTATCCAACAACATCCTGCTGGAGGTTATCCCGGCCGACCCGGTTCAACCGGCATCAACCGTATGGACCAACGTGAAAGACATGCACATCATCAACAAGGGTGTGGAGTTTGAACTGGCCTGGCGGCAGCAATTGAGTAGAGACCTTTTATGGACGATCGGCGGTAATGCCACCTTTATCAACAATGTGGTTGAAAATTCACCTTATTCCGTAATCCCTTCCGGGTCGGCTTCCGGGTCAGGTTTAACTTCGGCCACCATCAATGGTTATGTCAACGGCCAGCCGATTGGTACTTTCTTTTTACAGGAATTCATTGGGTTTGACAACAATGGGTTAAGCCAATACCGGGATGTCAATAAAGATGGAATTGTTAATGACAAGGACCGTGTGGCACTTGGTTCGGCCCTGCCAACAAAGACCTATAATTTTTATACCACGTTGTCGTATAAACGTTTTGACGTTGCAGCCAATTTTAATGGTGTCAGCGGCAACAAAATCTACGATAACACGGCCAATGCCAGCTTCTACAAACTGCTGCTCTCGAAGGGAGTGAATACCACACCGGCGGCAATCGCCCATCCCGAAGAAGCTGTGAACAATGCAGCACCCGTTTCGTCGCGTTTCTTAAAAGACGGCAGTTACCTGCGGCTCAACAACCTGAATATCGGGTATAACTTCAACACCGAGGCGCTTGGTATCTCAAAATGGGTTCAAGCCATGCGGTTGTCCCTGACAGGGCAGAACCTGTTTGTGATAACCGATTATGACGGATATGACCCGGAAGTGAATACCGATCGTACCATCAATGGTATCACTTCGTATGGTATCGATTACCTGAGTTATCCCAAAGCAAGAACCATCCTTGTTGGTTTCAACATCACCTTTTAACGGAAATGATCATGAAGAAAAATAAAGTATTTATCGGCCTGGCCCTGTCCGCCCTTCTTTTCACGGCAGGCTGCACCAAACTGAACGAACAGGTACTGGATGAGTCATCCGCCGTCGGCCTTACACCCCGACAGGCTGCGGAAGGCATCATCGCCCCGGTTTATGCCCTGTTGCCCAACCTTTTTCAGCACACCAATTATTTTGCCCTGCAGGAAATATCCACCGACGAAGCAATCCTTCCCTACCGCGGCGGCACTGATTGGGGCGACAATGGCATCTACATTGCCATGCATACGCACAACTTTACCACCACTGATCCCAATATCCGCAATACCTGGAACCTGCTGGTGCAGGGAATTTCAAGGTCTATTACGGCTATCAATACACTCCCTGGTCTGAATGACGCTTCAGCCCCGGTATTCCTTGCGGAGGCGAGGGCCATGCGGGCTTATTATTCCCTGCTGATGCTGGATATGTTCGGGTTAGTGTTTGTAAAGGAGAATCCTTCCGCGTTGTCGGATATCAAAAGAGGCAAGGATGCCGTGGAATACATCAAGGCCGAACTGCTGGCAGCAGAACAATCCCTGCAAAGCGATGTGACCCATGGGCGTGTATCCAAGCAGGCCGCGTGGGGCCTGCTGGCTAGGCTGCACCTGAACAGCGCTGTGTACAATGATGTTTATGCCAACCAGTTTACTTTTTCGGCAGAGGATATGGACAAGGTGATTGATTACTGCAACAAAATCATTGGTTCAGGCAAATACCAGTTTTCCCCGGAGTACTTTTCGATTTTTGATGATAATAACCATTCCAATAAAGAAATAGTTTTTGCCGTTGATCAGCGGGCTGAGTTGAATGGTCATAACCGACTGGCTTATTTCTCCCTGTCCGGCGACCAGTTTCCGCTGCCGGAGTTTGTTGCGGCTAACGGCACCGACGGACCGGCCATTACACCTACCTACTACGGCACCTGGAAAAACGCATACGCCCCGGCAGATCCTTCGGTTGACCCTCGTTTTTACAAAGAAAATCTTCGCATTTATTCCAATGCTGCAGACACCTGTGTACCTGCTGCTAACTTTCATATTAACCGGGGAATTTTGCGTGGACAACAGTATGGCCTGATTCGTCGAAACGGTGTGTTTTTGAAATGTGCTGACGGGAGTATGAAAGTAGGTCCCCTGCATCATGATACCCGCAACAAACCAACACTGCCGGTGAATTTTACCGAGCAGGTGGACTATACGACGGCTGGCAGCGATTATCCTTCGGGCTACCGGGTGGAGAAGTATGAATTCAGTCGCAAATCCCAAAGCGGACGAAATTTCGGAGAAGCTGATATTGTAATTCTTCGCTTGGCCGACGTTTACCTGATGCGGGCGGAAGCCAGGCTGCGGAAGAACAACGATGAAGCGGGTGCATTGGCTGATGTAAATGCCGTAAGAGCATCCCGCACGGCAAGACCGCCGGCACCGCCTGCCCTCACATCGCTTAACCTTGACCTGCTCTACCGGGAACGCGGTTTTGAACTCTATTGGGAAATGGTACGCAGATCAGATATGATCCGCTTTGGGAAGTATGAAGACTCCTGGACGGAAAAAACCGATGCCAACCGGCAAAAACGGCTGTTTCCCATCCCGCAAACGGCGATTGATGGTGCCAGCAACCTGCCTGGTTACCTTACCCAAAACGCAGGGTATTAAGTTTCTTTTTTCGTTTGCCATAGAAGCCGGCAGCACAGGCCTGCCGGCATTTTTTTATCAGTAGCAGTATGCAGGTAAATGCAATGACATAGCTGCCATCTTTTTGATGGGTTGGTAAGGTTGAAACACCGGCTATGCTCATACTGAACAAAGGCAATTTGAACCATAATTCATATGGCAATCATTGGTTGCTGACAACTGCTGATTCTTAATCTCCTTTTGTATCTTTTTCGCATGTACCGTTTCTTCCTTTTCCTTTTACTATTGCCTGGCCTTCAAAGCCGGTCGCAAACAACACTGTATTCCACTGCAAATGCACATGCCCATAATGATTACGAGAACCCGTTTCCTTTTTGGGAGGCCTGGAAGAACCAACTGGGTTCAATCGAAGCCGATGTTTTCCTGGACAACGGTGAACTGGTTGTGGCGCACGACAGCACACAATTGGCACGACAGTGGACCCTGGATTCTCTTTACCTCCGTCCCCTTTTGCAATGTGTTCTTGCAAATGGTGGTACTGTTTATCCCGACAGCACAAGAACCCTGCAGTTGATGATCGATATTAAATCCGACTCGCTGACCACCTTGCAGGCACTTGTTAACCTTGTGAAGAACTATCCCTCCTTGGTGTCTGCCCCAACACTGAAATTCGTGATCTCGGGGAACAGGCCAGCGGCAGCGGCCTTTTCTTCCTACCCGGCGTGGGTACGGTTTGATGGTGACCTTCGAAAGACCTACACACCGGAACAACTGGAGCGGGTAGAAATGCTGAGTGGCAACTTTAAACATGTTTCGACCTGGAATGGCAAGGGCAAGATGGTAGATAAAGAATGGGCAGCGTTTACCAGGCTGGTTGAGCAGGCACATAAACAAAATAAGAAGATTCGTTTCTGGAATGCGCCGGACCACCTGAATGCATGGTATGCATACATAGAGGCTGGCGTTGACTTTATCAATACAGACCACGTTGCAGCTATTCATTCATTTTTCGAATCTCTTCCCTACAGGCAATACACCCATCCCAAACCTCATAAGGCTTATCAAGCAAAATACAGGAACGACGGCAGTAACAAGCCACCTAAAAACATCATTCTCCTGATCGGCGACGGCACCGGACTGGCACAGTGGCATGCGGGTTATACCGCCAACAAGGCCGCTTTGAATGTTTTCAACATGCGGCACGGCGGCCTTTCCAAAACCAGTTCGTCCGATCATTTTATCACCGATTCGGCCCCGGGGGCCACGGCCTTTTCGTCGGGACAAAAAACCAATAACCGCGCAGTAGGAGTGGATGCAACAGGGAAAAAACTGCGTCTTTTGCCGCAGGTAGTTGCTGCACGTAAAATGAAGACCGGCATTATCACCACAGGCGATGTGAGGGATGCCACACCCGCTGCATTTTATGCCCATCAGTCGGAACGAAGCCGTTTTGATGCAATCGTCAACGATCTATTGCAAAGTTCCATTCACTTGCTGGCGGGAGCCTTTCCCATAGAAAGCACAGATTCAGCAAAACTCAAAAGCAGCCGCTTTGCCTTGCTTTCCTCCGTTGACAGCATTTCTCCTGTTCTGCAAAAACCATTGCTGGTAGCCGATCCCAAAGCAGCCTTACCGGCCGCCGAAGGCAGGGGCAGTTGGGCCGTGAATGCTTTTCTAAAAGCAACGGCTCTTTTATCAAAGAACAAAGAAGGGTTTTTCCTGGTGGTAGAGGGAGCACAGATCGATCATGGGGGTCATGCCAACAGGTTACCTTACCTGGTGTCTGAGCTCCTGGATTTCGACCGCGTAATAGGAGAGGCGATGGCATTTGCCGATGCCAACGGCGAAACGCTGGTGATTGTAACTGGTGACCATGAAACGGGAGGACTAACCCTTACGGGAGGTGATTTTAAAAAAGGACGGATTGTGGGAGAATTTTCAACAAACGATCACACCGGGGTTCCGGTACCGGTTTTTTCTTACGGCCCCAGGTCGCAGTGGTTTGATGGGGTTTATGAGAACACGGCCATCTTCCATAAAATGGTTGAGGCCATAAAACGGTAAATGTTGATACCATTGATGGTATGTACCGATATGCTGCTTAAAAAGCAGACAGCATTCCATTGTTTCGGGTGGCGTGCAACATTTCCCTTGCGCCTACTTCTTGATTGAACATGCAGCCGATGCGATTACCCGAGGCATCTCTAAAATGATTTTAGTAGCTAGAGTACATCCAAACAGCATTTTATTTACTCCGTTCGTAAGTTTCTTGCCGGGCTGGCCAGGGCTGCTTTTGCAGAATGGAAAACAGCTGTTGCGATGGCAGTAACAATGATGACTACTGCTGATAAGATAAACGGAACGGCAGACAAGCCATTGTTGTAGGGAAATACCTGCAGCCAGTTGTTCATAAAGTACCAGGCCACCGGGAAAGCAATCAGCACAGAGAGCAGGGCCAGCCAGAGATAACCCCGGCTAATGAGTGTAACCACCTGCAGGATACTTGCCCCCATCACCCTGCGAATGCTGATTTCTTTTTGCTTTTGCTGGGTGGTAAAGGCGGTGAGTCCCAACAGGCCCAGGCAGGTGATGATGATGGTAAGCAGGGAGAAAGCAGCAAAGATTTTTCCCCGCTTTTGATCGGCCGCGTACTGCGAGTTGAAATCTTCATCGAGGAACTTGTATTCAAAGGGGAGTTGCGGAAAGAATTTTTTCCAGGCAGCTTCTACTTTGGTAATTGCGGAGGAGAGTGTGGCCGAATTCATTTTTACCTGGATGATGTTCCCGTTGGGGCCATAAAAAAGTAGCAGGGGTGCAATGGGATTGTACAGGCTTTTCTGATTGAAATCCTTGAACACACCCACCACTTCGAGGTAGTTGCCCGAAGTATCACCGGGGAATTTTACCCGCTTGCCGATGGGGTCACGCCAGCCAAACTGTTTTACCATCGACTCGTTGACCACGATGCTGTGCAATGTATCGGCGATACTTTGAAAGTTGCGGCCTTTTACCATGGGAATACCCAGTGCGGCAAAATATTTTTCATCAACGCTGTAGCATTCCACTCCTTTGTCAACATAGCCGGTATTGGTTTCTACCGTAAAGAGGTTAAGGTTGATGCCGGAAGAGCCGGGATAGTTGTTGGCCGTACCCACTTCTTTTATGCCCGGCAGGTTGCGGAGTTCATTGTTCAGTGCAAAGATCTTGCTGCGTTCGTCCTCACCGGTATTCACCGTTACCATCATCACCTGGTTCTTATCGAAACCCAGGTCTTTTTTGCGCAGGTAAGATAGCTGTGCGTATACCACCCAGGTGCAGATCAGCATGATCATGGCGATGGAGAACTGGAGCACGACGAGGGTGCGACGCAACGTGACATTGCCGGAAGCCTTGGAAAGCGAACCTTTCAATATGCTGACCGGTTTGAATCCAGAGAGGTAAAGCGCAGGATAACTACCCCCGATAAAGCCGGTAAAAACAGCCACGGCCAACAGCAGCAACAGGTGATAAGGCTGTAGCAAAGTGCCCACGGTAAATTCCTTTCCCGAAAGGGCATTAAAGACAGGTAACAGTAGGAGCATAAGCAAAACACTCAGCAAGACAGCCGCCAGGGCTGTCAGCATCGACTCGCCGAGGAATTGGGAAACCAGTTGCTGGCGGTTGGATCCTGCCACTTTGCGAATACCGATTTCCTTTGCCCTGCGTGCCGACCGTGCCGTGGTCAGGTTCATGTAATTGATGCAGGCAATGAGCAGCATAAAAAGGGCGATGGCCGAAAAGGTCCAGATATAGGACATGCTTCCCAGTTCTTCCGGTTCGTATTGCAGTTTGGAGTGAAGGTGAATGGCGGTGATATTTTGCACATCGTAGCGCATCCGTACATTGAAAGGTTTAAAGACGGGCTCCACGAATGTTTTGTAAACCGTTTCCAGTTTTTTGTTGAAGGCATTGTTGTTGACAACCGGCTTTAACAGTACATAGGTAAAAGTGAAAAAACTGCCCCAGTTGGGCTGTCCGCCCTGGTTGGTCCGGAGGAAAGTTGACATGGCGATCAGCATGTCGTACCGGAAATGGGTGTTTCCCGGCACATCCTCGATAACACCGCTAACGCGGTAAGTGTCGTAAACCGATTTCAGGGTTTTGCCAACAGCCGGCGAGTTTTTGCCAAAGTATTTTTCGGCCAGTGATTTTGTCAGCACAATATCGAATGGCGCCTGCAGGGCGGTGCCTGCATTTCCTTCAAGGAAATTGTGTGAGAAGACCTTGAAGATTGTGCTGTCGGCATAATAAGCTTTTGTTTCATAAAAACTATTCTCTCCGTTTTTAAACAAGGTGCGTTCCCTGCTAACAAAACGCACCATTTCCTCTACTTCGGGATAATCTTTTTTAAGCTGGGGACCCAGTGGCATTTGCGTGAGTGTCCAGTCGGTATTTTTGTCTTTTTCCTCGATATAGGTGTTGATGCGGAAAATGCGGTCGGCGTTTTTCTGGTGCCGGTCAAAGCTTAGTTCGTCGGTAATGTAAAAGATCAGGAAGAGGCTGAAGGTAATGCCGATGGTAAGTCCCAGCACGTTGAGCAGGCTATACCATTTGTCTTTTTTGAAGTTGCGCAAGGCAATCAGCAGCAGGTTCCTGATCATGTTGATTTTTTACGATGGGGAATGGGAATGTTGTATAACTGAAATTAGGAAAGTGTTTCTGCGAAGGCAAACCACTCATCCTTTTTTCAACCAATCGAGTGAAAGAATATTTTCAACTTCGGTTTTGACTGTTTAATCTGATCAGGCCGTTTTGCTCTTTTAAAGCCAGTGTATTCCTTTTCGTATACTGATTTGCGGAAGGAAGAATGATGGCACAAGCATAAAGCAGCCAAACTACACAATGCTTTCTGTTAGTGATCATCAGCGATCAACATAGCCGCATACCTCTTTCGGCTGGTTGCTTTTATAAGGTTTTTCAGGCGCCATCTTTGCGTAGATGTATGGATATGTTGGATTTCAGAAAAAATGTAGACACAGCAGAAGGAGTTGTAGCATTTAGTTTTGTCCGTATCTATACCTCCAGGGGCATGATATATTTTGTTTCTGCAACCGGTAGAACAATGCGTCACCACTTCCACATGGAAGAAAGAGCGGGAACCTGGAAAATCGTACAAACTCCCAAACCTCCTGAATTTATTCTGCAGTACGAGGAGCAACTCGCACAAATTATCATAGAGAATCATGGGTAACCGTATTGCACACCTTAAAAAGTAGAAACAATCATTGAAATATTCTGCAGCAATGCATATCCTGTTAGGCCTGCTACCGACTTAATTTTACACATTCTGACCGATAGTATTTGTTCAACACGGTTTCGGGGGTCATTTCATTCCCTGTTCTTCCGAATGAATCAATCTAAACCTCATGCTTTCTATGCCTGGCATACAAATCATTGGTCTGTTATCGTAACAGAAAGCCGCTCTTTTTCCCACGATAAAGAATTACGCTTTACCATGCTAATTCTTTTGAACGTAAATTTGGTTGACGCAGCAATTCGTTTGCCTTAAGCTATCTTTTCTTTGCGCATTCATACAGATAAAGACTTCGTTTATTCATTTTAAAATCGAATCAGAAACCATGGACAATCAATCTTTACATTTCGATACCCTGCAAGTACACGCAGGTTATCAGCCTGACCCCACAACGCATGCCGCTGCTGTGCCTATCTACCAAACCACATCCTTTACTTTCGAAGATTCGCAACACGCCGCCGACTTGTTTATGCTTAAACGGTTCGGCAATATCTACACCCGGATCATGAATCCAACCACCGATGTGTTTGAAAAAAGGGTGGCGGCGCTTGAAGGCGGTGTTGCCGGCTTAGCGGTTTCATCAGGTCAGTCTGCACAGTTTATTGCCCTGCACAACATTATGTTGCCCGGAGATAATTTTATTGCTTCTTCTTATTTGTATGGCGGCACCTATAACCAGTTTAAGGTTTCCTTTAAGCGTTTGGGCATTGAAGCCAGGTTTGTCGACCTGGATAAGCCTGAAAGCTTTGAAACCAGAATCGATGAAAAAACAAAAGCCATTTATGTAGAAACCATCGGCAATCCTGCATTTGCCGTTCCTGATTTTGAACAAATAGCTGCTATCGCAAGGAAACATGACCTGCCCCTGATTGTTGATAATACTTTCTCCGGAGCCGGGTACCTGTGCCGGCCTATCGAGTATGGTGCCAACGTAGTGGTACAAGCGGCTACTAAATGGATCGGCGGACATGGGAACAGCATCGGCGGAATCATCGTTGACGCTGGAAACTACAATTGGGGCAATGGTAAGTTCCCCCAGTTTACAGAACCTGATGAAGGCTATCATGGCATGAAGTTCTGGGACGTGTTTGGCTCCTCGAGTCCCTTTGGCAATATTGCATTTATTATTCGGGCAAGGGTGAGTGGCCTGCGGACTTTTGGAACGTCACTGTCGCCGCAAAATGCCTTTTATTTTTTACAGGGGCTGGAAACCCTCTCTTTACGTATGCAACGCACCGTTGACAATGCACTGGCGCTGGCTACGTGGTTGGAACAACATCCGCAGGTAGAATACGTAAGCTACCCGGGATTGCCGAGCAGCAGGTATCATGCCCTGGCTAAAAAATACCTGAAACATGGATTCGGTGGGGTGCTTTCTTTTAAAATCAAAGGGGGCAGCCAGGTTGCCGATCAATTTGTCGGTCATTTAAAACTCATTTATCACCTTGCCAATGTTGGCGATGCCCGTACACTGATCATTCACCCGGCAACAACCACCCATCAGCAGCTGAGTGAACAGGAACAACGCTCTGCCGGCGTTGAACCGGGATTACTGCGCATATCGCTGGGTCTTGAACATATCGATGATATCAAGAATGATTTGCAGCAGGCTTTCACGAAGGTAGGTTCATAAGCTAGGGGAGGATATTACCTGGCAATTCCATTTGTTTGGATGGATCAAGATTGGTGTATAAAGTTTCATGGCAGCAACATGTTTTTTCTATGGTGCGATGATGATAGATGAAAAAAAAGAAAGTTAGTTGTAAGCCGGCCTGGCATTAATTCACTTTTCATAATCGAATTGCAATGGAAGGGCGGGTTGAGAAGCCTGATTACATCTCGTTTTATAAAACTTATCCCCAACTTATTCCACTGACTTGCAACTGAATGCATCTTGTTGTATTCTTGCCTTGGTTTTTCATAGGATATTGGATTTTAAGCGGGGCAGGATTTCTATCCAGCCCTTTTTCTTTTCTCTACGGCAATCTCTATTAGTTAAAGCCTGACACATATTTATACATAAGTAACTAAACTTTGTATTTTTGCAAAGGCCATTAGCTTTTTACAAGGTGCGCTAATTTGTTTACCTTGTATGGCAGAAACTGGCTTTCCATTTAAACACGAATCTCTTTGTAAGTATCGCAAGTGAGGTCAGCCCGTTCCTCCAAACGTGCAACTATGATATAACCAAGCCTCTGCTCTTGCGGAGGCTTTTTACTGGCAACAGAAATGGGCAGAGTATAAACCCCGCCCGTGAGGAACTAATCTAAGATGCTGTGAATCTATAGAAGTATGCTGGTGTTAATATCCTGAACTATACTGGCGGTCTCATCTAAGGCATAAAGAAGCCCCTGTAAAAACAGGGGCCGTAATCATGAATATAGTATCACGATTATTTATGCCCGGCAAAGGTATTGGACAACATTGTCATACCCTTTAGCATTAACCATTTACTAACGTTCACTAACATTGAATTTAAATGTACCCCGTGGGCTGAAACTGTAATTCACGTATATTCTTTTCGTTTTCAAATCTTTAAGTCGAAACAAACTCCTTCAGGATCATTGCAATAGCAGGGATAGATTACTGCGGCAGGAGTGTAGGTAAAGATGATATGCCGGATATGCAAGTCAACCACTCTCGTATGTTAGTGTTTTAGCAACCTTTACATACTTTAAGGTGATTGGACAAGATAAAAAGCACAAGGGCAATAAACTGCCGCTACAAATTTCTTTTATCATAATTTGTAACAGCCGCAAATCCTTACTAAACTTGTTCATTGCATAATTGTCAATATCCACTTATGAAAAATGTTCTTCTCCTAATTACCGGGTTTCTTTTACTTTCTTCCTGTAAAAAGGATCCCTCTTCTGAACAGAACATTTCATCAGCTGGATCAATTTATTTCCCGCCGATAGGTAACACAATATGGGCAACCACTTCACCGGAAAGTTTAGGCTGGAATACCGGCAACCTGCCCGCTTTATACAGTTTTCTGGAGGATGAACAAACCAAGGCCTTTCTTGTGCTGAAAGACGGAAAGATTGTCCTGGAAAAATATTTCGGGCAAACAATTCAGGGCAATGCTCCTTTTACCCAAAACAGCCTTTGGTACTGGGCTTCTGCCGGAAAAACCCTCACCAATTTTATTGTTGGTAAAGCACAACAGGAGGGGCATCTCAACATCAGTAACCCTACCTCTCAGTACTTAGGCAACGGTTGGACCAGTGTACCTCCGGCGAAAGAAGCACTCATTACTGTACGTCACCAACTGACAATGACCAGTGGATTGGATGATGGTACTGGTGATGCCAATAATACTGCTCCCCAGGCATTGGTTTACAAAGCAGATGCTGGGACCCGGTGGGCTTATCACAATGCATCCTATACGCTTTTGCAGAAAGTAGTGGCCAATGCTACCGGTCAATCCTTCTCCACGTATTTTGATGCTAAGCTAAAGTCACGCATTGGAATGGATGGGCAGTGGATGACAGATGCAGATAATAGTAATGTCTACTGGAGTACACCGCGCAGCATGGCACGGTTTGGGATTTTAATGCTGGCAAAGGGAAAATGGGAAAATGCAGATCTGCTGGGAGACAGCAGCTTCTTTAACGCTTCGGTTACAGCTTCCCAAAGCCTCAATCTTTCGTATGGTTACCTTTGGTGGCTCAATGGGAAAGAATCTGCAATGTTACCACAGTCACAGGTCGTGTTTCCTACATCACTTTGCCCCAAAGCACCTGCAGATATGTTTTCAGCTATGGGTAAGAATGGTCAGCTTCTGAGTATTATTCCTTCAAAAGGTCTTGTTGTTGTTCGTATGGGACACAATACTGATGGCACCTACGTGCCCGTTCAGTTTCAAAATAACCTCTGGGAAAAATTAGATGCTGTCATCAGGTAAGTAAGCCCGATAGCTGGTAAACGTCCAAGATACTGCGGTATTATTGGATTTTTATTTGCAGGTCACGCACCATCAATAAGAAACTTCCAGGTCGATTTTCTCCAGGTAAGGCGCTAAAAATGCAGTATCATCAAATCCTTGTAGAGCACTGATGAAGTTTAATTCCTTGTGATAAAAAACTTCGATATAAATGCTTTTTAACTGGTAAAGAAACATAAAATACTGTTCGTCGTTCCGGCTCATGATATGCGTCGCCATTTTTGTTGCTTCTATCTTCTCCTGGTAGGAAAGTAGATTGAATTCTTTCGTAGTCATTTGTTTTTCATTTATTGGAGAACCTGGGCTGCTTCACAACCTTTCCGGAACTTGCCGTTGCTAAGGTTGTTCTGAAGCCAGGTTATTTGTTGCATCACAAGGTCAGGTTATGCTAAGAGCAGCTTACTCGCACATCAGGATGGCACCATAGCGTGTTACTGCTTTGGCAAACAGTTTTTTTGATAAAGTCCCCTTCAGTTGCTGCGCTTTCAGATCCACACGAAGTGCATATAAATTTTCCACCAGTACAAAAGCCTTTAAGTTGACGGCATCGGGAAAGTAAAGCACTATGTTTTTCATGTTAGCGGTTTTACAGACCTGGTAAAGAAAAAAGACTTACCACCTACAGCTGTTCCATTTCAACCTGGTGTTATAGGTGCATGGGCTGTTATAGCCCATGCAGCAACTTTCATGCGAAAGCCTTTTATTTTCCTGGTACGCTTTTTCACTTCTGTTTACAAGGGCAAAGATTTTAAACTGTTTTTCAGTACAAGACAAAGTTGCCTGAAATCAGATAGCTGTTTCATGAGTTCTGTCATTCATTTAGCTGACTTTAAATGGTATAGGTAACATGCATATTGCCACTTCTGAAATTTTCATTCTTTATTGTTCGCTTGCAGTGGTTAATGCCAGGAAGACGGGACAGTAAAGTGAATAGGGATGGGAGTTTTAAACAATGGTACCAGTTGCAGTAACCGAAGTATGTTATATGGTGGTGATTGTTTTGAAGAGGGAGGTATCTAAAACAGAGCAAATCTTATCAGGTTAAGATGTAACCGGTAAGCGAAAGTGGAATCGAAGAATAGTATTAGAACTTACCAGGCAAAACCATCAATCGGAACGATCACGGGTGATGGAAAAATCTGGAAATCAGGTTCGCGGTAGCAAACCTTGCATGCTTTCTTTTTATACTGGTCTGTTGCCTCTTCCAGGCTTACTTCCAAAACATCCTGTTTACAGGTTTTGATGTTCCGGCATTCTTTTTTGGCATGATAGGTTACACTGCCACTATTCTTGCATACAAAAACAGTTTCTTTACCTGGTAAGAGACCTGATGCGAGGAAAAGAAGAAGGATGCCTTTCATATAAAAGGAATTACTGAAAAGATAAGGAAAAAACGTCATATCCTCCTGTTTTATTATGTGGTTCTAACAAGGAGGTGCTGTACTCGAAAACATATTGATTTATGAGAATTAGTATTCCCTATGCTGGTAGGCCCTTTACTAGGAATAAAGCCTTTTTAAGGTTTCTTTCTTTTTACGCACAGTTAGATATAATTGAGCAACATTCTGATTGTACAACTTTCTGAAAAAATGGGACTAAGGATATCAATGTTTCCTTGCTCAACGTGTTTGGAAGAATATGTCGATGCATATGGATACACAAAGGCAGCTCCGGGTTCACAACGGAAATTTTCAAAAAACCTTTTCACCTGAATTTGATGTGTTAGGAAAGGGCAATTGCAGAGGTTATTCCTGTTTTTCCAGCTGACCGGTCGATGGCTGTTTCTCCTGTCCATCGATGGTAATCAGAAAATCAAACAGGTTGACAGATGTCTGTAGTCCCAACTTTTTCCTAAGGCGATACCGGCTGATTTCAACGCCTCTTACAGAAATGTTCATCAGTTGTGCAATTTCCTTTGTACACAAATTCATGCGCAGGTAGGCACAGAGCTTCGATTCATTTGGCGTGAGATTAGGATGCTTCTTTTTTAAAATAGAAAGGAAATTACTATGCACTTTATCAAAGTGCTGGGCAAACTGCTCCCAGTCAGCATCCATTTTGTCTTCTTCTCCCAATATCTTGATGATGCGCTTAAATTCATCCGGCGCTTTTTGCTTACTAGGCTCTTTATTCAGCTTTATCAATTCCTCTTTAATCTTTGATAAAAGTTCGCCCTTCTGTACAAGGTGCATGGCGCTGGAGGCCAGCTCTGTATTTTTATAATCCAGTTCCGCCTCCAGTTTTTCATTGCGCAGCTTCACAATTTCTTTCTCGTTTTTCTCCAGTTCCAGCTGGTGTAAATAACGAAGCTGTGCCTGTTCTTCTTCGTACCGCTTTTGCTGCTGTATAAATTTTTGCTGCTGCCAGCGATAGAGAGCATAAACCAGTAGTAAGAAGAGCAAGGTATAGAAACTGTATGCCGTAGTAGTTTGATACCAGGGAGGCAGAATGCGGAATGTATAATTGTAAACCGGCGATTCGTTACCAAGATTATTCCGGGCTTTTACCTGGAAAGTGTATTCACCTGCCGGTAAATTGGTATAGTCTTTTTCTGTTTTTGCCGACCATTCAGACCAATCCTTATCAAATCCTTTTAAGTTATAACTGTACAGGATATTGGGTTGTTGTCCGTAAAGCGTGGCATTGTATTCAAAATGCAGCGATTTAAACCGGTACGGTATCGAAGACTTTACCGGTGCACTGTAACCGCCAAAAAGCACGGTGTCTTTTTGCCCCATGGCACTTACCAGCCGTAGCTGCGTATATAATTTATAAGTATTGCGCTTGTAAGCCTGAAAGTCGACGTGGTAAAACCCTTTTTCCGAACCGATAAAAATATTCTGTTCGTTAAACGGATAAATATTCTCAAAGCCGCTCACCAGTTTGTTGGTCAGCTCAGGAAAATAAATAAGCTTGGGCCTGGCCGAAGTAAAATCTACCACACCCAGTTCTTTGCCGTGTATAAACCAGATATTGCCTGAAGGGTCTTCTTTCAGGTACCGGATGCTGATGTTATGAAAAATGTCCTGGAAAAAAGGTGAAGGTTCAAAACGGTCTTTCGTTACATTATATTCATACAAGCCATTCTCCGTTGCGGCCACTATCCTGTTCTTTACTTTATAGATGTAGTTATTGTTGGTGGAAAGAAGACCTTTTCCCTGGTTGTACAATTTAACCGAAACCTTCTTGCCATTCTCCAGTTGAATGCGGTACAAACCCTTGTAGGGATGGGCCACCCAGAAGGTTTTTTCATTTTCGACAACGACAAACCTTGCCGATTCAAACGTAGCATCAACCCCAGTAGGCCGGAAGCGTTGATTCGCGAAATCATAAAAGCGCAATCCCAGGTAATTGCCGGCCACCATCAGGGGTGAGGGCAATATGTTGGAGACAGGCAGAAAGGTCCAATAGCCGATGCTGTTGTCCAATAGCGTGGCTTTGTCGTCCTGGATAAGAAAAGCGCCATCGTGGTGTCCCATCAGGAGCGAATTGTTTACACTCGACAGGTTCCAGACCTGGCCCTGGGTATTGAGCACCGGTTCCAGGTTTTTCCGGGTATAAATCAGGTTAGATGTTTCGTCAAGCGATACCTTGTAAAGTCCGTTAGAAGTTCCCAGGTACAGCTGGTTGTTGAACAGGAGGGAAGAGTATCCCGAACCGATATTGAGCTTTTCCGGGTAGATATGCTTGATGGCATTGTTATAGGCGATAAAATCAATGCCGTTGTCAAGCCCCAGCCAAAGGTTATTATGCCGGTCCAAAAAAATACTACGGATGTTGTTGGTTTGCAGGCCTTCTTCGCGGGTAAGGCTTTGAATAAGCTTGCCTTTTGCATCGACAATGTGACACCCATCAAAGGAGGTGGCGAGAGCTATGTGATTGCCATCCACTGTTATGGCTTTATATATATTGTGGGAAGCGATCCGGCTAAGGTCAGGAGAGGAAATCCGTGTTACCTGGTTTTGGTGACAGAAAAAAATTCCATCTTTCAGTGTTGTAATAAGTGAACTGTCTTTACCAAATGGAATAAAAGACGTGATCAGGGCAGAAGATGGCAGGGCGCTGTTTTGCAGGAAAGGCGTCAGAGTGCCGTTTTGATACAGAAGAACACCTTTTTGCAGGTCCTGTACAATAAGTTGCGCATTGCTCACCCCCATAAACCGCCATTCGGATGTCGTTGGATAAACAGTGATTACATTGTTGCTGTATTGAAAAATCCGTTTATTCGAACGGAAAAAAACGGCTCCGCCTACTTGGCATATATTCCAAACATCATCAAACGAACGGTCTTTTTCCGGTATCAGGCCCAAAAGCGAATGGTATTGCAGCCGGCCTGTTTTGTCAGGGGCATAATAACCCAGTTCGTTCTGGCCCCCGATATAAATTCTGCCATCTTTTCCGATTTCTATTGCCCTGACGATGGTATGGTTGGGGAGGGGGTAGAGGTACCAGAAAGTGCCGTCAAAACTTAGGAGCCCCTCGTTATTTCCAAAATAAATTCTTCCGTTAGCATCCTGTTTGATATCCCAGTTTTGGGTGCCGGCAGCATAGGTTTGCTTGCGGTAGTTAATAATCTCGGGCAGGCCTATGGTGTTTTGGCTAAAGCCGACCAGGGAGGTCAGAAAGCAGATCAAATAAGCAAGCGTTTTCATGTAGTAGTTTCTCTCCATGTGAAAATAGAGAATTCCTGTTGATGTAGAGATGATGTAGTGAAAAATGTTGAAAATTAAGGCTTCGGGAATTTTTGATGTAGTGGTGTTGTAGTAGTGAATTGAAAGATATCGATGTGGTTAACCTAGTTTTACCTGATCGATTTGTTTACTCAATCAAACTAAAGCTCGCGTATGAAATTGAAAATTGCAATGCTGCTATGCTGTCTTTTGCTGTGCCAGCACTTCATTTCCCCTCTTTTTGCACAGGGTCTGAGTGTAACGGGTAAAGTTACCACCCGAACCAGCGGCGAACCGCTTGAAGGTGCCACTGTGATGATAAAAGGAACGAACAACATTACCCAAACAGATGCCAATGGTAATTTTAGAATTACGGTACCACGAGCCGGTTCTGTTCTGCTGGTTACATATGCCGGAATGACAGAACAGGAAATCACCGTTACTGCGGATGGCTCACCCCTTGCTATTCAATTGGAAGCAAGGGCCAACTCATTGAACGAAGTGGTGGTAGTGGGTTATGGCACTCAACGGCGTGCTACCCTCACAGGATCCATCTCTAGTGTCAAGGCGAAGGATCTGGAAAACATTCCCAATGGCCGGGTTGAGCAGGCCTTGCAGGGCCGCGTATCCGGCGTAACGATTCTGCAAAACTCCGGTCAGCCGGGTTCACCATCCACAATCCGTGTACGCGGCATCACTACATTTAATAATAACAACCCCCTATGGGTTGTTGATGGGGTAGTGGTTGATGCCGGGGGTATCGGTTACCTGAACCAGTCTGACATTGAGTCGATCGAGGTCTTAAAAGATGCTGCCTCTTCGGCCATCTATGGTACACGGGCGGCCACAGGGGTTATCCTGGTAACCACCAAAAAAGGCCGTTCGGGAAAACCGGTCATCTCTTATAATGGGTTTTATGGCGTTGCCGCCCCTGCCAGGATGCTGGAGCTGACCAATGCCACTCAATATGCCACGCTGCGTAACGAAAGTTCAGTAGCTTCCGGCGGCAACGTTGTATTTAATAACGTCAGCGCATTGGGTACAGGCACCGACTGGCAAAAGGCAATCTTCAACAACTCTGCACGTCGTTACCTGCACGAGATCAGCTTGAGCGGTGGTAATGAACGGTCAACCTATTATTTGTCTGCCGGTATCCAGGACCAGGACGGCATTGTAGCAACAGAGATTTCCAAATACAGGAAAGTCAACTTCCGTCTCAACTCTACACACAAAATCTCAAGTGTGTTCACCTTTGGGCAAACGCTTGGCTACACGTATCAAAAAGCGAGTGGCCTGGGTAATACCAACAGTGAGTTTGGCGGCCCCTTAAGTTCTGCCATCAACCTTGATCCCATCACACCGTTGGTGGTGACCGATCTGGCCTCGCAACCCAATGCCAGCATCTACAACAACCCGGGTATCATTCGCGATGCCAATGGCAATCCTTATGGCATCTCCAACTAT
The DNA here is from genome assembly GCA_035998945.1 of Flavisolibacter sp. Classification (GTDB taxonomy): domain Bacteria; phylum Bacteroidota; class Bacteroidia; order Chitinophagales; family Chitinophagaceae; genus Flavisolibacter. Next base: position 54,322 of record DASYHD010000031.1, on the reverse strand, counting down.
GTAGGTCAGGAAATGACCAATCCGCTGGCATACATCCAAACAAGACTGGGGCAGTATGGCTGGTCTGATGATCTTGTGGGCAATGCTTTCCTGGAAGCTACTCCTATCCGTGGGCTGCGGTTTCGCTCATCGGTGGGTATGAAGAAAGCTTACTGGGGGAACATTGGTTTTACACCGCTGTTTTATCTCAGCTCCACCGTTTCGTCGAACAAAAACAGTTATAACAAAGGTGAAAACCGGGTATTTGACTGGAATATTGAAAACACCGTCAACTATAACCGCAAATTCAGAGATCACGATTTCAACCTCCTGCTAGGTCAGGGTGCTTATGTGGACAACAATGGTGGCAACGTGGGCATGACCTTTTACAACCTGCCGGTAGACAACTACAAAGACGCCTCTTTTGGTTTTGATGTAGGGCTTGCCAACCGCGATGGTTATGCCGGTGAATTTGTGCCGCACAAAATCACTTCGCTGTTCACCCGTCTGAATTATAACTACCTGGATAAATACTTTTTTACGGGTATCGTCCGTCGCGATGGTTCTACCCGTTTCGGTGCCAATAAAAAATATGGCGTGTTCCCGTCATTTTCTGCCGGCTGGAACATCAGCCGGGAGAACTTCTGGCCTTCAAGCAGAGCGGTGAATTCCTTGAAACTGCGTGGCGGTTATGGCGTTGTTGGTAATGATGCCAGCGGCAACTTCCAATATGTATCGCGGGTGGTAGGCGGCTACAATTATGCACTTGGAAACAGCGGTATCGTAACCACTGGTTATGCACCACAAACGCTCGATAACCCGGATCTGCGTTGGGAAGAAACCGCTTCGGCCGATGTCGGCATGGATGCACAGTTGTTCAACAGCGTTACACTGACGGTTAACTGGTTCAACAAAAAAACAACCGGGATCCTGCGTCCTGTGCTGATCCCCGGTTATGTGGGAGTATCGAACCTGCCGACGGGCAATGTGGCCGATATGAAGAATACCGGCTTTGAATTGGAACTGGGCTACCGCAAGCGGTTTGGTGACCTGAACTTTTCTATTAATGCCAATGGCTCTTATCTGAAAAACATGGTTACCTATGTAGCCCGTGATACCAACTTTATTGAAGGTGGTGCCGGTTTTCAGTCGATGGGTACCGTTACCCGTACGCAGGTAGGACAACCATTCAACAGCTTCTTTGGATACAAAAGACTGGGCATCTTCCAGAACGAGCAGGAAATCCAGAATTATAAAAACAAGAATGGTGCACTCATACAACCAAATGCACGCCCCGGCGACTTTATCTGGGCAGATATTGACGGCGATGGCACCATCACTGATGGCGACCTGGATAAAACCTTCCTTGGAACGAACATCCCGAAATACACCTTTGGTTTTACCATTAACCTGGATTATAAAGGATTTGATTTTATGGCGTTTGCACAAGGAGTGGCCGGCAACAAGATCTTCCAGGGACTGCGTCGACTGGACATCCTGACCGCCAACTACCAGGCCAAGGCCATGGGCCGCTGGCATGGCGAAGGCACGTCAACCGACTACCCGCGTCTGACTAACTCCGACCCGAATCGCAACTTCAGCCGGATGTCTGACTTCTACCTTGAGAATGGTGACTATCTGCGCCTGAAAGTATTGCAGATTGGTTATACCATCCCGGGTAATGTGATCGGAAGAATCGGTGCTTCGCGGTTGCGCCTTTATGTTACGGCCGAAAACCTGCTGACGTTGACAAACTACACGGGTTATGATCCCGAAGTAGGCGGCGGCATCTTTGGTATCGACCGTGGTCAGTATCCACAGGCTCGTTCTTTCATGGGCGGTGTTCAACTTTCCTTTTAAAACGACAATAACTTCTATATGAATCGTATACGAATAACACAAGCTTTCCTGGCAATGATGCTCCTGTTTTTGCTGGGATCCTGTAAAAAAGAATTTATCACTATTCAGCCGAGAGGGCAGTTCCTGACCGAAAACTATTATGCTAACAGGGAGCAGGCTTATGCGGGGCTAGTAGCTGTTTACGATGTGCTGCGTAAAAACGCTGGTGGCTTCGACAACATGATCACGTTTTTTAACGCCGGTTCTGACGACAACTACGCCGGTGGCGGTGGTCCCACAGATGGTTTAGGCATTCAGGGTTTTTCCAACTACACCATCAACCCGAATATTGTACCAGGAAGCTTCTGGAACGATCACTACCAGGGCATTTTCAGGGCCAACATCCTGTTGCAAAAACTGGGTGGCGTGTCGATGGATGCCGGTGAAAAAGCCCGGTTTATAGCCGAGGCAAAAGCCCTGCGGGCAACCTACTATTTCAACCTGGTACGCATGTTCCGCAACATTCCACTGTTTCTGGAACCCGTGAGCACCAATGAGATTTACAATGTAACGCAGGCAACACCAGCGGCCGTTTATGCGCAGATCGAAAAAGATCTGAACGAGGCCATTCCTGACCTGCCCAGTTCTTTGGCATTGGCTACAGAAGCGGGTCGGTTCACCAAAGTAGCCGCACAGGCAATGCTGGGCAAAGTTTATTTATACAACAATAAGAAAGCTGAAGCAGCCGCCATGCTTGCACAGGTAAACGGTCCCACACCCGGCCAACCGAACCAGTATGGAAACCGATTGCTGACCAATTTTGCAGACCTCTGGGTATTCACCAATAAGTTCAATGCAGAATCTATCCTGGAAGCCGTACATACAGACCAATCCAATGCTGACTGGGGTTTCTGGGGTAGCAGTGCCGATGAGGGCAATACCGCCGCACAAATGGTTGGACCCAGGAGTTACCAGAAAGTAGGTCCCAATGCACCGGATATTTATCCTTCCGGCTGGAGCTTTAATCCCTGGACACAGGACTTGTATGACCTGATTAAAAACGATCCCCGCTTTTCCGCAACCGTGCTGGATGTAAAAGCCCTTGCTGCCGCTGGCGAAGCCCGCTATATTGAAGGTCACATGAATACCGGTTATTTTCTGCGCAAGATGATTCCCATGCGTTCGGATATCCGCACCGGTGGCGGTTCGGTGGAGCTGAACTTTCAGCAGAACGATTACATCATTCGCCTGGCTGATACTTACCTGATGGAGGCGGAAGCACTTGGTGGTACCGGTGCAAGAGCACAGGCTTTGTTGGATGCTGTTCGTGCAAGAGTCGGGCTGCCTTCAGTTCCTGTTTCCATGGATGCCATTAAAACTGAACGACGCCTAGAACTGGCGGGCGAAGGTCATCGTTGGTTTGACCTTGTGCGTTGGGGTGATGCTCCCACCAGGTTGGCAAGCCGCGGCTTCCAGGCTGGTAAACACGAAGTGCTCCCCATCCCGCAAAGAGAACTGCAGGGAACAAAACTGGTACAAAATCCTGGCTATTAAAACGAACTGTCATGAAGAAAATAACCATTCTATCAGGCGTGCTGGCATTTGTGATTACAATAACCGGCTGCCAGAAAGAGGGAATCGATGATGATACCTCTTTCCTGAATACAGCTACCACTGCCAACACCGGCAGGGTCTTCGATATCAGCAACGATAATTCCGGCCGTGTAACCATTACACCTACCGCAGAAGGCGCTTCTTCCTTTCTTGTGAAATTCGGTCATGGAACGGGCAATGCTGCGCAGGCAGAAGTTTCTCCCGGCTCCAGTGCAACACATGTATATCCTGAGGGGAAGTATACCGTTACGATTGTATCAAGGAGCCTTTCGGGAAAAGAAACGGAGAACTCTTACCCGTTGGACGTTACTTACCGGGCACCTGAAAACCTGGAAGTGACGACAACGACAGATTTGCGTACCATCAAGGTAAAAGCAAATGCACAGTATGCTGCTTCTTACCTCGTTTATTTTGGTGATGTACCCAATGAAACAGGAACACCATTGGCAACAGGGGCTGAAGTGTCACATACTTATGCAAATGCAGGGGCATATGATTTAAAAGTTGTCGCATTGAGCGGGGGCGCAGCCAAAACAGAGAAGGTAACACCAGTAAGGGCCTACAATCCCTTTGGTTTGCCTATCACCTTTGAGGATGTCAACACTAATTATTTCTTCGGAACCTTTGGCGGTGGGCAGCAGTTTGCTACGGTTGACAATCCCAATGCTTCGGGCCTGAACACCAGTGCAAAAGTGGGCCGGTTCACCCGTGGTCACGAGGGCTGGAGCGGAACGTACAGCCCCCTGAACACGCCGATTGATATGGCTGCCGGTAAAAAAATAAAGGTGCTGGCTTACAATCCGGACCCAGCCCTTATTGGCAAAAGCCTGAATGTGGAACTGGAAGTTGGTTCCAGCCTGGCAAATGGAGTCGCGGTGCGGAAAACAGCATTTACCAAGTCGGGTGCCTGGGAAGAACTGGAATTTGATTTTAGCACGATCGCTGCTATTCCGGCAACAGAAAAATTCAGCCAACTGGTTTTACGCTTTAATGATGCTGCCGATGGTGCAGGTTCTGTTATTTACATTGACAACATCCGACAAACCAATTAAACAAACGATTATGAAACGCTATACAAATTATTGTTTTGCATTGGCACTGCTGCTGGTCATCGGCAGTTGTAAAAAGAAAGAGTATAACATCGGTACGTTAAGTGCACCATCGGATGTTACCATCAATACAACGATCGTTGGTCAGAACGCCACGAATCCGAATGGCGATGGTTCCGGTGATGTGGAAATTGCCATCACAGGAAATAATGTTCTTTCTTACAAAATTGATTATGATGCCTCAGATGGCGTGACACTGGATTTTCTCCCCAATGGCAAAACAACAAAGAAGTACACGAAAGTGGGCTTGAACACGTATCGTATTACTGTTGTTGCTTATGGTCCCGGAGCTACGGCCACTACTGTTACCAAAGACATCCAGGTGCAAAGCAATTTTACACCAGCCGCCAACATTGTTGATAATCTTACCGGCAACGGTTCAAAAACCTGGCAGGTGGATAAGGATATCCCGTCTCATTTTGGTGTTGGCCCCTGGAGTGAAACCTCGGTTACACCGGAATGGTGGTCGGCTTCTGTCAATGAAAAAGTAGGTTGCTGCAATTGCTTTTACACCGCCCGGTTCACCTTTACCAAAACAGCAACGGGTTATACCCTGAATGTTGCCACACCGGATGGTGCCTTTACCAAAACAGGTGCCCTGGCTGGCGGTCTTCCCGGCATTCCTTCCTCTGGTGGTGAGGGCTGTTATAGCTACGCCGGCGGATCCTCTTCGTTTTCGTTTGCACCGGCCAGCTCCGGTGTAGCGGCATCCGCACCTACAACCGGAACAGCGATTGTTCTGAATGGAAACAATACATTTATCGGATACGGGGCCGTGCAAAAAGAATACGAAATACTGGCCATTACCCCAACAAGCCTCTACCTGCGGGTACGGGGCACCGAAACCGGTAATGCCTGGTATTTAAAACTGAAAGCAAGTTAGTTTTCTGAAAAACCATTTTTGTTCTCTCAAAAGCAGGTAGCGTCAAAACAGCACAGGGCAGCAATGTCCTGTGCTTCCTTCCACATCTCAAAAACTTACCATCCTGTTTTCTGTACCGGTTTCAAACAAATACAATGATGAAACAAACCGTATCGTGTTTGCTGGCTATAGCTGTGTTTGCACTTTGTTTTCTTTCCTGCAAAAAAGAAGGCAACAACACCCCACCGGCAGTAGTGCCTACCGTAAAGATTGAAAGTGCAAGCATTGTGCGTACCACTTCTGCCGGCACGATGCATTTCAACATTTCTCTTGATAAGACCACAACTGTTCCAATTTCGTTTGATTACAGCGTACAGGAAGGCACGGCAAAAGCTCCAAAGGATTTTACGGCCGCATCCGGCACTATCACCATTCCGGCGAACCAGTCGAATGCGGAAGTGGCGGTTCAGATCAAAGGTGACCCATCGGACACACGAGAGGACAATCTTGAATTCACTGTTCAACTTTCCAATCCAAAAGGATGCAATCTCGGCGTAACCTCGGCCAAAGGCACCATTGTAACGGAAAACGGGTTGAATTTTGTTACGGACAATGCCGGCTTCAGCACACCACTTGATCAACCTGGTTATACCCTGGTTTGGAATGATGAGTTTTCAGGTAACACACTCAATGCGGCTACCTGGAATTACGAGATCGGCAACGGCTCCGGTGGTTGGGGAAACAATGAATTGGAGTATTACACCAACAGTACAAAAAATGTTTTTGTTTCCAACGGCAACCTTGTTATTGAAGCCCGTAAAGAAGCTATCAGCGGATTCCAGTATTCATCGGCGAGGATCACTACGCAGAACAAAAAGTCGTTCACCTTTGGTAGGGTTGATATCCGTGCCAAATTGCCGAGAGGCAAAGGTGTATGGCCGGCGCTTTGGATGTTGGGTAACAACATCACCACCGTTGGCTGGCCTGCCTGTGGTGAAATTGATATCATGGAATTGCTGGGGCAGGAGCCAAGCAAATCCTACGGCTACCTGCATTACGGCGCTTCCGTGGCTTCACATGCTTCCAGAGGAAATTCCTACACGTTGAATACGGGTACTTTTTACGAGCAGTTTCATGTGTTCAGCATGGAGTGGAAGCAGGACCAGATCAAGTTGTTTGTTGATAATAACCTGTTCCTGACAGTAAACAAATCAGACGTTGCACCGGCACCTTACCCGTTTAATTCCCCGTTCTTCTTCATTTTTAATGTCGCTGTGGGTGGAAACTGGCCGGGCAGTCCGGACGCGAGCACCACCTTTCCGCAGCGGATGATTGTCGATTATGTAAGAGTGTACCAATAAATTAATTGCCATGAAAAAATTGTACCGGTTGCCGCTTATTTTCTGCCTCTGTTTAAGTACTGCTTTTGCACAGCAAGGCGGCTTTTTTACAACAAAAGGAAAAGAAGTTCTTTCGCCTGATGGGAAACCGTTTATCATGCGGGGCACCAATCTTGGTAACTGGCTGGTACCCGAAGGCTATATGTTCCGATTTTCCAGTGTCAATTCTCCGCGGCTGATCAACCAGGTGCTGCATGAACTGATAGGCCCTTCGGCTACTGATAGTTTTTGGAAAACCTACCTTTCCAATTACATCACCCATGATGACATTCGCTACCTGAAAGCGATTGGTGTGAACTCCATTCGACTACCCTTTAACTATCGCCTTTTTACGGATGAGAAATACATGGGCCAAAGCAACCCCGATCATGGTTTTCAATTATTTGATCAATTGCTTGACTGGTGCCGCAAGGAAAGCATGCCCGTGATGCTTGACATGCACTGTGCGCCAGGCGGACAAACAGGAGATAACATCGATGACGGTGATGGCTACCCTTTTTTGTTTGAAAGTGAGAAAGACCAGAAGCTGACCGCTGAAATATGGATGCGCATAGCAGACCGGTATAAGAACGAACCGCTCATTCTTGGTTATGATCTGCTGAACGAACCCATTGCGCACTATTTTGATGCTTCGCATTTTAACCCGAAGCTGGAAGGTTTGTACAAACGTATTACGGATTCAATCCGCAAGGTGGATAAAAACCATATTATCCTGTTAGGCGGTGCCCAATGGAACTCCAATTTTGCTCCCTTTGGTCCCCCTTTCGACAGCAAATTGATTTACACCTTTCACAAATACTGGACGAAGCCGACGCAGGAAGTAATTCAGCCCTACATTGACTTCCGCGACAAATACAATGTTCCCATCTATTGCGGCGAAACCGGTGAGAATACAAACGGGTGGATCGACAGCTTCCGCACAACCATGGAAGGAGCGAGGATCGGCTGGCATTTCTGGCCGTACAAAAAGCTGGATAATACCCGTGGCTTTGTACAAATTAAAAAGCCGCCGTTTTACGATTCCATCATTCACTATGCTGAATCACCACGTGCAAGTTTTGCCGACATCCGGAAAGCAAGACCAAAAGACATGCAACAGATCAGGCGTGCATTGAATGATTACCTGCAAGGCACGCTGCTGCAGAACTGTCTTCCCAATGAAGGCTACATCAAAGCGCTGGGATTTGCCACCAATGTTGCCTTACCCGGAAGCAGCCCATCTAACGCAAAAACAAATTCGTCAAAAAAATAAAGAGAGGAGTGTGTATGAAAACGATCAATCCAAAACAAATTCTTTCCTATGCTGCTTGTGCCATATTTGCCCTTTCCCTGGCAGCAGATGGCAACAGCCAGTCTGCAGCGATAAGCCACTCGGTCAATAACAATGCGGTAAAAATTTACACCACCGCAAACAATACGGACTATCGATTGAGTGCTGCAGGTACCGTAACTTTCGGTAACCCCGAACCGCTGGCAGAAAGGTTTGCTTATGTATTCATCGATGACAGGCACAGTTTTCAAACCATGCTGGGGATTGGCGGCGCCATTACAGATGCATCTGCCGAAACCTTTGCCAAGCTACCGCCGGCCAAACAGCAGGAACTGCTGAAAGCTTACTTCGATGCAAAGGATGGCATTGGTTACACTCTTGCCCGTACCAATATTAACAGCTGCGATTTTTCGAGTGGGAGCTATACTTATGTTGCTGATGGCGACAAAAGCCTGAAATCATTCAGCATTCAGCCTGATGAACAATACAAAATGCCGCTGATAAGAAAGGCAATGACAACTGCGGGAAAACTCACACTATATGTCAGTCCCTGGTCGCCACCGGCATGGATGAAAGATAACAAGAACATGCTGCAGGGTGGCAAGCTCCTGCCAGCGTACCGGCAGTCGTGGGCCGATTATTATGTGAAGTTTATCAAAGCGTATGAAAAAGCCGGCATTCCGGTGTGGGGTTTAAGTGTGCAGAACGAGCCCATGGCCGTACAAAAATGGGAATCCTGTGTGTTTACAGCACAGGAGGAACGCGATTTTATTCGCGACAACCTCGGACCTACATTGCATAAAGCCGGCTTGGGTGCCAAAAAACTTATTGCCTGGGATCACAACCGCGACCTGATGTACGAAAGAGCCAGCACGATCCTGAACGATCCCCGTGCTGCCCGGTATGTGTGGGGTATCGGCTATCATTGGTATGAAACTTGGACCGGAGGCGATATGCAATTTGCCAACGAACGTATGGTGAAAGAAACTTTTCCCAATACAAACCTGATCTTCACGGAAGGTTGTGCAGAAAGTTTTGACGGGGAAAAAATAAGCAACTGGAGCCTGGGCGAAAAATATGGTCGTTCTATGATCCATGACTTTAACGCCGGCACGGTAGGCTGGACCGACTGGAACATTCTGCTGGATGAAAAAGGTGGTCCGAACCACGTGGGTAATTTCTGTTTTGCACCCGTTCATGCTGATACACGCAGCGGTGAGTTGATCTACACCAACGCTTATTATTACATCGGGCACTTTTCAAAATTCATCCGGCCGGGAGCGAAACGGATCAATGCGTCGAGCAACCGGACAGACCTGCTGACAACAGCCTTTAAAAATGCAGATGGCTCCATTGCCGTTGTAGTAATGAATGGCAGCGATAAAAAAATAGACTACCAATTGCAGGTGAAGGGTAAGTCCGCATCCATTAGCAGCTTGCCGCACTCTATTTCCACATTGGTGTTTTAATTGCAAGTATTGAGATGAACGATTACAGGATGATGAAGCGTATCACTGTGCCGATGATAGGCCTCCTTTTTTACATTGGATTGGTGATTTCTGGTTGTAGTAAAAACAACAACAACGGGGGCAGCAATAACGGTGGAGGAGGTGGAGGTTCTGTTACACCAAAAACGTCTGATGTAACATTTTACCTGACAACAGGAAACCAGACTTCTCTTTTAAAAAAGCAAACTACTGTTCTTGCTTTTGGAACCCAATCCAATACCAGTCCTGATATTTTTGTTGATACCACACAGGTGTTTCAGTCGGTAGACGGTTTTGGCTACACGCTAACTGATGCCAGTGCAGCGTTGATTTCCGGTTTGGCATCATCCATGCAAACCGATTTGCTAAAAGAGCTGTTTGGATCGGACAGTACTTCCATTGGCGTGAGCTACCTGAGAGTCAGCATTGGTGCCTCTGACCTGAGTACAACGGTATATACCTACAATGATATGCCTCCCGGTCAAACTGATCCTGACCTGCAAAACTTCAGTTTACGGAAAGATCAAAGCCAGGTAGTGCCGGTATTAAAACAGATCCTTGCTATCAATCCATCGATAAAAATCCTGGGATCTCCCTGGACGCCACCATCCTGGATGAAAAGCAATAACAGTCTGAAGGGAGGCAGCCTGCTGCCGGCGTATTACGCTTCTTATGCCAACTACTTTGTAAAGTACATCCAGGCAATGAAAGCAGAAGGTATCACCATTGATGCCATAACCCCACAAAACGAACCCCTGCACCCGGAGAACAATCCCAGTATGTATATGCCGGCGGAGCAGCAGGCTGAATTCATTAAAAATCACCTGGGACCCGCTTTCCGGGCAGCCGGCATTACTACCAAGATCATTATCTATGATCACAATTGCGACAATACGGCCTATCCACTTTCTATTTTACAGGATCCTGCAGCCAATGCGTTTGTTGACGGATCTGCTTTTCATTTGTACGCCGGCGATATAAGTGCGCTATCTACCGTGCACAATGCTTTTCCGAATAAGAATGTGTATTTCACAGAGCAATACACCGCATCCAATGGCGACTTTGGCGGCGATCTGAAATGGCACATGAAAAATGTGATCATCGGTGCTATGCGCAACTGGAGCCGGAATGCACTGGAATGGAACCTGGCCAATGATCCTTCTTATTCCATGCATACACCGGGGGGATGTACCACCTGTAAAGGAGCACTGACCATCGGCGGAAATATCAACCGGAATGTATCCTACTATATTGTGGCGCATGCATCGAAATTTGTTCCTCCGGGATCAGTTCGGATTGGCAGTAACAATTCCGGTAGTCTTTACAGTGTCGGCTTCAAACGGCCGGATGGCAAAAAGGTACTGATTGTGCTCAATGATGGTTCATTCCTGCAAAGCTTTAATATCAACTTCGGCGACCGGTGGGTAACACCTTCCCTTGAAGCCGGTGCTGTGGGAACATTTATCTGGTAACAACGATTACATTACAGCCGACAAAAGCAATAGATCCGGGAGATCCGTTTCGGTAAAAAGCTTGAGGTGCCGATAATTAAAAGCTACATAAAAATTTAAATCTCAAAACGTATGAACAGGAAGAGCCGTTATGCAACTTCTTCCTGTAATAATGCATAACACTGCTTCACAATTTCCAGTTCTTCGTTGGTGGGTACAATCAAAACTTTCACTGGCGAACCGTTCCTGCTGATATCCCTGATCGTTGCACTGCGTTCTTCATTTTTTTGCTCATCCAGTGTAATACCCAGGTAGTCCATTTGTGCACAAACCATGCGGCGGGTGATTGCATCGTTTTCACCAACGCCGGCTGTGAAAACAATAGCATCCAAACCATTCAGCACGGCAGCATAAGCACCAATGTATTTTTTGATCCGGTAAGTATAAAGCTCATAAGCCAATGCTGCCTGTTCATCTCCTTCTGCTTTTGCTTTCAATATGTCCCGCATATCGCTAAAGCCCGTTAGGCCCAGCATGCCGCTGTTTTTATTCAACAGGTTGTTGACCTGATCAAGACTATAGCCCAGCTGATTGACAAGATGAAAAATGATGGAAGGATCTATATCACCCGACCGTGTGCCCATGACCAGTCCACTCAGAGGTCCAAAACCCATACTTGTATCAACAGATCTCCCCCCGTTTACTGCAGCCATGCTGCAGCCATTTCCGAGGTGGATGGTAATGATTTTTGCCTGTGGGTTTTGAAGGTATTGCAGCGCTTTTTCGGTTACATATTTATGGCTGGTGCCATGAAAGCCGTAGGCCCTGATGCCCATATCGCTGTAAAATGATTGTGGAATAGCGTAACGAAAAGCCTTCTCCGGCATGGTCTGGTGAAAGGCCGTATCAAATACAGCCACCTGCGTGGCGTTGGTGAAGATTTTTTCGGCCACTTCAATGCCAAGGTAATTGGCTGGATTGTGGAGCGGCGCCAGCGAGAACAGTTTTTTTATTTCCTCTTTGACCTCTTTGGTAATGACTGTTGTAGAAGAAAAACTTTCACCGCCATGCACAACACGGTGACCGATAGCGTCTATATCACCAGGATTTTGAATAACCCCGATTGCTGCATCTGTCAGCAGCTGCGCTACCTGGTGCAGGCCGGCTTCATGGTCAGGTAAATCCAGTGTGCGGCGTATAACCTTTTCTTCACCGGCATGATTGTATTTATGCGTGATAAGAGAATTTTCCAAACCAATACGCTCTACCAATCCAACACAGATCGGTTTTTCATTGGGCATCTTGAACAACTGGTACTTGATAGAGCTGCTGCCGGAGTTCACTACAAAAATATTCATGGTGTTACTATGAATGATGGATACATTATTCAGGATGTCATTGAATTGCTGTGTGCCGGTTGCTGATTGCTAAGGACTGCTTCTTCCTGGCTTTGGATAGCTGTAATGATGACTGTATTGAATATATCATCAACAGTACAACCGCGGCTCAGGTCATTTACAGGTTTGTTAAGCCCCTGCAACATGGGTCCGATGGCCAGGGCACCGGTTTCCCGCTGCACCGCCTTGTAGGTATTGTTTCCCGTATTCAGGTCCGGAAAGATCAATACGTTGGCCTTACCGGCAACTTCTGATGCCGGGAGTTTTTGCTTGCCGACGACGGGATCAACAGCCGCATCGTACTGGATAGGACCTTCCACTTTCAGATCCGGACGTTTTTCCTTAACGATGGCTGTAGCCTGCCGGACTTTTTCTACATCAGCGCCTTCTCCCGATGTTCCGGAGGAATACGACAGCATGGCAATGCGGGGCTCAATACCAAAGGTCTTACTGCTTTCTGCCGATGAGATAGCGATTTCTGCCAGCTGCTCGGCTGTAGGATCGGGATTAACTGCACAGTCACCAAAAACAGTGACCCTGTCCGGAAGACACATAAAGAATACGGACGAGACAACCGAAATGCCAGGCCTGGTTTTGACAAATTGTAAAGCCGGACGAATGGTGTGCTGCGTGGTGTGGGCAGCACCGGAAACCATCCCGTCAGCATGGCCTTTATATACCATCATGGTACCGTAATACGATACATCGGTCATCAGGTCACGGGCTGTTTCCAGCGAAACATTCTTTCCTTTTCGTAACTCATAGAGCGTATGTACATAATCGTTAAAATGTTCCGATTCGGCAGGGTTGATAATTTGAACGCGGCTGGCATCGATAGTTAAGCCCAGTCGCTTGAATGAAGCGTTTACCTGTAAAGGATCACCTAAGATGGTAAGGTCAACAATGTCCTGGTTGAGCAGGCGGGCTGCTGCTTTCAGTATTCTATCATCGTCACCTTCGGGCAGTACAATATGCTTGCGCTGGCTTTTGGCCCGCTTGGTAATCTGGTACTGGAACATGTGCGGCGTTATGCCTTCCGATTCGAAAGTGATCAGCTTTTCATCCAGTGATCTGACATCTACGTATTTATTAAACGTATCAATGGCAAGCTGGATTTTTTGTTTATTGTCGGGTGCGATCCGTGAACGGATAGTGCTTACACGGGCTGTGGTTTCAAACGTGCCGGTTTTTACCGAAATGATGGGAACCACCGTTTGAAGCCCTTCAATCAGTCGTTGTACAGGTTTATCGAGCTTGCCGCCACCGGTAAGTACAATGCCTGCCACATTGGGATAATTGGTGGAAATATTGGCCTGCAAAGCGCTGATGACAATATCGCCACGGTCGGCAGGGGTAACAATCACAACATTGTCCTTGACGTGGTTGAGAAACTGCGGCACCTGCATGGCGCCGGTGATAAAGTTATCTACCTGGTTGGAAAGCTGCTCTTCACCCAGCACCATTTTTCCTCCCAAATGCTCAGCAATTTCTTTCATGGTTGGTGCATCCAAGTTTTTGTCTTCCGGTATAATGGAGAGAACAACATTTTCGGGTAACTGGCAGCTTAAAAATTCCTTCAAAGAGTCTACTTGTTCTGGTTGAACCTTATTAACGATCATACCAATAACCTGCAATTCGCGTCCTTCAAAGCTGCGCCAGATGGTCAGGGCTGAATTGAGTACCTGTGGTACGGTCTTGTGGTCGCCGGAAACCACGATGATAACAGGTGCATTGACGTTTTTGGCAATGCTGATATTCGCTTCCAGTTCGAAAGATGTTCCTTCACCCACAAAGTCGCTGCCGTCAATAATGATGAAGTCGTGGGCCTCCTCCAGCTTTTTTATTTTATAAATCACGGTATCGATCAGTTCGCCCTGGCTTTCCATTTCCAGCATTTTCAGTGCCTGCTGGCGGGTAAAGGCATAGCTGTCTTCGTAGGAATGCGGCAATGAAAAATAACTGGTAACGGTATCAATGTGTACATCCTTTTTTTCTTTCGGATCCGGGTTGATGATCGGCTTGAAATAACCCACCTTCTGGGCTTTGCCCAATAACATGTTCACTAATCCAAGCGAAACAATGGATTTCCCGCTGTAGGGTTCGGCAGAAGCAATAAAAACATTTTTTGTCATAACGTATTCTATTAAAGGCCGCGGCAAAGTTGGTACCCTGCAGTGTTCTGATGAATGACAACCAAAATCCCACACATGATTTTTGTCATGGCTTTTGTTTGCCTGCATCAATATCACAGGCGACAGTACACAAATTATTGTTTCGGTAGCAAAGAGAGGCAAACAACTGGCCAAAAATAGAACCGTCCTGTGCCGAATCAACTGTTAGATTTACCTGTAGTGATATGGAGTTTGATAAAAAAACAGTATTGATCGGAATGAAACGAATTCTGAAAGACAATTTGCCTCTGAAGTTCATCAATGATTGCATTTGCCAAAACAAGGAAAACTTGACCTCTGTAAGTCAACTCCACGTCGGTGTTCGTGTATAGCAACGTTTGAACCAGCAAGTAAAACCTCATGTTAATTCATCATTTTACTTGTGGTTGCAGGTTGCATTTATCAATTTCCGCAAGATTATATGATCGCTTTATCAGCATGCAAAGGGAGAAGAGTCCTTTTCGTTTTTACTGAAAGGCATCGTAATATTTCACCTGAAGTAAAAACCATTGCTGTGAATGAAGTCCAGTTTGTGAGCCCTAACTTGTTAGCTGGCAAAGAAGATGCATCACTCATGTATTGTTTTTTAAGTAAATACCATTATTCGCTCAGCACCGGAGTAGTTTTCCCAACTATGTTTGAAAAAAACATCAGGCAGAAGGGTAGTGGAATCAACCGACATGGACTAAATTCGTCCATCAGCAAAATAAGACCCCAGTGTCTCTTTATCCCTTAACCCATTTCTCATGAAAGAAGTAATCGAATTCTTTGAGGGGCTGTTCAGGTATGATCTGTGGCCTGCCAGGTGGAATTGTGGTTATTGGTCCGACTTTCATGGTTGGCTCTATATTATCAGCGAAATAATGGTGTGGACAGCCTACTTCCTGATCCCGCTGATCATCCTTAACTATTTCAGTCGGAAAGGCTCCTCTATACGCTTTCGTAAAGTATACCTGCTGTTTGCCACCTTTATCCTGCTTTGCGGTTCAACGCATTTTATAGATGCCCTCATGTTCTGGATCCCGATGTACCGCTTCAATGCCGTTGTGCGGTTAGCAACCGGCATAGTAAGCCTATTTACGGTTTATCATTTATTCAGAGTGCTGCCTGAACTGTTCAAGCAAAAAACAAACATTGAACTGGAGAGAGAAATCCGCCGCAGGAAAGAAGCAGAACAAAAACTGGAAGAAGCCAATCAGGGTTTGGCTGCATTCGCCTATGTTGCGTCGCATGATCTCCAGGAGCCGATCAGGAAAATCAGCACGTTTTCAAACTTGCTTTACGAAAGAAATGCAGGTCAGTTTGATGAAAAAAGCCGGTGGTATGCAGATAGGGTGACATCCTCAGCCCGAAGAATGCAAAGTATTATTCAGGATGTACTGGCCCTTTCCAGCCTTCAGGCATTAACGCATTTTGAGCCTGTAAAAACCTCGGAAATTGTGCAGAAAGCAATCGATGATCTTGAACTAGCGATTGCAGAAAAGGGAGCAGACATTCAGGTAGATTCATTACCGGACGTCAGGGGAAATGCAGCTTATCTCACACAGTTATTTTACAACCTGATAAGTAATGCCCTTAAGTTCACCGACAAAAAACCTTTCATTCGCATCAGCGGGGAGAGGATTGACGATGCAGTTTTTATCCAGATTGAAGATAATGGAATAGGGATGGAAAAAGAGGATCAGCAGCGCATATTTGGTGCGTTTCAACGCCTGCATGGCAGGAGTGAATATGAGGGAACAGGAATTGGTCTAGCCATTGTAAAAAAGATTGTGGAAATACACGATGGCCAAATAGATGTGGAAAGCAGGGTGGGGGAAGGAACAACCTTTACAATAAATTTGCAGTCGGCATAATTTTTCCAGTGTTATTGCAATTCTAGATCAAGCGAAAAGTGTCAATCCATGGGTAAGCGCTTAGGACCAATTGTTATAATCGAAGATGATGTGGATGATCAGGCTGTATTGAAGGAAGTGTTTGACAGCCTGAATGTTCCCAACCGCTTACAGTTTTTCAGCAATTGCCAGGAGGCGTATCATTATCTTGACACGACCTCTGACAAGCCCTTCCTTGTATTTTCAGACATTAACTTACCCGGAATGTCGGGTGCAGAATTAAAGCGAAAGATCAATGCGGTGGAGCATATCCGCAGAAAGAGTATCCCCTTTGTTTTTTTAACCACCACCTCTGCGCATAAAGCGGTGCTTGATGCCTATGAAAGCCTGGCGCAAGGCTTCTTTACAAAACCAGATAACATAAAATCGCTGAAGCAGATGATTGAAATGATTCTCAATTACTGGAAAATCAGCCGGCACCCCAACCCGGATCTGGCATAAGGTGCGGAAACATTCGTGGATTGTTTCAACGAAGTATATACTACTGAAAGAGGAATTCAAAGAATCCATTCAAATTAATCTATATGGATAGTCATGAAGCTGCTTGTTTTGTCTTCTTCCGCTATAGGTTGTACTAAATAACAAGATAGATTGCTTTTATCTGCTGATGTTATAGTTTAGCATGCTGCACCAACAAATGCGCTGTGTATTTATAACGGCGTCTTCCATGAAATTGTACTACGGTGTAACTACCTTTGTTTTATTGAATGGAAATTGAGATTCCCAGACTATGAATGAACAACAAACGGCTTTGTGTTTGGCTTTTGAGGCTTTGGAGCGGGACAGGCAAATGGATGCACTTCAGCGGGAAGGTGTCTATATAGGCAAACTAAAGTCCGGGGAAGAAGTTAAATTGCTTTACCAGTATCAAAGCATTTATGTCGAGGTCATCTACGCCGTTTATCGAACCCATATTACAGCTGTCCATTGTTTTACCGATACAAGGATTCTTGACTTATACCTTTCATCAACGGATTTTGATACACATGGGATTGGTTAAAAAAACAATTGTAATTTCGTCAAAAGCCACCAAACTATCATGCACGAGCTTACACCACCCAAACATATCCTTGTTTATGCCGATGATGATGACGATGATTTAATGCTCGTTAAAGAAGCCATGGCTGTTTACAAGGACAGTGTAGAAGTTTCACTTTTTGAAAGCGGATTGGATGCATATGAATTCCTCCTCAATATGGAAAAACGGTCTGAAAAGCCCTGCCTTATTCTGTTGGACATGAACATGCCCGGTATGTCCGGAAAAGAACTCCTGCCCATTTTACGTTCGATACCTTTTTTTGACGACGTTCCCATTTCACTCTTTACGACCTCAAGTTCGCACCACGATTACCAGTTTGCGCTTCATTACAATGCCGGTTTTATCACAAAGCCCATGAACTTTAAACAAATCGATGTGATTGCCGAACAGTTTCTCAGTCATTGCAACAAGGAAGTACGTGAAATGATCGGTGGGCGTCATTAATTATCCAGGATGGTAAAAAGGTATGCAAGTTTTTAGCATTCAGGTAATGCACAAGTATGCTTTCATTTCCCAAGTTCTTCCTCGAAATGATCAAGCATCCGGCTAATGTTTTTTTCCTGGTCACATTGTCTTAACTGCCGCAACATCTGTCCCATTGCTTTCTGTATAAAACGATCATTTTTGCCGTAGTCCCAGATGGGAGAAACGCACATTTCAAAGATTTCTTCCAAGGGCCTGTCGCGTATATATACCCTTCCTGTTTTTTCGCTGTCGGCAAAAACCTCTATTGCTGGTGTATGCAATTTACAGGCAAGAAGGTCGGTTAAGGAATGAACACATAAAACCGCAGTATTGGGGTCATTTATACCAGGGCTCAGCGCTTTGATAGCAATCTCGGAAAGATGCAAAAAGCCATAAAAAGGATTTTTATCAATTTCCTGGCCGGTATAAAAATCAAGGCATTCGAACAATAGCTTCAATTTTTGATCATCCGGTCGATGGCTACAATACAATTTTAAAATAGGTTCTCCCTTGATTACAAATGTGCAGCGAAGCGGATAGAATTCAAGGTACCAGTTATTTTCCCTTGCCACCCGCAGTAACTGGTTGCGGTTTATTCCCTGGAAGTATCCGGATAGGGGAGACTGTACATCCATAGATTCCTTGGAGTTAGGGTTCCAGGGTACCTCTTCTTCCCCGGCATAAAATGTTTCCAGTGAATGGATCGTCTTTCGGTGAATTGTTTTGATCAGTTTTTCATATCGGACGGATTGCGTTATATAATGGAGAAAATGAACAAAGAGGAAAAGGTCAATAATGGTTAGCAGTACCACAAACAACACCGATAAGGAGGGAACCTGGGAAGTGCCCTTGTCATCTACTACCGTAAGCAGGAAAAAAGAAGTAAGGATGGTGCCAAGGTAAAAGCCAAGTGTGATCTTTTGATATTTATTACCAATAAAGTTGTCCAATAAACGATTGCTGATTTGCGATACGGCCTGGCTCAAAACCAGCATCACCATCGAAAAGCTAAAGACCGTTAGACCAATGATTCCTGTGGCTACCGTTGTGAGAATTGCCCTTGCAGCCTCTGAATTTTTCAGGTTCATCCAAAGGAATTTTTGCTTTAGGCTTGAAATTGCCGTTGAATCTTCAAAATTGTAGATAACAATGGTTACTGCCAGGATCAAC
This sequence comes from Flavisolibacter sp., assembly GCA_035998945.1. Classification (GTDB taxonomy): domain Bacteria; phylum Bacteroidota; class Bacteroidia; order Chitinophagales; family Chitinophagaceae; genus Flavisolibacter. Next base: position 35,174 of record DASYHD010000031.1, on the reverse strand, counting down.
AGGGCAATCAGGGCAGGGAAAAAACCTATGGTGTGAAGGGAAAGATTATAAAATTTACGTAACCATCTGATCAGTTTTTCCATGGGTTATTTTGAATCCTTTTATTGTTTATAGCAGGCCTGTGATTGGAATCCTATGATACAAAAATTAAACCGGGGTAAGTTGTTTTGTTGGAAATGTATCTGCTATATTTCAACAAATGAGCTTTAAACAACATATCGGAAAGGTAAATCAATGCAATAGAAGAGTTTCAGCTCTGAATCTCAGCAGTGCTGGGATCACACTGTAGATGGTAGTCGTTTTTAATAAATGATTTTTAGTTGTACAGGTGCATTACCTGATAATTCGTACTTCTCCGGCTATTTCTCTTTCATTGCAAGATCACGAATGCTAGTCAATAACAGTCGGTCATCAGTTGTTCCTGCTAATCCGTTTTTATTCAGACAATTGGCTTAGGAGAAGGAGGATTAAGTGAAAAAGCTTGTTATTGAAAATGGTAATTACGAAATAGCTTCTTTAGTTAGATAAAGAGCAGTCTAGAAATGATAAAGTTGGTAAGTATGTCGGTTCAAAACGGGTTTTTTGTTTTGGCTGTTTATCTGGTCCAGGTGAGTGTCAAAATAGTTCGGAAACGCTATAGGCATATTTCCATCGCTGCTGAAACCATGCTTTAATGCTGTAATAGCTTTGCATCAAATACACTTTGGGCAATGGAAACAAATGGTGAAGGAAAAGAGCCGCTGATGGTGAGCGTGCTGGTATTGAGCTGAAATTTTTCGTTTACCATTCTCGAAAAGGTGGTAAGCTCACTCAAATTCTGAAAACGCAATGTGACGGTTTGCATAGTTCTTGGGTTAAACGATGAATGTACACTACTTTTTCCAGTATTGCAATACCTACTGCTAATATTGGCTGTTTGAAAGCGTTAATTCACTATAAAACAGGAGAAGTGTGTTATTTGTCTCTGATAATCGTTCTTAAAAAGAATGGATATCAGGTGAAAGTTTATAATTACTTGATACCCGTGTCAAATATTTATCGTTCATTGTATATCAAATCTGGAATTGCATTGCTTTATGTTTAGGTAATCATCAAAATCGTCTTATAGTTACAAAACGTTCCACTTGCAAGTGGATACCTTACATCCCAATTTCCACAAAGGCAGCGTTGTTATGCCTGCACGTAGATGTCTCTGCAAGAATAGACGGAAAGTTCAGAAAGCAAAAGTGACTTCCTGCGAAAAGGAAGTGTTGCCTTTTATAGAATTAAATTCCGATATCTATCGTTCTGCTTGCTGTAGTCTGTTGCTTCTCTTGGTGTTGACTGTTGCATCATTACCTGCACGGTATAAGAGTTGCAGTTCTACCACCAATTCGTAAAAACTACTGTTATGGATGAACAGTTAGAACAGGTGGACGATCTGCTGAGCAGGCTCTTACTGGAGTTGAAGCAATCATGGCAATCATTGGTGCTTTCGCTGCCCAAAATTATACTTGCGCTGCTGCTACTTTTTGTTGTACTACTGGTTGCTTCAAAAGTAAAGAAGGTATTGCTCAGGAGGCTAGCCGGCAAAGCCCACGATCCTCTTTTTGCCACTTTCGTTGCGCAGCTTTCAAAATTTGCAATTACTGTGGTCGGTCTGCTGTTGGTATTGCAGGTTATTGGTTTGACAGGCATTGCAAGTGGTCTGCTTGCCGGTGCGGGAGTATCGGCCCTTGTTTTTGGGTTTGCCTTTAAGGACATAGCTGAAAATTTTTTAGCTGGAATTATCCTTGCTTTTAACCGGCCTTTTGCCATGCATGATGCCATTAAGATAGAAGACTACCTCGGTTACGTGGTAGGGCTTGGCTTTCGTGCCACCCACATCAAAACGTTTGATGAAAAAGATGTGTATATACCGAATGCAACCATCATCAAAAGTGTTATCACCAACATGACCCGGGATGGTTTGTTGCGTATGGACTTTGTTGTGGGCATCGCCTATGAGGATGATATTGCAAAAGCAACCAACCTGATTGTGAAAGCAGTAACAGAAACCAAAGGGGTGTTATCAAAAAAGGAACCGTTTGCAATTGTTGAAACATTAAACACAAGTACGGTAGACCTGAAGGTTTTCTTCTGGACCGACACGCAGGACTACCGCAAAGGCGTATTAGTCACAAGAAGCGATGTTATGAAAAAAGTGAAAGAGGTGCTGCTTGCCAGCAATATAACCCTGCCTGCCGATATTCAGGAGCTCAAACTCTATGAAAAGGCAAAGGCTTTTCCTGTACAGATCGACGGAAGGTCATAAGAAAATGAACTGGTTGATTTCATTTCAACTGACTGTTTTCTTTTCATAGTGGCAATTCTGATTCAGCACCCTGAACATAATGGGTTATTCCATCTTTCTTACCCTTTAGATGTATCAATTACAAACAAGGTAAAACGAAGCCATAACATTGGCAGGAATAAAGAAAACCTGCTGTAGAGACAGCAGGTGAGCTACATGAGAATTTGTTCAATAAAACCTTACGATTGTCTTATTTGCAATGCAAAAGTGTAAGAGGAAATTAAACAAAATGTTATGGATAAAAGACGGTATTGTTAACCTTTACACAGCATGAATTCCTGCAAGGTGATTCACCTTGAAAGAAAGTAAAGAAAAGGATTTATTTAAAATGATTAGCTGCTAAACAGGTCACTGCTCAGGTATCGGTCGCCGCGATCACAAACAATAAATACAATTGTTCCGGAATCCAGTTCTTTGCTTAAACGGATGGCTGCCGAAGCGGCACCACCACTGCTCATACCCGCAAAAATCCCTTCTTCGCGGGCCAGCAACCTTGCCATTTCGGTGGCCTCTGTTTGGGAAATATCCATGACCCTGTCCACTCTTGATGCGTCGAATATTTTTGGCAGGTATTCCGGTGCCCATCGCCGGATACCGGGGATAGAAGATTCTTCCGAAGGCTGGCAGCCCACGATCTGAATGTGCGGGTTCTTCTCTTTTAAAAACATTGAAGTACCCATAATCGTTCCCGTTGTTCCCATTGCGCTGACAAAATGCGTGATCTGCTGGTCCGAATCCCGCCAGATCTCAGGCCCAGTTGTTTTATAATGTGCTAAATAATTATCCGGGTTGGCAAACTGGTTCAGGAGGAAATAGTCACCGCTGGCACCTTTTTCATCCGCGTAATCCCGGCAGGCTTCCATGCTGTCGAGCAGGATCACCTTGGCACCAAAGGCTTCCATGGCCAATACCCGTTCGCGGGTGGAGGTAGAAGGCATCACCAGTTCGATCTGCAGACCATAAAGGTTTGCGATAAGTGCCATGGCAATGCCGGTATTGCCACTTGTTGCTTCAATCAGTTTTGTTTCGGACGATATTTCGCCTCTTTCCACTGCGCTCCTGATCATGTTCAGAGCAGGACGATCTTTCACGCTGCCGCCAGGATTATTGCCTTCTAACTTGGCAAATATTTTTACAGCTGGATTGGGATTAAGTCTCTTGATTTCTACCTGCGGTGTATTGCCTACCGTATCAAGTACGCTTGCCATAAATGTTTGGTTAAGTATTTTCCTTTTATGAATGTGCTTTCAGGCGACTGATAAATCACAGACACCCTATGTGTCCTTTTTGTCTCATTAAATAAACCTGTCCGCAGGTCCATCCGATGAACAGTTTAACGGATGGCAGAGCATTGGGTTGCTTTTGCTGCCTGCAAGGTTTCACAAATCCTTCTTTGTTTAAATGCTTATCCATTCGTCGGCTCTACGTTTACCTTCCAGGTAATGACAGTGCCACCGCGGCGCATGGTTTCGGCAACAGAACAATATTTCTCCATCGATAATGCAGCCGCCTTTTCTGCTTTTTCTGCATCAATCTTGCCTTTTAGATGGTAAACAACTGTAACTGTTTTCCAGAGCGATGGAACGACATCTTTTTCCCGTTCCCCTTCAATTTCGATTGACATATCACTGATCTCCTGCCGTTGCTTGGCCAGGATAGATACCATATCAATGGCACTGCAGCTTCCTAAAGCGGCCAGTAACAGCTGCATGGGACGGAAGCCAAAATCATCGCCACCATTTTCGCGGCTGCTGTCTGTTTGCAGCAGGTGCCCGAGTTCATCTCTTACTTCAAAACCAAACGCTCCTTTCTTTCTTTCCAGTAGAATCTTCGCCATTTTTTGCTGTAAATCTACTTCCAGAACGGCAATCGCGGCGTGACTTTCGTTACGCACCATCCGGTACACCCTTCTATCTTTGCCGTATGACCGAAAAAGAATTGTTGCGCATCTTTCCTTCATTTGAAAAAGAACTGGCAGGAGAGATGGTAAACGTGGCTGCTATCCGTACACTGGCTCCCGGTGACATAGTCATGCGAACCGGTCAAAACATTCGTTCGGCCATCCTGGTGCTGGACGGACTGGTAAAGATCTATCGCGAAGATGAAGAAGGCAACGAGTTTTTTATGTACTATATCGATTCCGGTAAGGCTTGCGCAATTTCATTGGTGTGTGCGCCTGGAACTGAAACCAGTGGCCTTCTGGCAAAGGCGGTAAAGGAATCAACCATACTGGCAGTGCCGCTGCAGTATGTTGACCAATGGATGGGGAAGTACAAAAGCTGGGCACAGTTTGCAGTGAGCTCCTACCGCCACCGGTTTGAAGAGCTGCTGCAGACAATCGATCATATTGCCTTTCGCAATATGGACGAGCGGCTGGTCTTTTACCTGAAACGTCACCAGGAAAAGCTGAAAAGCATTAACATTCCCATTTCGTTTACCGACATTGCGCATGACCTGAATTCATCCCGCGAAGTCATCTCACGCCTGATGAAAAAACTGTCAGAGAAAGGTGTTGTACGGCTTCACAGGTCGCATATAGAAATTATTGACCTTACTAAATTGCTTACGTGATTCTCGTCACGAAAGATCTAGCTTGCATGTAGCAGCTTTGCATGCAACTATCAAATAAGCACGTATGGAACTTGCAGGGTATATCGCATCGTTAGTGATTGGCATTTCACTGGGTTTGATCGGTGGGGGAGGATCCATATTAACCGTTCCGGTCCTGGTTTATCTTTTCAGGGTACAGCCGGTGCTGGCAACGGCTTATTCGCTGTTCATAGTAGGGAGCACAAGTTTGGTAGGCGCATTTACAAAATACAGGCAGGGCCTTGTATGCCTGAAAACGGCTCTTATATTTGGCCTTCCTTCCATTGCTGCAGTATTTGCTACGCGAAAATTTATTGTGCCGAATCTTCCCGATACCATTTTTAGTTTGGGTAGTTTGGTAGTGACAAAGGGTTTGCTGATGATGATCCTTTTTGCAGTGCTGATGGTATTTGCTTCCTTTTCAATGATCCGAAATAAAAAGAAGAAACCGGAAGAAGAACCGGCATTGCAAAAATTTAATTATCCCCTGATCCTTCTGGAAGGAGCCCTGGTTGGAACACTAACGGGGTTGGTAGGCGCCGGTGGCGGATTCCTGATTATCCCGGCACTGGTGCTGTTAAGTAAACTGCCTATGAAGCAAGCGGTTGGTACATCGCTTTTGATCATTGCCGCCAAGTCATTGATTGGTTTTACCGGTGATATTGCTATATATGAAATGGACTGGGCCTTTCTGCTGATCATTACCGGTATTGCAACAGCAGGCATTTTTATTGGCAACTGGATGAGCACAAAAGTGCATGCCGATAAGCTGAAGAAGGGGTTTGGCTGGTTTGTACTTGTTATGGGCATCTACATTATTATCAAGGAAGTTTTCCTGCCGGTTGCAGACGGACAGTAACAAACACTGCGTGATGCAAGTCACGGTTTGGGCCAACTAATTTTCTCAACTTTACATTCTAAAACCGATAACATGAAGATTGAACAGATATATACCGGTTGTCTTGCACAAGGCGCATATTTTATTGAAAGCAATGGCGAAGCTGTTGTGATTGACCCGCTTCGCGAGGTGCAGCCTTACCTGGACAGGGCGGCAAAAAGTGGTGCTAGAATCAAATACATTTTTGAAACCCATTTTCACGCTGACTTTGTATCGGGGCATGTTGATCTTTCGAAACAAACCGGTGCCCCTATCGTTTACGGGCCTACGGCGGCCCCAAGCTTTGAAGCTTACATTGCAAAAGACGGTGAAGAGCTAAAGGTGGGGAACATTACGTTTACCGTTTTGCATACACCCGGCCATACTATGGAAAGCGCCTGTTACCTGTTAAAAGACGAGAACGGGAAAGATGTTGCGCTGTTTTCCGGTGATACCCTGTTCATAGGCGATGTGGGCCGGCCTGACCTTGCGCAGAAAGCAGCCAATATGACGCAGGAAGAACTGGCAGGTACGCTTTTCGATTCGCTGCGCAATAAAATCATGACCCTGCCTGACAGTGTAATTGTTTACCCGGCACACGGTGCCGGAAGTGCCTGTGGTAAGAATATGAGCAAGGAAACCTCTGATACGATGGGAAACCAGAAAAAGACCAACTATGCCCTGCGTGCAGGCATGACCAAGGAAGAATTTATCAGGGAAGTAACCGAAGGACTGGCAACGCCTCCCGCTTATTTCCCACTAAATGTTATGTTGAACAGGCAAGGCTATGAAAGTATCGAAGACGTAATGAAACGCGGACAGCAAGCTCTTTCACCGGAAGCCTTTGAAACAGCAGCCAATGAAACCGGTGCCCTGATCCTGGATACAAGAGATCCGCAGACGTTTGCAAAGGGGTTTATTCCGAATTCCATTAACATTGGAATTGATGGAAGCTTTGCCCCCTGGGTTGGGGCCCTGATCCCTGATATCAAACAAGAGATTCTCCTGGTAACGGATGAAGGAAGAGAAGAAGAAGTAATTACACGGTTGGCAAGAGTTGGGTACGATTACACCATCGGTTACCTGGAGGGAGGCTTTGCCGCCTGGCAGGCTGCGGGGAAGGAGACAGATAAAATAACTTCCATTTCAGCAGCAGAATTTGCCAAACGGCTGAAGCAGGAGCCGGCAACGGTGGTTGATGTACGCAAACCCGGTGAATATGCCAGTGAGCATGTGGACGGTGCCCTGAACCTGCCGCTTGACAACATTAATGATCACTTGCCTGCCCTGGACAGAGAAAAGCCTTACTATGTCCATTGTGCGGGAGGGTACCGTTCCATGATCTTCAATTCTATTTTAAAGGCAAGAGGTTTCAACAAACTGGTGGATGTACAGGGAGGCTTTAAAGCTATCAAGGAATCGGGTGAAGTACCGGTTACCGATTATGTATGTCCAACTATAGTAGCAAAGAAATAAGACTACAAAAGAAGACAATCTTATGTTTTCTCCCTGAAAGAAGTGTGCCGTCAGCTAGCTTACAAGGCGGCAGGAACTGAAGTGTAAACGAAAGAAGCGATGTATAAAACGTTTGAGTAGTGCAGTTTTTTTGCTCCTGAAACAATTGTGAAACTGCTTGAATACCTTTAAAGAATAATAATGCTGACCGAAAACAAAGTAGGCTGCATCGGCCCAAAGTCATATTGTACTTCCTGAATTTTAAACTGTAAAAAATATGCTGGATTATCTTAAGCAGCCCTGGCCCTGGTATGTAGCGGGGCCACTCATTGGATTGATTGTACCTGCGCTGTTGATTTTAGGCAATAAGCAATTCGGAATTTCGGCTAACCTGCGCCATGTCTGTGCTGCCTGTTTTCCATCAAACATCAGGTTCTTTCAATACAATTGGAAAAAAGAAGTCTGGAACTTTTTTTTCATTGGCGGCATTTTCGCAGGTGCGTTGCTGGCGGCCATTTTGCTCGCCAATCCTGCTCCGGTGGAAGTTCATCCGGCCCTGGTTCAGGAGCTGGAAACGTATGGAGTCAGGGATAACAGCCGTTTGTTGCCGTCAGAACTTTTCAGCTTTCAAAGCCTCTTTACCCTGCGCGGTTTTATCCTGTTGGTGGTGGGTGGATTTCTGGTAGGCTTTGGCACCCGGTACGCAGGGGGATGTACATCCGGTCATTCCATCATGGGACTAAGTAACCTGCAGGTTCCTTCCCTGATTGCAACAGTATCTTTTATGGCGGGTGGTTTCATAATGGCCAACCTGATCTTACCCTTTATCCTCCGGTTCTAAAACATCATAACCTTAAAGTAAAATGCATACAGTACGTGATAAAGATATGAATGTGACAGAAGTCATCGGTACACCGGATACGGATTTTGAAGTGCGTTCACTGGATACCATCTGTATCAATGAATCGCACCAGCAACACCCCTGGTGGTATAATTTCAAGTACCTGGCCGTAGGGCTCCTTTTTGGTGTTGTTTTCGTAAAAGCTGAAATTATCTCCTGGTTCCGTATACAGGAAATGTTCCGCATGCAAAGTTTTCACATGTATGGCATCATTGGTTCTGCCGTGATCGTAGGCATCATTTCGGTATGGCTCATTAAAAAGTTCAGGGTCAAAACCATTCATGGTGAAGAAATTGAATTCCACGCAAAGAAGTTCAACAAGGGACAGATTTATGGTGGTCTTTTATTTGGGTTTGGCTGGGCAATGACGGGTGCTTGTCCCGGTCCCCTGTTTGCGCAAATTGCCACTGGGTTTTTTGTTGTTGCTGTTGTGTTGGCCAGCGCCATTGCCGGCACCTGGGTCTATGGTTATTTCCGCGAAAAGCTGCCGCATTAAGCATTTATTGAGTAGAAGCGGGCAATTAAAACCCAAACGCTTGATCAGGCATGGGTTTGATCTTACAGGCGTACATAAGTTTGATGCATCAAAGCCGAAGCCTGCTGTACAAATGAAAACTGGCTTTTGTTGAAGAAGATGGCTGTAAGATGCAGAAAGCCATAAGCAACAATATTGAAAAGTATCTACATGTGGGAATGCATATTCTCATTCAATCGTTCCGGGGCCTGTTGTATGCTGAGGCACATTGTTTGTGGCCTAAAGCGAAAAGGAATATGGAAAACGTACTTCAGTTCTCTCATGACAGGGTTCGCAAAAATACTTCCGACAAACTCAACCAGAAGATTGACCAACAAACCGACAATAATATCCGTAAATATGCCTCTCAAGGCAGTGGTGTTATTGAAAAACGGTTACGGGAACTGGACAGGGAGTGGGATATTGAACGGGCACTGGAGTTAACTTCTGGTCTAAACGTCCTGGTTGGTTTAACCCTTGGATTAACTGTAAACAAAAAATGGTTTTTGCTGAGTGCTGTCTCATCTGCATTTCTTGTGCAGCATACTTTGCAGGGCTGGTGTCCGCCGCTGCCCATCATGCGGTACTTTGGCATCCGCACCAAAGAAGAGATTGACATGGAACGGGAAGCACTGGAAGAAAAGCTGGCGGTGGATGTATACAGCCCCGTACTTTCCAATGATTTTGACGTTACAGACGAGAGCTGATTCTTTACGATGTCATAAAAATCAATAAGAAATTACTGAATACGCACCATTTTCCAGAAGTACACCCATAAAATTTTTCCAAGCACAGGTTTTCCAAATAAGATAGTATTTGTCCAAATAAAGAGGGAGAAATGTAACAACTTCACATTTCTTCGGCTTGAGCGAATTATACTGCATGCTTTCTGCTTTTGATCGGGTTGGCAGCAAGCATTCCTTCCGTAAAAACCTGCATTTTTGTCTACAGCAGTATCTGAACATTGTTACAGGAACCTGGGAATTCAGTTTCGTATGGACAGGCAATAGGTACAAATGCAAAGGCAATGCAAATGGACGGTCATTTACAGGATGCAACTAAAGAAGAACGGGACGAGGAACTGAAAAGCCTTGCCAGACTGTTCCTGAAACTGGGCCTTATTGGCTTTGGCGGACCGGCCGTGCACATAGCCATGATGGAAGAGGAGGTGGTCCGCAAACGGTCGTGGATGAACCACCAACATTTTCTTGACCTGGTAGGTGCAACCAATTTAATTCCGGGACCTAACTCTACAGAATTGACCATGCACATCGGCAAAGAAAGAGCCGGTTGGAAAGGCCTGGTTCTGGCAGGACTTTGCTTTATTATTCCCGCAGTACTGATTACAGCCTTTTTTGCATGGGCTTACCAACGGTATGGTCATCTTCCCCAGATGCAGCCGTTTATTTATGGCATCAAGCCAGCTATCATTGCCGTTATTGTTGCCACCATGATCAGGCTGGGGAAAAAAGCCCTGAAATCCGCTACACTTGGCTTTATCGGTTTGGCGGCTGCAGTGGCAGTGCTGGCAGGCGTGAATGAAATCTTTGTACTTTTTGGTGCCGGGCTACTTGGCATCGGCATTCACCTGCTTCGTTCTGGTGAAAAACGGTTGAATGGGTTTGTCCCGTTTGTACTCCTGCAAGTGAGCTATGTGGCAGCTGAAACCACCCCGGCTAAATTGTTTTTGATCTTCCTGAAAGTTGGTGCCATTCTTTACGGCAGTGGTTATGTGTTATTTGCTTTTTTGGATGCAGAACTGGTGGCGAAGGGATTGCTGTCGAAACAGGAGCTCATTGATGCCATTGCAGTCGGGCAATTTACACCTGGACCTGTGTTTTCATCTGCCACCTTTATTGGCTGGCAAATTGCAGGATTACCGGGTGCCTTTGCTGCAACCATCGGTATTTTTCTGCCTGCATTTTTATTTGTAGCCCTTCTCAACCCGATCATTCCGCGCCTGCGCAAATCAATGCTGATGAGTGCTTTTTTAGATACAGTCAACATTGCTTCTATAGCCATTATTCTTTCTGTTGTTATTGAAATGGCGCAGGTAACCCTTCTGGATTGGCGGTCCCTTCTTCTTGCCGTAGCCAGTTTCCTGGTAACATATTTCTTTAATACGATCAATACGGCCTGGATTGTATTTGGCGGCGCACTGTTGGGGTACCTGCTCACACTGGTTGCGTAAGCTCTGAAATGTATTGATCAACACTCTTTTTGTTTTCCTGCATTCGCTCTGGTGTCAAAATTGCCTTATCCGTATCCCTATTGAATGGAGAAAAGAAACCATGGACGAACGGAAGGCATTGTTGGAAGGACCCATCTTCAAATCGCTGCTGCGGTTGGCGATTCCCATTGTACTGGCAAATATTCTGCAGGCAGGCTACCAGGTAGTGGATGCATTCTGGGTGGGCCGCCTGGGTGGAGCCGCTGTGGCCGCAGTGAGTGTGAGCACACCGGTTACCTTTCTTACACTTGCACTGGGAACCGGGTTTGCTATAGCCGGTTCGGTATTGATTGCCCAGTATTTTGGTGCGGGCAATAGCCGGATGGTGAGCCTGGTGGCGGCGCAAACCCTGCTGATGGTGATCATTGTATCAGTGGTGTTGGGTGCCACTGCTTTTGTACTGACGCCAGATTTCCTGCAATTGCTCAGGGTAGCACCGGAAGTATATGAAGGGGCCAAAGGTTTTATGCGGGTGTCGTTTGTAGGATTGGTATTCAATTTCAGTTTTTTCGTGTTTCAGTCCATCATGCGGGGCATAGGCAATGCCACCTTGCCGGTTTATATTGTACTGGGTACGGTTATCTTGAATTTTGCGTTAGACCCTTTGTTTATTTTTGGATGGGGTCCTGTTGCAGGTTATGGCGTCATGGGTGCGGCATTGGCTACCCTTTCCACGCAAATGATTGCCGCCGTTATTGGCTTTGTAATTCTTTTCCGCGGCCGCCGCGGTATACATTTAAAGCTGCCGGATTTTAAGCCTGACTGGAATCATATCAAGCAGGCATTTTCCATTGGGTTGCCTGCTTCTATCGAACAATCCATGCGGGCTTTGGGCCTGACGATGATGACCTTTCTCATTGCAAGCTTTGGTACCGTAACCGTGGCCTCCTACGGTGCCGGGTCAAATATTTACCAGGTGGTACTCATCCCGGCCCTTGGGCTTTCCATTGCTATTTCCACCCTGGTGGGACAAAACATCGGTGCCGGTAATATGCAACGGGCTGCACGCATTGGCAGGCTGGGTGCCCTGCTTGGTTTTGGTGCCTTAACTGTACTTGGGATTATTGCCTACATTTTTGCACCCAATCTCATCGCATTTTTTATCCCGGATGATCCGGCCGTGATCAGGGGCGGAACTGCTTTTTTACGAACGATGTGCCTTAGCTGGGGTTTCCTGGGTGTGCAACTCAGTCTTACCGGTGTGTTGCGTGCATCTGGTAATATGGTGGTGGTGATGATACTCACATTGATCTCGCAGTGGGTGCTGCAGTTTCCGCTGGCTTACCTGTTTTCCCACAAAACAGCGATGGATGAACAGGGAATCTGGCTGGCCTTTCCTATTACGAATGTGATCATCGCACTGATAACAATAAGCATTTATGCAAAAGGCGATTGGAAAAACAAGCGGCTCACCGAACAGGAAGATCAACTGGCAAAAGAAGTGACGGAAGAAAGCATGCGTGAAAAAGGGATCCACCGCTGATCCTGTTGTGCTGATTTTATTTGTTTTACAGGTTGACTGCTCATGCCAGTACAGGCTGATGAAAATCATGTTTTGAATAAAAGTATCTGAATACTTTTATTCCTCAATTCAAACATGATACTATGCAACTTATTGAAACTTTGGTGATACCAGAACTACAACCGGCACGCAAACATCCCACCGTATTTGAAAAGTTTGATGCCCTGCAAACCGGCGACGCTTTTTTATTGATCAACGATCATGATCCTATCCCGCTGTATTATGAAATGAAAGCGGAAAGAGGAGATGTGTTTGAGTGGATCAAACTTGAAAATGGTCCGGAAGTATGGAAGGTAGAGATCCGTAAAACGGGTGAAGCCAATACTGCAACACCGGCTGCTGAAGAAAAAACGGCCGACAATACCTCTGCTATTTTTGTACTGAATGTCACCCTGATAGAACCAAGGCTGAAGCACCCCACCATCTTCCGCTATTTTGATGACCTCAAAGGGGGAGAGGCCTTCCAGATCCTGAACGACCATGATCCCAAACCGCTTTATTACCAGTTGATCGCAGAAAGAGGCAACATCTTTACCTGGGAATACCTCGAGAGCGGTCCTGCCTGGTGGCGTGTACAAATCCGGAAGGTGAATACGGATGCGGGTGAAACCGTTGGTCAGATTGCTGCAAAAGACCTGCGCAAAGCCGAAGTCTTTCGCAAATACGGTATTGATTTTTGCTGTGGCGGGAAAAAAACACTGAAGCAGGTGTGTGATGAAAAAGGCCTTGACATTGCCGCTGTGGAAGCAGCCCTTGACAATGCACAGGCTACGCAAAAAGCCGGTGAGCACTTCGATCGCTGGAACCTGGATTTTCTAACGGATTATATCTACAACAAGCACCACGTTTATTATTATGATGAAGGACCGGTGATTGCCGACCTGCTGACCAAAGTTCTGATGCGCCACGGTGATCATTACCCGGTTTTAAATCATATATACGAATTGTACAAAACATTGGCAGAAGAACTGGGTGGCCATTTTGCCAAGGAAGAAAAGATCGTATTTCCTTTTATTAAGGAACTGGTACAGGCAAAGGCAACCGGTAACACCGAAGCCCTTCACAGCCAGTTCTCCCTGACGGCCCCTGTAAAAATGATGGAAGAAGAACACGAAGCTGCGGGTGAGATACTGGAGGCGCTGCAAAAGCTTACCAATGGGTACAATGCCCCCGAAGGAGCCTGCAATTCGTTCCAGTTCCTGTACCAGAAACTAAAAGCGCTGGATGAGGACCTGCACCAGCACATTCACCTGGAGAACAATATTCTTTTCCCCAGGGCGCTGGCACTGGAAAAAGAATTGCGCTAAGCAATCCTGATTGTATCAACTTTGTCCGGCGGCCCCTGGGTGGCCGGACATTTTTTAAACACTATGCTTTCAACATCCTGTAAATATGCCCTGCGTGCCGCCGTGTACCTGATGTCGCAGACCGGTAAAATGCGCCGCGCCGGCTTAAAAGAAGTTGCTGATGAAATAGAAGCCAATGAGCACACAACAGGCAAGATACTGCAGTTGCTGGTGCGGGAAGGCATTATATCTTCTGCAAAAGGGCCAACCGGCGGGTTTTACATTCCGCCGGATGCAGCGCCTATTTACCTTATCGATATTGTTAGCGTTGTGGATGGCGTTGATCTTTTTTTTGAATGCGGGCTGGGACTAAAAAAGTGTTCCGAAACGCATCCCTGTCCTATACACCACAGTTACAAAGAGGCAAGAGAGATTCTTTATGCCGAATTCAGTACCATCACCATTCAGCAGCTGGCTCTGAATATTGAAAAAGGAATGGCGTTTTTAAGACGATAACATGCAACGTGTAGCCCCGGTTCTGCCCCTTATTTTTGTTTCCCTACTGGCCGCCATCTGGTCGGGTTGGCTGCGCATCGGCTGGAGCCTGCCCTTATCGCAAACGGCGGCGCATCATGGCGCCCTGATGGTCAACAGCTTTCTTGCTTCCCTGATTTTTTTGGAACGGGCAGTAACCTTTAAAAAGAACTGGTGGCTCATCTTGCCGTTTGGCAATGCACTCAGCCTTGTTGCCTTTGCCTGCAATCAACCACAGCTTGCGCAATGGCTGGTGGTAGGTGGCAGTATCGGCTTCGCCGTTCTGTGTATTTATTTTGCGTACAGGTATGGCGAGCTTTATTATTTTGTTTTTCTTGCCGGTGCCTTCTGCCTGGTAGGAGGGAATCTTGTTCTGCTGAAAACACATTTTTATCCCAATGCCGTTACCTGGTGGATGGGATTCCTGCTCTTTACCATTGTGGCCGAAAGGCTGGAGCTAAGTCGTTTCCTGCCATTGAGCAATAACAGTCGAGCCCTGCTGATCCTTTGTCTCTGTGTGGTGATGGCTTCGCTGTTCTGGCCTTTTCACCTGAACGGTCACCTGGTGTTTGCGGCAGGTGTGGCCGCAACTGCGGTCTGGCTTCTCCGTTATGACATGGCACGGAAATCTGTTAAACTGCAGGGACAACACCGGTACGCTGCTTTGTTGCTGATTGCCGGCTATGTGTGGTTGGTTATTATGGCCGTATTGCTCTTCTTCCAGGAGCGATTGCCGTTTGGCTATGATGCCGTGCTGCACAGTTTTTTTGTGGGTTTTGTTTTTTCCATGATCTTTTCGCATGCACCCATTATTCTGCCGGCCGTTACCCGCCTGCCGGTGAAAATTTACCGTCCCATACTGTACCTGTGGTTTGTATTGCTGCAGCTCTCGCTGGCAGTGCGTATCATTGGCGATGTAACAGGAGACAACCTCACACGCAAAGCCGGCGGCATAACCAACGGCATTGTAATGCTGCTGTTTTTCTTGACAGTAGGAATTTTATTCAGGATGGAAATAGCTAAACGCAGGAAACGTTCAGGCAAAGCCTAGCAGCGATTTGGCTTCGGGGCTCATCAGGTCTCTTGTCCACCTGGGTTCATACACCACCTCCACATTGATTTCTCCAGCCCCGGGAATCTCCTGCAGCACCAGGGCTACTTCTTCCGACAGTAAGGCGGCGGCGGGACAGGTAGCCGTAGTGAGGGTCATCAGCACGTGAATGTTGTTTTCGCTGGTGGCAATATGGTAGATCAGTCCAAGATCATAAATGTTAACGGGTATCTCGGGATCGTAGATGGTTTTCAGTTTTTCAATTACCTGCTCATTGTAGATCATAAGGGTAAATGTAGCCCACAGATGCTGCGCAGAAGCTGTTTTCTGTCAGTTGTAAAATTGATTTTACAGCGAAAGTAAACCGAAGCCAAGCTGACATTTCTTTTCATTATTCGTTCCTGCCAAAAAGCATGGGTACAAAGGAAAAATCATCAAACTGCTCCCAGCTGATTTCATCCTCGTTCAATTTGGTAATTCTGACCATTTTTTGCGGCTGATCCTTTCCCAGCGGCAGCACCATCTGCCCGCCGCGTTTGAGCTGTTCCACCAGTTTTTCCGGAACATGGGGTGCCGCAGCCGTAATCAATATCTTATCATAGGGAGCAAAGTCCGGTAGGCCTTCATAGCCATCGCCATAAAAAAGGTGCAGGTTGTCGAAATCGTTCAGGTAGGGAAATGTTTTGTTCCGGCTGTACAGTTTTTTCTGCCGTTCTATGCTGAAAACCTCTGCTGCCAGCTGCGCCAGGATCACCGCCTGGTAGCCGCTGCCGGTGCCAATCTCCAACACCCTGTCTGTTGGTTGCGGTGCCAGGAGCTGCGTCTGGTAGGCTACGGTATAAGGCTGCGAGATGGTTTGTCCTTCTCCAATCGGGAATGCTTTATCGGCATACGCTTGGTCCTGCAGTTTTTCGGGCATGAACCACTGCCGTGGTGTGTTGAAAATGGCTTCCAGCACCCTTTGGTCGGTGATGCCTTTCTCGCGGATGCCGTTCACCAGTTGCCGGCGCAACCGCTGGTGCAGCCTGCTGTCTTGCCATTGTATCATCTTCTTTTAATAAATGGGCACAAAGGATGTTCCAGTTCTGCTTTCCGGCTGTTTTGTTTACCCAATCCAATAAGGGGTACTACAAAAGAGCAGGCAGCATCAACTGTTTTGCAGGTGTGCCAATTCCCTTGTAAGGGCAAATGGGAAGTGAGGATTTCCGGGTGTGGGAAGAAAGATCATCTATGCAAATCCAATAAAGGCAGCCTACGTGTTTTAACCTGTACAGGATACTGCAGTATAGCCAGTCCGTTTTGCTACAATAAACTTGTGCAAACCTTCCACATGCGAGTTGGACTCTTTGTGCCTTGCTATATTGACCAGTTCTACCCGAATGTTGCCATTGCCACCCTTGCATTATTGGAGAAGGCCGGTTGCGATGTAAGTTTTCCCAGGCAATCCTGTTGCGGCCAGCCTATGGCCAATGCTGGTTATGCCGCCTACACCACCGGATGCAACACGTCATTTGTGCGCAGTTTCTCCGGCTATGATGCTATTGTTGCCCCTTCGGGCAGTTGTGTGCTGCATATAAAAGAGCACCTGGATGATGACGAGAACCCCAAAGCGGCCAGGCAGATCCGGGAGAATATTTACGAGCTGACAGAATTTCTGACCGATGTATTACAAACTACTATCCAGGCTAACTTTCCCTACCGTGTAGGCATGCACACCAGTTGCCACGGCCAGCGTATGCTGCGCCTCAGTTCCATGTCGGAAAGGGTGGAGGCTCCCTTTTCAAAAGCCGAACAACTTTTGCAAAACGTAACCGGTTTGCAACTGGTAAAGCCCAGGCGGGCGGATGAATGCTGCGGTTTTGGCGGAACATTTTGCATTACCGAGGAAGCTGTTTCGGTACGCATGGGACAGGACCGGGTAGACGAGCATGAGTTCAATAATGTTGACTACATCACCGGTGGCGATACCAGTTGCCTTATGCACCTCGAAGGCATTTTAAAACGGAAAAAGAGCAGGGTAAAAGTGATTCACCTGGCCGAAATTCTCAATGCACAATGAACACAACTATAAAAGATCACAGCCAGGCTGCTTCGCAGTTTCTAGAAGATAAACAACGGGCACGCTGGCACGACGAAACACTCTGGTTTGTGCGCAGCAAACGCGATAAGGCTGCGCATGGGGTGGAAGAATGGGAGCAGCTGCGTGAGATGGCTTCCGGGATCAAAGAGCATACGCTTTCAAAACTGGACCATTACCTGCTGCAGTTTGAGGCAGCCGCCAAAGCCAACGGTGTGCAGGTGCATTGGGCTGAGGATGCGGATGAGCACAACCGCATTGTACATGCCATCCTGGAAAAACACGGCGCCAAAAACGTGGTGAAGAGTAAGTCGATGCTTACCGAAGAATGCGGGCTGAATCCTTACCTGCATAACAAAGGCATCAATGTGGTGGACACCGATCTGGGTGAATACATCGTGCAACTCCGCAACGAGGCACCCAGCCATATTGTGCTGCCGGCCATCCATCTCAAAAAAGAAGATGTTTCGGCTACCTTTCATCAACACATCGGCACCGAAAAAGGCAACAACGATGAAGTGTACCTGACAAGGGCTGCCCGCCGGGTGCTGCGGGAAAAATTCATTACGGCCGATGCGGCCATCACAGGTGTCAACTTCGCGGTAGCGGAAACCGGTGGTATAATTATCTGCACCAATGAAGGAAACGCAGATCTTGGTGCGCATGCCAATAAAGTGCACATTGCCTGCATGGGTTTTGAAAAGATCATTCCCCAGACCGAACACCTTGGCGTGTTCCTGCGCCTGCTGGCCCGCAGCGCCACCGGTCAGCCCATTACCACCTATTCCAGCCATTTTCTGCGGCCGCAAAAAGGGCAGGAGATGCATGTAGTGCTGGTGAACAATGGCCGCACCCGGCAACTAGGCCGCCCGGAGTTCAGGAGTGCCCTGAAGTGCATACGCTGTGCCGCCTGTTTTAACACCTGTCCTGTGTACCGGAGAAGTGGTGGTCACAGCTATCATAATTCGGTAGCAGGTCCTATCGGGTCCGTGCTGGCACCCAACTTCGACATGAAAAAGAATGCCGACCTGCCCTTTGCTTCCACGCTCTGCGGATCGTGCACCAATGTTTGTCCGGTGAAAATCAACCTGCACGAACAACTCTGGCACTGGCGACAAAAAATAGTGGCGGCAGGCTATGGCGGTAGGGCAAAAACGGCCTCCATGCAAGTGATGCGTTTGGTGTTATCCAACCCGGTGCTTTTCCGGGTAAGCGGTGCAGCGGGTCGTTCGGTTATGCGGCTGGTTCCCTGGGCTGTCAACAACAGGCTAAACCCCTGGTACCGCCAACGCGATATGCCCATTGCGCCCAAACAAAGTTTCCGCCAGTGGTACCAACAAAACAGAAAACATGAGCAGCAGGGATAAAATAGTAGCGGAGATCCGGAAGAATGCTCCCGAAACAGCGCCCCTGCCGGAGATCATTTCCACCTGCCGGTATGCGGATCCGGTGGAGCAGTTTATAACAGTGTTGCAGTCCATCGGCGGAACCATACATCGGGTAGAGAGGGAAGAAGAGGCCAGGCTATTTCTTGCCGACCAGGCTTTTGCCGACCGCATTGTCGTCAACAATGTGCCTGCTCTTGGTGATGTTACAATCAATGCCTATGTGGATGCAAATCCGGCGGCCATTGAAAGAGTACATACCGTCATCCTGCGGGGCAGGGTAGGCGTTGCAGAAAATGCAGCCGTATGGGTGCCTGAATCGGCGATGGCGAACCGCCTGCTGCCCTTTCTTTGCCAGCACCTGGTGCTGGTGCTTTCGGAAAAGGAGATGGTAGATACCCTGCATGAGGCTTATGCCGCAATTGGTGCAGGGGAGGAGGGGTATGGGGTTTTTATTGCCGGACCTTCCAAAACGGCCGATATCGAGCAGTCGCTGGTGCTGGGGGCACATGGCCCCCTCAGCCTGCAGGTGCTGCTGGTAAAAGAAGGGTTGCTATAATCCGGCTTTTTACAAAGACGATCGCAGGTTCAGGCGGAAGGGGATGTGCACATGCCGCAACGCACCTTCCTGTATAATCTTTGCCGATTCCACACCCATGGCTTCAAAGTCGGTAGAGATAGTGGTGATGCCGTTCAGGATGATCTTTTTCAGCGGCGTTTCGTTGTAGGAGATAACCCCCACCTCCTGGCCTACTTTCAGTCCCGATTCAATGATCCGTTCAATCAGTACCACCAGGTCATTGTCCATCAGGTTAATGAACACTTCGCCTTTTTTTATGGGTTCATCGGCTATGTTGTGCACCACGTGGTAATTGAAAGTGTACTCCTGGCAGAAGGAGATAAAGCCTTTGATGATCTCGTCGGGGTAATAGCTGTTTTCGGGAAAGATGATCTTGATGGTATGGTATTTCTGCAGCTGCGGAAGGGCTTCCTGCAGGGCTGAAAAAATATCCTCTTCAAAATGCTCGTACACCGCGCTGAAATCGCCGGTCACACCGGGAATGATCTTGTCGAGCAGCACCAGTTTTTCCTTTGGAATCGTGTTAATGATCTTGTGCGCTGTTTCGCCGCCTTCTATAAAATGCGGCAGAATGACAAAGTAGTGGTAATCGGTTTTGCTATTCTCCAGCAGTTTCCGAAAGAGTTGCAGATCGTTGTTGTACACATAAAAATCGATGGCCGCTTTGTCGCCCAGTGTACTCACAAACGAATCGTAAATGATCTTTTTATGCGGGCTCAGTTTGTTGAACATGAGAAAGATCTTCTGCGTACGGTCTACATCCACGTTCTTGATAAAATAGCCCTTGCCCGGCACGGAACCGATGATGCCCTGGTTTTTCAGGAATTTATAGCCTTTTTCCGCGGTATCGCGACAGATCTCGAATTCAAAACTTAGTTCGTTGATGGAAGGCAGCATGTCGTCTACCTGCAGTTTACCGTCTTCAATGGCCTTAATGATGGAGTTGGCCAGTTGCTGGTATTTCGGGGTAACAGAAAATTCATCAAAATAAATCAGCTTGTAAAATGGTGATGATTTCATGGTGGTGTTCGTGCGTTGTTCCTCGCCGGGTAAATATATTTGTTTTTGGTGAGTGGTGAATAGTGAGTGGTGAGTGGTGAGTGGTTTTTAGATGAGCGTTTCTAATGCGTCGTTTGTGGTTTCCGGTAAACAGGTGAAGATCATTTCCTCAAGACAACCTCAACCCAAATCCCAAAACGTTTCACTTCTTTCAATAACCAATAATCAATAATCAATAATTCTCATTCAAACACCCCATCACAGCCGATAAAAATTTCTGCCCTATATTGCCGCCCCCAAAAGCGGCATATGCTATGACGATGACGAAGACCGACCTTCAAAAACTGGAGAAACTGACAGCCTTAACGGAGGGCCAGTACAAAGCTTTTTTGTACGACTGCGACGGCACACTGGCCGATAACATGCATTCGCACAAGGCTGCCTTTGTAAAAGCGGCCGCCCTGTACAACATTACGCTCAACGATGCCATCGTGGACGAACTGGCCGGGTGGCCCACCGTGCTGGTAGCGGAGGAAATTGCCAAACGCTACCAAACACAGTTCGACTATACGCAGTTCTCGCAACAGAAGTCGGCCATCTTTGTGCAGGAGTTTATTGAAAGCACCCTTCCCATTCCCTTTGTGGTGGCCCACCTGAAAGCCCACGTTGGAAAAATGAAGATTGGTGTGGTATCAGGCGGAAGCCGCAGTACGGTAAGCCAAACCCTAAGGGTAATTGGTGTGGACAAAGACCTGGACGTGCTGGTTTGTGCCGGCGAAACAGCCCGCGGCAAACCCTATCCCGATCCTTTTTTGGCAGCAGCCGAAAAACTGGGTGTAAAGCCCGAAGAGTGTATTGTGTTTGAAGACGGGGACCCTGGGGTGCAGGCAGCCATCAGTGCCGGCATGGCCTGGATTCGGGTGGACCAAATCTAAAATGCCCACAAGCCATTCTCTTTTATTTTCTGACAGCTATCCTGACTCATTTCTAGGAAGCATTCTGTAGCAGTCGGTATTGTATCAAATCTTCTTTTTACGCATGGCCTGTTAATCGTAGCCGTATACTGGTCACCTCACACGTTACTGTGGGTTAGCTACCTACACTTGTCGTAATTTGCCATCCCTTTCGGCGCAACGGTACCTGTAAGTATTGCTCTATTTTCTCCAGATTTGCTGTATACAAATTCAAAAACAATATGCGCAAATTCATTGTCCTGTCCATGATCACCCTGGATGGCGTTATGCAGGGACCCGGTTCGCCGGAAGAAGATACAACGGGAGGCTTTACCTACGGCGGTTGGGTGGCACCTTATGATGATGAAGTCGGCAACGAGACCATGGCCAGGCTCATGAAACCCGCCGACCTGCTGTTGGGCCGCACCACGTTTGAAATCTGGGAGAACTATTGGCCAAAACATGCGGCTGTATGGCCGGGCATCAATGATGTGACCAAGTATGTTTTTTCCGCCACGCGGCAACAATCCGGCTGGCAGAACACCGTTTTTCTCAACAGCCTTTCTGCCGTCCGGGAACTGAAAGCTTCCGAAGGTTCGGACATACAGGTATGGGGTAGCGGCCAGTTGGTGCAATTGCTGCTTCACCACGACCTGGTGGATGAACTCTGGCTGATGATTCACCCCCTGACGCTGGGCCGTGGCAAAAAATTGTTTACCAATGGCCCTATTCCGGCAGCATTTGCGCTGGCGGAAAGTACCATTACTCCCAGTGGTGTTATCATGGCCCATTACATTCGGGCGGGAGCGGTAAAGACGGGCACTGTTGGGGCCGGAGATTGATTTTCACAAGGCTAAAAAGTTACCTATAAGGTATGCATATGCCATTGCCTGCTCGGATTCGTTGCGGAGGAGTGAAGCACTATCAGGAAGGATTACTATAGCAAGGACCGGACGGGAAAACAGGTATTCCTTATTTAATGATCTACCCTCAATTTCAACCAGTATAAGCTGAAACCTTATGACCATCTAATTGGTATGGTACTCTGTGCCATCCTTGGTTATCATCCTGCCTGTTTATAAAGTTGCCTGGTTGCTACTGGCATTCATCAGGCCTTGCCTTCTTTTTCTGCCTAAGTATTTCCGCACCGGTATATCATAGAGCACCATCGCCAGGTAGGCCACCAGCACCAGGAAGATCACGCCGCCAACAATAACAAGCGTGAGTTCACCGGACGCCGGTTTTTGCGTGGTGAAATAATTGCCGAAGATCCAGATGGCCGCATAATGCGTCATATAGAGCGGGTAGGAGATGTTGCCCGAAAACCGGCAGTGCGTTTTCCATTGCGGCGACAGGCTGGAACCTGCACCCAGGGACACCAGCAGGGGAAAATAAAACAGTACCACCAGCAGTTCCGTGAGCCAGTTCCATTTTGTCCAGGGCATCAGGAAGGCCAGCGTAAGCAAAACGGCCAGTCCCAGGAAACCGATCCTGTTTTTAATGATCCAGTTGGACCGGTAAATAAAAAGGCCCGCTAAAAACGAATAGGCCACCCGGGCGCCACCGTCCAGGAAATTATCCTTCGACCAGCCACCCAGCAGGTTGCCTGCCCGGTAGCTCACAAAACAAAGTAGGGCTGCCGCTACCAGCAAGAGCAAGGTAAGGGACCGGCGGCCCAGCTTATACAGCACCAGGGCGTACACAATATTGGCCACATATTCCCAGAAAAGCGACCAGGCCGGCGCATTCAATCCAAAAAGGTTAAAGGCCCTGTCTTCCATCAGCGGAAGCGGGATCAAAAAAACCGAACCGGCAAAGAGCAGGAGTATCCGCCCCCAGTCATAGATGATGGGCGGTGCAAAAGGATCGAGGAAAAAGGCCAGGAGACCCAATACGGAACCCAGCACCACCAGTGGTTGCAGGCGAATGAGCCGCGATTTAAAAAACTCACCGATGCCCATTTGGCGGATACGGTCGTCATAGGCATAGGCAATCACAAAACCCGATAAGCAAAAGAAAAAATCCACGGCCAGGAAACCGTGGCCAATCAAATTTTTGCTGAAGTCTGTAAACACCCATTCCATAAAATGGAAAACCACAATAGCCAGTGCCGCCACGCCTCTTAACCCATCCAAAATTTCGAAATGCTGTTTTGTTTTTAAAAGGTCCGGTTGCAGGTTGGGGTTCGTCATCCGTATAAAATTAAGGTGCCTTGCCATTGCCGTTCTCCGGCATAGGGGATTGGCTTGGGCAACATGAGCGCCAAATGTAAGCATCCTACAAATAGCAGAATTCAGCGCAAGACATCAATTCGAAATCGTTAGGAGAGGAAGGTGTTGTTAGATACAGCTGTGCCTATTGGCAAAAGATTGAACATTGCTCCTTTTCCTTTCAAACCGTATTTCCATTTATATTGTCCCTTATTTTCAATGCTTGCTTTTTAAAAAATCCTTGTTACACAAATTTTTCATCCTGCCGGACCGGAACGGGCAAACGGGTCTTTTTGGGGTGTTTTCGTAGCCTTTGGCTATGGAATGCAGGGTTTTGCTATCGATGGGCAGTGTCCGGATTTACAAAGAGGTCCCTTTTTTATCTTAAGAAAGCACGCAGTATATAGGGGGTATCCTAGTGGTATCTATAGGCGAACTATGGCTTATCCCAGGCTGATCGGGGCCTATCAGTTGCTTTTCCAGGGATTTTTTGGTGTTTCCGTCAAGATGGCAGGCATGGGGGGCTTGACAAAGCGGTTGGCCTTTTTTATTTTGGGGGAATGGCAAAACAAACAGGCCCTGTGAAGCTTACCGGAACCATCGATGGTCTTTGTTTTTACAAGATGGAGGGGCGGTATTATGTGCGCCGCAAAAGCTCGCTTTCCACAAAGCGGTATCAAAAGGACGCCGCCTTTTCGGGAAGCCGGCGAAGCTCTTCGCGGTTTGGCGAGGGCAACCGCCTGGCCTCAAAAGTCTACCAGCTGATTGCAGAAGAAAAGCGGGTGTATTCGCTGTTCTGCTTTTTGAAAAACAGGAGCATTCTGCTGCTCAAAGAAGGCAACAGCCTGGTGGAAGTAAAAGCGGAGTTGATTGCTTACCTGGTGGATCTGGAACTGCTTGAACCTATTCAGCCCAAAGTAGCCCCTGCCCAAGGGATCGTGCTTTCAAAAGGATGCTGCGGCCCGAACACAAGAAAGCCAATGGGTAGGGTAAAGACAAACGCTATCCACGTGAAAACTGCGGCCGTTAAACAAAGCTGTCCGCTCTTTATTTCCCCCCTTTCCCGTTATGTAATGCCACCCGCCGGCAGATCGGCTTTGTCCTTTGCCTTAAAAGACGGAAGGCCGTGGCGATCTCCTCCCAGAAGAGGCCGTCCCGGTACCGATTGTACATAGGTTTGGCCCCTTCCGCCCCGTATACGGCCGGTAGAGCGGGGCTGACGCCTTTGCTGCGCAGAAAAGGCCTTCGTCCTTTGCTGGTCTTGCGAAGCTCCCGCTGCTGGCCACAGGAAAGCGTTCGCTGCTCCTGTGCCCCTTTGCTCCTCATCCTTTTTGATTTTGCATAATTTTTTCAATCACCGGCCACCAGGGTGGTATACCACCATTGGCCGAAAGCACATCCTTCAACTGCAGTTTTTTCTCCAGCGGTTTGTTGGCGGCAGTGGTGTTGCACCAGGCATGGGCCACTACACAGTTCTCTTTTGTTGTGGCACCATCACAGGCAACGGCCTGCAGGTGTTCCAGTGTTATGCCTGCATAGCGCCGGGCCCTGGCTGCACCCGGTGTACCTGGCTGTGGTATACCGGTATTGAAGGGAAGGCCGCAGTAAAAACAGGTGGTCATCCCGCTGCTGAGCAAATGCCTGCGCATGGATCGGCTCTTTCTCATTTTTAAGCATAAAGGAAATATGAATGCTTTCGCTGTTCTATTCGCTTGTGTACTGTTTTATCCCTTTGCCCGGGTATTTTATACTGAAGCTGTTTCTAAAAAATGATTTATTTTGACGACTAAAAACCAGTGCCATGACCCCCACCCGAGAAAAGAGCGTTCACCAGGGAAGAAATGTAAAGCGGTTTCGCGAGATGCGGGGGTTGAAACAGGAAGGGCTGGCCTGGGAATTAGGCGATGACTGGAACCAAAAGAAGGTGTCGTTACTGGAAGCCAAAGAAGAAATAGAGCCCGCTATTTTAGAACAGGTGGCCAAGGTGCTTAAAATACCCGTGGAAGCCTTTACTGATCTGGATGAAGACAGCGCCATCAATATTATTTCAAACACCGTCAATAACAATGACCACGCAACTGGAAATTCATTACTAAATTATTACCCAAACATAAATCCTGTCGACAAATGGCTGGAAGCCTTGGAAGAGATCAAAAAGCTGAACCACGAGAAAATAGAGTTGTACGAGCGCATGCTAAAGGATAAAAGCGATATGCTTGAAAAACTGGAGCGGTTGCTGTCCGGCCTGAAATAGATTTGATCTGCGAGCAGATAAGCCGCCACAGATTGATGTGGCGGCTTTTTTATTTTGTACTTAACCAACCACCGGCACTCCGCCGTCCTGTTGCACAAGTCCATTTCAGAACCAAAAGCCGTATGCCGGCATACCCCTTTTTTCCCCCTGCCGCCAGAAAGCCCAGTAACAGGCATGCATATGTATTTTAACGTATGGAGTGTTTTTTGTATATTTCTACTGCCAAACCCATTCTGCTTATGGACACCGTTGTATTACGGCCGCTCTATCATCGGGGCAACGAAACAATCGCCCTTGAGGCACCAAACGTTCCGGGAATCAATCTTGCTATCCGAAAATTAAAAGATGTGCGGTGGAGCCGGACCCACCGGGTGTGGTATGTGCCCCTGGGCAGAGAAGCGTACGAACAGATTGTAGCCTCCCTGGATCCGCTGGCCTGTATTGACCGGCGGCCATTGATAGCTTACCTTGAAAAGCGGGATAAGGTAAAGCAATCCCTGGTGCCGCTTGAAAGCAAAGATAATACAAAACCAGTGGTAAAACCGCATTTTATCCGGCAGAAACCGGCACAGACTATTGCCTGGAAACTATCTGATGAAAACCTTGGTGAGCTTAACCGGTTTGTAGCATTACTGACACTGAAAGCCTATAGCCCATCTACGATTACCACATACAGAAAAGAGTTTTTGCAATTATTGCAATTGCTACAGAATAAACCCGTGCACACACTCACCCCGGATGATCTCAAACGATACATGTTGTACATTATCGCAAAACAAGGGGTAAGTGAAAACACAGCTCATAGCCGCCTGAATGCCATAAAGTTTTATTTTGAACAGGTACTGAAACAGGAGAAGTTTTTTTGGGAAATACCCCGGCCGAAAAAGCCGTTGCTGTTACCAAAGGTGCTCAGCGAAACGGAACTTTCCCGGTTATTTAATGCAGCGGTATACTTAAAACATAAAGCCATCTTGTTTACTGCTTACAGTTGTGGGCTCAGGGTCAGTGAAGTGATTCATTTAGAGTGGAAGCACATCGACAGGGGACGAGGCCAGATCCTTATTGCGCAGGCAAAAGGCAAAAAGGATCGTTATGTAACGTTAAGTCCGATCCTGGAAGACATCCTGATCAGCTATTACAGGAAATGTAAAATCAAGCCGGAGAAATATGTTTTCGAGAGCACCTCGCCAGGTGTGCCTTACAGCGCAAGAAGTGCTCAGATGATTTTTCAGCAGGCAAAAGCAAAAGCAGGTATTAAAAAGGAGATTGGTTTTCACAGCTTGCGACACTCGTTTGCCACGCATTTGCTGGAAAAGGGCACAGATGTACGTTATATACAGGAATTGCTGGGTCATTTCAGTATCAAAACCACCACCCGGTATCTGCATGTGGTAAAGGAAAAGCTGGTTGTGATAGAGAGCCCTTTGGACAGCCTGTGGAAAAGTGGCGGTATCGATTGGGATAGCTGATTGCCGCATTGCGCAATAACTATTGCGCAATGCAGGTGTGATGAAAATCAACATGTTCTAAAAATAATTATTGCGTATAATTGCAGTAATACTACTGTTGCCTGCAAGCTAAATCGACATCACTATAGACATAGGATAAAATGAAAATTTACAAATTCAATCTTATAGTTTTCTTCTTCGGGACTATTCTTTGTGGTGTATTGACATTTGTAACACTAATAGCTGCTGCAGCCAGAGACGAAGGGACAGGTGGCGATGGAATTATTGTTGTGACTCTTGAAAAGTTATTTTACTTCTTTCGTTTTCCGACCCATACATTATTTTTCAATTATATGAATGGCGGAATGTTTTTCGTGGGGCTCTTTATCAACTGCCTTTTTTATGGGCTACTCCTTGAAAGAGTCATCTCATTTCGTAGGAGCAAAATTTACAAGCAGGAACATTCTTGATTCTTTACAAATCTTTGCTTTGCTCTGAACAAAAGCGTTGACGAATGGACAAACTAATCCTGATTTATTTAAACGGACTGACTCTATTAAAGCAATACTTACAATTTTGATGACAAAACGCCAGCAGGCAACATCGGTTTGCTGCTATGCTGGCTGACCTAACGCAGCATCAACTTCAGTTTCGCTTATCAGCAGTAGTTCCAGCGGGAGGAAACACTATTGAGCAGTAGAATATATTTTGTACTTTGGTTTTTCAATCAGCTTCAGTTGCCAGGCTGACAATTATGAAATACCAGCACAGCAGCAAGCCGTCAACGTTATGGGCGATTTCGGTTCGGTAAGATTTCTTAAATTTGAATGATGGAACAACTCTCTGAAATAAAGCAAGTTTTGGCACAGCTCAAGCCGGAGTTGTCTAGCCGCTTCCATGTTCAAAGTCTTGGGTTGTTTGGTTCCGTGGTACGAGACGACTTCTCTTCGTCAAGTGACATTGACATAATTGTGGATTTTGACCGACCGGTTGGAATTGAATTCATTGACTTGGCTCACTACATTGAACAGTGCCTTCAAAAAAAAGTGGACTTGGTTTCCCGCAGAGGCGTTAAGGACAAGTACTTCAAGGCAATAGAACAGGAGATTGTCTATGTCTAAACGTGAACCTAAATTGCTAGTCGGTGACATATTGGAAAGTGCTCACAAGATTCTTGATTACACAGCCGGACAAAGTTTCGAAGACTTTACAGGGGACGGCAAGACAGTGGATGCCGTTATCCGCAACTTTGAAATAATTGGCGAAGCCGCTAACCGCCTTCCTGAAGAGTTCAAAGACCGCTTTCCGGAAATTGACTGGCACCGCATCCGGGGGTTCAGAAACCGTATTGTTCATGATTACTTTGGGATTGACTACTCCATTGTTTGGAAAATCAAAGAGACGTTTCTGCCGCAAATGATTGCTCAGCTACAACCACTCTCCGAGACTTGACCAACCGCCCATAACATCGTATTGCTTCAATGCGGGCTGAATGACATGGGTTAAACATCGTAATTCTATTTGACTGTTGTACATTAGTGGAGCTGAAGTGCAATAAATATCCGCACTGACAGCAATACGTTCAACGTTAGCAGCCATACTATATGACACCTCAAGAAAGTGAAATAGACGACTGGGAACTGGAAGTAATTCAAAAGCGTTACCATGCGACACATGGGCTGAGGTTGACCATTGACCAAGCTAAACAGGTTTATGAGTATGAGCAATTAAGAGACACGCCTTCCGATAAACATTACTTTTCCATCTGGGAAGAATTTGATTTTGAATTTGCAACTTTTCAGTCCATCCTGACACCCGAACAATTTGAGGATTACAAGAAAAAACACGAAGAGTCAATTCGGTTGAACGAGCAGCAGGTTGCACAACAAGACCAAGAATATGTAAAGCAGTTGGAAGCTGCCAAAAATTTGCTTCTGTATTATCAAAGCAAGTTGCTACCTGATTTGGAAAGACAACGAACAATTGTTTGGCAAGCATTTAATAATGAGCGGGGAAAAGCAGAATACTTGAAAGCAGAGTACAAAAAGCACTTGGGCACTCAAAAGAAAGCCATTTTGGTTGAACATTTCCGACACAGCAAGACATTGCAGCCGCAGCTTTTGCAACTCTCTTTGCTCAATCATAAGCTTTCTTGTTTACTGCCAGACTATTTCTCCTTTCGGGCAAACATGGAGGCACCGACAAGAGTAATAGCCGACTATCTGGAGACAAAACTTAAAAGAGGTGCGGCAATGATAATGGAAGGTTTGGCAGACTCATTGCAAAAATTAGAAGAATTTAGAAAGGAGAATACGGCAAAGCACTTGGGAGAAATCAGAGGCTGGCATGTCACTGTTGCAAATGAAGAGGACAACTTAATGTTCATGCTACTGCTTGACCCAGAGAAGTACGGCTGCTAACAGGGTGTTTCTAAAACAGCGGCTTGGCAACAAGTGCTCAACAATATATCTTTATTTATCAACAGAACAAAGGTGAAGCCGCATGAACATGAAATACCGCTGCTTCAGAAACACCTTGAACGTTGTGTGCCATTATTACAAACACCCTACTAACTCAAAGTAACAATGAAACGACTTCTCTTTATTTTTCTCATTTTTTCTTTAAAGTCATTCGCACAGAAAGACACAGAGGTCGTTTTCAAGTCGATAAAAGAAGCATTAGTTAATCCGACAATTGTAAAATCCCTTGACCTTTCAGACCAGCAACTCAAACAACTGCCTGCTGAAATTATAAAGCTGACAACTCTTGAAAAGATTGACATAGGTTCAAATCCTGACCTGGATTTAGTGCAAACATTTGAGGTCTTAAAGCAAATTCCGAGTTTAAAAATACTCTGGCTGACAGACGGAAAAATAAAAGCATTACCTAACAATATTTCTCAACTTAAAAATCTTGAAGAGCTTTGGTTAGATGATAACGAATTAACATCATTTCCAGACCCTATTAAGCAACTTACCAATTTAAAATACCTACGTCTATTCAGTAACAAAATCAAAAAAGTAAATTTCAAAAAGGGACAACTTCCCAACCTCATTTACATTGACCTTTGTTACAACGAATTTGAAACATTTCCAGTTGAATTATCAGTACTTCCAAATCTAAAGCGCATAATCATCTGGTATAATTCAATCAGTACAATTCCGAGAAGCATAAAGCGATTTAAAGCAATAGAAGAAATAAATCTTCAAAACAATAGGCTTACTTCGATCCCCAACCAATTTGGACGCCTTAAGACAATTCAGAAGCTAAGCTTAAGAGACAATAAACTTTCAGAGAAAACCATCAAAGGGATTTATGAGCTTTACAATTTAAAAGACCTTGACTTGCAAGGCAATGATATTTCAGTTTTATCGGACAAGGTTGCTAATCTTAAACAGTTGGAACGGTTGTCTGTTTGCGACAATCCATTGAACGAATTGCCAGTTGAACTTGAGCAAATAAAGACAATTCAACAACTAGGTTTAGGTGACTTGCATAGCTTAAACTGGACAAACGCATTTGCAATCATGGAAAAACTACCGAATTTGAAAAGAGTTGGTATGTATACCATGAAACTTCCATCTATGCCTTTGGGTTTTGACAAACTTCAACAAGTTGACACCTTTTGGTTAACATTCAATTCGTTTGACAATCTTGAGAAGAAACGAATTCAAGCTATGGTTCCTAAAGCAAAAATTGATTTCGAGTGACGAAGAACGGCACACAACATGGTATTTCTGCAATAGCGGCTGAGGGATAAGTGCTGAGCAAATGAACAATATTCAACAATATCAATAAATTTAGGCTGGCGGAACTCGGACTTCCGCTACTGCAGAAATACCTGAACCGTTGCCAGCAATTCGCAATCAGTCTCACACATTGGAGTGACAAAATATATCGCTCCGTCTGGGGAACAGACCTTTGAAGAAGTGACAAAGAAACTTAAACAATGACACAGCAAAAGACATATCGAGTTATAGCTGTCATAGCTTACCTCCTTATCATGTTAATGGGACAAATGATTGCCTTACCATTTTTCTTTTGGCTGGCGTTCACCTTATTCGACTTTGGTAATATTGACCAACTCTTTGCCTTTTTTGCAGTTGTCGGGCTGGTAATAATCTGTATCAATCATGACAAACCAAGAACATCAAAGGTGTTGACCCTTGACGTTTTGTGTTTCTTTCTATTGTCATCGCCTCTTATTAGGCGTATGACGGCAGTGCCATTAGAACTATTCAATTATTTGGCTTTTATCATTCCAACAGTATTGTTTGCTATGTTTTATACGGCATCTTTATTCTTTGGCTGTAGGCAATATTCACATTTAAAGACAGATTCAAACTGACCGCTTAAACTGCTGGCAACACAGGCTTTTAGCAATACGGGCAGAATAATATGTTTCCAGCGAAAGATTATCTATTTTGCTTCAGCAAATGAGTGGGGCTGAAGTACAATTAATTCCCGTACTGCTTAAAGCCTCTCTCCGTTGTACGCCATCCATGAGAATCCTACTACTCATAGCTGTTTTTTTCTTAGCATCTTGCGACAGTCAATCTGGCGACACGACCACTGACTTTGTAAGGCACGTTCCAGACACCACCAAAAGCTGGGCTGGACGAATGACTAAAGAAAGCTATCATGAAGCAAAGCGTTTGGAAACCAAGCTCGGACTGCCTGCTCTATCGAACGGTGCAAATAATACAGAAATCAGGGTGTGGAATTTTTCTGGCTCTTACGACCCGCAAGTACTATTTATCCTCAAAAATGACAGCACTGACGGATGGAATTTACGGACTATTTCTTTTTACAAGACCAGAGGTGACAGCATATATGCTGACTATTCAAGAACGATGCGCCACAGCGCAGTTGATAGCCTTAACCTTAATCGTTATTGGACTTTGGCTTCACAAAGCGACCTGAAAGCAGGCGACTCATTCGGATGTATGGACGGCGGGGATGTTTTTGTTGAATTGTCGAATCCAGCAAAGTATCGCTTCATGTGGTACAGGTGTCCCGACATAAACAAGGACAATGATTCAGTTTTTCTTTTAGCAAATCATCTGGCAAATAGATTAGATGCCTTGGCGGTAGAGCACTGATGGACACTTGGCGGCGTACAACATGGGCTTCAAGCAATATGGGCTGAAGAATATGTATTAAGCGGCAGAAGTTCTATTTTGCATTTGAATAAGGATGAACAGCTGTATTCCAAATTCCCATACTGCTTAAAGCCCTTTCACGTTGTGCGCAACTTTATGAGAACCATTATCACACTTCTCAGTTTCCTTTTTGCTATTAGTTCTACTGGACAGGAAATTCGGTTGGACTCGTCGCTTTATGAAAACGGTCAACTTGAATACAAAGGCGCATATTTTTACCGAGACGGTTCTGGCTTTCCGTTTGGACTATGGCAATATTGGTACGAAAACGGAAAGAAAAGACTTGAGTTTTTAGGTGACAGCCTGCAAGACAAATACATCAATATGTGGACAAGCGACGGAAGCCAGATACTGAAAGACGGACAAGGCCTCTATTACAGCATCGAGCCACAACCAGAGCTGACTGACAGTTTGGTTTATCAAATTACAGACAGCATTAAACACGGAGAATACAAACGGTATCGGTCTTGGCACGACAAGCCCTACTACCTCGTGGAGACAGGTCAATACGACCATGAAAAGCAAACAGGTAGGTTTGTTTTTGAAGACACCGCCTTGAAGGTGAAAAGGGTGCAGTATTTTATTGACAATGAAGAAAACGGAACAAGGCAATATTTTTATCTCAATGGAAAATTAAAAGACAGCGTTAGATATATCAACGGTAAGCCCAATGGTGATTACAAGCTTTATAGCGACGAAGGAGTTTTATTGAAGGAATGTTCTTACCAAGGTGGTAACTTGACAGGAAAGTATGCAGAATATTACCCATCTGGACAGCCGAAGGTTACTGGGCAATACGTGCAAGATAAAGGCTACATCAAGGTTCATATAAGGACGGTAGGCGGGTTTAAGACCAAAGACAGGACTGAGAACAGACTAATACCTAACAAAGCCTTGAAGCACGGAACGTGGACGCATTACAATGTACAAGGTAAAATAATCAGGAAAGAAAAGTACGTCCGAGATAAAAAGGTATGAAAAGCAGCAGCCAACAGTGCATTGGCAGATATGGCGGGGTGACGTGCAAGCAATCAGCTAAATGCAAGTTTCGGCTTCGGTTCCAGCGTGACCCAACGCTATTAAGCGATAAAACAATCAATGAACATTTGTACATTTAATCAGCATTGGTTTTGGGCAGACGTAACACGGAATACCGCCACATCGCCAATGCTTCTACGTTAGCCGAAGCTATTTCAACCTTTCCCTATAAAGTAAGATGATATTTACCTTTTACCCTGATTTACCTACTGAAATTGGAGAGTCAGAAGTGATTTCTGGAGAAGCTCCTTTTCATTTCAGCCGTTCTGAATACTTGGTAGTGCGAGATAAAGAAGAGAAACGGGCATTCAAGATTATCTATGGCGGCCATTGTAGTCCTTTCAGGGAAGCCATCATTATTGAAAATTTACTACTTGTCGGACATGAAGAACACTTCTATCTATATGATTTAAATGTAAAAAAGAGCCTTCTCATTTTGGAGATGAATGGGTATTTTGGTCATTTGTACATCAATAATGAGCATTTCTTTGTGGCAGATGCTGAAGGTTTATTCTGTATCGATAGAATTGGGAATATTGTTTGGCATAGCAAGAACTTAGGAATAGACGGTGTCATTATTGAGAAATTTACAGATAATCAGATTTATGGAAGTGGAGAATGGGAGCCGCCAGGTGGATGGAAAAATTTTGTGCTGGATAAAAGAACCGGGAAAAGCTTAACAGCGTATTTCGGCTAACAGAGCATTCACAAAAGCATGGCTTTCGCACTACATATAAACATTATATCTATAATCAACAGCAGAAAGTCGGTGAATCTGAAGCAAGAGAATGCCATGCCTTCGTAAATGCTTTCTGCGTTGTGTGCAACCTTACTGACGACCCTCACGATGGCAAAATCTAAAAAACCTGACTGGAAAGAAGAACGACCTGTTTATTTATGGCTTGCGATATTAGGAGCAGCACTTGCAATTATTTTTTACTTCATCCCTAAAGACACAAGAGACATTGCCGAAACTAAATTGGCGACCGTGAGCAACTTGGTTTTGAGCCAGCCGCCAGAAATTAGAATTACAAAAGGCAAAGAAGGGGTTTTACTGCATGTTCAGGGTTACGACAAACCTTTTCAAGTCGCAGGCTTTGACTTCAGTGAAACTGCTAAACGAAACATCATCCAAGACATAAGGGTAGGTGACACAATAACAGTCAAAGTGGACAGTTCTGAATTTTCTAGCCTTGGCCAGGAAACATTTTTTGACAGCTATACGGAAATTCATTCCCTAACAAAAGAAAGACAAGAATACTTAAGCATTCAGAAAGCTAACTTAAAAGCTAAGAACGACCTTGAGTTAGGTGTTCCTGTTGGTCTATTTCTATTTGTAGCGGGACTGATTTACTGGAAGCTGCCGACACGACCTATGTTTAGCCCAAGCATTGTTATCGGCATTGGTGCACTGTTAATAGTTTTAGTTTCGAAACAATGACCGGCTGCACACAACAGCAGTTTTGCAATAGGCTGGCCGACGGAAAAGCAATCAGCGACAAATCGCTATTCAGCAGGAGTCATCGGGTGGACAATAAATATTGAGCTTTAGTTATTATTTTCATCATCAACAATCTATTCAGCATTTGTATCGGCTGTCAAACCAAAGAAGTCCAGCCCATCGCAAAGCTGATGGACGTTGTAGGCAATCAGAACTACCATGCGTTTAATTACAATTACCATACTAACACTTGCTTTATTGAGTTGCCACCAAGAAAGTAACAAGCTCACAATTCTATTTGACAACGTAGAAGGTTTAGAGACTGGCGGAGAGGTT